>CAWAVW010000001.1:0-662380 GCA_963785585.1 uncultured Acidobacteriota bacterium
CGGGCGGTAATTACCGCAGGAGAGTCGAGTATAGCATATCTATCGCCATCGGACATTGAGGCGAATTCTTTTACTTCACAAGCATATTCCCGAGCACGCCATGCCGACAGCCCGCACCGCATCACACGCCATTCGGACGTAGTAAATGCGGCCATGCAGGCATCAAAGTGAAGGGTCTTATAGGCGGCACGGGCTGCCCAATCGTATTCTTGCAGCGATGGATTGTCTCCAATTTCGTCTGCGTCATCCATTTGTTCGGCATCGTATCTTCCATCTGCGAAGAGTTCTGCGGTTTCAACAGCCTTTTGGCTTGTGCCATCGGTCAGCAAACTCCAAAACTGACGACAGCAGCCGCAAGCAAACAGCCTCAACTTTCGCTGAGTGACTCCATGTACGGGTAATCGCAATTGTCCGGAATGTAATCACCACCTGGCGTGCCGTCAAGAAACCAAAGCATCTGTAACGAGTCGGTGCATTCCAGCCACTGTTGTTCGGTCATGCCCTCCGGAACAGGCGTTTTCTTCTTGAGCCAACCAAACATGGGGAACCCTCGCTAAATCAAGAAAAACATCCGGCGGGCCGTTTCTCTTGATAACGTTAACGATAGCCATTTACGCCGAAGCCCTGACCCTATTGCCGCGTGTCGCATTATATCTTGATACCGAGCAACAGAACAGCGCCGTTTTCGAGCGTGAGGGCAGCGCCGTTTAGGCCCGCGGGCGGTTCGGCGCGCACGGGTGGCGCAGCTCGGCGCACTGTAAAAAAAACGCGGAGTCAGCGCGGGCCGGGAGTAGTGGCTTGACGCGGCGTGGCGCGGAGATGCTGGCGAGCCGTTCAAGGCCGTTGAGCCGGTCGCGAGTGGTTGGGACCACCGCCGAAGACGGTGCGTGAGGGTGGCCGAGAGTCTGGCCAGGATGGCCCGCGTGCTCGGACGAAGTTCGCGAAGGGAACTGCCGGCGACACGGGACCAGGGCCTGGCGACTTGGCTCCGTCAACGAACCGATCGGCCGCACGAGAGGCCCGCGGGCGCGGCGGGCTCTTCGTGGGTGGGCTGGACTTCCCGATCACTGACGACGTGAAGCTCAGAGGCCGTGGGGAACGGCTTCGCCAACAGCGGGAGCGCCCGCCGACGTCAAACGCTGGGTGGGTCTTCTGGTTTGTCTTTGTCTCTCATGCGATAGCTGTCTCCTTTGATAACGAGTGCCTCCCCGTGATGCATCAGCCGGTCGATCAAGGCCGTGGCCAGGGTGTTGTCCACATCAAACAGCGTGCCCCATTCCCGGAAGGTGCGATTCGTGGTCAAGACGATCGATCCGGATTCATAACGGGCAGCGACTACCTGGAACAACAGGTCGGCCCCGCGCTTGTCGATCGGCAGATAGCCCAGCTCATCAAGCAGGAGGATTTGCGGGCGAACATAAGTTTTGAGGGCGTCGGCCAGGCGGCCGTTGATTTGGGCGGTGGTCAGGTAATTGAGCATGTCGACCACCCGCGTGTAGCGCACGGAGTAGCCGCGTTCAGCAGCCGTGTAACCCAGGGCGGTGAGAAGGTGCGTTTTTCCCGTTCCGGTCGGGCCAATCAGGACGGCGTTGCCATGCCGCGGGAATGAAATCGCAGTCGAAGAGGCGAACGATGGCCGTTTTGGGAATGCGCTTGGGGAAGGTGAAATCATATTCGGCCAAGGTCTTCTGCTTGGGCAGCCGTGCTTGCCGCAGTGCGCCGTTCGAGGGCGCGCTGCTGGCGGACGGTCTGCTCCATGCCGATGAGCGTGGCCAGCACTTCCAGCATGGAACTGCCTTTGCGGGCCGCTTCGTCCAGCACTTCGCGATAGGACTTGGCGATTTCCAGGAGTTTCAAGTCGGCCAAGTCGCGATCAAGTTGCGTGGGCGCGGGGTCAGGTCGTGGCATGGGAATCGTCCTCGGTGTCGTGGTAAAAGCGGTCGTAGAGGGCGGGGTCGGCGGGTTCGAGTTCGATGTCGTCGATCAGTTCGCGGCGTTTGGGAGTGGGGATGGTCGGCGTGGGGAGTTGCCGGCGACGGCGTTCGGCCAGCAGCAGGTTCTCCACGTAGGCGGCATCGTAAGTCTTCAATTCCACGGCGCGGCTGATGGCGGCCAACACTTCGGTCCGCCCGTAAATCTGGGCCAAGTTGAGCAAGCGACGCAGATGGACGCCGGTCTTGATCGGTCGGCCATTCGAGCCCGAGATGGAACTCACGCGCGTGCCGGTCCCCACTCGTCAAATTCCTGTTCCAGCGCTCGTTGCCGCGGTCGCTGGCGGAGCGTCAGGGCCGCCAGGCGGTGCTCCGGCAGCACCAGCAACTGGCCGCGTTCGTAACTGCGGACGTGTTGCGCCACCACTTGGCCTTCGTGCAGCAGGCGCAGTTCATCGCGGTTGGCGCGAATGGTGAGGGTCTTGCGCACGAACTGCGGCGGCGCCGAATAGCGATTGCCGTCGAAGGCGACGCGGGCATGCGGGCTGACGATGGCCGGCACGACTTCGTCGGTGTCGAAGGGGATGGCGGGCAATGGCCGCAACAGCTTCCGCTCCTGCTCGAAGCGATCGATGGGCCGCTCGCGGGTGCTCTCGTGCAGCCGCACATTGGCGACCTGATCGCGCCAGGCCGGCGCCAGGGCCAGGTAATCCTCGAAGCGGAGCAGTTCGTCGGCCCGGCCGGCCAGGGCGTTGTGCTTCACGTAGCGCACGCCGCCTTCGACGACCCCTTTCGATTCCGGGTCGCGTGCGGCGCAGGCGAGGGCTGCATGCAGAAATAGCCGCACAGCGCCAGGAACTCGGGATGGAAACAGGCGTGACGGCCGGAGCCGTTGAGCACGGCCGCCTTGAGGTTGTCGAAGATCACGGCGCGCGGACTGCCGCCGAAGAAGGTCAAGGCGTTGACCAGGCCGCGGTAGAACTCGGCCTTGCGTTGCGAGAGGGTGAACTCGATGTAGAGCATGCCGGCTATAACAGAGCACGGCCACGAACACCGAGACCTTGCGTTTGGTCGAGCCAACCTGGACAGAGCCGCAATCGCCCCAATCGATCTGCATGGCCTGGCCCGGATCATAATGCACTTCCTGGTAGACACGGCCGCGTGCCGGCCGGACTTCACGCAAGTAACGCCGCAGGATGTGCGCGCTGCCGGTATAGCCACGGCGCGGGCGATCTCCTCGCGAATGCGCACGGCCGAGAGGTCGGGGTCCTTGGCCAGCAGTTCCTTGATCCGATCGACGTACGGATCGAGCAAGCTCTTTCGCTGCGCCGGCGTTGAGGCGGGCGGTTGTTTCAAGTCGAGGGCGGCCGCCACGGTGTGCCGCGAGCAATGCAGTTGCTGCGCGATCGCCCGGCCGGAGAGTTTTTCGATCTCCGCCAGGCGGCGAATCTCGGCCCATAAAGCGACGTTCATGGCGTGCTCCTCCCGGGCTCGGCCGTGGCGGCGACGCCGACCTGACTGAAGAGTTCGCCGAGCCGGATCAGCCCTTGGCCTGGTTCCGGCCGGCGGCTGACGCGTCGGCGTCGGCAGCGACAGCACCTGCACCAACGGCAACTGGTGGGCGATCAGGTCGCGTTCGAGCAGTTCCTGCCGGGCCTGCTCGAAGCTGCTGGCAACGGTATCTGCAAGCGGCTGCTCAGCGTGTGGTCGCTGTAGAACGACAGCCCGTGGCGGTCGGCCACGGCCGCGAGGAACAGGTACAGCAGCACGGCCTCGCGTGACAGATAATCGCCATGCTCGCGCAGGAAGCGGCGATCCAGCCAGGACCAGCCCGTCGCCGGCGGCGTCGCAGGCGCCGGGCGACCAGAATGCGTTTTTGGATTTTGGATCATGCTTGAAACTCCGGTTGAACCAAAACGGGATCGAACTCGAACACGCTGTTCCGAATAGGGGACTGGCGGCAACAAGGCCATCGACGGCGGACCGGCGCGGCGCGGACTTGATTACGTCGGCGGGGCCCGCGGCGGATGTCGCGCTGGCCGAATCGCGTGACTGGCCGCACCGCCGTGCGGCGGCGGCCTGGTACTCCCGCTCGCGGGCGCGGCGGCCCTGGAAGGTGCCACGCTTCAGCCATTTACGCTCACGATCGAGCACTCGATTAACCGCCTGACGGCAGGCGGGACAGCAATACTTGGCTTGGTTGCGGCCCGACTTGGGGGGCGGTTCGATAGCACCCCGGCCGATCGCAGATAGGGGTCGCTGGAAAATAATTTTTGCTGCGTGACCACGCGCCGCCGCAACTTCAGGCTTCGTGCGGCGGTTGTGGCGAAGACTTGGCACGCTGACGGCGCGCCCGTTGTGACTTGGCCTGTTCCGGGCTTTGACGCCATCGTCCTGGCGCCGCTTGGCCTGCCGTTTGGCCGCCTGCCAGCGCCGGACCAGCCGCAGGCACTCCGGGTCTTGGCAGTAACGCTGGTTCCAGCACTGTCGGCGTGTACTTGCGCCCACAGCCCTTGCGCAGGCACAACCGCGGTCGCGGACGCCGACGGCCGTTTGGCTTATGATGACGGCAGCCCACGGGAGGTTACTCTCCCAAGGGACAGCCCGGGGCGGAACGCGTCAACGTTCCGCCTCGGGCGCTATTCAAAAACGGGAACGGGCGGACGTCCGCCAGTCTATCCTGCGTTGCCGAAACCGAACAGAAATGGATCGCGAAAAGAAAGGCCAACCAGACGAACGGAACTAAACAGCGAAAGAAACAGTCTTAGAAATGCTTGAACGAAGGATACGAACGAACAACGCATCGAGTGGCTCTCCCCTGACGCTCGAAATTGGCTCTCTTTTATCGCTCGGTCCCACGGAGAGGCGTTCATCGCGTTCAAGCAGAACAGCACTGGCGGTGCGGGCGGGTTGTTCGAGAAGGCTTTCCATTACTTCCAGTTCAAGCAAGATGAGTACCTTGAGCATTACCACAAGCGGTCGAACGTCGAAAGCACCTTCAGCGCCGTCAAGCGTAAGTTCAGCAACTCGGCGAGAGCAGAGAGCGATGTGGCAATGGTGAACGAAGCGCTGTTGCAAGTTCCTGTGCCAAAACCTGACCTGCCTAATTCAGGAACAGGAAACGCTTGGCATCGTGCCGATCTTCTGGAAGGACGAGACGGCCGGCTCAGTGAGCTCGGCAATTGCCAATTCAGCCGGCTCGAACGGTGTCTCTCTCAAAAGTTAATCGCCCATCTACACTCCTAATTGCAAAACGACTGAGGCGGCAACAGCATCTAAAGATTCCACACTAACAGTTATTCTATAATCTCCCGGTTGAAGACTTTTTGCAGTATCCGGCGGACCATGATCCATTGCAACTGTGATTTCCCAAAGCTTTTTGTCTGGTTTTTCTTGTACCACATCAATGAATTCTTCGCTTCCTGTGAGATCGAAGTATTCATCCGCCCAAGATTTGTGCATCACATGGAGCGGCACACGACGCAGTGAAAAAACACTAGGTTTTGACCCGTCAATTACTTGTAAGTCCAAAACAACACGGACCCTATGAACAGGTCTCTTGCTTTTCTCAATTACCCCTATCCTAAAAGGAAACTCTTGACCTAACTTTCCGATTTGCAGGTAGGGATAAATGTTTGCGCAAACACAATCTCTAATTGTGGTCGGATTTTTAGTTCCCTTATCTCCAACTCTTTGTCAGCAAGTTGCTTATCTTTCGCCAATGAATCTCGGTACGCGACAACAAGAGGGCCAACGACCAAAATTAAGAAAAGCACGACGAGTGTAGTATATGCAGATATTTGAGTGACAGTATCATTTGAGGTCAGCCAACCAGCCAGTAAAGTGCCTGGAGCAGCTAACGACAGCTCGCAAAGAAGTAAACTTTCCGTTTCTTAGAATACGTGGATGGAACCCGTCTTGTCCGCGCTTGACTTCAAGGAATGGCGTCGCCTCCGTGCCTGGGAGCTGAAGCAAATGGGTTGGACGCAGCACGACATCCCGGAGGCTTTGGGCGTGTTGAAGGGCGCAGTTAGTCATTGGATGCGCTCGGCCCGTGCCGGTGGGGCGGAGGCTGATGGACGACAACTAAAATTCCCTGGCGCATTGACTCACGGTTTTTGTTACCGAAGGCGGGTCGTTGCCTCAATAGGTTGTTACCAACCTCTGGAGGCATACGATGCAGACGAAGATCAGCCAGCAGACCAAGCAAGAACTCCTGAAAGCACTGCGCGAACGGTACGGGCAGGCATCCAGGATCGAGAAGGGCAAGATACTCGACGAGTTCGTGGCCATTGCCGAGTGCCACCGCAAACACGCCATTCGATTACTGACCAGCGATGACCCGATCGAATCGAACCCATCGGCCTCAGGTCGGCGGATCTATTCCGAAGCGGTGCGCGAAGCGCTGCGTCGTCTTGTGGGAAGCGGCGGACCGCATCTGCGGCAAACGCCTGAAGATGATCCTCCCCAGCCTGCTCGACGGCCATGGAACAGCACAAGCACCTGACGCTCGATCCGGCCGTCCGCGAACTCGTTCTCGCCGCGAGTCCGGCGACCATCGACCGGCTGCTGAATCATGTTCGCAGCACGGCATCGCGACGCGCGACAGCGGAGGCGAGTCACGAAGTACAGCAAGCAGATTCCGATTCGGACGTTCGCGGATTGGAAGGATCCGGAACCTGGGTTCCTTGAGATCGACTTCGTTTCGCATGGCGGCAGTTCGATGCAAGGAGTGTTTCTGTGGAGTTTGGTGGCGACCGATGTGTGTTCGGGTTGGACCGAGATGGTCGCGCTGGTGGCCCGCGAGCAATCGCTGGTCGTCGAGGGCCTGGAAGTTCTTCGCCGTCAATTCCCGATGCCGATCCGCGGCATCGACTCGGACAATGACAGCGCTTTCATCAACGAAACGCTGCTGACGTACTGCCAGCAGCAGAAGATCGAGTTCACTCGCTCGCGGGCCTACCAGAAGAACGACCAAGCCTGGATCGAGCAAAAGAACGGCGCCGTGATTCGCCGATTCATTGGCTACGAGCGCTACACGGGCTTGATCGCTGGCCAGTGTCTCGCACGCCTGTATCAGACGATTCGCCTGTACCTGAACCATTTTCAGCCGTCATTCAAGTTGCTCTCCAAGACCCGCGTGGGAGCCAAGGTCAAGAAGCGTTACCACAAGCCCGCCACGCCATGCGACCGCCTCTTGGCTCACGCCTCGATCTCGGCCGGCATAAAAGAATCCCTTCGAGCGGCGCGGGCCGGCCTGGACCCGCTGGACCTGCTGCATCGAATCCGCGAGGGCCAAGCGGCCTTGGTCGCTATTCGGTCGGGAGACCTGAGTCAGGGCGCGGAACGAGAAAACTTGGAAGAGTTCCTGGCCAAGCTTCCGGAATTATGGCGTGACGGAGAAGTTCGTCCAACTCATCGGAGCGAGGCATCGACACCGCGCGATTGGCGAACGCGGAATGATCCGTTCGAAAGCGTGTGGCCGGAGATCCTTTCATGGCTTCAGGACGATCCCGATGCAACGGCCAAGTCGTTGATGGATCGATTGCACCAGCAGTTTCCCGGCCAGTTCCCGGATGGACAACTTCGGACCTTGCAACGCCGCATTCGCGACTGGCGCCAGGTCATGGCTCGATCTCTCGTTAACGCTTGTTTGGATGGAGAGCAAGCAACTGGAAAGCCAGAGGTCATCGGTGCGAAAGAGAAAACCGCGGAAAGCTCGTCAAGCAAAAGCGACGGATAGTTTGGATTTATCGCATTAATGCCAAACCGATGTGGGAGAAAACAGGGGAATCCCGGCTGGCCGAGATTCCCCCATCGGTGTTGGCCCCTGATGGAAATGCTTGTCGAAAACAGACTTCACGGCCAGCCGTCGCTGAACAAGCTGAAGATCCTGGAACTGGCGAACGGCCAGTGGATTGAGCAGCGCACCAACTGCTTCCTGGTCGACAACTCGGGCGCCGGCAAAACGTTTCTGGACATCGCTTGTCTGTTGGCAAGGAGGCGTGTGCTTACTTAATGGCGACCGGCGCGGTGAATCGCCTAGAGGAAGCGCATGAAGCAATACCAGTTTGAGCGATTGCTGCAACAACTTGACCGGGCGAAGCCGCTGGTCTGCGACAAGCTCGGATACCTTTTGTTCAGCTGTCCGGGAGCGGAACTGCTTTTCCAGATGTTCGCGGACCGCTACATGAACAAGAGCCTGCTGATATGCCGATCACGAGCAATCTGCCATTTGGGGACAGGGTGCAGATCTTTCACGGTGAACGGATGACAGCGGCATGCTGGATCGCCTCACGCATCGCTGCACAACTTCAAGATGAATGGCGAAAATCACCGCTTCGACGAGTCGATGAAAAAGAAGAAGAACGGCAAGGCAAGCCCATGAACGCGTCGCGCCAGGCGGCGCCTTCCTTCGAAAAGCCAACGTAGCGTTGACGAATAAAGGGAGCGGCCAGGCAATCGGCCGTCGGCCGCGCGTCGCCGTGCTGTCAGTGTCGGCCAGCGATTAGTCCACTTTGGCGGCCAGGAGGTGCCTTGGCCGGCAGTTGATGAAGTCGGCCAGGTGGGCGGAATAATTCGTAGTTTATCAGTTCGACGATCGCCGAATTGGGAATCAGACCGAGACAAAGGCGTCTCGGAGGGAGCAGCAACTCGCCTCCGAGACTTGACCTTTGGGAGCAGCAACTCCCTTGGGCCCACTTCAGTATTCCGACTGCGACGAGCCGGCACAAGAGGCGACCGAGTCGTCGGGCCGTTTTAACCCCCGGCTTTGTCTGCTTAAAGGGTGCGAGCGGTCTTTTCGGCCAAGCCATCCTCGTTGTAGTTATTGCAGTGATGCTTGCCGCCGGGCGGCGAAGAAGTGGCATGCGTGGCGGGCGGGCGGGCATTGGCGTGCTACGGAAGGTGGCAAGCAATGCCGTCAGGCACAGAGCCGACGATATCGACGTCGGATTCCCCTGGTGCTCATCGAAGTGCCGCTGCCGGCTGACGAACTCTCTCCACCACCTCCCGAACCTACTCCACTGGCACCCGAGCCCGCTCCATTGCCTCCCGAGCCCGCTCCACCGTCTGACGAGAAGCTGCCTGGCGCGGACGCGCGCGAGGGTCAGCTGATAGTGCAAATTCCCGAGAATTTTTTAGTTGAGTCATGTGCACGTCCGGGCTGCTACGTTCTGTTCGGCGTGCCAGCCAACTGGTCGCCGCGGCGATTCTGTTGCGACTTGTGCCGCAAGGCTTTACGTCGTGTGCGTGACCGGCAAACTGCTTGTCAGCGGCGTCGGCGGGCGGGGATTCAGCCGCGTTGCCGACGGTCGCGTCCTGTGCCAAAACCCCGGAAGTGATGTCGGCAGTTGTTGCGACCGACAGAGCGCCTGGAATACGATTGCTTTCCCCCCGGAGAAGGCAACGGGCGGGTCCGGTTTACCCCGGCCCCCCGTTCCTTCTTGAGGGGTGGTTTTGGGAGGGCGTGGCTTTGCGCGAATGGGAGAAGGCCGAGACACGACCGTTGCCGCTCTCGGCCCTGGGCGAGCGTTATCGGCGTTATCGGCTGAGCGATCCCAGGGCCGAGGAGGCGATGGCCTGGTCGTTGCGAAGTTACGGGCAAGCGTCGCCGGCGACGGCCTGCTGGCGCGATGATCGGGCGGAATTGCTCGATGGTTTCAAGCGGCGAGCGGCGGCGGCTCGGTTGGGCTGGGCCACCCTGAGCGTGCGCCTGGTGGCGATTGACGAGCGGTCGGCCAAAGCGGCCATCCACGGTCTCAATTGCGTCGGAGCTCGGCCGAGCGAGTTGGAAGAGGCCTGGCTGGTACAGGCGCTGGTTCGCGAGGACGGACTAACGCAAGTGGAAGCGGCCCAACTGCTCAACAAGCACAAGAGTTGGGTATGCCGGCGGCTGGCCTTGCTGGAGCGCCTTAGCGCCGAAGCGCAAGCGGAGATGCGTTTAGGCTTGTTGCCGGTTGGTTTGGCGCGGCAATTGACGCGGTTGCCCACGGGCAACCAGTCGGCCATTTTGTCGGCCGCGCGGCGAGAATCGCTGACGACAGTCGAGGTTCAAGGCGTTGTGGACTTGCTGCGCGGCGCCACGCCGGAGCAGGAGCAGCTGCTGTTGACCGATCCGCGGGCCGCCTTGTTGCAAGCTGAAGGCGTCCCCAACCCGGTTCGAGATTCGCGTCTGAGTCCGGCCGGGAATCGGCTGGCCCGGCAATTGGGAATGCTGCTGGACCTGCTGAGCCGCATCGAGAATTGGCAGCGTCATCCTGGCCTGGCCGAATTGAAACGCGAAGATCGCCGCTTGCTGGCGCCTCAGTTCGCCCGTCTGGTTCGCGACGCGCGCAACGTCGCCGCTTTGACCAACGACCTTTGGCCTTCCGAACTCCGGGATGAAGCAGCATGAACGAAGAGACCCGCAACGAGATCGTACGGCGGCGGCAAGACGGAGCGTCGATGCGCCGCATCGCTCGTGAACTGAATATCGCGCGTGATACGGTGCAAAGCGTCATTCGTCGCTGGGAAGCCGACCGCGCCGGACGGGATTCGCCGGCGCCGGCCGCGCGACGGCCCAGTCTGGTCGATCCGTTCCACGACACCATCCGGCAGTTGCTGGAGCGCTATCCGAACATCACTGTTCAGCGCGTGCTTGAGGAACTGCGGCTCAAGGGGTTTGCCGGCGGCCGGAGCATCGTTCGCGAGCGCGTGCTCGAACTGCGGCCGCAACCGTCGCGCGAACCGGTGATCCGCTTCGAGACGTCCCCCGGTGCTCAGGCCCAGATGGATTACAGCACCTACGACATCGACTTCACTACCGAAGGCCGTCGCCGCGTGTACGCATTTAGCTATGTGTTGGGGTATTCACGCCGGCAGTACGTGCGCTTCGTCGATTCTCAAGACTTGGCCACGACTTTGCGCGAACACATCCGCGCCTTTGAGCATCTGGGCGGCGTGGCCCGCACTTGCCTGTACGACAACATGAAAGTGGTGGTGCTGCGGCATGGCGACGAAGGGCCGTTCTACAACCCGAAGTTCCTTGCCTTCGCCACGCATTACGGCTTCACGCCTTGGGCCTGTCGCGTCCGCCGGGGCCAGACCAAGGGAAAGGTGGAGAGGCCGTTCTATTACGTCGAAACCAGCTTGTTCAATGGCCGCACCTTCCGCACACTGGAACATCTCAACGAGGTCGCGGCCTGGTGGTCGGCCAACGTCGCCGACGTGCGCGTGCATCGCGAGACCAAGCAGCGGCCTCTTGATCGGCATGCCGAGGAACGCTCGCAGTTGCTGCCGTTGCCCGCGGCGCCTTACCACGTTAGCGATGTCGTCTACCGCGTCGTCAACGACGAAGGCGACGTCGCTTACCGGCAGAACACCTACTCGGTTCCTTGGCGTTACCTCGGTCAGACGCTGCCGGTGCGCATTACCGAGACCGAATTGATTGTTTATGGCCCGAAGATCGACGAGGTCGCTCGCCACCGCCTCTTCTCACGCGACGTGACCAGGCAACACTCCGTGTTGCCTGCCCATCGGCCCAGCGTCGAGCCACGGCAGACTGAGGCCCTGCTGCGCGAACGCTTCGTGGAATTGGGGCCGCAGGCCACACGCTTCCTCGACGGCCTGCTGGCGGGCCAACGCTACGGCAAGGCCCAAGCCTTCAAGGTGCTCGCCTTGCTGGCCGTCTATGCGCGGGCCGACTGGCTGGCCGCTCTGGAGCGAGCCGTCCGCTTCGGCGCCTATTCGCTCAACGCCGTCGAACGCATTCTCGCTGTCCAGGCCCAACCCAAAGTCGTTTCCGACATCGAAGTCGATCGCGACCAGCAACTTCCCCCGCATTTGACCGACAATCCTGTTTTGCCCAGGCCCACGACCGACTATCCCTATCTTGTGGAGGAACCGACCGATCATGCCTCGACGCCAGAAACCCCACCCCCCGACAACGCCGACGACCAGCCCCCCGCTGCCGACGACACCAGCCGACCTGCGTGAGCGCATCCTTGCCGACTTCGCCGTGCTCAAGGTCCCCCTACGCGCCGAACAACTCGATGCCATTCTCTCTCTCGCCGGCCGCGACGGCCTCTCGCACCAGCAGTTCTTGCATCTGCTGATCGCCGAGCAGGCCAACCAACACCGCGAACGCGGCATCGCTCGTCGCATCCGCGAAGCCCGCTTCGCCGAACGCAAGCCGCTGAGCGAATTCGACTGGGAATTCAATCGCTCGGCGATCGATCGCACCCAGATCGAAGAACTGGCTACCGGCGGCTTCATTGGACGCCGAGAGAACCTGATCATGGTCGGCCAATCGGGCGTTGGAAAATCGTTCTTGCTTCAATCGATTGGCGAAGCCGCTTGTGTGCTCGGCTACTCGGTCCGCTACACCACCAGCGCCGACATGCTGCAAGACTTGACCGCTGCCATCGCCGATCAGACCTTGCCCAAACGCGTCCGCTACTACGCCAACTTCGACTACTTGATCCTGGATGAATTTGGGTTCGATCACATCGAACGCGAGCAATCGCCGCAGGCCGCTAACCTGTTCTTCAAGATCATCCAAGCACGCAACCGCAGATGTTCGACCGCCTTGGCCACCAACATGGACTTCAAGACCTGGACCAAAAAACTCGGCGAAGAAGACCTGGTCGGCGCCTTCCTCGATCGCATTGTCGACGGCGCCATCATTCTCAAAATCAACGGCAAGTCCTATCGCGCCCACCGCGCCCAATTGCCGAAACCCGCGGCCGACACGAAGCAATAAGCGCTCGATCGCCCCAAACCAATTCTCTGCAGCTGGTCTAGTTGCAAAAAACGATCGCCGGGCAACCGCCACGCATTCTCATCCTGGCCGACAAACCGGCCTACTTTCTGACCGACGCTGACAGCTTTTGGGCGTTTCTGCTCGATCGGATTCGCGGATTGCGGAAAATCCCTCGCTTGTCCGACCTGATCCGCCAGAAAGCTGCGGAGTCACCAACCCCCACGCCTGTCAACGCCGTGCCCGCCTGAGGAACAGGTCGGCACGGCTTCCCATCAAGGACGACACCCAAAAACGCCCTCGGGGAAGGCACGCTCCAATAAAGCCTCAAATGCAGGAAACCACGGGTGATTGAGAAGTTACCTTCCAGGCATTTTTCGGGTCTTTTTTCAGGTTTTCGCTATGGTTGCAGGAAGGCTGACGCCGGTGTTGACGGAATAGGCGGTTTGGGCCGTCCTCAACGCATTCTCGACCATGCTAATGGCCTGGACGCTCCATTGGCGGACGAACACCGCTTTGAATGATGGATTCTTGCGTTGCATTTATTCGACCCAGGGGCTGTCCAAATCAGTACCTCGCCGTTTGGTTTCCGATCATTAAATCTCGCACTTGGTTTGGCAGCGCACCCGCTGCGTTCACCATTCTCGCGCTCAAAACCAGTTCGCTTTCCCTTCGCGCAAATCATTCTGATACCTTTGCTTGTCGCATTGATGCTGGCTGGCTCGATTGCCGCCCAGGACAGCAAGCAACCTTCCCCAATGAGAAATCAGCGACATCGCTCAGGGTGGGCGACAAAGCTCCCGCTCTTGAAGTCACCAAGTGGCTTCAGGGAAAAGCGATTGAGCGTTTCGAGCCGGGGGAGGCCTCGTAATCGAGTTTTGGGCGACCTGGTGCGGCATCTGCATTGCGATGATGCCGCAAACGGCCGACCTGCAGGCGGAGTATCTGCGGAATGGGGTTTGACAGTCATCGGCTTCACGGCCAGTTCCCCAACAGCGTCGAGGAAGAGGCAAAAGTTGCCGCTTTCGTCAAGAAGCGAGGTCCTAAACTTAAGTACACCTTTGCCTACGCTGACAACACCAAAACGTTCGACGCGTGGATGAAAGCTGCCGGCCGTGAAGGCATCCCGTGTGCCTTCGTGGTGGATAAGACGGGTAAGATTGCCTACATCGGCAGCCCGCATTTTTTGGGCGTCGTACTTCCGATGGTGATGGCAGGCGATTCACCGCAGGCGGTCCATAACCGAGCATTCAAAGTTGCGGCAGCTTTCAACAGACTCTGGCTCTTCCGGTCAATCGGCGACGACAAAACAGGTCTTCAGGCGTTGCTCGATTTCGAGGCCAAGTATCCGGATATGAGCAGCAGTCCGATGCTGGCGCGAACAAAGCTGCTCTTTGTCGCGGGGGCCGGAGACGTGAACGCCGCGACGAAATACTCGGAAGGAATAATTGCTAGAGCGATCGAATATGATGATCCGACGGCCTTGAATTTGGTTTTCACCTTCCTGTTCGAGGGGCAGGGACAGTCAAACAAGGAATTGCTAGCCGTCGCTTTAAAAGCCGCTGTGGCGAGGGCCAAGCTCGTCGGCGATCACGATACGCGTGCCCTTCTTGATTTGGCTGACATCTATCGTGTCGTTGGCGACATGACGAAGGCTAGACCTTAAACAAGCGAAGCCCCCACGTCTGCCGAGCATGATTTTCAAGGTCGCCGATGTCGACAAGCCCCTATGGCACACTCGCGGGCGAGTGGTCCGTCGTGGTCCGGTTCGTGGGAAAACTTTCCTTTCTGCTCGATGCGTTCGGCGTTAATGTGGATCGGGACATCCGGATCCCGACTTCGAGTGGCCGACGATCAATGTTTGAGCTTGTTGATCAGGCGGAAGAAGATGGAAAGGTTTGGGTTCCAGGCCAACAAGCGATAGACGAGCTTACGGCCTGTCTTGATGATCTGGCAGGGCAGGAGCATGAACGCGTTCAGGAACGTCTTGAATTCCATTTTCAAGACCCGCTCCTTGTCGGCGTGATGTGTCTCCTGCCAGCGGCCGGGCGCTACCGGGAGCGTCAGCGCCCACCAGGCCTTGAGGTTCCACCCTAAGGCCGTGATCAGCATATATGCCCAGTTACTTTCCAAGTTGTCCAAGGGCGCGGCAACGACCGGACGCCGCCCTTCAACTGGGCGATCAGGTTCTCTTGGTTGCAACGATCGTTCGCCTCAAAAACCACTTCCGCCGGGGTACAGTCATATTCGTTCGTGATGTAGAAGAAATATCTCTCGTCGGGGAAAAGGACTTGTTCACCTTTCTCCACCGAGATGTTTTTGCGAAGCACCACCATCCTGTAGGTCTCACGACAGGCTTCCGGCTGATACAGGAACTCCGCCACGTCTTCCGACACCAGACGCAGATTCTTAAATTCGCGATCCTTGACCACCTGCTCCTTGACATTGTCCGGTCGTTGACGCGGTTGCGTCTCGACTTGATAGCGAGCCGGACGTTCCAGCGGGCTCCAGGCCGATGGCGGCAGATCATCGGCGATATCCTTAAGATTCTGCTTGGCATCGTAGCCGAAGAAGAAGCGAATGCGCGAGTCGCTGTCCCAACCATCCAGGTACTTCGTTTGCGAAAAGTCCGTGTCGCCGCGCATCACGATCTTGCGGAAGCCAGCTTTGAGGCAGAGTCGAACGGCTCGGTCCGCTTCGGCAGCGGCGCCTTCGTGTGAGGGACGATTGCCTGAGCGATTGACCAGGCTCAACACCTCTCCGGTGTTTGCCAACGTCAGCAAGAAGGGGTGATAACCCCAGAGGCGGTTATAGGAGATGTCCATCCCGCGCTTGCACTGGCCAGTGGTTTCGGTAATAGAGCCGTCCATGTCGAGCTTGGCACAACTGAAAAAGTCACTCGGTTGCTCCGCCCAGACCTTCAGGCGCACATCGTTGACGATGTCGATGAAGGAGTGCAGGTCCGCTGTCGTGAAGCGACGACAGTAGTCGCCGGCCGTCGTGGGATCGGGAATGCGAGTGGCGCCGAGAGCATTCAGGTAATTCACGTCGTTGCGACGCAGTTCGAGATCTTGCAAGCAAGTCCCGCCGCACAGCGGATTGTAGGCGATGTTCAGCACGTGATCTGAGTCATAATAAGGCATGTGCATCTTAAGCAGGTTCAAGCGCTGGTCGATCGCCTCGATCAACCCGAACCGACGAGACAGCAGATGGATGGAGCCGATGCCGCCGCACCCAATAGCGCCGGTCTTGTCGGCGAAGTCATAATGAATGTTGCTGGCGGTCAACGCCGGCTTGAACGTCAGGGTGTCCTTCGTTTTGTCGAGCCGACGAGTGATTCGACGCTTGCCGTTTTCGAACCAGCGACGGAAACTATACTTCACTTGAAATCCTTTCGTGAGCGAGGTGCTTGTGGGTTTGGTCACTTATCAAACACCCCAAATCACCGAAGGATTTCAGGTTTCTTAACAAGATTTAGCGAGAATCTCCAAAAAACCTCGCTTGTTCAAGGTCTAGATGAGCCCGGCGCCCGAATAGAAAGTGGATGATAGTGATCGCCAAGATGCGCCGCTTGTCCATTGCGGTGTCGCCACAAGATTTTTCGTTGAAGCGCTTCGCGACGGAGCAAACCTTTTAAGTTCCTGACATTGTTGATGGCGTGACTGCCAATACGAATGCTTCTGCCCGGCCGATAGGCGAAAACTACTGTTCCTTCTTCGTCTTGCGTATCCCAAATGCTCGTCATGCTATCCCAGCGGATGACGCTTATATGTCCGCCCTTGCGAATAACCAAGGCGTCAGGGTAAACCAGTAGGCGAAATGCAGCCATACGGTTGATCCACCCAAGTCCGCAGATCCCCAAAACAGTCAATAGAAAGCCCACAATGATGTACGAGACTTCGGCCGGATTGGGAAGTTGATCAACAACAATGACGATCCCGATAATGGCCCCACCGAGGCAGGCCGGCAGCAATTTCAAAAGAAGGGCCGTCGCGGCATGAAACGTTTCCGGGGGTTCGCCATATGACGACCGCACTTCTTCGAGACTTATGGGCTGCCAATCCTCGGAAAACTCCATGTGTGCCCCCTTTGCGTAAACATCTGCCAAGTGCTGCTTCGCCAAGAGTCGACTTGTCCCGGAGTGGCAGCCCGGGATCCAAAGGCGGAATTCCCGAGTAATTCATGAACGTTTGGCCGCGTCCATGCGGCGCAATCCAGCCCCAGGCATATCATTCGCCAGTATTGAGTTTCAAACGCCGGTCCAGGTCGCCGAGCAATTCATCGAATGTTACGACCTCGACAGTGTGGCTATCGACAAGCACCTTGTCCGCCCGCCAGTCCAAGCGGATGCGATCGTACGGGGTGATGCCGCCATCTCGTCCGATTATTAACAGCGCCGAGAAGCCGATATGCCCGTCCCCGAAATCTTTCTTGAATACGTCGGTTTTCTTCACGTCGTCCAACAGCGAAAACCAATCGACGATCTGCGAATAACCATGCTAAAATCGTTGACTCCATTCATTGATGGTTCTGCCTGTTACTTTGAAAATGCTGTTACTGCGGCCGTCTTCAAATTCAACCAGACAATAGTGTCGATGAGAACTATTTCCGACTATCAGGTCCGCCGAGTAATTACCGATGATCGGGTATTCAAATACGATGTCGGTCGCTGGCCCGATATCTGGATCGTAAGTTCCCAAGAAGGCTGACAGCGGCACACTTCCCGTCCGGCCAACCGCACTCCCCCCCGCACCCCGCGCCGCGCGTCCGGGCGGCGCCGGAGCCACGCCCGCGACGCCGCCCAGCGCGATCAGTTCCTGGGCGGAACAAAAAACAGCTCCGGTAGCGCCGGAGCCGGGAAGGATATGTCGAGGGGTGGTCAGGGAGCTGGTGCGGTGGCGTCCGGGGCGGGTAGCGCCGGCACGTCCGGAGCGGTCTGGCGGGCGGCTTGCCAGCGGTGGGGCAGCAACTCTTCCAGGCGCTCGGTGGGGTGAGTCGGCAGACGCTCGAGCACGTCGCGCAGGTAGGCGAAGGTGTCGATTTTCAGCAACTTGCATGTCGCGGTGAAGCTGAAGAGCACCGCCGCGGTCTTGCCACCGTTGTCGCTGCCCAAGAACAACCAGTTGATTCGACCCAGGCCGATTAACTTCAGCGTGCGTTCGCTGACGTTGTTGTCGATGTCGATGTCGCCGTCGGTCGTGTAGACGTTCAACGCCTGCCACTGATTGAGCACGTAGTTGATGGCGCCGGCAATTGGGCTCTTCGGCAGCACCAGCGCTTTTGCGCCAGCAACCATATCCGGAACGAAGCCAACACCGGGACCGACTCTTCCTGGCGCAGCCGCAAACGTTCGGCGGACGACAACTCTTTGGCCTGGTCCTCGACGTTGTAGAGTTGACGCACCCACGCCTTGGCCGCGAGCACGCGTTCCGGGTCGGTGCTTTCGGCATCCGAGAACTTATTGGCGCATGCGCCCAGCAGCCGACCTCGATGATCGTGCCTTTCGAGCCGGTGTAGATGCCGTCGTAGCCGCCGTAGGCATCGGCTTGCAGAAAGCCGCGGAAGTTTTTTAAGAATGCCGCCGGCCCATCGCGGGCATGCGTGACGGTGTAGTCGAACACGACGCCGGGGTGGGCACGGTCGCCGATGTAGTCCCAGAGCCGGCTGTAGCGGTGCGTACTACGCTTCTCGTCACGCACCGGCACAGTAGTGTCGTCGGTGTGCAGCACCTTGGAAGCCAACACATGGTTCTTCAGCAATTCCCACAGCGGCTGCAGTTGCTTGGCGCAAGCCGCCATCCAGTCGCCCATGGTCGAACGCGGCAGCGGCGCCCCCAACCGCTCGAAACGCTGTTCGGTGCGATGGAGCGGCAGGTGATCCTGATATTTGTCGGTGATGATCTGGGCCAGCAACCCCGGGCCGGGCAAGCCCTTGTGAATCGGTTGCGGCGGCTTGGGGGCCAAGACGACGTGTTGCTGGCAGCATTTGCAGGCGTACTTGACTTGCTGGTGCGAAACGACGAACACCTCGGCCGGTTTGTAGTCGTACTGCTCGGTGGTCTCGACGCCGATCGCCGTGCACTGCTGGCCGCACTCTGGACAGAGCCGTTCCGCGTCCGTCAATTCGTAACGTTTTTCTTCACGGCGCAGATGAGCCGGCGGTCGCTGACGGCCATGCGGCTTGCACTGGCCGCGCCGAGCGGGTTTGTCTTCGCCGAACAGCGCGGGCGGTGGCGGCGTGGGCGCGGGCGGCGGCGGCACATCGTCTTCGGAAAACAGCAACAGTTGATCGGGATTGACCGGTCCTGGCCGCGGCCCATAGAGACGTTTCAGCAAGGCGTCTAGCCGTTGTTGGATCTCGACTCGATCGCGCCGCTCGGTGCGCAACGCCCGCAGCAACTCGGCGATCATTTGCTTAAGCACGGCCGGATCGTCGGGCAGCGCCGAGACGTTTACCGTGGCCGGCATCGCGGCGGCTGGCGGGTGGAGCGCTGTTTGTTCTTGATTTGGCGAGGCACTGTTCGAATCGGCGGAAATCGTCTGCCCGTTCGTAGGGCTTGCTGTCACGACGGCCGTGCGGGACTCTTCGAGTAGTTGCGTGACAGGAACGCGAGCGACAGGGACCTTGATCGTCGCAGTGAATGGGTCAGCACTGCCCATCTGAATGTCGGGAGCGGCCATTACGGTGACCTTCAACGGCTGTGAGCCGCCGCTCGGAACTGGAACGTCCATGCTCATACCCTATTAAACCCCGGAGACGTCGTTGGGTAGCCAGGCAGCGAAAAAAAAGAGAAAAAATAATTGAGTGTTGAGATGTGAGGCGTTAAAGCGCCGCTCGCGACCGACCTGAGTTGCGCCGCGAGCAGCGCCAAGAGGCGCGTCAACGATCAGGCAGTGGGCGTGTCCGCCGGTTGCGGGCGCTGATATCGCCGCTGACGCTTGACGCTGCCGAGGTCGACGCCGTCCAGGATCATGGTCAGGTCGGCGGCGCGAATCTCGACGCCGTGGCCATCTCCTGTGACCGAAGGAAAACGAAAGGTTCCTTCTTCAAGGCGCTTGTACCAGATGGCGAGGCCGTCGCTGTCCCAGTAGAGCAGCTTGAGGCGGTCGCCCCGTTTGTTGCGGAAAACGAACAGATGCCCCGACAGCGGATCAGCGCCAAGAAACTCGCGGACCATTTGGGCCAGCCCGTCGAAGCTCTTGCGCAGATCGGCGTTGCGGGTGCATAGAAAGATGCGCACTGGCAATGGGAGGCTCAACATGATGGCGCCTCCTCCAGGATCGCGAGAAGGCCTCGCAGTGTGGCCGGGTCGAATCCCGGCGACACTCGCACGACGCGCTTGGTGCCGATCACGACCTCCAACGCCGACGCAACGGCGTTTCGCGTCACATGCACTGGCACAAAGACCGGCGCTTCGGCGACTTCGCTTCGATCGTCCCGACCCGAATCGGGCCGCGCCGCGTGTTCATCGCGCTCGGCAATCGTTCGCCGCCAGGCATAGAAGCACGCCTCGGACAGCCCCTTCTCGACGCAGAACTCGCGGACCGCCTGGCCACTTCGCTGCCACTGCCGCATCATGTCCCGCCAGAACCGCTCCTTGCTTCCGTCTCGTTTACCACGTCCTGCCATGACCAAGTCCTCCGGGTTGAATTGCCCGGAGTCAGGCTACCGTGGCGGCGTCTGCGACGCTAGAATGTGGTTCACCGGACGGGAAGGATCAGGCGGAAGAAGATGGAAAGGTTTGGGTTCCAGGCCAACAAGCGATAGACGAGCTTACGGCCTGTCTTGATGATCTGGCAGGGCAGGAGCATGAACGCGTTCAGGAACGTCTTGAATTCCATTTTCAAGACCCGCTCCTTGTCGGCGTGATGTGTCTCCTGCCAGCGGCCGGGCGCTGCCGGGAGCGTCAGCGCCCACCAGGCCTTGAGGTTCCACCCTAAGGCCGTGATCAGCATATATGCCCAGTTACTTTCCAAGTTGTCCAAGGGCGGCGCAACGACCGGACGCCGCCCTTCAACTGGGCGATCAGGTTCTCTTGGTTGCAACGATCGTTCGCCTCAAAAACCACTTCCGCCGGGGTACAGTCATATTCGTTCGTGATGTAGAAGAAATATCTCTCGTCGGGGAAAAGGACTTGTTCACCTTTCTCCACCGAGATGTTTTTGCGAAGCACCACCATCCTGTAGGTCTCACGACAGGCTTCCGGCTGATACAGGAACTCCGCCACGTCTTCCGACACCAGACGCAGATTCTTAAATTCGCGATCCTTGACCACCTGCTCCTTGACATTGTCCGGTCGTTGACGCGGTTGCGTCTTGACTTGATAGCGAGCCGGACGTTCCAGCGGGCTCCAGGCCGATGGCGGCAGATCATCGGCGATATCCTTAAGATTCTGCTTGGCATCGTAGCCGAAGAAGAAGCGAATGCGCGAGTCGCTGTCCCAACCATCCAGGTACTTCGTTTGCGAAAAGTCCGTGTCGCCGCGCATCACGATCTTGCGGAAGCCAGCTTTGAGGCAGAGTCGAACGGCTCGGTCCGCTTCGGCAGCGGCGCCTTCGTGTGAGGGACGATTGCCTGAGCGATTGACCAGGCTCAACACCTCTCCGGTGTTTGCCAACGTCAGCAAGAAGGGGTGATAACCCCAGAGGCGGTTATAGGAGATGTCCATCCCGCCTTTGCTGACGTTGGCAAACACCGGAGAGGTGTTGAGCCTGGTCAATCGCTCAGGCAATCGTCCCTCACACGAAGGCGCCGCTGCCGAAGCGGAGCCGACCCGTTCGACTCTGCCTCAAAGCTGGCTTCCGCAAGATCGTGATGCACAGCGACACGGACTTTTCGCAAACGAAGTACCTGGATGGTTGGGACGCATTCGCATTCGCTTCTTCTTCGGCTACGATGCCAAGCAGAATAAGGATATCGCCGATGATCTGCACCATCGGCCTGGAGCCCGCTGGAAGCGTCCAGCTGGCTCTCGTCGAACGCAACCGCGTCAACGACCGGACGATCTCAAGAGACAGGTGGTCAAGGATCGCGAATTTCATTCGTCTCGTGTGGAGACGTGACAGAGTTCCTGTCTGCGCCGGAACCTATCGTCTACAGGATGGTGGTGCTTCGCAAACATCTCGGTCGAGAAAGGTGAACAAGTCCTTCCAGACAGAAGATATTTCTACGTCACGAACGAATATAACTGTACCCCGGCGGACTTTGAGCGAACGATACGTTGCAACCGAGACTGATCACCCAGTTGAAGGGCAGCGTTCCGGTCGCTGCACCACACCTGACAGACTGAAAGTAACTCAGCATGTGCTCATCACGGCCTTCCGGTGGAACCTCAGCCTGGTCCATGACGCTTCCGGATAACGCAGCTGGGTTAGCGGCGCGCCGACAAACGGTCTTGAAAATAAAAATAAAAACGTTCCTGAACGCGTCGTCTTTACCTGCCCCCTGCCAGATGAACGGCGTCAGCTCGTATTCACTTGTTGGCCTGGAACCCAAACCTTTCCATCTTCTTCCGCCATTGATCCTTACATACAGTGAACCGTCTAGCGTCGCGGACGCCGCCACGGTAGCCTGACTCCAGGCAGTTGGACCGGGAGGGACTTGGTCATGGCAGGAACGCGTAAACGAACGGAAGCAAGGAGCGGTCTGGCGGGACATGATGCGGCAGTGGCAGCGAAGTGGCCGGGCGGTTCACCGGTCTGCGTCGAAGGGGCTGCCGACGTCTCTATCCTTGGCGGCGAAGACGGATTCCCCGAGCGCAATGGAACACAGCGCAGCCGATTCGTCGGGACGAATCAAAGCGAAGATCACCCAAAGCACCGGTCTTGTTCCGTGCATGTGACGCGAAACACCGTTCGTCCGGCGTTGGAGGTCGTGATCGGCGCCAGAGCACGTCGTGCGGTCGCCGGGATTCGACCCGGCGGCACTCGAGGCCTTCTCGATCCTGAAACGCTCGTCGTCTCGACCCCATTGCCAGTGCGCATCTTTGTACTGCACCCGCAACGCCGATCTGCAGAGAGATACAACGGGCTCACCCAAATGGTCCGCGAGTTTCTTGGCACTGATTCACTGTCGGGGCGTCTGTTCGTTTCCGCAACAAACGGGGCGACCGCCTCGACTGCTCTACTGGGACGACGACGGCCTCCACCATCTGGTACAAGAGCGCCTTGAAGAAAGAATCTTGGTTTCTTCGGTCACAGGAAGTGGCCACGGCGTCAACGCTGGCCGACCTGACCGTGATCCTGGACAGCTCAACCTCGGCAGCGTCGAGCATAGCAGCGATATCGCACCGCGACAGGACACGCCCGTGCCTGATCGTTGACGCGCTCTGGCGCTGCTCCAGCACAACCCAGTCGGTCGCGAACAGCGCTTGACGCGGCGAGTCTACCGAACACTCGATTTATTTTTCTCTTTTCGCTCCTGGCGTACCCAACAACGTCTCCCGGGGTTTGATCGGGTATGAGACGTCGACGTTCCGGTTCCGACGACAGCTCACGGCAACTGAAGGTCACCGTAATGGCCGCCCAACATTCGGATGGGAAGTGTGTCACCCGTTCACTACAACGATCGGTCCCTGCTCGCTCGCGTTCCTGTAGCGCGACTACTCGAAAAATACACACGGCGTGACAGCAAGCCCTACCAAACGGGCAGACGACCCGCCCGGATTCAAACAGTGTCTCGCCAAATAAAAACGAACAGCACTCCACCCGCCACCGCGATACCGGCCGCGGTAAACGGCGCTGCCAAACGATCCGGCAGTACTTAAGCAAATGATCGCCGAGTTGCTGCGGCATTGCGCAGCAAGGGTGATCGAGTGGTCCAACAACGGCTGGACGCCTGAAACGTCTCTATCCACCATTAACCGGGACCGGTCGTCCCGATCAACTGTTGCTGTTTCCCGAAGACGATGTGCCGCCGCCGCCCGCACACGCCGCCCGCACTGTTGGGCGAAACAGAACCCGCTCGGCACAGGCCCGTGCAAGCCGCGTGGCCGTGAACCGCCACTCGTGTCCCGCATGAAGAAAACATTACGAATGACAAACATTCAAACAGCTCTCCAGAGTTACAGCCAGCGTCGCGACGACCGTCAAGCCACCCAGCAGTCGCCGACGGCAACCTTGGTCACTCACCACCAGTTAAAGGTACACCTCCGAAGTGCTCCCCGCCGACACATCATCTTGGCCCACACCACAACCGTCACAAGCTCCAGCCAGTCTCACCAGGTAACAGCCGGCAAACAGCCATGTTTCTCCTGTCTTCGCTCAGCATCTTGCTTCCTATTTCAGCATCAGATCACCCATGATCAGCCTATAGGCCTATATTAAAGCTAGACTAAGTATAGCCTAAGATATCTACCGTTTAGGCCATATTAAACTTAGTTATATACCTATCGTGTAGGCCTATATTAAAGTTAGTAAGATAACCATCTTGTTGGCCTATATTAAAGCTAGTAAGATATCTATCGTGTAGACCTATATTAAAGTTATTAACATATATCTACATGTAGATCTACATGTACATACATGTATATTAAAGTTAGTAATATAGCTATCGTGTAGACTGTAGGCCTTCTTTAAAGTTTAGCTAGATAGATATTATGTAGGCCTATATTAAAGACAGTGATAATTATACCTATCGTGTATACGGCCTATCCTATATTAAAGTTAGTAACATAATTATAGCTATCGCGTAGGCCAATATTAAAGATAACAAGATATCTAGCGTGTAGGCATGCATAACAGTTAGTAAGATAGCTACATGTATCGTGTAGGTCTATATTAAAGCTACATATAGAAGCATGTATAAAATGACTTGTTTGACGAAAAAAGTGGTCCGAACCTCCAACCCTTGGGGTTTGAGGGTCGGGCGAAAAAAATTTTATGCTGTTATTTTAATAACAGAAAAAACATACTAGATTAGTAAAAAAAGGCTAATAGCCTATAAAAAACGTTGTTTAGGGCTTACTATTTATTATAAACTATCTCAAAGCATAAAAACAATGGAAATTAAACTTTTATATAAATAAAAATTTACTTACATTTTTTGTCATTTCATTAATGCGCCGCTTGACAGTTTGACAATCGTCCAATGTCTAGTGGCGCATTAATGAAATGACAAAAATTGTAAGTAAATTTATTATTTATATAAAAGTTTAATTTCCATTGTTTTTATGCTTTGAGATAGTTGATAATAAATAGTAAGCCCTAAACAACGTTTTTTATAGGCTATTAGCCTTTTTTTACTAATTATGATATGTGGGCCAGCTAGCAGGATCAGACTCGGATGATTTTGTTCATATAAAAACCAGTTAAACAAAAGTCTTTGCAGAAATGCATCAGTGATAAATTACAACGCAGTTCGCTGCAGTATACCGTAGTAATATGTTGTTGCTTCTTAGTATATTAAATAAGTTGCTGTTGGTGACGACCCATCCGAGCTCACTCTGACCAACCTAAAGACCTGTTCATGTTCAGCTTGGTCCAGCGGTCTAGCTTGGACCGTGGCTTATTAACCAGTCAGTGGTGCCTCTGTTAGCTTGGTCCAGCCCAGATCTTGGTTATTTTATCTGTCAGGGTTACCTGTGTTAGCTTGGTCAAGCCCATATCTTGGTTAATTTGATCAACATCCTGTTGTGTGCAGCAATCATTGGCTTGCTGTATCCCTACTTTGATCAACATCCTGTTGTGTGCAGCAATCATTGGCTTGCTGTATCCCTACTTTGACCAACATCCTGTTGTGTGCAGCAATCATTGGCCTGCTGTATCCCTACTTTGACCAACATCCTGTTGTGTGCAGCAATCATTGGCCTGCTGTATCCCTACTTTGACCAACATCTGGGAGAGGGGCGAGCACTGCTACAAGCAGGAGTGGAGCAATTGTTATTGTCGTCTCGACTCAGCGTATGCTTCGGGAAATGGCCCCCGCGAACTCACCGAAATTCTCCAGCCGGCGCGAGCGAACAGTTCGATCGTGGAGTCCTGTCCGAGTTCCTTTCGGAATCCCGAGCTTCAGTGGACTCGTCATTTCTTCTCCTGACCGTAAAGTTGTTCGGGCGAAATGAGCCGCTCGGCGATGACCTTCGTCCGCCGGATTCGTACACCCAAGAAGAGCAACCAGGTAGCCTTCGTGACACACCGCGGCACCTTGCAACTCGACGCGCACCAGGACGGCGTCCCGATCGCGATGGACGAGAAGCTCGCGCAACAAGTACTGCCCGCTGCTTTCGCCTTTTTTTTTTTTTTTTTTTTTTTACTTGGTTCAGTTCGTGTATGCTGCTATCGCTAGGTGTTGATTGCAGGGTAATCGGTGTACCCTTTCTCTCCGGGTGTATACAAGGTAGTAAAATCCACCGGGTTGAGCGGGGCTCCGATCTCAACCCGGTTTACGAAATCGGGGTTGGCCAAAAAAGATCGTCCGAAAGCTACGACATCTGCAATCCCTTTTTGAAGCGTTGTTTCTGCATTTTCCGGGGTGATCCCATTGCATAAAATAAGGGTGTTTGAAAAATGGGACCGGATGGCTTCAAAGGTTTTTGCCGGGATTGCGGGATTGGATGACAGATGGATATAGGTAATACCTATTTTATGCAATTCCGATGCCAGGTAGGTATAGGTTTCCTGTATTTCCCGGCCGTCATAGGGAGGCAGATCGCCTAAGCCGGAAAAGGGAGAGAACCGTATGCCTACTTTGTCCTTGCCAATGGCTGTGGCGGTTCTTGCAGCAATTTCAATGATCAGGCGGGACCTGCCAGCGATACTGCCACCAAATTCATCCGTACGCGTATTTACATGCGGGTTTAAAAATTGTTCCAGTAAATATCCATTGGCGGCGTGTATCTCGATCCCGTCGAAGCCGGCAGCAATGGCATTCCTGGCTGCGGAAACAAATCCTGCTATCACCTGTCCGACACCTTCTGTCGTTAAGGCAACGGGCTGGGAATGATCCTGCATGCCTGCGGTATCCGTAAAGATCTGCCCTGCTGCCTTTATATCGGAAGCGCCGACCAATTGATATCCTTCGGGCAAATTGTCTGTGTGGCCGATACGGCCTGTATGCATCAATTGCAGGAAGATCTTGCTGCCACCCTGGTGTACCCTGCCGGTGATCTTCTTCCAGCCATTTACCTGCGCTTCATTGAATATGCCAGGGATCCTTGGATACCCCAATGCCTCTGGCGTCGGCGCTGTGCCTTCTGTGATGATCAGACCTGCCCCGGTGCGTTGTCCGTAATAGGTTGCCATCAGATCATTTGGGAGGTTATGGATGGCGCGGCTGCGGGTCATCGGAGCCATGACGATATGGTTCTTTAATGCGAATCCATTTTTCCGGTATGCGGTAAGTAGTGTGTTCATTTTGTTGGATCAGATTGTTTTGATCTGATAGAACAAAGATAGATGGCGCCTTAAGGGGAAAATAACACCCGACGACGGCAAAATAGTCCGATCCGACGGAGACGGGTCCGCGGACCTCGCCATCCGGCAAATGGGTCCGTCTAATGGTGTTATCCTGCCTGCGTGTACTTTTTCGGGGTAATGCCATAATGTTTCTCAAAAAGCCGGGAAAAATGGCTGAGGTTTGTAAAACCAAGCTGGTAGCCGGCTTCTGAAACGGAATAACCGGCATGTTTCAACAGGAAACCCGCTTCCCGCATCCGTTCATTCTGATAATAGTTGTAGATGGAATCCCCGAAGGTCTGTTTGAATAGCTGCTTCATCTTCGTTTCGCTCATGCCGGCCATTTTTGCCAGCGCATTCAGTTTCGGAGGTTGACCGAGGTCAGCCAGGATAGCCGCCCGGATTGCGGTTAATTTATCAATATCTGACCTGTTGATCGGGCTCTGTTTTTCATGGCTCCTGGCCAGCAATTTATCAAACAAAGAATAGATCAGCTCATGCAGTTTGATACTGTAATACAGATCCTTCAAATTGTTTTGATCATTGATTTCGGAAAGCTGTTTTAGGATACGCTGTACTTCCGGATTCATTCTTTCGTGATAAAAGAACAATGCATTGCTATGGAGGATATTTTCCAGCGGGCCACTGATCTTATCGATCCGAAGCAGCGAGGATAGGAGCGTCCGGCTAATGCCGATCACGCCGAAATAGATCTCCGTATTGGCAGGGAAAAAGGTTTCAGTGCCGAGGGCGCTGGAAGCGATCTGGATCGAGGAACCATTGTTCTTCAGGAATTGAATAGCAGTTTGCCTGTCGGGATTAATATGTGTCGGTATTTCATTGCTGTTGAATACAAGTGATATAAGTTCATAATTCTCCTAGGCGCCCTTCGCTTCAAATGGAAATCCTGTTTCAGCCGGTATCGGTGAAGCACGAATTTCAAACCGGGACCCGCCTCTATCATTTTGATATAACCTTCTCCCATAGCGGGAGGAATTTGCAGACTATCGTTATAGACAGGAATATTGAAGTGTTGGCCAAAGCTCTTTACAAAATGGAAGGTCGGATGGACCGTGAACTCAAAAGTCATTCTCAGGTATGATTCTTTGGTTCCAATTTACCCATTGTTCCTGAACTTACCAGGTAATTTTTTTCTTTTATAAATGGACTGACTATGGCAAAAAGGATCGTAAACCCACCATGATGCCTGTAAAAAGCCAAAAATACCGGGCGCCCGTAAAATCCCGAAATACGCCATGACCGGCAATACTGGCATTGTATTTACCCAGCTTATACCACTCGCTTGAAGTGGCAAGCATTTCATTGAACTGCCGGTAGGTGAGATAATAGATCGTTCCCGGCTGATGGCCTGGATCGATACCATTGCCGGAGTTTGAGAAAGGAAACTGGTATATACATACAAAAGTACCCGGGAAGAAGAAATCGCTCGTATATTCATCCCCATCCTTCATCAGAATGGATCGCAGGACACCCGACCCGACAAACCCCATACAGTTACAGATCGTATTTTCTCTCTGACCAGGAATTCCTTCTTGGCAAGGGCACTGTTTTTGACAGGTGCATGAACTGGTCAAAGTATTCTTCCCCAGTTTCATTTTTTCAGGTAAAAAGCTATTACAGAAACACATGGACTCAAAGTTGAACGTAGACAATTTAAAGGTAAGTTGTTCTTTTAAAAAAAAGAATGTTCATATGTATGAACATTTTAAAAATAAAAGTGTAGCTTTCGGGCATTAATTGAAGTTGCTCATTAAAATTCAGTTGTCCATTTTCTATTAAAATATTGCTGTTCATGAAAAATTGCCGGTTTTTCATCATTCTGTATGCATTTTGTTGTTTGCGCTTCCTGCAACTTATAGCCAGGTAGCCATTCCCTATTTTGGTACGCAGGAACTGATAAATGGATATGAAAGATCACTGCAGGGGGAGGCGATCCACTATTTTCAAGTATGCCCAAAATCTGCCCGGGAGGCATTCCTGACCCGATCTCCGACGGTCATAAATCCATTGAATGGGAGACGGATATCATTCCGGCCGATATAAAAGGTGATTATGCCTATTTTACCTGGATCACGGCTCATTCCACCGGTAGCAGTGGCGGGCCCCGGCATTTTGACCTGTATATTAACGATGAATTTGCGCTGACCTTTACAACCTACCCCAAGCAATACCCCCCATACTGGACTTTCACCACCACAGGATAGTTCAACCCGGCTTGTTTTTGAATATAAAAAGAAGGATGCTGCCGGCGACGGCCATCGCATGGCCTACCTGGGAGCCCATCCAAAAATACCAGAAGGGCAAACCGCTGAAATTAAGAGTGGTCGGGCAGGAGCAGAACCGCAATGACTGGTATATGACCTTTAGATATTCTTTCAAGGAGAAAATAGAGATCATACCCCTCCCTTTCCTTTTAAAAGGAGGTCCCGGGATCAGGCAGCCTGTACAGATCACCGTACTCCACTCGGAGGACCTGAGAAACTGGATATATCGATCGGACATGGGAATAAACAACAATTTGCCGTGGAAAACGGATTCAATGTGTATGAAGTTGCCATTTCTTCTGTAAAAGAAAAAACCTCTCTGCCGGTAAATGCCAGCATCGGAAAGATCCTGAGCGTGGATACAAGTATAGTGCTGACTCCGGTCATTTACAGGGAGATCGATCTGGTTCACCATTCACATACGGACATTGGATACTCCCACATCCAGGAGGATGTTATTCAGATACACGTTGAAAATATTAAAAGAGCCTTACGTTTAATTGAAAGGACAAAGAATTATTCACAGGATAGCCGGTTCAAATGGAATATTGAAAGCGCCTGGGCGGTGGAGAATTTCCTGCAACAGGCAAACGATGAAGAGCGGCAACAGTTCTTTGCAGCCGTCAGGGCCAGGCAGATGGTGATATCGGCCACCTATGCCAACATACTTACCGGACTTTGTACACCGGAAGAAATGGACTGGATCACTGAATATGCCCGCCGTCTGCGGGATAACTATAAGTTACCGGTGAACACAGCCATGATGAGCGATGTGCCCGGAATGAGCTGGAGCATGGTTCCTGCGCTCGCCACGGGGTGCGGTATTTTTCGAACGGACCCAATTATGTGGAAGGATTCCCTGATAAGGGAGACCGGGTAGGACATATTATCAATGACCAGGGAAATAAGGCGTTTTGGTGGAAATCTTCCACCGGCAAGGACAGCATTCTGTTCTGGACATGCGGGAAAGGGTATTCATCCTGGCATGGATTCGCCCAGGGTGCCATTAAGGATCGCGGAGCGGAGAAGATCGCCGCCTACATGGATGAGCTGGCCGCAATCAATTATCCTTATTCCATGGTACAATGGAGGTATAATGTCGTTTCTGACAATGGTCCCACTGATAGTACCATCTCCGATTTCGTACGGGATTGGAATGAGAAGTATAGTTCTCCCAAATTAGTGCTGGCAAACGTTTCGGATATGTTTGAGCGATTTGAAAAATTGTATGGCAAGACGATCCCGGTTTTGAGCGGGGACCTGACTCCTTACTGGGAAGATGGTGCGTATTCCACCGCTAAGGAAGAAACCGATACGCGTTTGGCCAGTGAAAAATTATTGCAGTTGGAAAACCTTGCTGCCCAAAGACATATTCACCTGGACAAAGAATGGGCATACCAGGCCAAAAAGAATATAGTCATGTTCCATGAGCATACCTGGGGAGCCTGGTGCAGTATCTCGAAACCCGACGATCCTTTTACTATTCATCAATGGGAATACAAAAAACGTTTTGCGGATTCTGCAGTATACTTTGTAGACCGTCTGGAAGAAAAATTACGGATGACCATATCCCCGACAACAAAAACCCTGGTGACGGTATTAAACACCCTCCCCTGGACACGGAGCGGATATGTTGAAATAGAATGGCCCTCCGGTTTTTCGGGAACTTCATTGACAGATGATAAAGGCAAGCTCGTTGCAGTACAGAAAAGCGAAGCCGGTAAACTGTGTTTTGTTGCAACCGGTATTCCGGCGAAGGGAGAGCGGACATACAGGTTCTCTTCCAATAAGAGCTCCCGGAACGATTCGAACGGAAACAATCCGACCAATCCCGATGCAAGCGATCCAAACCATACCTTTCAACCGGTTATATCCATCGGCATAGACAGTACCAGCGGCGCCATCAAAAGGATCAACACATTGAACCGGGAATGGGTCGATAATACAACCTTCAGCGGAGTATTACAGGCTTTATATGTGAATGGACGGAACCCGGCGGTCTTTTCACCCTCTGTCTGTAAGAAACTGGAATGGGTGGAAAATGGCCCTGTTCTCAAAAAATGCCGTATTACCTGCAGTATGGACGGAACCAATGAAGTCGTTTATGAGATCAGCGAGTACAATGGGCTCAACTACCTGCTTGTTTCGGTCATCATCGATAAGAAAGCTATCAGGGATAAGGAATCCATCCATATCGCGTTCCCTTTTGCCCTGCCTTCCGCCCTCGTCAGGATAGGAACGGATGAACATTTTATCTCGCCCGAACATGGGCAGATACCTGGTGCCAACAAGGATTTCTTTTCTGTACAGCGTTGGATCGATGTATCGGACAGTAGGAATGGCGTAACGATCACTTGCCCGCAAGGTGCATTATATGAAGTAGGTTCCATGATCAATGAAGCATTAGTGGTCAATGGGTATAAGAAATGGAAGGATTCCGTTCAATCATCGCCTACTATTTTCCTTTATGCGATGAACAATTACTGGCATACTAATTATAAAGCAGACCAGGAAGGGAAAGTCCGTTTTGATTTCTATCTGTCTTTTCATAAAGACTTTGATGCTGCAAAAGCCAGTCATTTTGGGTACACATCCACACAGCCTTTGATTGGGTATTAGCAAGAGGATATGGATCATACATGAGAGATCAATCAGGTGCTAAGTGTTTAACGCCGGATAGATGAGGGTTTATATTTACGGGCGGAACGTTTCGTAGTTTCCCCCGTAGAATGATCCATGAATTAAATACCTTTATCACATGGTACTGGTAATCCAAACCAGCGAATTTTACTTGTAGATCTAATACCTCCGAGAAATCAATTTTCACTTTCACTTTCTGAACAGTAAGTTGTTACTTACACTAGCGACAGCTTTTCCCTTAACGATAATTGCATTTTTTTGTTATTATCAAATGGCTACTGCCTTTTGATCGGATAACTGTTCCCCTATCTACCGATCTGATTTTCATTCAACTATTTTTTTGTAAGCATTTCGAAGATCATTAATTGCTCAGGTAATTCTCCTGCATATATGGGTTATATTGGTAAAAGCATAATCGATCGGCTGATTCAGCATACCGGCACATTTCCACAAAAAACCGTCTTCATTACACCGGGAAATGAAGAAACGGAGGAGATCCGCGTCACTTATCAGGAATTGGCAACGAGGGTTACCGGATTGGCGATCCAATTAATGGATCAACAATTGACAGGGACACGGGCTTTATTGGTTTACCAGGATGTTATGGAGTTTATTATTGCATTTCTGGCATGCCAGTATGCAGGTATTATAGCAGTGCCAGTGCCTTATGTGAAAGGAACCAAGCAATTTATAAGACTTACAGGTATCATGGAAGATGCCCAGGCAGGTGTTGTCCTCTGTGCTGGCCGTTCCATCGCCTTCCTGCAGAAGGGGCTGCATGATTATTTGTCGCTCCATCAAACTGGTATTATTTCTACGGATATCGAGTCGTCATCAACACTCCTGCCTTTTACCCGGGGAACCGTTTATAACGAGATCGCCTTTATTCAATACACTTCCGGCTCTACAGGAAGGCCAAAAGGGGTAGTCGTAAGCCATCGGAACCTGTTACACAATCAGCAGTTAATTAAGGATACTTTTAATGGTGATGAACATGCCGTCATTTTTTCATGGCTGCCTTTTCATCATGATATGGGATTGATCGGGAATATCCTGCATACAATATATGTAGGATGCACCGGCGTGTTAATGTCGCCATTCCACTTTGTACAAAAACCTGCTAGATGGCTGGAGGCGATCACTACATACCGGGTCACCCATAGCGGTGCGCCAAATTTTGCTTACGATCTTTGTGTCAATAAAATAGCACAGGAGGACCTGTCCCGGTTTGAACTTTCAAGCTGGAAGGTGGCCTTCAACGGATCGGAGCCTGTCCGGTTTGATACCCTGCAGCGTTTTGCGAGCTTTTTTAAACCGGCCGGTTTTAGTGCCCATTCTTTTTTCCCCTGCTACGGATTAGCTGAAGCTACGCTATTGGTGTCAGGGGGAAAGGACAGAGAATTGCATCTCCCATCACCCTTTTCATCAACAAACATTCTGTTAACACCGGTAAAGTAGGACTGGTGGACAGCAAGGAGCCGCATGCCAAACCGGTGGTGAGCGCGGGTGGCATCGCAACCGGTATGGATGTTAAGATCATTGCCATGCCGCATTGTAAAGAATGCGGGGAGTTGGAAGAGGGCGAGATCTGTATTGCCGGAGAAAGTGTGACAAGAGGTTATTGGAATAAAGATAACCAGGAGGTATTTTATGAATTGGATGGCAGATCTTTCCTGAGAACGGGGGATCTGGGATTTGTTTACAACGGATCGCTTTTTGTTCATGGCAGGCTCAAGGATATGTTGATCATTCGGGGTGGTGATTTTTACCCTTATGATATAGAGCAGGTTGTAGCAGAAAGTATTGCTGCTGTTGAGCCAAATGGGGTGGCAGTTTTTGGCGTGGATGATCCCGGTGAAGCATTTGTGATCGTAGCGGAGATCAAAAGGACTCATATCCGGGAGATCGTCATACACGAAATTATCGAGGCAATTGATAGAGCCACTATCGATGCAGCAGGCATCATGGCTTACGATATTGTATTAACTACGCCGCTTGGTATCCCAAGGACCACCAGTGGCAAACTGCAACGGTTGAAATGCAGAGATCACTACCAGCAGGGGATTTTTCAGGTGCTCGGGTCTAAATTGGCCCTCGCTGCCAGTGGCTTGCAGAAACCTGCAAGGGAAACCCGGATAGCTGTCCCCGCCCCTGAAAAAAAGGGGGATGTTGCCTACGATGAGAAGATTCGCACTTACCTGCTGAGGCTTATTGAAGCAAAATGGGGTTTTCTGAAAACAGGTCTCTCGCAGAATAATAAAGACAGTCAGCATGCTGAACACAGCCTGGATATTAACGACACCCTGGATAATATGCAACTTACTACCATGGGCATCGATTCACTGCGTGCCATGGAACTGATCAATACCATTAATAATGACCTGCACATTAACCTGAACCCTGTAAAGGTCTTCCAGGACAATACCTTATCCGGGCTTGTAAAATATATAGAGAATGTGTTATGGTTAAAAAATGAACAAATGTCAGGGGAGGAGATCATCATATGAACACGTTGGAAATTATAGCAGAGCTCAGGCAAAACAAGGTGGTTCCCCGCCTGGATGGAGATCGTCTTAAACTGATAGGAGAGACTGGTAATTTGTCAAAGGAATGTATTGAACAGATCCGGACACAGAAAAGCCAATTGATCGCATTCCTGCGAAGCGCTGAGGATCAGTTTGATTTTGCCTCCATTCGGGCAGTGCCCGTACAGGAGATTATCCCGTCTCCAATGCACAAAAGAGATTATGGGTATTATGTCAGTTTGATGGTGGTAACGCAGCCTACAATATTATAAGGAGTTTCTACCTGAAAGGGACGGTAATAAGGATCATCTCAACAAGGCATTCCAGGCTACTATTCAAAGACATGAAAGTTTACGGACCATATTTATTGCCACAGAGGGGATGCCCCGGCAAGTGGTACTGGATCGTATGGCCTTTCATATTGAATTTGAAGATATCAGCGGATCGGCGGATATAAAGGAACGGCTGCGGTCCGCTGTGGATGCCAGCAGATTGGCGACTGGACCTGGAAAAAGGCCCCTTGTTACAGGGTTAAATTGTTCCGGTTATCACCTGATGAACATGCGATGATCTTTTGCCTGCACCATATTGTCAGCGATGGCTGGTCAATCAGTGTGATCGTGCAGGAAGTGATGCGTTCTTATGAAGCGTCTTGTAAAAATGAAACACCGGTCATAGCCCCGTTAAAGATCCAGTATAAAGACTATGCACACTGGCTTGCCGGACGTATGGAAGGCCGGAAAGGGCAGGAGGCAAACGTTTTCTGGAAAGACCAGTTTGCCGTGGAGTCAGAGGCATTGCATTTGCCGACTGATTTTCAGCGGCCGGACATGCAATCATTTGAGGGAGCGGTAGCTAAATTCTATTTGAGGATACCCTTTATAATGTAGTTCAAACATTTTGCAGGAGCCGGCAGATCACGCCCTTCAATTTTTTTCGTGCTACGCTGAACCTTCTGCTACACAAGTTTTCCGGCCAGACGACCATTACTGTTGGAACGCCGGTATCTGGTCGTAATCACTTTGACCTGGAAAATCAGGTTGGCTTGTATGTAAATACCTTGCCCTTAAAAACGCAGATCGATCCTGCAGACACGTTCTCCAATTATTTAAAGACAATTGCCGCGCATTCATTCCGGGCCTTTCGGTTCCAGGATTATCCGCTTGACCAAATAATTGGAAGACCTTCATTTAAACGGGATACCGGTCGCAATCCATTGTTTGATGTGATGATGGTATTGCAGAACACCGCTATCGGGGATGGGACTATTAACCTGCAACACCAATATGGCTTTGAATTGCACTTACTGGATAAATATTTGGGTGCCCCCCTCTCCGGTACAGATCCAAAAATGGCGGTGAAGTTCGATCTGAATTTCAATTTTGATAGTGAGCCAGGTAACAAATGCTATCTTGAGATTGAATACGCTACCCGCTTGTTTAAAAAGGAAAGGATCGATCGGTACTTTGAAGCCTTTATTCATATTGTAACCCAGGTGCTGGCTGACCCGGAGATCGCTTTGAGTCGTATTGAGATCATCAGCAAGGCGGAAAAGCAACGCGTCCTGGAGGTATTCAATGCGCCGGTGGATGCCATCACTGAGCAAAGCATTAACGAATTATTGGGGCGTTCATTTGAAACGCTGAAAGACAAACCGGCTCTTATTGCAGGAGACACCGTTCTTTCCTATCAACAATTGGCTGATCGCGCCGCCATTGTTTCCGCGTATTTGTCTCAGGCCAGGGAAACTAACGAGCATTCGTTTGTCGGTCTGTTAATGGAACGATCGGAATGGATGCTTATAAGCATCCTGGGCATCCTGCAGTCCGGGCCAGCGCAATCGATGTTGTGGGCCCGGTATGCGAGACGGGCGACTTTCTAGGTCGCAATCTCGCTCTTGGCGAGCTCAAGGCGGGGGATCTACTCGTGGTGTGGACGGCGGGTGCTTACGGTTTCGTGGAATCGTCGAACTATAACGCCCGTCCCCGGGCCGCGGAAGTGATGGTCGAAGGCAAAAAGTTTCGAGTGGTCCGCAAACGAGAAGCGGTGAAAGACATGTGGCGGGGCGAACCTTAGGCACCTTCGCAGGCTCCTATGGGTTGCATCACTTTTTCGGATATCAGCACCGGTTGACATCGGCGCATGCATACGTTATTTTTGCAGCATCATGAAGCGGCACGCATGCATTACTCGGCAGCACCATCATCATCACACCCACTCGTGTCCGCGGTGGTGTGACTAGCTAATCTGCAAATAGCTGGAATCATCAGCCCGCTGGCGCGATAAGCCCCAGCGGGCTTTTTGTTTTTATGGCGATGTTTTGATAGCCAAGCTCAGGAGAAGAAGGCATGGAACTCGATTTCGAAAAAGAAGACGGTCTGATCCCCGCCATCGTGCAGGATGCCAAAAATAACGACGTGCTGATGCTGGGCTTCATGAACCGCGAAGCGTATGCCAAGACGCGCGAAACCGGATTCGTGACGTTCTACAGCCGTTCGCGGCAAAAACTCTGGACCAAAGGCGAAAGCAGCGGGCAGAAACTCTTGTTGCGCGAGCTTCTCGTCGATTGCGATCGGGACGCCGTCCTGGTGCGCGTCGAGTTGCAAGGTGCCGCGGTGTGTCACGAAGGCTACCGTAGTTGCTTCTTCCGCCAGGTAAACCAATCCGGTGATGCAAAGGTCATCGCCGAGCGGCTCATTTCGCCCGAACAACTTTACGGTCAGGAGAAGAAATGACGAGTCCACTGAAGCTCGGGATTCCGAAAGGAAGTCTGCAGGACTCCACGATCGAACTGTTCGCTCGCGCCGGCTGGAGAATTTCGGTGAGTTCGCGGAGCTATTTCCCCGCGAGCGACGACCCCGAGATCGAATGTATGCTGGTCCGCGCGCAGGAGATGGCGCGCTACGTTGGCAGCGGCGCACTCGACGCCGGAATCACCGGTAAGGACTGGATTCTGGAAACAAGTGGCGACGTTCACGAGGTCGCCGAGCTGGTTTATGCGAAAACCAGCCTCGGCCGTGTGCGTTGGGTGCTTGCCGTCGCTGAAGATTCCGGCGTGCGCTCCGTGAGAGATCTCGAAGGCAAAGTAATCGCAACGGAAGCGGTACGGCTTACAGAAAAATATCTGGAACGCCACGGCGTGAAGGCGCGTGTGGAGTTTTCCTGGGGCGCGACGGAAGTGAAGGTCCCACAACTCGCCGACGCGATTGTGGAAGTTACTGAGACCGGCGCGTCGCTGCGCGCGAACCACCTGCGCGTGGTCGATACGCTGCTCGAATCGGCGCCGTGGTTCATCGCCAACCCGGCCTCGTGGAAGGACGGGTGGAAGCGCGAAAAGATCGAAAACATGGTGATGCTCCTCGACGGTGCGATCAAAGCCTACAACCGCGTCGGATTGATGCTGAACGTGCGCCGCGACGATTTGAACGCCGTGCTGGCTGCGTTGCCGGCGCTGCGAAATCCAACCGTCGCCCAATTGAGCGATCCTGCATGGGTCGCCATCAATACAATTGTTGAAGAAAGAACCGTGCGGCAGTTGATTCCAAAACTGAAAGCGGCTCGCGCCGAAGGAATTGTTGAGTATCCTCTCAACAAAATCGTGTACTGATGCGAATTCTTCAACTGACGGACTCCGTCGCCCGAAGGATCCTGGCGGCGCGTCGCTCGATCGACCGAAGCGCCGAACGCGTCGCATCGCAAATCGTGAACGATGTTCGGAAGCGTGGTGACGCAGCGCTTTTTTCGTGGACGAACAGGTTCGAGGGCGTGCGTCTGGACCGAGAACGTATTTGGGTGCTTCCCAACGAGATGAAGAAGGCGGAGCGACGAGTTCCGGCTGAGTTCTTGGCCGCCGTGGATCACGCGGCAGTGAATATTCGAGAGGTCGCCAAGCGCCAAAAGCCGCGCGCGTGGAGCTTCGAGGTCGAGCCCGGCGTGCGAATCACCCAACGCAGGGTTCCGATTGAATCCGTCGGATGCTACGTTCCCGGAGGGCGGTTTTCGCTGGTATCGACCCTGCTCATGACTGCGATACCCGCGCAGGAGGCCGGCGTAACCCGCATCGTGGTCGCCAGCCCGCAGCCGGGAGACGAACTCTTGGCGGTGGCCTCGCGTCTGAAGATCGAATCATTCCTGCGCATCGGCGGAGCGCAGGCGATTGGCGCACTCGCCTACGGAACAAAATCGATCGCTCCCGTGGACAAGATTTGCGGCCCCGGCAACCGCTATGTGACGGCTGCGAAACGGTTCGTGAGCGCCGATTGCTCGATTGATTTAATCGCGGGGCCGACAGAGGCCATCGTATTCGCGGAAAGCGGAAACGCCGAATTTATCGCGGCGGACCTGATCGCCCAGGCGGAGCACGACCCGGATGCGACTTCGATTTTTGTCACAACATCTCGAACGCTGGGGCAACGCGTGCGCGATGCGTTGCAAATGCAACTCGCTGCACTGCCTGCTGCAAATCTCGCCAAAAAATCGCTTGGAAGGAACGGCGCGATTCTAAAAGCCAAATCGGTTGCCGACGCCGTTGATTTCGTCAATCGTTTTGCACCGGAGCACCTCACACTTGCCGGAGACGGCGCGAAGTTCGTCGAACGATTCACATCTGCCGGGAGCATCTTCTTGGGCGACTGGAGCGCTCAGGCGTTTGGCGACTACGCGACCGGCACGAATCACGTCTTGCCTACCGGCGGCGCCGGACGCTCACGCGCGGGACTTTCGACCGCCGATTTTGTGAAGTGCATTTCCGTACAGGAGGTATCACGGGCCGGATTCCGCCGCCTCGCTCCTGTTGCTTCGGCTCTTGCTAAAGCGGAAGGCCTCACCGCGCATGGCCGCTCCGTGCAGGTGCGCCAATGAGAGCGGGCAACGGACCCTCGATTCACTGCCGCCGTGCGGTCGAAAGGATGCGCGCTTACCACCCGCCGCTGGAGGGTCGCGAGGGCAAATTGCGCCTCGACTTCAACGAAAATACGCGAGGTTGTTCCCCGGCGGTGAAAAAAGCACTGGGTCGGTTGAGCCCCGACGACGTTGGCATGTATCCCGAGCAGGAAACCGTCAGGCGCGCGTTAGCGCGCCATTTCCGCGTCTCTTCGGAAGAACTATTGCTGACAAACGGAACCGACGAAGCGCTCCACTTGATTGCCAACACGTACATCGAACGCCGCGACAAGGTACTTTTGGTCGAACCCACCTTCGCGATGTACCGATTTTATTCCGAACTCGCCGGCGCCAGGATTCATGCGCTTCGGTACGATGACCGGCTTACGTTTCCGTTGGCAGCGGTTCTAGCAGCACTCAACAAGAAGCCACGCGTCTTTTTTTTGGCCAATCCCAATAATCCGACGGGAAGCGTTCTGACTTCCGCTCAATTGAGAATGCTTCTGAGCGCCGCAAAGCAAACTCTGGTCGTCATCGACGAAGCCTATTTCGAATATTGCGGCATCACTGTGCTGTCCTGGATTCGGCGTCATACCAATCTCGTTGTGACGCGAACATTCTCAAAATCCGCGGGCATGGCGGGCCTTCGCCTGGGATGCATCTTCACTCATCGCGCCAACGCATCCGTGATGCGGAAGGCGGCGTCTCCATACCCGGTGAATATCGCGGCGCTGGTCGCCGCTCGTGCATTCGTGCGCGATACCGCGTTTTTGCGCTCGACGCTGCTGGAGTTTGCAAAAAGCCGCGACGAACTTCGAACCGGGCTCACACGTATGGGCCTCACGATTTTCCCGAGTGCGGGCAATTTCATTCTCGTCGATCTCGGCGAGCGCGCAAAAAGAGTGGTCATCGCACTGGCGCGACAAAAGATTCTCATCCGCGACCGTTCCAGTGATTTCGGGGGACGCGGATACGTCCGCATCACGATTGGCACAACCCCGCAGACCCGTCGCGTCTTACGCGCATTGAAAGAGGTGCTATGAGAAAAGCATTGGTCCACCGGCGAACGAACGAAACCGACGTCCTTGTGAAAATCAATCTCGACGGCCGGGGAAAAGCGCGTATCGACACGGGCGTCCGCTTTTTCGATCACATGCTCGCACAAATTGCCCGCCATGGCGCGCTCGATCTCGAACTCATCGCGAAAGGCGACCTCGACGTGGACCAGCACCATACCGTCGAAGATACCGGCATCGCGCTGGGGCAAGCTGTGAGGAAGGCGCTCGGCGACAAGCGCGGCATCCTCCGCGCCGGATATTTCCTGATGCCCATGGACGAATCGCTCGGTATGGCCGCCATCGATTTCTCGGGGCGCGGCTATTGCGTCTGCACATGGAAGCCGCTGGCGAAACGCGTGGGCGATTTTCAGACTGAGCTCCTCGACGATTTTTTCCAGGCGTTCGCGCAGGCTGCCGCTGCAAATGTCCACGTGAAATTTCTGTACGGCCGTTCGTCCCATCATCAGATCGAGGTACTGTTCAAAGCTTTTGCGCGCGCCCTGCGTTTTGCCGTCACCCGCGACAAGCAATTGCGGCGTGTGCTGCCGAGCACCAAGGGCGTACTGTGAAAATCGTCATCATTGACTACGGCGCCGGAAATCTTCCGTCCGTGGAACGAGCGATCGCATCGCTCGGCGCGGAAACCGAACGAGCGTCTTCGCCACAGACCGTGAATTCGGCTCGGGCGATCGTTTTGCCCGGTGTCGGTCATTTCTCCGCGTTCGTTGCAGGGTTGCGCGAGCGCAATCTCACAGAATCCGTGCAGCAGGCAATTCGCGCTGGCGTGCCCGTGCTGGGAATTTGCCTCGGATTGCAGGCGATGTATCACTCGAGCGACGAAGCTCCGCAGGAAAAGGGCCTCGCTTTGCTGGGCAACAACGTTCAGTCGTTACCGGCGAACGTCAAATCTCCCCACATCGGATGGAACCAGGTCCGGCGCCTGCGGGATTCCCTATTGCTTCGGAGTATCCCCGACGACGCCTATTTCTATTTCGCGCATTCGTACGCCGCCCCGGAACACGCTCCTGAAACTGCTGCCGTGTGCGATCACGGCTTCCCGTTTACAGCAGTGATGGAGCGGGGAGCGCTCATGGGCGTTCAATTTCACCCGGAGAAATCCGGAGCCGCCGGGGCACAAGTGTTGAAAAATTTTCTGGAGTTCGCGCAATGACTCTCGCGCGCCGCATCATTCCCTGCCTCGATGTGGACGCAGGCCGCGTCGTGAAGGGCGTCGAATTTGAGAGCCTGCGCGACATGGGCGATCCCGCCACGCTCGCCGCGCGATATAACCGGGAAGGCGCCGACGAACTCGTCATGCTGGACATCACCGCGACGCGGGACGGGCGGGCGACGTTTCTGGAAACCGTGCGTGCTGTCGCACAGGAGCTCCAAATTCCCTTCACCGCGGGAGGCGGTATCCGCGCTCTCGATGACGGAAACGCGGTTTTGCGCGCCGGCGCGGACAAAGTTACGGTCAACTCGGCCGCGGTGGCGCGCCCCGAACTCATCTCCGAACTGGCCAATCAATTCGGCTCGCAAGCGGTCGTTCTCTCGATGGACGTGAAAAGAGCCGGCGCAGGCTGGCAGGTCTTCGTGCGCGGAGGACGGGACGCAACGGGTCTCGATGCGGCCGCATGGGCGCGCGAGGGCGTTGCGCGCGGGGCCGGCGAAATCATGCTGACCTCGATCGACCGCGACGGCACTTGCTCGGGATTCGACTGCGAACTGACGGCCACAATCTCGCGTGCCGTGCAGGTTCCCGTGATCGCGTCGGGAGGCGCGCAATCCTTCCAGGATTTTCTAGACGTCTTCGAGCGTGGCGCGGCCGACGCCGCGCTGGCCGCCTCGATATTTCACAGCGAAGCGCGATCGATCAGCGAACTGAAATCGTTTCTCGCGGCTCGGGACGTACCGGTGCGAATCGTCCGATGATCATTCCCTGCATCGACCTTCAGGGTGGAAGAGCCGTGCAGCTCGTTCGCGGAAAGCGCCTCGCGCTTTCGCTCGACGACGTGCTCGGTCTGCTCGAATACTTTCAGAGCTACCCCATCCTCCACGTAATCGATCTCGACGCCGCCATGCGCACGGGTTCGAATTCACGTTGGATCAAGACGCTATGCAAACGCGGCAGGATGAAAGTGCGCGTCGGCGGTGGCATCCGTTCAACCGCGCGAGCTGCGCGTATCCTCTCGTGGGGAGCTGAGAAAATAATTGTAGGTAGCGCGGCGTTTCGCGGCGCGGATGGCAAAATTGCACACAAATTTCTACGCAGCCTGAAGGCAAGCGTCGGCCGCCGGCGAATTATCATCGCGTTGGATACCAAAGGCGGGAAAATCGTGGTGCGGGGTTGGCGGGAACGCCTGGCACTGCGCGCCCAGGACGTAATGCCCGCGCTGGAGCCCTACTGCTCGGAGTTTCTGGCGACGTACGTGGACAACGAGGGGACGATGCGGGGAACAAACCTGGCGTGGTACCGCGCACTGCGCCGCGCAACGAACCTGCCAATCACCGCGGCGGGCGGGATCCGCAGCCAAAAAGAAGTGCGCGCTCTGGCAAAACTAGGAATGCACGCCGCCGTCGGCATGGCCCTCTACCGCGGCAAATTCATCGACGATTGACGCGAAGCGGCCCGGGCACACTCTAACGCTTTCCACGCATCTTCTTGATTCTTCGCCGCAGAATCGGCGGCACGCAGTCCCTCGCCGAATCGTCGCGCAGCGTGTTCGCAGCCCATCGCGAACGAGGCCCCCAAATTCCAGTGAGAACGGCTCCGTCTCGGATCCGACGCGGGAAACTGTAGGCATCAGGCGCGGGAAACTAGAATGAGCGCTTCACGCGAAGCGAACGAAACGACCGGCGAACCGCCGGCGAACGATGAGCCGATCGATGTCGTTACTCCGAGCTTCGCGTTCCCGCCGGGAGCACGTCGCCGCTCGGATGATCCATGGCTGCGGACATGTGCTGGGGAACGCCGGACGCACGACCGATACTATGGTAGATCAGCCCTGCGGCCATCATCTGGCTGGGTTGATACAAGTTTCGGCCGTCAATTACGATCGGATACTTCAATAGCGACCGTACTCTTGCAAGATCTAGCGCCGCGAACTCCTTCCATTCCGTCAGGATCAGGAGCGCGTCGCATCCCTTCGCTGCATCGTAAGCGTCGGTTGCGTACGTCACACCGGTCTTCGACAACACTTCTTGCGCCCGCGCTGTCGCTGCGGGATCAAATACTCGAACCTGCGATCCGTCCTTCAAAAGTGATTCGATAATCGCGATGGCTGGACTTTCGCGAATGTCGTCGGTATCGCCCTTGAATGCCAGCCCCAACACACCGAGTTGCTTTCCGCGAAGCGTCCACAACGCGCTGCGAATTTTTTTCAGGAAGCGCCGCCGCTGTTCATCGTTGATGCGAATGACTTCGGACAATAGGCTAAAATCGTAACCGCATTGCATCGCCACGGCGTGGAACGCCTGCACATCCTTCGGAAAGCACGATCCGCCGTATCCGATTCCGGCATTCAGGAATTTCGGTCCGATGCGCGAGTCGGAGCCGATCCCGGCGCGAACCTGTTGAATGTCCGCTCCGACCGCTTCGGAAATATTTGCCACGGCATTGATGAACGAAATCTTCATTGCCAGGAAAGCATTCGAGGCGTGTTTAATCAGTTCGGCGCTTTTCGCGTTCGTTACGATTATTTGGGCCTTGGGTGGCACCGGCCCCTCGATCTTGATCGCGTCGGGTTGACTGTAATACGTGCCGCTCGTAAGCGGGAGATAGATTTGCTGCATCAGCTTGGCGCTTGATTCATCATCCACGCCAACAACGATTCGATCCGGGTATAAGAAATCGCCAACCGCTGTTCCTTCCCGGAGGAATTCGGGGTTTGAGGCGACAGAAAAGAAAGCCGCCTTTGCACCGTTCATCAGCAACGTTTTCCGAAGCGATTCGCAGGTTCGAACGGGCACGGTGCTCTTTTCCACGACCAGCGTCGGCTTATCGATTGCCGCCGCGATTTCGTAGGCTACCGCTTCGACAAACGACAAATCCGCTTCGCCGGTCTCGGATTGCGGAGTACCGACGGTAATGAACACGGCGTCTGCTGCCTTCACGGACTTGGCTACGGACGTGGAAAACCGAAGGCGGCCACCGCGGTGGCGCTTCAACAACTCGGGCAGGTGATTTTCATGGATCGGGACTTCGCCGCGCTCCAGCGCCGCGATCTTGGCGCTGTCGTTGTCCACAGATATCACCTCGTGGCCGATCTCCGCGAAGCAAACCGCTGATACCAGCCCCACGTAACCTGAGCCGATCACTGCAATCCGCATAACTGCCTCCGGGTGAAAATTAGCGTCTCAACCTACTGAGCCTCCGCGGGCTGAGGCGACGGCGCTGTCAATCCTGGTTGAAACGCCGGAAAGCTCTTACTGCTTGGCCGGCAGCGCAAGCTGTGCTGATCGCCGGACTCGCGATTGTTTTCGCAAGCTCAAAAAGGGCAATCGGTTCCCCGGGATTCTAGGAATCCAAACGGCCCTGTTAAGTTTCTGTCGTCAGCCTGCCTCACCCAGCTACTGCGGCGTCAGCTTAATGTAGTCCCACGTCAGCGTATAGCCGGTGCTGGCGGCATTCTTGCCGGTCACGGTGAAAAGAAATACTTGGTTTCCTGCCGCCAGCGCCATCGATCCCAGATCGAACTCCTGCCAAACATTTGTGGCAGCGTACTGGTCCTCGACCGGGCCGACGTTTGTGCCGTTAATCGCAAGCTGTGCCATCCCGCGCGTGTTGTACGCTTTCACGGCATACTTCACGTCGTAGGTTCCCGCGGTTGGGACATTGATCGTAATCGCGACGTTGTTTCCCACTTTGTTGCTGTTCAGCTCGGTGCCCTGGCCGTTCGTGAAACCCGTCCAAGAGAAGGCGTAATAACTCGGACCGGAACTAACGCTCTGGCTCAACAAGGATTCCGTCTGAAATAAAATCGGAGGATTCGTCGGCGCCGATCCGACGGCGAAATTCCAAGCGGTGATCTCCTGGGTCGCAGATTTTCCACCTGTCCCGCCGGTGAAGCCAACGTACGCCGTCGAGCCGCCGACCAGTGCCGGAATATTCACGGACCATGTAGTTGAGAAGCTTGTACCGGCGGTCGCGTCGCTGATGGTCATCGTCAGCGTGGCACCATCGTACGTCATATGTACATGCATCAGATCGCCGCTGTGCAAATTTACGCCGGAGCTGGTCATGTCCACTGCGGGTACGGTCGGCTTTGCACCCCCGCTGTATTCGCCGGTGGAATCTGCGCCCTCACCAGAATTGTTATACAAATCGAACTTCACCGCGGCGCTGGCTCCCATCGCCGTGCCGTATCCCAGGCTGCCTCCGTCTGCGCCCAGCGCGGTAGGACCAGCATTTTGGATGGTGAACGTGAATCCATCCGCGACGGCGTTGGTTAGCTGGAATGAGAAATCGTTCGTGAAGGCCTGAATATTGACGGGGGTCGTGAAGAACGCACTGCCTGCCTCGTTCGCTCCGCCGTTGGTAAGCGTCAGTCGCGAGGCGCTTTGATTCCAGGTTGTAGATCCGTTCAACTGCAAGCCAGTCGTGGAGGTGAAACCACTGCTAAAATTCACGACAGTTGTTGCCGGCGGAGTCGATACCAGAGTCCAGGTTTTGATCATCTGCGTAGCCGTCGCGCCACCGGTTCCGCCGGTAAAGCCCACGTAAGCTGTGTTCGCTCCCACCGTCGTGGGGATATTGATTATCCAGCTGTTGCTATAGGTCTTTCCGGTCACCGTGTCCGTCAAGCCCAACGTCAAGGTAGTGCCGTTGTAGGTGATGTGCGCGGCGATGGCGTCACCGCTGCTGATAATGATCCCGGAAGAAGTAATATCCACGGCCGGCGTCGTTGGATTAGCGCCGTTGATGTACAACCCGGTCGAATCGTTGCCTTCGCCGCTGTTGTTGTATATGTCGAACTTAATAGCCAGGCTGTTCAGAATCTTGGTCGTACCGCCGTAACCCAGGCTGCCTCCGATGGCTCCGAGCGCCGTAGCACCGGAGCTAGAATTCTGAATCGTAAACGTCAACCCGTCGGCCGTGGCATTCGAAAGTTGGAATGTGAAATCGGTGGTGAAGTTTCGAATGTCCACGGGGCTGGAAAAGAAAGCGCTACCGGCCTCATTCGCGCCGCCGTTGGTCAGCTGCAATGTAGCACCATTGATGCTGGCACTCCCATTCAACTGCATGCCGGTGGCTGCACTGAATCCAGAGCCGAAGTTGATGGAAGTGGTGCCGCTCGTATTGATCGTGTAGAGGGCGGTGCTGACGGCGCTGTCTGCCAGGCCCGGGGCCGAGCCGATGGCGTTAATTGTAGTTGTGGTCGCGACGGTGATCGGTGCGGAGTAAACGGCGGAGGCGTGGGTCGGCATCGTTCCGTCGGTCGTGTAGTAAATCGTGGCGCCCGAATCGCTCAGCTGAACGTTTTGTGCGGAAGTATAAGTTCCGGCCACAGGCAGGAACGTCGGCGCTGGCGTTGGTGTGAGACCGGCCAGAGTATATACCGCGCTTGCAACGGGGCTCATCCCATATCCATTTGCGGTCGCAATCGCGTTCACTGTGGCTGATGCAGACAGCGGGAATGGGGCGCTGTACAGCTGCGTCGTTCCTACGCCAGGAGCAGGAACGCTGCCGTCGGTGGTGTAATAAATTGCCGAGCCGCTGGTGGTATCCGTGAGCGTCACGCTGATCGAACCGGTGAAGGTCTCCGATCCGGGCGTGATCTGCGGAACTGCGACGACGGGGGGAGTCGATACGAACGTCCAGGTTTCGATTTTCTGGCTGGCCGTCGAACCACCCGTACCGCCGGTAAATCCAACGTAGGCGGTGTTCGCTCCAACAGTTGTAGGAATGTTCACCAGCCAGCTGGTGGTGAAGGTTTTATTGATTACGGCGTCGGTCAGAGTCATCGTTAACGTCGTACCGTCATAGGTAATATGCGCCGCTATCGCGTCGCCCTGATCCAAATCGATCCCGGAGGAGGAAATATCCGTTGCCGGCACAGTCGGATTCGCGCCGTTGGTATACAAACCCGTGGAGTCGTCCCCTTCGCCGCTGTTGTTATAGATGTCGAACTTGATCGCCACGCTGTTCAGGATCTTGGTTGTGCCGCCATAGCCGAGGCTGCCTCCCACTCCCCCCAAAGCTGCAGCTGCCGCGCTGGAGTCCTGAATCGTGAATGTAATGCCGTCGGCGGTGGCATCGGAAAGTTGGAACGTGAAATCGGTGGTGAAGCTGCGAATGTCCATCGGGGTGGTGAAGAAAGCACTGCCGGCCTGGTTCACGCCGCCGTTGGTCAATTGCAAGCGTGTATCGTCCAGGTCGGTGCTGCCGTTGAACTGGAGCCCAGTGGGAACGCTGAAGCCCAATCCAAAGTTGATGGAAGTCGTGGCGTTGGAATTGATCGTGTAGGTGCCGGTGCTCAAGCCGCTGTCTGCGAGGCCGGTCGCTGATGCAATTGCGTTGATCGTGGTGGTAGCGGAAACGAGTATCGGACCTGTGTAAACGGTGGAACTATGCGTGGGCGTGGTCCCGTCTGTTGTGTAGTAAATCGTGGCGCCCGCAGTGGTATCTGTGAGCAGTACGGATTGCGCCGCGGTGTAAGTTCCCGGAGCAGGAGAGAAGTTCGGCGCCCCGGCGGCCGCGGAAATGATGTAGGTCGCGGTCGAAACAGGGCTCGACAAATAGCCGGTTTCCAGGGCGATTGCGTTGATCGTGGTCGTGGCCGCAACCGAAATGGACGACTGGTAAAGTTGAGAATTCGCTGTTGGCATCGTGCCGTCGGTGGTGTAGTAAATCGAGGCATTTGGCGTCGTGGTGGTCAGCGATACCTGAACGCTCGTGGGATAGGAGCCCCCGAGAACCGAGAATGCCGGCGGGGCAGCCTGGGGCAAATCGCTCAGCAGACCGAACACATCCACTTCGGCCCTGGTGCCCACGTACACTTTTCCATTCACCACGGTGGGCGTGGCGAATTTAATCGCGGCACCGAGCGCATCTCTGCCGCTGGTCAGGCTGGAATCGTACAAAAGAGACGAAACATTGGTGGCGTCATAGGCCCGCAGGACGGAAGGGGTTTGCGCGGAAAAGCCGGAGGAATCGACGACCCACGCGATACCGTTGGTTGTCCCGTTGGCGGAAATGGTAGGTGTGGATCCTGGAAAATTAGTTGTCGTCGCGGACTGGGACGTTGGGCTGGTAGAAAGCAAACCGTTCGATAGCGAATAGGCCTTTAGATAATTGCCGCTGCCAAGGAAGTACACGTTGCCGTTCCAATACGCCGGCGCAGCCCAAAGTCCGCCGTTGCCGGTTATGGTCTGAATGATTTCCGGATCGCTGGTGCAGCCATTGCAATAATGGCCGCCGTCACTGGTCATGGCATCGCGGTTTATGACATAGATGTGCCCCTGCTTTCCGACCTCTATCAGGATATGTGGGTACGGTCCGCCTTGGTCTGGAGGGATCAGGACGCCTCCGGATCCCAGGTCAGTGTCGGCAGCGTCGAGGCTGGCAGTATTATACGGAGTGAAATAGTCGGTGGGCGTGATTTGGCCGGCAGAGGTAGTGAGTTGCACGATGCTGTCGCCAAAATCCACGCTGGAAGACGGCGCCGGGGCCGGGTTGGGGACGACGTTGCCGGTTACCGGGAAGTCGCCGTTGCCGGTGGCGACAAAAAGTCTGCCAGATCCGATGGTGTCGGCTGCAAGTCCCGCGCCGGAACCCCAGAAGCCGCTTCCAATGCCGTTGGGAGAGGCGCACCACAGGCCTGCCTGCGCGAGCGTCGAGGCGTTGTAACTCAAAATCCAGCCGTGCCAGGGGCCGTTATCGCCGTGCGCAGCGAATCCAATGTACACGTAGCCATTGAGCAAGAGCAGGCCCGGACGCTGATTCTCCCACTGACGGTTGAATGGCAATGTTCCAGAGGTGCTGCCGGAGCCGGTGCCGGGCACGGATCCCTGAAGGATCACGGGGCCGCCAAACTTCTCTGCGCCGGAGGTAATGTCAATGGCGTGGAGCCGCTGCGTGATGACTCCACCGCTCTCGTATGATTTCGCGACTACGTAGAGGGTGTTGGTCGTGGGATCGATCACGGGAGTGCCGGTGACGCCTATCTGGGGATTGATATCGTAGGCCACGATGTAGGTATTCGGGACCGCCGTGCCGCCGTTGGTGAGCAAGGTGATCTGCCACAGCGGCGCACCGCCAATATCCGCGTCGAAAGCGTACAAGCTGTCGTTTTCCGTGGCTACGTAAACGACGTTGTGCGTACCCTGCCCGGGGATGTTCACATCCGGCACGTACAAAGGCTGCGCGTAAACTTGTCCGTCAACACTCAACGCAAATAATTTTCCGAACAAAGTGGAATTGACGTTCGTGGGCATCAACGCCGTTTCGGCGGCGTTCTGACCGGTTCGCGAGATGTCGTTGTGCTGCGTCAATACGCTCGGCGGCACGACGGTCTGCGCGGAAGCTGCGATCGCGAAGGACAGCAATGCAATCACAAGTCCCAAGGGCCGCGCTGGCAGACGGCCGGATCTGCGCGCGGCAGTCCGCGGCTCATGCATTCGAAAGTTCGGGGTGGTGCGACCGTAATTCCGCATTCTGATGGTCCCTCTCGGTATAGTTGTGGAACTGTTCGACAATTTTTTTTGCGAGGTTGGCTAAGATATCACAAGAAAATTGAAGTCTCGTCTACTTTCCAGTGATGCATCCGATTGAAGAAAAACCCTGTTGAAGTACTGTAACTACTATCACCATCCACAACATTTTGCGCGGAACGCCGCGCCATGCAATCCACCGAGTACACACGCGACAATTGAATCGTCACGATTACGCTTGCTGCCGTGCCAAGGTTCTCTTAAGCATCGCGCGCAGCAGCATTCCAAAAAACGGCAAATCTTCGAGTAAATATCTCCTCCACAATCGCCGTGGCTCTTTTCCGAGGCGCCAGAGCCATTCGAGGCCATTCCGCTGCATCCAGACGGGCGCCCGCGGTATCAGGCCGCCGACAAAGCTGAAAGAGACACCGACTCCGATCGCAAACGCAACCCCGGAGCCTTCGCCATAGTCGCACATCCATTGTTCCTGCTGGGGAGCACCGAGCCCGACGAACAGAATGTCAGCGCGACTCGCTCGAATGGTTTCTTGGATGGCTTTGTTTTGATCTTCGTTCTTATAAAACCCAAAAGGCGGGCACACGGAACCTGCGAATTTCAGAGCGGGATGCCGCTGGGTCAGTTTTTCGCGCGCGCTGGTCGCTGCGCCCGGGCTGCCCCCCAGCAGGAACACCGAGTATCCTCGCTCAGCCGCAAACTGGCACGTCCGTTCAAAAAGATCAGTTCCATTGATCCTCGCTTTCAAGGGGGTACCCAACAGCCGGGCAGCCCACAGCAACGGCACACCATCGGCGACCACCAAGGAAGCTTTTTTGTAGAGTTCCCTGAATTGCGCGCTCTTGCGATGCTTCACAACGTGATCAACATTCGGCGTGACCGCATAAGCGAACCGGCGGCGCTCTACAATCTCGCCAATCGCCGCCAGAGTTTCGTCCATCGTCAGATTATGAATTTCGAGTCCCAACAAATGAACTCGCTGGATCGATCCCCCGCTTGTAAGTTTCGAGTCAGTAACGTTTTCGAATTTTGGATTATTTGTAATGGACGTTCACCTTGAATTTCGGAAAGAGTAACGCGCGAGCACGATGCTGCTGCAGTGCAAAAGCCCAAACCATGGGCGCGTGCGGTTGTCAGGCACCTCGGCGCAGAATCCGGCCGAGTCTCTTGACGCCGTAAACAGCGGATTGCCAGCTATTGAGGTCTCCGCGTCGCAGCCTTCGCCATACGGTAATGAGCGCGCCGCCACGCCGCATCCAGCGTCGCTTCCTGGCTTGCGCCGGAGTTTCCTTGTGATCTAACCAGGGGAAAGTTTGCGGTTTCTCCGCTGGGACGGGCGCGATTCCAAAAACCATGATGTACGCCAGCCGCGGATTGGCGGATCGGTTCGGTCCGGCGCAGTGGAGAGTGCCGGGAAGATGAATGATGAATCCGCCCGCCGGCACCGGACAGTCTATCGCCGCCGATTCGTCAAATCCGCCTTCGCATTCAAACGCCTGGGATGTCGGGTCATCATTGACGGAATGATGCGGCAGCACCGGGATCGTATGTGAGCCGGGAACATAGCGCAGGCATCCGCTTTCCACGGTGACATCCTGCAGCGCCACCCACACGTTTATTTCCGTGTACTTGAAGCGGGGATCGCGAAAGGCCACATCCTGATGCCAGGGCGTGGGCGCGCCGACTTGCGGCATCTTCATGATGGTCAGATCGAAAAAACAGCGCGCCTCTTCGCCGAGCAGCTGCTTGGCGATTTTCAAAGAGTTGCGAAAGCATTCGGTCTTGCGCAGCTTCGGATAATAGTTCGCCGGGTTAATGATTTGGGGCGCGGTTTTGGGAGCTTCCGAATCGTCGCCGGCAACGAAGTCGAGATTGGCTCCCTCGTTTTCACCGGCGTGCTTGTCGAACAGTTCCTGCAAGGCGGCCCTGATCATCTGTATTTCCTGCGGCGTGGCGATGGGATTTAGACTGAGAAATCCTTGCGCGTTGAGACGCTGAACTTGAGCGGCGGTGAGTTCGCTATTTTGTGCCAGATTTTGTGCGACTTCGGTGGAGGAAACTGGCTCCTCCGCCGGTTTGGCGTCCAAACGCGAGCCGGGTGTGGACATAAGCACGCTCCTAACTCATTCTGCGGGCCGGAAGCGACTCCGCGTTCCCGCACCGTAGAATCTCTATCACTAACTCCGCAACAAAAGAAGCCAGATAAAACGAAGCAGAAATGGACGCTCGGGCGAATCTGAGTGAACGCGTAACGGCTGTAAAGAATCCGGCATTGCGTTCAGTTCCTCGAAAATTCGGCCAAGACCGAGCCGTAGATATCTAAATAGGCTTGCACGGCGTGGCGCCAGGTGCATTGCTCCGCGACTTGTCTCGCTCGCTGCCCCATGGCTGCCAGCGCGGTTGGCTCGACGTCCAGGGCGACTCGCAGACCGTTTGCCAGCGACAACGCATCGCCATCCACGAGGAATCCGGACTCGCCATTCAGGATGAGTTGCGGATGAATCCCCACGCGGGTGACGACCGGGACCGTACCGCTGCTCATCGCCTCGATGGTTGACAGTCCGTAGCCTTCGTACGAAGAACTGGAGACAAAAAGATTTGCACGAGACAGAAGACGCTCCAGCTCGACAACTTCCACGCGCCCAGTGAACTTCACGGAATTGCCGACTCCCGCTTGCTCAGCCAGATTCTGAAGTTCTGCGATGCGGCCTCCTTCGTCGGGGCCGGCCCAGATGAGTTGGACGTCGGAACGAGTCTTCCGCAATTCGGCCACGGCGTGGATCAGGCGATCGATTCCTTTATTGGAAGCGACCCGGCCAATCCCCACCAACAGGCCGGGCGTCACCTGCTTTTTGACGTTGGCATAAGACTCGATCGAGACGCCGTTGCGCACCAGGTGCAGCTTGTGCTGGGGCACGATGGCGGAGAACATTTCGTAGTCGTGTTCGCTGACGCATATGACGGCGGCAACGCGTTTCAGGGTGTGGCGAGTAATCGTGCGAAAGTACGCCGACTTGAGCCAGGGCAACCAGCGGGTGTGAAAGAAGGCTCCATGGGTGCTGAGAACGATCGGGCGGCGGTGGAATATTTTGCTGAGGCTCAGGAAGTCCACAAAAAAATCGACCGCATGAACATGCAGTAGGTCGGAGCCATTCAGATGATTCAACACCGAGGGAGCAATGGGATAGCGGCGCGAGCCCCAATGCCCGATGCGCGATACATTCAGGCCGTTGATCACACACTCGGCCGGCAGCAGCGCGTCCGAACCCCATATCTTGCGCAGCGTGACAACGCGCACGTCATGGCCGGCGTCCTGCACAGCGCGGCTCAGCCCGTCCACGGCGGATTCCAGTCCACCGGTCGAGGGCAGAAACTGACGCGTGATCTGCAGAACTTTCATGCGGGTTGCCTGACGGGCTGGGGGTGACGCCAAGCGCGCAAGGTGCGGCGGAACGAGGGGCGCATGAGCCACATGGCGCCGAAAATGGAGACGTCCATATAAGAGGGTTTGCCGTGGCGCAGCATTTCCGCGAGCAGCAATGGCAGCGCTCGCCAAGCACCCTGCTGCGAGGCCTCGGGCGCCAACTGCGTGCAAATAAATCCAGCATACGCACGTGGAGTCATGCGGTCGCGATTCGCTTTGAGCCAGTCCAGGGAAAATTGCCAGTCCGGACGGCCTGTGATTGATTCGCGATTTTCTTCGAGATACAGATTCACCAGGGGTTCGGGGACGAAGTGAAAGCGCGCGCCGGGCAGCTGCGAGACGCGCAGATACCAATCGAAATCCTGATGTTTGCGAAGCCCGCTGGTGAAAGGGACCAACTGCAGCAACGATTTGCGCGCGAGGAGCATGGATGTTTGCAGCTGGCCCTCTCCGCGGAAGAAAGATTTGCGATTGAACAGATATTCGCTGAGGGGCTCAGATTCCGCGGGAAATCTTCGCGGCCAGACGAAGTTGCCGTAAGGGCTCTTGGCGATCAGTTGGCCGGAAATCACCGGATAGGAATCGGTGGCGTGAGCGGCCAGTGCGAGTTGTTTTTCAATTTTGGTGGGCAACCACTCGTCATCATCGTCGAGGAAGGCGATCCACTCGCTGGCGGCATTCTGCACGCCGATGTTGCGCGCGTCGGAGCCGCCGACGCTGGTTTGCAGGGGGATGAAGCGCAGGCGCTCAGCGGACATTGCGCTGGAGAGCGCGCGAGTGGCGTCATCCGGCCCGTCAATGACCACGACGATTTCGATGGGGCCGCAGGTCTGCGCGCGCACGCTGGCAATAGCGCGCCGGAGCAAGTCGGGCCGATTGCGGGTAGGGATCACCGCGGTAACGAGAGTTTTTTGCATTTAATGTTTACGATTATTCAGCGCGAAGGGGCATTCTGAAATGCTCGGGCCATCGCATACCAAGCCGGCTTCGCCTGGGTGTTGGTATCAAAGGGCAACGGAAGAAATGGAGACTGGTCCTTGCGGGGAAATTTGTAATTTCCATTGAGCCAAGTATGCTTGTCGGCTATGCCCCAGTTCAGAATGGCAATGGTGGAGTGGTGCTTTAGCACCAGGCCGAGATACTCCTCGTACCTGGACGCAATCAACTGATTTCGCGCGGCAGGATCGGAGGCCGGAAGGGAGTCTGTAAAATCCATTTCGGTGACGATGATTTTAAGACCCATATCGCTGATCTGGTGCAGGAAAGCATCAAACTGGGCGCCGGGAAAATGCTTGTTGGATGCGTCCAAATGCGACTGAATGCCGATTCCTTGAACTGGAACACCCCGCTCGCGCAACGCGCTGAGATGTTGCAGGAAGAATTTCCTTTTTACTTCGTTTTCCGGGGTTTCATTTTCAATGCCGTACTCGTTCCAGCAAAGTATCGCGTGGGGATCGGCAGCGGCTGCGGCGTGAAAGGCCTGTTCGATGTAATCGGGACCAATTAATTCCAGCCAGGGGGAATTGCGCAGACCGTCACTGCGATTATCACTGGGCAGCAACGCTTCGTTGAGCACATCCCAGGAGTGCATCTTTCCCGCGTAGCGGCCCGCGACCGTGCTGATGTGGTCGAGCATCAACCGCTGGGCGTTCTGCGGCGTGGCATATGAGGCAAACCAAGCGGGCAGCGCGTTGTGCCAAACCAAGGTGTGGCCCCGGTACTTCATGCCGTGCTCCTGCGTAAAACGGAGTAAATCGTCAGCAGGACCAAAATTATAGGTGTTGGGCGTGGGCCTGACCATGTTCCATTTCAGTTGGAGTCCGGGCGCCATCAAATCGCACTGTTGAATAACAATGTCGGTGAACTGCTGGTCTTTCAGATCACCCGGCGTGGCCGAAGTGCCGTAGAGAAATCCCTTACTCTCCGCCAGCGATTTCAATGGCGTACGGGATGGGTCGAGCGCTTCCATGGTCGTCCCTCGTCCCGAAGCTGCTGCCGCCGAACCGAAGAGGAGGCAGCCTCCCACTCCAGCACCCGAATCCCGCAGGAAGCTTCTTCTAGTCAGTTTCCCTCTCACGGCAAACCCCCTCAGGTTACGGAATGCGGTCCGGCCACGAACGGAAATTATTCGCTTTCGCAAACGGTCTGACACGCAGCGAATCGCGCCTCGGTGCCGGCCGGAGCATCTTCAACTATACGCTGAAGGTCCTCTGCGGTGTAGGTCTGGGCTACCTGCGAATCATTTCCCGAGACGATATTACTGAAATGCAAGGCGCTTTCCTGAGATCCAGGAATGGTAGGAAAGTGGACAGCCTCCTTTCCGATCTGCCGCACTTTGAAACCGGCCCGCAAGGCGTTGGCGTGCAGCCATACATCGTCAGCTTTGGGGCAGCATTGCTCGAAGGCGGTACCTGCCCTCTGCAAAGCCGCCACGAAGGCCGGCGGATAAATCACGCCCGAGACACCGAGTAGGAGATTCCGCCAACTGGAAGTTGCGGAGCGGCAGAGGGCCCACTCACGGTAAGGCGCGATGCGGCCTGCGCAGAATTCGATAACGCGCGCCCGGTAGCAGTGAATAACGTCGGGATTGCGCGCCCAGGCGGTGGTCAAAGTCCGCAGCCAGTCCCGCGGGTAAATGACGTCGTCGTCCGCGGTGACCAGTGGAAGCGAAAACTGCTGCTGTGAAGCGACATACGGATAGTATTTTGTGTGCGGACCGTAGTTCTTCGATAATTTTATGGTGAGTCCGCGCCGTGCCAGTCTCTCCAGGGTAGGTGGAAGTGAGTTGTAGCGCGCCTCGTCGTCCAGCCAGAGAATAAGTTCAGAAGGTAGTGTGGATCCGCGAGCGATGGATTCAATTGCGAGATAGACGGTGTCAATCCTGTTCCCGAAGGAAGTTAAGGAGACAACAGGTCCGCCCAAGGAGGTGATGCGAAAACCAGCACTGCGGTTTGCGGCCTTGAGGCGTTCCAGTGTGAGCTGCAGGTAGGCCCGTCGCGCAACTCTACGCGGCAGGCTCAGCAACCCTTTTTGGTCTTCGCTAGATGTCATGTGCTTGCGACCGGAGGTTCCCCGATGGAGAAACTTCGCAATGCGTCGAATTCAAGCGCAGGAACGCGGTGCGTCATGATGCGCTTAAACTCCAACTGCGATGCAATGTCGAAGGTATTGCGGGTTGCAGCTTAGACTCCATATCCTGGCAGACCGCCGTTCACGGGGCCAGGCCCTGGTTCGATATCGCCGTCGCCCACTTCGCGATTTGCGGATCGCGACGGCAACGCGTAGAGTGCCTCGACGCGCATTAACCCAAGCGATGTGTAAATCGTTACATAGGGAATCCACAGAAACGTGAGCAGACGCAGGATATTGCTCTCGGTGATATTGAAAACTGCAAAAAACAGAAGTACGAAAAGCGGCCATTTTGCTCCACGAACTTCATCCGCCCAAAATAATGCGAAGGCACGGCTAAAGACTGTGAAAAACCCGCCGACAAAGACGAGCAGGCCCACGACACCCATAGCCAGCAGTATGTCCAAGTAGCCGTTGTGTGCGGTGGGTAAATCGCCGCCAGCCCAATGCACATGACTCCAGAACACATCGAAACCGTATCCCAACCAGCGACGATCACTGGCATAACGAAGCACCGAGCGCCAGATGACCGTGCGTCCAGTGAGAGTGGCGCTGCGGCCGGTGGCCTGCAATATGAGGCCAAAATTGGCCACTACGAGGTAGGCTGCCGCCGCAAACAATGGGGCCAGGGCAAGCCATAGCGGCGCCGTCCTTTTTTTGCTAATGCGGAGCAGCTGAAGCAGCGGATACACCAGGACGCACCCAGCCAAGGTGACTATGGAAGTTGCAGCGTTCGACAGGATGAGCAACACGCAGGCGCCGACCAAAGTGAAGTTACGCAACCAAACGGGGATTCCTTTGGGCTTGGCAAGCCAGAGGGTCAGGATCGCAAAGGCCATCTGGCGGCCAAGAATGTTCTTGTGGGGGAAGATTCCCTTTACAGCGCCGGCGTGTATGTCATGTGATATTCCATAGTAGGGAACGAAAATGGCCATGAAAGCACTGCTTACGACGGCAATCACTGACAACCAGCCGAACAGATCCAGTATTTCGTCCCAGTCAAAGCATGATGCGATGTAAATGGCGAACAGGGTAAAGGCGGTGAGGAGAATGCCGCGGCGCATAGTGAGGCGCCAATCGGAAGACCAAGCAGCGGAAGCGATGGCCAAGCTGCAGAGCGCGATGACCCACCCCGACTGGCGCAGACCGGCCAATATTTTTTTGGAGTGGATGATCAACAACGGAACGAGGATCACGCACACCAGTAACTGCCCGATGCGATCCTCCGGCACGGGGGCCGTCTGCCCAGCGACGTCGCTTTCCGCAATGGCCTTTTGAAATATGCCGTTGGTCAGGAATAACATCGAGACGACGATGTAAATTTTTTCGAATGTGCGCAACAGCTTCATATGTGTTCCGCGGAGAGTTGGGTACTCAAGCGCGCCTCCTTGGACTTTACAGACACCAGAATGCAGTACATGACAACCGCGAGCAGGCCGTCACATGCGATGCTCGACCAGGCGGCGCCTCGCCAGGAATACAGCGGGATGAGCCAGAAATTCAGGCCGACATTGGTTAAGGCCACAAAAACCTGGCCAGCCGCGCGAATTCCCTGGTAGCCCGCGCCCGACAACGAGTCCGCGAGGAAATAATGAATGGTCTTCAGCAGCGGCAGAATCGCGAGCCAGCGCAAGGCTTCGACGGTGCGGGCGAATTCCTTGCCGATGACCAGAGGAAAAAGCGGAGCGAGGAGATAGATCCCGGCGAATGCCAACATCGAGAAGCCGATCATGCGAGGCAGAAGCGTCTTGGCGTAGGCATAGCCGGCCGTGATGCCATGCTTTCCGTTGCGAAAGAAATTCGAATACGCTGCATACAAGACCGATTTTACCGGAGTGAATGCGATGTCAATGACGCGATAAGCGGCGGCGTAGATGCCGGTGGCGTCCAGCGTGGACAGGCTGGCGAGCATGGTCTTGTCTATATCATTGTAAATGGTTTGGGCGCTAAGGCCGGCGCCGAAGTAAAAGCCTTCCTTCAGCTCGGCTGGAATGCGCGCGACGTCGAGATTGGGCGTGCCGAGCTTCCAATTCGTAACTGCCACCGCGATGGTGCAAGACACCACCGTGCTGCCCAGGTAGAACCAGCCCCAGGTCATCGCCGAAGCCCGATGCCAAAACGCGAATACCAACGAGGCGGAAATCATCCGCAGCAGATAGGGCAGCAGGCTAAAATTTGCAGTGTAGCTTAACTGATCCATCGCCTGGAAGGCTTGCGCGGCAATGTCTGTGATTCTGGCGCCGATCAGATCGGAGAGGCAGATCAGGACGACGAGCAAAAGCGGAATGGCCGGGGGCAAGATCAGGTGCGCGACTAAGACTACACCGGCGAGCAGCACAATCCCGGAAAGCGCCAGCAGCAGCAGCGCGTTTCCCCAGTAAACCGTGAATAAAGACTTGTCGCGGGAAACGTTCTTAACCAGCAGATTTCCGCCGCCCACTCCGGCGAAGGGTCCCACGATTGCGATCAGCGCCGTCGCGCCGACGAAAGCGCCATACTCATGCGGCCCCAGTGCGCGGGCGATCAGAACGAAGTAGCCGGCCTGCACGATAATGCGCAGGCCGTAGCCCAGAAACATCCACGTGGAATTGCGCGCAAGAGTGCTTTGTCGAGCGCGCGTTATCCAGGATTTGGCGAGTTCAATCATTCTGTCAGTCAGGTTTCGTCCCGATGCCCTGGTGCCTCCGCGGCGATTCTGCGTTCGAATCCAGAGGGAAACGGGGCCGGGCCTTCAAATCGCGGAACTGGCATTTTCTGCAGCAAACTCGGCCAGCCTCGATGCCGCGGGCGGATGGTGCGCGAGGGAAGCCATCTGCTGCGGGATTGCGGGAGCGCGGCCGATGCTGTGATACATCAGGCCTGCCGCGGCCATTCGTTCGGGGTCATAGAGGTTGCGGCCATCAATCACAATGGGATACTTCAAGAGCGAATGGATTTTGGGGAGATTCAAGTCTGCAAATTCCTTCCACTCCGTGAGAATCAGCAGCGCGTCGCAACCGGTAGCAGCGTCGTAGGCGTCGGCGGCATAGACCACGCCGGTCTGGGGCAGGACTTCCATGGCGCGGGATTTTGCGGCGGGATCGAAGACGCGAATCTGCGCGCCTTCTTTGAGGAGGGCCTCGATGATGGCGATGGCTGGGGATTCGCGGATGTCGTCCGTATCGCCTTTGAAGGCGAGGCCGAGAACGCCGAGTTGCTTGCCGCGCAGGGTCCACAGCGCGCTTCTGATTTTCTTCAGGAAGCGGCGGCGCTGCTCGAGGTTGATGTTCATCACTTCGGTAAGCAGGCCGAAGTCGTAACCGCATTGTGTGGCCACGGCGTGAAAGGCTTGCACGTCCTTCGGAAAGCACGACCCGCCGTAGCCGATTCCGGCGTTGAGAAATTTGGGTCCGATACGCGAATCCGCGCCGATGCCGGCGCAGACCTGTTGGATATCCGCGCCGACGCTTTCCGAGATGTTGGCGACAGCATTGATAAAGGAAATCTTCATCGCCAGGAATGCGTTGGAAGCATGCTTGATCAACTCGGCGCTCCTGGCATTGGTGACGATGACCGGAGCCTGGGCGCGCGCGTAGCGTGCAAACGGAATTGCATCGGACTGCCGGTAATAGCTGCCGGAAGTTAGCGGGCGGTAGATTTCCTGAAGCAAGGAGACGCTGAATTGGTCGTCCGCGCCGATCACGATACGATCGGGGTACAAAAAGTCAGTGACCGCCGTGCCCTCACGCAAGAATTCCGGATTGGAAGCCACCGAGAACAGATCGGCCTTGGCTCCGTTCAGCAGCAGCGTCTTGCGCAGCGAATCGCAGGTCCGCACCGGAACAGTGCTCTTTTCGATTACTAACGTCGGGGTGTGAATGGCAGTGGCGATTTCGTAGGCGACGGCCTCAACGAACGACAGATCCGCTTCTCCGGTTTCCGATTGCGGCGTACCCACCGTGATGAAGACAGCCTCGGACTGCATCACCGCGTCTTTCACGGACGTGGAAAACTGCAAGCCGCGTCCATTGTGGCGCCCCAACAATTCGGGCAGAAAGTGCTCGTGGATCGGCACCTCGCCTCGTATCAGAGCTGCGATCTTTGCAGAGTCGTTATCAACTGAAATAACTTCGTGCCCAATTTCCGCGAAACAGACTGCTGAAACCAATCCTACATAGCCTGAGCCGACTACGGCTATTCGCATACCTGCCCCCCGGTGGTTGTTGGCGTGAAGTTGGTGCGCGTCAAATTACAAAAGCGTGGTACGAAACTCGCAAGTTAACTTCGAATCGGAGAAAATCGACAACTCGTTCAAGCTGCGCCAGAACCCCGCAGCACCGCCGGAATGGTTCGCGCCAGGATTTTCAAATCGAGCCAGAGCGACCATTTGTCTATGTACTGCATGTCCATTTCCATCCACTGCTCGAACGGAATCGCGTTGCGTCCATGAATCTGCCAGAGGCAGGTAATGCCCGGAGGAACGCTGAAACGGCGACGCTGCCAATCTTCGTTGAAGAGGTCGTAATCCCGCAAAGGAATCGCGCGCGGACCAACAAGGCTCATGTTGCCAAGCAGAACGTTAAAAAGCTGTGGCAGTTCGTCGATGCTCGTCTTACGAAGGAACCTTCCGATGGGTGTAATCCGCGGGTCATTCTTAATCTTAAATACCGGACCCGTCATCTCGTTCAGATGGAGCAGCTCTTCCTGAATGCGCTCCGCGTCCGGAACCATCGTGCGGAACTTATACATAATGAAATGCCGCTTGTTCAGTCCCACGCGCTTCTGTCCGAAAAACACGGGACCGGGCGAGGTGAGCTTAATCAGCACCGCGACGCAAAGAAAGAGCGGAGCAAGCAAAATCAAAACGGTTGTCGAGACGATCAAATCAATCGTCCGCTTAAACAGGAATGCCCATCCTTCCAAGCCGCTGCCATGCAGCGTCAAATGCGGCGTACCGTCCACGACTTCCGCCCGAGGCCGAGCGATCTTCAAATTGAAAATGTCGGAATCGAAACGCAGTAGAATTCCGTGTTGTTCGCAGAGATTCGCCATCTGTGCCGCATGCTCATAGAAGGACCGCAACGGCAGGTAAATGGCAACCTCGTCCACAACGTTGCGGCGCAAAAATTCCGCCAGTCCATCGTAATTGCACGCGATTTTATATCCCGTGGCTCGGAATTCGCTCAATCCATCCCATTCGTCGTCCACAAATCCCAGCAAGCGGCATCCGCGTTCGGGTGAAGATTCAAGCATTCTGGCAAAGTCAACGGCTCGCGAATTCGTTCCCAGGATCAGGACGTGGTGCAGGTTGTGACCGCGGCGGCGAGCCTTTGCCAGCCAGTACCGCAATAGCAAGCGGGACGCGACCACGGCAATCGAACAAATCAGCCAGAAGATCCCCAAAAATCGCGCGTTGATCAGCTTCACTTTGAAAAAGATAGATACCATCGCCAGGCAAGCCGTGGAAAGCAGCACAGCCTTGAACCCGTCGCCGACTTCCGCCAGCTTGCCGGATAGCCGCTTCGATTCGTACAAGCCGCACAACGAAAACATTCCGTGGCAAAAAATCAGAATAATCACGAAGATCGCGAAATTCGAGAGCTTCACGCGCATCGAAAACAGGCGAACCAGCGAGGCACCCTGCGTTACGTAGGCCGTCAAGGCAAACGACAGCACTACGATCGCGACGTCGAACAATTTAAGCGTGTTCAGGAAAAATCGACGCTTTACTTCGTTCACCGTTCTCTCTCTTCGGGCTGGGAAAATCTGAATTTAGATTCTGAAGACCATGCACCTGGTCGGGGCGCCCATCGCCGATGTTCCCAAAGCCGGTTCGGAATCTAAACGGCCTCGACATCGAAACCGGTGATTCGCACCGCCAGCGACCTCTGAATCAGCTCCACCGACACCACCAACGTCTCATCCCCATTTACCGCGGTAAGAATTCCTTCCAGCCCATCCAGAGCACCACCTCGAATCCGGATGCGTTTCCCCACGTTCAAATACAAGTGCGGGTTGTAAGGGACCTTTTGCTCGATGATTGTTTGAATTCGTTCAATCTGCAGGTCGGGAATCGGAATTCCCAGCCCCCGGGTGCCCACAAAATTTTTCACACCACTCGTACGGAGCACCGAAAGCCGCGATTCCGCCGTCGCTGCGACCCGCACGAAAATGTACTGGGGGAAAAGCGGCAACTCTACGAGTTGCTGACGGTCGCTCCACTTTCGCTTTTCGGAAAAAAGCGGAAGAAAGGATTGCACTCCCTTCTCTTGCAGTTCGGTGCGCACCTTCTTTTCGTATCGTCCGCGAGTCTGGACCGCGAACCAGTGGAGATTCGGGGCAATCAGCGCCGGGTTTTCGTGGATCGACAGGTTCGGAGTTGTTTCAAGCCCAATCATAGACACGGCTCCGCACTTTGAGTCCCATCTCCCGCAAAAATGACGACTCCTGCGAACGGATTACGAAAATTGCAGCCCTGGTACGAACTCGTTATAACAGGTGATAGAGCGATTCCGGGATCGGAAACGTTCGCTTATTCAGCACCGCGCCAAGCACTCGAATCTGCGTAGAGCGAAGCACTTCCGCCACGCGCAATGCCGACTCACGCCGTGTCGCGTTTGCTTCGAGCACCAACACCAGGCCATCGGAGATCTGGCCCAGCGCAATCGCGTCGGAATACTCATTGAGCGGCGGCGCATCCACGAGTACGTATTCGAATTCCTTACGCAGCTCCGCGATGCGGGACTTCATCCGCTCCGAATTCAACATGCTCGAGGATCCGGCCGGCATCGAGCCGCAGGAAAGCAGCCACAAATTTCCCGGCGTCAACGGCTTCGCGTAATTCTTCACCGAGTCGTCCTTCTGAAGAGCGTCCGTCAGACCATGATGATTGGTCACACCGAAAATGCCCGGCAGGCTCGGCGTGCGAAGATTCGCGTCCAGCACGCAGACCGTCCCTTGAACGTTGTCCGCCAGGATGCGCGCGGTTTGCGCGCAAATCTGGCTACAGCCGTTTCCATGGTCGATGCCCGCGAACACCACCACACGCCTTGGCTCCACGCCCTGCGCCAGGAAAACGCGCTGCACGAGCTTCTGGGATTCCTCGCGCGTGAGCTTGTCGATGTTCAGCTCCGCGGGAGCATACGCATTTCCAGTAACGGCCGAGGGAGCATAGCCTCGCTTGGCCGGCGTGGACGCGACGTTCAAGTTCATTTCAGCCTGCTGGATCAATTCAAAGTTCTTGCTCATTGTCTGGTCACCTCTGCGGCATGCGGCGCCGCGGCATTCGACTCATTCGAATTTTGCTGCAAAATCGGAATTCGAAGCTTTTGGCCGGTTTGTATATGGTCCGGGTCATGGAGCCATGGATTCATCAGGCGGATTCGATCAACAATTTGCTGATCGTAGCGGCCATAATTCGCCATGCTGATGCTATAGAGCGTGTCGTTCTCCGCGACGGGAATTAAGCGAGTATCGCGCGGGTCGTCCACGTCGAACTTGCTGGAAACCGTTCTGGACTCTTTGCCCGATTCTGGAGACGTAACCACCGGTGTGTCTTTTGTGATTGCCGCCGGGGTACTGTCCGCCACGGGGCTCGCGGAAGATACGATGGTTGCGGGCGTCGCCGGGCTGCCCGGAGCAACATTGGGAGCTGACGAAGAGACCGGACCAACCTTCGCTGTAACCGGCGCGTTTCCATCGTTGCTGGCCTTCGCGCTCCAGTTCGCGCGAATCGACGGCCAGCTCAACGCCCCCGCGATCACAATGGCTGCCGCAATTGCCGCCTTCACGGGCCAAGATGCGAGTGCGGTCGGCGATGTGCGCTCGACGAATGCCGACGGTGTTGCACTGGCTCGTGGCGCCGGCGCGCTCGGGGCATCTTCAAAGAGTGGCGCCAAATCCAAATCGGCAAGCACTTCCTTAATCACATCGCGGTCCATCGTTTCCTGCTTACGCACGCAGCCGATGGACATGGCATTGAAACAAATATTGTTGATGTTCCGCGGAATTCCGCCGGCATGCTTGGCGATCATCGCAAACGCGCGATCGGTGAATAGCGGCTTAGGCGACTCGTAGCCAGCCACTCGCAAGCGATGCTCGATATACAGTCGCGTTTCGGCCGGGTCAAAGGGCATCAATCGCGCCACAATCGACACGCGCTGCCGCAGCTGTTCGAGGCGGGGCGAAGCGAGTTTCTTAGCCAGTTCGGGCTGGCCGGCGAGCACGATTTGCATCAGTTTTTCGCGCGGCGTCTCAAAATTCGAAAGCATGCGTACGACTTCGAGCACGGATTCGTCAAGGTTCTGCGCTTCGTCGATCACCACCACGAATCGCTTCCCCAGACTCGACTGATGCAGCAACGCTTCGTTCATCTTCGACTGCATTTGGACGATGTCGCCGCCGTCGTCTTCAATTCCCAAATCCGTCAAAACGCTGTGCAGCAAATCACGAGGACTGCTTTGCGTTTGGAACAGGAAAACCGTTCGAGCCGATCCTTGCAGCTTTTGCAGGAGATGGAAAAGCAACGTCGTCTTCCCCATCCCCGGCTTGGCTATCAGAGCTGTAAACCCGCGCCCAACGGTTATCCCGTAAAGCGCGGATGCCAGCGCTTCCCGGTGTGTCGGACTCAGATAGAGATACCGTGGGTCCGGCGTGACCCCAAACGGCTGCTCCGCGAGTTTGTAAAAATTTAGAACCATTCGAACTAGGCCGCCTTCTTCGGTACCGATGCCAGCACCGGCATGCTCAGCGTCTGCATTACATCTTCCGGAGTGCGGAACGACGGATCCAGGTACTCCATGATGTAGCCGGCGGCAACCGCGCAGAAAATCGCGCCGATGAAGCCAAGGAACATCACGAGCCACGGGCTGTGCGCCGGAAGGATCGGAGTTACCGGCGGCACGGCGATCGCCACGTTCGCGAAGTGCCGTTGGTCGAGCGCGTCCGACGTGCGCTCCTGCTCCCGTTTGGTCAGATACAGCAGGTAGTTGCCTTCATCCGCTTTTGCTTCGCGAATCAGTGCGCCCTGCTTAACGGCGTCGCCGTCGAGCTTGACCATTTCCATCTTCATTCCGTGAATGCTGTTGATCAGGGCCGCCGCGGTGGCTTTCTGCGACGCCAAATCGACCTGAGTCTTCGCCAAATCCTCGCGCAGGTACTCATACGTCGGATCGCGATCGGTCGTCTTGTTTACATATTTGGAATTTTCCGCATCGGCAATCGCTGCTTTCGTCTGGGCGATTTCCTCGTCGGCTTCCTTTACCAGCGGATAGCTCGGATCGTACTTCACCAGCAGCTCGCTGCGCTTGATCTGCGACGCCAGCAATGTCGCTTGCAAGTTCTGCATCAGCAAGTTAGACGCAAGCGAGGATTCCGCGGTCGAGGAACGTTCCGGGGTATTTGCCATTTGCTGTTTGATTTCTTCGATTCGCTTCTGGTCTGCGGAGATCATCTGCTGTGCGGTGTACAGTGCGGCTTCCGACGTCGAAACTTGTCCCGCCATATCCGCTCGTAGAAGGTCAGGAGCGGCAACACCCGATGTCTGGCTGAACGCAGCCAAACGAGATTCGGATTCGTTGAGCGCCTTCTGATACTTTTCAGTTTCCTGGGCGAAAAAGTCCGTGGTGCCGACCGGGCGCTGCAACTGCAGATGCTTCTCCAAATAAAGCTTACCGAGAGTTTGCAGCACGCATGCGGGCGTTTCAGGCTCACCCGTGCTTCCGTACTTGACGTCAATCACATCGGACGTGGCTGCAGCCTCCACGGTAAGTTTCTTCGCCAGCCGGCGCGTCGCCTGCTCCTGCTTCATCGCCATTCTGCGTTGCGGATCGCTAGGCAGGAAAATATCCATGGCAGAGGGGGTGGCCAAGCCGCAAGCCGCGACAACATTGCGTAGCATGTCGTCACCCTGCAACAGGCTAACTTCCGAGGCAACCTGATCCAGGGTAATCGGTTTGTTGTTATTTACATTGGCCACTTGCGCGCTCGTTATCGCTGGATCGGAACGATCCTGTTCGACTACGACTTGCATGGTGGAGACGTAATAGTTCGCCGCCCAGATCCAGGCCACCAAGATGGCGGCAATGAATACGCCACAGAAGGTGACGATGACGATGCGGCGATGGCGGAACAACGGCGCCAACATGTCCCTTAAGGTAAGCTCGGGTTTCTCCCCGGTTGAGCCATGTCTGCGATTCGATGTAGTCATGTCAGTTTCGCCTTTAAAACTTGGAATTGTTTGCGATAAGAATTAGTAAGCGCTCGTGTAATACCCAGTGCCGAAACTATACGGAACGTACTTTCTGAACTTGGTGATGAATTTCTCCGGCACAAAAATCATGTCGCCGGGCATGATATGGGCGTCTTCGTTGATGTTCTTGCCCTGCAGAATCTGTTTGATGTTCAACTCCTTGACTTCCGCCCATTCGTTCGACACTCGGTGATACAGAAATACCTGCGTCTTCGCACCCGACGTGAATCCGCCCGCGACGCCAATCGCTTCCGTCACCGTCATGTCGTAACGGAGATCATACTGGCCCGGCTTGCCGACTTGCCCCATCGCAACGAAGTAGGGCTTCTGGAAGTCTTTAAGGTCCACGTCAATGATTGGATCGTGAAGTATCTTGGAATAGGTTTTCTTCAGCGCTTCCACCACTTCAGGAACCGTCATGCCCTGCACGTACAGGCTCCCGACGTTCTGCAAATTGATATAGCCGTCCGGCTGAATCGTTACGGTCTGATTGAGCTCCGGCGAAAGAGCGAAGGTAATCGTCATGATGTCGTCTCGCTGGACCTGGTAGCGCGGATTGCGCTGCTGAAGGACGGGACGATCATCCATTGGCGCGCCGGAGGAAGCAGCCAAGTGGCTCGAAGTCGCGGTCGAAGAAGCGATGGCTGCGTTTTGCTGGCTCCACAGATTCGAAGGTGCGCAGACCAGAAATAGAACCAATCCCAGAGCGAAAAACTTGATCTTTGCCATGTTTTCCTCGAAAAACTCAGTTTTACGATCGAAATTCGCCGTAGTACTAGCGTACCGACACTTCAACCTTGGGAACCCAAGTTTGCAACCCGTGTGCCACTTTCGGACTCTTGTAATCATATGCAAATAAACGCTTTACATAAATTTTCGCCAAGCGCCAAGGCGTAAATCTTTCCGAATAACTCCAACTCTTTTCCCTTCTGCACTTACCTGCCGCGCCGACGGGCCGCGCAGTACTATCCGCTGCTACATCTATATGTAAATATGGGCTAAAAACCCTCGCAGACAGCTCGTTAGGCCGCCCAAAATCATCGGCCACGCGCTCGCAACAGCGATTTTCCACTCGATCGCCCATCGAACCGCCGAATGTAGATATGTTTCGGCCCCATGCAGCCTCCGTGAATCCCGAAAAATCCTGTCGCTTGCGCTGCGCGAACGCTGGCTGGAATCAGCTTGAACTGCTTCTTACAAATCGAGACGTTATGGTACTCGACCTGAAACTCATAACTTGATTGAAAGTTCAAGACATCTGGATTGAAAAATACTATCGTGTAAAATGCGCCGAATTCAGAGATACTTAAACGGTTGTGGCGATTTTCAGGTACTAGGACTCGCTTCCGCCTTCCCTGGTGGTTTTTGTTTCGTCTCCCACTCCCACCGCCGAATGAACACGAAAACTGAAAATCTGTCATTTGGCTCAGTCGGTGAAGACCCTCGAAGCTGCCCGCGATTTCGATTCTCGACTTGAGACAAGACCACAGCCGAAAATTTTAGGTTCGACTCCTTTCGCAACCCATACCAAAAGTTCCCTAAACTTGAAAAGAAATTCCCGTAGCCTAGCATCCCTGCGCAGACCGTAAACCTGGCGTGCCGTTAATTCCTTCAGGACCAACAAATTTCCGCCTCAGTGGAAAGGCGTACCTCGGCCACTCGATTGCCACTCATCCTCTATCGAGTCCGAGCGGCGAAATTCCGGGATCAAGCTCCAGGACGACCGACCCAGTACCCAATTCGGCCACAACATTCATGAAAACCAAGAGCCCAGCCCTCAAGGTTTCACGCACATTTCTATGTAATTTCCTCCCGCACGCGAACATTATGCGAGCGGCGAAGACGATCTCCATGGCGCTCGCCGTTCTTTTCGCCGGCGGCGCGGCTACACTCGCGACGAGCGCTCAAACGAGCATTCTGACGCATCACTACGACAACGCTCGTACCGGGCAAAATACGTCCGAAAAAATTCTTACTCCGACGAACGTGCTATCCACGACATTTGGAAAACTGTTCGCGCTCCCGGTGGACGGCTACGTGTACGCGCAGCCTCTTTATATGCCGGCGCTCTCGATTCCAGGGAATGGAACGCATAACGTCGTTTTCGTTGCCACCGAGCACGATTCGCTGTATGCCTTCGACGCCGACACCGGCGGCGCTCCGCTCTGGCACGTGAGCTTCCTGATCAACGGTGCAACCACGCTTTCCCCCAGCGATGTGGGAAATACGCAGGACATTCATCCGGAAATCGGCATCACCGGCACGCCGGCGATCGACCCGGTCACCAACACCCTTTACGTGGTCGTGAACACGAAAGAAAACGGCAACCTCATTGATCGCCTTCACGCCATCGATATAACCACGGGCGACGAAAAATTCGGCGGTCCGGTGGTAATGACTGCTTCCGTTCCCGGCACCGCTCCCGATTCCAGCGGCGGCAAGGTTCCGTTTAACGTTCAATGGGAAAACCAAAGACCCGGTCTACTCCTTTCCAATGGGTACGTATTTGTTGGGTTTGCTTCACACGGCGATAACGGCCCATGGCACGGCTGGGTTCTCGGGTATAACGCAACCACACTCGCGCAGACGGGCGCATGGAATACGTCGCCGAACGGAAGAGGAAACGGAATCTGGGGTTCCGGTTCGGGGATCGCTGCGGATGCCTTCGGAAATGCGTATGTTTCCACCGGCAACGGCGACGATACCGTTACGGTCCCCGCGCCGGCGCCGAGTACCACAATCGACTATGGCGACAGCATCGTTCGCATAAGTCTCGCGAACGGCGTGCCGGTCCCCACCGACTATTTCACTCCGTACAACCAAGGGAGCCTCGACAACGCGGACACCGATCTCGGTTCGGGCGGCGTTTTGGTGTTGCCGGACCAGATGGGCACCTACCCTCACATCCTTGTCGAGGCCGGAAAGCAAGGAAACTTGTACGCCGTCAACCGCGACAAGATGACACGCGATGGCAGCCACTACTGCAACGGTTGTTCATCCGACCCCGAAATTATTCAAACAGTCAGCGGTGTCGGCGGACTTTGGTCCATGCCCGCCTACTGGAATGGCAATATTTATGTGTGGGGCAACGGCCAACCGCTAAAGGCGTACGCGATCACGAACGGATTTGTCTCCAGCAATCCAACGTCGCAATCTGGCGAAACCAGCGGCTTTCCAGGTTCCACGCCGGCGATTTCATCCAACGGAACATCCGATGGCATCGTCTGGGCCGTTGAATCTGACTATTACAACTCCAATGGTCCGGCGATTCTCCGCGCATATGACGCCACGAACGTTTCCCGGCTGCTCTACGCTTCAAACTTAACCAGCGGCCGAGACACTCTTGGCCCCGCCGTCAAATTCGTCGTGCCGGTCGTCACCAACGGGAAGGTGTACGTCGGAACGCAGGGCGAGGTGGACGTCTTCGGATTACTAAATGGAGAATCAAACGCCGCCGCGCCAGTCATGACTCCGGCGTCGGGCAGCTATGGCCTTTCCGTTCAGGTTTCGATGTCCAGCTCCACGCCGAACTCTTCGATCTACTACACCACGGACGGCTCGACGCCTTCCACCGGTTCTACCCGTTACACCGGCCCCATCACGCTCACGGTCACTACCACTCTCAATGCCATCGCCACCGCGAACGATTTCATTCAGAGCGCGGTGACCAGCAACGTGTACACAATTTCTTCGCAGACCTCGCCCCCGGCCTTATCCCCATCGCCGGGAACATACGCTGCCGCGCAATCCGTTTCGCTCACGGACAGCACGACAAACGCCGTCATCTATTACACGCTCGACGGTTCTACGCCTACGCACAACTCCGCGAAGTATTCCGGACCGATTACCGTCTCCAGCTCCGAAACCATCAGCGCGATCGCCTCCGCGCCGTCGCTGAACGATAGCCCCGTTGTCGTCGGTGCCTACACGATCAACACCGGCGCCTCGTCCACCATTAACTTCGGCCTCGGTTTCAGCAACCTCGGCTGCATGCAAATCAACGGCAGCACCGATCTCGACGACAGCCGTCTGCAACTCACGAATGGTCAGGGAAACGAAGCAGGCAGCGCGTTTTGCACGCAGCTTGTGGATGTTCGCGCTTTCACCACGGACTTCACGTTTCAGCTTTCGGATGCACAAGCGGACGGAATTACCTTCACCATTCAAAACTCGTCCGCCGGAGCGAAAGCGCTCGGCCCGCCTGGGGGATCCCTTGGATACGGCGCGCCATCGGTCGGCGGAACTCCCGGAATTGGTAACAGCGTCGCCGTCAAGTTCGACCTCTACAGCAACAACGGCGAGGGCGACGATTCAACCGGCCTGTACACCGACGGCGCCGCGCCCATGACGCCCGCTCTTGATATGACGTCCTCGGGCGTGGATCTCCACAGCGGCGACACGATGGCCGTCCATATGACTTACAACGGCACAACGTTGAGCATGACGATCACGGACGCCGTCGTGAACGCCACCTACTCCGCGAGTTGGCAAATTAACATTCCGGCGACCGTCGGTAATGATTTTGCGTACGTCGGATTCACCGGCGGCACCGGCGGATTGGCAGCCAGCCAGAAAATCGAATCGTGGACTTGGGCTTCCACAGCCCCTCCAATTCCGCAGCAGTGGACAATCGTCACCACCAACGAATCGGCGCCCAACGCCGCGCCGCTCACCGACGCGAACGGAAATCCGTATCCATGCAGCGGGCAAAGTCCGGACAATAGCGGCGATTCGAATCCGAATTGCTACAACCCGCTCGTCATCACCACCGATTGGACCGCAACACCTACGCCCACGGGAGCGACGATCGCAACCGTCCTGGCCAACTCCTTTACCAACTCGAGTTGTTCGAATGGAATTATCTCCGCCCTCACCGTAAGCGGCTATTCACCCTTGGGTTCCTACTCCGCGACCGTAACTCTTATTTTTCAAAACGGCGCTACCGTCACATTCAAGGGCGCTGCTTCTTCGAATGCGAATCAGTTCTCCGGAACATTCACATCGACGGGTGCATGCATGGCAGGCGATTCCGGATCCTTCACCGCGACGCTGTTTCAACCGGCCGCCGGAACCTTTGCAGGGTCGTTCGAATCGTCGAACGGAGCCCCGGCCTCGAACGTACAACTCGCGCTCCAGACCAATTCGGACTTTACCGTTGCGGGCAGCATCGCACCCGTACCGGGCGCTTCGGTGTGTTTTTCGTCTATGACCATCGCAACGCCGCTCGCGAATTCCTACGGCGCCAGCATGGCCAGTGGCGATATCGTCCTGGCCTACGCTTCCGATGGCACGGGAAACGTCGTCGCTTTTATTATGAGTAACACGGACGCAAACGGCGCGCCCCTTGCGAACGGCGGATTGTACGTCACGTACATGGGACTGGCCGGGGCCTGCAACGGAATTTCCGGCACCGACGTTCCCTTCAGAAAAATTCCAACGTACCGGCACGGCCTATCGCCCATTGCTCCGTGGCAACCGAAGCACGGCCCGCTCCGCCCGTGGCAATTTCGAAATCCGTGGCTTCGAACATTTTCCGGCACGAACCGCAGCCATCAATCCTTCGGACGATTTGACCCGAGGAACTAGGGAAAGAGACCGGCGCCAGCTTTTTCGGGCCTGGCACGGGGTCAACACCACGGTTTCGCAACGCCCTTCGATTCTTCGCCGCAATTCCGGCAATCCAATATAAACTCTGTCGTCGCCCCCGGGGCCCGTAGCTCAGCTGGTTAGAGCAGCGGACTCATAATCCGTTGGTCCTAGGTTCGAATCCTAGCGGGCCCACCAACTCGACATCGCCCGAATCGCCGGTATTACGCAACGATTACATTCGCCATGCCATCCGGCTGTTAGTCTCACGGCGTAATACCCAAGAGAAAGGATCTGCGCAACGCCATGCCGATGGGACTACCCAGCCTGAAGAAGATGCAAGCGATGAATCAGGGCATCAACTGGTTCACCGCCACCATCATGATCCTGTTTCATATCGGCGCAATCGCCGCGCTCTTCTTTTTCACTTGGAAAGCTCTCGCCGTTTCGATTTTTCTTTGGTGGGTCTCCATGAGTCTCGGTATCGGCATGGGCTATCATCGCTTGCTGGTTCACCGTGGCTACAAAACTCCCAAGTGGGTGGAATACTTCCTCACGATCTGCGCCACTCTCACACTCGAAGGCGGTCCGATCTTTTGGGTGGCCACGCATCGCATGCACCACAAATATGCCGACCAGGAAGGCGACCCTCACTCCCCCGTTGATGGCACTTGGTGGTCGCACATGGGGTGGATCGTGATGGGCGAATCGTTGCATCACGATACGACCACCCTTGCCCGGTTCGTGCCCGATCTCGCGAAAGACAAGTTCCACGTTTGGATCACCAAGTACAATTACATCCCGGTCGTCATTCTCGGTGCTGTCCTTCTCCTCGCCGGCGGCCTGCCCTTCCTCCTCTGGGGAATTTTTCTTCGCACCGTCTTCGGGCTGCACGCAACATGGCTGGTAAATTCCGCCACACACTCCTGGGGTTCGCGTCGCTTCGTTACGCGCGATCATTCGACCAACAGTTGGTGGGTGGCCATCCTCACCTGGGGGGAAGGCTGGCACAACAATCACCACGCGCACCCAGTCTCGGCTCGCCACGGTTTGAAATGGTACGAAGTGGACTTTAACTGGTACGGTATCTGGGCCCTTAGCAAGCTGGGCTTGGCGCGGAATGTCCAGGTCGCTACCTTGCAAGCGCCCGCCGTCGCGCCCGTTTTGGAACCTATCCCGCAGTAAATCAACCACTTCCCTTCGCCCGCGCAGAAAGCGACAAATTGGCCGCACGCACGGGCTTCACCGGGTTCCGGATGGCCACCTCGTGGCGCTATAATCGAGTCCAGACTTCTATGACTACCACACCTGTCGCAAGCCCGAAATCCTCCAAGCAATCTGCTGCAAAAGGCTATCAGAGCTCCGTGCCGCTCAGTAAAAACGAGCATCTGCTTCGCTGGGTGGGAAAGATCGCCGAACTGACCACGCCGGCCGATATCCATTGGGTGGACGGTTCGCAGGCGGAATACGATTCGCTCTGCGCGGATATGGTGCGCTCCGGAACCTTCATCAAGTTGAACGAGGACTTGTGGCCCGGGTGTTTCTACGCGCGTTCGGACGCTTCCGACGTGGCGCGCGTCGAAGATCGCACATTTATTTGCTCGCTCTCGAAAGACAGCGCCGGTCCCACGAACAACTGGATGAACCCGTACGAGATGCGCAAAAAGTTGCGCTCCCTCTTCAAGGGCTGCATGCGAGGGCGGACCATGTACGTCCTGCCATTCAGCATGGGTCCGGTCGGCGGCGGCATGTCGCGCGTCGGCGTGCAACTCACCGACTCTCCCTACGTGGTCGTGAACATGCGGATCATGGCCCGCATCGGTCTGCCCGTTTTCCGCGAAATTGATAAAGGTCCCGAAGTCCGCGTCGTTCCGTGCGTCCATTCCGTCGGCGCTCCGCTCGAACCGTCGCAGAAAGACGTTCCGTGGCCATGCAACTCCGAAAAGTACATCGTCCACTTTCCGGAGACCCGCGAGATTTGGTCGTTTGGTTCCGGATACGGCGGCAACGCGCTCGTCGGCAAAAAATGCTTTGCGCTGCGCATCGCCTCCAACATCGCGCGTGACGAAGGCTGGATGGCCGAGCACATGCTCATCGTCGGCGTCGAGGATCCGAAAGGCCAGAAAACCTACGTGGCCGCTGCATTTCCGAGTGCCTGCGGAAAAACCAATTTTGCCATGTTGATTCCTCCCGCCGGCTTTCAAGGCTGGAAAGTCTGGACCGTCGGCGACGACATCGCATGGATCCGCCCCGATGAAAAAGGCCAGTTGCGCGCCATTAATCCCGAGGCTGGATTCTTTGGCGTCGCCCCGGGAACATCGGAAAAAACCAATCCAAACGCCATGGCCGCGCTTTCGCGCAACACGATTTTCACCAACGTCGCTCTCACTCCCGAGGGCGGCGTCTGGTGGGAAGGCATGACCGACACCCCGCCACCCAGCTGTACCGACTGGCAGGGCAAACCGTGGACTCCGCAAATCGCCAAAGACACCGGCGCGAAGGCCGCTCATCCCAACGCTCGATTCACAGCGCCCGCTTCGCAATGCCCCACCATCGACCCCGCGTGGGAAGATCCCGCCGGCGTTCCCATCAGTGCCATTATTTTCGGCGGACGCCGCGCCAGCACCATCCCCCTGGTCTATCAAGCCTTCAACTGGAGCGCGGGCGTGTACGCCGGTGCGACCATGGGCTCCGAAATGACGGCCGCGGCCGCGGGAACCATCGGCAAAGTCCGCCGCGATCCGATGGCCATGCTGCCCTTCTGCGGCTACAACATGGGCGACTATTTCCGCCACTGGATCAAGATGCAGCGCTCGCTGAAAATCACCCCTCGCATCTTCCACGTAAACTGGTTCCGCAAAGACGCCGAGGGAAATTTCATCTGGCCGGGATTCCGCGAAAATATGCGCGTGCTGAAATGGATCGTCGATCGCGCGCATGGCCGCGCCCTCAGCCATGAAACCGCCATCGGCTGGATGCCTCGCTACGAAGACATGGAATGGAAAGGGCTCGATTTCCCAAAGGAAAAGTTCGAGGCGCTGCAAGCATTCGATGCCCAGGCCTGGCGCCGCGAAGTGATCGACCACGAGGAACTCTTCATCGATCTGCACGATCATCTGCCGTCGGAAATGATCTATGAACGAGAACTTCTGATCTGCAGAATCTAAATTTCGCTGCGGCCGCGGCTGAATATCCGTTGACCGCTGCCGCAACGCATCGTAGTCTGCCCGCGTCGAACTACCGTGCGCCGAAACTTCATCGATCCTTCCGCTCGTCCAATCGCTGCGTCAGCCAGACTCCTTTCGGCCGTTCTCGTGGCGTGCCTGGCTTCGAGCGCGACCATCGTTGTTCCCGGCGCGGTCGCGATTCCCGTGGTCGCGAATCCTCCTTCCGTCGGCTGGCTTCGCTATCTCCCGCTCCCTCCTGAAACCGCGAAGCGCTACGGGCAGCTTCCCGTTACCGTTGTGGCGCTGGGGAGCTCATCCATCCAGCAATCTGCGCAAGCCGAGGTCGTTCGAGGTCTCGGTGCCATGCTCGGCGGAGCCGTCCAATCGAAATCGATCCCGTCACAAGGTCCGGCCATCCTTCTCGGAACCGTTGCCGAAATCCCCATGGTCGTGCCTCAACTGAAAATGCCGCATTCCGTCCCGGAGGACGGGTTCTGGCTCACGTCAACGACAGTCACAGGATTTCCGGCGATCATCGTGGCGGGTTCTACCGATCGCGGCGTTCTGTACGGTGCATTCGCACTGCTTCGCAAGATCGCTATGGGCGAGTCCCTCGACGCTCTCGACGAGTCGCAATCGCCCTACGCTCCGATCCGTTGGGTGAACGAATGGGACAACCTCGACGGCACCATCGAACGCGGCTACGGCGGCGCATCCATCTTTTTTGAAAATGGAAACGTTCGCTCCGATCTTTCGCGTGCAGAAGAGTACGCTCGGCTGCTCGCCTCCGTTGGCATTAACGGCTGCGCCATCAACAACGTCAATGCCGACCCGAAAATCCTTTCTGCGGAATTCATTCCTCAGCTCGCGCGTATCGCCGGCACGTTTCGCCCTTACGGCGTAAAACTCGCGGTCTCGGTCAATTTCGCCAGTCCGAAATCGGTCGGCGGACTCGTCACTTTTGACCCGCTCGATCCTCGCGTCGTGGACTGGTGGGCCCGGAAGTCGAACGAAATTTATGCGGCCATTCCTGACTTTGGCGGATTCGTCTTGAAAGCCGACTCCGAGGATCGTCCCGGGCCCGCCACGTACCATCGAACTGCTGTGGAAGGCGCCAACGCGCTAGCCCGCGCGCTCAAACCGCACGGCGGATTTTTGTTCTACCGTGGATTCGTCTATGACCATCATCTCGACTGGCGAGATCCGAAAGCCGACCGTGCTACCGCCGCTTACAACAATTTTCACCCATTCGATGGAGATTTCGACTCCAATGTCATCGTACAAATCAAGAACGGCCCTATCGACTTCCAGGTCCGCGAGCCGGTCTCGCCCCTGTTCGGCGCACTGAAAAAAACTAACCAAGCCATCGAGTTGCAAATCACCCAGGAATATCTCGGGCAAGGCCGCCATTTGGTTTACTTGCCGCCGATGTGGAAAGAGATTTTGGACTTTGACATGCACGCAAACGGCGCCGGCACTCCGGTGAAAGCGATCGTCGCCGGAAAAGTCTTCCCCGGATCAACCGGCGGATTCGTTGGAGTGTCCAACGTCGGCATCGATCCGACATGGTTCGGCAGCTATCTTTCCGTCGCAAACCTTTATGCATTCGGCCGTCTAGCTTGGAATCCCGATCTGACCTCGCACCAAATCGCCGACGAATGGACTCGCCTCACCTTCGGCAACGACGCCTCGGTTGTAAATACGATCGTCTCGATGCAAATGCATTCCTGGAAAATGTACGAGAATTACACCGGCCCGCTCGGCGCAGGCACCCTCACCGCGATCGCTGGCGATCACTACGGGCCGTCCGTCGAATCCTCCGAACGAAACGGATGGGGCCAATGGCATCGCGCCGACTCGAACGGAATCGGAATGGATCGCACCGTCGCCACCGGCACGGGATTCGTCGGCCAATACCAGCCGGCCGTCGCGCAAATCTACGAGTCGCTCGCCGAATGTCCGGACGAGCTTCTGCTCTTCTTCCATCACGTCCCCTACACCTACACGCAGCACTCCGGCAAAACCGTGATCCAACATATTTATGATTCGCACTACGACGGAGCCGCGATGGCCGAGGCCAACGTGGCGCGCTGGAAATCTCTGAACGGCCGCATCGATCCGCCGGTATATACGGCTGTGCTCGCGCGCCTGGAGTATCAGGCCGGAGCCGCGCAGGTCTGGCGCGACGCCATTTGCTCATGGTTTCTGAAAACTTCGGGAATTCCCGACGAACAACGTCGTGCCGGCCATTTTCCCGGTCGCGTCGAGGCGGAATCGATGAAGCTCGATGGCTATCGTGCAATTGACGTCAACCCGTGGGAATCCGCGTCTGGTGGCAAAGCCGTGGAATGTGCAAGAACGTCCGGCGCTTGTTCCGCGCAAACCGTCTTCGACGGAAAATCGGGAAAATACGACATCGACGTGGAATATTTCGATCAGAACGGCGGTGTGGCGAAATTCACGCTCTCGATTGACGGACGGACCGTGAGCGCCTGGCTCTCGGACGACAACCTGCCGGGAAACAAAATCGACGGCTCGTCGTCCGTTCGTCATCGACTCGCCGGTGTGTCGCTAAAGCCCGGCGACACGATCCGCATCGAAGGAACTCCCGCCGGCAGCGACAAAGCTGCGCTCGATTACATCGAGTTTCGTCCCTCGACGAGCGAAACTGTAGGGAAACCGGCAGATTGAAAATCTACTTCGAGAGGTACGGCACGAATCCGTGCGTGTTGGTTCGCAGCTTATATAGAGACGTTGTCGCCGTAATGTACAGCGTTCCATAATCCGCGTCGCCCCACGCCAGATTTGCGGGCTGCTCCGGCATTACGATCGTGCCGATGTGTTTTCCCTCCGGCGTCCACACCCAGATTCCCTGGGGCCCGGTCACGAAAATGTTTCCGTGCTGGTCGAGTTTCATTCCGTCTGGCACGCCGTCGTCTTTCGCGCCCAATTCCGATCCAAATACTTTCCCGTTCGCGAGCGACATATCCGCTGCCACGTCGTACACGTGAATATTTTTCTGCTCGTCGTCGTCCACGTAGAATTTCTTGCCGTCGGGCGAGAATCCCAGGCCATTCGGCTGCGGCAGTTCTTTCGTCAGCAATTTCAATCCGCCCTTCGCGTCCAGCCGGTATACGCCTTCAAATCCCAACTCCGACTTTTCGCCTTCCACGAAATCCAGCGTGGGATCGGTAAAATACGCAGCCCCGTCCGGGCCGATGATCACGTCATTCGGGGTATTCAGCCTCTTGCCTTCAAAGTGATCGGCAAGAATCTTGTACTTTCCGTCGCGCGTCACTTCCAGTATCGCGCGCAACTCGCTCGCGCAATCCAGCAACCGCCCCTGGCGATCGAATGTGTTCCCGTCGGGATCTCCGAGCGAAATCAGCTCCTCTTTATGCCCATCCGGATATGCGCGGAAAATTTTGTTCAGCGTTTCGTCGCTCACGAACACAAATCCAGACGGGTCCCAGACCGGCCCCTCCGTGAATCCGAATCCGGTCGCGACCGTCGATAGCTTCGCGTCCTTCGCAATCAGATTCCAGAAATCCGGCGATTCCGCCCGCAGCGCGAATTCACGTGGCGGCTTCGTTGATTGTGATCCAGCGCGGCGCGCCGCAACGAACACGCATACTGTGAACGCGATCCCCGCCGCAATTCTCAACCATCGCCCGCTCATCATTCGTCCTCGTCTTCCCATGCTTTTCGTTCGCCGCTATGCTTTTGCGATTCGTGCGCGCGGCTCGCAGCCATTAAATAGCTCACCACATCGTTCACCTCACCCGCCGACAACTTCGCGCCGTAGTCCATCGGCATCAGCGATTGCTTTTGGTACTCAACACGATCGATTTCGCCGCGGTCAAAAAGATGGAATGCGCCATCGGTCGTCTCGAGCTGCAGTGAAAAATTGTCCTCATTGCGGAGGATGCCCAAATACCTTCGCCCGTCGCGCGTGAAAACAATCGCCGTCTTGGCTCTTGGATCGGGCTCCTTCGCGGGATGAATGATTGCTTCGCGAATCTCATTCGCCGCCCGTGTGCGCGCGAAGTCCGTCAAATCCTGTCCGATAAATCCGCCGTTCCCCGCCACCATATGGCAGCTCGAACACTCCGCCTTGCCAAAAAAGAGCGCCTCGCCGGATTTCGGATCGCCCGGCAGAGCGCCTTCGTGTTGATTGCCCTGTAGCGTCCTCAAATGGCGAACGACCGCGCCAATCTTCGCCGCGTCCAGGGTCCGCCCCAGCGCCGGCATCGCCATGTTCGGCGATCCGTTGCGCACAATCCGTGAAATCTCCTCATCCGTCAGCGCCGCAACCTCCGGATTCGTCGCGATGTTCGGCCCCCGCTCGCCCCCGCGCCCGTCCAGCCCGTGGCAGCCCGCGCAATTCCCTTCCCAGACGTGTTTGCCCAAAATTGCCGCGGCGGCGCTCGAACCAGTCGTCGAGGCCTGGGGGTTTTTCGTTGCTGCTGTGGAGCCGCTGGCCAGCGAAATGCCCAACATGCAAAGCGCCCCCGCAGCGCCGAGGACGATTTGCCCACGCCAAAAAAAAGGGCCCTTTTTCATGTCGCTGAAAAAGAGCCCCCTTGTCTCTTTGATTGGCTAAGCGTGCGGCGTTGCATTCAGCCAAAGACCGATTGTTTTAGAAATGAAACTTCGCGCCAACCTGCAACACGCGGGCCGAAGCAGCGCCCTGCACGAATCCGAAGTTCCCGGCGCCAAACGTCCCCCCCGGGTTGCCGAACTGTGTGTGGTTCCAGGTATTGAACGCTTCGAAGCGAAGCTCCAGTGACTTCGATTCCGTGAACTTGGTGTTTTTCAGGAGCGCCATATCCCAGTTATTGATACCGGGACCGGAAAAAAAGCGGCGCTTCGCGTCGCCAATCGTTCCCAGAGGTTCGGGTTCGAACAGATTCGTATTGAAGTATGCATTTCCGTGCCGCGGATTCGTATCTTGTAGAAGTGATCCGCCGTTCGAAGGAACGTACTGCGGCAAATCGATCGGGGCCTCCGAGTTATATGTGCCCGTCAGCGAATTGTCGTCCGGCTCTGAGAGACTCACCGGCAGCCCCGTAGCGAATGTCGTAATTCCTGACACCGACCATCCTCCCGCCGCCATGTAACCAATTCCGGAAGTCACATGGAACAGACGATCAATCGGCAATTGTAGTTCGTAGCTCCCAACAAAATTGTGCTTCACGTTGAATGCGCAAAGCGCCGTGCTCAGAGAAGGGTCGAACGGGTTGATCCCTTCCTCCAACCCCGAAGCATTGTCGCGGCACTTGCTATACGTGTATCCGAAAAGAAAGCTCGATAGTCCCGACGTGTGCTTCAAGCTCGTCTGGAACGAGTTATACGCCGAGTGCGCAATCGTCGCCTCCCACGGATTGTTTCCGAAGCGCGGGCCAAACGTCGTGAACGTGCTGTTCACCACACACTGCGCTGGTCCCGCGGTACCGCAGGTAGACGCGGGCACCAGTTCGACATTCGCCGTGGCTGCCGCGGGATAATTCACGCCCGCTGGTAGCGTAAACTGGCTGCTTTCGCTGAATCCCTGCGAGCAGTCCGGTGTTGCGCCGGCTGCGGCCAGTTGCAAACACAGCGCCGGATTTGCCGGGTTCGATTCGATTTCGCTGATCAGGTGATGCCCCTGATTTCCCACGTAGCTGACGCTCAGCACGGTTCGCGACCCGAACTGCCGTTCGATCGAAAGTTCGTAGGATTCGGTGTACGGGGTCACGTTCGTGGTCTTGTATGCAAGCGCGTACGTGAGTGGCTCGACGCTGGCCCAGTTAAATGTTGTATCCGGATTTTTCTGGCTCGCTCCCGTGGGAGGATATTGAAACGGGAACGGTTGTCCAATCACCTGTCCGGTCAATCGGTTCACATAGGGCGTCTCAAACGTTGACGGCAGCGCCGGCGAGTAAAACAATCCGTAGGGCGGGTCGCCGATTTCCTGGAATTGCGACAGGTCCTCCACCGACGTGTAGAACAATCCAAAACCCGCGCGAATACTCATCTTCCCGGGCCCGCCGCTGATTTTCGAAATCAATCCGGAGTCCGAGCCCGGAGAATAAGCAATCCCCAGACGCGGAGAAAAATTGTGATACTGGGTGGGCGCGAGTGTGGACGGAATTCCCGGATCCCCGGGGACAAGGTAGCCTTCCGGCGCGCCCGGAAACACCAACGATTGTTCACCAAGCTTGATCGTTTCAATTTTATTCTCGGTGTCGTACCACGGGTTGCTGAATTCCCAACGCAGACCGTAGTTCAAAGTCAGGTTCGGAGTTGCGCGCCAACTGTCCTGCGCGTACAGCCCCATATACTTCGAACGCGAGTCCAATCTCTGCACGCTCGCCTGAATAAATCCAGCCGGTGCGCCGAGCAGGAAGTCGGCAAAGTCCGAGCCCGTTTCGCTGCCGTCAAATGAAAACTGGCCGTTCTCGCCGTAGTAATTGCGGTCGTTGATTTGATCGTAGTGGAATTGGCCGCCGATTTTGATCGTGTGCGTTCCCACGATCTTCGTGAAGTTGTCCTGGATCTGGAACATGTTGTTGTATTGTTTCGTCGTGTCCGCGGGAAGTCCGATTGAAACACCCAGCAAACCCAGCGAGACGCTCGGAACTCCTTCCAGCGCCGGATTGATGGGCCCGATTCCGCCCGCAGGTCCGAATCCTCCCGGAAATCCGAGCGAAGTCAGCGTCACCCCGAGCCCTCCTTCCGGCTGAGCCAGTTGATTTGCGCTGCGTGTATAGCTGAACCGGACCTCGTTCACTTCCGCGGAACCAAACGACTTTGTGTTTCCCAGCACGAACACCTGGCTGCGCGTTAGATTTCCAGCGCCGAAGCCCGGCACATTCGCTCCCCCGTACGCCGTGTTGTCGTTTGTGTCGTCGATATGCCAGTAGAACGAAAACAATCCGTAGCTGCCGCTGTTGTAGTCCGTGCGAAGACCCGCCTTGTCGTCGCGCAGAATATCGTTCAACGACGAGTTCGAGTAATTTCCGGGCAGCGCCGGATTGGTTTGGTTGGGCATAGGAAAATAACCAATCAAACCCTTCGCGGCGGAAGACCACGCGGACATCGGAATCGTCTGCGTCGGGAATACGCATCCGGTGACCGGGTCGGTAGAATTACATCCTGGAAAATAGTACGGCTCGCCCGGCTGAATCGGCTGGCCCCCAAGACGTCCTGACAATACGTTGGCCCAGGACGTCGGATTCGTCACCGGATCGCTCGACACCGCCCCGCCCAATCCGATTCCCGCCGTCTGGTCCGATAGATCGCCGGTACGGTCTTGCGCGCTCGGCACGTAGGTCAGCACGGTATCCCCGTTGATCAGCCGCGTCCCTTGATAATCGAGGAAGAAAAATAGTTTATCTTTCTTCAAAGCGCCGCCAAACGTGCCCCCGAATTGGTTTTGAATCAATTTTGGAATGCTTGGCGCGAAGTAGTTGCGGCCATTGAACGCGGTGTTCCGGTTGAACTCGAATATGCTGCCGTGATATCCGTTCGTTCCGGATTTCGTTACCAGGTTCACCTGGCCGCCGCTATAGTTGCCGTATTCCGCATCGAAGTTATTCGTGATGATTCGAAATTCCTCGATCGAATCCAAATTCGGAATCACCGAAGTGCCGTTGTTCTTGCCTTCGTTTACGTTCGCGCCGTTCACGATAAATCCGTTGGACGCCTCGCGCCCGCCGTTCACGGAAATATTACCCGGCGACTGGCCGCCGACGGGGCGGTCGCCCATCTCCGCGCTTTGAGAACTGTCGGCGTTTGGCACGACGCCCGGTTGCAACGACAGCAATTCGATAAAGGACCGGCCATTCAGCGGCACAGCTTCAATCCGCTGGCTGCCGATCACTTCGCCCATCTGCGTGCTCTGCGTTTCCACCTGCACCGCATCACTCTGAACCGTCACTTTCTCGGTCACTTCGCCCAGCTGCAGCTTCACGTCCACGCGGAAAACGGTGTTCGCGTCAATGCGGATTCCGGTCTTTGTGTATGTTTTAAACCCGTGCTGCGAAACCGAAAGATCGTAGTTTCCCACCGGCAGGTTCGGAAAGTTGTAGAACCCCGCGCCGTCGGTCTGCACCGTCGATTGCACGCCCGTATCTTCGTTTGTTGCCGTCAGGTTGGCGCCTGGAACCACCGAGCCCGTCGCGTCGGTGACGATTCCGGTGATGCTTCCCGTTGTGCTCGCCATCGCCACGGCGGCGCACAACAGCACGCATAGAACGGCGAAAATCGACAGTTTCCGAATTTGCATCGCGGATCCCCCTAGGAATAGAAAACTACGCGGCGTGCTCGCCAGGCCCACCAGCCCGGCTGCCTTCCGGCTTCTGCACATTAAACTTTTAATAAAACTAAACACCACCCCGAATAAAACTAACCTGATTTACTCCATCGGGTTATGCCTGTCAACGATTTTCTTGTTTATTAAATATATCCGAGTTCTAAATCGGTGGTAGAGTGCGAAAATCATCCGCCGAAAGGAGCCGCCATGGCCGATTCTCGAGAATTCCCAGCCGCCCTTTACAAGACCGTGCGGCTTTGGAGTCCTGCGCTGCTCGTGCTCGTCGTCCTCGGCTTGGCGGCCAGCCTAGCCCCGCGCGTGGCCTCCCGTCCGGCTGTGTCGCGCGGCGACGCGCTCTCCGACGCTTCTCTCCTCGACGGATACCGTCATGTCGAAGTCGCATCCGTCTCCGATGCCGTCGAGAAGCTACTGGGCCGCAAGATGTATATGTCGCACCGCATGCGCCCCATCTTCCCTACAAAATTTGCCGGCTTCGCCCTTACCGTTCAACTGAAACAGGACGAAGGTACGCAAGATCCCAACGCTCTCAGCGGCATGCTCGCCGCGATTGATCAGGGACCGCCCGACTCCGTCTATGTCATGGTCGTTGAAAACGGACAAGACATTGCCGGCATGGGCGGCCTGATGGGTACGGCGATGCATGCCCGCGATTTCTCCGGCGCCGTGATCGATGGCGGCACGCGCGACGTCGCCTATCTTCAAAAGATCGGTTTTCCGGTGTATTCGCTGGGTATCGTTCCCTCCACGTCGGTTGGGCACTACCGGTTCGGCGGCTCGAATATTCCCGTCACCTGCGACGGCGTCCCGGTTCGCCCCGGAGACGTCGTTTCCGCCGATGCCGACGGCGTTGTCGTCGTGCCGCGCGAAAAAGCCGCCGACGTGCTCGCTCTCGCGCAGGAAATGGATTTCAAGGAACACTCGATGTATGCGTGGATCGAAGAGCTGCGGTCGATCGAAGAAGCCGTAAAAAAATTCGGACGGCTCTGACAGACTCCTGGCGCGCTGCGCCGCGTCGCATGAAAATTATCTTTCGGGTCCGCGAAATGTTGAGTACAAGATTCCGTCACCGAACCGTCGAAAAGGATTGCATGGCGCTCGTTACGAGAAAAAAGGCAATGTTCGCCGCAAACGCGGGGGCCTGTCTCCTTTGCGCCGCGCTGTCTCTATTGTTCGCGCCCGCAGACGCCGCACACGCGCCCACCGTCGATGCCAATCCCAAACGTTGCACGGTGAAGCCCGTCGAATTCGACGGATGGCAAGCGCAGCAACTCAGCAACGATTACGTTCGGCTCACCTTCGTTCCACAACTCGGCGGGCGCTTGATGCAAGTCGAATTCGCCGGCCATCCGTATCTTTTCGTCAATCCGCAATTCAAAGGCAAATATTTACCGCCGCCCGCCGATCCCAAGAATACTTGGTACAACTACGGCGGCGACAAACTGTGGCCCATGCCCGAAGGCGACGAAGACGCCGATCACTGGCCGGGTCCCATCGCCGATCAGCTGGACGACGGCGAATACACCTTCACAAGTTTTGGACTCAAAGACAAAGTATGTGGCGTTCGGATGACGAGCCCGCACGACCCGCGGACGGGTCTCCAATATTCCCGTGAAATCAGCGTCGCGGTGAACTCGCCGGAGATCACCTTTCACGCCAGGATGAAAAACATCAGCGACCATCCAATCCAATGGTCGATGCAGTCCGTTTCGCAGTACGAACTCACGGACCCGCAAAATCCCACTGCATTCAACAAGAACTTCTGGGCCTTCACACCGGTCAATCCCGATAGCGCGTACTTCACCGGCTTTCAGGTCCGCGCCGGCCTCGCCGACGACCCTTCCTTCGAAGTAAAGGACGGCCTGTTCCGCCTTCACTGGCTTTATCTGCAGAACGAAGTCTGGCTCGACTCCACCGCCGGTTGGGTTGCCGTTCTCGACCGCGCCAGCCATTTCGCCATGCTCGAGCGCTTCCAGTATCACGAGCGCGCGAGCTATCCGGGCAAAGCTACGGTCATCTTCTACAAGAACGGTCCATCCTTCGGCTCCGACAAAAGCGGTATGCCCAGCATTCACACGGACGCGAACGGCGATCCCTTCTACATGGAAGCCGAGCTAAACAGTCCGATCGTCAAACTGGCGCCAGCTGAGTCCTACGAAATGGACACGACATGGTTTCCCGCGCGCACCGGTGATTCCTTCCAGACCGTTACGGAAGCCGGGATCGTCGAAAAACCACTCGCGCTCACAGTTGCAAACGGCGCTTCGCGTCTCACGGGCACTTTCGGCGTGTTCTACGACGGAACCCTCGTCGAGATTTCTTACGACAAGGCCGATAGGGAGCTCTCGCGCACCGATCTCGGCCTCGTCCGCGTGGATGAACTCGTCTTGCTCGATCACGAAATCACAATTCCTCCCGGTGCGGACCGCGTTGCATTGCATTTGTTCTCAAGCGGCAATGATTGCGGCAAGATGGGTGAGCTCCTCATCGGCTCTTCCGCCGGAGGGCGCCCTTAAATGCGCGCTGATCGATGCGCAATTCTTGCAGCCGCCGCGTGCTTGGTCCTGCCATCGTTGTCGCCAAGGCTCACGCGTGCGCAAACGCCTCCAACGCAAAATTCTGTTTCCGCCGAAATCGACGTCGATCCCGACGATTTGGCGGTCAAGCCGGCCGCCGCCAACTGGCCGTCGTATAACGGCGATTACACCGGCCGCCGCTACAGTGCCCTCAATCAAATCACTCCTGAAAATGTCGGCCAGCTTCGCGCGCAGTGGGTGTTCCATCTGCCACGATCGAGCGAGCTTGAGGTCACTCCTGTCGTGATCGACGGAATCATGCTCGTCACCGCCGCGAACGACGCGTACGCCGTGGACGCCCGTACCGGCCGCCAGATTTGGCATCACACCATGCCCGTTTCCGAAGGTCTGATCGACGATGCTTCGCAACATCACAATCGCGGAGTCGCCGTCCTCGGCACCAACGTGTACATGGAAACGGACAACGCGCATCTCCTCTGTATCGATGTTCGCTCAGGTCACCTCGTCTGGGATGTTCCTTATGCGGAGGGCAATAAAAATTACGGCGCCACGAGCGCTCCCCTGGCTGTAAAAAACAAAATCCTCGTCGGCACTTCCGGCGGCGACGACGGCGTCCGCGGTTTTATTGCCGCCTTCGACGCCGACTCGGGAAAACTCGCGTGGAAATTCTGGACGATTCCCGCTCCCGGGGAGCCCGGCTCCGAAAGCTGGCCCGGCGAACTCTACCTGCGCGGCGGCGGCACCACATGGATGCCCGGCACGTACGATCCCGAACTCAACACGATTTACTGGGGCACCAGTAATCCTTCGCCGGATTTCGAAGGAGAAGTCCGGCCCGGTGACGATCTCTACACCGATTGCGTCCTCGCCCTCGATCCTGACAGCGGGAAGTTGAAATGGCATTTTCAGTTCACGCCGCACGACCTTTTCGACTACGACGCCACCGAGACGCCCGTACTGGTGGATGCAAATTACAAAGGCGTGCCGCGAAAGCTTCTCGTCGAAGCCAATCGCAACGGATTCGTGTACGTGCTCGACCGCATCAGCGGCCAATTCCTTTCCGCCAAACCGTTCGTCGAAAAACTGAATTGGGCCAGCGGCATCGATGCCGGTGGGCGCCCGATCCGCACCGATGTAAGGCCCACCGCCGAGGGAATGCTCGTCTGCCCGGGATTTGAAGGCGCTACGAACTGGTATTCGCCCGCTTACAATCCAGACACGCATTTCTTCTATTTCCTGGCCGTGGAAGACTGCGCCACCTACTTGCTGAAGCATCAGGAATTCGAAGAGGGCAAAACGTTTTACTCCACCGGTGTACAGCACTCCCGCGCCGAGCGCGGCAAAAAAATTCTGATCGCTTACGACCTCGCCACCGACACCTTCGCCTGGCGCTATCCGCAGATGGGACTCGGGCGTTCGTCCGGCGGCGCGATGACGACCGCTAGCGGTTTGGTCTTCTTTGGCAATGACGCGGAATCCTTCGAAACCGTGGACGGCCACACCGGCGCTTCGCTATGGCACTTTCAAACCGGACAGAACATGCACGCCTCGCCGATGAGCTACGCGGTGAACGGCAAACAGTACGTCGCCATCGCGTCCGGGAACGATGTCTTTACCTTTGCTTTGCCGTAAACGAATGCAACGCTCGACCAAATCTCAGCCAGGAGAACACGCAGATGAACGCTAACAACTTTACCCGTAGAAATTTCGCTTCCGTCCTCGCCGCCGCCTTTTCGGGCTTTGGGCTTTCCAGCATTTTCGGCGCAACCGCTTCCGCTGCTCCAGCTGCTCCGCAAGCATCCACCGGCGCGCCGGGAGTGCAAAAACTCGGCTACGACGGTAAGCCATCCGATTCGAAATCGTGGATTACGCCACTGATCATCGCAAACGGCGTGATCTACATCGCCGGACAGGGCGCCCATTCCCACGATCCCAGCACTTTTGACATGGAGATCGGCCTTCACACCAAAAAAGTTATGGACAGCGTAAAGCTGCTGGTCGAAACCGGTGGCGGCACCATGGACAGCATCCTCCAGCTCACCGTGTACCTTGCCAAAATCGAAGACTACGACGGCATGAACAAAGTCTTCAAAGATTACTTCCCCAACGGCGGTCCGGCCCGCACTACCGTCGCCGTCGCCGCGCTTCCCGGAAATTCTCTGGTCGAAATTAATTGCACGGCCGCTGTGGTGAAGCACTAAACCCAAACAAGGAGCCTCACGATGACGCTCGCGCGCAAATCCACGCACACGGCGAACCGCCGGACGTTTCTGGGAACTCTCGGAGCCGCCGTCGGTTCGCTCGCGATTCCCCGCCGTCTTTTCGGCTCATTCGCGTCCCGACCGGCGGCGCCGCCGGACTGCAATCGCATCGCGTCTGGCCTCGGCTCCACGGGAAACGTGTATGAGGAATTGGGCGTCACCACCGTGATCAACGGACAGGGAACCATGACCACTCTGGGCGGCTCGCTCGGCCGCCCCGAAGTGGAAGCGATTATGACCCAGGCGATGCGAAACTTCGTCAGCATCCCCGAACTGGAGGCTGCCGCCGGAAAACGCATCGCGCAAATGCTCAAACTTCCGGAAGGTTACGGAGCGATCGTCACCTCCGGCGCTGCCGCCGCCATGCAATCCGGACTTTCCGGCATCCTTACCCGCGACAACGAAAAATTCATCCGTCAGCTTCCCGATCTCACCGGAATGAAAACCGAAGTGATCATCCAGAAGTCCCATCGCAATCCGTTTGACCACCAGCTGCGCGCCACCGGCATCAAGCTCGTCGAAATTGAATCGCGCGAAGATCTGCAAAAAGCGATCGGCCCGCAGACCGCCATGATGCATTTCAGCAATTTCGCCAACAGCGCCGGCCAGATCAAAGTGGACGAATGGCAAAAGCTCGGCGCTGCCGCGAACATCCCCACGTTCATCGACGCCGCTGCCGACACGCCGCCCGTCTCGCATTTGTGGGATTACGCCAATATGGGCTATGACCTCATCGCCTTCAGCGGCGGCAAAGCGATGCGCGGACCGCAGTGTTCCGGCCTGCTTCTCGGCAAATCCGATCTCGTTCACTTCGCGCTTTTGAACAACAGTCCGTATGAAGACGTTCTCGGCCGCGGCCAGAAAGTCGGCAAGGAAGAAATCGTTGGCATGGTGAAGGCGCTCGAGCTCTACCTCGCCGAAGACCACGAAGCTCTCAATCGCGAATGGCAACGCCGCCTCGACAATATCTCCGCGAAAATCACCAAGGTGAACGGCGTCACCACCCAAATGATGGTGCCGGACATCGCCAATCACGTCCCCACCATGCTCATTACCTGGGATCAAAAGAAAATCGCGCTCACGCCCGCGGATGCGGCGCGGCAGTTGCGCAAGGGTAGCCCGTCGATCGTTGTCGCCCATGGCGAAGACGGCCCGGGTCTCTCGATGACTTCCTTCATGCTTCAGCCGGGCGAAGACGACATCATCGCCGCGAGGCTTTTCGAACTGCTTCGCGGTAAGAACGCCTGACGGGCACGCAGCGCCATGACCGAACGATGACCGAGCCATGACCAAACAATGACCGCGCAACCTCAACCGCAATCCCAAAGTCACATCCGCTGGTTGCTGGTTTTTTGGCTCTTCCTCCTCAGCGCCGTCTCGTTTCTCGATCGCGTAAACATCTCCATCGCCGGCGCTTCGATCGCCTCGGACTACAACCTCTCGAACGTGCAGCTTGGCTTCGTGTTCAGCGCCTTCCTCCTGGGTTACGCGCTGTTTCAAACACCCGGAGGCTGGCTCGCCGATAAACTCGGCTCGCGCCGAGTTCTCGCTGCCGGCGTTCTGTGGTGGGGTGTATTCACGGCGCTCACCGCTTCGCTGTCTTCATCCATGGTTCACGCACTGATCCTCTTTATCTCGATCCGTTTTCTGCTCGGCGCAGGCGAAGCCATCATTTACCCCGCGTCGAATCAATTCCTGACTCGTTGGATTCCCTCGCACGAACGCGGCATCGCCAACGGCTGGATTTTTGCCGGCGTCGGAGCCGGTGCCGGCATCACCCCTCCGCTGATTACCTGGGTGATGGTTCACTATGGCTGGCGTTCCTCGTTCTGGATGTGCGCGGCCATCGGCTTGGCTGCCGGAGCCGTGTGGTATTTCATCGCGCGCGATAATCCGCAGGAACATCCTCGCGTTTCCGCCGCCGAATTGAGCGCCATCGAATCCGGCCTCACGCTCCCTGGCGATGCAAGCGCACATTCGCTCGTCCCCTGGAGTCGCATCGTCTCGAGTCTCTCCGTGCTCGCGGTCACGCTCAGCTATTTTTGCTACGGCTATGTCGCGTGGATTTTCTTCAGCTGGTTTTACATTTACCTGAAAAAAGTGCGCGGCCTCGACCTGAAATCAAGCGCCCTCTACGGTATGCTGCCGTTCATCGCCATGACGATCTGCTGCCTCGCGGGCGGATTGCTGAACGACGCGCTCACAAGATCGCAGGGCAAGCGCGCGGGCCGCTGCGGGGTCGCCGCATTTTCCATGGCGCTCACTGCCGTGTTTCTCGTCCTGGGTTCTCGCGCGGCGGATGCCCGCGTAGCCAGCATCGTTCTCGCCGGAGGCGCGGGCGCTCTCTATCTGTCGCAGAGTTCGTTCTGGTCGGTCACCGCGGATATCGGCGGCGCGTCGTCCGGTTCGGTCTCCGGCCTGATGAATATGGGCGCGCAGCTCGGAGGTGCGCTCACGGCTTCCCTTACGCCCTGGATTGCCGTCCAATACGGATGGACCGCTTCGTTTTTTGTTGCCGCGGGATTGTGCCTCGTGGGTTCATGCGCGTGGGTATTCGTCGATCCAAACAAACACTTGGCCGCCGAAACATGAAAATAGCCTCGTGCGCGCTGGTACGCCCGAGGCTATCGAAATCCTTTCTCAAATTGTTAGATGGCGTTTTTAGCTCAGTGCCTTCTGTAAACGGCTGGTCGCTTTCTGCAAGCGCTTCTTCAGCGATTCCACTTCTTTCGAAATGCTCGCCAGCTCCTTCTTGGCCACTTTGCCGGCATTCGAAACTTTCTTCGCCGTTTCGTGCGCTTTGCGATCCGCCTTGCCCACCGCCGCGCCGATGCTTACCGCGACCTTCGTCAATCCGCTTTTCTTGGCCATTTGTTTCCTCCTACGTGGGTTTAAAGTGCAAGTTTATCGTACCCGGCCCGCTCAACCACCGTCAACGCGCCTTCCCCGCTTCCGTTACTTCCGCGGAAGCCGGTACACCAGCGTAATTTCTTCCTGGGTGTCGATCGCTTTGCCGTTCAGCATGGTCGGGTTGTAACGCCACTCCCGAACAGAAGTGATAGATGCAGTCAACAGCGCGCTGGGCCCGCTGACGGCCTCTAAATTTTGAATGTTTCCGTTCGCGTCGATTGTCGCGTGCAGCTTCACCGTGCCTTCCACTTTCTGCTCGATCGCTTCGGGGGGATACGTCGGCTCTACCAGATTCGCCAGCGACCCCACTTGCAGGTTGCGATTCTTCGCTGCTGAATCCGGCGGCACCGGAACAAACCGCTTCGCACTGATCGCTACCCAGCTCGACGCTGCGACGGGCGCTTCCGGCATACTCACCATCAGCGGGGCGGCCGGACTCGCGCCTGCGGCAGCATCGGCCGCCTTGTTCGCGGCGGAACCCAGAACAACCGTATCCGTGGATTTCGCAACCGGTGAAATCCCGGCGGCAGTCACCGCTGAATCTAGCCTCGTAGTCGGGGGTTGACTTACCGCGCCGCCGCTCACCGCCGGCACCGTCCAGCGCCGATTCGCGGAATCCACGACCTCAATCATAAGCGGCGCCGCATTTGCAGTGCCTGGCGTTGCCCGCGAAGCCGCATTCTCGGCCGGTTGTGCCGCGGCGCTGTTCGAACTCGAGCTTTTGGACGCGACATACGCCTCGCCGTCGCCGATCACACGGTTCAGCGCCCCTCGCCGGACGGCCATCCCCGACACAAACGAAATTAGCGCCAGAACAAGAATGAGCAGCGTTAATACCCAACCCGATTGCAAGTGAACTCGAAAGTCCGTACCCGCTTCCTTCGGGTTCGCGGACCCAGAGGTTCGGCTGTTGACGACGAGCTTCGGCAGTTCGCTCGGAAGCGATGGTTCGGAGGGCAAAACCGGCGAACCGGATATTCCGGTCGCCAGCGAAGTCCTTTGCGAAAATTTTTGCGGTGGGATCCCTGCCGCCAGATCGGAAAAGGGAGTGCGGCGGGCTCGAAATGTTGGAACCGCGGTTTCGGGTTCTACCGGCGCTTCTTCGATTTGCTCGCTCGAAACCGCTTCGGGCAACCCGTGCGATTCCATAACCGGCGATGCAGCGGGCTCCGGCGCCAAAACTGCCGGCCGTTCTGCCTCAAACACGCGCTTCGGCTGCTTCGGTTTCGGCGCCAGGTCTTCCTGCTCCACAATCATCGGAATCGGCGGCGAAGTATCGGTCACCTTCGTTTCCGGTGTTTTCAAGGCGGGAACGGCCGTGATTACTTCTTCGGCGCCGGCATCTGGCGACGCTTCGCGCCTCATCCAGTCGCGAATATCGGCAAGCACATCGCCCGATAATTCCAAAAACCGCAGCCCGGCCTCCTTGCGCGAATCGCTCAACCACCGGATCTCGCCCTTGAACGAAATCCGTTTGCGGGTTTGCGGCAATTGCAGCGCGATCTCGATTGCCCCGTCCGCCTCGAGCGGCTGCGCGGCCACCACGGTCATCCCGCCTTCGCTCACGTTCAACACAATTCCGCCGTTGCCGCCGCCAAGCTCCACGTACGTGAGCGATTGAATCCTTTGCCGCGGATGCGCGCGCCTTTCCGCTTTCGGCGTCGAATTTCCGGTTCGTGTCGAAGTCTCCGGCATATCTGCTTTCAAATGGGTCCTCAAAAGTCCTGCCGATGCAGGTCGGATCTTGGCCCGTCCGTCCGAACTTAATTCACTGCCGCCGCGCTTGCCGACGGCGATTGTAATTCCTGCCAGCCGCCCGGCAATTCAATCTGGTAGTGCGCCGCCTGGTCAAACAACACGAACCCTCGCAGATTCCCCACTTCCTGCGCCACCAAACTCCGGTACTTCTCCTGCGTCAACGGTCCCATCCGCCCCGGCACCAGCTCCGTCGGCCACCGGAACGGCCGGTGGATTTCAAAGGAAACGCGCGTGCGGTTCCGCGCCGGCAGGAAAACCGAATTGTCGAGTTCGATCGGTTCGCTCGAGCTCAACGTCCCATCCGCTTTTAGACGCGTCATGATGATCGTGCTGGGGCCCTTCGGCAGTTGGTAATCGGCGTCCGTCGTGTTTTCCAGATCGTAGGAAAAGACGAGCGCCGCATGGCTCGGGTCGATCTCACGCACCTGAAGTGATGCAAGTTTGCTTTGAATAGCAGCGGGATTCCATGCGGGAGTTTGCGTCGCAGCGGCGGGCGCGGTCTGCGGCAACCTCGGGACAATCGTGTATCCCAGCAGTGCCACCAGGAGCGCGAAAGCTGCCAGCGTAAGTATCGTCCTCATCCCGTCCTTTCAGGCTTTCCCATCAAGTGCCGCAAGCGTGCGCAAATCCTGTCCAGTTTACCGCCGTTGTTCGCCATCCTGGCGGGCCGCGACAGTTCTACTCATCCAGATACTTTACGAAAACCACTTCATTCTGCTTTTCATTGTAAAGAAGCTCGTCCACGTTCGCTTGCGTCAGCACCAGCCCAAATCCACCGGGTCGCAGCCCCTTCTTTTGACGGATCTCGTCGTGTTTCGTCGGCTCGTCGGGCATGTGCGAAATCGCCGCGTGTTCCAGTTCCGTGAATTTAAATCCGGGTCCGGGATCGGCAATCCGGTACATCAGCATTCGCCGCGCTCTCAAATACGAAATCCGCACCTTGCGGTTCGGATCGAGCTTGCCGCCCCACTCCACCGCGTTCAGCAGTAACTCGTGAAACGCCTGCCCCACCGATCGCTTCACATCTTCCGGTAGTCCGGTCTTTAAGTGCGCCATGAATGCTTCGATTCTCTCCGCCTCGTCCAGCGAGCACGGCACCAGCAATTCCACCCACGTTGGGCTTGCGGACACTACTTCGATCGGCGCCTGTCCGGCTTTCTTCGCCAGCGTCTCCTTCACCAGCACCACGAGAGCCTTGGGATCCACCGGCTTGGCCACATAGGTGTACGCCTCTTCCCGAATCGCCCCCAGGAGCGTTTCCGGCGTGTCGTCCGACGTCATCACGATGATCTTTGGTTTTTTCTTTGCGTTGCGCAGTTTCGCCAGCACTTCCAGGCCGTTCATCTTCGGCATCCACACGTCCATCAATGCCAGATCGAACTTGCCGTCCTTCATCTTCTTAAGCGCCGCAGCCCCGTCGGCCACCGCCACAACCGTGTATTTCTGCTCGCGGAGCGTCTCAGACAGCAGCAGCCGCGTTGTGCGGTCGTCGTCTGCAACCAGAATCCGAGTCATCGTTTTCTCCCTGATGAGTGAAGCGGCCGGCGCCGCTTCGTGGGCTTCTTGGGCGAACCTAATTCTTGAAGTGCCGGGAGCAACTGCGCGATGTCATCTTCCAGCGTCGCGTACTTGTCCCATGTACCGTCGAGTGTACCTTGTCGGGCTCCTTTTTCAATCTCTCGCGCCGTTTCAAAAGCCGCCGTCGCCCCGAAGTTCCCGACCGACCCTTTCAGCGCGTGTGCGGCGTCCGCCACCGCTCTGGGATCGTGCTTCTTTAGCGCCTCTCGAATCCGGGCCATCATTTCCGGGCAGTCTTCGCGGAAAGTCTTCACAATGTCGCCCAGCAACTTTCGGTTTCCCGTAAACCTCCCGAGCAACGCCGCCGCGTCCAGGCATTTTTTCGCCGCTTCCTCGGATTCGCTCCGCGTCGGCTCGACGGTCGTCCCTAACGTCGCGTACTGCTCCACCGTCCTCAGAAACGATTTCGGGTCGATCGGCTTTGCCACATAGCCGTCCATCCCCGACTGCAAGCACCTCTCGCGGTCGCCTTCCATCGCGTGCGCCGTCATCGCCACGATCGGCAAGTGCGCTCCGGTGGCTTTTTCCTTTTCGCGGACCGCCTCGGTCGCTTCCAAACCGCCCATCTCCGGCATCTGCACATCCATCAGCACCAGATCGAACGCGTGCCGATCGATCGCCTCGATTGCCTGCCGCCCATTCTCCGCCACGATCACCGAGTGCCCGCGCTTTTCCAAAAGTTGCAGCGCCAGCTGCTGATTCACCGGATTATCTTCCGCCAGTAGGATCCGCAGAGCCCGCCCGACGGCCCTCGCAGGCTTGCGCGAAGCCGCCGTCGCCGCCTTTTCACTTCCCGGCATGTGCAAGACCGTCGCGATTACGTCCCATAACTCGGATTGCTTCACCGGCTTCGGCACCGTCGCCGCTGCTCCGGCATTGCGCAGTCGCGACGCGTTTTCGTGCTGTCCTGCGGCGGTCAGCAAAATCACAGACGCATTCCGCAGCGCGGGATTTTTTTTGATCTGTTCGGCGACTTCAAATCCATTCGGCGACGGCATGTGCCCATCGAGCAACACCAGGCGGAACGGATTGCCCTCGATCGCCGCTTTTTCCATCGCCTTCAGCGCGCTCTTGCCATCCGCTGCCGCCGCCGGAGCCATTCTCCAGTTCGTCAGCATTTCCACCAAAATCCCGCGGCTCGAAGCGTTGTCGTCCGCCACCAGCGCCCGCATACCCTGGATCGTCACCGGGACGATCTGCGTAGGAGCATGAGCCGCAGCGGCCAGTTCGAACCGCGCTGTAAAATGGAACCTGCTTCCCCTTCCTTCGTCGCTTTCCAGCCATATCCGGCCGCCCATCAATTCCGTCAGCTTCGCCGAAATCGCCAGGCCCAGTCCGGTGCCTCCGTATTTCCGCGTTGTGGAAGAATCCGCCTGCGCGAACGCCTCAAACACACGTTGCTGCTTATCCGCGGGTATTCCGATGCCTGTATCCACCACCGTGAAGTGAATTACCACGTCGGTGTTCGACAGCGATTCAAATTCCGCGTGCAGCACCACTTCGCCGCGCTCGGTAAATTTGATCGCGTTTCCCACCAGGTTCACAACGATCCGCCTCAATCGGTCTGGATCGCCGATCAAGTCGTCCGGCACCGACGCCGCCACGTGCGTTGCCAGCTCCAGCTTCTTCTGCTCCGCGCGCACCGCCAGCGTTCGCACGCTGTCTTCGAGCGTGTCCCTCAGCTTGAATTCCACGCGGTCCAGTTCTTCTTTCCGCGCTTCGACCTTCGAAAAATCGAGAATGTCGTTGATCAGGTTCAGTAGCGAGGCTGCCGACGTCCGCACCGTCTGCAGATAGTCCTTCTGCTCGGGCGTCAGCTTGGTTTCCAGCGCCAGCTCCGTCATGCCGACGATTGCGTTCATCGGCGTGCGGATTTCATGGCTCATGTTCGCCAGGAACTCGCTCTTTGCGCGCGTTCCCTCTTCCGCCCTCGTCTTGGCGACCTCAAGCTCCTTCACCAGTTGCGCCAGCCGCCGCGCATCCTCTTCCTGCGCCCGCCGCGCCGCTTCCAGATAATCGGCATAAAGGTGCAACTCCATCTCGGCGCGCCGCCGCTCCATGAATTGCCCGATCTGGCTGCCGATCGAATCGAACATATCCAGTAATTCCGGCTCGATTTTCCGCGTCTCGCGGCTGAAAAACTCGATGACTCCCATCACTTGATCGCCCGCGCGAATCGGAAAAGCAAACGCGGCGTGCAGCCCGTCTTCCAGCGCGACTGCTTTTCGTGGGAAGTTATCTTCCTTCGGTACGTCCGGCATCCACGCCGGCAGCGACGATTCCCACACCCAGCCCGGCAGCCCCACTCCCTTTTTGAACGACAACTGCCTCGTCGCGAATTCAAAATTCGGAAACTGCAGCTGCGGTACGTGCCACACGCTCATGCACCGCAGGCAGTTTTCTGTTTCATTCACACGCCACAGCGCTCCCAGCTCCCAGCCGAGACCTTCGCAAATCGACATCAAGATCATCGACGCTGCCGATTCCAGCGACTCCGCTTCCGCCAGCACTCGCGTGACCGCATAGCCCGTCGCGTGCAGCCGCTCCACCTGTTTGCGCTGGGTAATGTCCCGCGCCACCGCATAGATGAGCTTCTGCGCCGGATTGGGGGTCGCCTTCCACAGCAGCCACAAATAGCTTCCGTCCGAGCATCGGTAACGGTTCTCGAACGATATCGTGGACGCCCCATCCTCGATTTTTTTTGCCTCGCGCAACGTGCTCGCCACATCGTCCGGATGAATGAAGTCCACGTACGGCCGCGCCAGCAGCTCCTCCATGGGAATCCCCAGAGTTTTTTCCCATGCCGGATTGATGTGCTTGAAACGACCGTCAAATCCGGAAATGCACAGCATGTCCAGCGAAAGGCTGAAGAACTGCGCTAATTCCTCTTCCGCCGTGCGCCTCTCTCGAATCACCCGCAGCATGTCGGACACGCTGCGGCGCAGCTCCAGTTGGCTGACCACCTGCCGGCTCAATGCCAGCAGCGCTCGTCGCTGATCGGCGGACAAGTCGCGGGGAACCGTATCCACTACGCACAACGTCCCCAGCGCGAATCCATCCTGCGTCACCAGAGGCGCGCCGGCATAAAATCGAATGTGAGGCGGGCCGACGACGGTGGCGTTGTCTTTGAATCTTGGATCGGCCTGCGCGTCAGGCACCACCATCACTTCCGGTTTCAGAATCGCGTGCGCGCAGAAAGCCAAATCCCGAGGAGTTTCGTTGATTTCGAATCCAACTTTCGATTTGAACCATTGCCGGTCCGCATCGATCAAACTGACCATGGCGACCGGAACTCCGCAAATTTCGGCGGCAAGCTTGGTCAGATCGTCGAATTCCTGCTCCGGTAAAGTGTCGAGGATTCCGTACCTGTGGAGGGTTTCGAGCCGAGCCGCTTCATTTGGGGGTAAAGCCGCTTTCATGGCAGGTGGCTCGAATTCGGCCTGCGGGCAATCTTATGGCGGTGCTATCGTCAAGTCAACGAATGCCGCACCGTCGAATCTCCGTGTTTCGAACCGCGCGTATGCACGGCCGAGCATCGTTTGCCGCCCGAGCGTCAAATCAAAATAACTACTTTAGTGACGTCTTGCCTTTGAGCGGAAAATCTTGCGACGATCCGCCGACCAGGAACGAATACTCGCCGGGAAGAAGCTTCCACGCCTTCGAAGCTTCGTCGTAAATCGACAGGTACGCACGGCTCACCTGCACCGTCACTTCCTTGCTTTCTCCCGGCCCAAGAGCAACTTTGCTGAAACCGACGAGCCGCTTCGGCGGCTCATCGGCAGCCGCGGGTAGCGCGGCATACACTTCGGCTGTTTCCACGCCCGCACGGTTGCCGGTGTTCTTCACCGTGAAGCTCACGCTCGTCGGATCGCCCGCCGAAACCTTCAGCCCCGAATAGCTGTACGTCGTGTACGAAAGTCCAAATCCGAACGGAAACAACACCGGCTTTTTCTCCGCGTCGTACCACTTATACCCAACCTTCAATCCCTCGTCGTACGTCACACTAAAGCTCGGCTTGGTCTCGGCGGCCTTCATGAACGAAGCCATCCCGCCGCCCCCTGGCGCGGGCTTTACGAGTGTGGGATGCGGCAGGTCCGATTCGCTCAGCGGAAACGTCATCGGCAACTTCGCGCTCGGATTCACGTCGCCGAACAATAGATTGGCCACCGCATCCGCGCCCTTGCTCCCCGCGTACCATGCTTCCAACACTCCGCTTACTTTGTCGATCCACGGCATCGTCACCGCCGTTCCTGTTTCGAGCACCACGATCGTCCGTGGGTTCGCGGCCGCTACTTGTGCGATCAGCGCATCCTGCTTATCCGGCAGCGAAAGATTCGGCAAGTCCATTCCTTCGCTTTCCCATTGATACGCGAACACGATCGCCACATCCGAATTCTTCGCCAGCGCAGCGGCCGCCGCCGGATCGGCCCCCGAATCGAACTGCACTTTCGCTCCCGGAGCTTTCGCGATCACCGCCTTCAGCGGCGAGGTGGGAAACCAGACTTGCTCCTGCCATTTCGCCGGCGGAAGTCCCGGTGGATCCACTTGCGCCGATCCGCCGCCCGAAATCATGCCCGTATCCGCGTTCATCCCGATAATCGCAATCGATTTCACCGCCGACCGATCGAGCGGCAGCACGCCGTTCGCGTTCTTGAGCAACACCGAACTTTGCTCCGCGATCTTCCGCGAAATTTCGAACCCGCCTTCCACATCGACCACGCTGCGCTGCGGAGGGAAGTCGATAATCCCGCTCGCAAATTCCGACCGCAGGATCCGGTGAACGTGCTCGTCCAGTTCCGCCATCGGAACTTTTCCCGCCTGCACCGCATCCTTCAGCGCCGTCCCGAAAAATCCTTCGCCGGGTTGTTCATTATCCAGTCCCGCAGCCGACGCCTTAATGGTGCTGTGCGTTCCGCCCCAATCGGACAGCACAAATCCCGGAAACGCCCAATCCTTCTTCAACACATCGGTCAACACATACTTGTTCTGGCAGGAGTAATCGCCGTTTATGGCGTTGTAGGAACACATCACTGCTGTCGGATTTCCAATCTGAATTCCAATGTGGAACGCGAGAAGGTCGCTTTCCTGCAGCGCCCGAATTCCGATGATCGCGTTCACTTCGTTGCGCCCGCTTTCCTGATCGTTTAGCACGTAGTGCTTGATGTCACCCAAAACGTGCTGCCCCTGCTCGCACTTGATTCTGTTTCCCACAAGTGTGCCGGCCAAAATCGGATCTTCGCCCATATATTCAAACGTGCGGCCGTTTCGCGGCTCGCGCGTCAAATTCGTTCCGCCCCCGAGCGTCATGTTGAATCCCTGCGCTCGCAGCTCGCGGCCGATCAGCGCGCCGTATTCGCACGCCGCTTCGATATCCCAACTTGCGGCCGACGCCAGATTCGAAGGCAGCGCCGTCGAGTAGCGCCCATTCGTTGCGCTGTTCCGCACTCCGTACGCCGCGTCGCTCATTTGAATCGTGGGAATTCCCAGGCGCGGCACACCCAGCACCCATCCGGCGCCGCCGTTGCTCATATAGTCGTTCGCCTTCGGCTTGCCCCATCCGCGCATTCCCTGCCCATGAACCAAATCAATCTTCTCGTCGAGCGTCATTTCTTTCAGCACCATGTCCGCGCGCGCGTCCGGCGACAAGCTGGTGTCCGACCACGGATGCTTCTCTTCCGGCGGAGGCGCCTGCCGCTGCGCCAGCGCCGAACCAGCCATCGCTACAAACAGTGACGAAATCACGAGCAGCCGCGACACCGATGCCTTCATCATCATGCCCATCCTGTCATCTCGAATGTGTAGACCCCGCAACAACGAGCGCCGCTAGCTTAACGCAATCGCGCGGCCGCGGCTCAATTTTCCCTCAGCCACTCGTCAATCCGACCGAGCGCCGCCTGCAACTGATCCGCGTGGCTCCCAAAACCAAACCTCAAAAACGACGGCATCCCAAACTGCTCGCCCGAAACCATCAGCACGCTTTTCTTCGCCTTGAGTTCAACGGCCATGCGTGCTGAATTCCGGCCGTCGCGCAATCCCGCCCACGCAATCGCACCCGCCTTTGGAGCGATGTGCGAAAAAACTTCCTTGCGACTGTCGAGCCAGGCCGCCAGCGGCGGGTAGTTCGCGTTGAGTATATCGCGCGTCCGTTTCAGAATCGCCTCGCGCCGCTCCCGTTCCAGCGCCACACAAGCCAGGCGATCCGTCAGCATGGTCGGCCCGATGCTGGTGTAATCGTGGTAGCTCCACAATTTTTCTACCATCGCCGGCGGCCCAATCACCCACCCGGTCCGCAACCCCGGCATTCCGTACGCCTTGGAAAGTCCTCCGGTGCACAACACGCGCTCGTAGCCGCCCCAAAACGTCGGCGTCGTCTCGCCCTTCAATTCTGCGCCGCGATACACTTCATCCGCCAGTACCCAGGCTCCCACCTTCGCCGCCGCGCTCACAATCGCTTCGCGCATATCTTCCCGCAACACCGCGCCGGTCGGATTATTCGGATTGCAAATCGCGATCAATTTCGTTTTGGGCGTCACCACGCGCGGCAAATCGTCCACATTGATTCCCCAATCGAGAGACTCCCGCAGCCACAGCGGCTTCACCGTCGCGCCAAATCCACGCGCCACTCCTGCCATTTGCATGTAATTCGGCACCATGAAAACAATCTCGTCGCCCGGCTCGATCAGCGCCCAGGTCGAAACGAAATTGGCTTCCGATCCGCCGCATGTGACCAGCACATTTTCCGCACGGGCTCCGGGATACATTTCAGCGACGCGGGAACGCAACTCCTCGCTTCCATTTGTCTGCGGGTACAGCAGCGGCACATCGAGAATCTTCCGGAGTTGCTCCGCATCCGGGACCAGCTCGCGCGTAGTCAGCGGGTGCACTCCGCTCTCCGACAAATTCAGTTCAACCTTGTTCTCCCAAACCGATTGCCAGCGCTCCAGCTCGAATGGCTCGATCTGCATTTCTTTCGCTCCCGGCTATGCTTGCAGCGCTCCGCAATGTAAGCGAGCCGTCCTGGTTTCCCAAGCAAATTCGCAACGAAACGAAACCCGCGCATCACCCGCGACAAATCCGGCGCCGCGGTGCAAAATGGCAAGTGGATCGCCTACGGCAAATCAGACCTTTCAGGAGTCGTCCCGAATGGCCAGCTCCGACCGGCAGCCCGAAGCAAAGCCCACACCGGAAAAAATAATCGACGCGCTCAACGGGTTCCAGCGCACGGCAGCCGTAAAGTCCGCCATCGAACTCGATCTTTTCACCGCCATCGGCCAGGGCGCTGCCTCACCCGACGCGCTTGCTGCAATCACCAAAGCTTCCGTGCGCGGCCTTCGTATTCTCTGCGACTACCTCACCGTTCAGGGCTTGCTCATCAAGCAAAACAGCGCTTATTCGCTCACTCCTGATTCGCAAGCCTTTCTCGATCGCCGTTCCCCTTCGTGCATGGCCGATGCGGCGATGGGTTTTGTCGCCTCGAACCACATGCTCCGGTCCTTCGATTCGCTCACGGCGTCGGTCCGCAAAGGCGGCACGGCCATCAGCACCGAGGGCACAATGGCGCCCGACGATCCGCTCTGGGTCAACTTCGCCGTCTCCATGGCCGTCATGCAGTTGCCGCTCGCACACGCCGTCGCAAAGGTTTTGAATGCCGAGGCCGCTCCGCCATGGAAAATTCTAGACGTCGCCTCCGGTCACGGCTTGTTCGGGATTGCCATCGCCCGGAAAAATTTGAAAGCCGAGATTTATTCGCAGGATTGGGCGCCCGTTCTCGAAGTCGCTCAAAAAAATGCCGACGCCGCCGGCGTGAGCGCGCGCTTTCACCGATTGCCCGGCAGCGCGTTCGATATCGATCTTGGCTCGGGCTACGATCTCGTCCTGCTGACCAACTTTCTTCAGCTCCTCGATCGCAAAACCATCGAACCGTTCCTTAAGAAAGTTTTTGCGGCTCTGAAACCCGGCGGCCGCGTCGTCACCGTCGGATTTATTCCCAACAACGATCGAATTTCACCGCCAGTGTCCGCGGCTTTCTCGCTCAACATGCTCGCCATCACGCCCGGCGGCGATGCGTATTCGGTGGGAGACTACGAGGAAATGTTTCGCGCGGCAGGATTCAAAAGCAACGAAAAGATCGCGTTGCCGAATGCACAGCAACAACTCATTCTTTCAACCAGGTAAAATCGCTATCGTGTTCGGCGGAAGCGGCCCGTTCGTTATGCCTTGTCGGGCCCGCCAAACGCCAGCGCCACCAGTGTGTGCTGCTCCATTTCATGCGCTTTGTGCGATCCCGTCGCCGGACTCGCGCTCGCCGACCGCTTCACCGTCAGCACCGAATGGCCGGGCGTCAAATGCTCCAGGCGTGGCTGCACAAACGCCAGCGCGCCCATGTTTGCCGGCTCTTCCTGCACCCACACAAACTCATGTGCGTTCGGATGCCTGTTCAACTCCGCGGTAATCTCGGCGTCGGGAAACGGATACATCTGCTCCAAAAACACGATCGCGGTGGACTCGTCTTTCCGCTTCTTACGCTCGGCAACCAGCTCGTGCCCGATTTTCCCCGTGCAGAAAAGAATCCGTGTCGCCGACCCGTCGCCGCTGTCCGGAATCACCGTCTGAAACTTTGCCGCGGACAATTCCGCGAGCGAAGACGACGCCGCGGGATTTCTTAACATGCTCTTCGGCGTGAATACGATCAGCGGTTTACGCCACGATTGCAACGCCTGGCGCCGCAACAGATGAAAATACTGCGCCGCGGTGGATGGCTGGCACACCTGAATATTGTCTCGCGCCGCCAGTTGCAAAAACCGCTCGATGCGCGCGCTCGAATGCTCCGGCCCCTGTCCCTCATATCCGTGCGGCAGCAGCATCGTCACACCGGACAACAAGTTCCATTTGTCTTCGCCCGCTGTCACAAATTGGTCGATGATGATCTGCGCGCCGTTCGCAAAATCGCCAAACTGCGCTTCCCACAGCACCAGGGCTTCGGGATAATCGCGGCTGAATCCATATTCGAAACCAAGCACCGACGCCTCTGACAGCGTCGAGTTGTAAGCTTCAAACCAGGCTTGATCCGCCGTCAAATGCTCCAGCGGCACATATTCCTCTTCCGTCTCGATATCGATCAACGCCGCGTGCCGCTGATTGAACGTCCCGCGCCGGCTGTCTTGCCCCGAAATTCGCACCGGCGTCCCCTGCTCGAGCAAAGAACCAAACGCCAGCGCTTCCGCCATTCCGTAATCCAGCGCCCGTTTGCCCTGCGCCATTTCCAGGCGCTGTTCCAGCAATTTTTTTACTTTCGGATGGATATGAAATCCTTCCGGATACGCTACCAGCCGCTCGCCAATCTTCGCCAGCGTCTCGGTCGGCACGCCGGTTTCCACTTCGTACTTGCTGTAATATCGCCCGCCCTTGAATGCGTCCCAATATTCCGGCATCTTCCGCATCGGCGGATTTTTTTCCAGCTCCAGCGCGTGCTTCTGCGCCGCGTCCAGGTCTTCGCGTACGTCGTCAACGATTCGCGTCGCGTCCTGCCCTGTTTTTTCGGCATACATCTGCCAAATCGGCGCCCGATCCTGAATCTTCCGGTACCGCAGCGGCTGGGTGATTGTCGGATCGTCCACTTCGCTGTGCCCGTGTTTGCGATATCCGATTAAATCGACGATCACCGCCGAACCAAATGTGTAGCGGTATTCGAGCGCTAACCGGCCCACGCGCACGACCGCTTCCGGATCTTCCGCGTTCACGTGGAAAATCGGAATCGGCAATCGCTTCCCCAGGTCCGAAGAAAATCGCGAAGACTGCGAATCCCGCGGAATGGTCGTAAACCCGATCAAATTATTCACGATGATGTGAATGGAACCGCCTACGGTGAACCCTTCCACGCCCGCCATGTTCAGCGTTTCGGCCACAATTCCCTGGCCCGCGAACGCCGCATCGCCGTGCATGATCACCGGCAAAATCTGCGGACGGCCGTTTTCCCTTCCGATGCGCGTTTGCTTCGCTCGCGTCCTGCCGATCGCTACAGGATCCACCGCATCCAGATGGCTGGGGTTCGAAACCAGATGAATCTCGATCGTCTTGCCGCTCGGCGCGGCAAAATCGCCCGTCGCGCCCATATGGTATTTCACGTCGCCGCCGCCCAGCACGCTGCGAGGGTCCACATCTTCAAATCGCGCGAACACTTCCGCTGCTCCGCGCCCCACGATGTGCACCATTACGTTCAAGCGCCCGCGGTGGCTCATCGCCAGCACCGCTTGCGCCGCACCATGATCGCTCGCGCCGCTGAGGATCGAATCGAGCAGCGGCAACAGCGCCGCTTCGCCCTCCAGCGAGTAACGCTTGGTCCCCAAATACCGCGTCTGCAACACTTGTTCGAAAATCTCGGCCCGGATCAGCCATTCTAAAATTCGTTTCCGGTCCGGCTCCGGAACTTCCGTTTCCATCCGCTCCTGGATCCACTGGCGTTTCGCCGCGTCGGGAATGTGCATGAATTCGGCGCCAATGCTCCCGCAATAAAACCGTCGAGCCGCGTCCGCCTCGGGTCCGGTCACATCCAACTCGGGCATCGGCAGCGGCGCCAGATCGCCCAGCGGGTCCACATTCGCCTGCAGGTAACCCCACCGGCGAAATGCGTCCCAAATTCGGTCGTTTGCTTCCTTGGAAATTGCGGTATCCACCAACGCTTGGCCACGGCTCATAAAAGTCCTTGAAACAACCCGCTAATTATATCAACGAAGCTCATTCCCACGCGAAATTGCCCCACTAATTTCCTTCCCACGCACCCACGGCGCGCCGTACCAACACGAGCTGGCCCAGATGGTAGGCGTTATGGTCAGCCAGCAGAAGCACTTGCCGTAAGATCGTTTGCCCGCTGCCGTGCGGAATCTTCCTGAATAAATCCATCTTCGGATTCGACACCAGCTTCGCCATCGCTTTCATGTCCTTCAGCAATCGCGCCGCGCTGTCGTCCCACTCCTTCTCGCTCGCCGGAGCCGCATTTGCGGGCCAATAGCCCGATGGCCATTCCGGCGATGTATGCTTCGCATTCCGCGAAAATTCCAGGATATCCCGCTGCGCGATTCGCGCGTGCTCCAGAAGCTCCCACGCCGAATGCGGCATTCCCGCCGGACGGATTCCGGCCTTCGCGAATTCCATGCCCGCGAGCACTGTCTTCCAATCCGCATGGGCCTCGCCCCACGTCAACACCTTCACCAGATATCCACGCAGCGCTTTTTCTTTCATGGCCCCACTCCTTGCTGGTCATCACAAGTATTTCACATCGAGGGCGTCGTTGTGCAACCGCAGCGTCTCGCTGTCTGGCTGCGCTCGATTCGTTCCTTGATGAACCGCTCTCGCCCACGTATTATGCGCTCCAGTTCGCGTGACCCCGCCGCTCGGAGCGCTCGATGACCAACGCCAAGATTTCCCGACGTGATTTCTCCCATTCGATAACTCGGTCGCTCGCCGCGGCACTGGTTCTGCCTCATCTGACGATTGAATCTGCAGCGACCGCGAATGTATCAACGTTCGCGTCTCCGGCGGGCCCCATCCGCATCGACTTCAACGAAAATCCCTACGGCCCGTCTCCCCGAGCCCGCGCCGCGATCGAGGCCTCGCCAAAAATCGCCAACCGCTATCCGGATGCAGCCGCCGACGAACTGAAGGCCGTCTTGGCCAAAAAGCATAACGTTACACCCGACAATATCGTCCTCGGCTGCGGCTCGACCGAAATCCTAAAAGCCACCGACGCCGCATTCCTCACTCCTGAACAAAACCTCGTGGCCCCGGCGCCCACCTTCGAAGCCGTACTGCAATACGCGCGCATCGGCCAATCCGCGGAAATCACTATTCCGCTCGACTCCGACCATCGCCACGACCTGCCGAAAATGGCTGCCGCCTGCACGTCGAAAACGGGCATCGTGTACGTCTGTAATCCGAATAACCCGACCGGCACCATCGTCACTCGAGAAGAAATGGCCCAGTTCGTCCAGACCGTCTCCCCCGCCACTCTAATTCTCGTGGATGAGGCTTATTTCGAATTCGCCGGCGACCCGCGCTACGGCACCGCCACCGAATTTATCCCCGCGCACCCAAACGTCGTGGTCGCCCGCACGTTTTCTAAAGCCTACGGAATGGCAGGAATGCGCCTGGGCTACGCCATCGGTGAAAAACAAACCGTCGCTCGCATCGCCAAACACATCGTTCAGGACAGCACCAACGCCGCAGCACTCGCCGCGGCCCTAGCGACCCTGGACGACATGGAGAATCTCGCCCTCACCAAACAAAAAATCACCGCAACGCGAAAGTGGCTGTGCGCCGAGCTAACCAAAGACAACCGCTCCTTCATCCCTTCGTACGCGAACTTTCTGATGATCGAACTGGGCGCCGACGCCCAGCCCGCTATCGATCAATTCCGCGAACGCGGCATCCTGGTCGGCCGCCGATTCCCATCCATGCCCACCTTTCTTCGCGTAACCATTGGCACGCAGCCGGAAATCGAAGCTTTCTACGCGGCGCTTCGCCAGATTGTTCCCGCATCGCCCGCAAAAGCGGCCTGAGAATCTCCCCGCAAAAACAAAAGGCTCTTCCACGTTTTGAACATGGAAGAGCCGTCGAAGCGAATTTCTTATGCGCCGCGCGCGCCCCTAGCCTTCCCGTCAATGTCCCAGGCATTGACGGCACTTCGGAGCCTCGCTCAGCTTCCATAAACCAACCGTTGCGCTGCCGTTCTACATGGCAACCGCACGGGGCTCGCTCACCGTTCTCCGTTGTTGAAAGCATTCACGGCAATACACGGGACGTCCCTGCGTCGGCTTAAAGGGTACTGTCGTTTCCTTTCCGCACTGCGAACAAACGGTCTTGGTTTCGACTCGCTGCACTCCGTTGCCGGAACCATTTCCGTTTCCTGCAGCTCGGCTTGCCTTGCACGTCTTGCACCGCTTGGGCTCGTTTTTGAATCCCTTGTCGGCGAAAAACATCTGTTCGCCGGCGGTGAAAACGAACTCGGTACTACATTCGGCGCATTTCAAAACCCTATCCTGATATTCCATACGCTGCTCCTGGGCAGTTCAGAACAAAAGGAGTAGCAGCGGAACGGTTCATACCAGTTCGGCTTTTAGTTGGCCGCCTTGCGAGCGGCTTGCTCGTTACCGGCTGGCACAAAACCATTTGAATGGGCCCAAATGACTGGGACCTTAGTCTTGTTCACGCCGTTGCTTTTTCCGGAGTCGCTTACGCGAGAGAGCCTCTTTGGCACGCCGCTTTTCACCCGGTTTCATGTAGTAGCTATGCTTTTTGATCTCTTTAATAATGTCCTCCGACTGGACCTTCCTTTTAAATCGTCGCAGTGCATTTTCCAGAGATTCGCCCTCTTGGATGACAACTTCTGCCACGCGTATTCACCCCCGTTCCCCGTTGGATGTTTGGTCGCACTGATGGGTACGCTTCAGTGTATCTGGTCCACACCTGAACCAGCAATGTGCAACTTTTATCGCCCGTTTGACCTCAAGTCAAGGCATTAATTGGAAATTTCGCAAATTCCCCGTTATGTTACCTCCTAATTAATATACGTAAATCAGTCTATATGAGAACCAATTCTCCCCTGGCTTTGACAAACGTTGGACGCGATATCCGGTTTCTCCTTCCCCCACGCGCCGGTGCTTCCCCCTGGCAATGCTGCTAGAATGCTCACGGTAAATTCGACGCTTCCCAGGGGAGTCGCGTCTATGGCCGTTCCGATGATGCGCAAGGCAATCGCAGTTCTTTTGGCGGGCGGTCAAGGCGAGCGGCTCTGGCCTTTGACGCGCGACCGGGCGAAGCCCGCGGTGCCCTTCGGCGGGATCTATCGAATTATCGACATCACCCTGTCAAATTGCCTGAATAGTGAGCTCCGCCGCGTCTTCGTCGTGACGCAGTACAAAGCGCTCAGCTTAAATCGCCACGTGCGTCGCGGATGGACGTCCATCGTCGGCCATGGCGAATTCATCGAAGTCCTCGCCCCGCAGATGCGCGTCTCGCAGCACTGGTATCAGGGCACGGCCGACGCTGTTTACCAGAACATTTATTCCATTGGCTCTGAACAATCGAGCTACGTGTTCATTTTGTCCGGCGATCACATTTACAAAATGGACTACCAGCGAATGCTCGCGCAGCACGTGGACGCCGGCGCCGACGTCACCGTCGCCACTTTCGAAGTGGACGTCCACCGCGCCGCTCGCCAGTTTGGCGTCATCGAAACCGACAAGGACTGGCGCATCGTTGGCTTTGAGGAAAAGCCTGCCGAGCCCAAGCGCTCCACCACGAATCCCGAAAAATGCAATGCGTCGATGGGCGTCTATATCTTCAATACCCAGCTTCTGCTGCCCATGCTCATCGCCGACGCCGAGGATCCAAACTCCTCGCACGATTTTGGCAAAGACATCATTCCCAAAATCATCGACAAGCACCGCGTCTTCGCTTACAACTTCCAGGACGAAAATAAAAAAGAACAGGCGTACTGGCGCGACGTCGGCACCGTGGACGCCTACCATGAAGCGAACATGGACCTAGTCTCGGTGACGCCGGTCTTCAATCTGTACGATAAGACCTGGCCGCTTCACACCTGGCAACAGCAATATCCGCCCGCGAAATTCGTCTTCGCCGATCCGGAAAGAAAGGGCTACGCCGTGGACTCCATTGTCGGCGGCGGCTCCATCATCTCCGGAGGCCGCGTGGAAAAATCCGTCCTCGGTCTCGACGTCCGCATCAACAGCTACGCCGACGTGCAGGACTGCATTTTCTTCAATCACGTGAACATCGGCAGGCACTGCAAAATTCGCCGCGCCATCATCGACCGCCACGTCAATCTTCCCGAAGGCACCATCATCGGCTACGACCGCGACGCCGACAAAGCCCGCTACGCCGTCTCCGATGGCGGCGTGGTTGTGGTGGTTCGCCCCGAATCGATGATCGAAGAACCGGAGTAGCGCCTTGGCCGAGCGCGCGGAAATCGACCTCGGCAGGAACTTCGGCCAGATTGTCGATGCCTACGACCGTTTCCGGCCGGACTATCCCGCCGAAATTTTCCGCCGCATCGTCGCCGCCGTCTCCCCGCCTCGCCAGAGGCTCGTCGATCTCGGCATCGGTACCGGCAAACTCGCTCGCGGATTCCTGACGGATTTCAAGGAAATCATCGGCGTCGAACCGGATCTGGCGATGGCCGAAAAACTCAGCAGCCTCGAGCCCCGCATCCTGGTTCGGATCGGCACCGCCGAGGAAATCGTCTTCGCACTTTCCAGCGTCGATTTAGTCACCGTCGGCCACGCGCTGCACTGGATGGATCCAGCCGTCGTCCTCTCGCGCGTCACCGGATGGCTGCGCCCGGCGGGAATCTTCGCCGTGGTCGCCGGAGGTTTTTGCCCGCCGGACGGTCCCGCTCGCCGGATCATCGATCGCGAGTTCGAGGAACGATGGACGGCCTTTCGCGATCCGCGCACAAAAAAGCAACTGCCCGAGGATGTCCTCCGCAGCCACCCGCAAATGAGAATCATCGAAGATTCCTCGGTCACGGACGTTCGTACCCTGACCGTCGCTGAATATGCCGGCTATTGCCGATGCACCTCGCACGGCAACGCATACGCCCGTTCCCTGGCCGATCCCGAATCCTACTGGCGCGATCTCGAATCTCGCCTGTTGGCCGCGCAGCCCAACGGCCGAGTTTCCGTCGATTTCAGCCGCTCGTTAACTCTTCTGAAAAAATCGTGAACGCGATCCTGAAAAAACTTTCCGGCGGCAAACGCACTTCACTCGGCCGAGCCAACGCAGTCGCGGCCGAAATACTCTCGTCTCCGTTCAAATTTCCTTCTCTCTTCGAAGGAATCGCGACTGTCGATCCGGTCATCCGCATGCGCGCCGCCGACGCCATCGAAAAAATCACCGTTGCCCGCCCCGATCTGCTCGCGCCTTACAAACGACAACTTCTCGCTCTTGCCGCCCGCGAAACCCAAATCGAAGTGCGGTGGCATCTCGCGCTCCTGCTCCCGCGCCTTTCACTCACCACTCGCGAACGCGCCGCTGCCGTTGACATCCTGTTCGACTATCTCCGCGACCGCAGCAGCATCTTCAAAACCCACGCCATGCAAGGCCTCGCCGATCTCGCACGGATACACCCCGAACTGAAATCACAAATCGTCCCGGTCATCGTGGAGCTCGCCGAAATCGGCACCGCCGCCATGCGCGCTCGCGGACGCAAGCTTCTCCCGCTCTTGAATCGACCCAGCCCAACAGCTTAGGATGTTTGTCGCTCTTACTGGCGTTCCGTCATTCGAGGGGGAAGAATGTCCGCAAAGATCATCCGCATTCACGGCCGTGAAATCATCGACTCGCGCGGCAATCCCACGGTCGAAGCCGACGTTCACCTCGAAGGCGGCGCCATGGGCCGCGGCGCCGTCCCTTCCGGCGCTTCCACCGGCGAGCACGAAGCCATTGAACTGCGCGACGGCGATAAATCCCGCTACCTGGGCAAAGGCGTCCTGAAAGCCGTCGGACACATCAACAACGAAATCTCGAAAGCTGTCATCGGACTCGACGCTGCCGACCAGCACGCTCTCGACAAAAAGATGATCGACGCCGATGGCACGCCCAACAAATCCAATTTTGGCGCGAATGCAATCTTGGCCGTCTCCATGGCTGCCGCCCGCGCGGCTGCCGCCCAAATCGGCCAGCCCCTTTACAAATATCTTGCGCGCTACTCAAGCGATCCATCCGGCGATCTGCTTCCCGTTCCCATGATGAACATCATCAATGGCGGCGCACATGCCGACAATTCCGTGGACTTGCAGGAATTCATGGTCATGCCCGTAGGCGCGCCGAACTTTCACGAAGCGCTTCGCTGGGGCGTCGAAGTCTTTCACAATCTGAAAAACGTGCTGAAGAAAAACGGCTACTCCACCTCTGTGGGTGATGAAGGCGGTTTCGCGCCCAACCTCAAATCCAACGACGAGGCCGTCGAACGCGTCCTCGAAGCCATCACCGCCGCCGGATACAAACCGGGCGAACAGATTGCCATTGCTCTCGATCCCGCCTCCAGCGAGTTCTATGACAGAGATAAGAAAAAATATGTGTTCAAGAAATCCGACAAATCGGAGCGCAGCTCCGAGCAGATGGTCGAGTACTGGGATAACTGGGTGAAGCAATATCCCATCGTTTCCATCGAAGACGGCCTCGCGGAAGACGATTGGGACGGCTGGAAACTCGCCACGCAAAAACTGGGAAGAAAAATTCAGCTCGTCGGCGACGATGCCTTCGTCACCAATCCGAAAATCTTCGCGCGCGGCATTGCCGAAGGAATCGCCAACGCCATCCTGATTAAGCTCAACCAGATCGGCAGCGTCAGCGAAACCATCGAAGCCGTAGAAATGGCTCGCAAAGCAAAATACGCCGCCATCGTCTCGCACCGTTCCGGAGAAACCGAAGACACCTTCCTCGCCGATTTCGTCGTCGCCATGGGCTGCGGTCAGATCAAGACCGGCTCGGCCTCCCGCACCGACCGCATCGCCAAGTACAACCAGCTTCTCCGCATCGAAGAAGCCCTCGGCCCTGCCGCCCGGTTCCCCGGCCGCAAAGCCTTGGCCGTGTGAAGCTTGTATTTTTCGCAATCCGCTCGCGTACCTGCTCGACGTATGTTCAGACGCGAAGTGGATGCGAGGACTTCGCACCGAGTTCACCCTTGTTGTATTCTGTTCCGCGCGCATGGCATCCAATTCAAAACGTCCAAAACCCATCGTCCTCACCGTTCTCGACGGCTGGGGATACCGCCCGCAAATCGAAGGCAACGCGATCGCGCTCGCGCGTAAACCTACCTACGATCGCCTGCTCAAAGAATTTCCCAATACGCTGATTCAAACATCGGGCCCGTCCGTCGGCCTCCCCGAAGGCCAGATGGGAAACAGCGAAGTCGGCCACCTGAATATCGGCGCCGGACGAATCGTTCAAATGGATATGACCCGCATCGATTCCCTGATCGCCAGCGGCGAATTTGCTCGCCAGCCGCTTCTCGTCGAAGCGATGGACCGCGGGCGCCAGCACCAACTCCACATCATGGGTCTCGTCAGCGACGGAGGCGTTCACTCCCACATCGAGCATCTCTTCGCGATTCTTCGCATGGCACGCGAAATGAAAGTCGAGCGCGTTTTCATTCACTGCTTCCTGGACGGCCGCGACACACCGCCCGACAGCGGCATCGATTTCATTCGCCAGCTCGAACAGAAGATTCGCGAGTACGGCGTCGGCCAGATCGCCACCGTTTCCGGCCGCTACTACGCGATGGACCGCGACAATCGCTGGGAGCGGGTCGAGCGCGCGTATCGCGCCGTCGTTCACGCCAGGGCCGAGGCGGGCTTCGCCGATCCTGTCGCCGCCGTCCGCGCCAACTACGAAAAAGGCGTCACCGACGAATTCATCGTCCCAGCGGTCATCACCCATAGCGCTGCCGACGGAAAATCCTCCGAGCCCCGCGCCGTCATTCGTGACAACGATGCCGTCATCTTCTATAACTACCGCGCCGACCGCGCCCGCGAGCTCACTCGCGCCCTCGTCGATCCCGACTTCCGGGAATTCGCCGATCCCGCGCGTCCCCGCAACCTGCTGTTCCTGGGCATGACGCAGTACGACAAAGCGTGGCCCTGGCTTCGCTACCTGATCGCGCCCGAAAAACTCGAGCACATCCTTGCCAACGTCTTCACCGAGCTCGAGTTCAAAAATCTCCGCGTCGCCGAATCCGAAAAATACGCGCACGTCACCTACTTCTTCAACGGCGGCATCGAAAAGCCATTCGCCGGCGAAGAGCGCGTGATGGTTCCCTCGCCCAAAGTTCCCACATACGATCTGAAACCTGAAATGTCCGCCGCCGGCGTCGCCGATACCGTCGTCCACGCCATCGAAAAAGGCGATTTCGACGCCATCGTGATGAACTTCGCCAATGCCGATATGGTTGGCCATTCCGGAAAGCTCGAGCCCACCATCAAAGCCGTCGAAACCGTGGATGAATGCCTCGGCCGCATTTATCAGGCGCTCAAACCGCGCGGCGGCGCGTGGATTATTACAGCCGACCACGGCAACGCCGAAACGATGCTCGATCCGGTTACCGGCAGTCCGCACACCTACCACACCACCAATCCCGTTCCCTTCATACTGATCACCGAAGATGGCCGCACCGAACTCAGTCCGGGCGGATCTCTCCGCGACATCGCGCCGACATTGCTGGGAGTTTTGGAGGTGAAAGAACCGCCCGAAATGACCGGACGCGATTTGCGGCGCATCCGAAAATAAAAAAGGGGCAACGCGATGTGCGTTGCCCCTCCCGATGTAAACCACCTGAAAATTTCTAGTTGTTCACTCCCGGCTTCGGCGAACTGTAGCCCTGCCGTGTGTACACGTTCACTTTCTTGTGTTTGCCCTTCTTGTCTTCGGTCGTCAACGGATTCCCATCGTTGTCGAGCGCTTCCACTTTCACCTTGTGGTACTTCCCGTCGGCAGCCTCATTGGGCGTGAAACCAATCGTGTACTGGCTCCGCAGAAACGTCGCTACGGAGTTGAAAATTTCCGGCATCTCCCCTTCGAATCGCGGGAACCAGGCATAGCCGCCCGTCATTTCCGCGAACGTGTTCATCTGATTCTTCGCCTGCAGATAATCAATGTGCGAACCGCGTCCGTACAATTCCACTTCTTCGGCCATGCCGACGCAGAAAATCGTCACATCCGTTTCTTTCACGCGCTTGAGCGTCTGGTCGAGCGTGTGCTTGCTGAACGTATCGAACCCCGTCGCGATCACCAGGATCGACTTCTTGCCCTTCACGTCGCGCAGCTGGTCCATCGTCTCCAGAATCGCGTCAAACAAATTCGCTTCGCTGAAATCCGGAAAATAGAGTCCCGCCACCGCCTGCGCCACTTCCTGTTTGTTCTGCGTGAAGTCCACCAGAATATTCGTGCGCAGGTCAAATGTCTTGAACGCCACCCAATCCTTCGCGTTCAAATGGCTCAGGAAGCCATACGCCCAATTTTTCGCCTTATATCCGAAGTATCCGCCCAGCAGCTTGCTGAATTCCATCAGCACCACGATGGTGATCGGCGCTTCGCTTGGCGCAAAGTTTGAAATCTGTTGCGGCTGGTTCTCGTCGAGCACGCGAAAGTTCTGTTTCTGCAATCCCTGAATAATGTTCCCGTCGTAGTCCGTCACCACCACGTCCAAATTCACCACATTCGACTGCACCGAAATGGAGGTCGTCGGCGCTTGCGCCTGGGCTTGGCCGGCCTGCGCCGGCTGCTGCTGGCCGGTCGGAGGTTTTGCCGGCGCCGGAGCCTGCGACGGATTCGGCTTCACCGGCCCTTCCTGCTGAGCAGCGAACGACTTCATCGCGCTCGGCGGAATCCCCAGCGCCGCGATCAACACCGCCATCAATACCGCTCGAAATCCCATTTTCAGTTGCATCGCCGCGTCCCGCTCCTCACTCGTTCCATTTGCACGGACCTGCGCTCATCCGAACTTCGATGCTGCCCTACCGCGAAGGGATGGTCAACGCCCGATTACATCGCCGCCGCGCGGCGCCAAAGCAGTTGCGGCTTGGAACACTCCGCCGGCCTGTCTGAGCGTCCGCGAATCCGCATGATAGTATGTGACGTTCCTGGGCCGCGGTACCGAAATCAATCTCCGGAGGACATCATCCGAATGGCGCGCTCGCGCGGTTTGTTCTGCTCGTTGCTGCTTGCCACGTTTCTATTGGCTACCTCGCAAGGTCGCGCGCAATCCGCAGCGCACGCCGCAGCGCACGCCGCCCCGCCGGCCCAGGCCCCGCAAGCTCCCGTCTCCGCCAGCTCCGCCGTATTCGAATTGCAGGGCGAAGCGCTCGCATGGCTGCAAGGTCTGGTACGCATCAATACCTCAAACCCTCCTGGCAACGAACTCGTCGCCGCGAAATATATCGCCGACATTCTGCAGAAAAACGGCATCCCGTCCGAAATTTTTGAAAGCACCCCGGGCCGCGGCTTCCTCGTCGCTCGCCTTTCCGCGAGCGCCGTTCCCGATCCTTCCCGCGCCCTGCTGCTGATGGCCCATCTCGACGTGGTCGGCGTGGACAAATCGAAATGGAGCGTCGATCCATTCGGCGGCATCGTGAAAGATGGCGAAATTTATGGCCGTGGGGTTCTCGACGACAAAGGTCCGCTCGTCGCCAATCTCGCCGCGTTTGTCGCGCTGAAGCGCACCGGCGCACACCTGAACCGCGACGTAATTTTCTTTGCCGAAAGCGACGAAGAAGCGGGCGGCGAAGACGGCATGAAACTCGCCGTCGAGCAGCACTGGGACAAAATCGCCTGCGGGTTCTCGATCAACGAAGGCGGCGAAACCGTGCAGAAGGACGGCAAAGTGCAATACGTCGGCATTCAGGCCGCCGAAAAGGTCGCCACGAACGTGGACGTGATCGCCACCGGCATCGCCGGCCACGCCTCAATGCCCTCGAAAAATAATGCCGTCGTGCATCTGGCCGCGGCGCTGGCTAAAATCGGCGCGTACGAAGCGCCCGTGCAGTTCACCGCGGTTACACGCGGCTATTTCGAAGGCCTCGCCGCCACCGAAGATGCGGAAACTGCAAAATGGATGCAATCGCTCGAATCGCCCGACCGCGGCGAACACGCCGCTCGCTATCTTTCCAATCAGAATCCGTTCTGGAACGCCGTGCTGCGCGACACCATCACGCCAACCATGCTAGAGGCCGGCATCCGCGCCAACGTGATCCCGTCCGAAGCTCGCAGCACGATCAACATCCGCCAGATTCCCGGCAACCAGATCAACGACTTGCTCGCCACTCTCACCAAACTCGTCGCCGATCCGCAGATCCGTTTCGAAATTCAGCCCGGTTATCGCGAAGCTTCGCCGAATTCTTCGCTCAACAGCGACTTCTACCAGGCCATCGTCAAAGCCACCAGCCAAACGTTCCCCGGCGCCGCCGCCATTCCCATGATGTCGCCCTGGGCCACCGATTCCGATCGTCTCCGCATGCGCTCGGTTCAGGCCTACGGCGTGATTCCCTTTCCTTTGCTCGAATCCGACTATCAGCGCATGCATTCCGACAACGAACAAATTCCCGTCGATTCTTTCAACAAAGGCGTCCAATTTCTTTATACAATCGTGAGTGACTTCTCGGTGACCCAATAATCGTGAAACCAGTCCGCCGCGCAAAAATCGTCTGCACCCTCGGCCCTTCCAGCTCTTCCTACGAGATGATCGACAAACTCATTCGGGCGGGAATGGACGTTGCCCGTTTGAATTTCTCCCACGGATCGAATGAAGACCGTGCCAGGCTGGTCGCGCATCTTCGCCGCGCCTCGAAACTGCGCGAAAAGCCGATCTCCGTGCTGGCCGACCTGCAAGGCCCCAAGATTCGCACCGGCGCGCTCGTTACCCCGCAGGGCGTTCATCTCCGATTCGGCCAGAAATTTACCATCACGACGAAAACCATCGTCGGCACGGCCAACGGCGTCAGCACCACCTTCACGCAGCTCCCCGCATCCGTCGCCAAGGGCGATCGCATTCTCCTCAGCGATGGCCAGATTTCCTTGCGCGTCCTTTCCACCGGCGCTTACGAAGTCGTCACTCAGGTCGAAAACGGCGGTCGTCTCGGCCAGCACCAAGGGATCAATCTCCCCGGCATAAAGCTGAAGATTCCGTCGCTCACGCCAAAGGATCGCAAAGATCTCGTCTCCGCGCTGGCCATCGGCGCCAATTACATCGCGCTCAGCTTTGTTCGCACCGCCGCTGACGTTCGCGCCGCGAAAAAAGCCATCGCCGCCGCCGGGAAAAATACTCCGGTGATCGCCAAGCTCGAAAAACCCGAAGCCATCGAAAACCTCGACGAAATACTGGAAGTCGCCGACGGTGTGATGGTCGCTCGCGGTGACTTGGGCGTCGAGATGAACCCCGAAAAAGTTCCCGTCGTGCAAAAGAAAATCATTCTGAAGGCGCGCAATGCTCTCGTTCCGGTCATCACCGCGACGCAAATGCTCGACTCGATGGAAAAGAATCCCCGGCCCACGCGCGCCGAGGCTTCGGACGTAGCCAACGCCATCTTCGACGGCAGCGACGCGCTGATGCTTTCCGGCGAAACCGCTGCGGGACTCTACCCGATCGAAGCCGTCAGCATGATGGACCGCATCATTCTGGAAGCCGAAGCAAGCGTCACCGCACTTCCGCGCCCCGATCGCACCGGCAATCTGCAAATCAATGAAGCTATCGCCGAAGCCATCTGCCACGCCGCCGAGGAACTGCGACTGAAGGTCGTCGCCGTCTTCACCGAGACCGGTTCGTCCGCCGGGCTCGTCTCGAAATACCGCCCGCGCTCGCCGATCATCGCGTTTTCCGCCGTCCGCGAGACGCGCCGCCGCCTCGGTCTTTTCTGGGGAGTTCAGCCTCGCCGCATCCAGCGCTTCACCGATTTTGATTTGCTCACGAAAACCGCGGAAGCCAGACTGCTTGAAGAAGGTTTGGTAAAGAAGGGCGACGTAATCGGTCTGGTCGCCGGTACTCCGCTTGCCACCAGCGGCACGACGAATCTGATGCGCCTGATACGCATCGGCGGCTGACGTCCGCGCGGCTTTGTTTTGAAGTTCCGGGCGCCGCGCTCTTCGCGCAGCAAAGGGTGCGAGTCTGGATTCCAGCCCTGCCTATTCCCGCTGCTCAACTCTCAATTCATCCAATCCGCGGGCCTGGACGGCGGCTTGTCCTGCCGGTCCTTTACATACACCTCGAACTTCTTCTTCAGCCGCTTCCGCTGCCAATCCGAGTAAAAATTCCTCGACCCGTACATGTACGATCCGCGCCGTATATAGATGTAGCCCACCAGCATCCCGCCCAGATGGCACAGGTGGCTCACATTGTCGGTCGCGCCGATCGTTCCGAAAAATTCGATCGCCCCCAGCACGATCACCAGAACCCGCATGGAGATCGTCACCGGCAGCGGAAACAAGTACACCTGGCGGTGCGGCATCACCATCGCCACTGCCAGTAGCACGCCGTAGATCGCGCCGGACGCGCCGATCGTCGGGATCAACAACGACTCCGGACTGGCGTGCCCCAGCTTGAACAGCAGTTCCTTCACGCCCACTTCAATCAGCCCGGCGCCCACTCCACAAATAAAATAATAGATTGCGAATTTCTTCGCGCCCCAGGTGTGCTCCAGCGCTGCGCCAAACATGGCTAGGTACAACAGGTTGAAAAGAATGTGCGGAATATTTTGGTGCAGGAACAGGTAGGTGAAAAGCTGCCAGACAAATCCGTGGACGACGGCGTTCGGCGAAAGCCCCAGCCACCCGACGATGTAGTTCCACGCCGGCGCATGGCCCACGAACAACGCCAGCATCTGCACCGTGAAAACTGCTACGCACGCGATGCAAATGATCTTGATCGCTCGCGGAAAGTATCCGCTGATGTCGAACCGGTAATTGCCGAATCCGCGCGAGTAGGAACTCACAACCGATAGTCTAAAGACTCCGTCCGCTTGAGTCAAAGACCTGCGCTACACTACCTCCACGATGTCATCCACTTCTTCGCCGTCCATTCCGCCGGCAGCCACAAATCGGCGCTTCTCCGGCCTGGTCGGCGCCTTTCTGGGAATTTTGATCACGCTCGCCGGCCTGGCTCTCGCCGTCTGGCTTTTCGCCGGCGTTCACCTGCTCGACCTTTTCTCCCTGGCGCGCGGCGGACGCACCACCATCCGCGTCGATCAGCCCACCGTCGTTCGCCAGATCCAGCAGCTTCAGCGGCTTGAAACCGTCCGCTATACCATGGACAAGATCATTTCCGGCGAACACGCGAATCCCATCCTGCCGCAATTTTTGGCGGGAGATAAACTGCTGCTGGTCGTTCACGGCGAAGTTGTAGGAGGAATTGATTTAGGAAAGATTCAACCGAGCGACGTGGCTGTTCACGGCCAGGAAATTTCCATCCATCTGCCGCAAGCCGAAATTTTCAGCCCCACTCTCGACAATTCAAGAACCCGCGTCTATTCCCGCGAAACCGGACTGTTCACTTCGCCGGATCCCAATCTCGAATCCGAAGTTCGCCAAGAAGCCGAGCGCCAGCTCCTCGAAGCGGCCACGCAAGACGGCATCCTCAAAACCGCGGATCAAAACGCCCAATCAACGATCAAATCCCTACTGAACGGCTTCGGCTTCACCCAAGTCACAATCCAGTAACGCCGCCGTATTCGCTCCGCTGTCTCCTTGCTCTCTCGCCTTCGACTCTGTGTTCTCTGTGTTACTGTTCTCGCCTTTGCCTTTATTTTGTCTTCCGACGAATCGCGTCAGTTGTTCAACCTCTTCCGCGCCGACACAAACAACGAAATCGCCAGCAGCACAAACAAAACCACGGCCACGGTGTACGAGTGACTAAACCCCGGCATCTTGTCTCCCAGCGCAAACATCCCCGCCGGCCACGGCAAATGCAGGATTGCCGCCAGCCAGTGCGGCACCTTCGTGCTCAAAATCGGATCCTGCAGCAACGTAAACACAATCGCCAACAGCCCAAACACGCCGCCCGCGGCAATCAATCCACTCGCGTAGAGCGATCCCGGACTTACTTCATTCTCCGCGTCGCTCTTCTTTTCCACACCTTGCTCGGCCAGCCACCGCACCAGGCCACCGGCAAACATCGCCATCGTAGTCGCAATCGATAAATACGATCCCACCGCAAACGGCAGCGAGCGCACCCCGAGAAGTTCGATCGCGATCACCAGAAACACGCCCAGAAAAACCAATCGCCACGGCAGCCGCTGGTTCAAAATCCCGCTGATCACCGTGGCCATCAGCCGCGCTTGCGGCGCCGCCGCCTGATCGCTGCCGATTCCCTGCACCCACTGCACCTCAATCTCTTTCGTCGCCGGATCGTACAAATATTTTCCGTCCGGAATTTCGTGCGATCCCAGCGCATTCACCAGCGTGTAGGTTTTCCCTTCATAGACGTAGTCGTGCTCCTGTACGTCCACGCCCGCATTCAGATGATCGATGTCGAGCGCAATCTGCACCGGCTTATATTTCGCGAGGCCGATGTTCATCAGGATCAGCGTCCCGCCAATCGCAAACGACGAAACCATTACGCCAATCACCAGCGCCACCTGCTGCCAGTACGGAGTTGCGCCCACCAGGTAACCGGTCTTCAAATCCTGCGATGTCGCGCCTGCAATCGCCGACGCGATGCAAACCACTCCGCCGATCGTCAACGCCAGCACTTGGTGCGCCGTCGAAGTCCAGTGGATCACCAGAAAGACCGCACACGTGGCCATGAGCGTCGCAATCGTCATTCCGCTGATCGGATTCGACGAGTTTCCAATCAGTCCGCTGATTCGCGAAGCCACGGTTACGAACAAAAATCCAAACACCACCACGAAAATCGCCGCCAGAAAATCCGAGAATCCGCTGGTCATCGCTCCCGGTATCGGCTTGAATTTCAGCAGCGCCCACATCATCGCCACAATCACCGCAGAGCCAATCACCACCACGCGCATCGACATGTCGCGTTCCGTCCGCTTCACATCCGTCAGCGCTCCTTGCTTCGCGCGAATGTCTCCAATCCCAGCGACCAGCGCCGAATAAATCGTCGGTAGCGTTTTCACCAGCGTAATCAATCCGGACGCCGCCACCGCTCCCGCGCCCATCGGACGGATATAGCTGCCCCACAAATCCTGCGGCGACATCTGACCAATCGGAATCGTCGATGGATACAGCGCCACGTTTCCCGAAAGCGATCCGAAAAATTTGATCGCCGGCATAATCACCAGCCAGGAAATCACGCCGCCCGCAAACAGCGTCCCCGAAACGCGCGGCCCGATGATGTATCCCACTCCCAAATACTCAGACGTGATGTTCGCGCGGAACGACGCCCCCGGCAGCCACTTCGGCTGGTAGTCCGGCTGCTCCGGCCACATCCCCATCGTCTTCATGGCGAAGGTATAAATTCCGCCGATCCCCAAGCCCAAAAACACGCGCCCCGCGAAGGATCCGCCGCGCTCGCCCGCCACCAGCACGTCCGCGCATGCCGTCCCTTCCGGAAACGTCAGGTTGCCGTGCTCTTTCACGATCAACTGCCGGCGCAGCGGAATCATGAACAGCACGCCCAGCCATCCGCCCATGAGCGCCAGAAAAAAGATTCGCCAGTATTCCGCGTTCAGCGAAAACCCCAAAAAGATCAGCGCCGGAATTGAAAAAATCACGCCTGCTGCCACAGACTCGCCCGCCGATCCGGTCGTCTGCACGATGTTGTTTTCGAGGATCGTCGATCGCCCAAACGCGCGCAGGATGCTGATCGACAGCACCGCGATCGGAATCGACGCCGATACCGTCAGCCCGGCGCGTAGACCCACATACACAGACACCGCGCCGAACAGAATCCCGAACAGCGATCCCAGAATTACGGCGCGCATGCTGAATTCGGCGACGGTCTCCTCCGCATCCACGTACGGCCGAAATTCTCCCGGAGGTGCCGTCGAACTCCACTGTTTCGTCGCCATCGAGTCTCCTCAGTCCAACCGCCTGCAAACGGCGCAAGTTAACACCACCCGCACACCCGCGCAAGCCGCATTCCCTCTCTCGCCGGAAGCGAATGGATCGCGAAGAGCCTCGATCCGGCACCTTTCCGGGTCGCAGAAACGACGCCGCGCGGCAATCGGCGCGGCGGATTCACCTTCGGAACACGTTGCCTGGAAGGCATTGACACGCCTCCACCATGAGAGTAGCTTTGCCAACACTTCACTGCTTAAGAATTTGGCTTGCCGGATACATATATTCGAGATCCAAGGCGTCACGGACGTCGTCGCCTGCAAATTTGTAGCACAGCGGAACAAGGAAACAGATAAACCCGGAGGCACCGTCTGCCATGAATCGAACCCAGCGATTCGTCTGCAGTCTCATCGTTCTCGCAGCATTCTTCGGAGCCCTTTTGTCCCGCCCCGCCTCCGCCGGCGACGACTGGCAGCCCATCAATCCGGCCGACCTTGCGCTGAAAGACAATCCCGCCAGCCCCGGCGCGAACGCCATGATCTTGTATCGCGAAAGTATCGTGGACGAAAGACAGGCCAGTAAGGATGGCGTCTCCGTCATCGAGTACTACCGCATCAAAATCTTCACGAAGGAAGGCGCCAGCCAGGGCGACGTCGAAATTCCTTTCTTCAAGGAATTGTCCGACGTAAGAGACGTCCGCGCGCGCACGATCAAGCCGGATGGCTCGATCGCCAATTTCCAGGGCAATCCATTCGAGAAAACGCTCGTCAAAGCCACCGGCGTCCGGTATCTCGCCAAGACATTTACCCTTCCGGATGTGGAGCCGGGCTGCATCATCGAGTACCGGTATCGAACCCAGTTCAAACCCGGCTTTCTGCACGACAAGGAATGGATTCTTACGAGCGATCTCTATACTCGCGAAGGCCACTTCACATTTCAACCGTTCAACGCAGATTGGGATAATCACCCGCTTTTCTTCCGCCAATACGGCGGGGCGACGGAAATCAAACCCGAAAAGGAACACGGCGCTTACAAACTGGTCCTGCACGACATTCCGGGCATCCCCGAGGAATCGTATATGCCGCCCAAGCGCACGCTCCAGCAGCGCCTTGAGTTTTATTACCGCAGCGAAGACGATCCTGGCAACGAAACCACCGAGCACTACTGGGCGCGGATGAATGGGAAGCTGAGCGGGGAATTCGACCATTTCATCGACAAGAAGGGCGCCCTTCAAAAAGATCTGGCCAAAACCGTCGATCCAAACGACCCACCCGAAGTGAAAGTCCGCAAGATCTATGCTCGCGTCCAGCAGATTCGCAACCTGAGTATGGAAGACGAACGGTCTGAAAAAGAGGACAAGAAAGAGAACATCAAGAAAACCTCCAGCGTGGAAGACGTCTTGAACCACGGCTACGGCTATGGCTCGGACATCAACGCCCTGTTCGTCGGCCTCTGCCGCACCGCTGGATTCAGTTCCAACGTGTTGATGGTCGCTCCGCGCGAAACCAGCATTTTCCTTCCCAATCTGCAGGACATGGGCCAGCTCGGCGCCAACATCGTTTGGGTGAAGGCCGGCGATAAGGAATATTTCTTAGATCCCGCCTCGGCCGCCTATCCTTTCGGCGTGCTGCCGTGGTACGAAACGGATACACGCGGTCTTCGCGTCAGCGGAAAGACGGCGGACATCGTTACCGTGCCCGCTTCCGCACCGTCGGATTCCGCGCTCGTGCGCCACGTCGAAGTTACCCTCGACGAGGAAGGCTCGGCCGCCGGCACTGTCGCGGTGGACTTCAAAGGAATGGAAGGCGCCGCGACCCGCGAGCAGTTCCGAAAATCTGACGAAAACGGCCGAAAAAAAGAACTCGAAGATAAAATCCACGGCTGGCTTCCGAACGGCGCCTCCTTCGAGATAACCAAGATCGACAACTGGGATAAGAACTCCGAGCCTCTTCACATCGAGGGCACGCTGAAAATGGCCGACCTCGGCAGCGCTGTGGGCCATCGCATGATTGTTCCGGCCACCATTTTCCAGTCCGACGTTCCCCGCGCGTTCGATTCCGCCACGCGCAAGAACGCGATCTACTTCCGCTGCCCGTTTATCGAAACGGATTCGATTCACTACACAGCCCCGGCCGGATTCAAAATCGGCACGCTGCCTCCGGCCAAGGAAATCAAGTCGTCGCCGGTCGTCGGTTACTCCATCGCCGTCGCGCAGCAGGGCGACGCGCTCGAAGTAAAGCGCGAGTTCATGGTCAACGGCATCATTTTCGACGTGAAGTACTACGGCGCGCTTCGCGCCTTTTTCAATACCGTGAAATCCGATGACCAAACGCAACTCGTGCTGCAACGCGCCGAATCGGCCAAAAATAATTAGCATGCGAATCCACTCCCTCTCGCGGCTCGCCTGTCTTTCAGCGCTTTTATGCGCCCTCGCAGCCTGCGGAGCTTTCGCGCCCGGCGCCCGAGCCGATTCCGCTCCCGACTGGATGCACGCCGCCTCGCATGACGCGCTACCCGAATACTCAAAGGACGCTGTCGCCGTTACCCTTTTCGAAGACGAACAGATCACGGTGAAAGACAACGGCGACATCGAACGCCACTACCGTGTGGTTTACAAGCTGCTCCGGCCCGAATCCCGCCGCGAATACGAGATGGCCGCCGCGCACTTCGACAACGACACCAAAATCTCGTTCTTCAAGGCATGGACGATCACCGCAGACGGCAAAGAGTTCGAGTTGAAGGAAAAAGACGCGCTGGAAACCAACGTCTCCTCCTTCGAAGTCTTCAGCGACCGCAAAATGAAAATCCTCCGTTATATCGCGGCGGAGCCCGGCAATTTCGTAGGCTACGAAATCATCCAAAAAGTGCGCCCGCAGATCTTTGACGTGTTTTGGAATTTTCAAGACACCATTCCCGTTCGCAAATCCCGCTTCTCGATTCAGCTTCCGCCAGGCTGGGATTACAAAACACTGTGGGGCAATCACCCGGAAGTGCAGCCACAAAACGCCGGGCCCAACGCCTATTCGTGGGAAGTTACCGACGTACCCATGATCGAAGTCGAGCCCGAAATGCCGCCCTGGCCTGTCGTCGCGGGCCACATGATCGTCAAACTCTATCCCCGCGATCCCGCGCTCCGTCCGAAAACCACCGGCTCGTGGAACGATATCGGCATCTGGTACGAAGGGCTGCTTTCCTCGCGCCGCGTGGCCACACCCGAAATCAAGCAAAAGGTCGCCGAACTGACCGCCGGCCTCACCGATCCTCTGGCGAAAATCAAGGCACTCGCCGCTTTCGCGCAGCGCGACATTCGCTACGCCGCCATCGAAATCGGCATCGGAGGATATCAACCGCATTCCGCCGGCGACGTCCTCGCTCATCACTACGGCGACTGCAAAGACAAAGCCACGCTTCTGAACACCATGCTTGCGGAAATCGGCGTCGAGTCCTACAACGTGCTGATCGACACGGAACGCGGCTTCGTCCGGCCCGATTTTCCTCTCACCCGCTTCAACCACTCGATCGTGGCCATCAAGCTGCCCGATGGCGTTCCGACCGGCCTGTTCCAGGCCTTGGTCAATGATCCCAAACTCGGCCAGCTTTTATTCTTCGACCCCACCAGCGAATACACGCCGCTGGGAGCGATTCCTCCGTACGAACAGACCAGTTACGCACTGGTGGTCACGCCCACGGCGAGTGTGTTGATTCAGGTTCCTCTCGCTCCTGCTTCGACCAACCGCCTGCTGCGTTCAGGAACACTTGCCTTATCCACCGACGGCAACCTGGCGGGCAGTGTCCGCGAGATTCGCTGGGGCACTCCGGCGACGGATACCCGCATGCGTTACCTGAGCACGGCGCCGAACGAACGAGGAAAAATCGTTGAGGAGTTTCTGAGCAACTCGCTGTCGAACGTCTCGCTGAAAGACTCGAGCATCGTGAACCTGGAAAAGTACGATGACAGCCTGGTGGTCGATTACCGGTTTGCCGCCGTTTCCTACGCGAAATCCGCGGGAGACTTGCTCATCGTCCGGCCGCGGGTGCTCGGCAACAAGGGCGTAAACCTCAGCGACAAACAGAGGAAATATCCGATCGAATTCCCGGAAGCCACACGGCAGGACGATCTTTTTGACATCACTCTTCCGGCCGGCTACGTGGTGGACGAATTGCCCGAACCGGTTTCCGCTTCCTGCCCGTGGGGAACGTACAAGAGCGAAGTCCACGTGAAAGACAACGTGCTTCATTACAAGCGCAGCTACGAAATCACCGCCGTCGATGTTCCTACGGAAAAGCTCGACGAAGTCCGCGAGTTCCTGCGCGCCATTTATGCCGACGAAAAATCCAGCGCCGTCCTTCGCAAAGCCGTACCCTAGAGCTTCGCCGCATTCGCGACGAGGTGGCTCACCATGAAAGTCGTTCTGTTTGGCGCAACGGGAATGGTCGGTCAGGGCGTGCTGCTGGAGTGTTTGCGCGATCCGGACGTGACGCAGATCGTGTCGGTGGTGCGAGCGCCGTCTGGACGTAGTGATCCGAAGCTGCGTGAAATTGTTCATGGCGATTTTCAGGATTTCTCCGCGATTGCCACAGAACTGACCGGATTCGACGCGTGTTTTTTTTGCTTGGGCATTGCTTCGTCGGGAATGTCCGAAGAGGCGTATTCGAAAATCACGTACGGCATTGCTGTTGCTGCCGCTCGCGTGCTGGTGAGGCAAAATCCGGAGATGAGTTTTGTTTTTGTATCCGGTGCCGGAGCCGACCCGACGGAAAAAGGGCGCGTGATGTGGGCTCGTGTGAAGGGCCGGGCGGAAAATGCGATTCTTGGGATGGGATTTCGCGCGGCGTACATTTTTCGTCCGGGATTTATCCGTCCGCTGGATGGAATTCAGTCGAAAACCAAGCTCTATCGCCTGCTGTATGTTGTGCTTTCGCCCATCGTTCCGATTCTGCAGCGCCTGATGCCGAAGCAAATCACGACCACGCGCCAAGTGGGGCGCGCGATGATTGCGGTGGCTAAGAACGGCTACCCGAAACCCATCCTCACGAACTCGGACTTCGCGAACTTTTAGGTTCGGCATCGATGCGCGCATTTCTAATCGCAAAAGTAGTTGCGATTAGAAATTGAATTGGCGTTTGTTTTCAGTGGTTTACGTTGGTTTCTAATATTGGGAAGGGCGTTTTGGGCGGCGGATCGGAAGTCAAAAGCATTGAACACAGAGGGCACAGAGGGAAGGCGCACAGAGTCCACGGAGAAGGCGAAAAGAACAGCGGAATTGCGTCGATGCGAGACGGGGTTTGTGAGGCGCGAGGGTGCGATTCCCGTTTTGGGAACTGAGTTGCAGCCAAGTTGTCGGGCAACCTGCATACTGCGGCCTCGCTGTGCGTCGTTTTGACGTACGACTGATGATAACATAGTAGTACCGGTATGTCAATATTATAAACAGATCGTCAAGAAATGGGAGAGTGCCGGTTACGGGACGCCGAGAGTCGCGGAAACGGATGGCGGGCGTGAAGCCCGCCGCTACAAAGGCAAACGATGGCAAAAAAATCGACGAAGGAAGCGTGGGGCGGCTGGGGTGGGAGTCTGGGTGGGTGTTTCAATGGCTCAACCTGCTCCCCATTGGAAATGGGGAGCACACAGACGCGAGCGTCTGTGCCACGCGTCTGTGCCACGGCGGAGGCAAAGGCTGCCCGAACCTGAGAGACGGTTCGGCCGCTACAGAGGCGAAGTCAAAGGCAACGGCAACGGCTGGCGGGCGTGAAGCCCAGCGCTACAAAGTCGAACGATGGCAAAAAAGTTGACGAAGCAAGCGTCGGGCGGGCTAGGGCTTTGGAGTCAGGGTTTCGCGGACTTTGTCGCTTAGGGCTTTGCCGTCGATGGCTTTGCCTTCCAGCTTGGCGCGGGCGGCTTTTACTACGGCGCCCATTTGCTTCAGGGAGTCGGCACCGGTCTCGCTGACGGCATCGGCGATGGCGCGCTCCATGTCTTCGTCACTGGGGGCGGCGGGCAGATACTGCTCGATGATGGTGATTTCCCTGGCTTCCTTGTCGGCGAGATCCTTGCGGCCGCCCTGGATGAACTGCTCGATGGATTCCTTGCGCTGCTTGACGAGGGTTTGCAGGATTTGCAGAGATTCGAGGTCGTCGAGCGGCCGCATCTTATCGATTTCCTTGAGCTTGAGGGCGCTTTTGACCATGCGCAGCACGCTCAGGCGCAGCTCGTCTTTCTCCTTCATGGCGGCGGTTAGATCGGTCTGAATCCGTTCGAGATATCCCATTCGCTTCCCTCGCTTTCGCTCAAGAATAGCAGAGGTTTCGGGCATCCGGACGCGCATTTGACAGGACCGGAGGCACCCGATAGGCTTTATGGCATGAAAATTCTAATTGCAGACAAGATCAGCGACCGTGGCATTGCACTCCTAAAGAATACCGGCTGGGATGTGGTAATCCCCACCGCCGCGACTCTGGCGACCGATATCGCGGATGCCGACGGATTGATTGTGCGCAGCGCGACCAAAGTGACTCCCGAACTGCTGGAAAAGGCCAAGAAACTGCGGGTGATTGGGCGCGCTGGCGTGGGCGTGGACAACGTGAATATGGACGCCGCAACCCGTCGCGGCGTGCTGGTGATGAACACCCCGGGCGGAAACGCAGTGAGCGTCGCGGAACATACGTTTGCGCTGCTGCTGGCGCTGGCGCGCGGGGTTCCCAGCTCGAACGCCGGAATTCACGCGGGGAAATGGGAGAAGTCTTCGTCGGGGATGGAGCTGCGCGGCAAGACGATCGGGCTGGTCGGTTTTGGCCGGGTGGGAATGGAAGTGGCGCGGCGGGCGAAGGGCTTTGAGATGAAAGTGGTGGCATACGATCCGTATGTGACTCCGGCGGCGGCGAAGGAATTGGAAGTCGAGTTGATTCCGCTCGAGGATTTGCTGAAACGCGCGGACGTGATTTCGCTGCACACGGCGCTCAGCCCTGCGACCGAAAAGATCATCAGCGCGGCGGCAATCGCGCAGATGAAGAAGGGCGCGCGAATCATCAACTGCGCTCGCGGCGAATTGATCGATGAGACGCCGCTGGCGGAGGCGTTGAAGTCCGGCCAGATTGCGGGGGCGGGCCTCGATACGTTTGCCGTGGAGCCGCCGAAGAATTCGCCGCTGGTCGGGCTGCCGAATGTGGTGGCCACGCCGCACATTGCAGGTTCGACCGCTGAGGCGCAGGAAGAAATCGGCACGCTGATCGCGCAGCAGGTGAAGGACTATCTTTCCGACGGCTTGATCCGCAACGCGGTAAACATGCCGGCGCTGACGCCGGATCAATATAAGCGGCTCGGTCCTTATCTCGAGTTGGGCGACCGGATCGGATCATTTTTGGCGCAGGCTGCGGCGTCTCCCAGCTTCACGCACATTCGGATTCGCTATGCGGGCGAGCCGGCGGAAATTGGTTCGCACGTGGTGCGCAGCTCGGTGCTGATGGGGCTGATGAATTCGTCGCTCGAAGAGCCGGCGAATCTGGTGAATGCGGCGCAGGAAGCGGCAACGCGCGGGCTGGTGGTGGAGGAAGTGACGCGGCGGCGCGAGCGCGGCTACCCGAATACGCTGGAAGTTTCGGCGACCAGCGGCGGCACGGAAATGGTCGTCGAAGGAACGGTCGGGCAGGACGGATCGGCCCGGCTGCTGGCGATCGACGGCATCGAGCTGGAGGCTCCCCTCGAAGGGACGCTGCTGATTACCCGAAACCGCGACGTGCCGGGCGTGATCGGAAAAATCGGCACGGCGCTCGGCAACCTGGGCGTGAACATCGCGACGTTTGCGCTGGGCCGCAGCAAGCCGGAACAGGGCGCCGATGCGATCGCGCTCGTCCGGCTGGACGGCAAAGTGGACGCGAAGATCGTGGACAAGATTCGCGAGATTCCGTCGATTACCGATGCGCGGCTGGTGACGTTGCCGGAGACGGTGAAGGCGCAGTCGAAGGCGGTTTAAGCGCCGTCGGGGCGACCGTTGACGGCGAGCGGACTCTGCGCGTTTGCGCGAAATTGCGGAATACGTCGTGACGCATCGCGGGCGAAGAGGTTGCGGATGTTGGCTGCGTAGCTTAAACTGTTGTTTCCCGTGTTCACTCCAAGTTCGGGGCGTAGCGCAGCCTGGCTAGCGCGCCTGGTTCGGGACCAGGAGGTCGAAGGTTCAAATCCTTTCGCCCCGACCACTTCCCTTCGTGCGGTTTTTTCATCTGATTCATCTTATTTATCTCATTCATCTGATTCGTCTTACTCATCATAGAAACGTGGGCATCTCGTTTTGCTGCATGCAGTTCAGGCGGCATGGCGGGGTGTCTGGTTCGGCGTTGACTTGCGTTTCTGCGGCGGCCTAAGATGCAGACTTGAGCGGCCCCCACTCGTGAGCGACCAGAGCGTCTCTCATTACCGAATCGTCGAAAAAGTTGGCGAGGGCGGAATGGGCGTTGTGTATCGCGCTCACGACGACCGCCTGAACCGCGACGTTGCGCTGAAATTCCTGCCGGACGAACTGAATCACGATGCCAACGCCCGTTCGATGCTGCTGCGCGAAGCGCGCACGGCGTCCGCGCTGAACCATCCGAACATTTGCACGATTTACGACGTGGGCGAGGCGGACGGCAAGAGCTACATCGTGATGGAATTTGTGAACGGGCGGTCGCTGGCCGAGCAGATTCCGGAAGGCGGGCTGCCGGCGGAGACCGTGATTCGCTACGGCGAGCAGATCGCGGATGCCGTGGCGCACGCGCACGAGCACGGTGTGATTCACCGGGATTTGAAGACGCCGAACATCATCGTGATGCCGGGCGGGCGGCCGAAGGTGCTGGATTTCGGGCTCGCGAAGCACATGACTGCCGGCGAGATTTCGCTGAAGACGCAATCGATCAGCACGCTGACGTCGGAAGGCGCGATCGTGGGGACGATGCACTACATGGCGCCGGAATTATTTCGCGGCGAACCCGCCGACGCGCGGAGCGACATCTGGGCGATCGGGGTGGTGCTGTATGAAATGGCGAACGGGAAACGGCCGTTTCGCGGCAGGACTTCGTATGAATTGAGTTCGACGATTCTGCACGATTCGCCGCCGCCGCTGCGTGAAAACGTGTCGCTCGGGCTGCGCGCGGTGATCGAGCATTGCCTGGCGAAAGAGCCCGCGCAGCGGTACCAGCACGCGAGCGAAGTGCGGGCCGCGCTCGAAGCGTTGCGCACGAATTCAGCGGTGATTCCGGCGAGCGCGATTCAACCGCCGGAAATGGGGCGGCCGGAAACGAGACCGAAGACCGGATTTCGCCGCGCGGCGATTCTTTCGGCTGCGGCGGCGGCGTTGCTTGTGGTCGCGGCGGTGGGGTGGAAACTGGCGGCGAGCAAGTGGCACGGGACGGCGGCGGTGGGAGCGGCGTCGATCCAATCGCTGGCGGTGCTGCCGATGGAAAATCTGACGGGAGATCCGAAGCAGGATTATTTCGCCGACGGGATGGGCGACGCGCTGACGACGGAACTTTCTCAAATTAAGAAATTACGGGTGATCTCGCGAACGTCGGTGATGCAGTACAAGGACAAGCACGAAAATCCGGCGCAAATCGCGCAGGAATTGGGCGTGGACGCGCTGGTGGAGGGATCGGTGCTGCGATCGGGAGATCGCGTGCGGATCTCGGCGGAATTGGTGCAGCCGCAAACCGGGCAAAATTTGTGGGCGCGGAGCTACGAACGTCCGGTGACGGATATTCTGGCGCTGCAGAGCGACGTGGCGCGCGACATTGTGACGCAGATCCAAATTCAGTTGACGCAGCCGGAGCGCGAGCGACTGGCCAAAACGCGAACGGTGGTTCCCGCGGCGTACGACGCGTACCTGCAGGGAAATTATCTGGCGAGCAAGCGCACCGGAGAAGCAGTGACGCAAGCCGTGACGGAATACCGGCAGGCGATTCAACTGGACCCGAGCTACGCGCCGTCGTATGTGGGGCTGGCGACGGCGCTATCGCTCGAGGCGGATTACACCGACGTTCCAACGTCGCAAGTGCTGCCCGAAGCGGAAGCGATGGCGGTGAAGGCGTTGCAACTGGACGACAGCCTGGCGTCGGCGCACGCGGTACTCGGATTCATTCGCCTTTATCGATTGGAATGGCCAGGCGTGCTGGATGAATTCGAGCGGGCGGTCCAGTTGAATCCGGGCGACGCGAACAGCCACCACTGGTACGCGCTGGCGCTGGCCGCGGCCGGACGAAGCGACGAAGCGATTGCGGAAATCAAGCTGGCGCAGGAACTGGATCCGAAATCGCTGATCATCAACGCGAACCTTTCCTGGGTTTCGTATATCGCCGGCAAATACGACGATGCCATCGCCGAGGCGCAAAAAACGATCGCCATGGATCACAGCTTCGCGGTGGCGCACGGATATTTGGGGCAAGCGTATCTGGCGAAGCGGGACGACGGGAACGCGTTGCGGGAATTGGAGCAGGCGCTGAAGCTTTCGGGAAATGAGACTTCGTTTAAGGCCGAACTGGCGAACGCGTACGCGGTGACGGGAAAAAGGCCGGAGGCGCTGGCGATTTTGCATGAACTGCTTTCGATGGCGGCGAAACAATACGTGTCTCCCTACAACCTCGCGGTGGCGTATGTGGGCCTGGGCGACACGGATGCGACGTTCGAGTGGCTGAACAAAGCGTACGACGAGCGCTCCGTCCGGCTGATCAATCTTGCGGTGCATCCGCGCTTTGCGAGCGTGCGAAGCGACCCGCGATTCGCGGCGCTGGTAAAACGGATCGGCCTGCCGACGGCGGCGAGCACCGGCGGAAGCGCGGCGCCGTAAACATTCCGGCGGAATTTGCGCGGCGGACGGTTGCGCGGAGCAATCTTTCTTGACGGGCCCCGGCTCGTAAACTACACTCACGGCGTTCCCGATCGTCGAACCTCGCCGGCCCCCAAAAATTCCAATCGCAGGCAATTCCAATGCGCCGGAAACGGAGATAAAAATGGGCAAGATTCACTTCACGCTGAAAAACGTCACGAGAGAAATTCAGAAGGCGGAAAAGAAACTGCGCGCGCTGCGAAGCAAGGTCACGAAGGCCGACCAGAAGAAGATCGATCTGAATCTTCGCAGCCTGAAAAAGTCCTACGGCATCATCGGGGTGGTGTGCCGTCCGCCCGCCACGCATTTCGGCCAGACGTTCACGACCAAGACGAAGTAACGCGGTTCGTTGCCTGACGCGGGACGCCGACGCGCTCCGGCGCGATTTCGAGGAACCGGGAACGCGGCGGGAGGAGATTTGCAATGGCCAAAATTTCTTTTACGCTGCACGAAATCGCCGACGACATTCGCAATGCGGAGAAAAAACTTCGGAAAATGAAGCCGAAGGTAATGCCCGCGGATCAGAAGAAAATTGAACTGGAACTGCAAGTGCTGGACAAAGCGTACGGGCTGATTCGGGATCTTTGCCCGAAGGGAAAGCACCCGACGAAACCGTTCGGGCAATGGTTCGAAACGAAACCGAAGTGAAGCGCGACTCTCGTTTTGGCGGCAGCCGATTTCCGATCGTTGCGCATGCGTAGAGCGAAGCAGGTTCGTTACCGGCGGGCGCCGTCGCTCGTGTCGTATTGGGACGCGGAGCGGCTGGTCTTCGAAAATTATGCGACCGGCAAAGGCGCCACGGCGGCTCCCCTGGCGGCCGAGGTCCTGCATTTCTTCAGCAACTGGCGCGGCGCTCAGGATTTGTTCCGTCACCTTCCGCAGTATTCGCGGGCTTCCCTTCGTGCGGCGATTCAGCAACTGGTGAGGTATTCGCTGCTGCAGCGTTCGGATCGAAAGCCGAACGCAGTGGAGGGCGCGATGTCCTCATGGGCTGCGTGGAATCCCGCGGCCGGATTTTTTCATTTCACCGGACGCGATCTCCCCTTTGACGCAAACCTGCTGCGGATGGGCCAATACATGGAGGGGCTGACGCGGGAGCGGGCCATGCCCGTCCCCGTGAAGCGCTATCCGCGAGCGGCGCAAAAAAAACTGCTGCCGCCGGACGCTCAGGGCGATTTTCCGAGCGTGCTGACTTCGAGGCGAACGTGGCGGCGATTCGCGAAAGGCAAAATCGCGTACGCCGAACTGAGTACGCTGCTCGGATTGACGTGGGGAGTGCGCGAGTGGGTTGCCGTGCCGCCGCTCGGAAAATTTGCGGTGAAGACGTCGCCGTCAGGAGGCGCGCTGCACCCGATTGAGGCGTACGTAATCGCTCGCGATGTGGAAGGCGTGTCGCCCGGAATTTATCACTACGATGCGACCGGGCACCGGCTCGAACGGCTGCGGCGAGGAATGACGCGCGACCGCATGTCGGAGTATGTGATGGGCCAGCGATGGTTTTCCGATGCGGCCGCGTTCGTGGTGATGACCGCTGTATTCACGCGCACGCAATGGAAATACCGCTACCCGCGCGCGTATCGCGTGGTGCTGGCAGAGACGGGGCATCTGTGCCAAACGTTTTGCCTGACGGCGACGTGGCTGGGTCTCGCGCCGTTTTGCACCATGGCGATTGCCGATTCGAAAATCGACCGCGATTTGGGAATCGATAGCGTTACGGAAGGCGCTCTCTACGTGGCCGGCGTGGGCCGTAAGCCGAAAACCCTGGACTGGACGACGGCATCGATGCCGGTGGACCCGACGGGGAGCCGGCGAACTTTTCGAAATTAGCGGCGGACCGATCGCTGGGATTAGCGGCGCTTTGGCGAGGACTTTGCGCTGAGCAACGCGATTTCTTTCTTCAGGCGTTCGTTTTCGTTTTGCAGCTCTTGCATCTTTTTTTCCGCCGGCCCCAGCATTTCTCGAATCTGGTCTTCGGTGTACCGCGGAGTGATGTGCTGCGGACAATTCCAATCGAATGCTTCCACATGAATTACAAACACCCGTTCGATCGCTGCCTTGTATCCCGGATCAGCCACTTTCCCGATCCAGTCTTTGGCGGAGTCGCCTTCGAAGATTTCCGCCCGGCCTAAAATTTTCAGCCGCAACTGCTTTGGATAATCAACGAAGATCAAAGCGACCCGGTTGTCGTTGAGCAGGCTGCCTGCGGTGATGTATTGCTTGTTGCCGCGAAAATCGGCGAACGCGACGGTGTTTGCGTCGATGACTTTCAGAAATCCCCTCGGGCCGCCGCGATGCTGGATGTAGGGCCAACCCGTCTCGCCGACGGTGGCCATGTAAAACGTGTCGCGATCTGCGAGGAACTCCGATTCCTCGGGGCCCAGACCCGGGCGGGACCGGTCGGAATCCTCCAGTCTCTCGTATTGACGCCGGCTGCCGTAGCGCTCCTGCAACTGTTTCACGAGCGGCGTGAAAACCAGCGAGCCAAAACTTTTGGTCATGGCGATTCTCTCCCGATGGAACGGCGCTCCGGCAAGACGAAACAATGCGGTCGAAATTAAAGCCCATTGGATGCCGGATAGACCCGGGAGCGATTCTACGGCAATCACGCCATGACGAGACTTTCTTGTACGGAAAAGACGCACCCCCGTTGGGTATTTTCGCAGGAGCGGCGTTGAGGTACACTCGCGGGACTTTGAGCGAAGCGAAAGACAAGCTGCCAAGGGTGGCCGAAACCGGCGAAACGGCGTCCGTTTCCTCCGGATCCGGCCGAGCGATCAACCGGCCGGTGCAGGTGCTGTTCGCCAGTATGATCGGGACGACAATCGAGTTTTTCGACTTTTATATATACGCGACGGCGGCGGTACTCGTTTTTCCCCGGCTGTTCTTTCCGAAAACCGATCCAGCATCGGCGACGCTGGCGTCGCTGGCGACGTTTGCGATTGCTTTCGTGGCGCGGCCGTTTGGCTCGGCGATCTTCGGGCACTTCGGCGACCGGATTGGGCGCAAAGCGACGCTCGTTGCCGCTCTGCTGACCATGGGAATTTCCACGGTGACGATCGGCATTCTGCCGACGTACGCTTCGATCGGGGTCGCCGCGCCGCTGCTGCTGGCGCTCTGCCGGTTCGGGCAGGGGCTGGGCCTGGGCGGCGAGTGGGGCGGCGCCGTTTTGCTGGCAATTGAAAATGCGCCGGCGGGAAGGCGCGCGTGGTATGGCATGTTTCCGCAACTCGGCGCGCCGATCGGGTTTCTTTTTTCCGGCGGCGTGTTCCTGATTCTTTCGAAACAACTGACGAACGAGCAGTTTTTCGCCTACGGGTGGCGCATCCCGTTTCTGGCGAGCGCGGCGCTGGTGTTGATTGGTTTGTACGTGCGGCTGACGATTTCGGAAACGCCGGTGTTTCGCGAAGCACTCAGCCGCGATCATCGAGTGCGCGTGCCGATGCTGGCGGTTTTTGGCTCGTATCCCAAGGCGCTGCTGGTGGGGACGCTCTCGTCGCTGGCGACCTTCGTGCTGTTTTATTTGATGACCGTGTTCGCGCTCTCGTGGGGAACATCGGCGCTGGGTTTCAGCCGCGACAAATTCCTGCTGATCCAGCTTTTCGGCATTCTGTTTTTCGCGGCGTTCATACCCATCGGAGCGGCGCTGGCCGAGCACGGACGGCGAAGGACTCTACTCTGGGTGACGGTTGCGATCGGGGCGTTTGGACTGATTCTGGCGCCGCTTTTCTCGGCCGGCACGGCGGGCGCGACGGCGATGATGATTGTGGGCATGTCGCTGATGGGATTGACGTACGGTCCGCTGGGGACGCTGCTGTCGGAATTATTTCCGACGCAGGTTCGCTACACGGGGAGTTCGCTGACGTTTAACCTGGCGGGAATTTTCGGCGCTTCGCTGGCGCCGTATATCGCCACGTGGCTGGCGAAAAATCACGGTTTGCCGTTCGTCGGCTACTACCTGGGCGCCGCGGCGATTTTGACGTTGCTGGGTTTGCTGGCATCCCGTGAAACCAAAGACGATCTGCTCTAGCGAGGCTTGGTGGCAATCGCGATCACCGTATCGCTGTAACGCAAGCCGCGCAGCAGGCCGAACGAGATTGTTTGCCAGCTCACGCTCGGCAGCCGCGGCACGCCGCCGTCGTTGTTAAAAAGGAACTCCGGCGCTTCAAATTTTGCTTCCCGGAAGATTCTCTCGAAGTCTTTCCGCACCAGAGCGACGATGTGCGCGGGATACGAATTGTCTCCAAACAAAACAAAGTGCCCTCGAAACAAAAGCGCGAGCAGAGCGCGCCAGCTTTCGTTGTTGGGCGTGGTGACGATCACCGTGCCGCCGGGACGGACGAGGCGGTAGAGTTCGCGCATCATCGCTCGCGGATTTTCAAGGTGCTCGATCACTTCGGCGGAAATTACGACGTCAAAAGCCTCATCATGATTTTCAATGGGCAGGTTCAGGTCCTGCTCGATCCATTCGATTTTCCCGGCCAGGGCCAGCGGAGCGGGCATGATGTCCGCCGCGGAGATCTTTTCGAATCGCTGCATCGAGAGCAGAACCTGGGTCAATTGACCAACGCCGGCGCCGAAATCCAGCACTTTGCCGCGAAGATCGCGATCCAGAATCAACTGGCGGATTGCGGAGTAGATACTGTCGGAACTGATGCCGCGCGTGCATTCAGCGGCCGCCCGCCGGTGCTTCTTTACTTCGTCGCTGTTCGAGCCCATGGTTCCTTTTTCACGGTGCCCACAAATTCTACGTGGAAATGGAAGCGTAACAAGCGCGAAGATGGCTCGGGCAGGCACCGGAGAGGCGTCGCGGTGCAAACGAAGATATGAACTGTCGGAGTTTGCATGGCAGAGACGGAAATTCCTGAGAGATTCGATGCCGCGGAGCGTCTAACCTTAGACGCTCGACTTACGGGGGTACGGATGACGAAAATGCGACTCACACGACGAGGATTTATTGGCGCAGGGCTGACGCTTGCGACAGCGCATCAACTGCAGAGGATTGCCAGTGCCTGCGGATTTCCATCGCGCGCGGATGTGTGCACGCTGATGGCGGAACAGGAAGTGGGCCCTTACTATGTGGCTAGTGAAATGCTGCGTTCCGACATCTCGGAAGGCAAACCGGGATTTCCGTTGGAATTGAAAATAATCGTTCTCGATTCGCGGACGTGCCAACCGCTGACCCGTGCAGCGGTGGATGTGTGGCACTGCGACGCGCTCGGCTTGTACTCCGGATTCACGAAACAAAACCCGATGGGACCCGGGGGCCCGTATGGTCCGGGCTCGCCGGACGGGCCTCCGTCAGGACCGCCGCCCGGTGCGCCGCCCGATTTCGATCCGCGAAATCAGGGGAATGCGGGCGGCCCGCCGCCGATGCGAACGACCGACAAGCTGACGTTTCTCCGCGGCATTCAGCTGACCGGGCCGGACGGGGCCGTCCGTTTCACCACGATTTTCCCCGGCTACTATATGGGCCGGACGAACCACATTCATTTTAAGGTTCGCATCGGCGGACATGCGGAAGGAAAATCCTACGCGGCGGGACACATTTCGCACGTGGGGCAGGTGTTTTTCCCGGAAGAGCTGAGCGCCCAGCTGATGCTGAAAGCGCCTTACAGCGAACACAAAATACACAGGACCACGCAGGGCGAAGACGGCGTCTTTGGGGATCAGCACGGCGACGCTTCGATCTGCCAGCTCACGGCCGTTGAGGGCGGTGACTTTGCGCAAGGCATGCGGGCCCATTTGATCGCGGCGGTGGATCCGACGGCAACACCGGCGCCGGCCCGGAGAATGGGAGGGCCGGGAGGACCTTTCGTGCGATAGAGTTGCGAATATGGAAAATGCCGCAAAACCCTTCGCCGTGCGCACGGCATTGCTGGTGGACGCAGATCCGCGCGTGGAAGAGATTTTTCGCACGGGATTCCGGCCCGGCGAGTGGATCGTGCAACACGCGGACGATAATCTGGCGGCGCTGGTAGCGGCGCAGGCGCGACCGTTTGATCTGATCCTGACGAGCGAGAAGACGTCAGGCCGCGACGATCTGATCCTGCTGCGCAAGTTGCGCATGATCCGGCCGCACACGCGACTGATCATCCTGGCGGACGAAAGCACTCCGCAGGACGTGATCGCCTCGATGAGAGAGCGCGCGTTCAGCTATTTTTCAAAACCGTACGAAATCGACGCGCTGGCGGAAATGATTCGCCTGGCCGCCGAAGGTCCCACCTGGGATGACGGGATTGAGGTGATTTCGGCGACGCCGGAATGGATCCGCATTATGGCGCGCTGTGAACTGCGCACCGCCGACCGGCTGCTGCATTTCCTGAACGAAATCGCCGAGCTGCCGGACGAAGAGCGCCACGACGTTGCGCTGGCTTCGCGCGAGATGCTGCTGAACGCGATCGAGCACGGCGCCAAACTCGATCCCAACAAATATCTGGAATTGTCGTACGTGCGAGCGAAGCACATGGTGATGTGCCGGGTAAAAGACCCCGGCGACGGTTTCACACTGGACGAAATTCCGCACGCGGCGGTCGCCAATCCGCTCGATGATCCCATCCATCACGTGAGATACCGGCAAGCGCAAGGAATGAGGCCCGGCGGATTTGGGGTGGTGCTGGCGCAGAAATTGGTGGACGAACTGATATACAACCAGCAGGGAAACGAAGTGCTGCTGGTGAAGTATCTGCATCCGGAAATCGCGAAGCCGCTCGACGAGCAAAACGGCCACGGCGTGTGAAAACCGCGTAGCGCATGTAAATTTTGCGGCGACGCGCACAAATTGCACGTTCGATGGCGAGGCGGAGAGCCGGACCGCTTGTGGAAAACACAAAAAAAATCGGCAACTGAGTAACTACAGTGTTTGCCGTAGCTTCCCTGCTATCGCTTGCAGCACATTGCTGGGACGAACGACGGCCCGCAACTGCCAATGGCAATCCTGTTGCCCTGCCCGCGTGGCTGTTATCACCATCGCACTCAGCCGCGGCGGAATCCTGGGGGAACACGCATGACGGGCCAATACGCAACCGAAGCACACGACGTGAACGCACCCGCTGAGGCAAGAATGTGGCAAGCGGTAATCGCCAAGACGATTCAGGAATGGATCTCCGGACCGTTGCGACGCAAACGGGAAGCGGAGGAATATTTGTTCAAGGATGAGAAGGACTTTCCGCTGGTATGCGAATCGGCGGGAATGGACGTAGGCCGTTTACGGGCGCAACTGACGCGCCTGCGTCCTGTGGCGATGGCGTTACAACAGCAGCATCCCCTCTTGTTCGACTTCTAAAAGCAGCGCGGCCGTTGCTCGTGCCTGACGCTGCGCGAGCAACGGCCGTTTGCTCTTCGGATTGCGAGAACGCGCCAGAATCCTTCCGGCGCGTCACCGGCAAACACTTACTTATCGCGGCTGAATGCTTTCTCTTCGGGCATCGGCGGAGGAGTGCCGAATAGTCCGTTGTAAATCGCCCCGCCCAGAAATCCGCCGACCAGCGGAGCAAGCCAGAACAGCCACAATTGCTTGACGGCCCAGCCGCCGACGAAAATCGCCGGGCCGGTGCTGCGCGCCGGATTCACGGAAAGATTGGTGACCGGAATTCCGATCAAATGAATGAGGGTGAGAGCAAGGCCGATGGCGATCCCCGCGAAACCGGCCGGAGCGCGCTTGTCCGTGGCGCCCATGATCACCAGCAGGAAGAAGCATGTGAGTACGATTTCGGCCACCAGGCAGGCAACCAGCGAATAACCGCCGGGTGAGTGTTCGCCGTATCCGTTTGACGCGAACCCGCCCGAAAGATCGAAGCCCGCCTTCCCGGATGCGATTGCATACAAGACACCCGCGGCAGCGATGCCGCCAATCACTTGAGCGATCACGTACGGAATTAATTCGGAAGCGGGAAACCGCTTACCGGCCACCAATCCGAGCGACACGGCAGGGTTCAGGTGACAACCGGAAATGTGGCCGATGGCGTAGGCCATGGTGAGCACGGTCAATCCGAACGCGAGCGCCACGCCGGCAAATCCAATTCCAAGCCCCGGAAACGCCGCGGCCAGCACGGCGCTGCCGCACCCTCCGAAGACCAGCCAAAACGTGCCGAAGAATTCGGCGGTAGCACGCTTTCCCAAGTTCATCGTTCGCCCCCTTTTCATGGATGGAATGCGGTGGTTAATTAGCACGACGAACGGACGATGACAAGTTGTTTGCACATGGGCACAGCGGGGTGGGCCTTTGCGCAGGCGTTCGATGCTAGAGTAGAAGTGTTCGAACGATATCGAGCGAAAGCCGCCTACCACATGCCCAACATTTTGATCACCAACGACGACGGCATCCACGCGCCGGGATTGCGCGCGCTGGTTGCTTCGCTGCACGGCGCGGGAACGATCACCGTGGTCGCGCCGTCAACCGAGAGAAGCGCATCGGCGCAGTCGCTCACGCTTCGCCAGCCGATCTATTACGACGAAATCGCGGAGCGCGAATTCGCCGTCGAGGGTACGCCGGCGGATGCGGTGATTCTGGCGTTTCATACGCTGCTGGCGGAAAGGCCGGACATCGTCGTCTCTGGAATCAACCGCGGCGGAAACATGGGCGAGAACATTTATTATTCCGGTACGGTGGGCGCCGCGATGGAGGGCGCGATCAATCGCGTGCCGGCCATTGCGGTGTCTGTGGCGTATCGCGGCAAAAATTGGGATTACAAACCCGCCGCGGAATTCACACGCGCGCTCGTGCCCCTGGTTCTCGGGGAAGGATTGCCGGCGGGCGTGATGCTCAATGTGAACGTGCCGCACGAATGGAACGGCTCTGTGCGCGTGACGCGGCAATCGTCGAAAATCACGCGCAACCTGCTGCAGCCCGGAACGGATCCGCGCGGACGAAAATATTTCTGGCTGCATGAACAACAATTGGTGGACGGCATCGAGCCGGATACCGACATGGCCGCCATTCGAGACGGCGCGATTTCGATAACCCCGCTGCTGCTGGATCACACGCACACACAATCGATGCCGCACCTGGCGCAATGGCTGGCGAAACTGGAAACTCTCGTAAAGTAGTTCGTCCATCGCCGATCGTGCGACTGGTGGTCCTGTGCCGGCGCGTACCGCGGCCACTTCCGGAAAGCCGGCTCGCGCATTTGTGGTAGCCTCGCTGAAAGATGAACCCCTTCCGAATTCATGCGCCACGTTGCATGCGGCGATTTGTGATTTCGTTCGCGCTGGCCGCGCTTTGCGCTTTGTCGATGGCGTGCGCGGCGCGAGCGCAGTCGCCCCCGGCGAACTCGGTGAACTCGGCGCAGCAAACGCAAGCTCCGCCGCCGGTGTATCCGGGCGTGAAAAAAGTGCAGACGTGGATACCGATGAAGGACGGCGTGCGCCTGGCGGTGAATCTCTTCCTGCCAGAGGGCGCCAACGCGAGCGAAAAATTTCCCGCGATTCTGAGTTACCTGCCGTATCGCAAAGACGACTGGAGCCTGTACGGCGACTGGCAGCAGATGGCCTATTTTGTGCGGCGCGGATACGTGGGCGCGCGTGTGGACATCCGCGGCACGGGCGCGAGCGAGGGGAATCCTCCCGACCGCGAGTATTCCGATCAGGAACTTCAGGACGGGCTGGAAGTAATCGATTGGCTGTCGAAACAATCCTGGTCGAGCGGCACGGTGGGCATGTTTGGAATTTCGTGGGGCGGATTCAATTCGATCCAGCTTGCGCGGCTCAATCCGCCTGCATTGAAGGCGATCATCGCCGTTTGCGCCACCGAGGAATTGTTCCACGACGATATCCATTACATCGACAACCTGATGCATGCGGACGAGTTCGAGCTGGGGATGGATTTGATGCTCGGGCTGACGCGCGCGCCCGATTTCCCGGTCGATGACAAGTCTCTCGCGACGAGATTCGACGCCGAGCCGTGGTTTTTGCTTTACCTGAAACACCAGCGCGACGGCGAATTCTGGCGGCGAGCGTCGCTCGCGCCGGATCACTACGCCGAATACAAAGTTCCGACGTTTATGATCGGCGGATTCATCGACGGCTACCGCGACAGCATTCCGCGATTTCTCGAAAACGTGAAAGCGCCGGTGAAGGCGCTGCTCGGGCCGTGGAATCATTCCTGGCCGCACGATGCCGACCCCGGGCCGTCGGTGGAGTGGCGCGGAGACGCGGTGCGCTGGTGGGATTACTGGTTGAAGGGCAAGCAGAACGGCGTGATGGACGAGCCGCGGTTTGAAGTTTACATGCGCCACTGGTACCCGCCGGACACGAACCTCGCGACGGTTCCGGGCGATTGGCGCGCGGAAAATGGATTTCCCGCGGCGAACACGCAAACCCAAACTTTCTACCTGGGCGGGTCGCACAATCTGACGGCGGTTGCGCCCTCTGACGCGAATGCGGTGGCGACGGACCAACTGAAATACGTCCCGTCGTCGGGCATCGAAGCCGGTTTCTGGTGGGGCGATTTCACCGCCGATCAGCGGCCGATTGATGCGTTCAGTCTGGTGTATGACTCCGAGCCGCTCGCGAGCGATACCGCGATACTCGGATGGCCGAAGGTCCATTTGCATGTAACGGCGAGCGCGCCGCTGGCCGATTGGTTCGCGCGGCTTTCCGATGTGGCGCCGGACGGAAGCGTGACGCTGATTACCGGCGCGGGGCAAAGCGGAGCGCAGCGCGAATCGGCGTCGCGTCCCGCCGACCTCGAACCCGGCGAGGAGTATTCGCTGCCGATCGAGCTTCACGTGACGAGCTGGGTGTTTCCGAAGGGCCACCGCATTCGCCTGGCAATTTCGAACGCGCTGTGGCCGATGATTTGGCCCACGCCGTATTCGATGACCACTTCGTTGCGCCTGGGCGGCGCCGACGCTTCGCGGCTGGAGCTTTCGATTGTGCCGGCGGAAGCGGCGGCGCGGCCGACATTTGACGCGATCGCGAACGAGACGATTCCCGCGAGCGAGGTCGAATGGTCCGGCGAAACCTGGCCGCCGCAGACGTGGACGGTGACGCACGATTTGCTGACGGGCACGACGCATGTTTTCTGGGCCGGCGACGATCAGGGAAAATTCAGCTTCGGCGTAATGAAGGATCACGAGCAGATGTCGTACGAAGTTACGGACGCAAATCCCGCGGTGAGTTCGATTCACGGCGAAGCGTTCACCTCGGTGGACATGGCGAATCGCGCTCTGGTGTGGAGCGTGGTGTTGAGCCTGAAGAGCGATGAGAAAAACTTCTACTATCACTTCGAGCGAAAGCTAACGGAAAATGGACGCGAGATTCGCGAAAAGAAATGGGATGAGACGATCCCGCGCGATCACCAGTGAGTAACCGGAGTTGACACTCTTTGAAGAACACCGCCATCCTGCTCGTCAGTTGCCCCGACCAAAAAGGTTTGAACGCGGCGATTCACGATTTTATTTATAAGGGCAACGGCAACACGCTGCATGCCGACGAGCACCAGGACGCCGACCAGAATTTGTTCCTGATGCGCGTGGAGTGGGATCTGACCGATTTCTCGCTCGACATGCGCGATTTCGCGCGGCATTTTCAGCCCATCGCCGACCGCTTTCAGATGACGTGGCGGGTGGCGCTTTCGAGTTACCGGCCGAAGGTAGCGATTTACGTTTCGAAGTACGATCACTGCTTCGTCGATCTGCTGAATCGCCACCGCGCCGGGGAGCTTGCCTGCGAGATTCCACTGGTGATCAGCAACCACGCGGAGGTGAAGCGCTGGACCGACTTCTACAACATTCCGCTGCATGTGATTCCCGTTACCAAAGAAAACAAAGTCGATGCCGAGCGCAAACAACTCGAGCTGCTGAAGCCGTTCGGAATCGACTTGATCGTGCTGGCGCGTTACATGCAGGTGCTGTCGCCGGAGTTCATCCGGCAATATCCTCCGCACCACATCATGAATATTCACCACTCGTTCCTGCCGGCGTTCATCGGCGGTCGCCCGCACCAGCAGGCGTTTGAGCGCGGCGTGAAATTGATTGGCGCGACGGCGCACTACGTGACCGAGGTGCTCGACGACGGCCCGATCATCGAGCAGGACGTGGTACGGATTTCGCATCGGGATACGGTGGACGAACTGGTGCAGAAGGGGCGCGATCTCGAGAAGGTCGTGCTGTCGCGCGCGGTGCGGTGGCACATCGAAAACCGGATTCTGCACTACGGAAACAAGACCGTCATCTTCGATTAGCGCAGGAAAAGCGATCGGCTAGCGCGCGGCGGCGGCGCGGGAATCGGTAAGATCGGCGGCGAGCAAACGATGGAACAAGTGTTCGCCGGTTTCGCGGCGCACCGAAAGCCGTCCGGCCTGGTACGCGCGGGAACCGAGGCCCCGCTGCACCCCGTCGCAAATAATAATGTCTTCCTGCTGCACCAGTTCGCTCACGCCGATGCTTTCGCGGATGTACGACACGTTGCCGTCGGAGACGTCGCCGAAATAGAAATCGAAAATCACTTCGCAGCGACCGGCGCCGAGCGGCAGCACCAGATTCGTATCGAGATAGCCTTCGTACCAATTCAGCATGAAATTCGGATATTGCCAAAAATAGTAAGCGCGGTCGCCTTTGCGCGTGTTGGCGGCGCTGGCCTCGGAAGCGTTGTCCACGGTTACGGGACTCGATTGTACGCAGGTGCGATCCACGTTTTCGATGGTGTAATTGGTGTAATCGAGCACGCTGTTCAGGCCCTTGTGCATGTGCGGGACGTGATAGCCGCCGTCCAGAAAATTATCCACGTACACTTTCCAATTGCAGTTCAGGGTGTAGCTGCGCCGCTCAACGAACTGGAGCTTGTCGAAAACGAGGGGCTTGGCAAGCCCCACCAGCGCGCCGAGAAATTTCTCGAGCGGCTCGGCGTTGGCGTCCAGATTTACAAAGACGAAGTTTTCCCAGGTTTCCACGCGCACCGGAACCAGGCCATTGTCTTTGCGCTCGAAATTGCGCACGCCGTCGAATTCGGTCATGCCGCGAAGTTCGCCTTCGAGGTTGTACGTCCAGCCGTGATACGGGCAGCGCAAGTGCTGGGTATGGCCGCAAGGCTCGTTCATCACGGTCATGGCATGGTGGCGGCACACGTTGTAGAAAGCGCGAAGCTCGCTATCGCTGCCGCGCACGACGACGACCGGCTCGTTCGCGACGGTTGCGGTGACGTATTGCCCGGGCTCTTCGAGTTGCGCGGTGCGGCCCACGGCTTGCCAGTTGCGCGAAAACACATTCTTCAGCTCAAGATCGGCGACGCGCGGATCGGTGTACCACGCCGCGGGGATGGTGTAAGCCTCGGCGAGCGGCGCGGACGCGTTGTACGAAGCGAGAATTTCTTGCAGCGTGGATTCCATGGCATGGCCCTCCTAAGTGAACGATCGCGGCCCGCGACAAGGGACGCCAGCTTTCGTCAAACTCCAATCGCGCCCTGCAAAACCATCAGGAACTGATTGATGCGGGCGCGATTTTTTTCAGGATCGGCCGGATGCGGAAAAAGCCCGGGATCGAGTTCTTCGGTAAGCAAAGCGTCCTGAAACCGCTCCATGGTCCAATCGAGAATCGAAACGATCAGCGCCGGATCGATGTCCGAACGGACTTCCCCGCGCGCGATTCCCAGGCGCACGAACGACGTGCTGCCGTACGGATCTTCCGAAAGCAGGAAGCGGTTGATTTCGCGCTTCAGCGCGAGGTCCACGCCATAATTTCCCAGCAGCGCCACGCGATACGGAATCCAATCGTCGCGCAGCATGCGTTCGGTGGAAAGCAGCCAGTAATGAAGGATCTCGAAAAATCCCTTATCGCGAATTTGCGAGGGGCAATCCAGATACGCGGGAAACGAGCGGACCGCTTTTTTGTAAGCTTCGAGAAAAAGTCCGGCCTTGCTGCCGAAATACTGAAAGATCGAGCCTTTCGCGACGCCCAGCTGCGCCGCCAGATCCTCGATGCGCGCGTCATGATATCCCTGCGCGGCGAAATGGCGCAGCGCGGCGTCCACGATCCGGGCGCGCTTGGCTTCCAGGCGCGGCGCGGGCTCGCGCCGGTGCGAGGAATGCTCCGGCAGAGCGCGGCGAGGCTTGGCATTGCGATTTGACCTAAGGTCAGGAACGGAACCTTTCATTGGAATATTTCCCCACCTATGCTAAGTAATGCCTGAGTGTGGCCGCATGACTTGCGGTCATGCTAATCCACTTTGACTCCTCGGCGCAAGTCCTATGATGCGATCGTTATCGGCGCAGGCCACAACGGCCTGACCGCCGCGGCGTACCTTGCCCGCGGGGGGCTTTCGACGCTGGTGATCGAACGCCGCGAAATTATCGGCGGCTGTTGTGTGACCGAAGAAATCGCGCCGGGATGCAGAGCCTCGACGACTTCTTATATTGCGAGCATGTTGCGCCCCACGATCATCCGCGATCTGCAGCTCGGCGCGCACGGGTTGCAGATGGTGCCGTGCGATCCGGGACTGCTGGTTCCCTTCCTCGATGGAAGCGTGGTTCCGTGGTGGGCCGATCGGGAACGGACGCTCGGCGAATTTCGGAAACTGTCGGCGCGAGATGCGGACACGTTCGTGCGGGTGGACGCACAGCTAAAAAAACTCGCGCGCTACCTGCAGCCGTTTTTCATGGAGCCGCCGCCCGATCCTTCGCCGAAGGGACTGGACGGCTGGATGGAATTGTTGCGCGTCGGCAAACGATTCCGCGGGATGAGCGGCGAGGAAGTAGCGCAACTGGTTTCGTTTCTCACCGGCAGCCTGGGAGATTTTCTGGACCGGAACTACGAGTCGGAAAAAATCAAAACGTTGTTTCTCGCCAACAATGTGTATGGGAAGCATGGCGGACCCTACGACGCCGGCACGGCCCTCGGCCTGCTGTTTCATTTGCTGAGCGGAGGCGAGGGAGAAATCCAGGGATTTTACGGGCACGTGATCGGCGGAATGGGATCGATCACCCAGGCACTGGCGTCAGCGTGCCGGAAATTGGGGGTCGAGATCATCACCGCGTCACCCGTGGCCAAAGTGGATGTGCGCGACGGGCGATCGCGGGGCGTGTATCTCGAGGACGGCACGAAGATTTCCAGCAAGATCGTCTTTTCAAACGCCGATCCCAAGCGGACGTTTTTAGGCCTGGTGGAAGCAAAGGAATTGCCGCCGGATTTCCGCGCGGCCATTGCCGGAATCAAAATGAACGGGCCGTGCGCGAAGGTGAATTTTGTGTTGAGCGAGGAGCCGCGGGTGACGGGAATGCCCCGCGATTGGACGCTCTGCGAGCGGGCGCTGTTCACGCTGGTGCCATCGCTCGAATTCGCCGAACGCTGCTACGACATATCGAAATTCGGCGAAATTCCGGAAGAGCTGTGGGTGGATTGCGTGGTGGCTTCGAACGCGGACCCCACGCTCGCGCCGGCCGGGAAACACATCATGACGACGTTTGTCCAATACGTTCCGTACAAGCTGCGCGAGGGATCGTGGGACGACAAGCGCGAGTTGCTCGGCGATCGCGTTGTAAAGAAAATCGCCGAATACGCGCCGAATGTGCCGAATTCCATTCTGGCGCGCCAGGTGCTGACGCCACTCGACCTGGAACGCACCTACGGCCTGACGGAAGGAAACATCTTTCACGGCGATCTATCGCTCGAGCAGCTTTTTTTCATGCGGCCCGTTGCCGGGTGGTCGCAGTACCGCACGCCGGTGGACGGGCTCTATCTGTGCGGCGCCGGGGCGCATCCCGGCGGCGGCGTGACCGGTGCGCCCGGGTACAACGCGGCGCACAAAGCATTGAAGGATTGGAAACGCGGTCGAGCGAGCCGGGCAAGCAGGTAGTTCCCGGGACCGAGAGACTCGGTTTGCCGGACGAGCGACTAGCACGGAGGAGCAATGTCGAAACGGAAAAGCATTCTGGAAATGCTGGAACAGGGACCCGTGCTGGGAGATGGCGGCTATCTGCTGGAACTCGAAAAGCGCGGACGCGTGCGCGCCGGGCCGTTTACTCCGGAAGTGGCGCTGAACAATCCCGAAGCGCTGCTTGAACTGCATAAAGAATTCCGCGATGCGGGCGCCGAAGTGCTGCAATCGCTGACGTTTTACGCGAGCCGCGACAAACTGGCGACCGTGGGGATGCAGGATCGAGTGGAAGAACTGAACCGCGCCGCGGTGCGCATCGCGAAGCAAGCCGCCGGCGACAAATGCCTGGTCGCTGGAAACCTGAGCCTTACCTGGATGTACGAGCCGAACGACAAAGCCGCCGCCGACCGCGTGCGCAAGACTTTCGACGAACAGCTCGACGTGCAGGTCGCCGAAGGAGTGGACTTTATCATCGGCGAAACGTTTTCGTACGTGGGCGAAGCGCTACTGGCGGTGGAACGCGGAAAGGCGACAAAACTGCCGGTGATGGTGACGGTCTGCTTTGAAAATGAGGACGTGACCACAGACGGCCGAACCGCCGCGGATGCAGCGCGGGAATTAATCGATGCAGGGGCAGACATCGTTGGCATCAACTGCCTGCGAAGCCCCGAGCACACGCTGCCGCTGATGGAGGAAATGCGCAAAGCGGTGAAAAGCTACATTGGCTGCCAGCCGGTGGCCTATCGCACCACGCACACGCACCGCGACTTCACCAGCCTGCCGGCGTTTCCCGATCAACTGGAACCGTACCAATTGACGCGCCGGGAGATGGGCGAGTACGCCGCCAAGGCGCGCGACATGGGAGTGAACTACATTGGTTCGTGTTGCGGCGCGGTGGCTACGCACGTCCGCGAGATGGCGCGCGTGCTGGGGAAAATTCGGGCCGACGACAGAACATGGATTAAGGGCGGCGAAAAGCCGATGTCCGCGTACGAATATTACGACCACGACGGAAAACGGAAGGCAAAAGCGTAGCTCGTTTCAAGGCGGCTCCGCACGTTTGCGCGGGAGGGGGTCAGGCGTCCTGGGCTTTACCGGCAGGGTTGCTCCAGCCGCCGATATCGGCCGCCAGACGATCGGATTCTTCGGGTCCCCAAGTGCCGCAGTCGTAGGCTTGGACGGGCACAGCGTTATTGAGGATGGGATCGACGATCGTCCACGCCGCTTCCACGGCATCTTGACGGACGAACAACAGCGGATCGCCCTTCATCGCGTCGGTCAGCAACCGCTCGTAAGCGTCCATTTCATTCGAAAGCGATTGCTGAACCGCTTCGAGCTCGGTGGGAATGGTATCGAGCAACGGTCCCGGACGTTTAATCCGCGCGCCAATGCTGAGCGACAGGTCGGGGCCCAATCGAAAACGCAAATAGTTCGAGCCCGCCGGTAATTTGCTGAGCGGCGGCTGCCGCAGCTTTACCAGAACTTCCGTCGCGGTAACGGGCAGGCATTTCCCGGCGCGAATCAAGAACGGCACTCCGGCCCATCGCCACGAATCGATTTCCATTCGTACGGCCGCAAAAGTCTCGACGGTGGAACCCTGCGCGACGCCGGGTTCTTTCTGGTAGCCGGCGAATTGTCCGCGCACCACGTTGTCCGGCACGATCGGGGGAATCATATGAAAAATTTTCACCTGCTCGTCGCGCAGCGAATCGGCGTACATGCGGGTGGGCGGCTCCATCGTCAAAAAACCGATCACTTGCAGCAAATGATTCTGGATCACGTCGCGAATGGCGCCGGTTTCGTCATAAAACTTGCCGCGGCCCTGAACGCCGAACGACTCCGCCATGGTGATCTGCACGCTGTGGACGTAATTGCGGTTCCAGATCGGCTCCAGAAAGGAGTTGGTAAAGCGGAAGATCAGCAGGTTTTCGACGGCTTCCTTGCCCAGATAATGATCGATCCGGAAAATCGAGGATTCGGGGAACACGGACAGTAGAATCGCGTTGAGCGTGCGCGCCGAAGCGAGATCGTGGCCAAACGGTTTTTCGATGATTACGCGCGCGCCGCGGGAGCATTCGGATTTCCCAAGGGCTTCGACGACCGTCCCGAAAAGGCTCGGTGGAATCGCCAGATAGTGGGCGGGATGCTTCGCGTTGCCGAGAACCTGGCGGAGTTTGGTGAATGTGGCGGGATCTTCGTAGTCGCCGTCAATGTAATTCAGCAGCGAGACCAGTTTCGCGAAGGCCTTTTCATCCACGCCCCCGCCGAATTGCTGGATGCCGTCACGGGCGCGGTCGCGTAGCTGTTCGAGATTCCATCCCGCTTTCGCAACGCCGATCACGGGAACATTCAGATTGCCGCGTTGAATCATGGCCTGCAGCGAAGGGAAAATTTTCTTGTGCGCCAAATCGCCGGTGGCGCCGAAAAATACGAACGCATCCGACGGCGTTTGCTCGACGGGGCTGCCCAGCTTATTGGCTTGCACCGGCGGCTTTGCCGGAGGCGTGGAACTCATCGCGAGACTCCCTTTCGCCACGGGATTCGTGGGCGAATCGCAAGCGTGCGCCGGACGGCGCACGCTTGCGATTAGGACTTCTGTTCGTGGTGGCCGCCGAATTCGAAACGCATGGCGGACAGAATCTTGTTGGCGAAGTCCGCTTCGCCGCGCGAGGTGAATCGCTCGTACAGGGCGCTCGTCAGAACGGGCGCGGGGCTTCCCTCTTCGATGGCCGCTTGAATCGTCCAGCGGCCTTCGCCGGAATCGGATACGCGGCCGGAGAAATTGGAAAGGTCCGGCGATTTCACCAGCGCAATGGCCGTCAGGTCGAGCAGCCAGGACGCGATCACGCTGCCGCGGCGCCACACTTCGGTCACGTCCGGCAGGTTCAGGTCGTACATGTAGTGTTCGGGGTCGCGCAACGGAGTGTTTTCCGCGTCTTCCACGCGCTTGGTCTTGCCGACGTTGGCGTGCTTCAAAATATTCAGGCCTTCGGCATAGGCGGCCATCACGCCGTATTCAATTCCGTTGTGCACCATCTTCACGAAGTGCCCGGCGCCGGAGGGTCCACAGTGCAGATAGCCCTGCTCGGCCGTGCCGCCCATTTTCTCGCGGCCCGGAGTGCGCGGAATGTCGCCGATGCCGGGAGCGAGCGTCTTGAAAATCGGATCGAGGCGCTGGACGACGCCATTCTCGCCGCCGATCATCATGCAGTAGCCGCGTTCGAGGCCCCACACGCCGCCGCTGGTGCCGACGTCCACGTAGTGAAAGCCTTTCGCGGTGAGATCTTTAGCGCGGCGAATATCGTCGATGTAGTAGGAGTTGCCGCCGTCAATCACAACGTCGTCTTTCGCAAGTTTGGGCAGCAGCAGCGCGAGGGTGCTATCGACCACCGCCGCCGGAACCATCAGCCAAATCGCGCGAGGCTGCTTCAGCTTACCGATAAAATCGTCGATCGAGCTCGATCCGGTGGAACCTTCCTTCACCAGCGCCTGGACGTTGGCTGCGTTCATGTCAAACACGACGCACTCGTGCCCGCCCTTCTGCAGGCGGCGAACCATGTTCGCGCCCATCCGTCCCAAACCAATCATTCCGAGTTGCATGGCAAGACTCCTCTTCGCATCAAATTTCGCGGTAACGGACACGATGCCGGCATTTCCGCGTGGCCCACGTTCGGCGGTTTCCTACAGCGATCGGCGAACCAAACGCCGCTGAAGCAGAACAGTATTAGGCCACATTTTCCGGCATCCGCATAATGACAATCCCCGAGATGCACGGCGACATCCGCCGGACGCGTAACACATGGAAGTTACGCTTTCAACATGGCGATCCGCAGACGCCGCCGGAGCGGCGCGAGCGCGGCGTACACTCGATAGCGAACGCTTCCGAGTGGGAAGCGTAACGAGGAACGCAAGTTGAGTACGCTGGCCGAAATCCTCCCACCGCAATCGCCGGCAGCACCGGCGCCCGACCCCCGGCCGGCATCGCCATGGATTTATAAGCCGTGGCTCGACCTACTGGTTGGATGCGGCGGATGGTCGGCTCCGCTCCTGGCTGTCGCGCTGTTCATGTCGCCGAGCAACTCGCATTCGTGGGCGATCGCGTTCTACGTGATGGCGGTGATCTTCAATTATCCGCATTTCATGGCGACGATTTACCGCGCCTATCACACGCGCGAAAATTTCGAAAAATACAAATTCGTCACACTGCATGTGACGCTGCTGGTGGCGCTCACGGGCGTGGTGATGCACGCCTCGCCGCGATTTTTTCCCTGGGTCTTCACGCTCTATATTTTCTGGAGCCCGTGGCACTACTCCGGCCAGAATTTCGGGCTGCTGATGATGTTCCTGCGCCGCAGCGGCGCGGAAGTGCAACGGGGCGAGAGGAAAATGCTCCGCGCGGCGTTTGTGGCGTCGTATCTGATGCTGCTCGCCAGCTTCAACACGGGCGGCTCGAACGATCCGTTGATCCTGTCGCTGGGACTTCCGTCCCGATTCACGTTTCCGGCCCGGCTGGGGCTGGGTGCGGCATTTTTCGTATTTTCGTTCCTGGGATTACGAAGACTGGTGGGCGTGAAAGGCGCAAAGGAAATGGCCGCGCCGCTGGTGTTGGCCGTCACGCAGTTTCTTTGGTTCGTGCTGCCGACGCTGCTCGAATTGCATTCGGGTTCGGAGATTCCACAGACGCGCTACAGCAGCGGAATACTTGCGGTCTTGCATTCAACGCAATATTTGTGGATCACCAGTTATTACCAGCGCCGCGAAGCGCGCGCCGCGGGCCAGACGAACTGGCGCGTGGGAGCGTATTTTGTGACGCTTGTCGCCGGCGGAATCGCGCTTTTCATTCCCGGTCCGTGGCTGGTGAGCTATTTGTTTCACTATGATTTCACGACGAGCTTCCTGATCTTCATGTCGCTGGTGAACATTCACCACTTCATTCTCGATGGCGCGCTTTGGAAGCTGCGCGACAAGAAAGTTTCGTCGGTGCTGGTGGATGGCAACCGGCAGGGCGCGAGCGGAAATTCGGGCGCGGCCGAAGCCGCCGGCCCGTCGGCCGCGACTTCGCCGCGCGGCTCCGGCAAGCTCGCCTTTCGGATTGCGGTGGTAGCGATTTTGTTTCTGTGGGGCGGATTCGAACAACTCCATTTCGTGATGCGCACCGACGAAGGCAATCTGCGCGCGCTCGAGCGCGCCGCCCGCATCAATCCGTACGACAGCGCGACGCAGCAGCGTATTGCCCGCGCCGAAGCGCACAACGGAAAGCGCGACGCGGAAATTGCCGCACTGGCGAATGCGGTGCGGATCAATCCGAGCAGCATTACGCTGCAGGAATCGTATGCGAGGGCGCTGCTGGACGCGCAACGCTACGACGACGCGTATGCCGACTATCAAAAGCTTCTCGAACGATTCCCGCGCGACGCCGACGCGCTGGTGAACTACGGGTTGCTCGCGGCGCACGCCGGCCAGCCGGAAATCGCTGTCGATTCCTGGAACAAGGCGCTGGAAATCGATCCGAACGAAGTGAACGCAAATCTATATCTCGCGCAGGCGTATGACCACTCCGGAGAGTTCGCGGCCGGCGCGCGGCACTGGAAGGCTTACCTGGAAACGGCGTCCGCCAAAACGGACAATCCCGCCGCGGTGATCGACCAAATCATTTCCGGCACGATTCAACTGGGAAACGATCAAGCCCAACTCAACCAGAACGACGCGGCGAGAAAGAGCTACGCGCTGGCGATTGAGATGGCCAGGCAGGCGAATCGCCCGCCGCTCGAAAGTTTTGCGCTCGCTCGCGCCGCCGATGCCGAGGAAAAAGGCGGCGACTACCAGGATGCGTTGCAATCGTACCAACAGGCCTTAAAGCTCGATGCCGCCACCAAGGATTCGCACGCCGAAGCGCTCGATTGGTTCAACTATGGCCAGTTTTTGCGGCGCCACTCGGCACCAGACGAACTGGTCTACGCGTGCATGGTCCGCGCGGAAAATCTGCTGGCCGGCACGACGGGGACGGAGATCGAGACCGTGCAAGCGGTGCGACGCCAGGTGGAAACGAAGCTCGGCAAACAAGCTTCCGCGGCGCAAAAAGACCTGTCGCAACTGCTCGCCCGCGCTTTGGCGTTCGCGCCGGCATCCCTGTAACCGGCTCCCCTGCGCGGTTTGACGCATGTCGCGCTGTGCCCTGTGGCTCAAAGCATGTAGAATTCTTCGCGACCTATGGCCACTCCCGCGGAACGGCAAGACTCAAAACTGATGCGCGCGATGTTCAGCACGATCGCGCCGCGCTACGATTTCGTCACACGCATCCTTTCGTACGGCATGGACCGCCGGTGGAAAAAACTCGGCGTCACGCGCGCCACTTTGCCCGCGAATGCAACGGTGCTCGATCTCGCGTCGGGGACCGGCGACTTTTCAAAGCTCGTGCAGGAGCGGCTGCCGCAAGCGCGCTCGGTGGCTGTCGATATCACCGAAGGAATGCTGCAACTCGCTCGCGCCCACGGACTGAAGGAAGCGGCCTGCGCGGATGCCACGCTGCTGCCGTTTGCCGACGCTTCTTTCGACTGCGTCTTCATCGGCTATGGCCTGCGCAACTTTCCCGACCTGAAAAAAGCGGTTCGCGAAATCGAACGCGTGACCAAGCCCGGCGGAATGATGGTGAGCCTCGATTTTTTTCTGCCCAACAATCGCGTGTTCCGCGAACTCTACCTGGGATATTTGTACGCGCAAGGCGCGGCGTGGGGCTTGCTGCTTCACGGCCGCCCGCGGATTTACACCTACATCCCCGATTCGATCCGCAGCTTTACGACCATGCGCGATTTTTCATCGCTGCTGCAGCAGATGGGATACTCCAACGTGGATACGCAGGGCTTTATTCTCGGCGGAATCGGGCTGCACTGGGCGGTAAAAACTCCGAACTAGCTTTCGAGTTTGTAACGCGTGGAAGCAATCGCATACAGGCGTCGCCATACCAGCCGGTTGATCGTGACCACCATCGCGGCCATCACAATCGTTGCCGCCAGCAGCAGGGCAAAATTGCCGGACTCCGTGGCGGTGCTGATCACCGCGCCGAGACCGGTGGTTACGTAGGTCTTTCCGCGGAACCGGAAATATTCGGCGACGATGCTGGCGTTCCACGCGCCGCCGCTGGCGGTGATGAATCCGGTAATCAGGAACGGGAAAATTCCCGGCAGGAATAATTCTTTCCAGCGCTCGATTCGCCCGAATCGAAAAACGCTGGTCACTTCCTTCAGGTCGGTGGGAATCGACATCGCCCCGGCGATGATGTTGAACAGCAGATACCACTGCGTGCCCACCAGCAGCAACACGATGGACCCCACACCGAGCCCGCCGCCCAGGCGAATGAGAATCAAAAAAATGACGGGAAACAGCGCGGTGGCCGGCACCGACGCGGCAATCTGCACGACCGGCTGCAGAAATGCGGCGAGTTTGGGCTTGAGCCCGATGAGCACGCCCGCCGGGATCGTCCATAGTCCCGCGAGGAAGAGCGTAAACACGACGCGCAAAAACGTGGCGCCCGCGCCCCAGCCGATGCTCGAATAGTCCGCCCGCGTGAGATGCGAGAGCAGCACGACAATTTTGTAAAGCGAATAGAGCAGCCCGGCGCTCGCGATCACGATGAATACGCGGTAGCTCCACGAGGGGGCTGGGTTTTCTTCGGGCATTCCCGCTTCGGCCGAGCGGCGCCGCGCGAAAAACAGCGTGATGTATTCCCTGGCGGGACGCGTGGTAAACCGCGAAGCGATCGCCAGCACCCGCGACGAACGCAGAAAATCGAGAACGGGCGAATGCGGCGCGTCGGTCGATTCCACCTGCTCGAACTTGAACTTTTCCGCCCAGGCAATCACCGGGCGCCAGATCAGTTGATCGATCAAGACGATGATGCCGATCATCACGCCCATGCCCCAGTAAATCGCGTGAAGATTTCCGGCGTTTGCGGCGGTCTGAAGATAGGAACCGAGACCCGGCAGACGCAGGTCGCGATTGCCGAGGGTGAACATTTCGCAGGCCATCAGGAAGAACCACCCGCCGGCGACGGACATCATCGAGTTCCACACCAGGCCGATCGTGGCGTAGGGCAATTCCATCTGGGTGAAGCGCTGCCACCAGCTCCAGCGGTACACAACGGCCACCTCGCGCATCTCCCGCGGAATATTTTTCAGCGAAGAGTAATAGCTGAACGTCATGTTCCAGACCTGCCCGGTAAAAATCAGCAGGATCGATCCCAGCTCAACGCCAATCTGGCGGGTGGGAAACAGGGAAACCATGGCGACCATCACGCCGGGCAAAAAGCTCAACACCGGAATGGATTGCAGCGTATCGAGCAGCGGAATCATGAACCGCTCGGCGCGCGGGTTGTACGCGGCGACGTAGCCGTACACCAGCGTGAAGCCCAAGCTGAGGACGTAGGCAATCGCGATGCGCAGCACCGAGTACATCGCGTACCGAGGCAAGGCGGACGGCGAGAGATCGATTTGCGTATCCACACTGACGGGCGCGAGCCAGTAATGCGTGAGCGAGAGCAGAGCGTAGAAGAGCGCGAAGGCGGCGAGGATTACCGGCAAATCGCGGACGATCGAAGGAACCGCGGTGGGTATGGTTCCCCAGGTGAGTGGCGCGATTCGTCGGGCGTTGGCCATCAGTGCAGCGAACTCGTTTCCGCGGCGTTTTCGGTTTGTCCTGCTCCGTGAAGGTACAGCGTGTCCGAATCGGGATCGTAAGTGAAGATTTCCGCGTAGCGGCCCCAGCCGAGCGCCGTCTCAATTTGCTGCTCGACTTCCACTTGCGCGAATCGTTCGTCGAGCAAATCGCGGAAAAATTCCAGCGGCATCTTGTGGTCGGAACGCTTATGCAACGCGGAATGGATCTGCTGCAGCAGCGAGACGTGCTCGAGCACGGCTTCGCGGAACAGAGTTTTGCGCGCGTTGATGTCGGCCTCGGCGAAGGCTTTGCCCACGGGCGTCAATCGCACGTCGCCTTCGTTGGCCGTGGCAAAACCAAGCATCGTCGCGGCCTCCAAGATCGGCAGCAAGTCGTCCACTTCCAGACGCAGATCGTCGGCGACGTGGTAGATGTCTTCTTCGCCGCCGCGATCGTTGAGCAGTTCGACCAATCCGGAAATCCCGCCGGGACGCGCGTGGGGAATCATTTGGGCGGCGGCGCGTTCCTTGTGACCGGCTTTGGTTGGCGGGGCGAGCTTCAGTTCGGGCTGGGTCATGACCTTATAGATGTAGTCCACGTACAACACGAAGGCGGCGGATTTCCGGTCGCGCGGATGCTGGAGCGGCACGCGAAAATCCGCGCGAATGCGAGCCGGGTTGCGGCCCAGCACGATGATGCGGTCGGCCAGAAGCACCGCTTCTTCAATATTGTGGGTGACGATAAAAATGCTGCGCGTGGGGATCTTTTTCGCCAGCCATAATTCCAGCAGTTCCCCGCGCAGCGATTCGGCCGTCAGCACGTCCAGCGCGGAAAACGGCTCGTCCATGAACAGGATTTCCGGCTCGACGGCGAGAGCTCGCGCAAACCCGACGCGCTGCTTCATTCCGCCGGAAAGTTCCTTCGGGAACGCGTTCTCGAAGCCTTTCAATCCCACGGAAGCGAGCGCACTGAGCGCCTTGCGATGCCGCTCGAAATGCGTGGTGCCGCGCGCGAGCAGCGGAGCCTCCACGTTGTCCAGCACGGTGAGCCACGGGAACAGGGCGAAACTCTGAAACACAATCGCTACGTTGGGATGGCATTGGCCCATCGGCTTTCCGTGCCAGAGAACCTCGCCGGCCGAGGGAGCGGCAAGACCGGAGAGCATGCGCAGCAATGTGGACTTTCCCGATCCGGACGGGCCCAGCAGCGCGATGATGGTGTTTGGCTCAACGGAAAAATCGAGGGGCGCGATCACCTGGATATCGCGGCCATCCGGCTGTTTGTAGCTTTTTTCGATTTGATGCGCCTGGATGATCGGCTCTTCGGCCGCGGGCATCGCCGGGGCTTCGGGAAAACTCTCCGCCGGGATTTCGATCGCCGACGCGGCGTCGAGCGGCGTCTCGGCCGGCGACTCGGTGGGTTCCGCGTCTGCACCCGGCAAGTCTTCTTCGATTACGGCGGCAGGGGGCGCTGCCGCGGCGGCGGCCAGTTCATCCTGCAAAAGTTTCCACGCTTCTTCCGGCAGGGCATCCAGAAAATGGCTGCGGTCCGAATCGGTCATCGCTTCGATGATCGTGTTCATCTCGGCGAGAGGACGCGAGTGCAACAGTACGTAAGCGTGGTAGTAGGGCAAATGAACAATCAGCGAAGCGGCAAAATCCACGGGCAGGCGATGGAAAAATTCGCGCTGCTGGTCAAACGGCAAGGCCATGAAGAAATCGGCCGCAGCGCCGCTGTCGAGCTTGCGCAGTTGCTCCAGCGCCGCGCCCCAGTGACGGCGCGCGATCAGATTGCGAAGTTTTTGCGAGTCTTGTGGAATCATGTGCGCAGGCAAGAGCCTACTAGCTTTTGAAAATCGTGGAAAGGCCGGAAACCGGGAAATTCGCGGGGATTGTTACGGGATTATGACGGAGACTGGTCGCGCGGGCGGAAGGCTTCAGATTCCCGCGGCGAACGCCCTTGCCTTCAAAAGCGCGAGCATCTGCTGGACTTCGACGGTGAGCTCGATCTTGGCGCGATCGTTTTCCGGGGCCACCGTCGCGCCGTTCAAAATTTCGGCAAGGTCCGGATCGGAGTCCTTCACCTGGTTCTGCCGCAGCATGAAACCGGCCTCGATCAGGCTGGCCATCAGCGTCGCATCGGAAGGAGATCCGCAAATGATCTGGAATTTGGCCGTCAAGTCGTCGGAGGCATCGACGTGCACGATCACGTTCTTCACGCGGTCGGCGAGCTGTTGCGCCACCGGGAACTCTTTCAGGTCCGGCGCGAGTTGCTGCAGCGCAAGTTGTGAATACGCCGGATTGAGGACCGCCCAGAACATGCTGGAATCGCTGGCCTCTTCGATGAGCGGATAGAGTTCATCGCTGCGCATCAAGCTGTCTTCGCCGCCTTCGCTCACGTTCAACACGCGCTCGAGCATATGGCGCGGGCCGAAGGCCGCCGTGTTCGAATCCAGAAACACAAAATAGAGTTCGTTGGGCCCGCTGCCGTTTCCCATCGCAAACAGACGGTTGCCGTGCGATTCCTCCGGCTTCCAGCCTTGATTTTGAAAATACATTTCCGCCGAACTTGGATTGAAACGCCCGAGCGCAATACCCACAATATCCCCGCGCGCCGCAGCTTTGGTCGCCGAGCGCGACGCCCGCGCTTCAAACGCATCCGGCACCCAGGCCCAGGCCAGCGCATCGATCTGCGAATCCGGGTCGGTTCCTGTCGCGGCCAGGAATTTCTCGAAATCCTGGTAGCGAGACGGCAAAATTTGCTGCTTGAACGCCGCGAACCACGCCAGACTCCGTGCCTTCTTTAAATCGGCATAACTGAACTCGCCGGAATCCCTGGGGAACAGCGCGACCACGCTTAGTCCGGACGGCGCCGCTTTCAGGTCGCGCATGAAACCGGACGCGAGAATCGTGGCGACGATCCAAACCGCTGCTCGTCGAATGATCTGTTTTCTCATGTGCGTGTCCCTTCGAGGGCCGGTGGTGCGAACACTTCTGCGGCGCGAAAGTCCCGACGGTTCACGCGGAGGGTCGTGTACCGGCAGCCGACCTCGCGCCGCATTGCCTGTGATGCGCTGCTTCGAGCAACGCACTAGGGCTAGTTCAGATCGTCGAGCACGACGGCCTGGAACGGGCCGACCTCATTGACGGGATCGAGAGCCACCGCCGTGCGCACCTGGCCCGCCGCGAACGTGAGCGAGCCCGTATCAATCACCACCGTCTGCGTTCCCGTTGGCGTGATTCGCACTTCGTAGGAACCCGCCGGCTCGTTCAAATAGCCGGACGATGCGGTGAACGCCACGTTGGTCAGCGTTGGCGTGCCCAGCGGAGCGCCAGGAGCCGTAACGTAAATGTCCACGTTGCCCGCACTCGGCGCGCCGTGAATCAGACGCAGGCTGAAGTCGCCCGCGGGCGGAGTTGCATTGTCATCGGTGAAAAAGAGCGTCTGAATGCTTGCCACTTTGTTGGCCGCCAAAAACGTGTAGTACGATTTGTTCGCGGCCGTGAAGGTGTAGTCCAGCACCGCCGTCGTGGTTCCGGTCGGGAACACCTGCACTTCGGTCTTGCCTTCCTTGATCTTCAAATAGCTGGTCGCCGTCTCGTACGGCACGTCTTTCGCCACGGACGTTCCATTCACGGAAATATCCACGTTCGGAGCATCGGGCGAAGCATGCAAGGCACGCAACTGTGCGCTGCCCGAACTGCCGCATCCGGCGAAGCTGATTACCGAAACGGTTAGTAATGCCACTGCACACACCAAGCGCGTCGAATTGAATGTATTCATCGTTGTTATCCTCATGGAGGCTGGTGGTTAGATTTAAAGCCTAGCCAACCAAGTAAACGCGCTCGTCTGTTCAGTGGATTCATCGCGAACGAAATTTCAAAAATACGTAGGGACGAAGCGAGGAAAAAAATTGCCTACAGGGTTTCCTGTATCTCAGGGTTTCCCGAGCAAAACCTGGCTGCCGCGCGAGGATACGCTGCCGCCCGCGGGTTCATCGGTTACCACGACGCCGGCCATGGCGTTCAAATCGGCGCCCGGCGGGACGAACACGGTGCCGCGCCCGCGCGAGTCCACTTGCACCACTCCGGCGCTCACGATGGAAGGAGTGCCCTTGCGCAAGATCCACAGCTGAAAGACGCGCTTATCGGGGAGCTCCGGCAGATTGTTCGCCAGCAGCATCAATCCGCGATCATCGTCCCAGACGACGCGCGCATTCGCTTCACCGGCCAGCGGATTGACGGGCTTCAACGGAAGCTGATGCAGCGATGTGGATTCGAGCAAGCGCACCATCTGATCATTTTCGGCGGACAGCACGCCCAGGCGATGGGCATCGTCCTGCGCTTTGGCCAGTTGCAGGCGAATCGTGGATGCCTCCACTTCGCTTTTCACTCGCTGCTCTTCGGAATCTTTCACGCTTTTTTCGAGGGCGGCGGCGCGCAACGTCGCGGCGGTCAGGTCGGTCTGCAAAAGCGCCATCTGGCGTTCCGCGGTCGCTTTCTCGGCGTTCGCTTCATCGAGCGAGCGGCGCAATTGGTCGATCGTCGCGTGCAAATCGGCGAGTTCCTGGGCCGATGCGGGAGACGCCGATGAGGGAGTCGCCGACGGGCTCGGCGGTTGAGGCTTGCCGCTTTGCAAATCCTGCAATTTTTGCCGCAATCCCGAAAGATCCATTCGGTCGCGCAAGAGTTCCTGATTCGTTACCAGATATTCGCGGCCCAATCCGACCGCCAGAATCAACAGCGCGGCCGCCGCGGCCCAGGGAACCACGTTCCAGAAATTCCAGGCGCGTCGCGGCTCCGCATCGCCCGCGTCGAAACTGGCAGCACGATTGCCGGAAACACCGGCGCGGTCTGCTCGGAGCCGGGCCGCCAGTCGCTGCTCCACGTCGGGCGAAGGCTCGACCGAAGGCGGCAACGTGCCCAGCGCCGACACGACTGCCTGCGCTTCCATGTACAAGCGCGCGCAATCGGCGCATCCCGATTCCAAATGCGCGGACATCTCCTCAAGCTGGGCCGTGTCCAGGCTGCCGAGCGCGAACAATTCCCAGTCTTCGTGGTGAATCGCGCAATCTTTGGTCATCGCGTCACTACCTTGCCGAACTCGCGCATCGTCTCCCGCATCTTGCTTAATCCGAGCCGGATTCTTGTTTTCACCGTTCCGAGGGATTCGCCGAGGCGTTCCGCGAGCTCGCTATGCGTGAGCCCCTCGAAATAGGCCATCTCGATGGCCACTTTCTGGTTCGGCGGCAGCAGTTCCATCGCTTGCCGCAGCGCCGGCGCCAGGCTGGGATCCTGCAGCGCGATCATGTCCGGGATGCTATCCAGCACGGCGTTGCCTTCATTTGTTAATACGCAGGATTGCACCCTGCGGGATTCTTTTCTTTTGTGATCGAGTGCCAGGTTGCGCGCAACAGTTAACAGCCATGCCACCAGCGGGCCCTTCTCGGAGTCGTAGAACTGAGGCCTTTCCCAGAGCCTAAAAAAGGTGTCCTGAAGAACTTCTTCGGCCGCGCCGCGGTCTTCCAAAATCCGATAGACGAGGGAAAAGACGCGGAGGCGGTACTTGCGATACAGCGCAAGCAAAGCCTCTGAATCGCGCTGGCGGAGCTGCGCAATCAGGCGCGAATCTTCGGCGTCGTGGGTCAACAAGACCTGCTCCTTCGGCGATTACCCACAGATTGTACCGGAAGGCCGGAAGTTCAAACTGCAATTTTTCCGCCGCCACGCATGCTGCGAATTCCAAGAAATGAGCGGAATCCCAATGGCGCCGCCGCTCACAAAAACAACCGATTTCCCTGTGTGCCCGGAACGAAACGGCGCTATTTGGACTGAACGCGCGATTTCTCCGCTGCGGCACTCGCGCGCAGGGAGGGGACGGTGTTCAGCTGTTCCGGGTGCCCGTGGCCGTTGCTCGTGCCGTTGCCATTGTGGCCGTTGGCCGCGGCGACGGAGGCGTGCTGCCGCTTTTCATTGCGCGGGCGCCGCCAGTTGACGTGCGGCATGATCAGCGAAGGATCCACGCGGTCTTTATACTTGACGGCAATTTTCAGCAGCGAATCGAGCAACGCATCCGAAAGCAGATGCGGCTGCAATCCCAAATCGATCAGCTTGGAGTGCTTGGCGTTGTAGTAATGCTCTTCGGCTTCCACCCGCGGGTCGGGCAGGTGCGTAACTTCCACGTCGAGTCCGATTTTCTTTCCGGCGGACTGAACCAGACGCGCGATATCCAGGATTGAAAATCTCTCGGTGAATTGGTTGAAGACGCGGCACTCGCCCGGCGCGGCCGGATTGTGACAGGCAATCTCGACGCAGCGAACCGTATCTCGAATATCGAGGAAACCGCGCTGCTGGCCGCCCTTGCCGTACACCGTAAGCGGATGACCGATCGCGGCCTCCACGCAGAAGCGATTCAAAACCGTGCCGAAAACCTCGTCGTAATCGAAACGGTTGATCAGCGCATCGTCCATCGCCACTTCATCGGTGACCGTGCCGTACACAACGCCTTGATTCAAATCGGTGGCGCGCAAACCCCATGCTTTGCAGGCGAACATGATGTTGTGGCTGTCGTGAACTTTCGACAGGTGATAGAACGAGCCGGGCTGCTTCGGATACGGCAGCACGTCTTTGCGGCCGTTGTGCTCGATCGCGATGTAGCCCTCTTCAATATCGATATTCGGGGTTCCGTACTCGCCCATGGTGCCGAGCTTGATCAGGTGGCATTCGGGCTGATGTTCGCGCAAGGCGAAAAGCAGATTGAGGGTGCCCACCACATTGTTCACCTGGGTGAACACCGCGTGGCGCTGGTCGATCATCGAGTAGGGTGCGGAACGCTGCTCGGCGAAATGGATCACGGCGTCGGGGGCAAAATCGCGGATCACCGAAACGACAAACTCATAATCCGTCACGTCGCCGACGTAGGATTCGATGGTCTGTCCGGTAAGGTTTTTCCAGACCCGCAGGCGATCGGTCAGCGGCTGAATCGGCGTCAGGGTTTGCGCGCCGAGTTCGTGGTCCCACTGCCGCCGAACGAAATTATCAACGATGGCAATCGAATGCCCCTGCTTCGAAAGGTAAAGCGCTGTGGCCCATCCGCAGTACCCATCTCCCCCGAGGACCGCAATTCTCATTGGCATTCCGCCTTATGTTGGGTATGCGACTCATCTTCCCGAGTCTGCATCCGGAAGTTCCGTCGTTTTGCGCTTCTTCGTACCGGTGCGGTTCCGCGAACTGGGCCGGGGGATCAGGGGCAGTTGCCGCCGGCCCATAGTAACTCATTCTGATTCTATTTTGCTCACTCTGTCCGATTCGCGCAAGGTAGGCGCCGCTCTTTTCAGGCTCGGCACCAATAGCGACGCCGTTACGGGCGGCCCAGGAAAACCAGCGCAACTCCCACGCACACCAGCGAAACGCCCAGCCACCGGCTGCGGGAAACGTGTTCGCCCAAGAAAATTTCGCCGCCCAGGGTTCCCGCCGCGTAGCTGAGCGCGGTTACCGGTACCACAAAGCTTACGTTCTCGATGGACAACGCCCCCAGCAGCGCGAAGAATGCCACAGCCATCAGGCCCACGCCAAGCAGCATCCACGGCGTGCTGATGGCTCGCCCCATCACGCGAAACAGCGCGCGCGGCCGGAAATCATGCACCTCGCCCAGCGATTTCATTCCGCGCGTGACGCATAGTTCGCCCGCCGTGCCGCAAATCACGATCAGGGCAAGCTCGATCGATTCCCACAGCATCAGGAACGCCTCGTGGTGCGCGGAGGCGTGCGGCCGACCACGAAAACTCCCAGGCATATCACCAGCACGCCAATCCATCGGAGCGGGGTCACCGGCTCGCGCAGAGCGAAATGCCCGAGCAGCGCGACCACTCCGTAGGCCATCGAAGACGCCGGCTGGACGAAACTGTAGTCCGCCCACGAAAGCACCACGCTGTAGGCCACAAAAAACACGATCAGCGAGGTGATCCCCAGCCAGATGTACGGCGATGTAAATATTTTCTGGAAGGTGTGGGCAAACTGAGCGTAGGTGCCAAAATCGATCGGCCCCACGTCTTTCATTCCCTTGCTGAGCAATACGTTTCCAACGGGGCTGAAGATCACCACGAATACGATCATCAGGATGGTCTTGAAGCGCAGCCGGTGCGTGTGGGCCGCGTGGCTCAAGCGTTCAATTTCTTCGCTGGCGAGCGCCCGATCCCCGAATTTTTCTTCCAGTAACGAGAGTGGCAAATGGTTATTCGTTTCGCGTCGAATTTACAACCATAAAGTGTACTTGATTCGCAGCCCGAACGAAAAATCGCGCTCGCCGTCGAGTGCCCTGGAGGATAGGAGAAGCGAAGGAGGGCGGCGCTAGGATGGGCGTTCGATTTTCTCGCACACCAGCCGGGCCGCTTTCACCGCGCTGACGACCTTTCCTGAAAATATATGAATCTCGCCCGGCCCGCCGTCCTGCACGTAGAGCGTCCGGCGGTCTTCGGCTGGATTGTTTTCGACCACGCGAATCGTGAATCGCGAGCCCAGGTATTTCGCGTCGATCGACGCCGGAACTCCCAGCGCGGAGTCTTTCCGCATCGCGTCGAAGCGGGAGTTTTCGAAGGGTTCCCAATTCGGCCGGTTGAGCAAGCTTGCGTACGGCTCCGGAATCGGTTCGGTCGCGCTGGTCGTCGTCCAATGGTTCGTATTCTTCGCCGAACCGAAGAGCGAGCGCTTCGAGCTGCCGTAGGGATCGAACGCCGTGAACGGCCCGTCCACGATGACCAGTGAGATTCCGTGGAGCTTTTCGGGAAGTTCGATCAGAATTTTTTCGGCCACTTGATATTTCGCCGCTTTGAAAATCCCGCGGCTGTGGCCGAGGCCGTAGGTGGCCCACACGATCGTGTCGAAGTCGCCGCGCATCGATGGCGCGAACGCGCGCCGCTCGAGCGGAATCCGCAAATCTCGCATCCGCGCGACGATCAGGCTGCGCAGAACATCCGGATCGTAAATATGTTCATCGACTCCGTAACACTTGTCGATGAAATCGAAATTCATCCAGTCCGGCCGCGCAGGCTCGAACGCGATCCCAAACCGCGACATCACCGACTCGAACAAATCCGGCGACGTGACCGAACCCTCCCTGGGAATGGCGTAATAGTGGCGGCTGTTTCGGACGATGGCTTCCGCGAACGTCTGTTGAAATTCGGCGCGCGCTTCGAGCGTTTCCAGAATCGTTTCCGGGCTGCGCGGATAGTGATAACCGGAATGAATTCGATACTGGTTGATCGCGGACGCCGCCTGCAGCACGCCGAGCGGATCGAAAAGCGTCACGTGATGGCCGCGCTCGGCCAGGCGGATCGCAATGCTCGTCCCATAAATTCCGGCGCCGGCCACTGCGATTTTCGATTTCATATTTCCTTTCGGAGGGCGATGCGAGAAAGCGCTTCCGGCGCGCCTCTAGCCGCGAGCAGATGCAGCGGGCACGAGTTTCCCTTCTCGCAAAAAGTAATCGATACCCCGCCAACGAATCGTTCTGCGGCCAAAGCTCGCGATCCAAATTCCAAACGCGACCAGATCCCAAAGGGGAATCAGCGGCATCTTGCTCCACAGCCCGCGTTGCTCCATTCCCCAAATTCCCACCAGCCAGGTCATCGCGATTCGAAAAACGATATACCCGCCCAGATAGGCGGCCGCCACCGCGAGCGTAGGATGAATCGCAATCGCAATCAGCGCCCACGGCAATCCCCACGTGAAGATCAAACCAAAGTGTCCCCACGGGCGCATCAAACGCATCACCGTCATCCATCGCACGCGCTTGTACATCAGCTCTTTCACATTCTGGAAATCGGCGACGGTCTTTACGACGTAGGGCAGCAGCTTCACTTCATAGCCCTGCTCGGCCACCAGGCGTCCGGCATAGACGTCGTCCGCGGGGCGGTTTTCGATGCGCTGGTATCCGCCGTACGCCGCGTTGGCCGCGCGCGTGGTGGCGATGGTTTGTCCAAACGTGAACTTGATGCCGTCCAGATTCCACGCCACCATGATGCCGGCGAAGAAATCGGAAATCATGCCGATCGACTGCAATTCCTGGGTGAGATTTTTTTCGTCGGTGGAAACGTACAGGCACGTCGCCGCTCCCACTTTTGGATCCCGAAAAGGCGCCGCGACGGTGCGGAGATAATCCGGACGGACTCGAATATCGCCATCGGTGATGACGAAGAGATCGTATTTCGCTTCGTTCACCAGGCGAACCAGCCGCGCGACTTTGTCGTTGATCGCGTCGCGCCCGGACCCGAACAGCAGCCGGATGCGCCGGTCGGGAAAATCGTGGATCAGCTTTTCGAGCACCGGCAGCGCCGGATCGCCTTCATCCACGCAAAAAAGAATTTCGTACTCGGGATAGTCCTGATTGCAGAAGCTGGCGTAATTATCGTACGCGTCTTCGTCGAGGCCCTTGATCGGTTTCAGGCAGCTGATCGGAGGGGTGTAGTCGGACTTTTCTGCCGCATCGCGCCAGGCATGGCGAAAATATTTCACGGTGCTGATGAGGACAAGAGCGTAGTAGATGAACGGGATCGCGGCGATGAACAGAATGCAGTACTGAACGATGGTCAAAATCTTCCGCCTGTCGATCTTTCCGGGCGCACGATACGGCGCGGTGCGTGCGGCTTGCCAGCCGCAACCGGCCGCTTCGCGGTAAAAATTGTAGCATAGACTTTGGCGGTCTTTCGTTGCGCAAGCCGGGCTGCAAGGCTCACAATCGCGCAGCGCACAAGGAGCGCGCAGCGGAATGCGGGTGTGCGTTACCGGAGCGACGGGAGGGATCGGCACGGCACTCGTCCGCCGCTTGCTGGCCGAGGGAGCGACCGTGCAAGCGCTCGCTCGCCCTTCGTCGCGCGCCGGCCAACGCGCAGACGAACTCGGTGCGCGCGGCACGCAAATCACGTACGGTGACTTGAACGACGCCGGCGCAATCGCGCGCGCGGTTCGAGGCGCGGAAGTCGTCTATCACCTCGCCGCGAAAGTGGATTCCGGCGGCACGCTCGCCGATTTCCTCGAAGCCAATGTAAGCGGAAGCGAACGCGTGTTCGCTGCGTGCCTCGCCGAAAAAGTTCGGAAAGTGGTGTACTCCAGTTCGCTCGCGGTTTACGGGCGTGTCGTCGAGGACGCCGCAGACGCCGGGCGAGGCGACGCCCCGCGTATCGATGAAAGCACACCTCTCGATCCGTCACCCGAGCGCCGCGATTTTTATTCGCACTCGAAAATTCTCGCCGATCGCCTGGCCGCCACTTTCGCGCGAGAGAAAAATCTGCCGGTCACGATCGTGCGGCCGGGAATTGTGTATGGCCCCGGCAAGCCGCCCCCGCCGGGGCTTTTTTCATTCACAGCCGCGAAAATTCATTTCGTTTTCGCCCGGCCCGAGTGGCGGGTTCCGCTCGTCTACGTGGAGAATCTTGTGGACGCGCTCGTCAGCGCCGCGAGCACGCCGAACGGAGCGCGTCAGGAATTCAACATCGTCGATAACGATGAACGGACGCTCGCGAGCTATCACCAGGCGCGCAATCAAATCGAAGGCAGCCGTACCGTCTTTCTATCGCACGTGCCCCTTCTCGCGACCGCTGCGATCTTCGGCGGAATTGCCGGACGCATCACCCCCGCCGCAGCCGGCTTCACCGAATACCAGCTCAAGCGCTCGCTGCAGGATCGTCACTATGACACCTCAAAAATCCGTGCCGCGCTGGGCTGGTCCGCACGCGTTTCTCTCGAAGACGCACTGCAAGCGTCGCTGATGAACGAGAAGTAGGAATTTGCGAAATTTACGGGAAAAACCGGAAGGAAAATGGTCGGGACGACTGGATTTGAACCAGCGGCCTCACCCACCCCAAGGGTGCGCGCTACCAGGCTGCGCTACGTCCCGACCGGGGTAAGTGCGCGAAAAGAGCGTATCACTCGTCTTCGAGAAGGGTCAAGGCAGCGCGCAGTTCGTCGCGCAATTCGGTGAGCAGCTGTTTTTGCGCTTGTGTGGGGGACCGGTTCGGAGCAGCGGCCACGCTCGCGGCCCGCGGCTCGTGCGTTTCGCCGTTTGCGATCGAAAGCGCGCTCGCTTTGCGGTCGTTCCCGTGCCCGTTGGCCGGAAGCCCGCGACCGGCCGGCGCGCTGAATAAGTCCCCGTTCCGAGCAGGAATTGTGCCGCGGTCGCCCAGATGCTTGCGCGCGCCGACGATGGTGAATCCTTCGTCGTACAGCAGCCGCTTGATTTCGAATACCGTCTCGATATCCTCGCGGCGGTACAGGCGATGTCCGCTGGGGCTCTTTACCGGCTGCAGTGTGGGAAATTCCGTTTCCCAATAGCGAAGCACAAACGTCTTCAGGTCCGTCAGCCGGCTCACTTCGCCGATGCGAAAGAGCTTCGGCTCTTCCACGGGGATTGGCTCCGGTGCTGGAGCTGCGCTGGCCATCGTCAATTCTCATCGTAGGCTGATTTTTGGCGGTGTCAACCCCGCGAAATCCGCCCGCCTGTGGATTTGTTCCAGAGCTTGCGCAAGGTTCCGCGGAAAAGCGACGCACGGCGAGTAAAAGTTCTCGCCCGCCTGCCTTACTTTTTCTTGTCTCGGGGATCGATGCGCTCGCGCTGGCGCGTGCCGCGTTTCTTCAGCCGCTGGGTAAAGCGAATCGGCGTGCCGATGAAATCGAATTCCTTGCGGAGTTCGTTTTCGAGGAAACGCTGGTAGCTGAAATGCAGCGGGCGCAACTGATTGGTGAAAAGCACAAACGTCGGCGGCGAGGTCGTCGCCTGCGTGATGTAGAAGATTTTAATTTCGCGGCTGGCCGGCGAAGTTCCGCGCGCCAGGTCCACGTTTGCCAGCCACCGGTTCAGTTCGCCGGTCGAAATGCGCTTGTGCCGCGCTTCCGCCACGCGGTCGATGATGCCGTAAAGGCGCTCGATTCGCTCGCCGGTCTTCGCCGAAAGAAAGACAATCGGAGCGTACGACAAAAATTTCAGCCGCACACGCACCAGCGGCTCGTAATCCATGATCAGTTTGTTGGCGTTCGCCCCGCCGCCTTTGCCGCCGCGCTTTTTCTGATCGGCCGCTTTCTCCTCGGCGGCGGCAACGGCCAGGTCCCACTTGTTCATCACAATAATTACCGAGCGGCCGGACTGCTCGGCGTAACTCGCGATGGTCGCATCGTGCGACGTGACGCCAAACGATGCATCCACCACCAGCAGCGCGATGTCGGCGCGCTCCAGGTGCTGGCGTGCCATAATCACGCTCAACTTTTCGGCGATCAGCCTGGTCTTGCCCTTGCGGCGAATTCCGGCGGTGTCGAGAAACCGATAGTCCTTGCCGTGACGATCGACGACGGTATCGACGGCATCGCGCGTCGTTCCGGGAATGTCGGAAACAATCGAACGCTCGGCGCCCACCAATTGATTCAGCAGCGTCGATTTCCCGACGTTCGGCCGCCCGATGATCGCCAGATTCACGAAGGGCTTCGACGGAACCGGCTCGCCGCGCGGCATATCTTCGGTGATCGCGTCGAGCAGCACGTCCACGCCAAAGCCGTGCTCCGCCGAGAGCGGAAAAATTTCATCGCCTAACTCGTAAAACTGCGCCGCGAATTCCGCCTGTTTCGGCGTGTCCACTTTGTTCACGGCGATAATCGGCGGCTTCCCCGCGCGCCGCATCAGCAGCGCGAGTTCCTGATCGAGCGGCGTCGGCCCCACGCGGCCATCCACAATCTGCACCACGCGGGTGGCATTCTTGATGGCGTAGTTCGCCTGCCGTAAAATTTCGCCCGGAATTCCGGCTTTGTCTTCCGGCACAATTCCGCCGGTGTCCACCACTTCAAACGTGCGGCCTTCCCACGTCGCGGTGCCGTAAATGCGGTCGCGCGTGATTCCCGGCTCGTTCGTCACGATGGAACGGCGCGTACCGGTCAGGCGATTGAACAGCGTGGATTTTCCGACGTTCGGCCGCCCAACAATCACAATCGACGGGGTCTTCGGTGCCGTTTCTGGTTTTGGATCACTCATAGTCGAACCAGCAGACTATCACGTCCTCCGCCTATCCGTCCGCGCCGCCACGTCGAAGCGCCGGTTCGTTCGCACTGCCGCGTGTGTTACTTTACCTTCTCACCCGTTCACTCATCGGAAGCGCAGGGAACGCACGTCACCATGGCGAAAAAACCGGCTCCGCCCAATCCCGAAGAGATCACCGTCGAAGGAATTTTCGGCGAAGGCGGCCTGCTGGAAAGCCGCCACCCGGGCTACGAATTCCGCGCTTCGCAGCTGGCCATGGCTGAAATCGTGGACGAGGCGTTTCAGAAGCACCAGCACGCCATCATCGAAGCGGGCACCGGCACGGGAAAAACTCTTGCCTATCTGATTCCCGCGATCCGGAGCGGGCGCCGCGTGGTGATATCCACGGCCACGAAGTCCCTGCAGGAGCAGTTGTTCAACAAAGACGTCCCGTTTCTGCAGAAACACTTCGCGCCGAACTTGAAAGCCGTGCTGATGAAAGGACGCAACAATTTCCTGTGTCGCCAGAAAGTCCACCAGATGGAAGGTCAGGCCATGTTGAAAGGCCTCGATGAAGTGGACTGGTTCGCGCAAATCAAAGACTGGGAAAAACTCACCGACACGGGCGACCGCTCCGAGCTTACATTCTTGCCGGACGAATCCGATCTGTGGAACCGCATCGACGCGCGCAGCGATCTTTGTACCGGACAGAAATGCCCTGAATTTGGCCGTTGCTTCATCACCCGGATGCACCAGAGAGCCGAAGACGCCGACCTGATCATCGTGAATCATCATTTATTTTTCGCCGATCTGGCGATTCGCAAAGACGACTTCGGCTCGATCCTGCCCGAATACTCGGCTGTGGTGTTCGACGAAGCTCACGAAATCGAGGATGTCGCGAGCGAATATTTCGGCCGCCGCGTTTCTAGCTACCAGTTCGACGTGCTGGTGCGCGACACCGAAAACATGCTGCGAATCCTGCAAATCGACGCGCCGCCGCTTCGCAAACATCTTTTGCGCGTGCGCGAACGGGCGCGCGGTTTCTTCGAGCAGTTCCCCGAGCGCGAAGGCCGCTTCCCTTTCGGCGCCGCCGAACGCCAATCGTTTCTCGAGCGCAACCAGGAAGCGTTTCAGGACCTGAATGCGGCGGTGAAGCGCATCGAGGCCGAGCTTTCCGCGCTTTCGCCGAAACCGGAAGAAGTCATCACGCTTGCGCGCCGCGCCGCCGACCTGCGCCGCGAGTTTTCGTTTCTGCTCGAAAGCGAAGAAAAAAGTTACGTCTACTGGTACGAGCGCCGCGGCAAAGGCACCATCCTCACCGCCACTCCGATTGACGTGAGTGCGATTCTCGGCGAGCGGCTCTTCGAGCAGTTCGACACCGTGATTCTCACCTCCGCCACGCTCGCCGTCGGCGGACGCTTCGATTTCCTGAAGCAGCGGCTCGGCATTCACCCGGCAAAAGAAAAAGTTCTGCCCGCCGAATTCGATTTTCACGAACAGGCGCTGCTGTACATTCCCACCACGATGCCGGACGTTCGCGACGCCAACTTTTCCGCCCGCGCGGCGCAAGAGATCGTGAAGCTGCTGGAAATATCCAAGGGCCGCGCGTTTTGCCTGTTCACCAGTTACTTTCAGATGAAAGAAGTGTTCGAACGCGTTTCCGGGCGGGTGAAGTTCCCGATGCTCCTGCAAGGCACCGCGCCGAAGTCCGTTCTCCTCGACCGTTTTCGCACCACGCCCAATGCCGTGCTGTTTGCCACCGCCAGCTTCTGGCAGGGTGTGGACGTGCCCGGCACCCAACTTTCCTGCGTGATTGTGGACAAGCTTCCGTTCGCCGTTCCCAGCGATCCGATTGTTGCCGCGCGCGTGAAAGCCCTGCAGGAGGACGGCCGCAATCCCTTTGCCGAATATCAGGTGCCGGAAGCGGTTCTCGCCCTGAAACAGGGCTTCGGACGGCTGATCCGCTCGAAGACCGACCGCGGCATCCTTTCGATTCTCGACAACCGAATTTCGCGAATGGCCTATGGTAGAATTTTTCTTGAGTCCCTGCCGGAGTACGCAACCACGCAGGATCTGTCTGAAGTCGAGCGCTTCATGGAACATCATCCGGACTGAAATCGGAAAGCCGCGCGGCGGAATTCGTTCGCTTTTTTTGTAACAGCATGGCACTGGAGCATCACGGCATGTTTGAAGTCAGCGTGGACGACGGGTTCGCGGCAGCGCACAACCTGCGGAATTACAAGGGAAAGTGCGAGAATCTGCACGGCCACAATTATAAAGTCCGCGTCACCCTCGCCGGCAAGGAACTGGACGCGGCCGGCCTGCTTTACGATTTCGTGCATCTCAAGCAAGTGATTCAAAGCGTGATTCGTTCGCTCGACCATCAATATTTGAACGAGCTGAAACCGTTCGACACGCTGAATCCGTCGGCCGAAAACATCGCCCGGCATATTTACGACGAAGCATCGAAGCAGATGAGGGAAACCGCCAATGGCGCGGCGATTTCCAGCATCACCGTTTGGGAGTCCGACGTGACCGCCGCCACCTACCGCCCTTGAAGCATGGGGCGAAGCCCCGGCCACTTGCCGATTGCACCGCGGTGCGGGTATAAATACCCGGAACCGCGAAATGGATTCAAAGGGAACAGGAGAAACTCCGATGCGAAAGATTTCGATGGTGCTGGGAGCTTGGTTGCTGATCACTCTGTTTGCCTCGATTGCCGGCGCCCAGGGCACCGGGCGAATCGACGGCGAGATCATCGGCAGAGACGGCAACCCGTACGCCAACATGACCGTGCTCCTGAAAAATCCGGAGACTGGACAGACCTTTACCGTCAAGACCGACAAAAACGGAAAATTTATCCAGCTCGCTCTTCGCGGCGGCATTTACACGGTTACGCTGCCGGACATCAACTACACCGAGAAATATCAGATTAAGGATGGCGAGGAGAACGACTACAAGCTCAACCTGAAAGAACTCGCCGCCAAGAGCGCCACGGACAACCCCGAGGAAGCCAAGAAGAAGGAAGCCGACGAAGACAAGTTCAAAACGATGAAGGCGCATTTCGAAGCCGGCGTCGCGGCCATGAATACCGCCGACGGTTTCCGGAACCAACTGAAGACCGCTACCGCCGATCAGCGGTCGGGCCTGCAATCGCAACGGACCGCCGCGTGCGCCACGGCCGCGACCGAATTCAGCACCGCCGAACAAGGCGTAACCGCGAAAGACATCAACAACCACGCCATGGTTCTCGGCAATCTCGGCCAGGCGGAAGAGTGCTCCGGAAAATACGACGATGCGGCCGCCGCGTTCCAAAAGGCGATCGACCTGAAACCAGCGCCGAATTATTACACCGGGCTGGCCACCAATCTCGCCAACGTGGGCGCGGCGTCGAATGATCCGGCGGCCAGCGCGCAAAAATTCGCGGACGCCACGGCGGCGTGCGAGAAGGGTTCGGCGCTCGATGCGGCAACCCCCAACGCAACCCCGAGCGATGCCTGCTGGAAAAATCTCGGAATCGTTTTGAGCAACAAGGGACGATTGAAGGAAGCAATTCCTCCGCTGCAAAAAGCGACCACCACCGATCCGAAAGATCAGCAGGCCTGGTATCTGCTGGGCGGCGCTTACACCGGAACCATCGACACCAAGCAGGAAGGCGACAAGATGATTTACATCATCCCGCCGGGTACGAAAGAGGCTTATCAGAAGTGCATTGACCTTGGCGCCGACAATGGCCTGGGAAAGGCGTGTAAGGAATCGTTGGACGGCCTGGCCGCGATGGGCGGCGGTGAAGATACATCGGTCGGAAAGCGCAAGAAGAAGTCCTAGTCGCAGGGCCGGTGCCGTCGCCGTGGTCGCCGATGGCATCCCGATTGCAAAGCTATCCAGTCCCGGGCCGGGCCTCCGCTCCGGGTGTATTTTCCAATTTTCGAGATGGCGGGACGGTGTGTCGCGCACCCGCGAATTTCAAGGGATCCGGTGCTGGCAGTGAATTCGGGCCAAAATTCTACCGAAAGACGCCGCAGTGAACGGCTTTTCGAGTCTTTGCCGCTGGTTGTGCGCGGAACGGATCTGCTCGGCCAGCCGTTTGAGGAGCGTACCAGTACGCTGTCGTTCAACCTGCACGGCTGCCAGTACACCTCGAAGCATCATCTGCCGCGAAATTCGTGGGTGACGCTGGAATTGCCCGAAAAATCGGGGATTTCGAGCCTGCGCGCGCGCGTTGCCTGGGTTCAGCGGCCGCATTCGATTCGTGATTTTTTTCAGGTTGCGGTCGAGCTGGAAAGCCCGGCCAACGTGTGGAAACGCTCCCCGTTGCCCGCCGATTGGTTGAAAGCGGAAACGCAGTTCCCTTCCGCCGGCAATTCGGATGCAACTTTCGAACCACGCGCGCAGGCGCCGCTCGAAACGGCCGCCGTCGCAACCACGCTGGGTCACTTTATGAACGCCTCGTTCCGCGGCCAAAATGACGAATCCGGATCGGGCGAGCTTTCCGCCGTCAATCCGCTGCTGCGCGATCTGCGCGCCGAGATGGAGCGTCACGACAGCGACGCCGCCACCGAACGAGCGGCAGACCGGGAAACGGGACGCGCGCCGCTGGGATTCGTTCCGGCGCGTGACGAAGACCGGACCGGCGGCCAGGAAAATTTCCCGCCGCGCTCCGCGGCCGCCGAAGCGTTTTTCGAAAAATGGAAAGCGGAATTCGAGCAGGCCCAGGCGCAAGCGCGCCGGGAATTTTCCGATCAGCTCACCGCCAAGTTGAATGAATTAGAGGAAGGCGCTTCCCGAAGCCGCGAACTGCTGAACAACCTGACGAAGCAAACCGACATGCTGCGGGCCGAAAACGACGCCGCGCAGGAAGCCACCAGCCGCGTGGCGCAAGCGCGCTTGCAACTGGAAGCGATGGAAGCGGCCCGCGCCGCCCGCCCGGCCGTGGATCTTTCGAAAGAATTGACCGCCGCGAATCAAACCGCCGCCGCCGATTGGCAGCGGCGCCTGCAATCCGAAATTTCCGTGGCCGAAGCGCAGTGGAACGAATTGCTGCAATCCTCGATCGACGCGAGCGTGCAGAAACTGGTCGGCCAGCTCTCCGAACAGTCGCAGGAAATCGTGCGCCATGCGGAAAAGCGCATGACCGAGAAACTCGACGATCTGCGCGGGCCTTTCAATCTCGCCACCGCCGAGGCGCGCCACACATTTTCGGAAATTCAATCGCGCATCGTGCAGGAAGTGGCGATTGCGCGCGGCTCGCTCGCCGACGTGGAACAAGCCGCCAGCCGCACCAAGGAATTTTCCTCGCAGATCGAAGCGGCCACGCACGACACGCTCAACGAATTGCACCGCCGCCTGGAAACCATCCTGAATTCGCAAACCTCGGAAATGAATCGGCGGGCCGAAAGCGTGGCCACGTCGTTGACGCAGCGCATCTCGCCCGTGCTCGACACCATGGGCCAGCAATTCCTCGGGCGCACCGCTTCCGAACTGGAATCGAAGCTCGCGCCGCACATGGAGCGCGTGCCCGCGCTGGTTCGCGAACTGAATTCGCGCGAAGCCCAGGCCGAAGAAAGCCTGCGCCTGCACCGCGAACGGCTGCGCCAGGTCTCCGAAAATAATCAGCGCGAAGCCGCGGCTTTAATGGCCGGAACGATTGCCAACCTTCAGCGCGATTTCGAAAGCGCCCGGAAAGACGCCCTCACGCAGTGGACCGAAGAGCTCGACGCCACCGGAGTGCGCGCCGCTCACGCCACCGCCGAATCGATGGGCCGCTCCTCCGAATGGTTTCAACAGGAGGCTCGCGCCAAACTGCAGGTGCTGGTCGAACAGGAACTGGCGAGCGCGAGCGCAACCTTCAGCGCCAAGACGGAGAGTGCCGCCCACGAATTTGAATCGCAGCTCGGAACGCAGAGCGGCGCGCACCTCGCGCAAATCCGCAGTCAGGTGGAAAGCGTCGCAGGCGAATGCACCGGACGCGCGCGCACGGAAATGGAGCGCGCCGCGGAAGTTGCCGCCGCTTCTTTCGGCACCGTGCTTCACAACGTTTCCGCCACCGAGCTCGAAAATTTCACGGCCGCCAGCCGTGCCGTGATGAAGGAACGTTCGCAGGAATTCGAACAGACCGCCGCGCGCTTGCTGGAGAATCTGAACCACAGCGCCGCAGGCTCGATCGAGCAATTTCATTCGCAGATGGCCTCGAAGATTGAATCGAGCATCGCCGAGGGACGCACCGCGCTCGCTTCCGAATTCGCGTCCGCGATGGACGGCTACCGCGCCGAGCGCGACGCCCACCACCGCGAGTGGGCGCGCAGCCTCGAATCCATCAGCGAGGAAGCATCGCACAAATTTCACACGCGGCTGGAATCGACGGCCGACACCTGGATTTCGTCCGCGATGCGGCGCTTGAACGAACACGGCCAGAACGGGATCGAATCGCTGCTGCGCAATGCCGATCAGGCTCTCCGCGACGCATTTTCAAAAGTTTTTGAGGGGCTGGCCGAAACTCTGCGCGAGCGAAGCGTCAGCGCTTCCGCGTCCGGCGGAGTAGCGGGGTTTGGGCCGATCGGCGGGCGGGAAGGTTCCGAAACGTCCGGCCCGCGTAACGAAGCGCTGTAACGTTCGCGAGCATCCCGGAATCGCGGAAAATCCCAACGCTTTCCGGTCTCGCCACTCTGCCCGAACGCTACTCTTTTCCGACAACCTCGTTCACCGCATTCGCCACATAGTCGATCTGCTCGGTCGTCATTCCCGGAAAATTCGGCAGGCTCAACACCTGCTCGCACGCCCGCTCGGCATTTGGAAATGTTCCGGCTGGATCTCCCAGCGAGGAATACGCCGGCTGCAAATGCACGGGCCGCGGATAGTGCACCGTGGTTTCGATCCCGCGCTCGGCTAGTTTTGCGATCACCGCGCCGCGATTCTGCACGTAAATCACAAATTGGTGATAGACGGATACGTCGCGCGGATCATCTTTCGGCATCGTCAGGCGCGCGCCGGAAAGCAATTGGTGATACCGCGCGGCGGTTTCGCGCCGCATTTCCGTCCAGGCGTGCAGGTGCTTCAGCTTAATTCGCAGAATCGCGCCCTGAAATCCCTGCATGCGGTAATTGAATCCCACAAACTCATGATCGTAGCGCGCCGATTGTCCGTGCGAACGCGCCGCGCGAGCATACTTGGCGATGGCGTCGTCGTTGGTCGTCAGCGCGCCGCCCTCGCCATACGCTCCCAAATTTTTCGACGGATAAAAGCTGAAAGCCGCGGCGTTGCCGATCGAACCGACACGCTGGCTTCGATAGCGCGCCGCATGCGCCTGGGCGGCGTCTTCCAAAATTTTGAGATTGTGCTTCGCAGCGATTTCGCGGATCGGGTCCATGTCCGCCGGACGGCCGTACAAATGAACCGGAAGGATCGCCTTCGTTCGCGGCGTGATCGCTCGCTCGATCAGCTTCGGATCGATGTTCGCGGTCGCGGGATCGATATCCACCAGCACCGGCGTCGCGCCGCAATAGGTGATTGCTTCGGCCGTCGCCAAAAAAGTATTCGGAGTGGTGATCACTTCGCATCCGGACTGCACTCCCATCGCCAGCAATCCCAGATGCAGCGCCGCCGTGCCGCTCGAAAGCGCCACGCAATGCCGGGTGCCGCAGAAATCCGCGAACTCTTTCTCGAACGCCGCCACTTCCGGCCCCTCCACGAACGCAGAGGACTGGCACACGCGGTCAACCGCCTGTAGAATTTCGTCGCGGAGTCCGGCGTACTCGGCTTTCAGATCAAGCAGGGGGATTTTCATTCACGCGCCTTTCTGGACTCTAAAACTGTACTGTACCGGGAAGTTATCGACAAGCGTCGCGCCGGAAAGGCGAGAGGCCGCGTGAAACAGTTGGTCACAAGGGCCGGGCGAGAGTACATTCTTGCGTTTGGCCGAAACTTACGACGTGAAGGGAGCCGCTCGATGCGTTCCGTGTTCTTCCAGAAACTATTCAGCGTATGTCTGCTGGTGCTGCTTTTCTCGACGGCTGCAAAAGCCGCGGAAAAGACGCTGCAAATTTATTCGATCGATACGGAAGGCGGCCAGGCCACGCTGATCGTCAGCCCCACGGGTCAATCTCTGCTGATCGATACGGGCTGGCCGGGATTTGATTATCGCGACGCCGATCGCATTGTTGCCGCCGCGAAGCTCGCCGGCGTGAGCGAAATCAATTACGTCATCATCACCCACTTCCATCGCGACCACGTCGGAGGCGTCACCCAACTGGTCGATCGAATCAAAGTGGGGATGTTTATCGACCACGGGCCAAACATGGAAGATTCCGACGTCACCCGCGAAGACTACGCCGCGTACCAGAAAGTGATTGCGAAAATTCCGCACCGCACCGTCAAGCCCGGTGACTCCATTCCCGTCAGCGGCATCGACGTGCAAGTGCTGACCGCCAATGGAGACCACATCGCGAGCGCGCTGAAAGGCGCCGGTCAGGAGAATCCGGTGTGCGCGTCGGAGCCTGCGTGGCCCGTGGACACGAGCGAAAATGCTCGCTCGCTGGGAGTGCTCGTCACCTACGGGAAGTTCCGCTTTATCGATCTTGGCGACCTGACCAAGCAAAAAGAGTTTGCGCTGGTCTGCCCGCGCAACCTGGTCGGCACGGTGGACGTGTACCTCGCGACGCATCACGGATTCGATCAGTCGAATTCGAAGGCAATTGTGGACGCTCTGCATCCGCGCGTAGCCATCATGAACAACGGCGCGAAAAAAGGCGGAAGCCCGGAGGCCTGGCAGACGATTCACGATTCGCCGGGACTTGAGGACCTCTGGCAATCGCACTACTCCATCGAGGGAGGACCTTCGCACAACGAACCGGAAAAATTCATTGCCAATCCCGAAGGCATGACCGACGGCAACTATTTCAAAGTCACGGCCGCGAAAGACGGCTCTTTCACGGTTTTGAATTCCCGCACGGGCGAAACGAAAACCTACGCGAAGAAACAATAGCGAATTCCGGAAATGGTGGGCGATTGGTCGTCATGATCATGGGGGTCACAGGCTCCGGCAAGACTACGGTCGGGGAAATGCTCGCCGCGCGAGCCGGATTTGACTTCGTGGACGCCGACAGTTTCCATTCGGCGGCAAACATCCGGAAAATGAGCCAAGGAACTCCGCTCACCGATGCGGACCGCGAACCCTGGCTCCGCTCGATCCACGAAGCCGTCCAGGATTGGCTCGCCGAACAACGCAACGTTGTGCTGGCGTGCTCCGCTCTGAGAAAATCCTATCGCGAGCAAATCTGCGGTGGTCCCGAAGTGAAAATCGTTTATCTCAAGGGTTCCTTCGACTTCATTGCCGCGCGCCTGCGCGAACGCCACGGCCATTTCGCCACCGAAAGCATCCTGGCAGGCCAGTTCGCCGATCTCGAAGAGCCCGGGGACGACGCGATCACCGTGAACATCGCCGAGCCGCCCGACGAAATCGTTGCCGAGATCGAGAAAAAGCTGGGGCTCCGGTGATTTCGCGTCGCGCGTGTTCGCCGGATTGCGGAACTTCGCGTGAGTAATTCGCCCATGGATCGCGAGCCACGGACGCTCGCGCCCGCGCGGGCTCTCGACTACTCGCATATCGTTCCATCCAAGCTCTTCTGGCGGCTGGTGCCGTTTCTGCTGCTCCTCTATATCGTCGCGTACCTTGACCGCATCAATGTGGGCTTCGCTGCGCTTCAGATGAAGCAACAGCTCAATTTTACCGACGCCGTGTACGGCCTGGGTGCGGGAATGTTCTTCGCCGGATACTTTTTCTTTCAGGTTCCCAGCAACCTGATTCTCGAGCGTCTCGGCGCCCGCGTCTGGATCAGCGTGCTGATGATCACCTGGGGAATCATTTCCGGGTCGATGGCCTTCGTCTCCACCTCGCGCGAATTCTACGTGCTGCGATTTGCGCTCGGCGTCGCCGAAGCCGGATTTTTTCCAGGGATCATTTTGTACATGAAGCGCTGGTTTCCTTTGATCGTGCGGGCTCGCACCGTCGCGTGGTTCATGACTGCGGGCCCGATCTCCGGGCTTATCGGCGGCCCCATCTCCGGGGCGATTTTGCAGCTCCACAACTTTGGTTCCATCCGCGGGTGGCAGTGGCTCTTCCTCATGGAGAGCATTCCGGCGATTCTTCTGGGCCTCGTCGCCTATTCCTATCTCACGGAACGCCCGCGCGACGCCGCCTGGCTCGACGGCGGCGAACGCGCCTGGCTGATGGAAACGCTCGAGCGCGAGTCCGAATCTTCGGTCGTTGGCGCGCCTACGTCGGCATTCGCCGCGATTCTCAGCGTGCGCGTCTGGATACTCGCGATCATCTATTTAGGAATTAATTTTTGTTCGTACGGAATGAGTTTCTGGTTGCCGAGTTTGATTCGCTCGCTCACCGGCGTCAGCGATTTCCGAGTCGGAGTTTTGTCCGCGATTCCCTACGTGGCCGCGGCAATCGGCATGGTCCTCTCAGGCCGCCACTCGGATCAAACCGGCGAGCGCCGTTGGCACGTCGCCCTGCCCGCTTTCGCCGGGGCGGCCGCGTTTTGCGTCGCCGCCAATTCCACTTCGCTCGTTGCCTTGGTGGTGGCCCTCAGCTTCGCGCTCGTCGGAGTGAACGCGATGATCGGCCCCTACTGGGCGATGCCCACGACGTTGCTGACGGGAGCAGCAGCGGCGTCCGGAATCGCGTTTGTGAATTCGATTGGAAATCTGGGCGGGTTTTTCGGCCCGTATTTAATCGGAAAGGTAAAAACTTCCACCGGCGGGTTCAGCGGCGGATTGCTTCTCGCCGCTCTCGCGCTGGTGATCGCCGGATCGCTGGCCCTCGCCACGCGCATCAACAAATACACGACCACCGCGCGAACGAGTGCTTAGAGCGTTTCTGCCGGCCCGCCGCAACTAGATATGCGTCAGCGTTCCGGTGATCTTGGTTCTCCGCAACGCCCACGCGAACACCGCAAAGGAAGCGGGAATCAGAATCGCCGCAAACATCAGAAGCGCGCCGATCGACGGCCACAGCGCACCCCAGCTCGCGCCCGAAAGCAGCGCCGCGCGCATTCCCTCCAGCGAATACGTCACCGGAATGATCCGCGAGAGAATCTGCAGCGGGCGCGGCAGAATCGACACCGGGTACATCATTCCGCCGACGAGGCCGGAAACTCCCAGCACCAGCCATTTCGCCGGATTGCCCCGTTTGAAAATCATCGAGTAGCTCGCCGACAAAATTCCCAATCCCGCGAACGCCAGGATCGAAACGAACAGAATCACGATTGCGCCCAGCCAGTTCACCGATGCCGGCGCGAATCCAAACAGCAGATATCCCCAAGCGATGTACACGCAGGTGCGCAAGGCAAGCGACGCAAACGGATACGCCGCAGAGCCGGCGAGAATCACCGGCAGCGGAGTCTGGGTGACGAGCAACGCTTCGAGCGTGCGGTTCTGCCGAGCTTCCTCGATGCTCGATTCAAACGCCGTCAGCGAAATTCCCAGATAGTCGAAGAATGCGAAGCCCACCAGCGCGAACGCGAAATAATTGTTCCCGCCGGGAATCGCGCTCGAAAGTTCGGGACTCGAAACAAATTTCGACAGGTAATAAAACGTCGCCACGCCAAACAGCGCTTCGAGCATTTCCAGCACAAACGCGCCGCGATAGCCGCGGGCGATCGCGAAGTCCCGCAGAAAACACGACAGCATCTTCCGGATCGCGCGCCGTCCGCTGGAAAGGGCGCTCATTGCGCCGCCCCTTCGACGAAGGACGTCCGCATCAATCGCGTCACCGCTTCGGAAAGGTTTGCCGTACCGGTCGAAGCGCGCAAACGAGCGGGCGTGTCGCACGCGGCGATGCGCCCCTTTTCGAGCAAAATCACGCGGTCCGCAATTTCCTCCACCTCCGCGGCGCTGTGTGACGAGAACAAGAGCGTCGTCCCGTGCCCGCGCACCAGATCGTCTTTCAGCAGCCTCCGAAAATCCGCGGCCGCCAGCGGATCCAGACTTCGCGTCGGTTCATCCAGCAGCAGCACCGGCGGATTGTGCAGAATCGCGCGCGCCAGTCCCAGGCGATGCATCATGCCTGTCGAAAATGTTCGAACCTGCCGGTCGAGCGATTCCGCAATTCCCATGCGCGCGGCAGCAGAGGCGATTCGCGATCGAATGTCCTGGGTGCGAATGTCGTTCATCGCCGCGAAGAACGCCAGGTTCGCGCGCGCCGTCAATCGCGCATAAAATCCCTCGTCGCCGCCGGTGTGGTATCCGAACTGGCTGCGCGTCCGCCGCGCGTCCGATTCCACATCGAAACCATTGATCGCGGCGCGCCCAAACGTGGGAATTACCAGGGTCGCCAGAATTCGAAACAGTGTGGATTTGCCTGCCCCGTTTGGACCCATGATCGCCACCGATTCGCCCGGCATCACCGAAAACGAAACGTCTTCCAAAGCGCATTGCGTCGCGCGGGCTACGGGATACACCAGCGCCTTCCATCCCGAAAGGGCGGGAGGAAAATACTTCTGTAAGTTTTCAACGGAAATGGCCGGCGCAGGCATTCGAGCGTTTATAACCGATATGGTTCGGGGTAATCCAGTTCCGTTATTGCCGTTCGAGGAATCACCCGGTAGAATTGGCGCGGCTGGTTGGCGAATGTTGTTTCGCCTTTTGGCCCCTGTATTGCTGCCGTCACCCAGAACGAGCAGATCGGTCCATTCCATTTCAACACGGAGATTTCACGTTGGATGCACCACTCTCATTCGACACCGTCGTCGTGGCGTCTCCCGAGCAGGTCTCCTGCCCGCTGGGGGACGAAGCGGCCATCCTGAACCTGAAAAACAGCGTCTATTACGGGATGAATTCGGTCGGTTCCCGTGTTTGGACTTTGCTCAAGGAACCGCGAAAAGTCGGCGACGTCCGCGATGCATTGGTCGATGAATATGAAGTGGACCCCGAGCGCTGCGGCGGCGACGTGCTGCAACTGCTGGAAAAGATGCGGGACGAGGGCTTGATCGAGGTTCGTTGACCGAGGTTCGTTGATCGAGGTTCGCTTATCGAGGTCCCTTGATCGCTTTCCCTGATTCCGCATTTTGCGGCGCGACTTCCCAGAGGATTACGGGTTGAGTTCCATGATGAAATCCTGGCGCGCGTTCGGAAGGCTCAAACCTTCGGAGCGGAGCCTCGCGTTCGAGGCGGCCCTGGCACTTACCTTCACATGGCTCGGCCTGCGCATTTTCGGGTTCCGGAACTGGAAGACGTTGACCGATCAACTGACCCCGCTACGCCCGCAGCCCGCCGAAAGCGCGGATCGATCGATCGCGACCTCCACCATTGCAACGATCGAAGCGGCCGCCGCGAGGCATCTTTTTTTTACGCCGACCTGCCTTGAGCAGTCGCTCGTTCTCGCCGCGATGCTGCGGCGGCGAGGGTTCGACGCCGCACTCCGCATCGGTGCGCGGAAACAGACGGGACGGTTTGAGGCGCACGCATGGGTGGACGTCGAGGGCGCGACACTCGATCCCGCTGCCGGCGCGCCCGCCGACTTTGTTCCATTCGAAGATTCCTCTCTCGCGCTGCGGAAGCGCGCCTCCGCGGGCGGCCCGTCGCGATGAGAATCGTATGAGCGGCATCGTCGGGATCTTCGAACCGAGCGGCAAGCCGGTCGATCGCGGACTGCTGGAGGCTCTTACCCGTTTCCTTTCATTCCGCGGTCCCGACGCGCGCGACTCCTGGTCCGCCGGTTCTGTCGGCCTGGGCCACACCATGCTTCGCACCACCCGCGAATCGCTCAACGAGCGGCAGCCTGCCAGCCTCGACGGAAATCTTTGGATCACCGCCGACGCCCGCATCGATTGCCGCGCCGAGCTGATCGAAAAAATGCGCCAGGCCGGCCGTGCCGCTTCCCCCGCCGACAACGACTCGGAATTGATTCTGAAAGCTTACGCAACGTGGCAATCGTCCTGCGTGCTTCACCTTCGCGGAGATTTTTCGTTCGCTATCTGGGACGCCGCGCGGAAAACCCTGTTCTGCGCGCGGGATCACTTCGGCGTGAAACCTTTCTATTACGCGATGCTCGACGGCGTGTTCATTTTCAGCAACACGCTCGATTGCATCCGCTTGCATCCCGAAGTTTCGGAAACTCTCAACGATGCTGCGGTGGCCGATTTTCTGCTGTTCGGCGTGAATTACGACGTGGGAACCACCACGTTTCACGATGTGCAACGGTTGCCTGCGGCGCACACCCTCACGATCACCTCAGACGCGCTGCGCATCGAACGCTATTGGTCCGCTCCCACATCCGGGCGGGTCCGCTACAACGATCCCCACCACTACGCCGAGCATTTGAACATCCTGCTGCAGGAAGCGGTGGCCGACCGCCTTCGCACCGGCAACATCGGAATCCTGATGAGCGGCGGCGTTGACTCCGCGGCAGTCGCCGCGCACGCCCGCGATCTATCCCGGCATGCCGGGAATTCGTGCGACCTCTCCGCGTACACGATGGTGTACGAATCTCTTTTCGCCGACGAGGAAGGTGCCTACGCCAAAGATCTCGCTCGCTTCCTGCAAATTCCGATTCAATGTATTTCGCTCGACGAGCTCCGTCCGTTTGAAAACTGGCCGCTCGGCGAGGGCAATGCGCATCGCGCGGCGGATGAACTGAGTTGGCCCGAGCCGGTGGACGATCCCTTCTTCGCCGGGCTTTTCACGCAATTCCAGGCGATTGCCGCGAATTGCCGCGTAGCTCTCTCCGGAGACGGCAGCGACAACCTGATGCATTTCGAAATGGGGCCGCACGCACGGGACCTCGCGAGAAACGGCCACTGGCTCGATCTGGCCGCGCAACTGCCGCGATACATGCGGCTGCGCGGCTCGCTCGTGCCTGGAATTCGCCGTCGCGTGAAAAGACTTTTCGGCGATGATCCGGTGGCCACGATTTTCCCGGAATGGCTCGCGCCTGATTTCGTTGCGCGGCTGAACCTGAGCGATCGGCTGAAACGCCACACCGCAACCGGCGGCGGACCGCCTCATCCGATTCTGCCGAAAGCTCACGCCTCGCTATCGCTCCCGCAGTGGTCGAACTTGTTTGAGTTGCAGGACCCGGGCGTCACAAAATGCCTGGTCGAGATGCGCCATCCGTTTCTCGATCTGCGCGTCGTAAATTTTCTTCTCGCTTTGCCGCCTTTTCCTCTGTTCATGGAAAAGAAACTGCTTCGAGATGCACTGGCCGGACGTGTACCGGAAAGCGTCAGAACACGGAGGAAGACGCCTCTCGCCGGAGATCCACTTCAGCAGCACCTGGCGCGCCCGGATACTAAATGGCTACGCGAAGTAAAGTGGGCGAAAGAAATGCGTCAGTATGTCGATACATCTAAATTAGAGCCTCTCATCGCCGCCGTAACGCAGAAAATCGCGTCGCAAAACGACGTAAGTCGCACCAATTCGGCGATTCGCCCGATTTGTCTTAACTTTTGGTTGCAGTCTATGCGTAGAGTTCGGTATAACTTGCATGCGGAGGCCCGCAATGGTTAAGCCCGTCAAACGGGAACCTAAGAAGCCGTATTTATCTCCCCTACTAACCGTTTACGGAACGGTGCAGAACCTTACGCAAAAAAATGGCACCACGAAGAGCAACGACGGCGGGCGTTTTCCGAGAAACAAGACGCACATTTAAACGTTTGTGTTGATTCGACTTACGTCCTTTCGCTGTACCCGAAAACCTGCGGCAAACAAGCGTTGGGAAATCGGAACCCTCAGACGATCGAGCGCCGGCGTTGAGATGTATCTCCTCGAGCTTTTTCGTTCAATGGCGCTGTGCAATCCACTCCCGTGAACTTTTCTTATTCCGCTTTCGGACTTTCCCTCCTCTCTAATTTTCCCATTCCGGAACTGAAGCCTCTCCCGTCCCCGCCACTCGAACCCGACGTCTCCGTTCATTGGCAAATTCAACCGTCGGGCCCCAACGCGAGCGATGCGACTCGCGAGGAAATTACCTACGTCAGTTCCTACAAGGATCCGTCGGGCGCGCCGGCGCTTCAAATATCGAAACTTAATCCTTCGAATCTGCTCCACCTCGCATATTCCGACGGGACGCATTTCTGGCTCGACTCATCCGGGTCAAACATATGGTCGGTGTGGCCGGCACCGTTGACGATAGACGACGCCGCAACATACCTGCTCGGACCGGTGCTGGGGTTGCTGCTTCGCGTGCGCGGCGTCACCTGTTTACATGCCAGCGCAGTGGAAATCGGCGGTCGCGCGGTGGCGTTCGTTGGGTCGGAAGGAGCCGGGAAATCCACCACGGCGGCGGCGATGGCTCGGAAGGGATTTGGCGTCCTGTCTGACGATGTGGTGGCACTGGCGGAACGCGACGGGGGATTCTTCGTTCATCCCGCCTATCCGTATCTCTGTTTGTGGCCCGAATCCGTCGCATCGCTCTACGGATCCCCGAACGCGCTTCCCCGTTTCTCAGCCAGCTATGAAAAGCGTTGCTTGTCGCTCGATAAGCAGCAGTTAGCTTTCGCTACCGCGGCACTCCCGCTGGCCGCGATTTACATTCTCGCGGAGCGGCGCACCGATCCGGCACCGGTCATTGAACCGGTTTCGGCGCAAACGGCCCTGGTAACTCTCGTCGCGAATACCTACGCCACGAACATGCTCGATCGTTCGATGCGCGCGCGAGAGTTCGAATCGCTGGGCCGTCTGGTTCCGCGGGTCGCCATTCGAAAAATCAGCGCTCACGTCGATCCGGCACGTCTGGGAAAACTCTGCGAAAGAATCGCCGATGACGTGCAATTGATTCGCTAAGAATTCCTTAACGCAGGTGCTCCCCCGGCTCTTCTCCAGCGCTTCTCCGGCTGCCATACGGCGCGCAACCGATTGGTTTTTTGGGCACCGTCCGGCTGAAAATCCTAGCGACCGTTTCCTTCATCGATTTCCCTCTGTGCTACTATCCGCTGGTAAATGGCGCGGCAAGATTTCGACGATCGGCGTGTCTCCGCAAGCCGGCAGTCTAACCTGTGTTCACAACGAGAGTGGCCGATTTGCTTAGGGCCACGCACCTCGCAAAATTTCAACAGCCCCTTCAACGGTCCCATCGTTGGATTCAAGAAAAAGTAAACTGAGGAGATCGACCATGCAGACGAAGTCCCAACTCGCAAGAATCGCAGGTTCGATTGCGATTGCAGGAATTTTGCCGCTCGCACTCTTACTGGCCGTCGTTCACAGCGGTACCAGGCCTTCTGCGCAGTCCCTTTCGCAACATTCCGCCGTGGCCGCCGGCACTCTGCCGCAGCCAACGGCCGCGCAGAGCCAGAAGTTCGCCGCGGCCTTCGGTAAATTGCCGATGAGCTTCGAAAAAAATCAAGGCCAGACGGCTGCCGACGTCCGTTACGTCGCGCACGGCCCCGGATACGAGCTGTTTCTCACCGGCCAGGAAGCGGTCGTCACCCTCCGCCCGTCCGCCGAACGCACCGGCAAGAAGCTGAATCGCGCGGAAGTCTTGCGCGCGCAGCGCACCGCCCGCTCGAACGAGAAGCTTTCCGTGATTCGCATGAAAATGCTGGACGCAAATCCGAATTCCGATGTCGCCGGCGTGAACCCGCTGCCCGGCAAGGTGAATTACTTCATCGGAAACGATCCGTCGAAATGGCACACCGACGTCGCCACCTTCTCGCAGGTAAAATACTCGGCCATTTACCCCGGCATCGACCTTGTGTATTACGGCAATCAAAAGCAACTCGAATATGACTTTGTCGTCGCTCCCGGCGCCGACCCGAAGCAGATCGCCTTCAACATCGATGGCGCTCGCAAACTCCACATTGATAAGCGCGGCGACCTGGTGATGACGGCCGCAGCCGGCGATGTGACCCTGCAAAAGCCCTTCATCTATCAGGAAGTCGCGGGCCAGCGCCGCGAAATCGCCGGAAACTACGCGATCACCGGCGATCATCAGGTGCGCTTCCGCCTGGACGCTTACAATCACTCCGAACCGCTGACGATTGACCCAGCCGTTCTGATCTACTCCACCTACCTTGGCGGCAGCGGCGCAGGCGGCGATTTTGCCAACGGCCTCGCGGTGGACGCTCTCGGCGATGCGTGGGTTGTCGGCTCAACGACCTCCACGGACTTTCCAGTGCAGAACGGTTACGCCACCACGGCGCCCGCCGGCATCGCGCTCAGCTCCGGTTTCGTTACCGAGATCAGCCCGGACGGCACCCAGTTCCTTTATTCCACCTACCTCGGCGGAAGCGGCAACGGCAACCTGGGCGATGCGGCCTACGGCGTGGCCGTCGATGCCACCGGACTCGTCTTCGTTTCCGGCGTCACCACTTCGACCGACTTTCCGATCACGTCCGCGACCGCCTACCAGCCGAATCCTCCGGCCAGCGTCAGCAACACGAATAACGACGGCGGAGCGTTCGTCACCGCGCTGAATCCTGCGCTTTCCGGCGCCGCGCAATTGCTCTACTCCACGTTCCTCGGCGGCAATGGTGTGCTGGACCTCTCCTACGGAATCACCACGGATGGGAGCGGCAAGGTGTATGCCGTCGGCGTAACGCAATCCACAAACTTCCCTATCAAGAATCAGATCATTGCCACGCTGAACGGCAACGGTGGCGGGTTCATCACCGAAATCGATACCACGGCGACCACGAATGCGGCTTCGTTGCTCTTCTCCTCATATTTGAGCGGCAACGGCACCGGCTCGGCCACGTTCCCTTACGGCGATAGCGCTGCGGCCGTCACCATGGATTCCAGTGGAGACGTGTTCGTCGCCGGCACCACCACGTCAACCACGTACCCGCACACGCTGGGAAGTGTCACGCCTTGCGGAGACGCCGGGGACGCCACTGCCTTCTTGAGCAAAATCAATCTCACCGACACTCCGCCGCTCCGGTTTTCGGTTTGCGTCGGTGGCGCACAGGGTGACACGCTCGCCGACGGCGTCGCGCTCGGTCCGGACGGTAGCGCGTACATCACCGGACAAACCTTCGCCAGCGACTACCCCGTTACCGCAAATACGATTCCCTATCCAGGCGGCGTGCCGAACACGACCGATAGCCTCGTGTTCGTCACCAAATTGAACACCACTGTGGCCGCACCGAATACCTACTCCACTCTGTTCGGCGGCACGAACGGCGACATCGGCTACGGCATCGCGATCGATTCCTCCAGCAACGTGTATGTTTCCGGCAACACGAACTCGCCGGATTTTCCGATCACCCAGGGCGCTTACCTGGAAACGAGAACCAATCCCGCCGGCGTCGGGTTCATCTCCAAGATCAATCCCGGCAGCAACGGCGCGGCCGATTTGGTTTACTCCACATTTTTCGGCGGTGCCGGCGACGGCGCCGATCCGGACACGATGATCGGCCTCGGGTTGGCGCCGGGCAACGTAGCCATTGTTGCCGGCACAACGTCTTCGGCAGCCAACGGCACTCCGCCGTTCCCGGTTTCCGCGGGAGCCGCGCAACAGACCCTGAACGGTCCGTTCAACGCCTACGTTGCCGAGCTTCCGCTGGTCACGACGATCTCCGTCGCGCCCACCAGCCTGAACTTCGGCACGCAGCTCGTCGGCGCCACCACGGCGGCTCAATTTGTGACCGTGACGAACAACACTTCGACGGCCGTCAATCTGACGATTCCGCCCACGTTTACCGGCGCAAATCCGGCGGACTTCGCCTATAGCGCCGCACTCACCACCCCATGCGGCGCCTCTCTTGCCGGTGGCGCGTCGTGCAGCATCGGCGTCACCTTCACGCCGTCGGTCGCTGCCGGCGAATCCGCAACGCTCGACATCGCCGACAGTGACGACACCGCCGCGCATCCGCTCACCGTTGCCTTGTCCGGTACGGGCACTGCCAGCGGAGCCGTCTTGTCTGCCTCGCCCACCAGCGTCGCGTTTGGCGGCCAGTTGATCGGCACGCAGACCACGCCGCCGCAACTCATCACCATCACGAACACCGGCAATGCTCCGCTGGTCATCGGCACGGTTACCTCCAGTTCGCCGATCTTCACAGAAACGGACACCTGCGCCGGCCAGACCATCGCCGCCTCCGCGACCTGCACGATCAGCGCCGTCTTTGCGCCGGCCACCACCACCACGCCGGGCCCAACGTCTGCGACAATTTCGATCACCAGCAACGCGAACGGCAGCCCAACCGTCATTCAGCTCACCGGCACCGCATGGGACTTCAACCTCACCGTCCCGGCAAACTCCGGAGTGAACAGTGGCCAAACCGGCACGTTCCCTGTCGCGATTAACGGACTGGGTGGATTTGCCGGAAGCGTCACCGTCGCCTGCACCGCGGGAACCAGCATCAGCAGTTGCACGGTCAATCCGTCGTCAGGTGTGCCGGGCGCCAGCGTCAACGTCAGCTACACCGCCGCGAGCTTCGTCACCGGCCCGCAAACGTGGAAGACTCCGCCGGCTTCGCTGCGGCAGGTCGTCACCGTGATGCTGGCGATCCTGCTTCTGTTGATGATTCCGGTCGTCCGTCGTAATCGCACACGACTGGGTCTGGCGGCTGCCATGTTGGTGTTCGTAGTCGTCGCCGGATGCTCGGGCCACACGCCGACAAAGACGACTTCGCTCACGATCGCCGGTACGTCCGGTGGCGTCACCAAGACCTACACCGTGAGCATCACGATCAACTAAGCCCGGCTCCGCCGGCCGCCATCGAAGCCGCGCACTTCGCATTCCGGGGTGCGCGGCTTTTTTGTTTTCATCCCGCCCTCGCGCGACCCGCGCGATCCCCGCGCGACGAACGGCTTTGCGCACTACACTTGTGCCCCGTTTCCATCTATCCTATGGGGCGGCATTGCCAACGATTCTCGCGCTGCCTGCATCTGACGATGCACTGACACAAAGATTCCGAACCCATGCGATTTCGCGGAGGATGTGGTCGATGAAAAAGGTAGCGGCGCTTGTAGTGCTGATAGCGGCGAGCAGTTTTCCCGCGATGGCGCAAAAATTCAGCTTCTTGAAATACGACCGGTCGAAAGTGCAGCTCGGCGGCGGCTATAACTACGTCAGCCTGCTGAAGGCCAACGGCACCAACCGCCTGAACACCAGCGGCTTCGATATTTTCGCCGAGTACCGGGTCATCAAATGGATCAGCCTGACCGCCGATATCGCCGGAACCTACAACCACAGCGGCAACACCAGCACCACGCTCGGCAACGGCACCACCCAGCTCTACACCGGACTGATCGGCCCGCGGTTTTATCCCCTGGGTCACCAGCACAAAATCACGCCCTTCGGACATTTCCTTTTCGGCGCGGGCGTCTACGGCCTGAATATTCCCAGCCAGGGCGGCTATAACGCCTACAGCAACTGGGATCGTTCCTATACGTGGTTGGCCGGGGCAGGACTCGATTACCGCCTGAAAAAGCGTTGGTCGATTCGCATCATCGAAGCCGATTACGAACACACCGATTTCTACAAGAACTCCACTCCCCAGGGAAACTATCGCGCTTCCGTCGGACTCGTGTATCACTTCGGACAAAAATAAGCCGGCCATCTCCTCACAGGGGAAAATCCAACGATTTATCTGAGGCGCCCATCGGTTTCCTCAGTTTGCCCTTGCGCGTGGGGCCGCCGCCGTAGCAGATTACCGAAACGTGGAGCAACCCATCCCATCCAGGGCCGTTCGCCTCGCCATCCCCCTCTTCGTATGGATCATCAGCGGAGTGATGGTGTATCAGGCCGTTCGTTTGTGGATTGCCGACTCCCGCATCCACGCCGACGCCGTCGAAACAATTGCTCAAGGCGCCGAACTCGAACCGGGCAACGCCGCCGCGTGGGACACTCTCGGCCGTTATCAGCAGCTCGATTTCATACACGGCGATCCCGCGCAGGCCCTGGAGTCTTACAAGCACGCCGTGCGCGACGACCCGCGCTCCGCCGCGTTCCGCATGAATCTCGCCGCCGCCTACGAAGAGATGGGAGATATCCCGCACGCCCGCGAGCAATTCGAAAAGGCGCGCGAGGTGTACCCGCTCTCCGGCGAAGTTGCCTGGAATTACGGAAATTTCCTGCTTCGCCAGGACCAGCCCGCCGAAGGCTACTCTCAAATCCATCACGCCGTGGAGTGCGATCCTACGTTGCTCACTCTCGCCGTCTCGCGCACCTGGCGCTCAAGCCACGACGTGAACATCCTTTTGGATCAGGTGCTGCCGCGCCAATCCGACGCCTATTTTCAGGCGCTTGATTTTTTTGCCTCGATCCATCAAACCGAACCGGCTCTGGTCGTCTGGCAGCGCCTCGTCTCGCTCGGCCAAATCATCCGGCTTTCCCGCTCCTTTCCGCTGCTCGACGAATTAATCGCCCAGGATCAATCGGCCGACGCCCGCCGCGTCTGGCTTGAGGCGCTCGCCGCGGCCGGACTTGCCCACGACGAACCCGTCAATCATTCCGCGATCTGGAACGGCCTGTTTACCGCAGACTTCGAAAACGGCGGCCTCGACTGGCGCTACGGCGCTCCCATTGGTGTCTCGATGGGATTCGATCCGGCGCCGGTCGGCCACGACGGCCGCTCCGTTCGCATGGATTTTGGCGGCGGGAGCAATACCGAAATTCTCCAGCCGATGCAGTACGTTCCCGTCGAGCCATCGCGCTCGTATCTGTTCCGCGCTGCGATGCAGACCGAAGGAATTTCCACCGAAAGCGGCCTTCGATTTTCGATTCGCGATCCAAACCATACCGATACCGCGGCTTTCGAAACGGAGAACCTTACCGGCTCGCATTCGTGGACCATCGAGACTGTTCGCGTCAACACCGGACCGCAGACCCACTTTCTGCTGGTCCGTCTGTATCGCTCCCCCAGCCGCTTGTTCGAAAATAAATTGAGTGGTTCGGTCTGGATTGCCGATGTCTCGATGAGTCCCATCGAAGATTCCGTGGAGCCGGCCAGGGAATGAGCGTCGTCCGCGCCGGATTACTCGCCATCTTCGCGTTTTCCGTGTTCGCGTTTGGCGCCGTCGAAGTCTGGTCGGCGTCGATCGTCGAGATCGCCGTGGCGCTTCTGCTGGTCGTCTGGGGCGCGGTGGTTTTCGTAAATCCGGACGCAAAAATCGTCTGGAATCGGCTGAATGGGCCCCTACTTGCGTTTCTCGCCCTCGGAGCCCTGCAGCTCCTGTTTCACTTAACCGAATATCCTTTTCTCACCCGCGTCGCGCTGCTGCAATTGTCGGCCTGCTTCCTCGTTTTTTTCCTCTGCACCCAGGCTTTTCGCGAGCGCAGCCACATGACCCGCCTCGCCTGGTTTTTGATCTCGCTCTGCTTCGTCGTCTCGCTTTTCGGCATCACCCAACACTTCACCTCGGACGGTAAAATTTATTGGATCCGGAAACTATCCGCCGGCGGCGATCTGTTCGGGCCCTTCGTGAACCGCAATCATTTTGCCGGCTTCGTCGAGCTCACTTTACCCATCGGCTTGAGCTTGATGATTTTCCGCGGAATCCGCCGCGACGTTTTCCCGCTGGCCACGTTGCTCACCGTCGTGCCGGTGGGCGCCCTGATTCTGTGCGGCTCTCGCGGCGGCATCGTCGCCTTTGGATTTCAGGTCGCCGTTCTGGCCCTTTTGGTTCGTTCGCGCAGAAGCTCCGAGGGGCCCCGCATGGCCGTCGCGGGCATCGTCGGACTGGTCGCTCTGGCACTGATCGCCTGGCTGGGCGCCGGAAAAGCGATCGAGCGATTTTCCACCCTCAATTCCGGCGACGTCAGCCTCGCCCGACGCGGCACCATGATTCGCGGCGCGGCCCACATGTTTGCCGCTTTCCCCCTTCACGGTTCCGGACTCGGAACCTTGGTTTCCGTCTACCCAAAATTCGAAACCCTCTACGACGGCCGCATGGTGGATCACGTTCACAACGATTACATGGAGCTTCTTGCCGAAATGGGAATCCTCGGCGGCCTTTGTGGCCTGGCGTTTCTTTGGATTCTGTTGCGCGACGCGAAAACGTGCTTCGTGGCCGAACAAGGCCACTTTTCTCGCGCCCTTCACGCCGGAGCGCTGGTCGCGCTGGCCGGACTGCTTCTCCACAGCTTTGTGGACTTCAACCTGCACATCACTTCCAACGCGCTGCTCTTCCTGTTGATGGCTCACTTGGCCACATCCAAACCTTTACCGTCAGAGTCCGCAATGCCCCGTCGTCCACGGGTTCGCGTGTCGCGAGAGCGCGTGCGCGAGAGCGCCGAGGATTAGGCGGCCGTTCGTTGGATTGGGCTGGCGTGAGCAAAAGGGACGCGACCGCAGCGGCGCCGATCGCTTGTATAAGAATTTTTTAATCGATTTCGGCGCACGCAATGCCCTGTTTGCGGACAGGTCTCGGTTGACAGCCGTGCATTGGCTAGGTGATAGTGTCCATGGGGTTTTCCATTGATATGATACGAAACGTCCGGACCATTTCGGACTGGGTCCGAGCGAAGCCTGTTTTCTTACTGTCTGTATTGCTCGTATTGGCAGCCCAGCCGTCGTACGGTCAAGAAAAGCAAGTCACCCAGCAGCAGACAAACGAGAAGATTCGCGAGCTCGCGGCCCTTTCCCGCGCGCAACCCAAAGACACGCCCATCGGTTCGGGCGATTTGCTGCGCATTGAAGTCTTCGACGTCCCGGAACTTTCGCGCGACGTTCGGGTTAGTGATGTCGGCGACATCAGCTATCCCCTGATTCCCGGCAAAATCCAGGCGTCTGGGCTTACTGCGTTCCAACTCGAAGCAAAGATGGCGGAACTTTTAATCGAAAATGGACTGGTTTCCCACCCGCAGGTTTCCGTCTTCATAAAAGAGCAGGTCAGCCAACCTGTTTCCATCGTCGGCGCGGTGATGAAGCCCACCGTCTATCAGGTGATTCGGCCCACCACTCTGCTGGAAGTGCTTACCGAAGCGGGCGGCATTTCCGAAAACGCCGGAAACGTCATCATCGTCACTCGCCAAACGCATCCAGCTTCCGGCAAAGTGCTGCAACCCGGCGAAATTGCCGAACCCGGCGAGGAATCGCAGACCATCACGATCCGTCTGCAGGATCTGCTCGAATCGGGCAATCCGGTCTATAACATTCAGGTTTTTGGCGGAGACGTCATCAGCATTCCGGTCGGCGGCATTGTGTACGTCACCGGAGCGGGCATCGCCCAACCGGGCGGATACATCCTGCAAAACCACGGCGAACAGATCACCGTGCTGAAGGCGGTCGCTCTCGCCCACGGCCTCACCGGCTATGCCAAGGCCGATAACGCCGTCATCATGCGCAACAATCCGGTCACCGGGCAGAAAGACGTGATTCCGGTGCGCATCAAGCAGATTGAAAATCAAAAGACCGCGGACGTGCGCATGAATTCAAACGACATTCTTTATATTCCCGACAGTCTCGGGCTCAAGGTTCTCGTGAAAGGCACCGAAGCGGCGCTCAGCGCCGGCACGTCGATTGCTGTTTACCGATCGTACTAGCGATATGTGCAAGTAGCTGCTGGCGGCCCGTTTCTTAAGGAAAATCGAAACAATGGAAGAAGCGCCTAGAATCGTACCCAGTCCGCGCGAACGAAAACCGGCCGAAGCCCTCACGGTCATTCCCGCTCCCTCCGTGCTTCCCTGGGATCAGGCGCCGCGCGAGCCGCATCTGCTCGATTACCTCATCATTCTTCGAAAACATCAGTGGCTGATCATCACCTTCCTGCTGACCGTGGTCACCGTCGTCACCATCGCCTCGTTCAAGATGAAGCCGGTCTATCTGGCGGCTGCTCGCGTGGAAGTGGACAAGGAAGCCCAGAACATGGTGCCCTTCCAGGATTCCAACTCCTACAGCGAATACGAAGACACCGAAACGTACATCGAGACCCAGGTAAAAATCCTGCAGAGCGAAACTCTGGGCCTGATGACCATTAAATCGCTGGATCTGGCGCGCTTCCCGGAATTCGGCGGCTCGCCGAATCCCGTGGTCGCAGGGCGCATGATGGCCGGCTCCCGCCCTCCGATTCTCGGCGCGTTTCTGGGCCGGCTCGGGGTCAAGCGCGTTCCCAACAGCCGCCTGATCGAAGTTCAATTCGAAGCGGAAGATCCCCAGCTCGCCGCGCAGATCGTCAACGCTCACCTGCAGAATTACGTGGAAGAAAATTTCCGCAGCAAATACGACGCGACCATGCAGGCTTCCAACTGGCTGTCCGCCGAGCTGGAAGAACTCCGCATCAAAGTGGAAAAATCCGAAGACGCGCGCATCGCCTACGAGCGCGAAAATCAAATCTGGCAGATCGACGAAAAGCAGGACATCACCACCCAAAAACTCGCCGACCTCAGCAAGGCCGTCACCGACGCGCAGACCGAACTGGCCGAAAAGGAAGCGCTCTATCGCATGGCCATTTCCGGCAACGTGGACGCTCTGCCCGCGGCGCGCAACAACGAAGTGATCTCCACCCTGCTGAAGCGCAAGTCCGACCTCGACGAGCAATACGCCGAAGCCATGGACCAGTACGGCCCGAACTTCCCGAAAGTGCTCCGCATCCAGACGCAGCAAAAAGAAGTGAATGCCAATCTTGCCAGCGCGCGCAAAACTCTGGTCGAAAGCGTCCAGGAAGATTTCAACACGTCCAAGAGCCGCGTCGAATTGCTGCAGGAAAATCTCGACAAGCAAAAAGCCGAAGCCAACGACCTCGCCGAAAAACTCGTTCAGTACCACATCCTGCAGCACGACGCGGAATCGAATAAACAGCTCTACGACGGCCTGCTCCAGAAGCTCAAAGAGGCCACGATCACCGTCGGCCTGCGCTCAAACAATATCCGCACCGTCGATCCCGCGCTCGCTCCTTCCGGGCCGTCGCGCCCGCAAAAGGCGCGCAACATTCTGCTCGCGTTTCTGGCCGGCCTGGTCGGCGGCGTGGGCCTCGCTCTATTCCGCGAGTATCTCGACAACACCGTCAAATCGCCCGACGACGTCGAAACTCTCACCGGACTTCCCTCGCTCGCGGTTGTCCCGGCCCTGCCGGGCATGGGCCCCACGCACGGAGGATTTTCCCGCGGCAAAAATTTGCCGGCGCAAGCGGTTTCCGGGCCTCGCGTGGAATTGCTTTCCTACATCCAGCCGAAATCGCAGATTTCCGAAGCGTTCCGCGCGCTTCGCACCTCCCTGCTGCTCTCGCAGGCCGACCATCCGCCGCAGGTCATTCTGGTGACGAGCGCCCTTCCGCGCGAAGGGAAGACGACCGCGGCGGTGAACCTCGCCGTCACGCTCGCGCAACTCGGCGACCGCACGCTGTTGATGGACTCCGACCTGCGCAAACCCGGCGTTCGCCGCGCCTTGAATCTCACCACCGGCAAAGATGTGGGTTTGAGCTCGTATCTTGCCGGCGTTTCCACTCTCGACGAGGTCACGGTTCCGCATCCGACGATCGAAAATCTGGTCGCTCTCACCACCGGACCGGTGCCGCCGAGCCCGGCGGACCTGCTTTCGTCCCATCGCATGCGCGAAGCAATCACCGAATTGCGCCATCGCTTCAAATTCATCGTCATTGACTCGCCGCCGGTGATGGCCGCCACCGACGCCGTGTTGCTCTCCGCGCTCACCGACGGAGTTTTGCTGGTCGTGCGCAGCGGGGAAACTCCCAAAGAAGCGTTCACGCGCACGCGCGATTTGCTGGCGGCCGTCAAGTGCCGCTTGCTGGGCGTGGTGCTCAATGCCGTCGATTCCAGCGCTCCGGATTATTACTACTCCTATCGCTACTACCCGTACGCCTACGGCTATGGATACGGCGAAGACGTCAACAAGACGCCTAAATTCCCAACGGGATCCGACGACGTCAGCGGCCCAACAGCGTAAAGGTGGAAACGTGCGTTATCTGATTACCGGCGGGGCGGGATTTATCGGATCTCATTTATCCGAGGCGTTGCTCGGCCGCGGCGACGAAGTCTTCATCCTCGACGATCTCTCGACCGGCAGCGTCGAAAATATCCGCCACCTCAAGAGCGACCCGCGCTTTCACTACGTTTTCGATTCGATCACCAATAAACATCTGCTCGCCGAGCTGGTGGACGAAGCCGACATGGTTTTTCACCTCGCCGCGGCGGTGGGCGTGCGTCTGATCGTGGAAAGCCCGGTCCGCACCATCGAAACCAACGTGCACGGCACCCAATTCGTGCTCGATGCCGCCTCCAAAAAGAAAAAACTGGTTTTCTACGCGTCCACCTCCGAGGTCTACGGCAAGAGCGACAAAGTTCCGTTTCACGAAGAGGCCGATCTGGTTCTCGGCCCCACCAGCAAAGGCCGCTGGAGCTATGCCGCCTCGAAAGCTCTCGATGAATTCCTCGCTCTTTCCTACTGGAAAGAGCGCCGGCAACCGGTGGTCATTGCCCGCTTGTTCAATACCGTCGGTCCTCGCCAAACGGGCCGATACGGAATGGTTCTTCCCAATTTTGTCCGCCAGGCGCTGGCCGGCGAACCCATCACCGTGTACGGTGACGGGCGCCAGTCCCGCTGCTTCTGCCACGTCCGAGACTCGGTCGAAGCCATCCTGCGTCTGGTCGCTTCGCCCACCGCCGTCGGCGAAGTCGTCAACGTCGGCAATACGCACGAAATCTCGATCGAAGATCTGGCGCGCCTGGTAAAGCAGCGCACCGGCAGCGCTTCGCCGATCACGCATGTGCCCTACGATCAGGCCTATGAGCCGGGATTCGAAGATATGCCCCGCCGTGTGCCGTGCCTGGAAAAGTTGCAGAAGGTAACCGGGTTTGCGCCCGCCATTCCGCTGAACGAAATTGTGGATAGCGTGATCGCCTATTTCGGCGAGCGAGGCGAGCTGGGAAGCGCGAAAGCGGCCAACGCATCGGCCGCCGCCGGGACTGGCACCAAAAATGCACCATCGGTGGGACGTTTGGCCGCGGGCCTGACCGCCGATTAACCTCGGCCGGTTCCGGAGCGCCGCGGTGCGCGAGCATTGGAGCTCGTCCGAGAAAAATGAAAGTGACGCCTTCTGCGCAAAATCCGGCGATCGTTGCAGGCGCTTCGCGAGAAGCGGCACCGGTGGCCGCGCGCAGCGCCGGCGCCCGCGCGAAGAGCCGCACGGCCACCAGCCTCTCCATTCTGGTCCCCGCGTATAACGAGCAATACCTGATTGAAGCGAGCCTCAGCCGCCTGTCCGTTCTCAATGAATCGCCGCGCCTGCAGCAAATCCAGGTGATCGTGGTGGACGATTGCTCGAAGGACGCCACGCCGCAGGCGATCGCCCGCTTTCAGCAGTTTCTCGAAACCGCCGCGGGCTTTGAAAAGTTTTCCTGGGTGTGGCTGCGCCACGAAAAAAATCAGGGCAAAGGCGCTGCCATCCGCACCGCTCTTTCCCAGGTCTCGAGCGATCTGGTCGTCATCCATGACGCGGACATGGAATACCATCCGCAGGACCTGCTGCAAATGGTCGATCTCTTCTTATTCGAAGACGCCGACGCGGTCTTCGGCTCCCGCTTCATGCCCGGCGGCTACAAACGCGCCCTGTTTTTCCGCCACGCGCTCGGCAACAAATTTCTCACCTTCCTTTGCGACATGGTCTGCGACCTGAACCTCACCGACATGGAAACCTGCTACAAAATGGTTCGCGCCGACTTGCTCAAGAGCATCCCGCTGCAGTCCGCCACCTTCGACGTCGAACCCGAACTCGCCATCAAACTCGCCAAGCGCGGAAGCCGCATTTTCGAAGTTCCCATCAGCTATTCCGGCCGCACCTACGCCGAAGGAAAAAAAATCGGCTGGCGCGACGGTGTTCGCGCTCTCTGGGCCATTTTCCATTACGCTGCGTCCGACAAGATTTACGCCGACGACTCCCACGGCGCCGAAATCCTCATGCGCCTGAATCGCGCTCCGCGTTTCACGCGCTGGATGGCCGACATCGTCCGCCCCTATCTCGGCGCTCGCGTTCTCGAAATCGGAGCCGGCATTGGCAACATGACCATGCACCTGATCCCGCGCTCGATCTACTGGGCCACGGACATCAACCCGTCCTACCTCGATTCGCTCGAGCGCATGCAGGCCAGCCGCCCCTACCTCAACGTCGCCCACACCGACGCGACCGATTTCGATACGTACCCGAAAGGCCAGAATTTCGATTCGGTCGTTTGCCTGAACGTCGTCGAGCACCTCGCCGACGACCTTGGCGCTCTCGAAAATATTCGCGGCATCCTCAACGACGGCGGTCGCGCCGTCATCCTGGTTCCCTGCGGCCCGGGCCTGTTCGGCACGCTTGATGAAGTTCTCGGCCATTGCCGCCGTTATACCGTCCCGCAACTGCGCGCCGTGTGCGAGCAGGCCGGCTTTCAAGTCGAAGACATCCTCAAGTTCAATCGCACCGGCTCGCCGGCATGGTGGCTCAACGCCCGGATTCTCCGCCGCACCACGTTCGGCCTGGCACAGATTCGCTTTCTCAATTTCATGACGCCTCTATTCCGGCGAATCGACCGCTGGCTCCCGTTTCCGCCGCTTTCCATTATCGCGATCCTCAGGAAGTCGGACGCGCCCGCGGCCGGCGAGCCCGCCGGATAGCGCGCAACGAAAGCCGATTGGCCTTGTCCACGCCCACCTTCAACGCCGCCTGGAAGCCGTCCCGCAGTGAATGGATTCTTCTGGCCCTCTTCCTGCTCACTCTGCCGCTCATCAATCCGTGGGTTCGCGGCGACGGCGTCGGCTACTACGCCTTCGATCGCGCTTTGTTCGTCGAGCATCGCCTGGATTTTCGAAAAGACTGGCAGGACGCCAACGACAGTTTCCGCATGGGGCGCGTGGACGATCGCGGCAACATTTTCCCCGACCAGTTCACCAGCACCGGGCATCTCGATAATCACTTTTCCATCGGACCCGGCATCCTGTGGGCTCCCTTTCTCTTAACCGCTCACGCCGCCGTCCTGTTCAGCCATTTGTTCGGCTCGCGCGTACCCGCCGACTGGTTTTCCTTTCCCTATTTGCTGGCCATGGCCCTCGGCACGGCCCTCTACGGATTTCTCGGCTTGTGGCTTTCCTATCGCCTGGCGCGAAAATATGTCGCTGACGAGTGGGCGCTGCTCGCGACGGTCGCCGTCTGGTTCGCCAGTTCCCTGCCCGTGTACATGTATTTCAATCCGTCGTGGTCGCATGCCCATTCCGCTTTCGCCGTTGCCCTCTATCTCTGGTATTGGGATCGAACCCGCCCCGACCGCTCCGCGATCCAGTGGTTCCTTCTCGGCCTTCTCGCCGGATTGATGATGAACGTGTACTACATGAATGCCGTCCTGATGATCATTCCGCTTCTCGAATCGATCGGCGGCTACCTGGAAAATTTGCGCGCGGGCCGCACAGCCGAAGCCGTCCGTCTTTTTTCGCGGAATCTGCTCTTTGCCCTCACGGTTTTCGTCGCGTTCTTTCCCACCTTGCTCACCAAGAAAATCATCTACGGCGGATACCTCAACTTCGGCTACAACGATCTCTGGCAGTGGAATTCTCCCGCTTTCTGGAAAGTCGCCTTCTCTTCCGAGCATGGCCTGTTCAGTTGGACGCCCGTCTTGTTTCTCGCGATCGTGGGACTGTTTCCCCTTCGTCGCTACGACCGCGAACTGAGCGTCTACCTGCTGTCCGGTTTTCTGATTTATTACTACGCCATCGGCTGCTACAACGATTGGGCCGGCATCTCGTCGTTCGGGAACCGCTTCTTCATTTCGCTCACGCCCATTTTTATCGTTGGACTCGCCGCGTTCTTTGACGCACTTGCTCGCTTCTGGCGCGAAAAAGCCGCTGCGATCGCCGTTCGGTGCCTTACCGCCGTTCTGATCGTGTGGAATCTGGGGTTGATCTATCAGTGGGGTACGCACTTAATCCCTGCTCGCGGCCCGATTTCCTGGCGCGAAGCGGCTTATAATCAGGTGGCCGTCGTACCGGAGCAAGCGGCGCGCACCGTTTTGCGTTACATGACCGGCCGCAAACAACTGATGAACCGCATCGAACAGCAGGACGTCGGCCATCTGAAATCCGGAAATCCCGGAGGCTCCCAGTGAGCAGCATCACCGCGCCCGCCGGCTCGGTCGCTCTCGCGCGCGCCGAAGCGCCCGTGCTGCGCATCACGCCGCCCACTCGCTGGTGGGTGTTGCCCGTCGCCGAGCTTTGGGAATATCGCGAGCTTCTTTACTTCTTCGTCTGGCGCGATATCAAAATCCGCTACAAGCAAACCGCCATCGGCGCCGCATGGGCCATTCTGCAGCCCTTTCTCACCATGCTGATTTTCACGCTCTTCCTGGGGCACCTCGCCCACATCCCCTCCGGCGGCTTGCCCTATCCGATTTTTTATTACAGCGCGCTGCTGCCCTGGATGTATTTTGCCTCCGCGCTGCAAGCCTCTACAAATACCATCGTCGATAATCAGCGGTTGATCACCAAAGTGTACTTCCCGCGTCTTGCGCTGCCGCTTTCCTCCGTGCTTTCGGGCCTGATGGACTTTGCCGTCTCCTTCGTGATGTTCGCCGCCATGATGGTTTACTACCGGATCGTTCCCACCGGGACCGCGTTGTGGGTGCCGTTTTTTCTTTTGCTGGCGGTGCTCACCGCGCTGGGCGTCGGCCTGTGGCTTTCCGCTCTCAACGCCATCTATCGCGACGTTCGATACGTCGTCCCGTTTCTCACACAATTTTGGCTGTTCGCTTCGCCCGTCGCCTATCCCGCGTCTCTCGTGCCCGCCAAATGGCGCTGGCTCTATGGACTGAACCCCATGGCGGGCGTGATCGAAGGTTTTAGGTGGTCGCTCACCGGCCACGGCGATCCTCCGGGCCGCTTGATTCTGATTTCGTCGCTCGTCGTTGTTGCCGTCCTACTGAGCGGCATCGCCTATTTTCAAAAAGTGGAAACCACTGTCGCCGACGTGGTCTAGGAGACTTTCGTTTCGCGCATGAGCGAGATCGTCATTCACGCAGAAGGCCTGGGCAAGCGCTATCGCGTCGGCGAGCGCGAGCGCTACTTCGCCTTGCGTGACGTCATCTCGCGCGCCTTCACCTTTCCATGGGCCAGACGCGCCGGAAAAGACTATCTCTGGGCGCTGCGCGACGTCAGCTTCGACATTCCGCAGGGCCAGGTCGTCGGCCTCATCGGCCGCAACGGAGCCGGCAAAACCACGCTGCTGAAGCTGCTCAGCCGCATCACGCGCCCCACCACCGGCTCGGCGGAAATTCACGGCCGCGTCGGCAGCCTGCTCGAAGTCGGCACCGGTTTTCATCCCGAGCTCACCGGCCGCGAAAACATTTACCTCAGCGGCGCGATTCTCGGCATGCGCAAGCGCGAAATCGACGCCAAGCACGACGCCATCGTCGAGTTCGCCGAAGTCTCCCGCTTCCTCGACACTCCCTTGAAATTTTTCAGCACTGGCATGCAGATGCGCCTGGCATTCGCCGTCGCCGCTCACCTCGAACCCGAAATCCTTCTGGTCGACGAAGTTCTCGCCGTCGGCGACCTGGAATTTCAGCGCAAATGCCTCGGCAAAATGCAGGACATCTCCAGCAGCGGGCGCACCATCGTCTTCGTCAGCCACCAGATGAATCAGATTCGCCGGCTCTGCGAACGCGTTTTCTGGATGCACGGCGGCCAAATCCGCCAGGCCGGACCGACCGGGGAAGTGATCGCCGCCTACGAATCCGCGATGCTGCAAGGTTCCGTGAAAGAGGCCGCCGACACGAAATCCGTTTTCCTCGGCTGGGAATTCGATACCTCGGGCAACATCCTCAAAGAAGGCCTGAAGCCCGTCACTTTTCAATTCACCGTAAATCCGCGCGAGCCGATTCGCCGCGGCCACTTCGGCCTGCACATTCACAATGAGGCGAGTATTCTCGTCGCCAGTTGGGGCTTCGACGATATTGCCATGGAAGCGGGCCGGCAAATCATCCGCATCACCGTGCCGCAGCTTCCGCTCCGCCCCGGCAGTTACACCATGCTTTGCTCGCTGTTCAACGGCGGCAACAATCTCAACGGCGGCACCATGCTCGAAGCCTGGAACGCCGTCCCGTTTCTCGCCGTGGATACCGTCCAGCTCGGCCATCAGCAGGACGCCTGGGCCGGTATCGTGAATATCCCCGCCGACCTGAAAGTCACCCAGCACGTCGAGGCGCGCGTATGAGCGCACAACCGGCATCCGCTGCCGCCGCGCCGGCGATTGCCGCGCAAACGATTCCCGTCTGCCCCGCGTGCGGCGAGGGCTCGGCGGGCGCTTCGCTCGCCACCAGCTACGGCGCGTCGCTCTACGCCTGCGACGCCTGCGATCTTCACTTCTGGTCGCCGGTAAAAATGCCGGACGCAACCTGGTACGAAGCGACCTACCACGGCCGTGACCGCCGCGCCATGCCGCTCGAACCCGGCCACCGCTATTTTCTCGCCGATCCGAAGGCCCCCAAGCGAGGACGCCTGCTCGATCTCGGTTGCGGTGTGGGAAATTTCCTGGCCGCGGCGCGCGATGAGGGATTCGAATGCGTCGGCGTTGAGCCCGATAAAAACGCGGTTCGATTCGCCAAAGACCACTACAAGCTTGCGGAAGTTCACGCGCTCACTCCCGCCGCTTTTCGCGATGCGCACCTGCGCCAGAAATTCCAGATCGTCACTTTCTTCGAAGTCCTCGAGCATCAGGACGATCCGAAATCCTTTCTGCAAGTCGCCTCCGATTGCCTCGAGGACCACGGCTGGATCGCCATGAGCGTTCCCAACCGCAATCGCTGGCAAGTCGGCGAGGACGCCAACGATTTTCCGCCGAATCACTTAACAAAATGGAGCCCGCGCGCCCTCGAAAACTTCCTCACACGCAACGGCTTCGAAATTGTCTCGCTGCGCGAAGAAACTCTTCGCCCTCGCCGCGCCGCCCAGATGCTCAGCGCCAGCCTCCGTACCGGAATGGTTTCGCGCATCGCCGGCACCCCGCCCGCAACCACCGCCGACCTGGCGGCCATGGATCAAGCCGAACTCGAGCGCGCCATGGCCCGCCCTCAAATCGATCGCGGATTGCGCGTGGCCGAAAAGCTTTCCGCGATCAAGAACGCCGCCGCGATTCCCGCCGCCGCCGTGCTGTTGCCGTATTTCCGGCTGCGCGGTTACACCGGCCTCTACCTGTACTGTTTGGCTCGCCGCGTGAAGCCTTCCTCTGCCGGTGCACACACGCGGAATGCAAACCCGCAAGGCGGCGGCTGAAATGTCCGCGCCCGCCATCACCGTTCTGGTCGATACCTACAATCATGAGCGCTTCATCGAAGAGGCGCTCGCAAGCGTCCTCGCTCAGGATTTCCCGGCGGCTGATACCGAAATCCTTGTCGTCGATGACGGTTCCACCGACCGTACTCCCGAAATCGTCCGCCGCTTCGCCCCCCGCGTTCGCCTGCTCCGCAAGGAAAACGGCGGCCAGGCCTCCGCCTTCAATGCCGGCATCGCCGAAGCGCGCGGCCGGATCGTCGCCTTTCTCGATGGTGACGATTGGTGGGCGCCGAATAAGTTGACGCGCATCAGCGAAACGTTTTCCGCCGATCCGTCCATCGGCTTCGTGGGCCAGGGCATCGTCATGGTTCAATTGGATGGCAGCACCCAGACCGAAACTTTGCGCGAAGCCTCCTCGTTTCAAGCCAACTCCTTCGAAGGCGCCTGCCTTTTCCGCGTTCGAGGCAGCCAGATGGGCACCAGCCGCATGTCCATTCGCCGCGAAGTGCTCGATCGCATTGGTCCCGTGCCGGACGCCATAAAAATTCAAGCCGACGAGTACCTGTTCACTCTGGCCTGCGCGATCGCTCCCGCGCGAATCATTCCCGATCCTCTTACCTACTACCGCGTTCACGAAGCAAATGGATTCCATCTCTCCAGCTTCGACGCCGCCAAGGTTCGCCATAAGTGGCTGTCGTACATCGCGCTCGCCGAAACCATCGACCGCCGGCTGCGGCAATTTCAAATTGACGCCAGGGCCCGTCGTGCGATCGTCGAGATGATCGAAACAAATCGCGATCAGCTGCGCCTGATGCTCGAGGGCGGTACTCCCTGGGAAATGTTCGCAACCGAATGGAAGCTCTACCGCGTTCAATTGCCGGACACCACCCCATCGCACCGCGCTTTCAAGGCGCTCACGCTTCTGGCCGCCATGACCATGTCCCCGCGCGCTTTCTACCGCTTTCATCGCTGGATCACGCAGAACGAGGCATACCGCCTGGTTCGGAAGAAATGGCTGCCGCCTCCCCAGATTGGCCACTTGGACCGGCGATATTCCTCCCTTCCCGATCTCAACCCACCGGTCAGCCCCGCTGCGAACGTGACGATCGGCCCTCCGAAGCGATAGTATGTTGATCGCGCAATCGCTCGCGGCTCACGCGCACCGAACCCTGTTTCGCGTGAGATCTCGCAAAAGCCTTGCGCTCGCAGCCGTTCAACAATCATGTTGAAAAGCCTTGTACAAAAATCCTTTCGAGCGATCGGGCTCGACGTGCGCCGCATTCGCGACGAAAATAGCGACTTCCCGCCCGATTTCCTCCCGGACGAAAGCGCGATCATCCGCCAGGTAAAACCGTGGACCATGACCAGCCCCGAGCGGCTCTACGCTCTGATTCAGGCCGTCCGCTATTTGTGCGCCAACGCCATTCCCGGCGCCATTGTCGAGTGCGGCGTATGGAAAGGCGGAAGCATGGCCGCCGTCGCGCGCGCTTTACTCCTGGCCGGCGACACGCAGCGCCATCTCTATCTGTTCGACACGTTCGCCGGAATGCCCGATCCCACGGCAAATGATCTGGACTACGCCGGCAAGCGCGCCTCCGCCGTTATGCGGGAAAATCCAAACTACAAGTGCGACGACGCGCCCGTGGAAATCGCGAAGTCCGTTCTCTACGCCACCGGCTACCCGAAAGACAAAATTCACTTCGTTCCAGGCAACGTCGAACAGACGGTTCCAGCCGCGGCTCCCGATGCGATTGCCTTGCTCCGCCTGGACACCGATTGGCACGCCTCCACCCGCCACGAACTCGAACATCTTTTTCCGCGGCTCGTCAGCCACGGGGTTCTGATCGTCGATGATTACGGCCACTGGCGCGGTTCCCGCCGGGCCTGCGATGATTACTTTGCCGAACGTCGCGTTCCCATTCTGTTGAATCGGATCGACTACACCGGCCGCATGGCGCTGAAACCGTAATGGCCAGTCCGTCCGTGAATATCGCTGCGCTTTGCTCCCTCCTGAATCGAGAGGCCCCCTCGCGCGCCTGCGCTCAAACGGGCGGCTCGTCGCCGTGCGCCCTTCTATGAACATATTGATCGCGATCGGCGTCAACCGGCGGCAGGAGGCGGGCGCGGCGGGTGTCGCCCTCAACCACGCACGCGAGCTGGAAAAGCGCGGCCACACAGTCGATTGCTGGTTTCTGGATGAATTCCTCAAGGGTGGGTCGGAGTCTTCCCGGTTCTCGGCGCTGAATTTTTCCTGGGCCGTCGCTCGCCGTATTTTGCGGGGCGACCGGAAATACGACGTCGTCAACATTCACGCTCCCTGGGGCTGCGTGTACGGAGCGTGGCGCAAGTGGCTTCGCCCCCAGAACGCGCCGCCCCTCGTTTTCACCATGCAGGGCAGCGAGGAGCGATTCGTCTACGCCATGCGCCGGGAATACGATCTGGGCCGCGCCGAAAACTTCAGTTGGAAAAATCGCGCCTGGCATCGCCTTTACTACCAGACCATGTATGACTACGCGATTACCACCGCCGCTCACGGAGCGGTGGCCAACCGCGAAGCGTGGCTGCTGGCCCAGCTGAAGTATGGTCTCGCGCCCGATCGTGTTTGGTTCGTTCCCAACGGCGTCGAGGAATGCTTCTTCACCGAGCGCGTTTACCGGCCGTCCGATCCGCTCCGCCTGCTTTTCGTCGGCACTTGGATTGACCGCAAGGGCGTCTTCTACCTCGCCGAAGCGTTCGCTAAGCTCTGCGAGACCGATTCCGCCGTTACGTTGTCGGTCGCGGGCTGTTTTTCCGCCGCGGACACGGTCCTCCGGGCGTTTCCGTCGTCCTGCCGCGACCGCGTCCAGGTCCTCCCTTTCATCAGCCGCGAAGATATTCCCGCAGTCTATGCCTTTCATCACGTCTTCGTGTTTCCCTCTCTCGTCGAGGGAATGCCGCTGTCGTTGCTCGAAGCGATGGCCAGCGGCATGCCGGTTGTGACCGCGGAAAATTCCGGCATGACCGACCTGATTGAGGACGAGTTTGACGGCTTGTTGGTAAAGTCGGGCGATTCGATCGGCTTGGCCGCTGCCCTCGAACGCCTCGCGGCTTCCCCCGAACTTCGCCGCAGCCTCGGCCAGGCTGCGCAACAGAAGGCTTATCGTTATACTTGGAGTGCCGTCGTTGACAAGTTGGAGCGGGTCTTGCAACTCGCCGTCGATCGAGGAAATCGCTTGTGAAGTTCGCCACTCTCGCGCTGCCCAGTCCGTCGGTGGAAAATCTCCGCTATTCCGACGTCCGCGCGGCGCGCAGGAAGCACGCCGGATTTGCCTGGGCGGGTTTGCGTCCGCCGATTGCCCAACACACTCCCGGTGAGCACAAAGCGATCGAGCGCTGGGCCAGGGGCCGCAACGTTCTTGTCGAAATTGGAGTCGCCGAAGGCGTTTCCGCGCTCGCTTTGCGCGAAAATATGGCCGAACAAGGGCGCCTTGTCCTGATCGATCCCTTTCACCTCAGCCGCTTGCCGGCCCTCAACTTCACGAAACGCGTGGCCCATCGGGTTGTATCGGATTGTTCTCGCGGTACGGTCGAATGGATCGAAAAATTCAGCCACGATGCCGTCCTGGATTGGAAAACGCCCATCGATTTGATCGTAATCGACGGCGATCACACCGAGGCCGGCGTCGAGCGCGATTGGAACGATTGGAGCCCGTTCGTCAAGCCCGGCGGCGTGGCGATTTTTCACGACGCGCGCGTCTCCGAAGGCTGCTGGACCGAGGCCTCGCAGGGTCCGGTAAAGCTCGTTACGCGGTTGTTCCGCGAGCGCGAAAACCCGAATTGGAAAGTTGTGGACGAAGTCCACACCACCGTTGTGGTCGAGCGCGTCGCCTGATTCCACCGAAAATGAACTCTCACTCGAATTCATGATCTCGATCGGCATCAACTATTCGCAGATGCATGACTCCTCCGCGTGCATCGCGCGCGACGGCGAAATCCTCTATGCCGTCGCCGAAGAACGCCTCAGCCGCGTCAAGCACGACGCTCGCTTTCCCGTTCTCTCCATTCGCGCCTGCCTCGACTTTGCCCAAATCGACGAATCCCAGATCGACGTCGTCTGCACCGGTTGGTCCAAACCGCGCCGCACTCTGCTTCACGATTTGAAATCGTTCACCACCGGGCGCCAGCCCGTCGATAGCCGCGCGATCCTCAATTCCGCGCGCCACTTCGCCAGCATGGCCCACCAGCGCGGCGGCGAAACTCGTTTCCGCCAGGCATTTCCCAAATCGAAAGCGAAATTCCGCTTCGTCGATCATCATTTGGCTCACGCCATCAGCGCCTTTGCATACGCCGGCTTCGATGATGCCGCGGTTCTGGTTCTCGACGGCCGCGGCGCCTGGGAAGCCACTTCGCTCTGGCACGGAAAAAACGGCCGCCTCACGAATCTCTGGACGATTCCATTTCCGAATTCGCTTGGTCTGTTCTACGCGCAATTCACTCACTATCTCGGCTTCACTCCCTACAGCGACGAATGGAAAGTCATGGGCCTCGCCCCGTACGGCCAGCCCGGCATCGATCTCAGCGAATTCATTAAGCCCAACACGCAGCCCTACTCCGTCGCCAGCCGCATCCTGCTGGGAAAAGATTCCGCGCCCATCGCTGGAATAATTGAGCGCCTGGGTCCCTCGCGCGTTCCTGAATCCGAAATCGAGCAGCGCCACAAAGATCTCGCCTGGGCCGTGCAGGACGCTTGCGAGCAGGCCATGCTTACTCTTGCTCGCGCCGCCGTTGCCGCCACCGGCTCGCGCAACCTGTGCCTTGCCGGAGGCGTTGCGCTCAATTCCAAAGCCAATGGCAAAATTCTTTCGACCGGCATCGTCGATAAAATTTTCGTTCAGCCCGCGGCCAGCGACGACGGTGTATGCCTCGGCTCCGTCCTCGCACCCTGCCTCGACAACGGCGGCCAGCTTCCCGTCCGCAAAATGCGCCACGCCTCGCTCGGCAACGAATGCTCCGATGCGGAAATCGAAAAAGCTCTCGCCACCTACAAAATTCGCGCCAGGCGCGTCTCCGATCCTGCGATGGTCGCCGCCGAACTGCTCGCCGCCGGAAAAATCATCGGCTGGGTACAGGGACGAATGGAATTCGGCCCTCGCGCGCTCGGCAACCGTTCGATTCTCGCCGACCCGCGCGATCCGGAAATGACCGCGAAAGTAAATAACGCCGTGAAATTCCGCGAATGGTGGCGTCCCTTCGCTCCCTCGATGCTGGCCGAAGTTGGGTCGCAATATATCGAATCCGCCACCGATTCTCCGTTCATGATTCTCACCGCTCAGGTGAAACCGGAAATGCGCTCGGTGATTCCCGCCGTCACCCATGCCGACGGCAGCGCTCGTCCGCAAACCGTCGAGCGCGACGTAAACCCGCTCTACTGGCATCTGATCAACGAATTCGGGAAGCGCACCGGTGTGCCCGTCGTGATGAACACCTCGTTCAACCTGCGCGGCGAACCGATCGTCTCTTCGCCCACGGACGCGATTCGCACCTTTTTCAGCTCCGGCATGGACGCGCTGGTGATCGGAAATTTCGTGGTGGAAAAATAAAATGCCCCGCGCGCGCAACTGGATTGGCGATCTCCTGCTTCATTCGCCGCAGTCGCTTCGCTCGCTGCGCAACGTCCCGGTTCTCGGCACTTGGATTCACAAGCTCAGCCACTCCGTGCTGCCGGACGGCGAAAAAGTATGGGCTCGGATCGAATCCGGTCCCGCCAAAGGCATCTGGATCGAAGTGAACCCGCGAACCGGCCAGGCCTACGTGCGCGGCGATGCGGAACCACGGATACAAAAAGTTCTCGCCGAACGCTTAAAACCGGGTGACATCTTCTTTGACCTCGGCGCCAACATCGGCCTCTTCACCCTTCTCGCCGCTCGCATCGTCGGCGCCACCGGAGAAGTATTCAGCTTCGAACCCGATTCCCAAAACGCCGCCCGCCTTCGCCGCAACGTCGAACGCAATCAATTCGCAAACGTGACCATCATCGAAGCGGGCGTTTGGTCTTCGACCGGAAAATTGAACTTCCTCGCCGCGGAAGCCACTTCTCCCGATCGCGGCGTCGGCACATTTATGCAGTCCGGCCCGAGCGAAGAACTGAACCATTCCGGCACACTCGCTTCTTGCGTCGCTCTGGACGACTTTGCTCGCACCGCTCCTCCTCCCACAGCGATCAAATGTGACGTCGAGGGTGCCGAATTGGAATTTCTGCGCGGCGCGCAGGCCACGGTTCAAAAGTTCCGGCCCTGGATCATCTGTGAAATGCACTCGAAAGCGAACGACCGAGCGGCACGGGAATTGCTCTCCCAGTGGAATTACAAACTCGAATCGCTCGATGAAACGCACGTGCTAGCGACGGCTCCGTAGCGTTCCTCTCCTCCGGCGATCGAAATGGGAGTTCGCCGCATGAGACACGATCCGCGATGGCAGGAAGCGCAGCACAGCGAAAGAACCTACTGGGATAGCCTGGTTTACAGCGACGATGCGATTCGCCACGTGCTTTCCACAAATTCGATGAGAGCGGCCAGCCTGCGCCGGCATGTTTCCATTCAAGCGGAAACCGCGCTCGAAATCGGCGCCGGCCCTCTCGGCGTTGGCGTCATCGGCTTTTTGCCCGAAATTCCGCGCCGCCACGCTGTCGATCCGCTCCGCCCGGTTCAAATGCCTGCCTCGCCCGGCCATTCGGTCGAGCTGCGCGCCGGCATCGCCACGCGCCGCGCTGAAATCCGCTACGTGGTCGGCTGCGGCGAGGAAATTCCCTTTCGATCCGAATCGATGGATCTGATCATTTGCTGTAACGCGATCGATCACAGTTCCGATCCGGCTGCGATTCTTCGCGAGATCTACCGCGTTTTGGCGCCCAATGGTACTTTCTATTTTGACGTGGATACTTTCTCGACCCTCGGCCTTGTAAAATGGCACCTCTGGACCAAACGAGCCCACGAAAATGAAATCCTCGTCAAGGGTCATCCGCATCGCTTGCGAGAGCCCGATCTCATCTCCAAATTGCGCGGCTGCGGATTCGTGCTGCAGAAACTGCACGGCCACACCTTCGCCAGCAACCTGGTCGGCCGCGCCCGCGATTCCACTTTTCTCGGGAAAAAATGCCTGAATTGATCGCCCTGCTGGGCCGCGGTGAATTTCCCGCCGATGGCGTCGCCGACTACTGCAACAATCTCGCCTCCGCGCTTTCGCGCCGCGGCGCCTCGATGAAATCCGAGCGGCTCCCCTGGTTCGATCGCGGATGGTTGAAATCGTTCGCCCGCCTGGCCTTCGCCAAACTTCCCTATTCCGCCGACTGGATCCTTCTGCAATACACCGCTCTCGGATGGTCGCGCCGCGGTTTTCCTTTCGGCGCTCTCGCGACCCTCTGGATTCTTCGCCGGCGCGGCGCGCGTTGCGGCGTTGTGTTTCATGAGCCCTGGCGCCAGGGCGTCACCCATCCCCGCATCATCGACCGCGTTCGCGCCTCTTGTCAGGACTGGATCATTCGCTCCCTGCATCGCGCGTCCGCAAAATCCGTCTTCACCGTGCCGCTCGCTTCGGTCGAATGGCTTCCGCCGAACGATCCGAAAAACGTCTTCATTCCGCTCGGCCCGAACATTCCGGAGGTTTTCTCGGATAGCGAACCGGCTCGCGCCGAGGACGATATTCGCCGAACCGTCAGCGTGTTCTGCCTGAGCGGTCCCGCGTATATTCAAAACGAACTCAGCGACATCGTGGAATCCACGCGCATCGCCGCCGCCCAATCCGGACTGCGCCTAAAAGTCGTGTTCGTCGGCCGGGGCACCGAAACCGCTTCCGAAGAAATCGCAAAATCCTTTGCTTCTACGGGAATCGAGACCGAGAACCGTGGCTTGCAGGAACCCGCGGAAATCAGCCGCATCCTTTCGCAATCTGACGCGCTCCTGTGCGTCCGCGGCACGCTGAATCTTCGCCGCGGCAGCGCCATGGCGGGCATCGCTTGCGGCGTTCCTCTGGTCGGTTACGCCGGATCGGAGATGGGAACGCCGCTCGTCGAAGCCGGCGCTCTTCTGGTTCCGCTTCGCGATCAGCAGGCTCTCGGCGCCGCGCTGGCTCGCGTCCTGATGAATCCCGGGCTGGCTCGCGAACTGCGCCTGAAAAACGTCGCCACCCAGAAGAAATATTTCTCGTGGGATACTATTGCCGATTCTTATATTCGCGCGTTTCCTCCGAACTCCTGACGCCGCGCCAAAGGCTTCATGAAACTGTTGATCTACACGCACTTCTGGACGCCCTCGATCGGCGGCGTCGAAACCCTGGCCTCGGCGCTGGCAAACGATCTCACCCGGCGCTACCACGCGAGCGGCGAAAATCCCATCGACGTCACCATCGTCAGCGGCACTCCCGCCGGAAACGTCGATGATTCGCTCTCGCCGTTCCGCGTCGTTCGCTGCCCCGGGCTCTCGCAATTGATCCGTGAGATTCGCGCAAGCGACATCGTCGAAATCGAAGGGCCCGCCCTCCTGCCGCAATTGCTCGGCTGGCTGTTTCGAAAACCCGTCATCCTGCAGCATCACGGATATCAAACCGTCTGCCCCAACGGCCTGCTCGTTTTGGAGCAAGAGCGCGCCTTGTGTCCCGGCCATTTCATGGCCGGCCGTTACCGGAAATGCATCGCCTGCAATTCCAAGAGCGTGGGACTCGCCGGTAGCATCCGCCTGCTTCTTCTGATGGTGCCGCGCCGCTGGCTTGCAAAGCATGCCACCGTAAATGTCGCCACCAGCGAGCACGTCGGCCGTCGCGTCGCTCTGCCGCACACTCGCCTGATATGGAACGGCGTGCCGGACCTGGCCCTGGCGAATCGGGGCGGCGTCGAATTCTCGCCCGAACCGGTCGAAACGGATCCCGTACGATTTGCTTACCTCGGCAGGCTGGTGGCCGAAAAGGGTGTGAACGTTTTGATTCGTGCCTGTGCCGAGCTGGCGGCGGAGGGCCGCCAATTCGCGTTAACGATCGTCGGCGATGGTCCGGAGCGTGCTCCGCTCGAATCGCTCGCAAACGAACTCGGTCTCGCCGCTCACATCACCTTCACCGGACCGAAACGCGGCGCGGACATTGCCAAAACTCTTGCCGGCGCGGCAGCCGTCGTCATGACGCCCATCTGGGAGGAAGTCTCTCCCCTGGTCGCCATCGAACAAATGATCCAGGGCCGTCTGCTGATCGCCTCGGATATCGGCGGCCTCACCGAGATGGTCGGCGATGCCGGACTCAAGTTCCCTCCGGGAGATTCGATCGCTCTCGCGAAGTTGCTTCGCCGCGTTCTCGACGATCATTCGATAGCCGTCGAACTCGGAGCCCAGGCGCGAGCGCGCGCCTTGCTTCATTTCACCGAAAAGCGCATGACGGATGAGCATGTCGCGCTCTACGAAGAGCTGTACCAGGCACAGAAATGACGGCCGCGGTCTCGCGCGATTCGAAGACGCTGGATTGCGATATACTTTAGTAATTCCGGCTCGGCTGTCTCCGCGTTGTACGAACCGACGAAGCATTTCGCAAGGGGGATATGGAGTTGTTGGCTTCGCGCGTTCCCGCCGTTCGCACCCAGGCCGTCATCGGCTTGAGCATCTTCGTCATCGGGATGTGGCTCGCCTGGCAGGTGGGCAACAAGATTGCCGGTGACGACGTGCAGACCCTCGAGTTCGTGGCCCTCGGCCTCGGAGCCTTTGCCATTGGCGTCACCATTCTGCGCGACTGGCGCAAGGGCTTTTATATGTTTCTGGTCTGGCTCCTGTTTGAGGACCTCGTCCGCAAATTCCTTGGCAACAACCTGGTCATTTATTTCGGCAAGGACGTTCTCGTCGGGTTGGTTTACATCTCGTTTTTCATGGAGTCTCGCAGCAAGCGCATCAAGATATTCCGCCCCGCCTTCCTGCTGTTTTTTTATCCTTTTTTGTTTTTGAGCATCCTCGGCATTTTTAACCCGTATTCCCCCAGCGTCCTGTACGGGCTGATGGGCTTCAAGCTCGATTTCTACTACATGCCCCTGATGTTTGTCGGCTATCGCCTGATTCGCGACGACGACGATCTTCGAAAGTTTCTGGTCAACACCATGATTCTCGGCGCGATCATCGGAATTATCGGAATCATTCAGGCCATCGTCGGCCACTCGTTCCTGAATCCAACCACGCTCGCGCCCGAAATTCGCGACCTCGGCGCGCTCGACCGCTATACCCCGCTCACCAATCAGCTGGTCAGCATCCCCAGTTCGGTCTTTGTCAGCGCCGGCCGCTATAGCCAGTACTTGATCCTGGTCTTCAATCTTTCAATGGGCGCGGCGGGCTATCTGCTGCTGCATACCGAGAAATACCGCAAGCTCACTTTCTTCGTCATCGGCTGCATTGTGGGCGCCACGCTTTTTTGCGGCTCGCGCGGCGGTGTCGCCTACGTCGTGATTACCGCGCTCGCCTTGTCCGTCGCCTTCCTGTGGGGTGCGCCGTGGCGCTGGCGCCAGGCCCATCGCATGATCAAAGCCATCCGTCGAGCCTTCCTCATAGGCGCGCTGGCCCTTGCCGCCATTTTAATTTTCCTGCCAGACGAGGCCGGCCCGCGCATCGCTTTCTACATGGAAACTCTGAATCCCAACAGCTCCGCCTATGAAGTCGGCACGCGCACCTGGGAATATCCGATCAGCGGTCTTCTCGGCGCCATCGCCCAGCCCACATGGGTTACCGGCATCGGCCTCGGCACCGCTTCGCTCGGCGGCCAGTACGTCGCCAAGATCCTCGGCAAACCGCTCATCCCCGTTTGGGTGGAAGAGGGCTACGGCCAGCTCATTCTGGAAATGGGTATCGTCTCGCCGTTCCTTTGGATCTTGTGGTCCGCGGCGCTCCTCTACTACGCGTGGGGAGTTGTTCGCAAACTCCGCCAGACTCGTTTTTTCCCCATCGCTTTCGCCATTTTCTGGTACGCCTTTCTGCTTCTCTATCCGCTCACCTACGGCGGACTGGCCATGTACCAGAACTTTGTCACCAACGCCTACTTATGGTTCCTTGTGGGCGTTCTCTTCAAGCTTCCTGTACTGAACTCCATGTACCCCACCGCTCCCGTCGCGGGCGTTGCCCCGCCCCCCGCGTGGGCCCGCGCGCACTTGCCGCGGATTTCATGACCCCGCGCCGCCTGCGAGAGAATTCGTGAGCGCCGCGCGCAAACTCCGCCTCGCCGTCGTTTCGCCCTTCCTCGACAACGGCTACGGCACCGAACGCATCATCATCCGCTGGATTTCCGCGCTTGCCGGCGAATTCGATACCTCCATTTACAGCCAGCGTGTGCAGGATATGGACCTGTCCAAAATCGCCTGGCGCCGCATCCCCACGCTGCCCGGCCCTCACCTTTTCAATTTCATCTGGTGGTATTTCGCCAACCAGCTCTGGCGCGCATGGGATTCCCGCGTTCGCGGCCTCCGCCCGGACGTCGTCTTCAGCCCCGGCATCAACTGCCCGGACGCCGACGTGATTTCCGTTCACATCGTCTTCGCCGAATTCGCCCGGCGCACCGGCCCCGAACTAAAATTCTCGCGCACACCCGTAAACTCCTGGCCGCGCCTTCTTCATCGCCGGCTTTACTATCGACTGGTCATCTTTCTCGAAGGTCGAGCCTACCGGAGCAAAAAAAATTCCCTCGTCTTGATCGCCCATAAAACCGCCGCGGACCTCGAACGCTTCTACTCCCGCAAAGATCGGTGTCTCGTGCTTTACCTCGGACTCGATCATGGCATCTTCAATCAGCCGCGCCGCCTGGCCGCCCGTGAAAATGCCCGCAAGGAACTGGGCCTCGCCGCCAACGCGTTCGTCTTCCTTCTTGTGGGCAACGATCTCCGAAAGAAGGGCATTCGCGTTCTCATCGAATCGATGCAGCTCCTTCGCGACTCCGAAATCGTTCTGCTCATTGCCACGCGCGAGGATCCCGCGCCCTTCCTTCCTGCGATTCGCGCGGCCCAACTCGAAAGTCGTATCCGCTTCGGCCCCGCTCGATCGGACGTGGACTTCTATTACGCTGCCGCCGACGCTTACGTCGGCCCGTCGCTCGAAGACACCTTCGCCCTGCCGCCTGTCGAAGCCATGGCCTGCGGGCTCCCCGCGATCGTTTCCCGCGAAAACGGCACGTGCGAAATTATCGAACAGGAAATCAACGGGCTGATTCTCGAAGATCCGAAAGATGCTGCCGCGCTCTCTCAGATGATGCGCCGCCTGGCCACGGACAAATCGTTCGCCGCCCAAATCGCCGAACGCGGCGCCGAAACCGCCTCGCAATTTACCTGGGAGAGTAACGTGCAAAAGCTGCGCGCGATCTTTCACGAGGTCGCCCAAGCGAAAAATCCGGCGCCGGGATTCACCGCCCAACCGGCACAATCGGATTCATCGCAAACGCACGCAGCCAACCAGCCATCCAATGACTTCATCGAATAGCGCCGTCACCCGTCCCGGAATTCTCGGCCTTTTCACCGAGCTTCTCGGCGTCGGCGGCATTCAGGAAGCCGGCCGCCAGGCCGTCGCCGCCCTCACGAACATGGGCGCCCGGCGCGATTGCGCGCTCACGTTTCTCGGCCTCAACGATCCGGCCGGCCCTCAAACGGTTGACGTCCGCGGCAAGACAATCCCTCTCCGCGGTTTTCATCGCGCCAAAATTCGATTCGTCATCGCCGCGCTCCTGCAATCCAGAAAGAATGTCCGCATCGTTCTCGCCGCGCACCCAAACCTCGCCGAACCCGCCGCCCTCGCGAAGCGATTCTTCCCGCGCATTCGTACCGTTGTCGTAACGCACGGAATCGAAGTTTGGCAGCCGCTCTCGGCCGCTCGTCGCAAAGCATTGCTCGCCGCCGATCGGGTTCTCGCTCCCAGCGTTTATACCGCGCAAATGCTCGCCGAGGTGCAAGGCGTTCCCAATGAAAAAATTCTTCGGCTTGCGTGGCCGCTCGACCCTGCATTTCTCAGCCTGGCGGACGATCCCTCGTCTCTTCTGCTGCCCTCCCATTTCCCGCTCGGTTCCACCATCCTCACCGTTGGGCGCTGGGCCGCCTCCGAAAAATATAAAGGCGCCGACCAGTTAATCCGCTGCATGCCCGGACTGCGCGCCTCGTTTCCCAGCCTCTCGCTCGTTGTCGTCGGTAACGGTGACGACCTCCCGCGCCTGAAAAAAATCGCCGCAGACCTCGGCGCCGGCGAGTCCGTCTGCTTCCTCGAAGGCCTCTCGCGCCGGCAAGTTGCCGCTTGCTATGCCCGCTGCGATGTCTTCGCGCTGCCCAGCACCGGCGAAGGTTTCGGTTTCGTTTTCCTCGAAGCCATGGCCTTCGGCAAACCGGTTATCGGCGTCGCCAAAGGCGGCTCGATCGACTTGATTCGCGATGGCATCAACGGATTCCTCCTCGAACCGGAAAATCTCCCGGCCCTCGCCCAAACGCTCGAGCGTTTGCTCCGCGATCCATCTCTCCGCGCGCAACTCGGCCGACACGGCGCGCAAATCGTCCGCTCCGATTACTCCATCGAAGCCTTCGAGCGCAATCTCGACGCGATTCTGGCACCACTCCTCGGTTGACCGTCCCCCGGAAATCCACGCCGTCCCATCGCCCCGGCTGGCATCCTCCTATTGCGGGTAGTATTCTCGGAGTTTCCGTTCAGCTCCGATCGCGCCTCCACCCGGCGGCTCGTTGCGCGAAACTGGAAACCGTTGAACATGCGCATCTTGATGGTCACACAGTCCTATTTCCCGTTTCAGGAGCGCGGCGGCCCCGTCGTCAAGGTCCGCGCTCTCGCCCACGGGCTCGCGCGCCGCGGCCACCAGGTCACCGTACTCACCGCCGATCTCGGCATCGCTAAATTTCACGGCACCTCCGTCCATGTGGAACGCTGCAAGGGTGGCTGGCGTGCACTCGAAGACGGCGTGGAAACCATCTACCTTTCTTCTCTGTTTCATTATCGTGACCTCACCTGGAATCCCGGTGTGGTACGATTTTGCCGGGCCTCCCTCAGTCAATTCCACTTGGTCCACTTTTACGGTCTGTATGATATTTTTGGACCTCTGGTTAGCAGGTTTTGCAGGCAGCAGCGCATTCCGTATGTGATTGAGCCGATGGGTATGTATCGCCCTATCGACCGTGGTTTCAGGCTGAAACGCCTCTGGCATCGGAACCTGGGCGTTTCTTACTGGAACCATTCATCGCTCATCGTCGCTACATCCGAGATGGAGCAGCAGGAACTCCTTGATGACGGAGTCCCCGCTGAAAAACTGGTGATTCGCTATAACGGTATCGATCGCGACGCCCCCGCGAACCAACCCCCCCGCGGGAGCTTTCGCTCCCAATTTGGAATTCCGCCCGGCGACCCGCTGATTGTTTTTCTCAGCCGCCTGATCCCTCGCAAAGGCGCGGACCTTCTGATCGACGCCTTCGCGCGCGCCTGCCCCGTTTCCGGTTACCTTGCGATTGCCGGCCCCGAGGGCGAAGCGGGTTACCTCGAACAACTGAAAAAGCGCGCCGAATCCTCCGGCGTGCCGTCACGCGTCCTCTTCACCGGTCCGCTCTACGATTCCGCCAAGAACGCGCTTCTCGCCGATGCGGATGTCTTCGCACTGCCATCGCGTTACGAGAATTTCGCCAACGTCGCCGCCGAGGCCATGTCCTTTGGCGTTCCCGTCATCATCACCGAGGCTTGCGGCATCCGCTCTCTCGTCGAAGGCCGCGCCGGGCTCGTCATCAAACCAGAGATCGCGCCCCTCGCTGCCGCTCTCGAGCAATTGATTTCCGATCGCGCGCTCTACCGATCGTTCCAGGACGGCTGCCTCCAGGTTACCAGCGAGCTTCGCTGGGATTACCTCGCCGGAAAAATGGACGGCTATTACTCTCAAGTTCTTGCTCGCAAGGAGCCAGGCTACGGAAACCATGCCGGCCACTGAACAAGTTACGTTCTACGACGAGCACCCATTCGATTGGGCACCCGTCGATGCCGAAAAAAATATCGATGCTATCGTCTCGCGCCCGCTCATCGACGTGATCAATGGCCTCGACGCAAATTCGCTCGTTCTCGATATTGGCTGCGGCCCCGGCCGCGTCCTCGGCTTCCTCGCCCGTCGCGGCGTCCGTTGCATCGGCCTCGACCGTAGCCGCGTCTCGCTCGGCCTCGCCATGCAGCGTTACCATCGACCCGGCTCGGTTGGCGACAACCTTCATCTCCCGTTTGCCGACGCCACCGCGGACGTGGTCATCTCTGACGGCGTGATTCACCACACCGAAAATCCCGAAGCCGCCTTTCGTGAAAATTACCGCATCCTGAAACCGGGTGGCCGCATGTATCTCGCGGTTTACAAACCCTTCGGCCGCTATCCCATGCTCTATCGATTTCCCGGCGGCATCATCCGCGCCGGACTTTCTCACCGCTGGTCCCGCTCGCTCGTCGTGCCTTTCTTTCGCGTTCCATACTTCCTGGTTCACTTTCTTCGCTCGGGCGGCAAACGCACCTGGCAAGGTTCGCGTAACCTTTTTTACGACTATTTCGTCACACCCAAGGTCGCTTTCCTGCCGCGAAACCTGGTGGAGTCCTGGATTGCCCGCGAAGGCGGGGCGGTCCTTCATTACGAGGAGAATCGCGGTCAGAACGTGCATTCGTTCACCATTCGCAAAGATTGAAGTTTTCTTGGAACTTTTTCAGTAGAGGCGTGAATAAATTCACAGGTTGCACGGGGACTTTTCAGCGTCGGAATCACGGGCCATGGCGGATACCAAGAACTCGTTGGTCGGAACGGAACTCACTTCAGACTGGACCGGACGCGCTTTGCCGTCGGAGCGCGTCGGCGTGCGCATTTTTCATGTCGCCTGGTACGCCGTCAACATTCTTCTGATTTTTGCCTTTATCTTCGCCATCTATGCGGTCGGCTGGGAATACTCCACGCGCCGCTATCTCAAGGGATTTTCCGACGCGATCGTCCCGGCCACCGCTCCGGGTGACGAGAAAGTCCAGGCCATTCTCGACTGGATGTCCCACGGCCCGGCCCGCATGCCAAACGGTCCTTCGCCGCTGATTCCAGACCGCGATCCCACTGACACTCTCAACTACGACGCCTTGCTCCAGGTCTGCGGCACCGCCACCAACGCCTTCATCAATTTGCTCGATACCGGCCATATGGACGTCCGGCGTTTGCTGCTGCTCGATTCCGATCAGCGAACCAAACACGTCGTTGCCGAGGTGCTCGTCGACGGACGCTGGATCATTGTCGATCCGGCGTACCGGATCGTGCTTCGCGACGCCCACGGAAAAACTCTTACCCGCGAAGAGCTCACCGATCCCGCAACCTTTGCCGCCGCCACCAAAGATATTCCTCGCTACGACGCGACCTATACCTTCGATCACACCGTCCACCTGCGCGTCGCCCGCCTTCACCTTTTCGGCGCGCCGCTGCGCACCATTCTCGACCGCTGGCTTCCCGGATGGGAAGACTCGACCGCCATGACCTTGCTCGTCGAGCGCGAATCCTATGCCGCCGTCGTCACCGCCGTGCTCCTCGTGATTCTTCTGCTTCTCATCCGCGTCTCGCTGCGCTGGTACGGCGAGAAGCGTATGAATCTTCGCCTGCTGCACGCCCATTCCCAATTGCAGCGCAGCCTCATCGCTTTCTTCACTCCATAGCCGCAAACGCCTCGCTCGTTCAATCCTCGCTTCGGCCTGTCTGGGTTGCCGCTATACTGGAGCTCGCGGTGATCGGAACACTCTATGTGCGGAATCTGCGGCGCGATCGGGATTGATTCAAAACAAGCGGGGGAAGCCGCCGTTCGCCGCATGCTCGCCGCCCTCGTGCATCGTGGCCCGGACGACGAAGGCATCCTCGTCGCATCAAACCTCGCCGCCGGCATGCGCCGCCTGAGCATCATCGATCTCCCCGGCGGCGGCCAGCCCGTCTGGAACGAAACCGGAACCATCGCCGTCGTGTACAACGGCGAAATCTACAATTTCCGCGAACTCCGCGCCGAACTCGAATCGGCCGGGCACTGCTTTCGCACACGTTCCGACACCGAAGTCATCGTCCACGCCTACGAACATTGGGGCGAAGGCTGCTCGCGCCGCTTTCACGGCATGTTTGCGTTTGCAATAATTGACTTGCCGAAAGGCGCGTCCGGCGGCGCCGCAAAAATCTTTCTCGCGCGCGACCCGCTGGGCATCAAGCCGCTCTACTACTCCTGCTCCGCGGGAACATTCCTGTTTGCTTCCGAAGTCCGCGCTCTTCTCGGGAGCGGCCTGGTATCGCCGCGGCTTTCCGCCGAAGCAATTCCCTCCTATCTTCTCTTCGGCTCGGTCGGCGAACCATCCACGCTCATCGATGGCGTTCAATCGCTCCCGCCCGGCCACTGCCTCTCGCTCGACCTCGCCACCCGCATCGATTCCCCTCAGCCCAAACCGTATTGGGACGTCGATTCCGAATTCACCGCCGCCGCATCCGCCAACAAAAATGGCGCGTCGCCGTCCCGTCCAGCCGCAAACGTCCGCGCGCTGCTCGAATCTTCGGTCCGCGGCCATCTCATCGCCGACGTTCCCGTCGGCGTCTTTCTCAGCAGCGGCATTGACTCCACCGCTCTCGCCGCCATCGCCTCCCGCGTTCAATCCGGCATTCACACCTTCACGGTCGCGTTTCCCGACGTGCAATTCAGCGAAGCAGAAATTGCTCGCCGCACCGCCGCGCGACTCGGCACCCGGCACAGCGAATTCAATCTCAGCGACGCGGACATGGCCGCGCGCCTCGACGAAGCCGTCGCCGCCTTCGATCAGCCCAGCATGGATGGCGTCAACTCCTACTTCGTCTCCTGGGCCGCTCGCCAGGCTGGACTGAAAGTCGCGCTCTCCGGCCTCGGCAGCGATGAAATCTTCGGCGGCTACTCCGCGTTTCGCGACACATCGAAAATCGCGCGCCTCGCCGGCATCGCAAGATATTTGCCGTCCGCCGCTCGCTCGGCGCTCGCCGCCGCTCTCGAAAATACAAGCGCGCTAAACGTGCCGCCCGATAAGTTCCGCAAAGCCTCCTCCGCCTGGCTCGATCCGGACGCCCTCGCGCATCCTTATTTTTTCACTCGCGCGCTCTTCCCTCCGCGCATCGCCGCTGCCGCGCTCCATCAACCGCAATCGGCTTGGTCCGCCACCCCGTGGTCGCGATGGCTCGCGCACGCAGCCGCCCAGGCAAAACCGCTCGACGCATTCACGCAAATTTCATGGCTCGAACTGTGTTCCTACATGGCCGGCACGCTTCTCCGCGACACCGACTCCATGAGCATGGCCAGCTCCCTCGAAGTCCGCGTCCCCTTTCTCGACCTGCCGCTCGTGAAATACGTTCTCTCGCTTCCCGAATCCGCGAAACTCCGCACCGCGCAACCAAAAAGCCTGCTGATCGACGCTCTCGGTGACTTGCTCCCTCGCGAAATCGTCTCGCAAACCAAACGCACGTTCACCTTCCCCTGGGAAACCTGGCTCCGCGGAAAATTAGGCGATCGAGTCGCCGCCGCTCTCCGCGACTGGTCGCCTGCTCTCGCGCCTCACATCGCACCGGCATTCCCTCAAAAAATCTGGGCCGACTTCCTCGCGGGCCGCACATCCTGGTCCCGCCCCTGGAGCCTCTTCGTCCTCAACGAATGGGCGAAGCGCAATGTCCCGGCCTCGCACTCCGGCCCTGTTGCAACTGCACACTCGGCCAAAATCTAGCTCCGTCTCGAACCCAACCTCCTTCACTTTCCCCGCTACCCATTCGCAGCCTCTTCCGTCTATTCTCCAAACCGAATACGCCTGCCGGCCGTTCTCACCGGTCGTATCATTCGGCGTATCGAGCGGGGTGCGACCATGCAAACGATCTTGCAGGATTTTCGCTATGCCTTCCGGATGCTTACCAAGTCGCCCGCCTTCACCACCGTCGCCATCCTCACGCTCGCTCTCGGCATCGGCGCGAACACCGCCATCTTCAGCCTGATTGACGCCGTCATGCTCCGCTCCTTGCCCGTCGAAAATCCCTCGCAGCTCGTGGTCTTGAAATGGAGCGCGCACCAGCCGCCGAAAGTTCGCGGCTATATGACTTCCGGCGATTGCTCCTCGGAGATGCGCTTCGGCGCTCCGAATCCATCCGGATGCTCTTTCTCTCAGCCCATGTTCCGCGTGCTCGAAAAGGCCAACGCATTTTCCGGCCTCGCCGCGTTCTCAAACTCCGGACGTCTCGACCTGAAAGCCGACGGTCCCGCAACCGTCGTCAACGGCCAGGTCGTCTCCGGCGATTTCTTCCGCACGCTGGGCGTAAAATCCGCCGCCGGCCGCCTGATCCAGCCGACCGACGATTCACCCACTGCTCCCGCCGTCGCCGTCCTGAATTACGGCTACTGGCAAAGCGCCTTCGGCGGCTCGCACGAAGTCATCGGCCGAAACGTTCAACTCAACGGCGTGCCCGTCGAAATCATCGGCGTCGCCGAGCAGCGCTTCACCGGGCTCACTCCCGGTAACGAATTCGACCTCTGGCTCCCTCTTTCCGTCGCGCCCAGCATCAACAATCCCACTCGCTGGAGCAATCGTCAGAGCGATTCCACGTTTTGGTGGCTTACTCTCGTGGGGCGTCTGAAACCGGACATGCCGACGCCGCAAGCGCAAGCCGCCATCAATGTCGCTTTCAGCAACGAAGTTCTTCACGGTGCCGTTCCCGTTTTTGATGCCGGCGGCGTTGGTGCTCCCGAAGCGCCCAGGCTTGCTCCTGCCGGCGGCATGATGCGACGGGAAATGCAAGGCGGCGGCCCGCCTCCTTCCGGTCCGGCGCCGAAAATGATGCTGCCCGCAACCCCACCCAGCGCCGCGCAAAAATCCGCTCCAAACGTCGCGCTTGGCTCCGCTCCGCCGCAAAATCCTCCTCCCTCCGTCCCGACCGGCGCCGCTCCCGGCGAGTCCGCCGCTGGCTCCGCCTCCACCCAAGCCGACCAACCGGTCGTCTCTCTCGTTCCCGCGCGCGTCGCCCTCAACGGTTCCACCACGCGCTATGCGAATCCGCTCTACGTCCTCATGCTCGCCGTCGGCATCATTCTGCTCATCGCCTGCGCCAATGTCGCCGGACTCACCCTCGCGCGCTCCTCCGCTCGCCGAAAAGAAATGGCCGTCCGGCTCGCTCTCGGCGCCGGCCGCGCCAGAATCATTCGTCAGCTCTTGATCGAAAGCGTCACGCTGTCTTGCCTCGGCGGCGCGCTCGGCATCTTCTTCGCCTACTGGGGCGCTCGCCTGATCGTCTCCGTCGTCGCCAGCAATCAAACGCGTTCGTTGGGATTCGCGGCCGGAGTCGATCTCCGCGTCCTCGCTTTCACCGCCGTGATCTCGCTCGCCACCGGAATTCTCTTCGGACTCGCCCCCGCTCTTCGCGGTGCGCGCGTCGATCTCACTCCCGCGCTGAAAGATGGCTTCGCGGCATCGCAAAGCCACTTCCGCGGCGAAGGCCGCTGGTTTAGCGTTGGCAACGCCCTCGTCGTCGCTCAAGTCGCCCTCGCCATCGTCGTTCTCGTCGGCGCGGGCCTTCTCGTTCGCACGCTCAAAAATCTGCGCAGCATCGACGTCGGCTTCGACTCCCACAATCTCGTCCTCTTCACTCTCGATCCCACACGCGCCGGATACAAAGACGCTCAGGTGGACGATCTCTATCGCGATTTGCTCGGCCGCTTCCAGCAAATTCCCGGCGTAAAATCCGCCAGCTTTTCTTCGTTGCCTCTCCTGAGTGGCGGCCGGATGATGATTTCCTTTCACTGGCCCGGCACTCCGCAGGACCGCGACTCCGAATCCAACATGCTGGCCGTCGGTCCTGATTTCTTTGCCACCATGCAAATTCCATTTCTCTCCGGCCGCAACTTTGTCCCTTCGGACTACGTCATCGCCTCCGGCAACAACTACCCGGCTTCTTCGGACGTGCCCACCCCAGCAATCGTCAACCAGGCCTTCGTCTCGAAATTTGTCGGCCACGAAAATCCCATCGGCAAGCGTTTCGGTGATTCGCCCGCCGGCGACGATGGCCCAAAAAGTTCCGGCTTCGAAATTGTCGGCGTCGTGCGCGACGCCAAATACAGCAGCCTCCGCGAAGACATCGGCCCAACCATTTACGCGCCACAAAGCGGCTCCGGCGCTGCCTTCGAACTTCGCACCGCCGCCGATCCGCAAGCGCTTCTTCCCGCGATTCGCCGCACCGTCGCCGACGTGAACGCCAACCTGCCTCTCTACGATGTCAGCACCGAATCGCAGCAGATCGACCGCCTGCTCTTCCAGGAGCGCCTCGTCGCCCGCCTCGCCACCTTTTTCGGCGTGCTCGCGCTCCTGCTCGCTTGCATCGGATTGTATGGATTGCTGTCCTACGAAGTGGCGCGCCGCACCCGCGAAATCGGCATTCGCATGGCTCTCGGCGCGAACAGGAATGACGTTGTGCGGCTCGTCGTCAACCAGGGTCTTGCCATGGCTCTCGTCGGTGCCGTCGTCGGAGTCGCCGCCGCTTTGGGCGTCACCCGTTACCTGAAATCCATGCTCTTCCACGTCAGCACGAACGACCCCATAACCATCATCGCCGTCGCCGCGCTGCTGGCTCTCGTCGCGCTCGCCGCCTGCTTCATCCCGGCTCGCCGCGCCACGCGCGTCGATCCCATCGTTGCCCTGCGCTACGAATAGTCTTCCTCTGCGCACTACATATATGCGTTGCACATATAGTTGGGGTGTGTATAATTGCGTCCATGACCGAACGCATCGATCCGAATTCCTTTCTGCCGCTTCAGCCCACCACTTTCCACATCCTGCTCTCTCTCAATGACCAGGACCGCCACGGCTACGCCATCATTCTCGACGTCAACCAGCGCACCGGCGGTGAAATCAAACTCAGCGCCGGCACTCTCTACCGTTCCATCCAGCGCATGCTCGAACTCGACTTGATCGCCGAAATCGATCGCCGTCCCTCCGCCGCCTTTGACGACGCCCGCCGCCGCTACTACCGCGTCACGCCGCTCGGCGCCGCCGTCGCCCGCGCCGAAGCGAGCCGCCTTCGCGATCTGCTGAAAATGGCCCGCTCGTGCGGTGTCGCGCCGGAGACCGCCTGATGCGCCTCTATCGCTTTTTGTTTCGTCTGTATCCCTCGGCGTTTCGTGCCGAATATGGCCCTCAACTTTCCGAAGCCTTTTCGGAAGAACTCATTCGCACCGACGGGTTCACGGCAAAATCGCGCCTCTGGCTTTCGACCGTCGCCGACATCCTCTATAACGCCGCCGCGCTGCACTCCGAAATCGCCCGGCGCGATTTTCGCTACGCAATCCGTTCTCTGCGCCGCTCGCCCGGATTCACCATTACTGCGATTCTGCTGATCGCCATCGGCGTCGGAGCCAACGCCGCCATCTTCACCCTCGCCGATTTTGTCCTCGTCCGCCCGCTTCCCTTTCCGCACGCCGATCGTCTCGTCAAAGTGTGGGAAAAACTCCCCGGTTGCTCGTTCATGGAGCTTTCGCCGGCGAACTACCGCGACATCAACGCCGCATCCGCCTCCTTCGAATCGCTCGCTGTGTACTTCGATAAATCGATGAACCTCGTCGGCCAGGGCGAACCGCAACGCGTGCAAGTCACCCAGGTCACCGCGAATCTTTTCCCCGTTCTTGAGAAGCAGCCGTGGATCGGCCACGTTTTCACTGCCAATGACGACAAGCCCGGCGCGCCCGGCACCGCCGTTCTCAGCTACGCGCTCTGGCAAACGCAATTCGGCGGCGACGGCGACGTCCTCGGCAAATCCATCCTGCTCGACGACGCTTCCTACACCGTCATCGGCGTCATGCCGCCCGATTTTCTGTTTCCCACCCGCGAAACGCAGCTCTGGACCGCCGCCCGCTTCGACGAAGATTCCTACCAGGACCGCAACGACAATTTCGTCGTTGGCATCGGCCGCCTGAAATCCGGCGTCTCCCTCGAACAAGCGCGCTCGGAAATGGCTCTGATCGCGGCTCGCATCGAAAAACAATTCCCGAAAGAAAACAAAGACGTCGGCATTTCCGTAATCGCCATGCGCGACGAACTTTCACCGCTCTCGCGCCTCTTGCTCACCGCTCTCTGCGGCGCCTCGCTCTGCGTCCTGATCATCGCCTGCGCCAATCTTGCCAACCTTCTTCTCGCCCGTTCGCTCGCGCGAAAAAGAGAACTCTCCATCCGCGTCTCGCTCGGCGCGCATCCTCGCCGGCTTCTTCGCCAGTTGCTCTCGGAAAGTTTGCTTCTCGCCTTCGCGGGAGCTCTGGGAGCGGTCGCTCTGGCCTCCGCGATTCTTCCTCTTCTCTCGCGCCTCGTTCCCAACGATCTCCCCATCGACCAGATTCCGCCCGTCGATCTTCGCCTCTTGCTCTTCGCTCTCGGTCTTACGATTCTCACGGTCGTAGCCTTCGCGCTCGCGCCCGCTCTGAGCGCTTCCACCGGGGCCGGCTTGAGCGCGCTTCGCGATGGTGTCCGCACCGGCGGCGCCGGCAATCACCGCGCCCGATCGCTACTGGTCATCGGCGAAGTCATCGTCTCCGTCGTCCTGTTGATTTGTTCGGGGCTGCTGGTCCGCGCCCTCTGGCGTATTCAGCAAACCGATCCCGGCTTCAGCACCAAAAATATCCTCACGCTCCGCACCGCGCTTCCCTTTCCGAAGTACGACAAAACCGCCGACCGCGAAAAGTTTTACTCCGAAGTCCTCACCGCGATTCACCGTCTCCCGGGCGTCACCGCCGCGGCCTACACCAGCGGACTTCCCATGGTCTGGGGCGGCGGCATCTGGCCCGTCGATGTGAATGGCGATGTCGAAACCCGGACCGCCGGCCACGTCGCCAGCATGCGCTTCATCACTCCGGAATTTTTCGCCGCGCTTTCCATTCCCATCCAGTCCGGGCGCGGCATCGAGGAATCAGACACCGCCGATCGCCCCTACGTCGCCGTCGTCAGCGAATCTCTCGTCGAGCGCTATTGGCCCGGCCAATCCGCCATCGGCAAGCATTTCACTTTTGGTTTTCACGATCGCGAAGTGGTGGGAATCGTTCGCGACATTCACGTCCGCGGTCTCGACCGGATCAGTGAGCCGCAGGTCTATCTCAGCTACAAGCAGGTCCCGGACGGTTGGCTCGTCCCCTACGCGCCCAAAGATCTCGTCGTTCATTCATCGCAAACGCCCACGCAACTCATCCCCGCCATCCGTGAAATCATTCGCTCCGCCGATGCCGAGCAGCCCATCTCCAATGTGCGCACCATCGAAACCATCATCGCGGGAAACACCGAACCGCGCACCGTTCAGTTGCGCGTCCTGATTGCATTCACCGCCGTCGCCATTTTTCTCGCCGGTCTCGGGATTTACGGACTTCTTTCCTTCGCCGTCACCATGCGCCGCCAGGAATTCGGCATCCGCATGGCCCTCGGTGCCCAAAATCGCGACATCTTCGGCATCGTCCTTCGACAGGGCGCCATCCTCGCCGTTGCCGGACTCGTTCCCGGCCTGGCCCTCGCTTATGCCGCGGCAAAACTCATGGACAGTTTGCTTGCGGGCATCCAACCCGGCGACGCCCTCACCTTCTCCTCCGCCGCTCTGCTCTGCCTCGCCACCGCCCTCCTCGGCTCCCTCGTCCCCGCCCTTCGCGCCGTCCGCGTCGACCCCGCCTCCGTCATGCGCACGGAGTAGTGCCGCTGCTACTTCTTCGTCCCGCTCCACGCCGACAACTGCCGCGCCGCCCCGCCACCCGGCGGCAGCATTTCGAATTTTCCTTGCATCGTCCCATCGACGAGCTGGTACGTCAGTTGAAACCGCGGACCCGGCGCTTCGTCCGAAAGAAACACCGCCTTGTTCGGAGCTGGCGTCGCAATCGCGTATTGCAACACGTGCCCCTCGGTGTCGAAAAAGATTGCCCGGTACGGCTGCCCCGGCGCGACCTGATAGATGTACAGGACGTCGCTGTAGCCCGCACCCATCGGTCCGTTGTCGCATCCCGTCGCGCACCGCCGAACCAGCACGTGCCCCTTCAACTCCGGCGCAAAGGTATAGCTCGAATTTTCCGTCTTCCCGTCAATCGCCGCTCCCCATGTACCCTTCAAAAATTGCAACTCGCCCCACGACGTGTCTTCGTCCGCCGCCTTCGCCGCTGCATTCGCGGTCAATCGAACCGTCATCCATCCAACGCACATCGCTGCCAATAAAATTGCCGCCAGCGTATCCTTCATTCCTCGCTTCATCGTGCCTCCTTGGAAAATTGCGCCATCCGCTTCTCCACTTCCTCTGCCGTCAACACTTCCAGCACTGTGCACAGCGCCCACACATGTCCAAACGGATCTCGCACCCATCCGTAACGGTCTCCCCAAAACATATCCATCGGCGGCATCACCGGCACCGCTCCCGCATCGATCGCCCGCTTGTACGCAGGATCGACGCTCGGCACTCCAATCTGAAATACGCACGTCGAACCGCCGAGCGTCTCCGGCGACCCAAGCTGATTCCCTTCCATTTTCTTTTCGCGGAATCCGCGTTCCTCCGTCGAAATCTGAATCAACGACGACCACACCTTTGCGTGAATATGCTCTCCCGCTCCGCTCGGTGACGGAGAACGAAACAAAATCTGCGCCCCAAACGCGCGCGTATAAAAATCCACCGCCTTCGCCGCGTCCGAAACCACCAGATGCGGCACAATCACTCCCGCCTGCGGAACCGAACCCTCAATCGCCATCTATTTCCTCCGTCGCTTCCCGGGCCGCCTCGGTTGCGAAGGCGGCTTCGCCTGCGCTTCGCGCTCCCGCACGCCGGGAACTTCCACGAACGCCCACGCGTGGCCCGACACATCGAAAAAGCGCCGGTAGCGGTTCGTCCAGTCAAACAGCGCCGCGAGCGGCTCCGGCGTCAGCGAGTACCTGCGCTCCCGTCGTAACCGCGTCGCCCGCACCAGACGCGCCTCGCGCAGTTCCCGCAAATGCTGCGACACCGCCGGCTGCGAAATCGAAAACGAAGCCGTCAGCTCTCCCACCGACCGCTCTCCGGCGGAAAGAATATCCAGGATGGCTCGCCGCGTCGGATCGGCCACCGCCCGGAACACCGCCGCGTCCCTCGACCGCGTTTTTCCCATAAGCATTTGCTTATATGTTGCACGGCGTTGGCGCGCGTGTCCAGCGGATTCTGTCGCACTTCACCGCGTTGGCCTTGCCGCCGCATGGCTCAACGCGCCCCGCATCCCTTGAAACATTTCCCCAGCCTTGCGAAACTGAATTGCCCCATTCGCAATGATCATCCTCGGCCTCAACGCCTATCACGCCAACGCCTCCGCCGCCATCGTCGCGGACGGCCGCCTGCTCGCCGCCGTCGAGGAAGAGCGCCTGAACCGCGTGAAATACGCCGCCGGGCTGCCCAAACTCGCCATCGAATATTGCCTCGCCCAGGCCGGCGTAAAACTTTCCGAAGTCGATCACATCGCCATCCCCCGCAATCCCTGGGCGCGCCTCGGCACCAAACTCCGCTTCGCCGCGCGCATGCCGCGCTTCGCGCTCGACCGCGCCCGCGTGATGCGGCGCTTCGCCGGCATTCACGACGATCTCGCCCACGCTTTCGAAATAGACCCCATCTCGATCCGCGCGAAATTCCACCGCATCGAACATCACACCGCGCATCTCGCCAGCGCCTATTTCGTTTCTCCGTTCGATCGCGCCGCCGTGCTTTCCGCCGACGGCCTCGGCGATTTCGCCAGCTCCATGTGGGCTCTCGGCAACGGTCCGAAGATGTCCGCGCTCGGCGAAGTCACCTTTCCTCATTCGCTCGGCATGTTCTACACCGCGCTCACCCAGTACATCGGCTTCTGGAAATTTGGCGACGAATACAAAGTCATGGGCATGGCCGCCTACGGCAAGCCCGAATTCCTCGAAGAATTTCGCCGCATCGTGTACGTAGACGCGCCGCTTTCCTTCCAGCTCGGCCTCGACTACTTCACTCACCAGAATCAAGGCGCGGACATGACCTGGCGCGACGCCAATCAAACGCCCGTCATCGGCCGCCTTTTTTCCGACCATCTCGAAAAACGCCTCGGCCCGGCGCGCAAACCGGACGCTCCCCTGGAGCAACGCCACTACAATCTCGCGGCAAGCATGCAGGCGGCGATCGAAGAAGTCCTCGCCGCCCACTGGTCCGCCCTCGCCGAAAAAACAAAACAGAAAAATCTTTGCCTCGCCGGCGGAGTGGCCTTCAACTGCGTTGCCAACGGAACCATCTTCGACCGCTCGCCCTTTGAAAATGTGTACGTGCAGCCCGCCGCCGGTGACGCGGGCCTGTCGGTCGGCGCCGCTTTCGCCGTCCAGCATCAAATCCTCGGCAAGCCGCGGGAATTTGTCATGGACCACGCCGCATGGGGGCCGGGATATTCCGTCGAGGAAATGCGCTCCGCCGTCGATCGCTCCTACGGCTCAAGCGAAGACGTCGCCATCGAAGAACTCGACGAAGATGCGCTCGTCCGCGCCACCGCCCGGCACATCGCCGACGGAAAAATTCTGGGCTGGTATCAGGGACGCTCCGAATGGGGACCGCGCGCCCTCGGCCAGCGCAGCATTGTTGCTGACCCGCGCCGTCCCGAAATGAAAGACATTCTGAATCGCCGCATCAAGCACCGCGAAACCTTCCGCCCGTTCGCGCCTTCCATTCTCGAAGAAGCCACCGGCGAATTTTTCGAAAAAACTCATCCCTCGCCGTTCATGACCTTCGCCTACAGCGTCCGCCCCGAAAAGCGCGGCATCATTCCCGCGCCCACGCACGTGGACGGCACCGCCCGCCTGCAAACCGTCAGCCGCACCGCCAACCCGCTCTACTGGAAATTGATTCGCGCCTTCGGCGACATTACCGGCGTCCCGGTCGTCCTCAACACATCGTTCAACGACAACGAACCGATCGTCTGCCGCCCCGAAGAAGCTCTCGAATGTTTCCGCCGCACACAGATGGACGTCCTCGTCCTCGGCAAATTTATTCTCGAAAGAAAATCCGTCCCCGCAAACCAATCCGCGCCATCCGAAACCATCCCGGCCGCGCCCCGGCGCTCCCCCTAGCGCCCCGCCGAATCGCATGCACATCCTGCTCCTGAACGAATATTACCCGCCCGACACTTCCGCCACCGCCAAGATGGCCGTGCAGGTCGCCGAAACTCTTGCCCGGACGCACCAGGTCACCGTCGTCGCCGGGCGCCCGTCCTACGATCCCGACGAAACATATCCGTATCACTTGCTGCAACGCCGCACGCGCAACGGCGTCCACATTGAATGCGTCGGCTCCTCCGCCTATCCGCGCCATCAAATGCGCCGTCGCATCTCGAATTATCTTTCGTATCTCGCCCTCGCCGTTCCGCGCGCGCTCGCTCTCAACCCAGACGTCGTCCTCGCCATGACCGATCCTCCCGTCGCCGGAATCGCCGGTGCATTCATCGCCCGCCTCGCCGGAAAACCGTTCGTCTACAACATTCGAGACATGTATCCGGACATGGCCGTCGGCGGAAACATCGTCCGCCCGAGCGCCTGGGTGCGGCACTGGGAAAAAATGCACCGCCGCGCGCTACGGCAAGCCGCCTGTGTGATCGTCCTCGGCGACGACATGCGCGATCGCATCATCGCCAAGGGAATCTCGCCCGAGCGCGTCGTCATCATTCGCGACGGCGCCACGTTTCCAGCCTCGCTCCCTTCGCCTTCCGATCCCATCGTTCAGGAAATTCGTTCCGGTTTTCCGTTCGTCGCGCTGCACGCCGGAAATCTCGGCTTCTACGGCGCGTGGGATACCCTTCTCAAAGCCGCCGAAATTCTGCGCAACGAAAACTCCGGCCTGGTGTTCATAGGCGACGGTGCCAACCGCGCCCGCCTGGAATCCGCCGCCGCGGCTGCCAACGCAACCAACGTGAAATTCTTGCCGTTTCGGCCATTCGAGCAGGTTCAGCACGTGATGATGGCGGGCGACGTGCATATCGTCACCATACGTCGCGGTTTGGAGGGTGTCGTCGTCCCCAGCAAGCTCTATGGCATTCTCGCCGCTGGCCGCCCGGTTCTCGCTGTCGCCGACGCCAAGTCCGACGCCGCCCGGATCGTCCTTAAATCCGGCTGCGGCGTCGCCGCCGATCCGGACGACCCGTCGGCCGTGGCCGCCGCGCTCCGCGAGCTTCGCAGCCAGCCCGAACGCCTTTCCGAAATGGGACGCCGCGCGCGAGCAACCGCTGAAAAATATGCTAAAGTTGACGAGCTCAATAAGTTCCCTGTAATCATAGAAAACGCCATACAAAACGCAGGCCCTGGAGGCCGTCATCTGGGATCATAAGAAGGTATTCGTTACGGGCGGTGCTTCCTTTATCGGCTCGCACCTCGTCGATGCGCTCGTGTCGCGCGGCGCCAAAGTTCATGTTGTGGACGACCTGACCAGCGGTCGCCTCGAAAATATCGAAGGCCATATCAAGTCCGGCAAGGTCACTTTCGTCCACGCCGACCTCCGCGAACCCGGCGTCACCCGCAAAGCCATGGAAGGTACTCAGGTGGTCTTCCACCTGGCCGCCGATCATGGCGGTCGCGGCTACGTCGATCTGCATCAGGCTGGCCCTGCTTCCAATCTCTTCCTCGACGGCCTCATTTTCTGGGAAGCCGTTCGTGCCAAAGTGGAAAAGGTCTGTTACGCCTCCTCCGGCTGCGTGTACCCCAACTACATGCAGACAGACACCACCAAGGAACTCTATCTTCGCGAAGAAGACGTCAAGCCGCCCCATGACGCGGACAATCTCTACGGCTGGGCCAAGCTGATGGCCGAGCTCACTCTGCAGGCCTACCATCGCGAACACGGCCTCGGCGCCGCTTCCTGCCGCTATTTCACCGTGTACGGCCCGCGCGGCGTTGAGAATCACGCCGTCATCGCCATGATCGCCCGCGCCTTCATCGGACAAAACCCATTCGAAGTCTGGGGCAACGGCCAGCAGATCCGCAATTGGACCTACGTGGACGACATCGTCAGCGGCACCATCCTCGCCGCCGAAAAGATCAACGACGGCACGGCCGTCAACCTCGGCACCATGGAGCGCATCCGCGTGATCGACGCCGCCCGCATGGCTCTCGAATTCGCCGGGCAAAAAGCCGAAATCAAGCTCCGCATGGATATGCCCACCGGTCCCGCCAATCGTGTCGCCGATAACGCTCTTGCGAAGAAGCTCCTCGGCTGGGAACCCAAGACCAACTTCCGCGATGGCATGCGCAAGACGATGGATTGGTATTACGCATCCAAGAAAAAAGAAGAGGTCAGCGGCATTCTTGAATCCATGCTGACCGGCCGTTAAATTCAAGCGGCCTTTCGTTCGGAGCCTGTAAGGTCATGTCGATTCCTCGGGACCTGATTACTTTTTCCGTCGCGCTGTTGGCCTCGCTGGGGCTTACCGTACCCATTCGCCATCTCGCTTTGCGTTACGGCATGGTCGATCAGCCCGGCCCGCGAAAAGTTCACGTCAATCCCATTCCCCTTCTCGGCGGAATCGCCATTTACCTCGGCTTCGTCCTCGCCTTGCTCTTCACTATGCACGACGCGCCGATGCAGCAGATTCTCGGCATCCTCGCCGGTGCTACGCTGCTCGCTTTCGTGGGCTTTCTCGATGACGGCGGCCTGCTCCATCACCAGGTAAAGCTCTTCATCGGAATGCCTGCCGCTGCTCTGTTCCTCGTCGCTTCGGGGATTCGCGCCCAACTCTTCTCCCCATTTTTTCCCGGGCCCTTCAGCACGATTCTCGACATCGGCTTCACGATCGTCTGGGTCGTCGGCATCACCGCCGCCTTCAGCATTCTCGATCACATGGACGGCCTCTGCGCCGGCATTGCCGCCGTGGCCGCCGCGTTCTTCACCATTTCCGCCGGGATGAATGGCCAAACTCTCGTCCGCACACTCGGAGCCGCCACGCTCGGCGCCGCCCTCGGTTTTCTCCGTTGGAATTTCAATCCCGCCAAAATCTTTATGGGCGATGGCGGCGCGATGTTTCTCGGCTTCCTCATGGCCACGCTCGGCCTGAAAATCCGGCCGGATGGCGCCGAATTCCCCATTACATGGCTCATTCCCATTTTGATACTCGGCGTCCCTATCTTTGACACCACCCTCGTCTCTGTCTCTCGCGCCCGCAGAGGCCTGCTGCCCTTCACCTCACCCGGCAAAGACCACACCGCCCATCGCCTTTCGAATCTTGGCCACGGCCATCGCGGCGCGGTCCTCATCCTCTACGCCGCCGCCGTCGCTCTGGGCACCCTCTCGCTCTTCATCCAACGCCTTTCGCAAACCGCCTTGTACGCGATCGTCGGTGGCCTCGTCCTCGCCGCTATCGTTGCCATCCTTTACCTCGAGAATCTCCCTTACGAGCGCCAGGCAAAAGTCCCCAAGCCCTCTTCCGCCGTTTGATTTTCTCTTCTCATTCGCTCGTCTTGTTCTTGGGCCGCAATCCTTGCTGAGATATACTTCTCGTCCGGTCTTTTGCCGGGAAGCGCTTTGGCACGTTCGCCTCGCGCGATTCGTAAACCGCCTCGGCGCGGTTCTCCTTTAAATTATATTTTTATAATTTTCCGCCCTCATAAGGACGACTGCGAACTCAAGATGGCTTCGGCTTCAAATTCAACACAACACGCGGCAACCCAACATCCTCCCGCGAACAACCAAAGCGTCGCCGTCGTCGGCGGTTCCGCTGCGGGCCTTCTCACCGCGTCCGTCCTCGCTCGAAAAGGCGTTCCCGTCCGCGTTTTCGAGCGCATCGAAAATCTGGAGCCTGCCGAACGCACTCTGATCGTCACCCATCGCATGCGCAATCTGCTCGGCCCCGCCGCCGAACACAGCATCGTTAATGAAATTCGCCGCTTTGAACTTTTCACCGACGGCCGCTTCGCCACGTTTCCGCTGAAAGACCCCGACCTCATCATCGAGCGCCGCGCGCTCATCCAGGGCCTTGCCGACGAAGCCCGCAAAGCAGGCGCCAGCGTCGAACTCGGCCGCCGCTTCCATTCGCTGCATCCCAACGGACGCGGCCTGGTAATGGAAGTCGAACGCACCAGCGACGGCTCGCGCGAGGAAGTCCGCGCCGCCACCATCGTCGGCAGTGACGGCGTCACCAGCCGCGTCGCCCGCGCCGCCGGATGGACGCCGCTCGAAACCGTCCCTCTGATGCAGGCCATCGTCAATCTGCCGAAAGATATGCCGCGCGACACCGCGCGCGTCTGGTTCGTCCCGCAGGACACTCCTTATTTCTACTGGCTGATTCCCGAATCGGCCACGCGCGGCGCCTTCGGCATCATCGGCGTCACCGGACCGGAAACCCGAAAACATCTGGAAAATTTTCTGGTGAAGAAAAATCTCGATCCCATCGAGTTTCAGGGCGCGCGCATTCCCGTATATAAACGCTGGATTCCGGTTCACCGCAAAGTCGGCAGCGGCTCGGTGTATCTCGTCGGCGACGCGGCGGCCCAGGTGAAAGTCACCACCATCGGCGGCACCGTCACCGGATTTCGAGGTGCTCTCGGCGTTGCCGAAGCGATTCTCAACGGCGGCATCAGCCGCGAGCTTCGCAGCCTTCGCCGCGAACTCGATCTCCATCTTCTGGTCCGCCGCTCGCTGCACGATTTTCAGCAGCCCGATTACAGCCGTCTGGTGGACCTGCTCAACGATCCCGCGCGCCGCTCGCTCAGCGAATATTCCCGCGACGAAGCCTGGAAAATTCTCTGGCGCGTCTGCCTCAGCCAGCCGAAACTGATTCTGCTCGGCCTTCGCGGCTTGCTCGCTCGCAATAGTTCCTTTTCGCGTTCCACGACGTAATCCGTCGGAAATTGCGCGCTGGTCGAACTCTCGCGCCGCGCGCTCGGCCCGATATACACGTTCCGCACAGCCAAACATGGCGAACGCCGCAACCTCAAACCGCTCCTCGTCCCGCAAGGGAATCGCCGCGATCATTTTGCTGGTCGCGATCCTTCTCGCGATCCTTGCCGCTCGCGGCGCTGGACGCTGGCTCACGCGCCAGGATCCGCTTGCTCACACCGACGTCATCGTCGCCCTCAGCGGAGGCCTTCCCTATCGCGCCGAAGCCGCCGCCGCGCTCTACAAACAGGGCTACGCCCCGGAAGTGTGGATCAGCAAACCGGATGGACCGCAGGAAGACCTTGCCGCGCTCGGCATTCAATTTATCGGCGAAGAAGAGTACAACCGCGAAATCGCCGTCAAGCTGGGCGTCCCGCCCTCGGCGATCCAGATCCTTCCGGACCCGGTCATCAACACCGAGCAGGAAATCCTGGAAATTCCGCGCGAAATGCGGCGCACCGGCAAGCGCTCGGTGATCATCGTCACTTCGCCCGAACACACCCGCCGCGTGCGCGCTCTCTGGCGAAAACTGGCCGGCGATGATTTCACTCTGATCGTGCGCGTCGCGCCGGATGACCCGTTTGACGCCGATCACTGGTGGACCAACACCCGCGACACATTTTCCGTGGTGAGGGAATTTCTGGGGCTTACGAACGTCTGGCTCGGCCTTCCTGTGCGCCCTCACTCCGGAAACTAGCGAAGCGCACAGGAAAAGCCGCAACCCTGTTTCAACTCCCGAAGCTCGAATCTACTTCGATTTCGCCGGCTGCTGCGCCAGCTTGTTCTTGAAATATTCATACGTGGTCTGCAAACCGTCTTCCAGCTTTACCTTCGGCTCCCAATTCAGTATCCGCTTCGCCTTGCTGATGTCCGGGCATCGCTGCTTCGGGTCGTCCTGTGGCAGCGGGTGAAACTTGATCGGCGCGTTCGTGCCCACCAGTTTCTGCACTCGCTCGGCGAATTCTAGAATCGTGATCTCCTGCGGATTCCCGATGTTCGTCGGCTCGTGCTCGTCCGATTCCAGCAGCCGGTAAATTCCGTCCAGCAGGTCCGAAAAGTAGCAAAAGCTGCGGGTCTGTTTTCCGTCGCCGTAAACCGTGATCGGCTCGCCCACCAGCGCCTGGTACAGAAAATTCGGCAGCGCCCGCCCGTCGTTCAAGCGCATCCGCGGCCCGTATGTATTAAAGATGCGCACGATGTGCGTATCCAGGCCGTGGTACCGGTGATACGCCATGGTCATCGCTTCGGCGTAGCGCTTCGCTTCGTCGTAAACGCCCCGCGGCCCCACCGGATTCACATGTCCCCAATAACTTTCCGGCTGCGGACTCACGTTCGGATCCCCATAACACTCCGACGTCGACGCCAGCAGGTACCGCGCCTTTTTCGCCAGCGCCAATCCCAGCGTGTTGTGCGTCCCCAGCGCGCCCACTTTCAAAGTCTGGATCGGCAGCTTCAAATAATCCGGCGGGCTTGCCGGTGACGCAAAATGCAGCACCGCATCCACCGGTCCCTGCACCTCGATGTACCGCGACGCATCCTGCAACGCGAATCGGAATTTCGGATTCGATTTCAGATGCGCGATGTTTTCCTCGCTTCCGGTCACCAGGTTGTCCAGAACCAGCACTTCCCAGCCCCGGCTCAACATCAGCTCCGAAAGATGCGAGCCTAAGAACCCCGCTCCTCCTGTGATCACTGCTCTCATGTCCACTTCTCCTTCCGGCTGATCGCCGGCCTTTCTAGCCCTGCCTGATTAGTATCGCCGATCCCGCTCGCTGGCCTGACGACGATCGGCAAATCGAACGTATTCACGGCCTGCAAGTTTTAGTACTCGCCTGAGCGGCAACGGCATTCCGGCCCGTGGAGTTCGACGCAACGCGCAAAACCCGCGTCGGCTCTTCGCCGCTCAGCCTCGCACTTGCTTCGCTCCTTCGCCGCGCAATCTCACTGTGGTTTCTTCGTCTCCGCCGAGGTCGTATGATCCACCACGATTTTCCACCCATCCGCAAACTTCCGGAAATTCAGCGTGAAATATCCATACGGCGCGTCCTTTTCCCGAACCAGTTGAAATTTTCCCACCGCATACGCGCTCTCTGCGCACTCCACATGAATTTCGAGATCCGAAAAACTCAACCTCCCCATCACGCTCCGGTCCGGATAATTCTTCTTGTAACCATCGAGCACACCCTGATAGCCGCGCGTCACTCCTCCTGCGCCCACAAATTCCAACGACTCCGATTTCCAGTACCCGCTCATAAACGCGTCCAAGTCGCCGCGATTCCACGCTTCCACCTGCGCATCCAGACTTGCTCGAATTTTCGCCTCATCGGCGCTCGTCGCTCCGGCTGCGTTTCTCTCAGCCATCCCCACACAACACGCGATCACCAGCACCGCGGCACAAATCGCCACATTCCCTTTTCTTCGCATTTTCGTCTCCCCACACGCCACGCCCTTGTACTTCATATCCGGCCTCCCCTGCAATCCCCGCCCGCACCGCCCTGTGGCCCCTGCAAACCAGTCCCACTAGTTTCATTACCCGTGGTACGGTCGGTCCATTGTCTCCGGCGGCCCGAAATCGCAAACTAGCTCTCGACGAACATGCTAGCCGCCGCCTTCATACTCGTGTTCTCGATAGCCGCGATGATTCAGTTCGCCGTGTTCTCGTGGCGCGCGGGCCTGATGCGAGTCGCCTCGCAGCCGCTCGCCAGCCCAGCCGGTAGCGACGCCGCTCTGTCGGATAACTCATTGAATCAAAACGACTTCGATGACGTTTCCAGCATCCAGCAGATCTGCCCGGCGCTCTCGCCCTCGTCCGGGCTGAACCTCGCCCTGGTCCGCGCCTATCACAGCCTGCTGTCCGGCCTGAACTCGGCCGCCTCCGCGATCTTCCCCTCGAGCGAAGAGTGGATGGGCTGGACGCACCGCGAAATGGCTCTCTGTACTCGCTACTCGAACGTCGTCCTGTCCCAGCGCCTGCAGCGCAATCAGCGCACCGCTGACGAAGTCCGCTCCTACTACAGCCCCGGCCTGCCTCTCAATTAGCCGATCCCCGGTTCTGTCCTGATTGCCAGTTACCTCATACGCTATTTCGCCTTCCCATTTTCGCCTCGCCCCTGCCGCTTTGTGGCCCAATAGTTTGGGGCGATTCCACTAACTCGTAGGTCCCTGCCTACTTTAAGGAGGCGCCGTGAAGCAACGCGCCCAGATTCCATTTTTGGCAATCGTTTTGTTTGCCGCGATTGCCCAACTCGCCGCGTGCACCGGCACGCCGTCCACTTTTTACTCCGTCATTCTCACGCCCTCCGGCTCGATCTACGTCGCGCAAAATTCCACCACATCGCTTTCCGCGTCTGTCTTGAACGATTCCGCCGCGGGCGGCGTTACCTTTACCGTCTCGCCCTCCGGAGTCGGCACTCTCACCCAAAGCACGGCCACCACGGCGACCTACGTCGCTCCCGCCGTCACCGCTTCCACCCAGGTCGTCGTCACCGCCACTTCCGTGGATTATCCCAAGTCCTCTTCCTCCGTGAAGATCAACATCGAGCCACCGCCCTCGATCACCACCACATCTCTTCCTTCCGGCACGATCAACGTTTCTTACACCGGCTCGGTCGTCGGCGTGGGCGGAGTTCCGCCACTCACCTGGACCCTGGCCTCGGGCGCTCTGCCGGCTGGACTTTCGCTCGGCTCCAGCACCGATGACACCGTAAACATCGTCGGCAAACCCACCGCCAACGGAGTTTCCACCTTCACCGTCAGCCTTACCGATTCCATCGGCGAAACCGCCACCTCACAATCTCTGCAAATCGTCATCAGCACGCTCGCGATCACCACCACGTCGCCGCTGCCTCCGGCTACCTTCACCACTCCAGGCACGCCGTACAGCCAGCAATTCGCCGCAACCGGCGGCACCTCGCCCTACACCTGGACGGTCGCCAGCGGCTCCACTCTCCCCGCGGGCTTGACTCTCAGCTCCAGCGGCTTGCTCTCGGGCTCGCCCACCGCGCAGGGTAATTTTTCTTTCGGCATTACGGTCACCGATAGCGGCACGCCTGCCGCCGCCGTTACGCAGACGTTCACGCTGGTCATCGCCGGCCCGCAAAATCTCGCGCTCTTAACCGGAAATTACGCCTTCACCTTCAGCGGCAACGACGCCACCGGCTACGTCGCCGTCGCCGGCTCGTTTTCCGCCAACGGCAGCGGCCTCATCACCGCCGGCGAAGAAGATTCCAATTCCATTTCCGCCACCGCTCCCACGAATACTCCCAATCTCGTCGGCACCTACACGCTCGGCACCGACGGTCGTGGCACTATTACTTTCACCAACGCCCCCGGTGCGCCCACATACGCCTTCTCGATCGACACCACCGGCAGCCACGGTCGCCTGATCGAATTCGATTCCACCGGCACGCGCGGTTCCGGCCGCCTCGAAAAACAATCCGTCAGCACCTGCACCGTCACCAACACCTCCACCACCTACAGCGGCACGTTCGCGTACGGCGGCTCGGGTTACGTCAGCACTCTCTCGTCCACGCAGGCGGGTCCTCTCGTGGTTGCCGGCGCCTTTACGGCCTCTGCCCCCACCGTGATTGGCGCGCAAGGCAGCATCGGCAGCGGTGAAGCCGACGCCGATCTCGCGGGCACCATCGAAACGTCGGGCGGTCCTTCCGGCAGCGGCACGTACGAATCCGGACCCGACGCAACGCACTGCATCTTCGCGTTTCAATCGGCGATCCCGACCACCACCACGTACAGCGCCTATCCCGTCTCTTCCACCGAAGCTTTTCTCGTCGAAACCGACACCGTCAGCGCCATTTCTCCCTACGTATCCACTCTCGATCTCCTCCAGCAAGTCGGCTACCCCTTCCCCACGCAGGGCACTCTCTCCTCCGCGCTCGCCGGCGGACTCGACGGCCAATACTTGTCCGGCAATAAATACTTGCCCGAAGTCGCCATCGCCCAACTCACCCCGCAAGCGCAGGGCACGTTCGGACTTTTGCTTACCGATAATTCTGCCGGCAGCGTCAGCACCAACATGGCCACCACCAGCAACGCGTCCTCGCCATTCACCGTCAACTATTCATCCGATCAGTACGGCCGCGTCACCACCAATCTCGTCAGCCCGTATCAGCCCGTGCTCTATCTCGTCAATTCATCGAAGGCCTTCCTCATCAGCATCAGCAACAACACCGGCTTCCCGGTCATCGGCGGCTTGCTGCAGCGCCAATCGACGCCCACCGACAACACCTTCAACGCCGCCTATCTCGACGGCGTATTCCCGTTCGGCACCGCCGCGCCGCCCAGCACCGCCGCCAATAACATCTCCGGCTTCTTCACGCTCGACGGCATCTCATCGATCACCGCCACCGAAGACGTCAGCGCCACCACCGGCAACACAACCGCGCAATCCTATGCCGGCACCTACACGGTCATCGATGAAACCTACGGCACCGGCTTCGTCGCGCCCATCACTCCCTCCACCTTCGCCGGCGAATACGTCATCGTCTCGCCCACGAAATTCGTCATGATCACGGTCACCACCGGAGACACCAACCCCGTGCTTCTCGAAATCGGCAACTGATCCCATTCGTTTTCGCCGCCGCAATATTTTTCGCCCTCGTGCATAAACCAGCTGACTTTCGGAGTGCGGCGGCTTGGCGCCGCCCCATCTCAAGCTCAACCTACCAGCGCGCCCGTCGCATGGAATCTTTCCGGCGCACTATGTCATGCCGCCTTCGTTTGCCCGCTCTTCTCGCCCTCGTGTATAAATAAATCCATGCGCCCCCTCCGCCTCTTCGCCGTCGCCGCCGTGTTTCTCCTGATCCTTCCGGCGCTCAGCTGCGGCAATTCCAATCCTCTGCTCATCACCGGCGCTCTTCCGCCCACCGCCACGGTCGGCCTCGCCTACTCCGGCTCGCTCACCGCCTCCGCCGGTACCGGCTCTTACACCTGGGTCGTCAAAGGACTTCCTGCCGGACTTGCCGCCACCGGCACCTCTTCCGCCACTCTCACCGTTTCCGGAATGCCCACCACTCCCGGCACTTTCGAAGTCACCGCCAGCGTTGCCGACTCAAACTCGCGCGTCGATTCCTACACCAGCGGCATCGCTGTTTCCACCTCGCCCGTCCTCACCATCAATGGCTCGTTGCCTTTCACCGGCACCGTCGGCACTCCCTACTCCGGCTCGGTGAACGCCACCGGCGGCACTCCTCCCTATTCCTGGGTCATCGACAAACTTCCGCCCGGAGTTACCCCCTCCGGCGAAAACACCCCGGTGCTTTCCGTGGCCGGCACGCCCACCACCGATGGCGGCTACAACGTCTCCATCACCCTCAGCGATTCGATCGGCTCGACCGCCAACGCCAGCCTCACCATCGCCATCGACAACGCCTCGAGCGCCCACTCGAATGCCAACCCCGCCGCTGCATGCGCTTCGCCCATCGCACCGCGCGGCAGCGAAGCTGGCTTCACCCAGCCTTACGCATTTCTCCTCAAAGGCGTCACCGCCAGCGGCAATCCCGTCGCATGGGCGGGCAGCTTTACTCCCAACGGATCAGGCCGCATCAGCCAGGCCGACGCCGATTCCATCTCCGCCAGCGACGGCCCGCACTCCTACCGCGTCGATCTCAACGCAAGCTCCTATTCGCTCGGCGCCGATGGCCGCGGCTGCCTCGAACTCTTTTTTAGCGGCGACAACACCTCGAGCGCTTCTCCATCGAATCATCAGCCCAACCCGATTCTCGCGAACGCCAGCTCCGCCGCGCGATTCACGCTCGCGCCGCCGTCCTCGTCCGCACTCGACGCCATCCTTCTCGCGTTCACCATCAATCTCGCTTCGAAAACGGGAGTCATCACCGAATCCAGCGCAACGAATGCCGAATCCGCCGTCACCGGCCAAATGCGTCAGCAAACCGCAAACGATTTCTACCTCAATAATCTCTCGTCGCGTTTCGCCCTGGGATTGGATGGCTGGCTCCTCGCCGGAATTGAAAACGTCGAGCGCGTCGCTCTGGCTGGCAGTTTTTCAAACGCAGCGGGCGCGATTTCTGCGGGTGCCGCGGACCTAAACATCGGCGGAATTCCTTCCGGCGAATTGCGCGGCGGTGTCGGCGTGCTCGCCGCTCCCGTCTCCGCCACCGGACGCGGCACGGGAACCTACGCCATCGAGACCGCCAGCGGCCCGCTCGCCTTCGATTTCGCCTACTACCGGATTGACGCTTCGAACTTCTACCTCATCTCCACCGACGCGCCGCTCCCCGGCAATTTGATCCTCAGCGGCCAGGCCGCCGCAGCCGCCGAAATTTCCACGCCGCTCAACGGCCGCTATCTGGCCGCGCTCACCGGGCTCGATCCCGATGCAGCGCAGGCACACCTCGGCACAAATTTCGTTTATTGGGGATTCCTGCAGGCTTCCAACAGCAGCGACTCGACCACTCAAAATTTCTTCGTCAGCGAGGCCGGAAAAATCGAAACCGCCACTTCCCTGAACATCGCCGCAACTCTCGACCCATCCGCCGGCCGCGCCACCTTCTCGAACTTCGGCGCCATCGCCCCCGTCGCCTACCTGACCGCCACCTCTGCCGAAAATTCCATCGCCGCTTTCCTCGTCGGCACAGACTCGGCAACCTCTTCCGGCATTCTCATCCGGCAGCGCTAGCCCGCGTATCGCAATCTCAGTACGCCCATCGCAGCAGCACGGCGCCCGTCGTGTATCCCGCTCCCACCGCGATCAACAGCACCAGATCGCCTTTTTGTATCCGCTTCTCTTCGAGCGCCTGCGCCAGTCCCAGCGGAATCGTTCCCGCTGTCGTGTTCCCGTACTTCTCGATGTTCACCATCACTTTCGAGTCGTCAACGCCCAGCCGCTCCTGCATCGCCCGAATAATCCGCAGATTTGCCTGATGCGGCACCACCAGCGCCAGATCCTTGCTCGTCAATCCATTCCGCTCGAGCAGCTCCACCGCCAGCTCGCTCATTCGCCGCACCGCATACTTGAAAACCTGCGCGCCTTCCTGGTGAACGTAATGCATTTTCTTCTCGACCGTCTCGCGCGTCGATGGATTCAGCGATCCGCCGCCCGGCATATACAGATTGCAGCCGCCCGATCCATCCACATCGTGCACAAAATCCACAATCCCTTCCTGGTCGCTCGTCGCCGGCTCCAGCAGCACCGCCCCCGCGCCATCTCCAAACAAAACGCACGTGGCCCGATCCTCGTAATTCAAAATCGAGGTCATCACGTCGCTGCCGATCACCAGCACTTTCTTGTGCGTTCCCGCTCCCACGAACTGCGCGCCCACCGTCAAGGCGTACGCAAATCCCGAGCAAGCCGCCGAAAGATCGAATCCCCACGCGTTCGAGGCACCCAGCCGGTCCTGAATCAGGCATGCCGTCGAAGGAAAAAACATGTCCGGCGTCACCGTCGCCACCACGATCATTTCCACTTCGTCCGCGCTGATTCCCCGCGCCCCCAGCACTTTCTTCGCCGCTTCCGTTCCCAAATGCGAAGTCGCCACGCCCGGATCGGCGTAACGCCGCTCGATAATTCCCGTGCGCGTCCGGATCCATTCGTCATTCGTATCGACGCGCTTCTCCAAATCGAAATTCGTCACCACCCGCGGCGGCACATACCCCGCCACTCCCGTAATCTTTGCGGCGATCCGCTTACCCATTCCGCTCTCCCCGAATTTCACTGGCGCGCCTCACAGCCCCTCGCCTGCGCGATCAGCCGCTTGCGCGCCAAAACTCCAGCACGCGATTGTATGCAATCGCCGCTCAGCGTCGCAAGCTCTCTCCGTTCTTCGCCGCTTCCACACTCGCCAATTCGCCTTGCCCGATTCCGCACTTCCTGCCATGATTTCCGCATCCCGGCGCTCGGATTTGTTTTTTCCTATCGCCCCTCGGAAGGCTGCGAAAATTTCTCGCCGGGCAAATTTGCGATCGAGAGGCTCTTCGTCGATGTCCACTTCCTCGAAATTCCCGGTTTTCATCCTTTCCCTCTGCCTCGCCATCGCGGGTATTTCCGCCGCCGCGCGCCCGCAAAATTCGAAATCGCAAAACTCCAAATCGAAAACTCCCGCCGCCACCGCGCCGTCGCAAGCGGCAGACGATGACCAGGATAAAGATCAGGACAAGGATCAGGACAAGGATCAGGACAAGGATCAGGACAAAAACGACGAAAAAGACAAGGACCAAGCCGACCCCGATCCCGCGCCCGCCGCCGTCTCTCTCGACGTCTCCCAGGCCTCTCCCCTGATCCGCGAGCTCTACCTCGCCACCCGCGCCACCAAGGAAAAAGAAATTCTCCCTCACCTCGAGGAAGCCAAAAAACTCATCGACTCCGGCGCTGACGTGAAAGCCACCGACTCCCAGGGCCGCACCGCCCTTCACTGGGCCGTCTTCGGCTCGAGCTACAACACCAAAACGAAAATCCTTGTCGGCTACGAAGAAATCGCCGACGCCATGATCCAGCGCGGCGTGGACATCAATCGCGAAGACGCCTACCAGGACACCGCGCTCGACTATCTTCTCTACTCCCCGAATTTCGAAATGCAGACGCTGCTTCTCGAAAACGGCGCCACCAGCGGCTTCCTCGTCGCCTTTTACAATTTCTTCAACGAACGCCAGCAGGAACTCGCCCAGCAATTCGCGGCCGCTTCCGCTTCCGGCGCCGCCCGCAAAACTCCCGGCCCCTCCATGCCGCCCTTGGAAACCATGCTCAGCAAAGCCGATCTCGCTCCGGGCCTCACCCTCAGCGTCCGTCTCGACGGCCCGGTGTACAGCGACCGTTCCCGCACTGGCGATCCGATGTCCGCCACCGTCACCTACCCGCTCTGCAAAAACGGCGAAAATGTCGAATGCAAACCCGGCGAACTCATCATTCCGCCGGGAACAAAAATCAACGGCACCATCCTCTTCGCCCAGAAAGCGCCGGACAAATATTCCCGCCCCCGCCTGGTTCTCGATTTTTCAAATGTTCTGCATTCCGACGGCACGCGTACGCCTCTCTACGCCCGCGTCCTCAACGTCAACAATGCCCGCGAGACCGTTCAGAACAACGAAATTCTCGGCATCGTTCAGCCGCACGCCTCCACCAAAGCCACTCTCGCCATGGCCGCTCTCAGCGCCGCCAATCCCATCGCCGGGTACACCATCAAAGGCGTTCAAACCGTCTATGGACTTTCCATCCGCCGCGAAATCGCTTTCCCCGCCGGCACCGACATTCAAATCCAAATCGTTCGCCCATCCACTCTGAAGCGGCACGAATCCTGGCCCGGATGGCAGCGCATGCCCGTGGACGCGCCGCTCACCCGCCTCGCCGCCTCCGCGCCGATGCGCACCACGTCCAAAGAGGACGCTGCGTCCGATCCCACCAATTTGATTTTTCTGGGAACGCGCGAGCAGATCGTCACCGCGTTCGGGGAAGCCGGCTGGTTTGAAGCCGACGATCTCAACGTGAAGTCCGCCGTCAAAGTCGCGCAGGCCACCGTTCGCCAATCCGGTTACGGCACCGCGCCCATGTCCACGCTTTTGCTCGACGGCCGTCCCGCCGATCTCACCTTTCAAAAATCGCTCAACACCTTCGCGCGCCGCCACCACCTGCGCATCTGGAAGCTCGAGCAGAAGTACAACGGCCAGGAAGTCTGGATTGCCGCTGCCACGCACGATATTGAAACCACCAAAAGCCGCGGCGCCACCAAGTGGAATCATCGCATCGACCCGCACGTCGATCGCGAGCGCGATTGGGTCGCCACCGATATTCTCTTTGCCGTTCCCGCCGTTTCCTACGCCGACATCGATCGCCCCGCCGCGCCCCACAAGCTCGGCAACGCCACCGGCGACGCCATCGTCACCGACGGAAAAATCTCCGTCCTCCAGCTCGCCGCCATCCAGCCCCCAACCACGGCCGTCGCCTCATCCACCGAACCCTAGCAAGAGCCGGTCTCCCATTCGGCTCTTGCCGTATTTCGCTCTCTCCCCAACCTTTCAAATACCGCTGCGCTTCCTTCTCGCCACTAGCCACTCGTCACTCGCCACTGCCTTTCCCCCCTATCTCCACGCGGTAGCTAATCTTCGCCGTCTTCTCCAGCATCGCCGACACCGAACAATATTTATTCTTGCTGAGCTCAATCGCGTCCCGCGCCGCCTTCTCCTCCACCTCGCCCGTCATCCTGTAAACCATCTCAATCTTCGTCCATACCTTCGGCGGCTCCGGCGCTCGCTCTCCGCTCACCGAAATCTCCAGGCTCACCAGCTTCTGCCGCTTTTTCGCCAGGATCGACACCACATCCACCGCCGTGCATGCCCCCAGCGCGCCCAGCAAAATCTCCATCGGCCCGGGCCCCTGCTTTGACTCGCCATCGAGCACCACCGCGTTTCCCGAAGGCATCACCGCCTCAAACGCTTCCGCGCCCTTCCACTTCACCACCGCTGTCGGCATCCCATCACCTCTCGCTGGAAATTCTCTCGCACCCTCGCCGTAAACTCCACACGCGCGCCACCCGCCGCGCCCTGCCTCTGTGTCTCCATGCCCTCCTCTTTCCCTCGGTGCTCTCTGTGTTCCTGTTCTCGCCTCCGCTCTTACCTTGGCGCTCCGGCATGTGAACACACGTCCACGCTCACCCAAGTCGCGTTCTGAATTTTCTGGGTTCGCTCCTGCAGGAAAAAACCTACCGCGGAAACTTGTTCTCCACGCCCGACCCGCTCGAGGCGCCCACTTCGGCTTCCACATTCACCGGGCACCGCCGCATCGCCTCCACAAACACCCGCACGACCTTCGGATCGAATTGGTTCGCCGCGCACCGTTCCAATTCCACCAGCGCGTCTTCCGCTACCCGCGCTTTCTTGTACGTCCTCTCGGACGTGATCGTATCGTACGCATCCGCAATCGCGATGATTCGCGCTCCGTACGGAATCGATTCGCCTTCCAGCCGGTCCGGATATCCCGTCCCATCGTAAAACTCGTGATGGTGCCGCACCATCAATCCAATCTGCTTCATCGCCGTCAACGGCTCCAGGATCTTTCCGCCCAGCTCCGTGTGCGTCTTCATCGTTTCCCATTCGGTCGCATCGAGCGGGCCGTTCTTGTTCAGGATCGCTTCCGGAATCCCCACTTTTCCGATGTCATGCAGCAAGCCCGCCAGGCGAATCTCCTCCACCTGCGCCGCGCTCATTCCCAGCGCCTGCGCGATGATCACCGCATACGCCGACACTTTCTGCGAATGTCCCTGCGTGTAGTGGTGCTTCGAATCGATCGCCAGCGCCAGCGACGTCACCGTCTCCACCATCGCCGGATGCATTCCTTCGCCCAGCGCCGCTCCCTCTTCTGCCAGCGATCGCGTGAATTGCCCCAGCCGCCGGTAAATCTCGTCGAACGCTTCCGGCCCGGTTGAAAATTGCCGCTTCAGCGTCACGCCCAAATACGCTTCGAGCACATCTTTCTTCCAGCGCCGCGTCTCGTTCGGATCGCCCTGTTCCGCGCTCGATACCGAGTTTCCGCCCTGGTGCTTCGACAGATACATCGAAGAGTCCGCCACCTGGATCAATTCCTGCGGCGTCGATCCGTGCACCGGAAATCCCGCAATTCCGAAACTCGCCGTGATGTTTTTATCGCGCAGCAGCGGATCGCTCGCCACCCACCCGCGCAGCTTGCTCGCCAGTTGGCTGGCCTGCTCCACCGAAGTTTCCGGCATCAGGATCACAAATTCGTCGCCGCCGTACCGCGCCACCACATCCGAGCTGCGGCAGTTCTGCTCCAGGATGTGTCCCACGCGCTGCAGCACCACGTCGCCTTCCAGGTGCCCGTAAAAATCGTTCACAAATTTGAACCGGTCCAGGTCCATCAGCACCAGCGCGAACACCCGATTCGTCCGCGTCGATCGCTTCCACTCCGACGACAGCGCCTCCATCAGGAACCGGTGCGTCTTTACCCCCGTGAGCCCGTCAGTAATCGCCTGCTCTTGCGCCTTCTGGAACGTCATCGCGTTGTGCAGCGCCCCGGCAAACAAGTCCGCCAGCGTCCTCAGCAGCAGCACTTCCTGTTCCGGAAATTCGCACAGTTCCGACGATTCCACATACAGGACGCCCAGCAATTGCTCCGCGTAGACCACCGGCAGCGCGATCGCAGACACCGTTCCCGGCAGTACCGGCCGCGGCGAATCCGCCTTCACTTCCTCCACTACGGTAATCTGCCCGCTGCGCGCCACTTGCCCCACCAGCCCTTCGCCCAGCAAAATCCGCCGGCCCATCGCCTCGCGCCGCGACCCCGCTTCCGCCTGGATCATCAGCTCCTTCGACGAATAATCCAGCGTCGCGATTCCAATGTGGTCGTACGTCAATCCGTTTTCAATTTCCGCCGCGATCTTCGTCAGCATTTCTTCCGGATTCATCGTCGAAATCGCGTGGCTCGATACGTTGTTGATCAGCATCAGCTGCCGCGATTTCTTCTGTTCTTCCGCAAACAGCCGCGCGTTGTCGATCGCTACCGCCGCTTCGCTCGCCAGCACCCGCAGCAGCTCCACGTGCCCTTCGTCGAACACCCGCTCCTGCGCGCTTTGCACCGCCATCATCCCGATCGCCCGGTCGTACATGATCAGCGGCACCGCGCACACCGAACCCACCGCGCGCGTGTACTCAAATCCCAGCTGGCTCGCTTCCTTCGCGAAATTCTCGCGAATCAACAGCGGCTGTCCGCTGCGCACCACGTGCTCCGTCATGTACTTGCCCGCCGCCCTCACCCGCTTCGGCTGCCTCTCGCCCTCCACCACTTCCATCTCAAACCGCACCGGGCTGTCTTTCCCGTCGAAAAACGTAATCAGCAGGCTCGACACATCCAGCAGCCGCCGCATCTCCGAGTAAATCCGCTCAAACAGCGCGTCCAGATCCAGCGTCGAATTCAGCGTCCGCCCAATCTCGTTCAAGATGTGCAGTTCTTCGCTGCGCCGCGAAGTCTGCTGCACCAGATAACTGTTCTCCACCGCCATTCCGATCTGATGGCCCAGCGCCAGCAGCAATCGCAACTCCGCCGGAGTGAAGTTCCGGTTGTCCGGCGTTCCCAGCAGCAGCGTCCCGAAAATCTTGTCCTTGGCCTGCAAACTGATTCCCACCACCGTCCGCAAGTCCTGCTTCAACAAAAGCTGCCGCAATTCCGCAAACGCTTCCTCTTTCTCGAGCGCTTCCCACTTCGAATCCGTCTCCAGGTCGCGCAACACCACCAGGCCCCCCAGGCGCGCCACCAGGCTCACCAGGTAATCGTCTCGATGATCCTTCTGTATCTCCTCGCAGAAAGGATCGCTCATCCCGCTCACCACCACCGACGTGGGCCCTTCCTCGTCGCCGTAGTGCAGGCACAGCGCTCCGGCCGGTATCCGAACCACGTTCAGCACCCGGTCCAGCGCCTGCGCCAGCATCTTCTGAATCTCGCCGCCCGCGAAGCTCGACGTCGCCAGATTCAAATTCGACAGCGCCAGCATGTTCCGCTCGACCCGCCGCCGCTCCTCCTCATACACCGCCATCACCATCAGCACCGCGGCAAACACCGCCGGCACCAGCACAAACACTGCAAGCTCGTGGTTGTGCGTCTGCGAAAAGCTCGCCTGAACCGCAATCACCAGCCGCAAAATTCCCCATATCGCAAACGTGGCCGCCAGCAATTCATCGGCGCGCGATTCCTGTTTCCGGCCCTCTTGCCAGAACGTGAACGCCACCACCAGAAACACCAGCCCCACTCCCAATCCCACCGGTACCACAACCCATTTCTCGGCGTTCGCGACGCTCCACGCTCCCGCCACCGCCAACAGTCCCGCCGTCGTCCCCGCCGGCATCTTCAGCCGCGCGTACATCCGCGCCGCCACCAGAAACGACACCGCCACCACCGCCAACACGAATGCCGTCACATGGATAAACCAGTAAGGTGCCTGCACTTCCGAATAAAAGGCGGGATACACAAAATGAAGGGCCATCAACAGCCAGCCAAACGACCACGCCAGCAGGTATTTCTGCCGTTTCTGCTCGTACACGTGCGCAAAGAACGCCGCCAGCAAAAATGCGCACAGCAGCAGCACAAACGCACTCGTATCGACGTGGCTAAACAACCAAAGTCTCCAATAATGGATAACGTCAGACTTCATCTCAGGTTAGCAGAATTTCCAGGCACTTCCCGGCCGGTGTCCCGCAGTGTTTCGTGGAGGTCAACTCCCCAAATCTCGCCTAATCTCGCCAAAAACACCCGATTTCCGCCGATCTCCGGTCAGCCGCCGGTGTTCCAATTCCGCGCAGCTTTCGACCCTCGGTCACCACTATCACGTCCCCCTCCGCCACCGTCAACAGTACCCCGGTACTCATATCCGCAGCCCCGCCCTCCCAATCCCCCTACTCGCTCCGACTCGTGCGGTTTCCCGCCTTCGGCGCTCCTCGCATTCGCGTGATAACCTTTGGCCTTCTCCCGCGTATATATCCTTCAGAAACTCCTGGGAGCCATCATGCTTTTTCTTTCGTCCTCATCGGCCTCATCATCCTCATCATCCCCGCGCCCACGCGCAATTCTCAAGCTCGCCGTTCTCCTGCTCGCTGCTGCCGCCCTCTCAACCAACGCGCAAGCGCAAAGCTCGCCAGCCTCCCCGTGCGCAGCCACCGCGAAAGACTGCGCCGTTCTCGCACTTGACGCCATGGGCGGCCGCGCTCGCCTCGAAGCCGTAAATTCCATCGGCTTCGAATCCGTCGGCCACACTTACCTCGTCGAGCAGTCCTACCGCCAGGAACCCTTCCTCTCCGCCTACGATCGCACCCGGGGCAAAATCGATTTCGCGCGCCAACGCATATTGCTCGAAACGCACTCCACCTGGCCGGAGTCCGATCCCGGCCAGGCCGAATCCGATTCCATTCTCGTTCTCGCTCCCGACGGCGGAGTCGTCCGCGGAAAATCCGGCGACTCTCCCTGCGGCCTCTCGCCCGTCGAATCCGCGCGCTTCACTCTCGCTCTCGGCCCGATGCGTCTGCTCCTCACCGCGCTCGACGCGTCCGATCTCCGCTTCGCGCCCGCCGAAACTCTGCGCTCCACTTCGCACCCCGTCCTGGCCTTCTCCTGGCGCGGCATTCCCGTCCGCATTCTCATCAATCCGTTCAACCATCTTCCCGACGCCATCGAAACCGTCCAGGTCTTCTCCGATCACTGGTTCCAATTCGGCGACGTCACCCAACGCATCTACCTCGATAATTTCCAGCTCTTCCATGGCATCGTTTATCCCACCAGCGAAGTGGAGGAGCGCAACGGCGTACTCTGGCAATCCACGCAAATCATTCAGCTCGATCTCAACATCGCCACCACCGACGCCGATTTCAAAATGGATCCCGCCGTCGCCGCCCAAACCGTCGCCTCCAAAGGTTGGGACCGTCCTTTCGTTGCCCGCTCCGCAATCACTCTCGCACCCGGCGTCACTCTCTACCCCGGCGCGTGGAACGCCACTCTCGTCCAGCAAGACGACGGCACGGTCCTGCTCGAATCGCCGCTCTCGAGCACCTACATTTCCGGAGTTCTCGACGAAGCCAAACGCCGGTATCCCGACTCTCCCGTCAAAGCCGTCCTCTCCACCTCCGATTCCTGGCCCCACGTCGGCGGAATTCGGCAGGTTGTCGCCGCCGGGCTCCCCGTTTACATTCTCGATCTCAATCAGCCGCTCCTCGACCGCGTGATCGCCGCGCCCCACACCCTTCATCCCGACGCGCTGGCCCAATCTCCGAAATCTCCGCACTGGAAAATCGTCGCCGGCAAAACCGTCATCGGCTCGGGCGACAATCGCATGGAACTCTACCCGCTCCGCGGCCCCTCCACCGAGCGCCAGTACATGGTCTATTTCCCCGCTCACAAACTTCTCTACGCCAGCGACACTTTAGTCCTCAACGAAGACGGCTCCCTCTACGATCCCGAACTAACCCGCGAAGTTGCCGCCGCCGTAGCCCGCGAAAACCTCGACGTCACCACAGTCTTCGCCATGCACCAAACCCCCATCCCCTGGTCCCAGGTCCAATCCACTCTGGCCAAATCCATGCAGTAATCTTCGTGCGCATTCGGTTTTCCGTATGCCAAACCTTGGCCATGGAGTCAGCCCATCGCCATGCCCTACCCCACCCAAACTCCGAACCATCTCGCCCGATTTCCGCCTCCACGCTCGCGATCCGCATCCTTCTCAACTCGCGCTCGACTCGCGCTCAACTCGAACTCCTGCACGCGACATCCGGTAACCGATTCCCGCTTCCCGCCGTCATATACATCGCAACAACCTAACGGAGTGGTATCATCACGGCTCCAACCGGCCATCCAGATTCATCGTTCGATCGACGTATCTCGGAGGCACCACCATGAAATTCCCAGCGCGCCCCACGCTGAAGATTTTCGGCCTGCTCGCAATTTCCTTAGCGCTTCAAATCTCGACCCTCGCCCAAGCCCCTCCGCCGCCGCAAGCCGCTCCCGCTCCCGCGACCCAGGCGGCTACCGCCGCGACGGCACCTGTCGCGCCCGCGTCGCCTTCTTCGCCTGTGATGCTCAAAGAAGGCACCGAAGTCTCTCTCGTCTTCGCTCAGGATCTCAGCTCCAAAACCGCCGTCGATGACGACCCCGTCAACATGACTCTCGCCGAAGATCTCAAAGTCGGCGACGTCGTCGTCGCCAGAAAAGGCGCCGTCGCTCTCGCTACCGTCACCAACGCGCACAAATCCGGCATGCTGGGAAAGGCAGGCGAACTCTCCATCCGCCTCGAATATCTGAAGACCGACGACCAGCGCGTCCATCTCCGCGGCAGCAAAGGCAAAGAAGGCGAAGGCGCCGTCGGCGCCACCGTCGCTCTCACCATCTTGTTCGGCCCCATCGGCCTCATTAAGCACGGCAAAAACGTCGAGATCAAACAAGGCACTCTCCTCACCGCCTTCGTCGATCAAGACTATCCGCTCAAACCCGCTTCATAACCGGCCGCACGCGTTAACGGCGCTGCCGTCCATGCCCGGTCATCCGGGAGCGCTCGTCCGGGAATTTCAAAAACCCGAATCTCGCGATTCCGTGCGTCCTGATTTCTTGTAGCCGCTCGTCACTCGTCACTAGCCACTAGCCACTGCCTTAACCATCCGAACCTCGGTGCGGTGTTCGCTCCGCCCCTTCCCTGATATCTCTCCTCACAAACACATCGTTCGGCTCAATCCTCCTCCACAACCGGTATCCCCGCTCCTCCAGAAACTCCACATACGCCTTCTCCAAAAATAGATTCTCCACGATCAAAACTTTTGGCCGGTATTTCTCAAACGTCAGCCCCCCAAGCACTTCCAGTTCCCAGCCCTCCACATCCACGCACACAAGGTCGATCTCGCACACATCCCCGGCGTGCTCCCGCAAAATCGTGTCCAGCCGCCGCACCTTCACCTGGATTTCTTCCACTGAAGTCGCCACCGATTTTGCCAGCGTCTTCATCATCTCCGCATATTTTCCCCGCACGCCCAGCGACGAGAAACTTTCGTTCGTCACCGCCTCGCCCTGATACGTCGTATCCATCTTCACCACAAAAAAGGGCGCGCCGTCCGCGTCCTCCGCCCCGCACGCGCACTCAATCACCTCGTGCCCCTTCGCTCTCTGCAGTTCGCAAAAAAATGGATTCGGCTCGATCGAAATCACCCGCCACCCGCGCTTGCGAAACGTCGCGCTCACCGACAAATAATCCGGCTTCGCCGCTCCCACCTCCACCATCGTCCCGCGATATCCCTCGTCCGCGAAAAACGCCTCCTGCACCGCCAGATCCACATCGCCCTCGACCACCACGTCCCGCTTCGCCGCCGCCGGTACAATCCCTGCCGCGCCATTGGTCCTGGTAGCCCGCTCTTCCTCCGGCGCGCAAATCCTCCGCATCGCTTCCAGCCGATCCCGCGCCGCTCCTTCCGCCGCCTCAACCGCTTCCCGCAAAAACGGCTCGGCCTCCGCCACCCTTCCCGCACAAAACAGCAAAACGCCCAGATTCGCCATCGCCTCCGCGTTCCAAGGATCCAGCCTCAATGCATTTCCAAACGCCCGCTCCGCCTCCGCCATTCTCACCACCGCCAAATCGTTCCACAACTCGCTCGTCGCACTCCGCGCAATCGCCGCCACCAGAATTTCCGCTGCCTCATTGAGCCGCCCCTCGCGCACCAACGCCGTCACGTCGCACCCCATGCCGCTGGCTCCCGCCTCCGCCGCCCGACGACCGTTCCGCTCCATCGCACACTCTCCCGCTCACGTCCCCTGCACCCCCAACTCCATGTCACTTATCCACACATTAGAAATCCCTCACTCCGCCCCATCCCTCTCCCCTTTCGTCCCGCAAATTCCCCATTGCCAGCCACTCGCCACTCGTCACTCGCCACTAGCCACTGCCTTGATCCACCCACACCGCCGCACATATTTTACTTTACATACCGGTACTATTCTGTTATCATCAGTCGTGCGTCAAAACGACGCCCAACGAGGCCGCACCATGCACGTTGCCCCACAACTCGGCCGTAACTCAATTCCCAAAACGGGAATCGCCCCCTCGCGCCCTATCTCCCCAATTTCGAATGGTCAAACGTCGAATCGTCGCACTTTCCACGCTTGCCCCTCTGTCTCCGTGAACTCTGTGCGCCTTCCCTCTGTGCCCTCTGTGTTCCAATCTTTTGACGTTCCGCCCGCCGCCAAAACCCACTTCCCAGTATTAGAATTCACCGTAAACCACTCAAAACAAACGCCAATTCCATTTCTAATCGCAACACTATTTTGCGATTAGAATTCCCCTCCTCATGCCTCCATCCGCCGCGCCCCGCTCGATTTTCCGCCCTGCTTTCGCTAAGATATTCGTTTCCACATCGCACAAGGATCGCGCCTGAATGTCTTCACCCGTCAAACCTCGTGTCCGCTTCGCCCCGTCTCCCACGGGATATCTCCACGTCGGCGGAGCCCGCACCGCCCTGTTCAACTGGCTCTATGCCCAGCACGAAGGCGGCACGCTCGTCCTTCGCATTGAAGACACCGACGCTGAGCGCAACAAGCCCGAGCTGGTGGACGGCATCCTCGTCTCCCTGAAATGGCTCGGCCTCGCCTGGGACGAAGGCCCCTTTTTCCAGTCGCAGCGCACCGAACTCTACCGCGCTGCCGCCGAACGCATCCTCGCCGAAGGCAAGGGCTTTGCCTGCTACTGCAAAGGCGCCACCTACGCCGGCGGCGATCACGCCCCCGACGACACCGAAGACGAAGACGCCAATCAAGATGCGCCCGCCGCCGCGCGCGCCGCAGCCGCTCTTCGGCGCGCCTTCCTTTTTATACCCGCCGTCACTTATCGCAGTGGTATCATCGCGCTTGACGTGAGCCGAAGGATAGGAATTCGAAAGTGTTAGTACCCGCGAAAGGGTGCGCAAATCACCTTTCTCTTGACCCTGCTCTATCAGGATGAGAAAGCGATGTCTGCAGTACAGCGGAAAGGCTTTACTTTCGTCCAGTATGGCGAAAGACCGGTTCAGTCGTGGCCAATAAGGTTCCGACTATGTCGCTGTTGAAGAGGCTTGAAATGACGAAGACGATTGTAGCGGCCTTACTTATTTTGGCACTAGCTGGCATCGCCACGGCTGAGATGTACAAACTGCGAAACGTGAAAAGGCTCGACTCAAATGTCTACAAAGCCGACGGCGAACTAATCATCAAGACCCGATATTGCTATCACTACACGTATGGCGAAGATGCTATCTACGATGACGAAGACCAGAAAATAATTTGGAAGGGCGGTGATTCACCTTGCGAAGTCGTGGGCATCTACAAATAACGAGGGTGAAGCGGGCGCAGACAATGAGACTTATTTGTCTCGTCATTCTCGCTTCCGGCGTCGTCCGTGCGCAATCCGCACAACCTCGGAAGGACATCCCCGCGATAGCCAAGGCTGCGAATGGCGTCATTGTCTCGATCATCACGGCAGACAAGAATGGAAACGCAGTTGCTCAGGGAACAGGCTTCCTCGTGAGCAGAGATGGCCGCATCGTCACGAACTACCACGTCATCAAGGACGCTAGTTCTGCCATCGCAAAACTGCCTGACGGAGCGTTTTATGAAGTCGAGGGCGTGGTCGCATTCGATAAGGCGCGGGACCTTGCGGTCATTAAAGCCCACGGCCAAAATTTTCGTGTCGTTAGTCTCGGAAACTCCGACCGCGTACAAGTGGGAGAGGAAATAGTTGCAATTGGCAGCCCACTATCACTTGAGTCAACGGTGTCCAGTGGCATTGTCAGTGGTATCCGAAACATTGAGAACGAGGGCGGTAATTTTCTACAAATTACCGCGCCGATCTCGCCCGGTAGTAGTGGTGGTCCATTGTTCGACATGGCCGGAGATGTCGTCGGTATTACGACCTTGTATCTCAAGGGCGGAGAGAATCTAAATTTCGCAATTCCCGTCAACGATGCGAAGCGTTTGCTTCTGGCCGAATCTAAAGTACAAAAGTTCCCGGTCGAAGGTGAAACGGCTAAGGCCACGCCGCATGCAGAACCTCCGCACTCCGCATCGATAGGCTCGCCCGAAGTCCGCGCTTACTATCGGCAGCTCTATGACGCCGGCGGATTCTTCCATGCTCTTTCCGCAACAGATTCCAACGGAAGCTACGAGAGCGAGACCGTGCTCGACAAGGATTTTGTTTGCTTCAACGACGACAGCAACTCGCAAACGTTTTTTACGTTTAGGGCACTCGGGTACGACGAGCGACACGCGATGGCGAGCAAGGCTTTCGATGAAGCGCGGTCAGCGGCTGCCCAGCAAGACGCATTGCGAGCAATGCAAGAAGTTCAACAATCCGCGCAGTACATCGGTATGGTTGACGCTACTCTCCTCAACGCGTTTCCGCCAGGACTCCAATCATACTTTAGGCAGGGGGGACGTGTGATGCGGCTGGATATTTATCGGAAGGGCGTAAAGTTAGGTGAGCTTGAATATCGCGGGACTGAAAATGTGTGGGTCAACCAGAAATCCCCGGACCCCAATGCTTATGTTAAGAAAACGATAACGTTTCGACTCTCCATCGAGCCAACCACACTACGCTACGCGGAGACTTCAACCGTCACGATGACGGCAGGAAGTGGCGACACCATGGCTACTGAATCAAATACCGTTGACTCGGAATTAGGGTCTGGAACCTGCGAGAGAATCCCACCCAAGCGGTCTGACTAAGAGGCTGATGAGCTGCCCCCTAGCTCCGTGCACGAGATCATACGACGATCCGAACTCCTGTAGTCTCGACTTCTACATCGTTTCGTCCCTCGAATGACCGTTCGCAGGGCGGCGCCATCTATCCATAGGTTTCTTCGCCCGCCGCGCATATTCTCCTTTACGTTCATGTACTACTGTGTTATCATTAGTCGTGTATGAAAACGACGTCCATCGAGGCCGCCGCATGTGTGTTGCCCGACAACCTGGCCACAACTCAATTCCCGAAATGGGAATCGAAGACTCGCGCCCCGTCCCACCAATTTCTAATCGGCATACTCCGCGATTAGAATTCTCCGTAACTCACTCAAAACAATCACCCGAGGTCATTTCTAATCGACACAAATTCGCATTCCTCTTCGGCGTCTCCGTGACCTCCGTGCGCCTTCCCTCCGCGCCTTCTGTCTTTCAATCTCTTGCCTTCCGATCCAACGCCAAAACACACTTCCCAGTATTAGAAACGAACCTAAACCACTCAAAACAAACGACCGGCGACTTTCTAATCGCAACACTCTGTTGCGATTAGAAATCCAATCTCATGCCAATCTCAACCGCGCCTCGCTCGATTTTCCGCCCTCCTTTCGCTAAGATATTTGTTTCCACATCACCTAAGGATCGCGCCTGAATGTCTTCGCCCGTCAAACCTCGTGTCCGCTTCGCCCCGTCTCCCACGGGATACCTCCACGTCGGCGGCGCTCGCACCGCCCTCTTCAATTGGCTCTACGCCCAGCACGAAGGCGGCACTCTCGTCCTGCGGATTGAAGACACAGACGTTGAGCGCAACAAGCCCGAGCTGGTAGACGGCATCCTCGTCTCCCTGAAATGGCTCGGCCTGCAGTGGGACGAAGGCCCCTTCTTCCAGTCGCAGCGCACCGAACTCTACAGCGCCGCCGCTCATCGCATCCTTGCAGAAGGCAATGGCTTCGCCTGTTACTGCAAAGGCGCCACTTACGCCGGCGGCGATCACGCCCCCGACGATTCCGAAGACGAAGAGGCCAAAGAAGACGCGCCCGCAGCCGTGCAAGCCGCCAAAGCTTTCAAAGCCGCGCCTTGCCCCTGCCGCGATTACTCCGGCGCTGAGCGCGCCGAAAAAAACGCCGCAAATATACCCTATGCCATCCGTTTCAAGACCCCGCGCACCGGCTCCACAAAATTCGAAGACGCCGTCTTCGGCCCCAACGAAGTCCAAAATCAGGACATCGAAGATTTTGTTTTGCTTCGTTCCAACGGAGTACCCACCTATCAGCTCAGCGTCGTCGTGGACGACATCGACATGCGCATCACCCACATCATCCGTGGCGCCGATCACATTTCGAACACGCCCAAGCAAGTCCTGATTTACCAGGCGCTCGGCGCAACGCCGCCCGTTTTCGCGCACGTCCCGCTGATTCTTGGCGCCGATCGCCATCGCCTGTCGAAGCGTCACGGCGCCACCAGCGTCGGCTCCTATGCCGACGAAGGCTTTCTCCCCGAAGCGTTTCGGAATTTTCTTGCGCTGCTCGGTTGGTCTCCCGGCAACAACGACGAATATCTCCGCACTCCCGAACTCATCGAGCGTTTCTCGCTCGCCGGCATCAGCCGCACCAACGGCGTCTTCGATCGCGCCAAACTCGAGTGGTACAACACCCAATATCTGCAGAAGCCGCCCGTCGAAGAAGTTGTCCCCTACGTGGAAGCGGAACTGAAGCGTGCCGGACTGTGGCAGGAAAAATGGGGATCGACCGATGCGGCATGGCTCGCCCGCACCGTCGATTTGATTCGCTCGCGCACGCGCTTGCTCACCGATTTCACCACCTGGGCGCGCGCGTTTTTCACCGACGATTTTGAGTACGACGTCGAAGCGCGCGACAAATTCTGGAAAGACGAGAAGATTCCGGCGCTACTCGACAAAGTCACCGCTGCGCTCGAAGCCTTGCCGGACTGGAATCATGACGCCTGCGACGGAGCGCTTCGCGGAGTCGCCGCCGCCGAAAACGTAAAAGCGGGATTGCTCATCAACGCCACGCGCGTCGCCATCGTCGGACGCGCCGTCGCGCCGCCGCTGTTTGACACCATGGTCGTCATTGGCCGCGAAAAAATTATCGCGCGCATGCATCGAGCGCTCGAATTTCTCGCCGCGAAAAAATAAGATTCGCACGCGGAAATATTTCGCGCGCATTCGCCTGAAATTATTTTTGAAAAATTGCGGCGGAATTTATTTCGCGGATTTTAGTGAGAAAATTTCGGGGTGTGCCGGATGCGCCGCCGATCCTGCAGCGCTCACTTCCAACTTCACATCGACGGGAACTTTTACCGGCGGCAAACAGGTGCTGTCGCTGCACGCCTGATAACGCAAAATAACGGGTATGTTCGCGGCTCCCAGCGGAGCATCGTTCTGCGCGAGCACTTTCAATTTCAGCGTCACGCTTCCGCTGTACACATCGAGCGGCTTATCCGGCGAAAACGAAAACTTCACCTGCTTCCCTGCGGGATAGATCGTATCGACCACTTGAAATCCTGCCGGCGCTTGTGCCGTGAGCGATGTCGGAATCAAATACGCTTCGCTCGGCGTGTGCGAATTCATGTGATACCCCGGCGCGATCTGCACCACCACCGCGGCCTGAAACTCTTTTCCGCGCGGCACTTTGTCGAGTGACACAAACGCCGCAGGCTTCACCACGGCGATCGCATTCTGCTGCGCCGTTTGCGCGTGCGCCATCAGGGTCATTCGCGGCGCCAAAATCATTGCACCGCAAAATACCACGAGCGCGCTCGCGGCCATCTTTTTCGCTTGATTCATCGCGCTACACCGTCACCGGCACGCCGAGTTTTTCCGTCAATATCCGGCTCATCGTCTGGTTCAACGTTTCGCCCGTCTTATCCAGTACAAACGCCTGCGCTGCGTCCGACCAGCCCAGCTTGAAACTCGTCGTCAGCGCCGAGATCCAGATTTGCCGTACGGGCGTGTTCGGGCTGATCACAAACCGCGTCTCGTCTTCGTCGTTGAATTCAATCTCCAGCTTCCCGCTGCCGCCTTCCACTTCGAAATCGTTGTCGTCGCCAATCACCTGCAAGCGCTGTTTCAGCGCCTCAAACGTGTGATCGGCCTTCTTTACGAAATCCTGTTCGTCCATCATCAGTTTCCGGCCGCTCCCTGCGCCGTTCCCGCTCCGAGCAAACCCTCGATGTCTTTCGCGAGCGCCTCGCGATTCACGAGCCCAATATATTTCTTGGCGATCTTTCCGTCGCGCGAAATCACGAAGCTCGTCGGCATTCCCAGCAAACCGCCGAATTTATCCGCCAGCTCGTCGTTCCCCAGCAGGATCGGATAATTCATCGTCGTCGGATGCCCGTTCACGTTGAATGGCGTGGTCTGCACGAACGGCTGCACCGTCGGTTTGCCTTCCTCATCCATCGCCACACCCAGGATCGTAAATCCCTTGCCCGCGTACTTCTGCTGGAACTCGATCAGCCAGGGAATTTCCTCGCGGCACGGATCGCACCAGGTGGCCCAGAAATTCACCACCACCACTTTGCCCTTCAGGCTCGCGAGCGACACATCTTTCCCGTCCAGATCCTTAAACGTCACGTCCGGAGCGGCGGGTTTGTTTCCCTGTTCGTCGGCTTTCACCGTTTGTCCCGTGGTTCCCGACGAAGCTCCCCGGGAATGGCAACCGGAAAAATTCGTCGTAACCATCAGAAAGACCGCCGCCAGAAACGCCAGATGAATTGGCTTTCGCATCCGCAAAACTCCTCAGCGTGAAAACGTATTTAAGAATGTCAGCTTGCCCGATAGCCACGTCAGCCGGTTCGAATAAATCAGCACACCGATCACCAGCAGCAGCGCGCCGCTGAACACTTCCACCGTGTGCAGATGCTTCCGGAACTTCTGGTAGAACTTCAAAAAGCTCCCGATGCCGACCGCCGTCAGCAGGAACGGAATCGCAAGCCCCGCCGAATAGCACGCCAGCAGAAACACTCCCTGCCCCACCGTTTCGCGTGTCGCCGCCACGGCCAGCACACTCGCCAGAATCGGTCCGATGCACGGCGTCCATCCAAACGCAAAAGCAAATCCCATCAGAAATCCGCTGGCGACTCCGGGCTGTCCACCCAGCTTCTGGAATCGCACATCGCGATTGAGCCATCGCGTCATCGACGGCCCCAACAGGAAGATCAGCGACACCGCGAAGAAGTCCACCGGCTTTACGCTGTGGCCCAACAAACCGGGCCGCGCCACAAGCAAGAAACCAAACGCGACAAGAACAGCGCCGACCAGTAAACCCACGCGCACCGCAATTTTCGCCAACAAACCAGTCAGGTGCAGCCCAAACAAAATGATCAACGCTCCCGCGATCGGCGCAAGAGCGCTTCGGTTCCGCAACAGAAACGAGCCAACGGCGCTCGCCGACGCGCCAAACGTAATGAACACCGCCGAAAATCCAAGCACAAACGCCAGCGCGGACGTCAGCAATCCGGCCCGCGGCGTCTTGCCTTCCTTCAATTGCTCCACGCCAATGCCGGACAGCATCGAGATGTAACCCGGCACGAGCGGCAGCACGCACGGCGAAAGGAAAGAAATCAACCCCGCGAGAAATGCCGTGAAAATCGATACGTCCATTATTTCGTGTGCGCCTTTCGACCCGTCATTCGATGCCCTGCGGCGGCCGACGTTACAGCTTCGACCTGCAATTTTCCCATATTCATTCGACGCACGCTCATCCTATTTGTTCCGCAAATCTCACCGAAGTTTCGCGGGGCGCTCGATCTTCGATCAAGCCGTCCGATGCAAGCACTTCCCGCCATGTGCCGCCGCTGCCCGCCACCACAACCTGACGCCCCACCACGGGCATTCTCGCAACACCATGATTCGTCAACACTAACCGGAACAGGGCGAACGGCAGGCCCGTTGCATTCGGCAGAGACGCGGGCCTGCATGCTGGAGCCATAAGCGGCATTTCATGTCACTTGCGGTGGGGCCCGCTTTTCATTTTGCCGAGCGCGCAGGAGAGAGATCGTGACGCCCAACCAGATCACCGTCGTTCGAGTCGCCGCCGCTTTCGCTGCTGTCGCGCTGTTCACCATTTCCCGCCACGCGTTCATCGTCGATGTGGCCGCCGTGCTGCTCACCATCCTCGCCATCGCGCTCGACGGAGTGGACGGATACATCGCGCGCACGCGCAATTTGGCAACGCCGCTCGGCGCGCAACTGGATATTTTGGGCGACCGCGTCGTCGAGAATCTTTTCTTCACGTTTTTTGCCGTCGCCGGATTGATATCGCTGTGGGTACCGGTCGTGTTCTTTGTGCGCGGTACGCTCACCGATTTTCTGCGTTCGCTCGCATCGCGCGAAGGCCGCACTGGCTTTGGACAAACCGGAATGGTGCAAACGCGGTGGGGTCGCGGACTGGTGGCGTCACGCTTCAGCCGCGGCGCGTACGCTGTGCTGAAGTGTTTTTGCTTCTGCTATCTCGGCATGTTGCTGCCGCTGGCGCGCGTCTCCGCCCCCTGGCTCAGTGACGCCACTCGTTACAGCCTTTCGTTCGCCGGACAAATTCTCGTCGGCGCGACGGTGGCTTTCTGCGTGATCCGCGCCGTGCCCGTTCTTTGGGAAGGCCGCCGGTATCTCGAAACTTCGAACCAAACCGCTGCAGCGAATGCAGGCGCATTCAGCACAGCCAGGCATGCGCGCGTCGCTGCGGCCGTCTCCGTCGCTCCGGTGATTCGATGATCGCGTCGAACTGCGCCGGTGAATCATCCGGTATCGGAGCGTTCTTCGATCTCGACGCGACGATTCTGCCGGCGCCGTCGCTGGAATGGCGGTTCGTTGGATTTCTGCTCGAACGAAATCAAATAAAAACGGCACATGCCACATCCTGGCTAACGCATTTCGCCAAAAACATTCTCGTGCGACCACACGACGCGACCCAAGCGAACAAACAATATCTCGCCGGGCTCCGCGAGTCGCTGGCGCGCGACTGGGCACAAGCGGCGATGGCCGCGTCGGCGCTGGCGGACGAACCCATCTTCTTTCCCGAAGCGATTGCGCGGATTGTCTGGCACCAGTCGCAAGGTCATCGGGTTTGCATCGTCAGCGGGACGCTCGCCGTCTTGGCGAGAGTGATTTTGCAGCAGCTACCCGCGCCGATTGACGTGATGGCTACCGAACTGGAATCGGCAGAGGAATTTACAGCCGATCGCGAACGACGCGAAACCGTGTGGACGGGCCATCTGAATGGCGAACACATGACGGGACGCGCCAAGGCTCGCGCTCTGCGGCAATTTGCGGCGAAACACTCTCTCGATCTTCGGCTGTGCTACGCGTACGGTGACTGCATCGCGGACCTTCCGATGCTCGAATGCGTGGGAAATCCGATCGCGGTAAATCCGTCAAAGCGGCTGCATCGCCTGGCGCACGAAAACGGATGGGAGAGCGTGCGGTGGTTGCCGGCGCCTCGCGGAATTTCCGCCCCACGCAATTCCATCATCGGCAAGGCGGCCCTGTGAGCACGAACCGAATCAACGCCACGATCGATTTGCGCGCCGCGGAAATCGAGACTCGAACGCACTGGCGGGACAGTCTTGACCGCGAAATCGCTGCGTCCCTGGGACCGTTCGAATGGGTGACCTTCGCTTACCTCGCTTGGCTGCAGACGATCCTGGTGTTGTTTCACGCGAACGTGCAACATGCCGGCCGTTATTTTCTCGTCCACTGCGGTATCGCGGCGGCCATCACGATCGCCGCGGTCCTACACGCGCGGATGCCGTCGAATGGGTTCCTGCGCTTCGTTCGAAGCTGGTATCCTCTGCCGCTCTATATTTTCTTCTTCGAAGAGTTGCAGTATCTGGTCCACGCGATCTTTCCCGGCTGGTTCGATCGCTGGCTGATTGCGTTCGATTACAACTTCGCACAAGTCCATCCGTCGGTCTGGCTCGCGCAGTTCGCGACTCCCTCACTCAACGATTTCATGCAGTTTTGCTATATGACGTACTTTTTGTACCTGGTGATTTTGCCGGCGATTTTATATGCCGAAAACAAGCGCATCGCATTCTGGACGGTGATGACGGCGACGGCGCTCGCGCATTACTCCGTTTACGTGATTGCGATTCTCTTCCCGATCGAAAGTCCGTACTTCGCGCTTGCTTCCCTGCAAACAAAGCCGCTCGCCGGCGGCGCATTTACGGCAACGATCGAATTGATCGAGCATTATGGACGAGTGCACGGCGCGGCGTTTCCTTCGGCGCATGTGGCGGGATCGATGGTTGCGATCCTGGCGGCGCGCCGTTACCGGCGATGGTTGTTTTGGGTTTGTCTGCCGTTCTTTATCGGGATGTGTGTGGCCACGGTGTATGGCCGTTATCACTATGTGGCCGATGTGTTGGCGGGAATTGCAGTCGCTTCGATTGGGTGGATTGCCGCGCAGTGGCTGATGCGTCGAGAGAGCGAAACATCGGCCGCAAGCGACTAACCACTACGCGACCCTGTTTGTCAGATCGCCGGTCGAATTTCGCGCCACTTCTGCGATTGTTCGTACGCGTGCGCGATGGCGAGCAAACTGGCTTCACTCCACTTCGCGCCAATCAGTTGCAATCCCATCGGCAACCCGTCACTCGAAATGCCGCACGGAACGGATATCGCCGGATGTCCGGTGAAATTCGCGGGGCGGTTTGAATCGATCACCGCGCTGCGCAGGGGCATCGATTCTCCGCGAATTTCCACCACGGCTTCGCCCAACCGAGGCGCGACGCAAGCCGTCGCGGGAGCCACGATCACATCCACTCGCTCAAACGCTGCGTCGAAGTCGCCGGTGAGCTCGCGCCGAATCCGGGCGGCATTCAAGTACTCGAGCGCTTTTACTGCAAGCCCCAGCTCCAGCCGATTGCGAACGTCTTCGCTATACTCGGCGGCGCGCTGCGGAAAATATTTTTGCGCTGCGTGGTAGTGCGTCGCCTCCGCCAGCCCCACGGCCGTGCTTGCTTCCACGGATTCCGCGGCATGCGGCAGAGAGATCGCTTCGGTGCGGCCGCCGAGAGATTCCAAGGCCTTCACCGCGCTTTGAATGGCGAGTTGCACCTCGGGATCGACACGGTCGAAGAAATAATGGGCGGGCCAGCCGATACGGAATCGCCGCGGCAGATTCTGTCGCAACCGAACGAAATTCCGCGTCCGAACGCCCTGCGGATATTTTCCAGCGATCGCGGCGAGCAAAATCGCGGCGTCTTTCACGCTGCGCGCGAGGGGGCCGGCGTGATCGAGACTTTCGGCAAGCGGCACAACTCCGGCGAGACTCACCAAACTGAATGTCGGCTTGCATCCTACAATTCCGCAGAACGACGCAGGAATGCGCAGCGAGCCGCCGGTATCCGTGCCGAGGGAACCAAATCCGATTCCCGCGGCCAGCGAAGCAGCAGAACCGCTGCTTGAGCCGCCGGGAGTGCGCGCAAGATCCCACGGATTGTGCACGTCGCCAAAGTGCGGATTCCGGCCGTGGATGCCGTAGGCAAATTCATTGAGAAGCGTTTTGCCGAGCGAGATAGCGCCTGCGTGTTTCAGCCGCGCGACCACGTGGCTATCGAAATCAGGAACGAAATCGCCGAGAATTTTCGAGCCCGCGGTCGTTCGCACGCCCTTCGTAAGAAAATTGTCTTTGATGGTGATGGGAATGCCGTGCAGAGGCCCGCGAAACGCTCCCGCGCGGAATTCGCGGTCTGCCGCCCGCGCCTGTTTGCGTGCGGCGTCCGCGGTGAGAGTGACGAAGGCGTTCAGCGAAGGATTCAGCCGCTCGATGCGTTCGAGCGCCGCATCGACGAGTTCCAGAGACGAGACTTTGCGGGCGCGCAATAATTGTGCCGCTTCCTCGATGGTCGAGAACGCGAGAGTCGCAGCGGTGGCTTTCGAGGAAACCGCCATACACTTAGAAAATCTTTTCCGCTCGCCGCAATGTGCCGACGGAACCGAGGTTGGCGACGCGAAAGACGACGAGATACTGATTTTCGTTTCGGATATTGCCGAATGAAAAGCGGCGATACTCGAAGCCGAGGCCGCAGCACGATCCGTTGTAGCTCACCTCGGCGATCTGGTTCTGAAAACCCTGGCGCGTCACATCGTAACTGGCGCCGAACGTGGCGTTGAATCCGCGACGTGTGAGATCGCCATATCCAATCAGCGCGCGAATTTGATTGGAGCGACCCTCAAACACAAAATCCGGCGGCTCCTCGGAGATGGGACTGGGCAAATTCGTCACCGAAAAATCCGCCAGAGTGATGAACGATTCCTTGTACGGTTTCCATTTCACCAGCGTTCCGACCGCCGCCAGCCGGTTTTTGTACGGATTGAAGTTCAAAATTACTTCGGTATCGAAGTGTTTCCCGGCATCGACCCGCAGGTTTGCGACGATGGGCGAAAAATGGCGCGCCTGATCGGCAAAGGCAAACGGCGTGAGCGCGTCGAGCGTGGCGAATACATTGCGCTGGCCGGAAACCAGAGCGCCGCCAAACGTGGGATCGAAAAAATATTTCTGGGTGACGCTCAAGCTGGCGACTTCGTCCGCGCCTTCGTCACCCTCCCGGCGGAACAGGCGCTGGGTAATGCCGTACTGAATCTCGTTGGTGTCGGTGAGGGTTTCGTCTTCGTCGAAGCGGACGTATTTCCCGAAGTCATTCACGCCGTTCACGTAGGTATAAACGACGTCCGGCTCGATCACGTGTTTCCACTTTGTGCCGGAATCGCCCCAGACGCGATCGAGGGTAAACGGGCGAAGATCGACCGATAATTCCTCGGTGGTGCGAAAAAAGCCTTTATTGACGTAGTCGCCGTTTTGAATCTGGCCGCCGAAATACGTGGACCGCAATGTAAAGGAGGGAGTCACATCGAGCCACGGCCCAAAGTGAAGGGGTATGGTCACGGTGGGAGCGATTTCGCTGCGGGCCATAAAGTTGGGGCTCGAAAATCCGGTGACGGTGTCGCCACGGTGAACGGCGTCTGAAAACGCCTCGAACGAGAAATAAATCGGCAGCCTGGCCCACGGCGCCTGATCCGCGGAACCGAACTGAACCTCGGGCGCAGCGCGTGTGGTGACCGAAGTATCCGATGTGGAGGTGGTGGTGGCGCTGAAATAATTCTGGTAGCTGAGCGATGCGAAGTTCAGGCTGAACCCGCGGAAATTCTTGGTGAGGAAGGCATTCTTCTGCACTTCCGAGTTCACCGCCTGGGCAAACGTCTCGCTCCAGGCGATGCGGTAAGTGAGCGAACTCAATTGATCGAGGTCGGCGACGGCACGCCAGCCATCCGGCAAAAGCGCGGTAAACAGGACGTGCACTTCGTGTCCGCCCTGGTTGATGGGCGGAGCCGAACCCTGTTCGAGGCCACGGTCGATCACGCCGGAGTAGTTCACGTCGAGCCGGGCGTTTTCCCACGGCCGCATCCGCAAATTGCCCTTTTGCGCCCATCCGCGGCGGCTGTAGTAATTCGCGCCGAGCGTGAGGTCGGCCCAATCCGTCGGCGCCCAGTAGACCGATTCGCCCATGATGTAGCCCTTGCTCGAGCTTTCGCCGACGTCGGGAATCAAAAATCCGGAGGTGCGCGCCTTCTCCGCGGGAAACGTGGCGTATGGCAGATATAAAACGGGAACGGAGAACAAACGGAAGTTGCCGTTCTCCAGATGCACGGATCGCTGCATATAGATGGTTGCTTCCGGCGCGTAGAATTTCCACGTCGGTTTGTCCGGATCACATACGGTCATCCACGATTTGTGCAGCTTGTAGGTGTCGCGGTCGATTCGCTCGGCCTCTTCGGCCTCGAAATAAATCGGGTTCGGGCTGATCAGCAAAGTGGTGGACGGGCGGCGCTGGACGGCGAACGTGGCGCGCATGCGGTGGAACTTTCCCTTTCCGGTTTGCAGTTCGTACACGGCGTCGTCGGCTTCCACATGCTGCGTCAAGTAGTCGAGCTGGACGTGGCCGTGGGCGCTGGCGATCTGGGTGTCTTCGTTGTACTCGACGTGATCGGCGCGCAGCCGCACGTTTTCGTAAATCAGGTCCACGTTGCCATCCGCATAGTAGATGCGACCTACCTGCCGTTGCTGATCGGCGAGCAGGCTGGCCGTCTGATCGCCGGTCAGAGCCGCCTTCAGGTCGCGCACCGACGGATTTTTTGGTTGTCCGGCTTTTGGCTGTTGCGCGGGTGGTTTTTTGGCAGGGGTGACCGCGGCGGCCGGCGGCGAGCCAGAGTCCGCAGTGCTTTGCGCGCGCACGCAACGCACTGGCGCGGAAAAAACCACCGCCATCGCACCCAGGCAGGCGATTCTGCGGAAGGTTCGAGAAGACTTTGCGATCGACATCGCCTCAGTAGTTTCCAGAAACGCCAGCGAAAAATCCGTTCGAGCCTAACACGCGCTTCGGAGGCTCGCAATCGACTCGCGTCCGGCGCGGGGACGAACTGCGGCGCGAAGCGGACGTTTCCTGATTCACAACACCACCGGCGGATTCATGCACGCTCCGTCCCCGCGCGCCGTGATAGCATGATCGGGTTCCGACACTGGAATCTCCGCAGCGCAAAACGGACCAATGATACGAATCTGCACGCATTGCGGTGCGCTTCTACTCGAACGCGCCGACAATTGCTCATTCTGTGACGCTCCACTCGCCGCACAAGACCCGTTTCTTGAGCCCGCTGCTATGGGTGCGCCTGTAAACGCGCATGCGACCACCGACGAGGGAATCGTGCCGGCAAAGCAGGCCCGCGCTGCGGTCGCGTCGGCTTCGGCGTCGCCCATCGGAACCGCGACGAGATCCCGCGCCAGAAGTTCGGACGCAAGTCGTTATCAATCCGTTGCCCTCGAACCCGAATGGCGCGAGGAAGTCTCGCGTCGCCTCGATGCCTACCGGGCGCGGCATGGACGTCCGATGCGCGACGATTCGCAGTCCGGGCTGCCGTTCGTCTCTTCGGCCAGGCAAACGACGGAATGGGACGAAGCGGAAGAAGACGCCGAACGGGAACGCGAGCGAATTCGCAACCTGCAGAAGCCAGTGCAGCGCGCCACGCAACGTGCCGCCGCGAAAAAAGCTCGCAGCGAGTGCCTGGAAATCTGCATTCAACCGGAACTGGATTTCAGCAGCAGCCCGGGCGACCGCGCTCATCCGCAGAACGCCGTGGTGCCGGTGGCGAATCTCTCGGAACGCCGCGTGGCGGGCGCCCTGGATGGACTGTTCCTGGCGCTCACGTACGCCGGGTTTCTCGCGCTGTTTCGGTCGCTGGGCGGCCAACTGGTGATGGAGAAAGTGGACGCCATCGTCTATCTCGCGGTCTTTTACTTGTTTTACGCGCAGTACTTTTTCCTGTTCACCACGTTTGCCGGTTCCACGCCGGGAATGCAGTTGCGCGGGCTGACGGTGGTGCGGCTCGACGGGTCGTTGCCGGATTCCAGCCAGCTGGTGTGGCGCAGCTTCGGGTACTTGCTGTCGGGCGCGGCGTTCATGCTTGGGTACGTCTGGGCGCTTTGGGACGAAGACCGCTTCACCTGGCAGGATCGCATTTCGCAGACGTACATCACCTCGGCGACGCCGGCCGGCGAACCCGATGCGTTCGAGGTTTCGGTCGCTCACCGCACGCACTACGCGCACAAATAGGCTCGTCACCCCGGGTTCGCTGTGGACGCCAACCTGGGTTCCGGGCCGCTCGCTTGAAATTGGCCTCGACTGATATACTGGTCAGGCTATTCCTAAGGGTGGCCGAATGAGCCCATTGATGAAGAAGATCGTGGTTGTCGTGTCGGTGCTGATCGTCGCGTATGCCGCTACCGGATTCATGCTCGGCAAGTCATCGTCCGACGATAAGGCCTACCGCGCGCTGACGGTGTACAGCGAAGTGCTGGAGCACATCCAGCGCGACTACGTGGACGAGCCCAACATGCCGGCGGTGACCAACGGCTCGCTGCACGGCCTGCTCGACTCGCTCGACCCCCAGTCGGCCTACCTGAGCCCGCTCGAATATAAGGATTACAAGGAAAAGTCAGCCGCGAATCCCGGAGGCGAAGCGGGCATGGCGTTAACGCGCCGCTTCGGCTACATCGGCGTGATCAGCGTGCTGCCCGACAGCCCCGCCGCGAAAGCCGGCCTTCGCATCGGCGACATTCTGGAGAAAATCGCGGGATTCACCACGGGCCAGATGGCCATCGACCAGGCGCAAGTGCTGCTGAAGGGCGCGCCGGGAACGGTGGTGAAATTGTCGGCGATTCGCCGCGGCAAAGCGGAACCGCAGGACATCGACCTGACGCTGGCAAAGCTTGCTGCGCCGAAACTGGTGGAAGACCGGATCCAGGGCGACATTGCGTATCTGCACGTGCCGCAATTCAACGCCGGAACCACCAAGCAGATTCGCGACGCGCTGGCGCAGTTCCAGCAGAAGGGCGCGAAGAAGCTGATCCTCGATCTGCGCGATTGCGCTCTCGGCGACGACGCGGAAGGAATTTCGACCGCACAGCTCTTTTTGCCTTCGGGGAAAATTGCCACGCTGAAAGGCCAAACGGTTTCCGAAGTGACCTACTCGGCCGATCCATCGAAGGTTGTGTGGACGCAGCCCGTTGCCGTGCTGATTGGAAATGGCACCGCGGGACCCGCCGAAATTGTGGCCAGCGCGATCGGCGGCAACAAGCGCGGCGACACGATCGGCGAACGCACCTATGGAACGGCGTCGATGCAGAAGCTGCTGGAGATGGAAGACGGCAGCGCGCTGATCTTGACCGTAGCGCTCTACTACACGCCGGACAGCAAGAATATCCCCGCCGAAGGCGTGGCACCGACGGTTGAAATTCATCCTTCGATCGACAACCTGATGGTGGTGAACGATCTGACGGCGCCGACGCCGCTGCCGAGCGCTTCGCCCGATGATATCGACATGAAGAAAGCGATCGAGATCCTGCAGTCCGGCGCCGCTCCGGCGATGAAGAAAGCTGCGTAGATTTTTTCCACGCCGCGCGAAACCGGCCGCGGCGTGGAATCGCCATAATCCTGAGACCGGTACGTTGCCCGCGGAAAACCCGTTTGTCCCCAATCTGAAATATCGAGATTTGCATTCGTTCCGGCTTTCGTTGGCGCTGGCCGGATGCGTGTTCGCGCTCGCGCTGTCGCTAGGCGGCTGCGGAAAGCAAACCATCTCGAAGGCCGAACTGCGCAGCGTGACCAGCGAAGTGGTAAGCGCAGCGCAGAAAATCGCCGGGCGCAAAGCCGCGATCGAAATTCGCCCAGAGATACTTTCCGCAAAGACCGGAATTCCCGCACAGACAGGCGCAGACAACATCTACGTCTCGTTGCCCGATGTGCGCGAAGGCGCGAATTTGAAAACGGCGCTCGGTGAAATCGCCCGCCGCCACCATTTGACGGTGAGTGAGGCGGATTCGAGCGGCGTGGCGCGTTACGATTTTTCGTTCCACGGAGCACTGACCCATTCGATCCATGTGGTGACGCCGCTGGGCCCCAGGGCGCCGCGCGTCGCGACCGTTCCGAAACCGCGCGGCGGCGCGGGACCACGGCTCGCGATCATCATCGACGATATGGGCTACGACCGCGCGGCGGCGGACTCGGTGTTGGCGCTCGGATTCCCTCTCACTGTTTCCGTTTTGCCGCATCTGCCGCTATCGAGCGACGTGGCCGAAGAAGCGTTCCGGCGCGGCGATCAGGTGATGCTGCATTTGCCGATGCAATCGGAGGAAGGCTCGGCGAAGCCGGAGGACGTGGAACTGCGGGTAGGCATGCGCGCGGGCGAAGTGAAAGCAATTCTGACGGGAATGCTGGATACGGTTCCGCACGTGGCGGGCGTCAACAATCATCAGGGATCGCTGGCGACTTCCGATCCCGCGCTGATGGCAGAGCTGATGCCGGAGCTTCGGGCACGCGGACTGTTCTTTATCGACAGCCGCACCGAAGCAAAAACCGTGGCGTACGATGCCGCGAAACGCGCAGGGGTGCGCGCCGCTTCGCGCAAAGTATTTCTGGATGACACGGCATCGCGCGAAACCATCGTCGCGCAACTTCAGTTGGCCGCGAAAGACGCGCAGCGCGACGGCTCGGCGATTGCGATCGGGCACCCGCGACCAGCAACGATTGCGGCTCTCGCCCAAGAAGTACCACGCCTGGAAGCGGGCGGCATTCAGCTGGTCTTTGCGTCCGAGCTGGTTCAGTAGTCCGACGAACGCGACTAGTAGTCCCCACCGATCCCTGGAAACAATGGCGTGGTATTCACGAGCTGGGCGCTCGAACCATCGTGAACCGCGTATTGAACGGGCCGGCCGTCGATGTGCTTTTCCCAAAGACTCGCCGCGCCGTGGTCGCCATTCTTGTTCACCGCATAAAACTGAATGTGAAACAGTTTCATGCGTTCGGGAAATGGTTTGTAATTGCGCGCCACGCGATGAAGGGCTTCCAGGCACGCGTCAGTGGGCGACATTCCCTTGCGCATCATCTCAACAATCGTGTGGCCGCCGGAGATTTTAATATTCTCTTCGCCGCGGCCCGTGGAACCGGCGCCACCGACGTCGCCATCGACGAACAGTCCAGCGCCCACAACGGGCGAATCGCCCACGCGGCCGGCAATCTTCCAGGAGAGCCCGGACGTGGTTGTGGTGCCGGAGACGTCGCCCTTCGCATTGACCGCCAAACAATTGATCGTACCGGTGATCGGGTGCTCGACCACGCTTTCGATGTGTTCGCGCCAGGCGAGCTTCTCGGGAGTATCGAGCAGTTGCGCGAGCGTCTGCTTCCATTGCGGGCTATCGAGGCCCGGCCGCCAATTCTCCGACGCGGAGGCTTTCCAGGCCAGCCAGGCGATGCGCGAGCGCTCGGTGAGCAGGTTCATGGGGACGAACCCTTCGTCTTCCGCAAATTTCCGCGCGCCTTCGCCGACGATCAATACATGATTCGTTTTTTCCATCACGGTTTTGGCGACGAGCGACGGATTTTTGATTTTCTGAATGGAAGCCACGGCGCCGCATCGCCGCGAGGGTCCGTGCATCACCGAAGCGTCCAGTTCCACCACGCCGTCTTCGTTAGGCAAGCCGCCGTAACCCACCGAGTCGTCGTTTGGATCGTCTTCCACTTTGGTGACGACGGCGAGAGCGGCGTCCAGCGTGTCTCCGCCGGATTTCAGAATCGCCATGCCATCGTTCAAATGCTGAAAACCGTTGGCGGAAGAAATGAGCAAAGGGCGCGAACCGGAGGGGGCCGCACGTTCCGCAAGCGATGGGCCTGAAACCGGCAGATTTGAAGCGAACAAGCGTCGCGTGCCGGCGGCGATTCCAGCCGTCAGGGTCGAAACAAAAAATTTCCTGCGTGTCCATTTTTCCATGTGGGTTCCTTTGAGCCGTATGAGGTGCGAGCGCAGCTTAAGTCGAGGAGTCGCTGCACTACAAGGGGAGAATTGGAGAAAGCTACGGTTTGAAGCCGACGCTCTTCCACAATTCCGCGCAGTTGTACATCGTGCCGTTGGATATCACGTACTGCACTTTGCGAATGTTGTGAATCGATTCGAGGGGATTGCCGTCCACGATGATCACGTCGGCGCGCTTACCGGCCTCCACCGTGCCGAGTTCCTTATCGAGTTTCATGACGCGCGCGGGAACGATGGTGGCCGCCTGAATCGCTTCCATCGGGGTGAATCCTGCTTCGACGTAGAGCTCGATTTCGCGGTACAGGCTGAAGCCGGGCACGGTCTGGTCGGTGCCCGCGACGATCGGAACGCCGGCGCGATGCAGGGCGCCTACGATCTGAATGTACTTGGCGAAGATGCCGTTGACGAGCGCCAAAATTTCCGGCGGAGGCGGCGGTCCCACGTCGGTCAGTTGTTCGGCCAGTTCGGGCGCCACGCGCAAAACGCCGGGCTCGAAACTGGCGGGCGGCTTGGAAGTACTGGCGGTTTGAAACTCGAAGATTCCGAGCGTAGGATCGACGACCGTGCCGTGATCCACGAGAAATGCTATGGCCTTCTGCGCGGCGGGCGAAGATAGATCCAATTTCTCGACGGCTTCGGCGCGCTGACGGCGTGTGGTACCGGCCGGCAGGGGCGCGACCATCATGTCCGCAACGTACACGATGTGGTTGATCTGGTCCTGGCCGGCGTCGATGGTCTGGAAAGCGTTCAACCCTTCGGGCACGTGTCCGGTGACGGTCATGTCCAGGCGGTGCGCTTCGTCGGAGATCACTTTCACTTCTTCGAGTTTCACCGAGCTGTAAATTTTCATCTGCTGGAAATTTGCGTCGTGATATTTGTCCACCCAGAACTTCGCCTCTTCGGGCGTGTCCACGCGCTCGACGCCCAATTGCAGCGGGCCGGAACCATCGACGATGCCGGCCAGTTCGAGCCGCGGGCCCAGCCCTTTTCCGGCGGCAATGGCGTCGCGAACGGCGGTGATGAATTCGAATTCATTGCCACAATCGCGAACGGTGGTGGCTCCAGCCGCCAGATAAATGGGGCCCCATTCGACTTGCTCGAAGTGAGCGTGCATGTCCCACAGTCCGGGAAGGATCGTTTTACCTCGGGCGTCGATTTTCTGCGCGCCGTGCGGAATTTTTACGGCAGCCTTCGGGCCCGCGGCGACGATGCGGCCTTTCTCGATCAGCACGGTCGCGTCAGGCACCGGCGCGGCACCCGTGCCGTCGATCAACGTGCCGCCGACGATGGCGATCGTGTCGGCGCGGCTGCCCGAGATTCCCTTCGACAATTCGGCGAGCGCCGCCATGCCATCTGAGCCGGCACGGCCGACAAAAGTTCCCAATCCGCTTTCGTAGCCGTCGCGAATCGCTTCGAAATGATCAAATTCGGCATCGACGGTGACGGCTGCGACGAGATTGCGGCTGGCGTCAAACCAGAGGGATTCGCGTCCCCAGATCAAGCCCTCGACAGTGTAGCGGTCCAAGGTCTGGTCTTTTCCGTCGATCCGTACGACGTCCTGCCCGCGCGGTTCGATTTTTACCGTGCCGCTGGGAAGCGTGGCGAGCTGCACGGGAGAGCCGTGCGACGCCCAGTAGCGAACCATCAGCATCTGCATCGTCGCCGGCGCGTACCCGGCGATGGTGAAGAATTTTTCGGGACGCACGGACTCGGTGGTTTTCTCGCGGTCGCGTACCTTCACTTTGTCGGCCCGGACGTCCACCGATTCGTCAATCGTGCTCTGCCGTGAGTTGCTGCCCTTGATCACGAACTCTTCGGGAGTCAGGTCGCTCGCCCCGCGAAACGTGGCGGTCATCGGCACCGGTGTGCCGCGGTCGGTAAACTTGAACTGTACGTTCACGTCGAGCGAATCGCCATCGCGCGCAATCGTGTAGGTTTCTTCGCCGATGGGCTGCTCGAACTTGTGCAGGGTGAATTTGCCTTGCTCGACCGGCGTTGGCGACGGCGCGGCCGAAGGCGCGGCGGTGGGAGCCTGCGAATCCTGCGGAACGGGCCAAGCAGCGACCGCACCGGGAACGCACAGCACGAAAATTATTGCGAACGCCGACGCCAGGGTAAGCCGCTGCCACTTTTCGATTGCCGCTCGAGTCATTTTTCCTCTCATCCGTAGGTTTCTGGCGCGCCTATCATTCCTTGAATCGACGGTTCCCGCAAAGACTTTCGTTCCTGACTGCGAATCGTTCGAATGCGATTCGCCAAAGCCTCAGCCGTTGCCGAAAAGGCGCCATCGGCGGCAAATAATGGATGAACAGGCTTGCTTTCTCTTTGCCTGTCTGCCGGTACAGGAAAAGGTTCTAGCCCGAAAGCTGGCCCTCCGTTCTATTTCCATCGAAATCGAGCGGGCCTAAGCTGTCTTCGTTTCACAGTTCCCGCGCGCCAGCGCATGCAAGGAAGGAGCCCCTATGTCCCATTGGATTGGCACCACGTCTCCCTCAGATGCCGGAATGAACGATTTCAAAGAATGCCTGAAGTTCCTCCGCGACGGACGTTCCGATGACGCACTGCAGCACGCCCGCAAAGCCCTGGGCGTGGCCCCGAAGAACCCTTTCTATCTGTCCTACACGGGATTGCTGGCGGCGCTGTCTGAAAAGCGGTTTGGCGACGCCGAATCGCTGTGCCGCGAAGCTCTCGGAATGAAACACAATCACGCGCAACTGTATTTGAACCTCGCCGAGGTGTACTACCAGGCGGGACGAACGAATGAAGCGATCACGACTTTGGAGAAAGGGCTGGTTTCGGCGGGACGCGATTTCCGCATTCGCCGCGCGCTGGAAAAAATCGGAGTGCGGCGCGCTCCGGTGCTGACCTTTTTGCACCGCAGCCATCCGATGAATCGCGCGCTGGGAAAATGGCGCCATCGGCTGACCGGTCCGTACAAAGCGGCGTAAGCAGGGACGTCGCACCTGGCACGTCGCTAGAAATCCTCGTGTGCATACCGGGACGGGTAGCCTGGCGGGGCCGCCTGTCCCGGTCCCCTTCTTCGCCCGCATTTTCAGAATTCGATTACCGGACGGATTTCGCGTGCGGTTAGCCGTGCCCCAGCGGCAGAAAATATTGCGTGCCGCTGACCGGTTGGCGCAAGCGGCGCAGCAACTCCTGCAGATCCTGATTGCGTTCGACGAAATCGATCTCCGACGTGTTGACGACGAGCAGGTTCGAAGCCGAGTAGCGAAAGAAAAAGTGCTCGTAGGCGTTGGCGACCGCTTCCACATATTCGAGCGAAATTTCTTTCTCGCTGGGATCTCCCTTTTTCGAGACCCGTTTGCGGAGAACGTCAGGCTTGGCCTGCAGGTAAATCACCAGGTCCGGTGGCGGAATCGAGGGCGCCAGCGTATCGAAAAATTTTTCGTATAGCTTGAGCTCTTCGTTGTCGAGATTGAGATAGGCGAAGATCTTGTCTTTTTCGAACAGGAAGTCGCTCACCACGGGAGCGACGTTATCCTCCACGCGCGTTTCGAGCAGGCGGCGGTGGCGTTCGTAGAGAAAATACATTTGAGCCTGAAACGCCGCGCCGGGCTTCTCGTCGTAGAAATCGCCCAGAAACGGGTTGTCTTCGGCATCGTAAATGCGGCGGGCGTGGAGCTGCTGAGCCAGCTCTCGCGCAAGCGTGGACTTGCCCACGCGGATCGGGCCTTCGACGACGATATGGCGGGGCGGCTTGAATGTGGGGCCGGTCACGGCTCGCGATTATAGCAAAAGGCTTGCCGCATGCAGCGGGTGCGGCGCTCGCACAAGCAGCCTTACCAGGATTTTGCCGCCACGGCGAGAATGCGCGCGAGCGAATCCACATCGCGTGTGTCGATCACTTCCGCCGGCGAGTGCGAATACCGCAGCGGCCATCCGAGAGCGACATCGATCGAACCGTAGCGCACGAAGGTAGAGCCGTCATTGCCGCCCGAGGTGACGCCGTACTGCGCGGCGATCTGATTGGCGCGGGCAAGCTTCACGATTTTTTGCACGTCGGCGAGCGGCACCACGTTGGAGCTATCGACCGCGCGAACGACGAATCCCTTTCCGATTTCCGCGTCGCCATAGCGTTTCGATTCCAAAGGCGAATCCGAACTTACGAACGTATCGACCGCGAAGACGTAATCGGGCAGACCGCCGTCTTTCGCCAATCGGGCAGCCAGCTTCGCCGCGCCGACCAGTCCGAGTTCCTCGCCCGTGGACCACACGAAAGTGACATCTCGATTTTTAAGCGGCCCGCCAATCGCCCACACCGCCGAAATCAAGGCGGCGCAGCCGACCCGGTCGTCAAAACTGCGTCCGTTCGCGCGCGCACCCAGCAGCGGACGGTAGGCCTTGGCAATCGTGATCGAGTCCCCGATGCGAATTCCGAGCTGGGCGACTTCGTCCGGCGCTTTTGCACCTACGTCCACGCGAGTCGGCGTGTCTGAGGTTTCGTCCGGCCATTTGAAGTTCGTCGCGTCCCAGTTTTTCGGCAATTCGATCACACCGTCGCGGTCGCCCTTCGCGGTGTGCACAAGTACGGGATGACCTTGATAGAAATACGGCAGGCCGGACCCGAGTTCTTCCACTTCCAGGCGGCCGTCCTTTGAGATCGATTTCACGGCGTAGCCGATTTCGTCCATGTGAGCGACCACGAGGATGCGCGGAGTGTGGCCGGATTCCGGAGCTGTGCCAACCCGCAAAATCAAATTGCCGGCTTCGTCGGCGTCCGGTTGCGCCCATTTGGGGAGCAGCGCTTTCACGCGCTCGCGCACCGGCTCTTCGCGGGTGCTGGCACCGTACGCGCGAATTAAATCGGCAAGAACGGCGACTGTGGGCGGCGCGCCCGATGCGCTTGGCAGAATTTCCTTCGGAGCGTCGGCGACCGTCGCAGGCGGAAATGCAAGCGATGGCGCCACTCGCGGGGCCGGCGCTCCGGTTGCGTATGTTTCCAACAGGCTCACGAGCGAATTCAGATCGCGCGCGTCGATTGTCTCCGCTGGAGTATCCGGCCATGCCGTAGCGATGCCGATGTGCGTCCAGTTCGGGGGAAGCGGCGGCGGCGCCAGGTAACTGCGCGGCAAAATAGAAGACGAATAATCGGAGTCGAGCGAAGCTTGGTTCAGCGCGGCAAGATCCTTCAGCCGCAATGCGAACGGCGAGGGCGAATCGTTGGCCGATTCGACGGCAAGCAGCACGCCGCTTCCCACGTCACGACGCGGGCCTCGGTGCACCGCTTCCATTCCGGGAATGGCTCCCCCGCTGGTCAGCCGCCCGACGAAAATCATTTCGTCGGTGGGTATTGTAGTGAGAATCCGCCGCAGGCCGCGCGCGCCGGTGCGTTGTTGCGTGACGAACGCGACGATCAGCGTCCCCTTGATTTCCGCCGGATCGACATGCGCCAGCACTTCCAGCAGGGCGGCAGCGCCGAAACGGTCGCCCACGGTTGGTCCCGCGTAGGATCTACCGGCCAAATCGTAGAGCCGTCGCTGAAGGGCGATCGGGCTCAGGATATCCACTCCGGCCTTGCGAACGTCGGCGGCCGAGGTCGCGCCGATATCGACGTACATCGCATCGATGTCCGAAGGGCTCGGCTGATTCGTGCGCTCCAGATTCAGAGGCTGCAAGTGAATGGATAGCCCCGCAAATACGCCATCGATCGAGTGGCCATTCACCGTGCCGACCTTTACCGGCTGAGCGGAATACATCTGATTGAAGATGGGCGGCAGGCCCGTTTGAGGCAATCGTTGAACGCGCAAAAATCCGTCGGCGGTGATTTCGCTGACCACGAAACCGGGTTCGTCGATCGGCGCGACAAGCAAACGCCGAGGCGATCCGCTGCCGATCGTAAGGACTACGTCGCCGAGATTGTCCTTGGTGGGATGAAAGGATGAGAGTTTTGCGGCGAGCTGGTCACTCAACGGATTCTCGTAACCAGAGACAGCGGCCGTCGCCACGAGTTCACGAAGGTTTTCCTCGACGCCGGTTCCGGCAGAAGATGAGGACGATTGCTGGGCGAGCGACACGCGGGCTGTGCCGCCTGACAAGGCCGCGAGCAACAGCGCGAAAAAGAAGATTCGATTCGTTCGATTCACGGCGGTCCCTTTGCAATCCTCAAAACCGGCAGGATGCGGAAAAAGGCAAAATCAACGGGCGCTCAACGCCTGACGCCGAAAACTAAGCGCGGCAAAGCTCCGTGATCATGGTTTCGCGCTTTTCGATCGCAAGCTTGTCGATGCGGCTCATCACGATGGAATATGCGACGCCCGCCGCGATGGCGATCACCAGAAACACCGGGATGGCCGCCCACGTTTTATGAAAGCTGCGAGCAATCATCAGCGTCGCCACGGCGATGCCGATTGTCGCCGCTTGAACGCCCAGGCTTGCGAACGCCGTGACGGTGGAAGCGCGCTGGCGCCCCATCGTGCCGAAGTCCACTTTTTTAGGCGTGAAGATCGATAACAAATTCCCCGCCGCCAAATTGGTGAATAACCCGAAGCACAAAGCCGTAATCGTGGCGAAAAAGATGACGAAATCGGGTGGCCGGTACAGGAAGGCAGACCCAAGCCAGACGAGAAACACTTCCCCGGCCAGGATCAACGAATGGGCAACGTTCTTGCCGAGCAAAATCTCTCGGAACCGCGCCGGGCAGAGGTAAAAAAACTGAATGCCGCCGCCGTCGGCGCCGAATGAGTTGTACACCAGATTGCTGAGGATCAGCAGCGCGTAGCCGGCACCGACGGGAAACGCCAAATCGCCCGAGTTCGCAAGAAACGAGCTTTGCCTGCCGGGACGGCTGCCGGTGAACCGAAATACGAGCAAGATCACCACCGGCATCACCAGCGTGAAAAGCATGGGCCCGCTTCGCAGAATATAGCGAAATTCCTTTTCCACCACCGCGCTGGTCGCATCGGAAACAAAGGGGATTCGAAGGCCGGCACGAACGGCCTGTTTCTTTCCGGCAGCGGCTACGGGCAAAGCTGCCGGAGCTCGCGCAGGCGCTTCGCTGAGATTTTCGCCAAAATACTGAGCGCGGAGCCGGACGTTTAACAGCCAGAGCGCAGCCGCCGCATACGCGGCAAGTAGCGTGATGCCGCCGAATGCACGCGGCATGTCACCGCGCGTTGCCCCGGCGATTGAGGCGGCCGCCGCACCTGGCGGCAACATCCGTTCGAGTGGCAGCAGTTCGGACGTCGCTTGCTTCAACTCCGGATGCGCTTGCCGGCCGTAACGCCCGATAGCGGGGCCGATGAACTGAACACCTACGATAAAGAGAAAAAAAATCACGCCCAGCACTTCGCGAGTCTTGCGCTGGGCGAGCCATCGCTCCGCCCAGGCGAAAATCATCCGGGCGAGAAAAAGGTTGAACAACGCAAAGACGATTAGAACCGGCACAGCCCACAGAAACGCCGGAGCAGAGGCAACGCCAATTCCCACGGACATCCCAAACAGCCACAACAGGCCAATCACGGTTGCCGGCTCGAAGGAGCCATACGCCATCCGCACCAGAAAATAGGCCCGGTAGGTCATGGGAAAACGCAGAAGCTGCGACGAATCCACGTTCTCGGCCAAAGCATTGGCCATCACCGGAAAGAGCTGCCAGAACAAAAACAAAGCCCAGAGTAGAACCGCCAAGCCCTCCGTCTGGCTGTGGGAAACGAAATAATATGCAGCCGCACCGATTCCGACCGAACCAACCAGGCCTAATACTCCGAATCCGAAACCCATGAAAACGCGGCTGACGATTTCCAGCCGTCCGCGAACCGTGCGCAAACCGTTGACGAACAATCGCCAGCGCAATTGCGCGATCGCGGCAAATTGCCCGCGAATCGCAGGAGGAGGATTTATTCCAGCCATGAGAGTTCCGTCTCGATGGGACGAGTGCCGCCCACAATGCGGAGGAAGATTTGTTCGAGGGTCAGTTTTTCGCCGGGAGATACCGGGGCGACACCGGAGCCGTCATGCGGGAGCGCCGTCGAGGCCTGCGCTTCCACGCCGGCGCGAAGCTCTTCGAGCGAGCCCTGCGCGACGAGCTGGCCCTTATGGATGATCGCGACGTGGCTGCACAACCGCTCGACGATTTCGAGGACGTGGGACGTGAGAAAGATTGTCGCGCCGCGCGCGATCATGCTTTGCAGCATGGCCTTCAGAGTGTTGGAAGCAACGGCATCGACGCCTTCGAACGGCTCGTCGAGAAACAATATCTTCGGGCCGTGGATCACCGCCGCGGCGAGCGCCAGTTTCTTTTGCATGCCGTGCGAATAGTCGGTGACCAAGGCCTTCGGCTGATCGGTCAACTGCATAAACTCGAGCAGCTCGGTGGCGCGTTTTGCGGCGGTCACCCGGTCGAGGCCGTACATGCGTCCTACGAAATTCAGGTATTCCGAGCCGGTGAGCCGTCCGAAAAGAGCCATCCCCTCGGGAACGACGCCAATCTGACGTTTTACCTCCACGATGTTCGCAGTCATATCCGCGCCGAGGATCCGTATCCGTCCGGCGGAGGGCGCCAGCAAGCCGGTGAGCATTTTGATGGTGGTGGATTTTCCCGCGCCGTTGGGGCCAAGGAACCCGAAAAATTGGCCCGGCGCCACGCGCAAATTCACGTCTTGCACGGCAATCAGATTTCCAAACTGGCGGCTCAGACCTTCGGTTGCAATCGCTGGTTCGCTCATGGAATCTGCCGACTCTAACACATACGATGGAACGGCGAAAAAGTTTGCATCCACACGATCCTGACCGCGCCATAAAAACTTGTTACACTGCGGCGCATGAACACGCGAATGCGACTGAAGATTCTGCTGGTTGGCTTTGGCTTGGCGATGTTTCCGTTGGCGCTCGTGGGCGGACTACGCGAGGAAAGCTCGATGGCAGCTGTTCTACTTGTCGCGAATCAGGATGACCGCGATCTCAGCTTCATCGATCCGACGTTGGGGCGCCAGATCGCGACTGTCTCCGAAACAGGAGTCACCGGTCACGAGGTCGCGGCTTCCGCCGACGGACGAACTGCGTACGTGCCAATCTACGGCGATTCGGGCGTGGGCCAACCCGGTACCGACGGCCGGACGATGGACGTGGTCGATCTGCCCACTCGCAAGATCGTCGCGACTGTTGATTTTGGGCATGGAGTGAGGCCGCATTGCGTGGTTTACGAGCCGGCCAGCGGAATGTTGTACGTGACGACCGAACTCGACCAGAGCGTGACGATCATCGATCCAAAATCGCTCAAGATTGTCGGCTCGATTCCGACAGGACAACCGGAATCGCACATGCTCGCCATATCGCGCGACGGGCGGCGCGGATACACCGCGAATGTCGGTCCGGGGACGGTATCCGTACTCGATATGAATGCGCGAGAGACGATCGCCATCATTCCGATCGCGGCGAAAACGCAGAGGATTTCGATATCAAACGATGACTCGATGGTTTTCACCGCGGACCAAACCAAGCCGCAACTGGCGGTAATCGACACATCTACAAATAAAATCAAGAAGCGGGTGGCTTTGCCCGGCATGGGTTACGGAACCGCTTCAACTCCCGATGGCCGGTGGCTGCTGGTCGCGCTTCCCTCTCGCAATGAAGTCGCCGTGGTGGATCTCGCAAAACTAGAGGTTGTTCGCACCTTGGGCGTGGGCACTCATCCGTCCGAGATTCTGGTCCGGCCGGATGGGCATATCGCGTACGTTTCGTGCGTCGGCAGCCACGAGGTGGACGCCATTGACCTGATCCAATGGAACGTGCAGGCAGTGATTCAGGCGGGTAAAGGTTCCGACGGTCTGGCCTGGGCGCCGTAGCTCGCGCGAAGCGCCCGTGGATCAGCGAGACATGACGGTGACGGCCGGCTGCGTGGAGCTCTGGGGAAAAACGGCCAACACCGCGGGGAGTTCCAGACGGAACGTGCATCCGCCTTCGGGCCGGTTAAATCCAACAATCGTGCCGCCGTGTTCCTTCAGCACGCCGTAACAAATGCTCAATCCTAGTCCGGTGCCTTTGCCGACGGGCTTGGTGGTGTAAAACGGATCGAAAACCTTTTCCGGCTCCTTCATACCGCGGCCGGTGTCGGAAAATTCGATTACCACGCTGCCCCTCTCGCGAAGCGCGCGGATCAGCAGCACGCCGCCGCCGTTTGGCTCCATCGCATCGACGGCATTGCTGATCAAGTGATAAAAAACCTGCAGCAACTGATTGGGATCGCCGTGCACGGCGGGCAGAATGCTGCGATTTTCAAGCTCGATGCGGATGTGCTTTTCTCGTAGATCGAGATTGCGAAGCTGCACGGCTCCGGTAAGAACGGTGTTCAGGTCGAGCAATTGTTTTTCCGCCGGAACCTGACGGGCGAAGCTAAGCAAATTTGTGACCAGGTCTTTGGTACGGCGCGCCTGCTCTCGAATCTTGGAACCAAGCGAGTAGGCCCGCGTGTCGGCGGCATTTTCCACTGTGAGCAAATCCGAATAGCCGAGAATGGCGGTCAGCGGATTATTGATTTCATGAGCCGCTCCCGCGGCAAGCTGGCCGAGAGACGCGAGTTTTTCGGATTGCACAAAATGCGTCTGCAAGCGCTTGACGTTCTCGAGCGATTCCCACAACTCGTGCACCAGCCCGGTGCGTTCCTGATACACAAGATATTGCCGGTAAAAGACCAAAGCGGTGGAACAGACGATGGCGACGAGCGTGGCGAGCAACCGAAAACGCCGCACGGGAGCGGGCGCATCGCTTGCGACCACGGTCCATATCGCCAAAATTGGAGAGGCCAAGACCGCTACCATCGCGACGCGCACGGGCCATTGCGTATCGCGTCGAGGAATTTCAGCAATCGGATCGGGTTCCGGCCCAATTCCCTTGGCAACGATTCCCGCCGTGGCAATCCACACGAATGAGCCCATTAGAGGCACCACGTAGAGGCTGCCCGAATATACGACGCCGCGAGCTACGGCAAAATGCGCGGCCGTAAATCCGCCGGCGTACAGAAGAAACGCGCAAAATAGATGGCCGTACACGGATTTCCAGCCGCCGCGCGCGCGCAGATAGAGCATTCCAAATCCGATCACCACGACCAGGTTTTCCACCATGTAGGCTTCGAAGTCGCGCACGCGAAAAAGGTCCGCGTTGGGCCAGACGGTTTTCCAAGGCATTGCGGCGAACACGTACACGTAAAACCACATCATGGCGAGCAGGATCAGATCGAGAAAACCGTACCGCAGCGTCTCGCGCATCTTTCGTGCGTGAGGAACCAGGGCGATCGCCGCCATGAACGGAACGGTGTGCAGAAAAAAGAGGGTATCGCCGGAGAACGGGAAGTGTACGTCTCCATGCTTGACCACGCGCCAGTATGTGAATGTCAAATGACCGAAGAGCCACAAAGTGCAGCCCGTCGCCAATAGCATCCAAAAGGTGTTGCGGCGGCGGTAGGGAGTGGCGGCGTTCCATAGCAGGCAGGTGTTCGCGAACAGCGGGATCAGGCACTGGAACAGGTCGCTGAACGTGCTTCGCCCGTCTCCCGCCGGCACCACCAGCGGCAGCACGATGAAGACTCCGACAAAAAACACCCAGCCGAGGGTTATAAGGATCGCTGAACGAGAAAATTTCATAATGTGACTTCTAATGTAAGGCTAGCGCAAGATTCCCGAAATGGGCGGGGAACATCGGGTTCCGATACCGTAAACCTAACGTAACTGATTGGATTCACGGCTTTTGCTGAGAATGGGGCGCGCGCAATTGGCGCAAGAGTACTCACGCCGTGAAGAGGCTTCCGCTCGAAATTATCGACGAAATGGATTGTGTAACCGTCGGCGGATGGCATATCCTCTGGCCTTGAATTTTAATGAAACTCAACGTTGCTGTTTTGAGGTGAAACGGCAACGCTGAAGCGCGGGGAGCTATGAACAAGATCCTTTCGATACTTGGAGTTACGCTCTGTTGCGTAGCGAGCGCGCAAGGCCAATCCACTCCCCCGGCCAAGCCCACGTTTAGTAAAGATGTGGCGCCGATTCTGCAGAAAAACTGCCAAAGCTGCCACCGTCCGGGCGAAGCTGCGCCCTTTTCGATGATGACGTACTCCGAAACCAAACCCTGGGCCGGGGCTATGAAATTGGCGGTCCAGCAGAAGCAGATGCCTCCCTGGTTCGCCGACCCGAAATACGGTCACTTCTCCAATGTGAGGTCGCTATCGGACGCCGAGATTCACACCATCGTCGCGTGGGCCAGCGCGGGCGCGCCCGAGGGCGACCCCAAGGATTTGCCGCCACCGGCTAACTTCACCCAAGGATGGGGCATTCCGAAGCCGGACATGGTTTTTGAGCTGCCCCGCGCGTTCGATATTCCCGAGTCCGGGATGCTCGAATATCAGTACGTGATCGTTCCCACCGGTTTTACCGAAGACAAGTGGGTGCAGATGGCCGAAGTGCGTCCGACGGATCGTTCCGTCGTCCACCACATCATCGCCTACCTGCGCGAGCCGGGCTCGAACTACTTCAAAGACCAGAAGGCCGGCGTATTTTTCGAAGCGCCGCCACCGAAAGACGATGAGAAAAAGGATTTGAGCGCGCTGCCCAGCGACTTTTTGGTGGGTTATGCGCCGGGGCAAACGCCGGAAATCATGGCGCCGGGACAAGGCAAGCTGATCAAAGCAGGCTCGGACATCGTGTTTGAAGTTCATTACACGCCGAATGGCAAAGCCACCACGGATCGGACCAAGCTGGGACTGATATTCGCGAAGGAACCGCCGAAGGAACGGGTGCTGACGTTGTCGGCGGTGAACGGCACGTTCAAGATTCCGCCGGGCGATCCGGACTATCGCGTGGACGCGTCGTTTGAAGTGCTGCAAAACGTGAAACTTTCCGGAGTGCATCCGCACATGCACACGCGCGGAAAAGATTTCGAGTACCGGCTGGTATTCCCCGACGGCCGCACAGAAACGATCCTGAGCGTGCCGAATTACAACTGGCACTGGCAGCTCTGGTACACGTACGCGGACATGATCGATTTGCCGAAGGGCACGAAGATCGAGTGCACGGCACATTTCGACAATTCCGCGAACAACCCGGAAAATCCCGACCCGACAAAGACCGTGATCTGGGGACAGCAGAGTTGGGACGAAATGATGGTGGGATTTTTTAATCTGGTGTTCGACGCGAAAATGCCCGCGAGAGATTTATATCCGGTCCAAACGGCCGTAGTGCCTGTTGCCGACAAATAGCGCCGCGCGATTGCGCGCGCAAGACCAGGAACATAGCAATGAAACGGTTACCGTTGGCAATGGCAATCGTGGCGCTGGGGCTTTGCGGTTTGCGCGCCGCGCAAGCGCCCTCTCCCGCCGCAGCCGCGAAAAAACATTTGCTCTTCATCGGCGAAGAGAAAGGCTACCGGCACGAATCGGTATCGCACGCGATGGCAACCATTGAACGGATCGGCCGCGAGACAGGATACTGGGACACCACGATTCGCACCGACACAGAAGCGCTGACCAAGAAAAAACTCGAATACAACGCCAAGAATCTGAATGATTTTGACGCGGTACTGTTTTTCACCGGCGGCGCACTGGAAATGGATGCGCAGCAGAAGGCCGATTTCATTTCCTTCATTCACGACGACGGAAAGGGCTTCATCGGCATCCACAGTGCCGCGATTACCTTCACGGACTGGCCGGAATATGGCGACATGATCGGCGGATACTACGACGAGCATCCCTGGGGCACATTTGACGCGCCGATCATCGTCGAGGATCCGAACTTCCCCGGCATGCAGCAGTGGCCGCATGAATTTGTGCTGCGAGATGAAATCTATCAATACCACAACTATTCGCGGGACAAGCTCCGCGTGCTGATGCGTCTGGACCCCTCGAAGCTCGACCTGAAAAATAAAAATGTTCACCGGACCGACGGCGACTTCGCCGTGACGTGGGCCAAGATGTACGGCAACGGCCGCGTCTATTACTCTTCGCTGGGCCATCCCGTCGAGAACTGGGACAATCCGAATATTCAGAAGATGTACACCGAAGCGATTCGCTGGGCGACACGGCAAATCGACGCGGACGTAACGTCGCGAGCGCTGCCGGCGTCTGTGGCGTCACCAAAGTGACGCCCCGGGTCGATCGGAGCAAGCGCCATTCGCGAGACGCGCAGGAGGGAAAGTGAAATTCCTGAAAGTGGCTTTACTGATTCTGTTTGCGATGCCCGCATGGGGACAAACTTCGCACCCCATCCTTGCGCTCGGCTCGCCAGCGCCGAATTTCGATCTGCCGGGAATCGACGGCAAAAATCACAAGCTGAGCGATTACGCGGCAAGCCCCATTTTAGTGGTCGTCTTCACGTGTAATCACTGCCCGATCGCGCAGATGTACGAAACCCGCATCGGGAAGCTGGCCGCGGATTACAAAGAGCAAGGCGTAGCCGTGGTGGCGATTCAGCCCAACGACCCGAAAGCGCTGCGAATCGACGAACTCGATTCGTCGGACATGAGCGACACGCTTGAAGAAATGAAAATCCGCGCCGAATACAAACATCTGACGTATCCCTATCTTTACGATGGCGACACGCAGTCGGTGACGCGCGCTTTCGGCCCGCAAGCAACGCCGCACGTTTTCGTATTCGATCAGGACCGCAAGCTGCGGTACGAGGGCCGCTTCGACAATAGCTACCGAATCGAACTGGTCAAGACGCAGGACGCGCGCAACGCCGTCGACGCTCTGCTCGCCCACAAAGATCCTGCCGTAACGCATACGGGCGTGTTCGGCTGCTCGACGAAGTGGCAGGAAAAGCAGGCATCAAGCATCGAGACGCTGCACAAAATCGAATCGCAGCCGGTGACGGTGGAAATGGCCACCGCCGATGACCTGAAGAAACTGCGCTCGAATCCGACCGGAAAAATGTTGCTGGTGAGCTTCTGGGCCACCTGGTGCGGCTCGTGCATTCATGAATTCGCGGATTTGCAGGATACGTTTCGGATGTACAACGTACGGGAGTTCGAGCTGGTGACCGTGGCGGCCAATATGCCGGACGAAAAAGAATCCGTATTGAAGATGCTAGAAATGATGCACGCCACCAGCCGCAATCTGCTTTTCGCGTCGGACGATACTTCGGCGTTGCAAGCGGCGTTCGATCCCGAGTGGCAGTCGGCGGTTCCGTACACCGTGCTGCTCGCGCCCGACGGAAAAGTTCTCTACAAAACGCTCGGCTCGGTGGATATTTTGGAATTGCGGCGCACGATTTTGGCGAATCTGCCTTCGGATTACATCGGTTTCAACAAGTACTGGTCGGGACAGTAACTTGGATTCCCGGCGACGCTCGTTCGCACTCCGCACCGCGTGATTGCATCTGGAGGAATCGTGAACCTCGCAAAATCGGTGCGCGTACTCGTCGCACTCGGCCTCGGTTTGATCTGCGTTCCGTCCGCACCCGCGCAGACTGCCATTCCGAAAGCCGCGTGGCGGCGTCCGCTCGGCCTGCCGCTCGCAAATCCTGGTGTGAAACGAAATACGGGCGATATTGACGACGGCTACTGGCAGGGAGCGCCCGTCGGCGGTTTCGGCTCCGGGACATTTTCGCGAACGTATCGCGGCGATTTCGCGCGCTGGCATATCAAAGCCGGCGTTCACAAATATGAGCCGGTGTATGCGAATCAATTCGCGATGTTCCAGCAGTCCGAAGGCGACGCAACCGGCGTGGCGCAAGTACTGATGAACGACCATCCGAAAGACGGCCAGCTTTCGAGCTGGCAGTGGGATTATTCGGTCGGCGCGGGCGAGTACGCGGCGCTGTATCCAAAATCCTGGTACGACTATCGGTGGCGGAAATTCCCAGCGCATGTGGTTCTCGAGCAGTATTCGCCCGTGCTTCCGGACAATTATCGGGAGTCGAGCTATCCCGTCGCCGTATATCGCTGGCACGCGGACAACCCCACGAACAAAACCGTCACCGTCTCGGTGATGCTTTCCTGGACGAACATGGTCGGCTGGTTTCGCACGTACACGCACGATTTCAAAGGAGCGCCGAGCCAGGGAAATCACGATCGGTTCGCTTCTGAACCCATCGGTGGTGGCGGCACGATGAAAGGCATTGTCTTCGATCGCGATCGCGCACCCGGTGAATGGAACGAATGGGATGGCCAGTTCGTGATCGCTACGCTGGATTCGCCGGGAGTGGAGGTCACATACCAGACGACGTTTCTCGCCGACGGCAACGGAAAAAACGTGTGGGCTCCTTTCGCGCACGATGGGAGGCTCACGAACAGCGACACATCGTGGATCAGCGCCGGCGAAAAACTGGGCGGGGCCATTGCCGTACGGTTCACGCTGAAGCCCGGCGAAAAGAAAATCATCCCGATGGTGATCGCCTGGGATTTTCCGGTCGTTCAGTTTGGCCAGGGCCGCCGATGGAACCGCAAGTACACGGACTTCTACGGCACGACCGGCAATAGCGCTTGGAAGATCGCGCGTGATGGACTGTTGCAATCGTCGGCATGGAGCGACGCGATCGACAAATGGCAAGCGCCGTATGCGGACGACGAATCCCTGCCGCTGTGGCTCCGCGGCATGCTTTTCAACGAACTCTACACGCTCACCGACGGCGGGACGTTCTGGGGACGTCCCGTTGGTTCGAACAAAACACGTCAGGCGTCTTTCGCGCTTCTGGAGTGTTTCGACTATGCCTACTACGCTACGCTCGACGTTCGCTTCTACGCTTCGCTGCCCTTGCTGAAGTTCTGGCCGCAGATTGACAAAGACGTGTTGCGCGAATTTGCAGCGACCGTGCCGCGCGAATATCCGGACATGGGCTTGGCCGTGGCCAGGACGCAGGAAACCGGCGAGCCGGTGATTCACGCGCGAAAGAATAAAGGACTGGCGCCGCACGACCTGGGCGTCCCCGAAGGCGATCCTTTCTTTGCGGTGAACGAGCCCGGATGGCAGGACACGAACGAGTGGAAGGATCTCAACTCGAAATTCGTGCTGATGGCCTACCGGGACTACGTTTTGACCGGCCGCAATGATAGAGCATTCCTGAATGAAATGTGGCCCGCGATGCAGGACGCGATCGCCTACCTGCAGCAGTTCGATCAGAGCGGCGGAGGCGTGCCCGAAAATAGCGGCTTTCCGGATCAGACCTACGATTCCTGGCCGGTTCACGGGGTGAGCGCGTATTGCGGCGGCTTGTGGCTGGCGGCACTGCGCGCAGCGGAAGAAACGGCGCGCGCGCTTGACGATTCTGCCGCCGCGGAAAAATATCACGCTCTGTTTTTGAAGGGGCAGCGCACCTACGTGACGAAATTATGGAACGGGGAATATTTCCGGTACGACATGGACAGTCCGAAAGACAGCAACGCCATTCAAGCCGACCAACTCGCCGGACAGTGGTACGCCAACCTCACCGGCCTGGGCGACCTGGTGCCGCGCGCAATGAAAATCTCGGCGATGAAGAAAGTTTACGAATTCAACGTTTTGAAATTTGGGGGCGGCGACATGGGCGCGGCGAACGGCATGGCCGCGGACGGATCGATTCTGCAAGACAACGAACAGGGCTCGGAGGTGTGGGCCGGAACAAGTTTCGGATTTGCAGCGCTGCTGCTGAGCGAAGGGATGAAAGACGAAGCGTACAAAACCGCTCACGGGATTTATCACGTTTCCTACGAAACGAAGGGCTATTGGTTCCGCACGCCGGAAGCATGGGACGTGACCGGAAATTTCCGCGCTTCGATGTACATGCGTCCCGCCGCCGTATGGGCGCTGGAAATGATGCCCGCGCCCGCAAAATAAAAAATTGCGATTCTGTGGGTTAACTTCCCTTCAAGACCGCCAACAACGCCGCACCTTTCGGCGATCCGAGTCCCGTGCACGGGTCCCAGCCGGGGCCGGCCGAGTAGCCACCGTTGTTTCCTGAGGTGATGTCACGGAAAGCTCCGGCCGCGCTTGCGGAATACAAAATCGGATTCAGGTAGCCGGCGGGTTTGCCCAGCAGCTGATTGATCCGCGCAAAAAGTCCGGCCCACAACGGGGCAACGGCGCTCGTTCCCCCGATCACGGTCGAAGAGCCATCGACGCGCACCTCGTAGCCGCTGGCAGGGTCGGCGTCACCAGCGACATCCGGCACTCCGCGGCCCTTAAATCCATTCTGCGCGGCGGGCACATGCGCGCGCGATTGAAACGATGGCAGTACGAAGACTTCGCTTACGCCGCCGCCGCTCGCGCCTTCGTCCTGTGCGAGTTCATTCCAGGTTACTTCGCTCGAGATTGTGTTTCCGTTGAGCGTTAGTTTGGTTCCGCCGCAGCCGACCACGTAAGGGCTCGACGAGGGGAAATCGACGTTCAGTGCGCTCCCTGCCGCGCCGTCCGTCGCACCGCCGTCGCCTGATGCCACGAATACGGTAACGCCCATGGTCGCGGCGTCCTGGCAGGCCGAACTCAGCGAATTACGCGCTTGGGCAGTCCAGGAATTTTCCGGGCCGCCCCAACTGATCGAGACAATCGACGGGCGAAGGTTGGCGTCGTGCACGGCGGTCGTTACGGCATCGATGAATCCCTGATCGGTGTTCGGCGCGAAATACACGCCGATCTTCGCGCCAGGTGCCACAGCGCCTGCCACTTCAATATCGAGCTCCACTTCTCCATCCGGCCCGTCGGCGCTGCCCGTGGGCGAGTTCGAACCCCCATCGACGCCAATCGCGCTAACGGCGGGCACGTCGATACCTAGATTCTTGAAATAGGAGGCCAGGTCGGCGGAGTTGTAGCCTCCACCCAATTCCACCAGCGCGATCGCTTCGCCGGTGCCGTCCGCGCCGGCGGGAAAATCGTAGGCCTGCGCAACTTGCAGCGCGGTGAATGAAATGTCCGCCGCTTTCGCGCGGCGCCTGCGACGGAAATGCGTGTGCGCCTGGGGACGCGTGTCCATGCCGAAAACACCTTCGATGATGGGCGCAAGCTCGGCGGGAATTTCCAAAGCTCCGCTGCGGCACCGGCACGTTTTTCCGTGGAATGAGTAGTGCTCGAGTTTCGTCCCGAACGCGGCGCTGAACGATGCGACGGTCCCCGAGAGCATCACGGTGCGGCGTGCGATGCTTACGCTCGCAACCTGCAGGCCGTTGGCGTCGGCAAACGCGCGGATGGCAGCCACGTCGCTTGCGCGCGCTCCGTGTTTCGCCGCAAATTCTTCCCTCGTCAAGTAAGTCCGCGATGCGGGCAGCCCCGCGCCCAGTTCGGCATCGGTCGGAAACTCGCCCGGCTCTGAACCACGCCGCAAACGCACGGTGACTTCCATGATTTCATTCGCGTTGGCCGGACCCATCCGCTCGGCGCCCGCCGGAACTGCGCGAGAGCTGCTTTGCATCGATACACGGTTTTGCGTGGCGCTCATGACCGACCTCCTGAAAGTGGGGCGCTTTCGTTTGCATGATGCGGTGAATCACATTCTTCACGCTGCGCGCACGCGCCGGCCTTCGGGCCATAGACCTGCAGTTCAACGGTTGGGCTGGGAGGGATTTAAGCTCGAGCACGCGGAAGCAAAAGTCGATTCTCGGGCGATTCGGTTACGTGAACTTCCCGAGTACGCATCTGCGCAGCGCCCATCATACTGCGAATGCTTGCGTGGTTGCGCAAAAGACCGGTAAGGACGTTTCCACGCAAGAACTGCGGCTAAAGTGCTTAATCGTCGTTGCGCGGCGTGAAATATTTCTGGCGGCGCTTCGCTTCCTGGTAATTGCGGGAAGCTTCCTGCACGGCCGGCAGGGACGAGACTTCAGAAATCGGCACATCCCACCAGGAGTTATAGCCGCCGACACGATCGTTATAGTCGGTCTCCACCACGATCACGGACGCGCGCGTTTGCTTTTTCAAATCGCGCAGCGCCTGGGCAACATCGTCGAGCGTCTTTGCCCGCACTGCGTACGCGCCGAGGCTTGCGGCGTTGGCGGCGAAATCGATGGGAATCGGTGAGCCTTTCTGTTCGCCATGGTGAAAGCGGTACTCGGTGCCGAAACCGCCGCTGCCACAGGCGCGACTGAGTCCGCCGATGCTCGAAAATCCGTGATTATCGAGCAGCACGATATTGATTTTTATGTTTTCCTGCACCGCGGTGACGATTTCCTGCGACATCATCAAATACGAGGCATCCCCGACCAGCACATAGACTTCTCTCGATGGGTCCGCCATTTTCACGCCGAGGCCGCCGGCAATCTCGTAACCCATGCAGGAATAGCCGTACTCCATGTGATAGCCCTTCGAATCTCGCGTGCGCCACAGTTTGTGGAGGTCGCCGGGCAGACTGCCCGCCGCGCAGACGATCACGTCCTTCGGCTCGAGCGAACGGTTCAACAGCCCGACGACTTCGCCCTGGCTGAGCGGCGGGCCGATGCGGCGAGCATAAATTCGATCGACTTCGGCCTCCCACGCCGTTTTCAACGTGGAGACTTCACTTGCATACGCTTTGGGGACGGCGAACGAGCCGAGCACGGCGGATAGTTCTTCGAGCGTGACCTTTGCATCCCCTGTCAGGGCCAGTGCCGCATTTTTTGCGGAATCAAACTCCGAAACGTTGATGTTGATGAATCGAACGTTCGGATTCTGAAACGCGGTAAACGACGCTGTGGTGAAATCGCTGTAGCGCGTGCCCACGCCGATAATCAAATCAGCCTTGTCCGCCAGTTGGTTGGCGGCAGACGTGCCGGTTGCGCCGATCGCTCCCACCGATTGAGGGTGATCAAAGGAGAGAGCGCCTTTGCCCGCCTGCGTTTCGCCGACAGGGATACCGGTTCGCGCGGCAAATTCGGCGAGCGTCCCGGTTGCGCCGGAATAGATGGCGCCTCCGCCGGCGATGATCAGCGGCCGCGTCGATTTTGCAATCCACTTCGCTGCGCGCGCCAATTGCCCGGCGTCCGGGCGAGTGCGCGGCACGATCCACACGCGACGTTCAAAAAACGATTCGGGAAAGTCGTACGCTTCGGCCTGCACATCCTGCGGCAGCGCGATGGTGACGGCGCCTGTTTCGGAGGGCGAAGTGAGCACACGCATCGCTTCCGGCAGGGAAGCCAGAATTTGTTCCGGCCGCTGGATGCGATCCCAGTAACGCGAGACCGGTTTGAAGCAGTCATTCACGGATACGTCCTGCGTTGCGTTCGATTCGAGTTGCTGCAAGAGCGGCGCCACGTTTCGCCGCGCGAAAATGTCGCCGGGAAGCAGGAGCACAGGCAATCGGTTGATCGTTGCGCCCGCCGCGCCCGTCACCATGTTCGTTGCGCCCGGGCCGACCGACGATGTGCACGCAAGCGCGCGCAAGCGGTCGCTCATTTTCGCGAAGGCGGCGGCGGTGTGCACCATCGCTTGTTCATTCCGGCAAAGGTAGTAGGGAAAATCGGGATTTTCCTGCAGCGCTTCGCCGATACCGGCGACATTGCCGTGGCCGAAAATTCCAAAACATCCGGCAAAGAATTGTTGTTCGTGCCCATCGCGCGAGGTGAATTGCTGTTTTAGAAATCGAACGATGGCCTGTGCGGTCGTCAGTCGTGTCGTCATGTTTCACCTGCAGAATGTGTTTTATTACGAAGTAATACTCCAGTGCGATTACAAAATCCCTTCCGGGCGCAGCACCGAATCCGCACCGGGCACCGGCGTTTCCGGCGGCAGATCGGTTCCTGCATTCCCGAACGGCCATTCGTGTTTGCGCCACGCCAAAAACAGGAACGCAGCAAATCCCAGAATAATCGTGCCGAATGCATACAGCATGTAACGCCAGCCTCCGGGCTGCAACGCGGGCGTGACGAAAACCATCAACCATCCGACCAGCGCAAAAAGAGCCGGCAGAGGGTAGAGCCACATCCGAAAGGGGCGAGGGGCCTCCGGGCGATACTTTCGATAAATCAGTAAACCAATAATCTGCGAAACGAACATCGAGAGAATGCGAGCCAGCATCAACGCCGTGATCACCTGCACCAAATCAAAGCAGCAGGAGATCATGCACAGAAATCCGATCAGCAAGAGCGAACGGTGGGGAAAATGCCGGGTGGGATGCAACTTGGCAAACCATCGAAAGAACGCGCCATCGAGCGCCGCCGCGTACGGAATGCGGGAGTATCCCAGCATCATGGCGTAGGTGGCCGCGAACGCCGTAACCTCCACCATCACGGTCATGAGCATTGCCGCGCCGTGGCCGCCCAGCCTTTGCATGTACACCGAGCCGATGGCGTTGTACGCCACGCTGTCGGTCTGGATCATTTCGCGCCAGGGGACCACACCCGTAAAACTCACGGAGATCAGAAAATCAATCACCGTGACGATGAGGATCGAATAAATCACGCCGTAGGGCACGGTGCGTTCGGGCTGCTTTACTTCGTCGCCCAAATAACAAATCTGGTAGTAACCGAGAAAATTAAACATGACGAGCATCGTGCCGTTGCCTAATCCCAGGATAAACGGCAGCCCGATCGTCCAGGCGCCGGGGGGAAAATCCAAAAGCAATTTCGGATTGATGTGCGCGAAACCCGTAACGATCACCCACGCGGCGGTGAGCAGCATGCCGATCCACAACACCAGCATGAGTTTTACGATATCTTGAATTTTCCGGTACAGCGCGAGCATCGCAAATCCGGTGACCGCGGCTGCCAGAATTTTTATTCCCCAGGCATATTTCAAAAGCCCGGGCCACATGAACCCCGCATACTCCGCCATTCCAATGCTGCTGGTGGCGATTTCGAGCGTGCCACTGAAGAGAAATTGCCAGACGAAAACCCAGGCGAGCATCCGGCCCCAGTGGTTGCGGCCAAACGTTTCGCGCAGAAAAATATACGACCCGCCGGAAGCAGGAATGGCCGACCCGAGTTCGGCGAACACCAAACCGTCCGCAATCGCCAGCAAAGCTCCCACGGCCCATGCCAAAAGAGCCTGCGGTCCGCCCATCGTCGCGATGATCGCCGGGACGGTGATGAACGGTCCGGTTCCCACCATGTTGGACATGTTGATGGAAATCGCGTTGAGGAGGCCCAACTTCCGGGGCATACGCTCTTTGGGAGCGCCGGGCAGATGCGAAACGGTCGGAGGTGAGTTGGCGGTCAAACGGTAGCCTGGCCCTTGAGACGGCGCAGCATACTGCAATTCATCGCGGCCAGCTACAATTTTCTGCTGTAAAAAGCGCTTATATCCACGTAGGATGGCCTTTCGAGGTCGAGGCGCGCGAATCCGGATGCGAAAGCCCCGCGAACAACGACTCCGCGAGCGGGATGCGTGCCGCTTTGACACCGTTGGCGTTTTGTCGTACGTTTAGCGCCGTTCGCACGCATCGCGACAACACAAATTCCCGCCCATCATGCCAAAGAAAACCACACGCAAGCGCGCCCCCGGATCGAAGGCGCCGAGCATTTACGACGTGGCACGCGAAGCCAAGGTATCGGTGTTCACGGTCTCGGCAGTCATCAACAATAAGACCTGGGTGAGCGCCACGCTCGCGCGGCGCGTGGCCGCGGCGGTAAGCAAGCTGAACTATCGTCCGAATCTGCTCGCGCGCAGCCTGGCAAAACACAAGACCAACACGATCGGGATGGTCGTCACCGACATTGCCAATCCGTTTTTTCCGGCCATCGTGCGCGGCGCCGAAGACGCGGCGCAAAAAGCGGGCTACAGCGTGCTGCTCTGCAACAGCGACGACAAAGAAGACAAAGAAGCTCTCTATCTGGACCTGCTGATCTCGAAGCGAGTGGACGGGATCATCCTCAACAAAACGCCCGGCCAGCTTTCTCCCTCTCAACGCAAGATGCTGAGCGACGCCGGCATTCCGATCGTGTTACTGATGCGTACGTATCCGGGGCTGAAAGCGGACGTGGTACAGACGGACGATGAAAAGGGCGCGCATGATGCGGTGGCTCATTTGATCCGCAATGGACACCGGCGGATTGCGCTGGTCGGCGGTCCTCTGCATGTGAGCAATGCGAACGCGCGCCGCCTGGGATATCAAAAAGCGCTCGAGGAAGCAGGCTTGCCGGTCGATCCGAGTTTGGTGGTCGAAGGCGATTACCGAATCGATTCAGGGCACCGTGCCGGTTTGGCGTTGCTGCCGCTGCGCCCCGACGCCGTGCTGGTGACAAATTATCTGATGACCGTCGGGCTGATGAGCGCCGCCAACGAAATTGGAATGAGCTGTCCTGGGGATTTCGGAATCGTGAGTTTCGACGATTATCCATGGCTGGGCTGCTTCACGCCCAGGCTCACGACCATCGAGCTGCCGAAATACGAATTAGGCGATTCGTCCGTAAGCCTACTGCTCGATCGAATCCAGGGCGACAAGAGCCGGCCGCGAACCGTCACGTTGCAGCCCCAACTGCGGGTGCGCGATTCGTGCGGGTTTTTGCGCAATGTGCGGAAAACCCCGGCGCGCGGCGGCGAATTGTAAGATTTCTACTTCTTCGGCGAAGAGGGTCCGACCAACGGCAGGCGGCTGTCAAATTCCTTCCAGGTGTCTTTGATCCAGACGTGTCTCGCGTCCTCCGTAACAGAGAGAGCGCGAGCGCTCCCGGCAAGAAAATTCAAGTAGTACACATCGTACCCAGGTCCCGCGACCACAGGATGATAGCCATCGTGAACCAACACTGTGTCGTTATCGCGCGCCGTGATCACCGTGTCGGATTTTCCGTCGGATGAATACAGCCGCTGCAGCGCGAAGGCGTTCGGATGATTCATCCGGTAATAATAAATCTCATCCAGATCGACTTCCCGCGGCGGATTGTGAACTTCGTGCTTGTGCGGCGGAAAGCTCGACCAATTTCCCCCCGGTGTATAAACCTCGATCACCATCAACCGGTCGCCGGGAAAATCCGGCCGCATCACATCAACCACCTGGCGCGAAATATTCTCGCCGCCGCGAAGTGCTGAGAAAACATCGTCGGGAGTTACCAGGCGCGAGGGATGCGTCGCATTTGACGGAACGTGGCACTCGGCAATTTCGCAGATCGTCTTCGCCGTAAATTCGGCACGGTCGCCGGGAGCCACATAGAGCGCGTAGGGCAGTCCGTCAAAAACGTTGGCGCGTTTTCCAATCTCGCGCGATTCCTTGCCCCACTTCGCCTGGCATACGCCCGACAACAAGACGCACGCCGTTTCTTCCTGAGCATGGTGGCAAGTCCACGTGTCCCCGGGCAGCAGTCGCCGCACCGAGAAACTCATCCACTGCCAGCCGACGGATTCGCGCGTGAAATGAGTGAGGACTCCGGGTTCACCCACCGGCAGGCCGCGCGACCGCACAACTTGTTCCCGCGTGGACATCAGACGACCTTTCCTCGCTCGAGCGAAATCTCGGTACTGTGAACCTCGATCGAACCGGTGAAGCGCGTCCGGCCGGCGCCCCGTGATCCAATCTAAGCGGTTATGTTTTCTAGCCTTATATTGCACAGGGTGCTGCGATGTCAAGAGACATCTGCGCGAGGCGGAGCCTCCTGCCGGCGAACGGTGTCTCCCCAGCGGCAACTCAGACGGCCTGTTCCTGGTGAATTCATCCGCCTTCGCTACGAGCACTCATCCGACCCTGCGATGTAGCCATCTTCTTGCGGTCCAGATAAGCGCTTTTGTGATACCTTACGGCGGAGGCCCGGCCCGTGAGCCGGCCTGCCGTTGAGCACGCGACGAAATCGAACGGAGCGGCAATGACTTCCATCCGCGAACTGAGCCACTATTACGGCGGAGCGTGGCATCCGCCAGCGCATAAAAGCTTTCTCGACGTCATGAATCCGGCGACCGGCGAGCTGCTTGCCCGCGTCCCGCAGGCAGAGCGAGAGGACGTGGACGCGGCCGTAAAATCCGCCGCACTCGCCTATCCCGCGTGGCGCCGCACGCCGCCGGAAGACCGCATCCAGTATTTGTTCAAGCTGAAACAACTTCTCGAAGACCACATCGACGAACTGGCGCGCGTGTGCACAGAGGAAAATGGGAAGACGATCACCGAATCGCGCGCCGAGCTGCGCCGCGCAATCGAAAACGTCGAGGTCGCCTGCGGAATTCCCACGATGATGCAGGGCTACAACCTCGAGGACGTCGCATCGGGCATCGACGAAATGATGATTCGCCAGCCGCTCGGCGTGACGGCGGCGATCACGCCATTCAATTTCCCGGCTATGATTCCCTTCTGGTTCCTGCCCTACGCAATCGCGTGCGGCAACACGTTCATACTAAAACCATCCGATCGCGTCCCGCTTACGGCAGTGCGCACGTTTGAATTAATGGAATCGCTGAAGCTTCCGCCGGGAGTTTTGAATTTACTGCACGGCGGCAAACCATCGGTGGACGGCCTGCTCGCGCATCCCGAGGTGCGAGCGATTAGTTTTGTCGGCTCATCGGCGGTGGCAAAGTACATTTACGCGCAGGCCGCGCAGCATGGCAAGCGAGTGCAATGCCAGGGCGGCGCGAAAAATCACGTCTTGATTCTGCCGGACGCCGATCTCGAAACCACCACGCGCATTGTAGGTGACAGCGCTTTCGGATGCGCCGGCCAGCGTTGCCTGGCGGTTTCTGTGGCGGTCACCGTAGGAGAGGCACAGAAGGAATTCACGCAGGAAATTGCCAAAATCGCGAGTTCCATTCGCGTCGGCAACGGCCTCGATAGCGAAGTCCAGATGGGCCCGGTAATCACCCAAGAGAGTAAAACGCGCATTGAAGGTTTGATCGCGCAGGGAGCAGCGGATGGCGCTTCGATTCTGCTCGACGGCCGATCCACGAATGGGGCGTCGGCAAAGGGAAATTTCCTGAAGCCTACGTTGCTCGATAACGTGCCCGCCGCCAGCGCGCTCTCAACCACGGAGATATTCGGGCCGGTGCTGAGTTTGGTGCACGCAAATACGCTGGAAGATGGGATTGAGATTCTTTCTCGCAGCCCGTACGGAAACATGGCTTCGATCTTCACCAGTAGTGGCGCTGCGGCGCGAAAGTTCCGCTACGAAGTGCAAGCGGGCAACGTTGGCATCAACATCGGAGTCGCCGCGCCGATGGCGTATTTTCCTTTCAGCGGCTGGCGCGACAGTTTCCTCGGCGTGCTCCACGGACAAGGCCGCGATGCTGTGGAGTTCTATACCGACAAGAAAGTCGTCGTCGAACGCTGGCCCAAGGAATGGTCGCGAAAGTTCTAAACTTTCGGCGATCCGCTGAACGGTTTGGCGTGGAGCTCCTCGAAAGGGTTGGCCGTGACTCTCAGGTGGCATAGACTGCTCCATTCGCAGAGGTGACGGTGGCAACTCCGAACGGCGCGGCTCAAACAACAACGGCGGCCCAGCCTCACCTGAAGCGCGTGCTGAGCCTGTGGGATTTGATTTATTATGGCGTGATTCTTACTTCGCCGATTGCCGCCGTCCCGCTGTTTGGCGAGGGGCAAGTGCTGTCGCACGGCCACACCGTTGCCACACTCTTGCTGGCGATGATTGCCATGTCCGCCACGGCCGTAAGTTTTGGCCGCATGGCGAGTGTGTATCCCTCTTCCGGTTCCGTTTACACCTACATCAGCCGCGAATTGAATCCGCATTTCGGGTTTGTGGTCGGATGGGCCATGTTTCTGGAGTATTTATTTCAGCCCATTCAAAACGCCTTGTATGCCGTGCTCGCGATCCAGCGGATGACGCCGCGAATTCCCTTTGCAATCCTGGCCGCTCTGATCGTCGGTTTGATTACCGTGATGGCGGTTCAGGGAATCCGTTTCACGGCGCGCACGAACGAAGTTCTGCTGGGCTTTATGCTCATCGTGACGACGATATTTTTCGCCGAAGCATTCCGTCACATCGTGTTGCATCAGGGCTTCGGCGGACTCTTGTCCGCACAAGCGATCTACAATCCTCATACATTCAATTTGCGCGCGCTGGCAGCGGGAACCTCTCTCGCCGCGATGGTCTTTATCGGCTTTGACGGCGTCTCGATTCTTGCCGAAGAGGTGAAAAATCCGAAGCGAAACGTGCTGCTTGCGTCCGTCCTCGTCGTCGTGTTCACCGGGCTGTTCAGCGGACTGCAAGCGTATTTCGCCCAGCGCGTCTGGCCGGACTACACCACGCTTACAAATCCCGAGACGGCATTCATGGACGTAGCCCGCGTGGCCAGCGGACCGGCGCTCTTCGCCGCGTACGGAGTGATGCTTTTGATTTCCAGCATCGCTTGCGGACTCGCAGGCCACGTCGGCGCATCGCGGCTGCTGTACAGCATGGGCCGCGACGACGTGATACCCCGCAGATTCTTCGGATACTTGAGTCCGAAGAAGAGCAATCCGGTCTTCAATCTTTGGTTCATCGGAGTGCTGGCCTATATCGGAACGGTTACGATTCCATGGGAACACTCGGTGGAAGTCGTTGTGTTCGGTGCGCTGCTGGCTTTCATCGGAGTGAATCTTGCGGCGCTCCGTCATTTCTGGTTTTCGCGCGAAGCGGTGGGACAACGCGAATTCTTCGTCGATGCTTTCGTTCCGGCGTTTGGAATTGTGTTTTGCTTTATTCTGCTGGCGAGCCTGCAAGCGTGGACGAAATATGCGGGACTGGTCTGGCTCGCGGTGGGGATTGCGTACGGGGCTTACAAAACGCGCGGATACAAATCACGTCCGAAGCTGATCGACTTCTCGGACGCGTAGCGGCGAAAATCGACGGACTCCGTAGTTCACCGCGACAGGCCTGTGCGATTTCGCGGCTTGGTAAATCGCGGCGAGAATGATCATGTCGCGATGGCCCTGCACGCCATCCGGTTCGATTGGTTGATTGTCGAGCACAGCGGCAGCGAACGCGTCGATCTCCAGCGCGAATTCGTCCATCACCGGGAAGCTTGTGGTTTTCATGCGCCCGCCGACCTTCACGGTCAACTCGCGCTCTTCGTCGAATGTGAACGCCGGCGCCAGCATCGCCCAGCCTTTGGTTCCCTGTACATATATAAAGGATGAAATCGCGGGCCGGAACGTTGAGCTGCCCTGGATCACCAAGCCGCTCGGGCAGGTCATTTGAAACGTGATTCCCTGCTCCACTTTGCCAGTGCCCGGATCGCGCCACGATTGAGCGGTAACCTGGACGGGATCCTCGCCCGCAAGCCATCGCCCGGAATTCACGCAGTAAATGCCCAGATCGGCAAGCGGTCCGCCGCCCGACAGTTTCGGATCGATCAGCCACGGTTGAGAAATACGCGGTCTGAACCTCTCGCTGAACGAAGTGTGAATCATGTCGATCCGGCCGAGCACGTCCGCTTCGATCAGCCGCTTCAGATAAACGGTACTCGGCTCAAAATATTTTCGATAGGCGTTCATTAGACGGACGTTGTATTTTCGGCATGCTTCGACGATTTCAAGCGACTGCGCCGTCGTGGCGGCAAGCGGCTTTTCACAGAGCACGTGCTTGCCCGCTGCCGCGGCCATGCACGCAAACTCCGCATGCGTGCCGGGCGGCGTGGCGATATAAACCGCGGAGATTTCAGGATTCTTCAGGCAGGACGCAAAGTCTTCCGTCGAATAATGGAAGGGAGCCTTAAAATTCCGAGCGAATCGCTTGGCCTTTTTCGCGTCACGACTGACGACCGCAACAAGCTTCGCCCGTCTGCAGTTCAGAAAACCGGGCAGCACCGCGTGTTCGGCGATCTTGCCGAGACCCACAACGGCGAATCCGAGTTTCCTGGCAGCTGGCATCGACCGGAAAACCTAACTTTCGCGGTCGGCGCGGCCAAGCTTCTGATTTCGAATTGCTTTGTGATCCAATCCGCGCAACTCTTCGATATTTTCGAGAACCTTGTGGATCGCGTTGGCGATGGCATCGACATCCTCGATGCTTCCCAGAAAATGCTGATGCGGAAACCAGACGGCTTCGTGATAAGCGGCCTTCTCGGATTCCGGGCACGAAAACGCCGTGCGCAAGTCGAGCGGCTTTTCGCGCCCCCAACTGAGGGCCGGGAAATCCGATGCCTTCACCGGGAACAGCGAACTCTTGTAAACCGGCTCGTAAAACAGGCCGTCGCACGGAATTCCCTCGAGCTGGAGCGCCGCAACAAAGTTGGCGCGTGGAATTCCATTTACCTGCTCGGCGAAATATTTCATCACATACCCGTACGGAGCCATCCGGGTGATCCGCGGCTCGGGCTTCAAGAGGCCTATTCCTTTCGTTCCCTTCAGGCGCGATTCGAAGTGCTTCATGTTCTTTTCGCGCGTCGCGGCGTGTTTCGGCAATCGATCCAGTTGGGGTCCGAGCACGGCCGCCTGAAACTCGCCGAGCCGGTAGTTGAATCCAATCGTCCGGTGATGAAACTGGTCGGTCAGACTCGCGCGACCGGCGTTGATGTAGCTCTGCACGAGTTCCAGGTACTCGAGGTTATTCGTGATGACGGCTCCGCCCTCGCCCGAGGTGATCAGCTTGCTCGATTGAAAGCTGAACGCGCCCAGATCACCCATCGATCCCGCGCCTTTGCCGTTCCACATTCCGCCGTGCGCGTGCGCGCAGTCCTCCACGACTTTTAGATTGTGTTTCTTCGCAATGCGAAGAATTTCGTCCATATCGGCAAACCGCATTCCCAAATGCACGGGGAGAATCGCTTTTGTTTTCGGCGTAATCGCGTTTTCAATTCGTTTGGCGTCCAGGCAATACGTTTCCGGATCGACGTCCACGAAAATGGGGATGGCGTTCACTAACAGGACGGGTCCCACCGTGCCTTCCCAGGTATAGGCCGGCACGATCACTTCGTCGCCGGGCTGAATCCCGATGGCCTTCAGCGCCGCTTGAATCGCGACCGTTCCGGTGTTCACGCATTGCGCGTATTTCGCGGTGTGGAACTCGGCGAATTTCGCGGCGAAGGACGCGGCATACTTTCCCGGAAACGGCTGCCCGCCCCATTTTGTGCTGGTGAGCACGTCCTGCAAGGCAGCGGCCTCTTCGTGCGTTGAGATCGGCCATGCGGTGAAAGGCGCCTTGCGCAGCGGTTCACCGCCGGTAATGGCTAGTTTGCCCACGTGAAAACCTCCATTGAGTGATTCCAGCCGGCCGCGCGCTTTGGACGGCGGCTTTAGGCCGCGTCTGGATCGGGAATCAAAACGTCGCGAACCACTGCATCTAAATCATGGCATGCAGAAATAAACTGCCGGAGCGTCCGCCGCGTCGGTCCAAATGAGTCAAATTCCGCAGGAGTCAAGCCATCTTCGGCAAAGGCCCGGCGAAAATCGGGAAATTTCTTCAAGAGTTCGCTTTCGATTTCCGGCTTCACCGGGTCGCCAATGCGCGACCGCACATCGACGTCGCTGCCGTTGAAGCGAACCTGCCATGCGTGCGGCGGCGAGATCACCATGTCGGCGCCGATGAATTCGCTCCAGTGCATGTGATTGCGAAACGCCGCGGAAAGCAAGCGCGTGCGGTATCCGCGCTCGCGATAAATGCGATACGCTTTTTTCATCACCGCGACGCCCGCCCATTCCAAATATCCCGGATCGATGGCGATGCCATGCTTTTCCATCAGCACTTTCAACCAATCGTCGAGCCGCCCGACCATAATCGTGCACACCGGACCCATGCCGGCAATCTCTTTGCCCTCTTTTTCGCGGCGACGCAGGCCCCGCTCCACGGCATCCGCCACGGCCAGCGCCTGGGGAAGTGTGAAGCTGACGGTGGCGTTGATGCTGACGCCCTGATACGTTGCTTCCTCAATCGCCGGTATTCCCGCGGATGTCGCTGGAATCTTCACGATCATGTTCGGAGCAAGTCTGCTGAATTCGATCGTCTGCGCCAAAATCGCGCGGGTGTCGCGGAACAAACGCGGATCGGTCTGAATCGAAAGCCTTCCGTTTTTTCCTTTCTGTTCATCGAAAATGGGGCGCAGCAGCTGCGCCGCTTGCACCGACATTTCCCGCACCACCTGCCAGGCAATTTCGTCTTCCGTGGCAGTCGGCATTTCCGTTACCAGCGCGCGAATGCGATCCTTCCACGTCTTCAATTCTTTTTTCAGCACGGACAGGACGATTACCGGGTTGCACGTGGCCCCCACGGCGCCATGCTCGATCGAATATTTCAATTCTTCGACGGACGCCGAGTCGTTCCATAAAACCGTCGGCGTCGTTTGAGTCATCTTATGCAGCGGGCTTTTGTAGGTGGTGTTCGTGTGAGTCGTCATACGCACTCGCTTGACCGGACGCTTCCGCCAAGCCGCGGCAGGGGCGCGCCGTCGTTCCGGTCGATCAAACCTCCGGCGCCACCGGCTTCGATTGCCTGTGCGATTCCTCGGCCGCTACCGCGATTGCCAGAGCTTTCAGTCCGTCTTCACCGGAAATCACCGGTGTCCGGCCATCCAGGATGGTCTGAACGAAATCCTTCACTTCTTCCAGGTACGCCTCGGCAAATCGGGAAAGAAAATGATCGGCCAGGATCGTTTGTCCGCCGTGGGCCGCCAGGAAAACCGCGGGAGTTTTCTCGACGCTGCCGATCAGAATCGAGCCCTTTGAACCAATCACTTCGGTCCGCACGTCGTAACCATAGACGGCCTGCGCATACGACTCGACGTTGCCAATCGCGCCCTTCTTGTATTGAAGGTTCACGACGCTCGCCACCACGTCGCCGTACTTCGCCACTTCCGGACGAATCGCGCTCGTGGTGAACGCGTGCACGTTGGTGACTTCGTCGCGCATCAGCCATCGCGCCAGGTCGAAATCGTGAATCGTATTGGTGTAAAAAATCATGCCGTTCACACCGGATTCATAGGCAGCGATCGGCGGTTGGTCCTTATCCCGTCCCACGGACTTGAAAATTACAGGCGTGCCGATCTCTCCCGCTTCGATTCGCTTCATTGCCGCCACGTAAGGCGGGTCGTAGCGGCGCATGAAACCCATCTGCAACCGCACGCCCGCTTGCGCAACCGCGTCGAGCGCCGACCTGGCATCCGCCAGCGTCAATGCCAGCGGCTTCTCGCATAGAATGTCGCGCCCCGCGCGCGCTGCCACCACCACAGCCGGCGCGTGAAACTTATCGGGGGTAGCGATCAGGACCGCTTCGACCTCTTTGTTTTCGAGCATCGCGTCGATCGTGCCGTAGAAATGATCGATCTCGAGTTCGGCGGCCGCTTGCTTGCCTCGCTCCTGCGACACATCGGCAATCGCAACAAGCTTCGCGTTCGGTACGTTTCGGCGCAGGTTTTCGGCGTGCCGCCGTCCCATCTCCCCAACGCCTACCACTCCCATTCCCAGCTTCCGCATTCTCGATTTCCCCAAAAGAGTCGTTCGTTGTGCGCGCGATTCGGCTGACCGCTTTTAAACTACAACGAAGCTGCCGCGCCCAGCCCCTTTACCACTCCGTTCAAATATTTCAAGCTGGCGGCGATGCTTTCCGCCGGTGGGATGGGCGTCGCGCCGAATTTCACGTCTTGCTCGACGACCGACCAGCCGGAATAGCCGTTCTTCACCAAGGTGCGGAAAAATGCAGGAAAGTCGATGTCGCCCTGCCCGATCACGGTAAACACTTTGTGTTCGATGGCTTCTTCAAACGTCCATTTGTTCTGCCGCGCCAGTTCCAGCACTTTGTTATCGCAATCCTTAATATGAACGAAGCGAAGCTTGTCTTTATACTTTTCGGCTTCCTTCACGGAGTCGCCATGCCCGTAGACGCAGTGCCCGGTGTCGAGGCAAAGCCCCACGTTGGTATGCGACGTCGCGTCGAAGAAAAGCTCGCACTCTTCGGGCGTTTCCACGTAGGTGGCGACGTGCGGGTGAAACACGAGGTCGAGTCCGAACTCATTCGCCACTTTTTCGGCGTCGGCCGTGATCTTGCCGATGTGCTTCCACTGCTCGGCGGTCAGCGTGGGACATCCTTTATCGTACACGCGGCCTGAATAGGCGTTGCGTTCATTCGATTGATCGTCTGCGAACACCAGAAACGGAGCCTTCAGCGCGGCCAGCAAACTGCCGACCTTGCGGATACGCTCGATCACCGCTTTGCCCGCGTTGGGATCGGTCATCTTCACGGGAACGAACGACGCCAGCAGTTTCAGGTGCCGCTTTTCCAGTTGCGGCTGCAGAACTTTCGGATCGGTGGGGAAAAATCCGTAGGGGCCCAGCTCCGATCCGGTGTAGCCGGCCTGTTCCATCTCATCCAGCATCTTCTCGTAGGATTGTTCCCACGACGGTCCGGGATAGTCGAGCACTCCCCAGCTATCCGGAGCGGATGCAAACTTGAATCGCGCGTTGCTGTCGGTCATGTCGGGCCTCTGTCGTTACGAAGGAATTTTCACTGAATCGTTCGAGAATCCTGGTTCCACGGATCGAGCACGACTTTCATCGAATCCGGTTCCGTGGATTTCTGCATCGCCGCTTCCACCTGGCGCAATCCGTAGCGATGCGTCACAAATTCCCTTAGCGGATAAGATTTCATATAACGCGCCATCTGCCGCATCCCCGGCCCATACGCCGCCGGTTCTTCTCCGCCCACTCCCAGGATGCGCGCATTTTTCGCGCAGAGCTGGCGATGCGGGCTGATCGGCACCTCGCCCAGGTCTGAAAAGTTCCCCGCTTCCACAAGCAGTCCGCCGATGCGAAGCATGTCCAGCGATTCAGGAACCGCGGCCGGAACTCCCGCGCATTCGATCACCATGTCCGCGCCGCGGCCGTGCGTCAGATCTTTCACCAGCTGCAACCGCTGCGCGGCGGAAACATTGCTCGCGTTGATCGCATGGTCGGCTCCCAGCCGCTTCGCGAAATTCAACCGGTAGTCCGATAAATCCACCGCGATAATCGTCCCTGCGCCGAGCATGCGTGCTTTCATGAGGAAGCACATCCCGAGCGGCCCCACGCCCATCACCACCACCGTGTCGTCGAACCGGAACGATTCGTTCGGAAATGCCGACATTTGTTTCGCTCGATCGAGTCCCGCCGACACAGCAAAAATTTCCGTCAGTACGGCGATTTCCGAGGGCAACTCGTCCGGAACTTTCACCAGAAAACTTCCCGGAACAATGTACATGTACTGCGACCAGCCGCCGAAAAGATGCGGAGCGTCTTTCGCGCTCAGGTTGTTGCCGTAATCCGTCGTGTTCTCGCAACAGTAGTAAGGAAAATCGTGGCGGCAGTAGTAGCACTCGCCGCAACAAACATTCGCGCCCACGACCACGCGGTCGCCCACCTGAAGCGGCAACCCCTCAAAATCCGCGTACTTTCCCGCGCCGCCGATCGCCGCGATCGTGCCCACATTTTCGTGGCCTTGAATAATCGGGAACTGCAGCTTCCGCCCGCCGTACTGCGTGGTGTACCCCTGGTACGTATGCTTGTCCGTTCCACAAATTCCGGATAGCTCCATCTTCACCAGCACGCATCCCGGAGCTGGTTCCGGCAGCGGATATTCGCGAATTTCGTATCGCCCGGGCTCCACCAACGTCGCCGCGAGCACACCAGTGGCCACCATGACATTCCGCTCTTTGCAACGCCTGCGTTGCGGCTGAAAAAATCCGTCGCTTCGTGAAGAACCCCTCGGCGACCGCCGCAAAATCGGCCGCCAAGGGGTTTTCGGTAGCTCTCGCTGCGCAGGCGCCTGAACGAACTAGAAGTTCAGCTTCAGCGACAATTGCCCGATGCGGCCCGGCATCGTACCGGAAACCTGGCCGAACGAACTCGATGTCGCAACGCCCGCGTTGAAACCCGTAATCCCAATCGGAGTCAGGAACTGAGTGTGATTGAACAAGTTGAAAAACTCAGCCCGGAACTGAATGTTGAAACGCTCGTTGATGGCCGTGTCCTTCAGCAGCGCGAAATCCCAATTGTTGATCCCGGGACCGTGGAAGAAGCGGCGGCCCGAGTCGCCTTCGGTTCCCAGCGCCGAAGGACCAAACGCCGCGGGGCTGAAGTACTGTCCGCCGGTCTTGCGCGGATCGGTGATGTCGAGCGGCCCAACAAAGTTCGGCGTGTCCGCCGGAAGCGTGATGGGTCCGCCGAATCCCGTTCCTTGCAGCGACTGGTCGTCGGTTTCGACCATGGTTACGGGCAAGCCGGTCGAGAACCGGGTGATTCCGCTGACGGACCATCCGTTGGTCAACCGCTTCGGACCGTCAATCTTATCGATCGGCAGGCGATAGCTGTAGCTGGCCACGAAATTGTGCGTGCTATCGAAGGCCGATAGTCCGCGGCTCAACCGCGAGTTGAAGGGGTTGATCTGTTCGCCGTAACCGGACGAATCGTCGATCGCCTTGCTGAACGTGTAGCCGACCAGCATTTGAAGCCGTCCGCTGGTGTGGCGATAGTTGATCTGCGCCGAGTTATAGGCCGAGGTGCCGGCCGTGATGAAGTACGAATCGTTACCGAACGGCACAATCGGCGTGCCACCGGGAAGCACGACGCCCGGAAAATTCGGACGCGTGCCGATCACCAGCGTTCCGTTCGCTCGCGTGTAGATATTATTTTCACCGCCCGGCCCGCAGGTCGGAGTTCCGGCCATCACTTCGCTCGGCTGACTGACGCTCAAGCAAGTGGCCGGGTCGCCCGGGTTTGCCGAGAGCGACGACAGCAACCGGTGTCCTTGTGTGCCTACGTAGCTTACCGTCAGCAGGTCCGCGCTCGTAATTTGACGTTCGATCGAGAGCTCGTACTGTTCGGCATACGGAAGCTTGTTCTTGTTGTAGAACGCGGGCGAGCTGCCGATCGTTCCGAATGCGCCGAAGAAGTCCGTCAAATTGTCATACGGATATCCGCTGGCCGGATTCTTCTGTGAAAAATGCAGCGGCGGATTCGGCGCCGGGAAAAAGTTGGTGATTGACGTTCCCGCAGCCCGATTCGTGAAAGGAGCGGCAAACGTCGGCTCGGATTGACCGGTGTAATTTCCAAACGGAGCATCGCCGATTTCGTTGAAGTCCGTCGCGCCTTCAAACGTGCTGTAGTACATGCCCCATCCGGCGCGAATACTGGTGTTTGAGGCGTTACCGAGAATCTTGCCGAGCATCCCCTCGTGATCGCCGAAGGAATAGGCAAGACCCAGCCGCGGAGCGAAATTGTTCCACTTCGTCGGAGCGAGCGTGCTTGGCACTCCCGGATCGCCCGGGAATACCCAGCCAGTCGGCGAACCGGGAAACACGAGCGATTGCTCGCCGGGAATCAAAGTTTGAATCTGGTTGTACTTTTCCTTGAACGGAGCGCTCACGTCGTAACGCAAGCCATAGTTGAACGTGAGGTTCGACTTCACGCGCCAGCTATCCTGCGCATACAGCCCGAAATAAAAATTCTGGCCGTACGAAGGGAACGACTGCCCTTGCACGAACTGGCTCGGCGCGCCGAGCAGGAAGTCGGCAAAGTCGCTGCCGGTTTCGCTCGGTTGGCCGTTGAAGTTGCTGCCGAAGAAAAAGTTTCCGTTCGAGACGTTGTCGATCAGGTCTTCTTCCAGTTGGTCGAAATGGTATTGGCCGCCGAATTTCAGCGTGTGCGTTCCGATCACTTTGCTGTAGTTGTCCAGAACCTGATAAATGTTTTCGATCAAACCGTTGGGGCGGCTGGGAACGCCGATCACGAAATCGTTGAAGTCGATTTCGGGGACGCCTTCCAGGCTTGGCACCAGCGGCACGATACCCGGCGCGCCTCCCGCTCCGGAAGCAAAACCCAAACTTGCCAGCGTTACGCCGGTTCCACCGCTGGGTTGATTGAATTTCGTATCGAGCCGGAAATAACCGATGCGGAATTCGTTCACGGCCGACGAACTGAGCGTCTTCGTGTCGCCGAGGTTTACGTTATGCGTCTGGCCCTTTCCGTCCACTTCGAATCCCGGATAGAGCGGTGCGTTGCCGGGCCAGTACGGATCGATGCGGTTATAGCGATCCCAATAGTAGTAAGCGGTCAGAAGACCCAGTCCGGAGTTTGCATCCACGCGGCCGCTGAATTTGTTGTCGCTCAAATTCGTTGCGCCCGCGTTGGTGGTATAGGTGGGAAGGCCCGCGCTGTTCGTCCCGTTGGCCGGCAAAATATACGGCAGCAAATTCGCAGCGATGGGATTGAATGCCGTCGGTGAGAGCTGTGCGTTCGGAAAAACGCACTGCGCCGTCGTGGTGCATCCGGCCACGTAGTACGGTTCGCCGGCCGTCACGGGCTGGCCGAGTTGGGTGGTCAATTGCGAGGCCCATGCCGCACCGGTCACCGTCGTGGGATTTCCGTTCGAGTTCACAAAGCTACCCGCCAAAGACGAAAGGTCGCCCGATTCCGTAGCCGTCGTGGGAGCGCCGGTAATGCGTTCGGTAATTCCCTGAATTACGCGGTTGCCCTGATAGTCCGCAAAGAAGAAAATTTTGTCCTTCTTGATTGGACCGCCAATCGTTCCGCCAAACTGATTTTGGTGGTACGCGCCGCGGCTTCCCTGGTCGAAATAGTTGGCCGCGTCAAAGTCAGTGTTTCGAAGGAATTCGAACACATTGCCGTGGAATTCATTCGTGCCGGACTTGGTAACCACGTTGATCTGTCCGCCCGAATAGTTTCCGTACTCCGCGTCGTAGTTGTTGGTCAGGATGCGGAATTCGGCGATGGAATCGAGGTTGGGAATCGCGCCCGCGCCGGAGAATCCGGTTTCCTGGACGATCACGCCGTTCAGGATGAATCCGTTTTCCGACTCGCGCATGCCGTTCACCGAAAGCGCGCCGGAGTTCAAATCGCCCGACACCAACGGCGCGGCAAATCCCGCGGAGATAAACGGCCCGGCGTACGCGCCGGTCATCTGAGAAGCCGACGAAATCACGCCCGGCTGCAAAGCCAAAAGATCGGTGTAACTGCGAGTCACCAGCGGTACGTCGGTCATCTCCTTGCCGGTGATGACTTCGCCCATCTGCGTGCTTTCCGTATCTACGTGCAGAGCGCCCGCGAGAACTTCCACTTTCTCGGTCGCTTCGCCCACTTGGAGCTTCACATCCACGACCAGCGCCGAGTTTACGTCGAGCACCAGTCCGGTCTGGCGGTAAGCCTTGAATCCGGCCTTGCCCACGTCAATGGTGTACGTGCCGAGCGGTAGAGACTGGAAGGAATAGAAACCCTGTGTGTTCGTGGTTTGCGTTACGCCGACTCCGGTATCCACGTTCGTCGCGGTTACCGATGCGCCGGCCACGGCAGCGCCGGATGGATCGACAACCGTGCCGGAAATGCTGGCCGTTACGCCAGCGAAGATTTGTGCGCACGTGAAGAGCGCGAGGCTTACAACCACCAACCACAAACAACAACGGCGGATTCCCGTATTTCGCATCCCCCCTCCCAGTTTACCGAGCGTTCTGACTGGCCGCTTCGACGCGTTGCATTCGTTGTGGACGGCTTCCCATTTCTCGCGGCGAAGACAGCCAGGTGAAAAGCGGTCTTGCTTCTAACCGCTTATTCCAATTGCCAGCGTTATAGTGGAAGGCAGAATCCTTTGTCAAGAGATTTCACGGCTCGCAGCGCGTCGCGTACGTCGGTAGCCCGCTCGCGTCGATCTTCGAGCGATGAGAGGGCCCTTGTTGGAGCGAGCAAAAAAGCCTACAATGCGCCGTTTTGTTCGATTTTTGAGCTTGGAGCGATTCCTGCGCATAGCCAATCGATTGCGCGACTTTTGGATTTACGGCAGCAGGCGTTCCGTTCGCGAACACTCGATTCAGTATCGACTCATCTACGTCGCTCATAATAACCGTTTATAAACGGCTCGATTCGCGCGACGAATTTCCAGCATCGAGAAATCAAATCGCCGGCAGACGGCGATTCCGAACGAGCGGCCTGCGCTCGCGACAAACTCAGGTGATCGGGTTCGCCGCTTGAAACTGTCGTCCCGAATTTAGGCAGACACGCTCGGTGCGAAGAGAATCTGGCTGTTGTGGTGGACGCCCGTCGGTCTCTGCAGAAACGCCGGGGTGAAACGCCCGATTCATCCGATCGGCGGCGCGCAGTGGATGCTCGTTACGTTCTGGATGGGCCGCAGCGGGGGGCCGCCGAAGGTGTACGGCCCAACAATTTAGTTCCCCGGTCGCGCCGATCGATCGAGCCCGGAAACGACCCACGAACGCTTTTTCGGCCGTGCAATCGTGAACCGTCTCGCGGGTGGCAAACGCTCCGCGCGTAAGTATATTGATTAGTTTACTTTACGGCTTCGCGGTCGGACTGTGTGAGAACGCGCGTTTATGGTACTCTCCCCGAACCTTGGGCGCAGTATCGGCGAGCCATGAATCTTCCGGCAGGAAACAGTCCTACTTACCGCTTCGGAGCGTTTGAAGCCTCCCCACAGAACGGCACGCTGCTGAAGAACGGCACTCGGGTAAAGTTGCAGGAACAGCCCTTTCGGCTGCTGTGTTTTCTGCTCGAAAATCCCGGCGATCTGATCTCCCGCGAGGCCATCCAGGCCCATCTCTGGCCCGGCAACACCTTTGTCGAGTTTGACCCGTCGCTCAACGTGGCGGTCGGCAAACTCCGTGACGCGCTAGGAGATGATTCAGAGAACCCGCGATTCATCGAAACGATTCCGAAAAAAGGCTATCGGTTCCTCGCCCCCGTTGATCGAAGTCTGCCCCCATACGAACGGGCCGGCAGCGACGCTGCGATTCCCGCGACTCCGGCGCCTACAACGTCCAGAGCTTCGGAATTGCGAAGAAGTTCGAGCACTGCTTTGCTGACCCACGCGATTCGAATTCTGCTTCTTGTGGCGGTGTTGGTCGGTGCCGTCGCGTATTGGGTTTTTCGCCCGCATGCCAAGCAACCGGACGGCGCCGCGGACAACGTCACGCGCGCTTCCGCGACTCCGATGCGACGGTCGGTGGCAATCCTGGGTTTTCGGGATTTGCCGCATCGCCCCGACGAAGAGTGGGTTTCGCAGGCATTCACGGAGATGGTCGGCACGGAAATCGCATCGGATGGTAACGTCCGGCTGGTTTCCGATGAAGACGTGGCCGTGGCGAAAAGCGAAATGCCGCCAGGCGAGCAGAACACGCTGGCCAAGGCCAGCCTGGAAAAATTTGCCAGGCGTTCTGGAGCCGATATCGTGTTACTCGGCTCGTACACTGTAATGCCCGGGACCGAAGGCAACCGTATTCGCCTCGACGCTCGCCTGCAGGACACCGCCACCGGCGAAACGATTGGAGAGACCGCCGTCGCCGGCAACGAGAGCGATCTGTTCGAATTGGCGTCCCGCGCGGGCGCCGATTTGCGAAAGAGCTTAGGCCTGCGTTCGCTGTCTACGCAGGACGCCGTCTTCGCGCGTGCCTCGCTTCCCTCCAATCAAGCTGCGATTCGCTACTATTCGGAAGGCCGGGCGCGGCAAGCCATTTTCGATTTCGCCGGCGCGAAAGACGCTCTCGTGAAAGCCGTGGCTGCCGATCCAGAGTATCCGCTCGCGCATGGATTTTTGGCCGATGCCTGGGCGCGATTGGGTTTTGAGTCGAAAGCCGTCGCCGAGGCCAAGCGTTCGCTCGAGCTATCCTGGAGTTTGCCCGCCGAAGAGCGCTTAGAGCTGGAGGGCTCCTATCACACCAAAATTTTCGATTATCCCGGCGCCGTGAAGCCCTATTTGGCGCTCTATCGCATGCGGCCCGACAATCTCGATTATGGTTTGCAACTGGCTGCCGCGCAGTACAAGGTGTATCCATCCGATTCTCTGGCTACACTTCGCGCGTTACGCCAACTGCCCCCTCCCGTCGGCGATGATCCGCGAATCGATTTCGTGGAGGCCGAAGCGCAAATGAATCATGATCTCGCCGCGGCGCAGTCTGCCGCTACGCGAGGGATCGCCAAGGCCGAAACAGAAAGATCACCGGATCTCGCAGCGAACGGTTACGGACTGTTATGCCAGCTGAGCGCGGCTCACGGAAAATCTTTGAACGAGAGCGTCGCTGATTGCGAAAAAGCCATTGAGATCTACAAATCAGCGGGCCAGATGAACAATGCGGCGCGCACCATGAACGATATGGCCGGCGCTTACATGAACCTGGGGGACATTCGCCGCGCCGAGTCTCTGTACCGTCAGGCTGACGTCGAGTTTCGCCGTACCGGTGACTTACCGGCTCAGGCTGCCGCTACCAACAATCTGGGCGACGTGCTGTTGAAGCAGGGAAAACTGAGCGACGCGCAAAAAATGCTCGCGGATGCCGTGCCCGCGTACCGGAAACTGGAAGATGCCAGCGGGGCAGCCGGTGTGACGAACGATTTGGGAACCATTGCGCTTGAGCGCGGAGATCTTCCCACCGCCGAGGACCTATTCGGCCGCGCCAAAGCGGCCGCCGAACAAATCGGAGATAAATCCACCGTCGCCTTCGCCTTCGCCGGCATGGGCGACGTTTCTTTTCAGCGCGGCGATTTTGCCGCGGCGCGCAAAGCTTACCAGCAGGCAATCGACATCCGCACCCAGACATCCGAATTGCAGTACATCGCGGAGGCGGAGGTCGCCCTGGCTCGTGTTTCTATCGAAGAGGGCCACGCTGCGGACGCCGAAATCACGCTGCGCAGATGCCAGAATCAATTCCATGATGAATCGCAGTCCGACGATGAACTCATGGCCGGCACAGCTCTGATCGACGCGCTGGTAGCGCAAGGCAGGCTCGCCGATGCATCCGCGGAAGTGGCGCGCGATCAACCGAAGTCGGAAAAGAGCCAGAATCGCTTCGCGCAGTTGGAGTTCGCGCTGGCGGTGGACCGCGCCTTGAGCGCATCGCCAGACCCGACCGCTGACTGCAAAAGCGGCCTCGAGAAAATCCTCGCCGAATCGCGCGCGGGTGGACTATTTCGCATCGAACTCGAAACGCGCCTCGCCATCGCGCAATGCGAAAAGGGCGCCGGACAAACCAGCTCGGCGATGCGCGACTTTACCGCGGTCGAAAAATCCGCGCGGTCCAAGGGCTTCGACCGGATCGCCCGGAAAGCCGCCAGCTCTCGCAGTTAGTGCCCCTCGCTCGCGTGCTGCGATACCGTCTTTTTTGCTGACGGACTTTGCACCGAGGCAATCGACTTTTCCGCGCCGGCTCCGAAAAGTTCGGGATGCAGATAGTATCCCTGCTCGTTCGCGGGCTTGGCTTCCTCGGTGGGGATGCGATGAGCGTTGGCCCACGCGTCCTGCCGGATGCCGGTAACCATCCAGGAAACTTTCTGGCCTTTTTTGCCGCCGGCGATTTTGAATTGGTTGCCGGAAATTTCCGAGGCGATGTAGAGCCGCGGACCCGGCGCGCCGATGGCCGTCAACTGATACTGGAAGTCGCGATTCAAAGCGTCGAACCACGCCGGCATTTCCACCACGGCTTCGCCTTTGGCATTCAGAATCACCGAGCCGTTGTAGATGTTCATCATGTCCGGCGATTCGACGAACGAGTGCGACAAATATTTATTCGCCGGATCGATCGGATCGTCGATTTTGAAAGAGCCGCCGCCCTTGATCAGGTTTCCGCCGACGTTGAGGTTTCCGTTGATGATGACGTTTCCGGCCGGGTCGATCGACATGGTGGACGACAGGCCGTTGTTCGGTTCGCCCGGCACGTTGGCGAAAAATTCGATCGAATCGGAAAATGAGCCGTTATCAACCGCCAGGATTTCCGCATTCGGGTTGTACGCGTGGGCCGTCGAAGGCGCCGAAGTGTTGAAATCGATACCGACCTGCGCTGCATTGCCGCCGTATGTGTTTGTAAGCGTGACGATGGGCGATGGGGGTTGGCTGTCGCCCTGTGTGCTGTCAATCGCCGAGCTGATATCCAGCTCCGATCGCGGCGTGATGGTTCCGATGCCGACGTTGACCGAGTAGCTTCCCGTTCCGCCCAGCACCAGCGAATTGCTGGCGCCGACGATGGCGCGCGCGCCGATGGCGGTGGCGTTCAACAGGTTGGAGCTGCTGGTGTCCGCATCGAAGCCGATCAGCGTGTCATTCGATCCGGTTCGATTCGTTTGGGATGCGAACGAGCCGAGCGCCGTGTTCTGGCTTCCCGTGGTAACCGGCATGGTGTTCTCGCCGACGGCGGTATTGTCGTTGCCGGTGACGTTGCTGGACAGGCTGAAAGCGCCGATCGCCGTGTTTTCGACGCCGGTGGTGAGGCTGGTCATGGATGAATATCAGACTGCCGTATTCGCCGTGGCGGTGCTGGCCACCGAACCGCTGCCAGAGTAGGCGCCCACGAACGCGTTGGTGTAGCCGCCGTAGTTCGCGAGAAATCTAAAATTGCCGATGTACAGCACGCCGTTCGGGCCGGAGGAATTCGGCAAATAGATCTGGTTGAACGTGGCCGCGGTCGAGGTGAACGTTTGGCCAGGAGCGAATGTAATGATGCCGTTGTTCGCGAACGACAAGCCCGTGTCGGTGAGCGTGCCGCCGCCGGGGCCGTAGAAAAGATCCAGCTTCGCGGATGGTGATGACGTGTTGTTGTTGAGCGGCTCCGCTCGAAATCCAAACGCCTCGGTGTCCGACACCTTCGTCGAACTGTTGTACGACGACGCCTCAAACTGAAACGAATGAGATTCGTATCCGCTCGACGCTGTCGCCGGATGCCCTGGCGGCAATTGAAACGATCCTCGAAAGATTGAGTTCCCGTTCACGTCCAACGTCTCCGCCGGTGTCGTCGTCCCAATTCCGACCAGCCCCGCCGACTCAAAGATCGTCGAGTTGCCAAGAGCGGAGCTGGACGTCCAGATCGGAATGAAATCCGTCGTCCCGCTCCCCGTCGGCGTCACCTGCGGAATTCCCGAAGGCGCAAGCGCACTCGCCGATTGCGGCGTTGCAATCACCGTCGTGTTTCCGCCGGTAACGGTTGGCGTCTTCACGCTCGCGGCTGCCAAACTCTGCGTCGTCACATACGCCGACGCTGGAAGTCCACCCAACGTATCCGCATCCGCCGCCTTCAGCGCATACGGCACGCTCGCCATCAACACCCGCGCCATCTCCGCCTGCTTCGCAATCGTCACTCCCAGCCACCGCGATTGCCCTGTTCCGAAAAGTTCCGCCGGAACTCCGTTCGCCGTCGCCGATCCGAGCAGCACATTAAAATGCCCGTTCGTATCCGCCAGCACATTCTGCGTCTCGCTCCACAGCGCCGTCCCGCCATCCTGCTCCGCGTAAATCGCAAACGTCACGCTCACAACTCCGCTCACCGGACGTGCGGCCGCGTCCCGCAGCGTCCCGTTGAATTGCACGAGCCTCGGCACAGTTTCTGTGGCGGGCGCTCCCGGGGCAGCCACGACTGCCGTAGCCCGCGACACGTTCTCGCTTGAGACCTGCGCTCGCGCCGTCGCCGCACCCATGCAATACATACCAAACACTGTAATGATCGCTGTCGCAACTCGCATCGTCATTCCCCCTCGCTTTTCAATGTCCGTCTCACTTGCCGCCTCGATTTCTTGGTCGCTCACATACAATGTTCCGGCACTCCTTTCACTTGCCAAGCCCCCGCGGACTGAGCGTGACGGAGCACCGTGCAACGCGGCCACGAGCGCGATCAGGAAATCCCAATCGCGCTCGCTCTGCGTCGGACGCAATCGCATCACCGCTCGCCGGCGGGCGCCATTGCGGCGCCGCGCGTTTGCGGCAGCGAATGCCCCGAGGCCGCGACCGATTTGTCCGGCCCCGCGCCGTACAACTCCGGATGCAGATATCGCCCCTGCTCGCTGGAGGGTTTTTCTTCTTCCGTGGGAATCCGGTGCGCGTTCGCCCAAGCGTCGTGACGGATGCCCGTAACCATCCACGACACCTTCACGTTCGGTTTGTCGGTCTGAATCGTGAATTGGCCGTTCTCGATTTCCCTGGCCACCATCGCTTGCGCGAACTGCCCCACGGTCGTCAACTGATAGCGGAAATCTCCGTTCAGCGCCTCAAACCACGCCGGCATCGTTACCGTGGCGAATCCCTTCGCATCGGTCGTCACGTTCCCGTTATAGATGTTCATCATGTCCGGCGATTCCACGAAAGAATGCGATAGATACTTCCCGGCCGGATCGATCGGGTCGTCAATCTTGAACGATCCGCCGGCTTTGCTCAGCGTTCCGTCCACTACCAGGTTTCCGTTGACTTCGACGTTGCCGCCGAAATATCCCGCTTTCCCGCCGCCCGTGTTCACGCCGACGACGCCGCTTCCCACTACGTCACTCGTGACGAAGTAGCCTCCGTTGGAACCATTTCCAGAACTCATGCCGAGCATCGCGTTGTGGTTCGCAAAATCTGTAATGCCCACGATCGCAGCACCGGCACTTCCATGGTCGTCAACTTCCAGCGTGTAGCCCGGAAGCGACGTGCCGATTCCGACGTTTACCGCGTTTGGATTGATTCCCCCCAACACGATGGCATTGCTTTCGCCGACGATTGCGCCGGCACCGATCGCCGTGGCGTGCGTCAGATTCGGTTTCGAAGTATCGGCATTCGCGCCGATGAACGTATTGAAGGCGCCCGTCTGGTCGGAATATCCGGCCGCGTAGCCAAGGGCCGAATTGCTCCCTCCGGTCGATTCAAAGTTCAATGCCTGGACGCCAAAGGCGGTGTTGTAGCTGCCGGTGGTCGCGGATTCGAGGGCGCTTGCACCGCCCGCCGTGTTGTTGATGCCCGATGTGTTGGAAACAAGCGCATCGTTTCCCAAGCCCGTGTTGCCAGAGGAACTACCCGATACTTCACCCGCCCCGCCTGCCCCGCCGCCGACAAACGTATTGGTGCTGGCGCCCGAATCGCTCAGGAATGTCTGTCCCCCGACGACAATCACGCCGCTTGTTGAACTGGTTGTATTTGGCAGATTGATCTCGCTGAAGGCTCCCGACGTGGACGAGAAGGTTTGCCCCGGCGCGAACGTGATGATTCCCGACTTGCTGAACGACAAGCCCGTGTCGGTGAGCGTCCCGCCTCCCGGTCCGTAGAACAGATCCAGCTTCGCCGACGGCGACGACGTGTTGTTGTTGAGCGGCTCCGCTCGAAATCCAAACGCCTCGGTGTCCGACACCTTCGTCGAACTGTTGTACGACGACGCCTCAAACTGAAACGAATGAGATTCGTATCCGCTCGACGCTGTCGCCGGATGCCCTGGCGGCAATTGAAACGATCCTCGAAAGATTGAGTTCCCGTTCACGTCCAACGTCTCCGCCGGTGTCGTCGTCCCAATTCCGACCAGCCCCGCCGACTCAAAGATCGTCGAGTTGCCAAGAGCGCTGCTCGACGTCCAGATCGGAATGAAATCCGTCGTCCCGCTCCCCGTCGGCGTCACTTGCGGAATTCCCGAAGGCGCAAGCGCACTCGCCGATTGCGGCGTTGCAATCACCGTCGTGTTTCCGCCGGTAACGGTTGGCGTCTTCACGCTCGCGGCTGCCAAACTTTGCGTCGTCACATACGCCGACGCTGGAAGTCCACCCAACGTATCCGCATCCGCCGCCTTCAGCGCATATGGCACGCTCGCCATCAACACGCGCGCCATCTCCGCCTGCTTCGCAATCGTCACTCCCAGCCACCGCGATTGCCCTGTTCCGAAAAGTTCCGCCGGAACTCCGTTCGCCGTCGCCGATCCGAGCAGCACGTTAAAATGTCCGTTCGCGTCCGCCAGCACATTCTGCGTCTCGCTCCACAGGGCCGTCCCGCCATCCTGCTCCGCGTAAATCGCAAACGTCGCGCTCACAACTCCACTCACCGGACGCGCCGCCGCGTCCCGCAGCGTCCCGTTGAATTGCACCAGTCTCGGCACACTATCCTGCGCTTGCAATCCGGGATTCGTTCGGCTGGCCGCAGCCGATGGGCTGGCGTTCAATTCCTGTGAGCGAACGCCACGCGCCATGCCGCCGATAATCGCGAGCGCTGCAACGATGAGGATGCGAAGTCGGTTCATGGTGTCTCCTTGATCGCGGGCCAGCCCCGAAATACCTGGACTTTCAGGCAGCAGCAAACCGCAGAAGGCGGCCGCGGTCAAAGAAACTGTCGATAATTTCTAGCTAAACAGGGATGTGGCGATGCATCAGCGACTTACGATGAGGGCTAAACGCTGCGGACGAGGGACGCGAGCGGCGTTTTCGATGAGATTTCGAGGAAAAGTGGCGAAAGCCAAAGCATGCAGGTAAGCCAAAGAGCGAAATGACGGTGCGGGCAGTCGCATGTGAATTGACCTCCGCATTGGATTTCGAGTTCTACGCCTGCGAACAGGCGCATAGCCGAGCATGCAGGGTTTCGCGCCTGACGAAACGATTGCTCCGAAGGAGCGTGCGTGACCCGCAGTCATTAAAAGATGCTGCGACGGTCGAGAGGCATTTCCTGGGGCGCAACCATCGTAGCGAGTGCCCCAACGAGCGATCTTTATGCACTCGTTCTAAGTACCAAACTACTTCACACACTCTCGGCTTTCAGGTCGGTTTTGGCATCCCGGGGCCGCAACGGGGCTCCGTGCGTTCGATTTCTTCGTGGCAAGAGATTCAGAGGTCCGATTCTCGGTAGGGGCTCGGCGACCACGATGGCTCCTGATTTTTCCGGACTTCGCCAGCTGTGATTGGGCGTTTTCACAAATTTGAAACATCCCATTCTTCTGTCAGGTATGTCTGGCGCGTACCTTCACCTTCCCTGCACCCTCGAACTTAGGTGGAGCTGACTTTGACCTTCGGTAAGAATCGGGGCAACGTTCCCGTTGGCCTGAAACAAATCTCGCACGAGTGTCCCATGCCGGCTTCCTCTGGGTCATCCGAAGTGGGTTCTACCCCGTTCGTCAACGTAACTGCTCTGTTTACAGCGGTTGCGACTGTGCGGCCTTCCTGTCCGGCCGTCGTGTCCGATGAATCCATCCTTTTATATGGGGATCTGGAGTCCAAGTTGACGGACCTTGCCTTGTATCTGCAATCGATCGGAGTCGGACGCGGATCGCTAGTTGCTCTTGTAACTGACCGCTCGATTTCGCACGTCGTCGGTGCTCTCGGAATTCTCAAGAGCGGTGCCGCCTACATGCCTTTGGATCCGGTCGAGCCGGAACGAAGATTACTTTCGCAAATCGAAGACTCCGGCGCAAACGTGATCGTCTCGACCGCCGATGGCAAATCACGGTTGTCAGGCTCGCCGTTGCCTCGCGTCGATCTGGAAGCCTATGGATCGGTTCCAGCAAGACGAGGCGCCGGGGATGCGCTTGCAGAAATCTTACCGACGGATCTGGCCTACGTGATTTACACGTCCGGCTCAACCGGAAAACCCAAGGGCGTCGAGGTTACTCATGGAAATCTGGCAAACCTGATCGACTGGCATCGCGAGGCCTTTGGTCTTACCCCAATGGACCGCACAAGCTTGCTCTCAAACGTGGCAGTTGACGCAACGATCTTGGAATTGTGGCCAAGCCTCGCGGCGGGCGCGACGATTCATGTGGCGAACGCGTCTCTGGCGTCGGACCCGGTTGCGTTGCACGACCGGCTGATCGAAGAGCGAATTACCGTCTGTTTTGCGCCCACGATTCTCGCCGACGCGCTCATGCAATTCGCTTGGCCGGCGGATACGGCATTGCGAACCTTGTTAACAGGCGGCGACACACTGCGCCGTTTCCCATCGCCGGATCTTCCGTTTCAAGTTGTGAACAATTACGGCCCGACGGAAACAACCGTCGTGGCAACGTCAGCGGTACTGAAACCGGAGCTCAACGCAACCGGGGCGCCAACGATCGGCAGACCTATTACGAACGTCGGAATCTATATTCTCGACTCCGATGGGAGATCCGTTCCTGACGGCGGCGTAGGAGAGATTTGGATTGGCGGCGCAGGCGTGGCTCTCGGTTACCGGAATCAGCCTGCGTTGACCGCAGGTCGATTCGTTGTTGATCCGTTTATGGCTGTGGGCACGGGCCGCATGTATCGAACGGGCGATCAGGGCCGCCGATTGCCCGATGGTCAAATTTTGTTTCTCGGCAGGTTGGATGACCAAATCAAGATTCGCGGTTTTCGGGTCGAGCCTGCTGAAATTGAAGCATTGCTGGAACAGCATCCGTCGGTTCAGCGTAGTGTCGTAGTTTTTCGAAATGAATCATGGGCGCAGGCGCGGTTGGTCGCGTTCCTGGTATGCAGTAATCCAGTGCCATCCCAGTCTCAGATGCGCGCTTTCTTGAAAGATCGACTGCCAGAGCACATGGTCCCGAGCGAATTCAGGCGATTACCAAGAGTGCCCATCACGCGGAGCGGCAAGGTAGATCGGGTCGCATTAATGAACACCGAAGCCATTGCACTGCCGTTCGAGCTGGCGCACCTCGCTCCCAGAACTGTCACGGAAAGGCGCCTTGCATCCATCGTATGTTCGGTGCTGCGAGTGGAAAGCGTGGGAATCGGCGACAACTTTTTCATGCTCGGCGGCCATTCGCTGCTTGCGACACAGTTTATTGCCAGAATCCGCGATGCATTCGGCGTCGAAGTCGGATTACGGTTTCTGTTCGAATCGCCAACGATCGCGGCCGTTGCCGAAGAGATCGAGCGAATCGTCCACACGAAGTTGGCCCAAATGACCGACGAACAGGCAGCTCAATTCCTGAGCCACGATTTCGCAGGAAATCGCCAAGGCTAATCCGTGAAAAACGCGACATGCGGAATCAGCGTCAAAGGTGTTCCCTCCCTTACGCAATTGCTCGATCCCGAAACCCTCGCAAATCCTTACCCCCTCTACAGCGAGCTGCGCGCCAAGGATCCTGTTTGCTGGGACCCGTATCTTCATGCCTGGGTGGCGACTCGTTACGCGGACGTGGTGACGATTCTTCGCGATTTTTCGGCGGCTCGTGTGCCGTCGCCCGAGTCGTTGGCCGAAATCGGTCTGGACACCCTTGCTCCGGCCACAAAGTTGATGACGCAGCAAATGCTATTTATGGATCCGCCTTCGCACGCGCGAGTTCGCGCGCTCTCAGCGCAAGCATTCGCGCCGAAGCGGGTGGAAGCGCTTCGAGGACACGTCCGCGAGATCGTTCACGAAATTCTCAGCGGCGTTTGCCCTGGCGGGCGCATGGACGTTATCCGCGACCTCGCCGAGCCGATGCCCTACAAGATTACGGCCGAGATGCTGGGCGTGCCGGCTGGCGATGCCGCGCAACTCAAAGCGTGGTCGAAGAATTTTGCTCAAGTGTTGGGAAATTTCCAGCACGGCGCCGCCAATGGCGCGCGCATCGGCCAAACCCTCGAAGATATGACGGAATACTTTCGGGCGGCTGTCGATGCGACGAGAAAACATCCCCGCGAAGGCTTGATCCATTCCTTCATCAACGCCGCGGTCGATGGTGACCGTTTCACGGACGACGAAATCGTGGCGAACACAATCATCACGATGGTTGGCGGACAAGAAACCACCACGAATCTGATCGGAAACGGAATCCTCACGCTGTTGCGACACCCATCGGAGTGCGACCGCATACGCAAAGATCGTTCACTGATACCGTCGGCCATCGAAGAAATGTTGCGCTTCGAACCACCCAGCCAGTACACCGCGCGGCTGGCGCCCTGCGACGTGGAATTAGGCGGCAAGCGGATCGCCAAGCGGCAGGGCGTCGTCGCGGTGCTCGCGGCAGCCAATCGCGACCCGGATCGCTTTTCGAATCCAGATGAGTTCGACGTCGGGCGGCGAGATAACCGCCACCTGTCCTTCGGCTGGGCTGCGCACTTTTGTTTCGGAGCGACGCTTGCGCGCGTGGAGGGGCAGGTTGTTCTGGAAGAAATGTTCGACAGGTTTTCGAGTTGGTCGCTCGACGCAAAAGCTCTCGTGTGGCGCGATAACCTTGGATTGCGGGGCCTAACCTCGCTGCCAATAACGGTGGAAGCGCCGACGGATTGAGCTCCGGATTTTTGATTCGAGTACATCTCCGGTTTCGTTCGTGGGATTCAGCGGAAACGACATGACGCCGCTATCAGCTACAAAACAAAAACTCCTCGACGAATGGCTGACGGGCGCGTATCCGGTGGCCGGCCGCGAACTATCAACGATTCCTGCGCGCGGGTGTGGGTCGTTCGCGCCTGCGAGTCCGGCGCAGGAGCAGATCTGGATTCGATCGACCCAGGACCCCGAAAACTCCGCGAGCTACATTGAAACGATTTCTATCCACGGAAATCGCCCGGTGGATGCAGCGGTGATGGAGCGCGCGTTCGCGGAGATCGTGCGGCGACATGAGGCATGGCGAACATCGTTTGAGCTGATAAACGGGCGGCCGGTTCAATTCGTGCACGCGTCGCCCAGCGCAATCGCAATTCCGGTGTTCGATCTGACGGACGACTCTCCGGCTGCGCGCAACGAGCGCCTGCGAGATTTGCTAAGCGCCGAAGTTCAGAAGCCCATGGATTTGAAAGCAGGGCCGCTGGTCCGCCCAGCTCTGCTCTTCCTTGATGAACAGAAGTTCATCCTGTTGGTAGCGGTTCATCAAATCGTCGTTGACGGGGTTTCGGCGTATCAGGTTTTTCCGGCCGAGTTGGCCTCTCTCTATTTGGCGTTTCTCGCCGGCGCGCCTTCTCCTCTCGGCGAATTGCCCATCCAATTCAGGGATTTCAGCACTTGGCAGCTCGACTGGCATCATGGTTCCGCGCGAGACCGGCAAATTGAATATTGGAAGCAGAAATTCAAATCGGTGCGCTTGGGGCACAACTGGCCGGACCGCGGCGAAATCGGCGACCGACAAACGTTCGAGCGACAGGTTTTTCCGTTTGCAGTTCCGCGTCACATTTTTGACGCGGTTCAGCACGTCTCACGAACCGAAGGGGCGACAGTGTTCGTGGTGTTGCTCGCTGTCTTCGCGCTGTTGGTGCGCGGAATCAGCGGGTTCGATGATGTGTTGATTGGAACCCTGTCTTCTGCTGGGCGAAAAATGCCGGAGTGCCAAGGGCTGCTGGGCTATTTTCTCAATCCTGTGGCGCTACATTTTGAACTGCCGGAGGGGATCCCATTTCGAGAAGTCCTGGCGCAAGCTCGCGACCTGGTCCCCGGCGCCATTGCCAACGACGACATTCCTTTCGAAGAGTTGGAAAAAGAGCTCGGCTGGTGCGATTCGAAAGGAACCTGTTTGCGGACCGCAATTTCGCTGCAACCGGAGCCCGTGGCGCTTCCACAAGGATGGCGGGTTACGACGATGGACGCCAGCCGCTCGTGGTCGCGGTGGGATTTTTATCTTGCGTTCGTTCATTGCGAATCCGGCCTGGAAGGCAGGGTCGAATTCAATCCGCGAATTATTCCCAAACCAGAAGCCCTGGCGATCGTGAACGATTTTCTAAAGCTCGCTGAGAAACTTATGTGTGATGGGGAGCGGTCAGCCGACCGAGTTCCTCGCTGGCAAAAATAAGCGAATGCCGATGGGCCAACCAACCCGAGCGCGCGCCAATCTGAACATGCCGGAGTCGACTGCGGCGATGGCGCATTTTCCTGCGCTCCGATGGTATCCGCAACAATCGGATTGGATCCTGGAGCCCGACCATTCCGACAGCGCCGCATACAATTACCCTCTGGCGTTTCGAATTCTGGGGAGCCTGGACGTACCGGCCCTGCAGCACGCCCTGGACGAGTTGGTGGTCCGTCACGAAGTATTCCGTTCTGTTTTCGCGTTCGACCAAACCGGACAAGTTCATGCGACTCTCAAGCGTGGCCTGCCGAATCTGCGCGAGCTGGATCTGACGGGACTTCCTGCAGAAACCCGCGATGGGAACGCTCATGAAATCGTCAGGAACGAAGCGTGCCAGCCGTTCGATCTTCGCGTGGACCCGCTGTTGCGCGCAACGCTGATCACCGTTGGATTGGTTTCGTACGTCTTGCTACTGACGACGCATCACATCCTGTGTGACGAGTGGTCCGCCGGAATTGTGGTACGCGAACTCTTCGCGCTTTACTCCGCCTTAGTGATGGGACGGTCATCGCCTCTGCCTCCGTTGACCACTTCATATGGCTGCATTGCGCGCGCGCTCGAAACACGGTTGCGAAATCGCAATTATGATGAGCAGTTCGAGTTTTGGCGAAGGCGTATTGGCGACGACCGCGAGTTTTATTATCTGCGCTCCGGCGTCACGGGCACGAACGCTCCGATGCGTCCGGCGGCGTTCGAGAAGACGCGACTGTCACCCGATCTCGCGCAAGGCATCGCTCAACTGGGCGCAAGCGAACACGTTAGCGTATTCATGATTTTGGCGGGAGCATTCCAGTGCGTGCTGGCACGCCTGTCTGGGCGGCAGGAAATCACGATCGCGACCTGCGTCGCGAATCGCAATTCGACGGAGCAGGAAACTCTCGTCGGACCGTTCAGCAACCGGATTCTCTTGCAAACGGACTTTTCAGGGAGTCCCACTTTTCGCGAAGTCCTCAAGCGAGTTCGCAACGTGGCCCTGGATGCTTATTCAAATCAGGAACTACCTTTCGGCGAAATACTCGAACGGGTTCTGCCGACCGGCCGCGCTGGAAGCCGCTCCATTTTTCAGACACTGTTGGTCATGCAGGAACCGAAGCCGGCGAATCCAGAGGCGCCCGGGCTTGCTATAACGGAGTTTCCTTTCGATTCACCGACGACCCGCTATGAGTTGAATGTGTGGCTCCGCGAAGATGGGACAAATGGTCTGGAGGTAAACCTTCAATACGATTCGACTTTGTTCGACGCCGCGTTCATGCGAAGACTCGGCGAACAGTATGTGGATGTATTGCGCGCGATGGTCGCGAATCCGGAAGCGGCGATTCATCCTGTGGGCGGCGCCATTGAGCTAGCGCCCGAGGGGAAATCGAAACCGGGCCGCGTGCAATCAAGATTCGCCAAACCACAAGACGAAACCGAAACTCAACTTAGAGACGTTTGGTCGCAGATTCTTGAGATCGATCCGGAACAAATCGACACGCGGAGCGACTATTTTGAACTCGGTGGCGACTCATTGAAAGCAGGCCGGCTTGTATCGCAAATTGCAAGCATCTTCGGGACTGAATTACCGGTTTCGATCTTGCTTGAGGAAAACACGATTGAAAAGTTAGCCAAAGTCGTACGGAAAAACGAGTCGCCCCGGTCATCCAACTGTTTAGTTTCCGTGCAGCCAAGCGGATCGAAGTTGCCATTATTTTGCGTTCACACGCACAGCGGCAATGTGCTTTTTTGCCGGCGCTTTCCCAAATATCTGGGGCCAGAACAGCCTGTGTACGGCTTGCAGTCGCGTTCAGGAGCCTTGGCACATCCACATTTTTCCGTCAACGACATGGCCCGGCACTATCTTTCCGAGATCAGAAGCGTGCAGGCTCGTGGACCCTACTCGCTCTTCGGTTATTCTTTCGGGGGGCTCGTCGCGTTTGAAATGGCGCGTCAACTCGCGATGCACGGAGAAGAGGTCGCGTTTCTGGGGATGTTCAATACTCCCGTACCGGGATCGCTGAGTGGTTGGCCACTCAGACAACCGGCGTACCTGCAGAAGCGCATTCGCGATGAACTGGAGAAAGCGCGCGCGCTGACCACGGGCAACCCCACGTCCCACTCGCTGCGCAACTGCGTGAAATTCGCAAGGATGATCGCGCGGAGCCTGAAAACGGACGCTTGGCGATTTTCCTTGCGATTTCTGGGACCAGCGACCGCGCAGTGGTTGGCGGCGAAAGCTTTTGACGTCGAGAGCATGAATATTTCTGCGGCGAAGGACTTTGTCCCGACGTCCTCGTGGGGTGGGCGGATTACGTTCTTTGTTTCCCGGGCGATTCCCTACGCTTATTCGATATCGCCGGAATCGGGATGGGGTGCGCTGGCAAGCGGGGGCGTGGAGCTTGTTGAGATCCCCAGCGACCCCTGCCTTAAAACGGAAGACAATTTCGCGAAAGCCGTTTCTGTGCAGTTCGAACGAACGACAGCGGCTCAACGGAGACCTTGTTAAGCGCGTTTCGACTGGCACCCGACGTTACCTGCGCGCTCGCCAACATTCACTCCGATGTCACGCTGCGGTAACGGAACGCCCCCATCATACTTCGTTGTAACTTTCGGGCTGGGTTTGGTTTGGACGTCCTGTGTCTGAGCCGCAGCCCGTTCCGCGAATATCTGGCTTTTGGTGCCTTATTCAACAGCAGCTCCAACTGGAACCGACAGAACAATCGCCCCAACCGGGAGCATCGGCATCCCTGCGGTTTGGCAAGGAAATCGGCGAGCCTGTGCGGTCCCGGATGCTGTACGCATTCCAAGTCTTCGCCGCGATCTACGGATATCGTTACGAGAATGCGAATCCGGGAGCCGCGACGGTTAGCTGCATCTATGGTGACGCCGACGAGCAAGGAACGAATCAGAACGCTTTATACATACCAGCCCTGTATCGCGCACGCGACGAGCGCGATCGGTCGGCTGGCGGGAAAACGATTCGCTACGCCGGCGAAAAAATGTTTCTATTTTTTGGAACCGACGCCGCCACCGAACGTCCGGACTGGCTCGGAGAAATCTTCGAGTGGCTTTCTTCCAGTCATGAAGCCCATTCGGAAGTGCGCGATTCTGCCGGCCGCATTCCTTATTCCGCGTCCGTGATGAGCCAGCGTGGACTTTCTCCGCGAAAACCCTATGCGAGCATGATCATGGCGTGGCTTCAAAACGCCCTCGCCGGTGGAGCATCGCAGGAAGCCTTGCCCGCGGCTCCTTCGCCTGTACAGGGAGCGGCGCACCTGGTCCTCTGTTCACACGACATCGACTTTTATCGCGCGAATCGACGAGCGACGCTTGTGAGGTTGCTTAAAAACCTAGCCGTCGCCGGAAACCTGTATCGGAGCTGGCCGTTTTTCTGGTCGAACCTGGCCATGATTCCGGGCGCAATCGGCGGACGGAGCGCGGGCGATTTTCTGCCGGCCCTGATAGCTGCGAGCAAGGAACACAACTTCCATTCCACGCTCTTCGTGGTGGCAAGGCACACTCATCGGCGCGACCCCGCTTACTCGCTGGAGGATTTGGCCACGCGCCTGCACGAAGCCACGGCGGCAGGATTCACCGCGGACTTGCACGGCTCGTATTCCAGCGTCATTGAGAATTCGGATCTCGTGGCCGAAGCCGAAATACTGGAGCGAAGCACCGGCAAAAAAGTACGAGGCGGCAGACAGCACTGGTTGCGTTTTGATCGGCATGAAAAACTTTTCGAATGCGTCGAACGTGCGGGATTTGCGTTCGATTCAACTCTTGGTTTTTCCGATGTCGCTGGATTCCGCAATGGCGCCGGCTTCGCTTTTCCTCCCTACGATTTCGGAAACGAACGGCCGCATTCGTTTCTAGAAATACCGCTGGTGCTCATGGACGGCAATCTCGAGGCGACGGCGCGCGCGACCGGGGAAAATCCGCTGGAAATCGCAAACGAGATACTTGCGGAAAGCCGGAAATACGGGTGGGGCGGCGTTTCCGTGCTTTGGCACAACCCAATCGAGACGCTCTCCGTTCCACGCGACATCAACGACGTCTTCTGGCGATGCCTTGAGAACAAAGCGCAGTTCGATGAGCGATGGATCACCGCAGAACAACTGCTGTCAGCCTCAATTCACCGCTATCACGATGCTGGTCTTTTGAAAGGGATTTCCGCCGATGCTTAATATGCGAATTGTGCGGGGACCGCTTTCAAACGATGAAAACGACGCGATTCTCCGCGAATACAATCGCCTGACTTCGTCGCGAATTCCGATGGACGAATTCTTGAACTGGACACAGAAAAGCCCGGCGGGGCCGGCATGGCATGGAATTCTTCAGGACGACGACGGCCACGTTGTTGGCCACACGTCGCTGTTTCCTTTTCGCACCGAAAACGGATCGTCGCATTTGATTCCAGCCAAATCGGAATATTCCTTTCTGCATGAAGATTTTAGGAAAGAGAAAATCCGAGGCTTTGAAAATGCTTCACGGGCTGCTTTCGTGGTCCTTCTGGATCAATTGTTCAAACATTGTCAGAGCGAAGGCTGGGGGCCGATCTTTGCATCCACCAACGAGAAAAACCAGGCGTTCACAAGGCGCATCGGTTTACAGCCTCTGGAATTTCAAGTTTCCGAGTGCCTTTACGTTCTCCGTCCCATCAACGCCGCGCGCCACACTCCCAATTTGACGAAACGCCAGCGCGCGCTTGTTTGGGGCGGCGGCGTGTGGCAACGCGGGCGCTGGAGCGCGTCGCAAATCGTGAGCCGGAGTGGCGGACTTGTAACGTCTGTTCCCGTGGTCGCCGATTGCCCGGCACCTGAAGGATGCTGCTTGTCATTTTTCGATGATGCGGCGTCGTTGCAATGGCGTTATTTGAACGGCCAGTACGTGCGCTTTTCTTTCGCGAATTCGCCGGGCGACTACGTGATCGCAAAGAAAGGCTCGGCGGACCGTTACTTGCGCGTTTGCCAGTGGCACCTGGGCCCGAAGGCTCATCTCGGAGAGCTCGTGAAAGCCCTTTTGCGCGAGGCCGCCGCCGAAAGAGCGATGGGCGTCCGCTGGGCTTTGTACGACAGGGAGACCATTTCGGCTGCGCTGGAAAATCAGATGCGGCAGCAAGGGTTCGTCTGCGCGCCCCGCGAACGCATCGTAATGGTGCACAAAAAAGACCCGCAATTCTTGACGCACTCTGCGTGGAGAATGAACGATTCCCTTTTCAGCTTTGATCCGTGAACGAGAGTAAAATCCTGGGTGCGCAAACGCCGCATTTCCGAAAGACGGTTTATGCCGGGTACGCGCAATGGCACGCTATGAAAGTGAGAGTCCGCGGCGCAGCCGAAGTTTTCCCGACCGGACAACGCGAACGTGTCCCAACGGCGGTTAATTCTCTCGAACTTTCCGGTAAGGCGATTTCGGTTTGGCGATTCCGTACCGGCTCACCCAAACCTTCGATTGCGCAGTATTCATCGATTCTATCGCCTGACGAACGTCAACGAGCCGAGCAGTTTCGCTTGGACGAGGTTCGCCGTTCCTTTGTGCTTACTCGCTTCGCGCTAAGGAGTCTGCTCGGACGCTATCTCCACGCCGATCCTGCGGAGATTCAGTTCGGATACGGAAAAAACGGAAAGCCGGCCCTGTCGCCGGAATCTTCCGTTCGATTCAACGTCGCGCACTCGGGTGGCATGGCTGTCATAGCGTTCGCGTTGGATTGTGAGATCGGCGTGGATGTTGAGCGAATTCGGAGTTTCGCCGGAATCGCGGACGTTGCGGCGCGTTTCTTCCATCCGGACGAAGCAGCCCGCTTGGATTCGCTTGCGATCGACGAACGCGAACCAGCGTTCTTCGACGCGTGGGTGCGCAAAGAAGCTTACCTGAAGGCAACCGGGGAGGGTTTAGGCGCCGGACTTCAGGATTTCCAAATCAAATCAGCCGCGCCTGGCGCAGACCTGCATCTCGAACGCCAGGGCCAACCCGACGATTCCTGGACGTTCCACGATTTGCAGCTCGCGCCGGGTTATGCGGCCGCGCTCGCCTATCGAGACCAGGCGCGCGATCCTGAAATCTCGCAGCTGCTGACTTTCGCGGAATTGGAAGGTCTGCTCGCAGTCCAGTTAACGCGCTGAACAGAAATCCCCACCTACTCCGGATCGATAAACGAAATCCCGGAGTAAACACCGTTTTGCGTTCCGATCGCAACGAGCTGATTGGGCCCAAGCATGTAGAACGACGCAGGAGCCTGCTGGCTCGATGGCGTCGGTGTAAACAGCCCTGCCGGCAAAGTGGCAGTCCCATAGCCCAGCGGGAAGTTCGTAATCAGAAAAGATCCAGTGAACGAAACGTCGGGCACATTCCCAAGTTCCGATGGAAGCGAAGTCAAGTCACCCAGCGCGGTTGCAGAGCCGGTCTGGCCATTGATGTTGAACGCCGCTTCAAAGTTCGGGATGTCCGGTATTGCGGAGCCCACCGAGCCGCCCAGCATATTTCCGGACAGCTGAAAATTCTGGGTTTGCGTCGTGAATGTACCGGAGAATGCGTTGTTCGTGATCCCCGTGTTCGTGGAAGGGTCGGCGTCGATGATGAAACCCTCTCCGGCGTTGTACAGGTAGAAAACCGCCGAATCCATGAAGCCCGTGTTGAATCCGCCTGTCACGGAAATTACGCCGCGGCCGGTCGTCGGATCAAATGTGGAAATCGTCCCCGGCGCGGGATGATTCGTGAGTATGTTTCCCAAATCGTTGGAGTCGAAGGTTACGCCAAACGTGGTGCCGCCTGAGATGGACATGACACCGATGATCACGTCCGGTCCGATATTTTGCGTTCCCGTCGGTGAATCCATGCCTGTCATCTGCAACACGCTGGGTCCCACCGTGTTTACGCTGTCCGCCGTAAATGCGGACTGCAGGCGAGCAACGCCCGCCTGCACGGTTCCGAATGTCTGTCCCTGATCGATTTGCAGCAGGTAAAGTTGATTCGCATTCACCAGGTAATACGCGTACATCGAGGTGGTCGTTCCCACCGTTACGGTCATGGTCCCGCGCCCGGACGCGTCCGGTGTTGTGGCGGTGGACCCGGCGGCGATTGCCGTAGCGGAGTAGGTGGGAGTCGAATTGCCGGCCTTGCTCTGGTCAACAATGCCGGTAATCGCTCCACCCGACGCAATCAACATCTCGCCGTCCTCTACCGTGCGGCCGCCGACGGGCGCGTCCGAATCGAGTCCGAACGCATAGCTACCCGTAACGCTCGCTGCCGTTAGAGCGCTCGGATCCTGCTGCAACAGAGTGCCGGAGTTGATGAATCCACTGCCGTCGAGTTCCAGGATTCGGCCGCGCGTCGCATCGCCCGAAAGCACGAATTTGAGCACGATATGGTTGTTGCTATTGGGAAATGTGTAGCTGGAAATCGTAATCGTGCCGCGCACGACATTGTTGAAGCTCGAATCCGTCGTGTACGTGCCACTGATCGGCGATGCGACGCTGGTTACGCCTCCGCCATCGTTGAAATCTAACTCTCCCCCTGTGATATTCCCGTTGCCATCACTAGTAAAGCTGCCTGCCATGGCCATGGGCGAGCCGGCAATATCGTAACCACGGAGCAGAAATGCGTATTGCCCCTTGAAAAGCGCGGCTCCCGAAACAATTGAAAACGTGAAACTATCGCTTTCCGTGGAGTCCGTCACGGACGTCGCGGTGATCGTCGGCGACGCGCTCGCTCCGGTCGGCTGTGTAGTGGGCGGAAGATAGACGGCGCTGAAGCTCGCGGGTGGCGTAGCGCTGGGCGTGAGTGTGCCGCAAGCGGGCGAGCAATTGGAGCCCCCGGCGGTCAGCATCCAATTCACACCGGCGTTCGCGCTGTCGTTCGCGACGGTGGCGTTGACCGTGACCGAGGGGCCGCTCACGGCTTGGATCGTGAATTTGTTGGTGATCGAAACCTGAATCACCGGCGGCGGCGCAACGATCGTGAAGTTAAATATGTACGACTGCTTCGGGTCGGCCGCGGAGGTGACGGAAATGGTCGCGGACGCGTTCGTCGGTGGATTCGCCGGCGGCGTATAAACGGCCGTTAGGCTGGGCGAGGGTGCCGGTTTCAGCGTACCGCATGAAGGCGAGCAGCTCACGTTGCCGAGCGTCAGACTCCACTTCACCCCCGCGCTACCTTTGTCGTTGGCTACCGTCGCCGTCAGCGTCACAGCCGCCGCGCCGCTCTGAATCGACGAAAAGGCATTATTGACTGTCACCGAAATCGGATCGGGATTCGGGTTCCCTGCGCAGGCCGACAGGCCCGCCATTAACACCACTACGAAGGCTGCTTTAGGAAAGCGCCGCAAATGATTCTCCATGCACTGCTCTGGATTTTCCGATTTTTGAGTACAGGGTTCCCAAGTCGAGTTGGCGAGGCTATTCAACTCGTGTGAATACAGCGATACAGGCGGACAAATATTCCGCGACTGCAAGCAGTCAGGTTTCGAACGTTTGCAGCATCCTGTTTCGATTCCGGCCGTTTCGCCGTACGTCCGCTATTTCGGGACGGGCAAGACGGGAAGCGTTTCCTTTCCTACCGGCGGGAAATAGTGCACTCCGGGCGAATTTGCCGCCATATCGATCGTGCTCGCGTCGAGTTGAAGCTGTGCTTTCAGCCAAGCAAATATCTTCCCGCCTGCCGACTCCGGGTAGTAGGCCCGGAAATCTCCGAACTGATCGACGATCGCAGTGATCGGTGCGGCAGCTTCGATTCGCTCCTGGACCTTGTCCGGCACCGTAGGCGTCATCCGTACATTCTGAATCTGAACAGCGGTCGCCTTCACCTTTGGCAACCACGCGACCGGGTCGAGCGGCGCGACCTTTGCCAAAAACTCTGGCGTCAGATACGCCGGACGTTCGTCGTTCGGCACAATGCTTGAATGCGCGAGCCACTCCGGCCAGTCGCCCCAGGGCGAAATGAGATCGATGGCTTTGATTCGAGGGTCGGCAGCCGAGGCCAAAATGGCGATCGCGCCTCCCGAGCCAACGCCGAACATACCCACGCGATCCATGTCCAGGTCCTTGCGGGTTTCCAGATAATTGAGAATCATCTGCACGTCGTGCGTGGAGGTCGCAAGTGATTCCTGGAGTTCGCTGATGAACCACTCGCGTGCCGGACGATCGTGAATGCGATGTCCCGTGAGATGCGATACGAACCCCACGGCGGCAAAGCCGTTGCTCGTCACCGTCTCGCACCAGCGATCGTTCTTAAAGCGGTCCGTGTCCTGTGGAAAACTGTAAAGGTAAAGAATCACCGGCGGCTTGGCCACGCCTCGGGGCCGGATGATATACACATCCAGCGGATCACCGGGACGCCATAGCATTTGATATCGCTCGCGGATGAATCCCGTGGTTGGCACGTCGTCCTTCTCACCGAGTATGGGAGTTGCTGCCTGCAGTTCGTCTTTCTTCAGATTGATCGATGTCCAGTCTTCGGGTTTTTCATCGGTATCAACGGTGCTCTTCCCTGAAGAACTGGAATCCCGGCCCGGCGCGACGACCGGCGCGGTGGCCTGCCACGCCAGGGCGTTTTGAGCAAAAAAGAACGACAGTAATAATCCGAAGCAAGTTGCAATAGCGTATCGATTCACGCGGCCCCAACGAATTTCCATCATGGATCCTCTTTTAACCGTACGGAGTTTTTCATATCTTGTGCGAACATGACGAAGCGGGCGCCGCACAGGCCGCCCGCTTCCTTCCTGTAACTTTTCGAACGAACCGGTTTACTGCAGGAACTCAGTCAGCTCCGATCCGCTGGTGTTGTAATAGTCGATGTCGGACTGGATCGTGAACACCGATCCGAGCACGTCACCGCCGCTTTCCGCTTCACCGTTCGTGCCGTCCGCTGCGCTAATGCCCTGGTTCGGCAGAACGTAGTGCGACTTGAAGATGGAAAGGTTGTTGACCAAAGACGAGCAGGATGAGTTCGCACAGTAGGTGACCGGGAGGAAATCAAAAATCGTCTTCGCCGCCTGGTCCTGCGCGATCTGGATGAACTTCGTTAGGCTCGGACCCGTTGCCGGTGCCGTGTAGTTCGAGTAGTAGGTTGCGCGCAGAATATTGAAGTTCCGGTAGTTGCCCTGCGCCAAGCCGGTGAACGGTACTGCCGCACAGGTCAAGCCGCCCGCATTGGCAGTTCCCGTGCACGATGGGAAAGCGCCCGTGTACGTCGCCAAGCCGAGTGGATCGATCCCATCCAGTTCCAGGTACTTCATTCCGGTCTTGCCCTTGAAGTTGCTGAAGCTCCAGAACGCATAGCCGATGGAGTTCGGATTGTTGCTGGAGTTTACGGCGCTGATCGCTTCACCGGTGCCAATGACGCGAGCACGGAACGAACCGTCAGGACCCAGCAGGTACAGCGGATTGGTGCAAGAGCCGGACGTCACGGGCGTAGCGTACGTTGCGGGGTTCGGAGACGCCGTGAAGGAGGTGCAGTTCGCACGCGTTCCGTATTGAATGCCGAATTCCTGCGAAAGGTCAACGCCCTTTGCGCGGGCAATCTGCCATTCAAACGTGTTCATCGTGCCGGAGGTCGGTTCACGAAGCATGATGTGAAGCGGCTTTCCGGTGACGCTGGTGGTGCCGGTGATGTCCGTCGTCAAGCCCAGGAATCCCGAATAGACGATCGCGAGAACATGGGAGTTCACGTTGGTCGGGTTCAAGCTGCCAAATCCGCCCGCCGACGTGTCCGTGGTGTTGACGAAGTGGATCACAGCTTCGGCGCCGATGGCGACGGTCTTAAACGCGGGAATGTAGTAGTCGCTGATCGGATCCTCACCGTTGATGTTGTACTGCACCACTTGCGCCGAGTTCTGCCCGCCGGTCGCTGTATTGATGCTGTACGAGCTCTGGACCGCGGTTCCAACCGGGAACGGGCCATAACCCAGGCACTGTGCGTTCGAATCAGCGGGCGAGCATTGCGCGCGGATGTTGAAGTACTGGGCGTCTTCCGGACGGATATCCGTGAAGGCGATGTTGAATTGCTGGCCGTTCACGCTCTGTTGCACCACGGCCGGCAAGCTCGTGGTATCGGTAATGTAAGGAATCAGGTTGCCGCCCGCGGATCCTGCCGCAGCCGAGCTGAGTTGCAGCGTGCCGTTCACCTGGCCGCCGGTCACCGGGCTCTGGTGTTGCGAGAAAAACAAGCGCTGACCAACAACGGAGTCAACGGTAAGAAACGCGCAGATAATCGTGGGCTGCGTGGAATTATCCCAGGCAATCCAGATTTTTCCCGGTTCCGTCGGAATGCCGGCGGAACGGCCGTCAACACCAGCCGCGACGTTCGTGTTACCGGTCCAGAAGTTCGTGCCGCAAGGCGCTGACGCGCCCGTGATCGGATCGCTGGAAACTGCGGCGATTCCCGCGGCGGCGAAAATGCCGGAGGAGCCGACGGCCACAATCTGCGGCGTGATCGGATTCTGGCCAAACGAAGTCGCAGCGCAGAAAAGCGACGCCGCCAGGGCCAGCGGTGTTGCGAACAGCTTTAATTTCTTCATCATTGTTTCTCCTGTTGGAAAATCTTCTTTCGAATTTGTCGCGTAAGCACACTTCGGGTGTATCGCCGCACAATGCGGATATCTCGTCAGGCTGGACTACTCTGGTGGAGGGTTGACCTGCGTGATTCAGCCAGCATGCTCCCGGCTTACTTGCCCGGCAGAACGCGGAAATTGGTTGAAATCACAGAATGGGGCGCTTGGCAGGGATTCCCGAATGAGAGCATCGACGTCCCTTGTAGGAAACCCCTCAGCCGAGCGCCAGTTTCCATGTTGCCTGTTAAAGCAGAATGACATGCGAAGTAAACTCGGATGAAACTCTGCCGGATTTCCGGTTTGCTTCGATTTTCGGCGGAAAGCCGCAACTTTGCGGCAGAAACGATCGCCTTGATCGTTCGAAACACGCTGAGCAGCCGCATGCGATGCGGGGCGCCCGCCGTTCCTCCCACTTGCTTGCCGTCGTCGAACACCCGTCGCAAGCCATTCGGCGCTCTCGTCACCATCGTTGCGCATCTCGTGCGATTGCGTTCGATGGCCGCCGTGCACTCGCGCGAAGTGAGCGGTTTTACGGAGTTTTACGATGAATCGACCGGTCGCCGCCGATTCAATTCTTTACCAGATGCGTCGATTCAGCCGCCGTCCGACGCATGAATCTTCCGTAGCGTGCCGAATTTCTTGCGAACCGGCGCCAAATTCGCATTTTGTGTTTTATTGACGCGAATTCAACTTCAAGCTCATCGTGGCGTAACAGCAGTACTGCGACCATGTCGCCCATTTCCACCATAGGGGCGAAACGAGTGAAATTTACGGGGATAGCTATTTGCACTTTTCTGTTCATTCTTGTTTTTAGCCTCGGAGCGCGTGCGCAAGGTGGCGACACCGGCTCGATAGCCGGCGTGGTTCAGGACAATTCGGCGGCGGTGATTCCGGGGGCTACGGTCACGGTTACCAACGCGGCGGGACTTGCGCAAACCGGGACATCCGACGAGAAAGGAGAGTTCCTGGTGGTCGGTCTGCCACCGGGCTCGTACACGGTGACCGTCGTCGCTGCAGGTTTCAAAGACTTCAAGGCAGCTTCGATTGAAGTCACGGCAGGTCAGATTGCTCGCGTTACAGCAGAGATGATCCCCGCTGGTGTAAATACCTCTGTGAACGTCCAAAGTCAGGCCGCCACGCAGATCGAAACCGAGACTTCGCAGATCGCGGGGACCCTGACGAATCAGGAAATCGTCACCATCGGCCTGAACGGAAGGAACTTTACTCAGTTAATCGCACTGGCGCCCGGCGTCAGCAACCAAACAGGTCAGGACGAAGCACTCGTTGGCGTCCGGGGAAGCGTGAAGTACAGCGTCAACGGCGGACGCGTCGAGTACAACACGTTCGACGTGGACGGCGGCGACGTGCTCAACGCCAGCATCAACGGCAGCAGCAGCTCCCTCATTGTCTTTCCAAGCCTTGACGCCATTAGCGAATTACAGGTATTGACCTCGAATTACGGCGCGATGTACGGCCGCAGCGCCTCCGGCACGATTCTGGCAACGACGAAGTCTGGCACGAATCAATTCCACGGCGACGGCTACTTTTTCGCGCGCAACAACATCTTCAATGATCGGAATTATTTTGACGAAACCAAGCACGCACCCACGTACGAGAAGTACAGCCCAGGCGGAACCATCGGCGGACCGCTTTACATCCCCGGCCATTACAACGAATCGAAGGACAAGACGTTCTTCTTCTTCTCCGAAGAATACCGGCATGACAAAGAGCCGTTCGAATTCAACCAGGGCGTCCCGTCCATGGAAGAACGGAATTGCCTGAACGCAGCCATGCCGAAAATGAGTTGCACCAATCCCATACCGGCACAAGCGAAGTATGGCGACTTTAGCGACGTCTGCCCCGCGGTCGCTGATGGCGCGTTTGGATATTTTTCGCGCGTGCAGGGCACTCTGTTGCCTTACTACCCGGACTGCCCAGGCACGCCAACATCCACATTCTCGAATACTTCGTTGCAGACCTATCAAGGCAACCTGGTGCCGATCAACAACGTCTCGAATACGCTCCTGAATACGAACCTAATCCCCGCTCCGAACGCCACGTCCGGCTGCAACTCCTCGATCGGGTCTTGTTACGTGAAGACGGTTTCGCCGCTTACCTCGTGGCGCGAAGAGGTCGCGCGCATCGATCACAACATCAATTCGAAGAACAAATTCATGGCTCGCTATATTCATGACGATTGGCGAACCGTGGTGCCCACCCCCCAGTGGGCGTACATTCAAAATAGCTTCCCCACCGTCCAGAACCAGTTCGTCGGCCCCGGCAATAGCGCGATCGCCCATTTTTCCAGCACGATATCGAGCACCTTTATTAATGATGTGGCGGTCGCCTTCACCACAGACCAGATCACTTTGACGGATATTCCAGGACCGGGAGTGGTGGGCGCCGGACCCAATCAATTGCCGGACCCGTTGACGCCCTGCACGTCGATGACTTCCTTCGGCTGTATCGGCTACATCTTTAACAACGGTTTTGGCGGCAAAGTTCCCGGCTTGATAATTGCCGGCACGAATGCGGCCTATGGCGGACACGGATTTGCCGTTGATTCAGCCTACATGCCGTGGAAGCACTCCAACCCGACCATCAGCCCGCGCGACGACGCCACGATCATTCTCGGCAAACACACTCTCGAATTTGGCGCGCTAGCCATCATCGCGCGGCGGAATGAAATCAATCCCCCGGTCGGCGCAAATACCGGCGACTTGCAGGGTCTGGCGACGTTTACTAACCAGAACAACATCAATACGACGGGAAACGCCTTCGCCGATTTCCTGCAAGGCACGCTGCGCACCTATCAACAAGACAGCGCGCAAAACAAATACCACAATAATTACAACATCGTGGAGCCGTACCTGCAGGATGATTTCCACGTCACGCCCCGACTGACGTTGAATCTCGGCCTCCGTATTAGTCTCTTCGGCCTGTATCACGAACGAAATCTGTATTCCTACAACTTTGTACCCTCCGAATTCAGTTCCGCTCTCGCCTCCGAAGTTTCTATCAATCCCTTTTTCGGGAACCTTGTTTCCACGGCCACCGGCGCCCCCATTCCGGTGGATGCGAATAACGTCGATCCGCACATTCTCAACGGCATCGTCCGCTGCGGATTTGATAAGGTCCCGCAGGGATGCATGTCCGGCCATCTGTTCAACCCGGCCCCACGCATTGGATTTGCCTGGGATCCCTTCGGAAACGCCAAGACTTCCATCCGCGGCGGCTACGGCATTTTCTTCGAACATGGAACCGGGAATGAGGCGAACACCGGCTCCCTCGAGGGCAGTCCGGCAAACCAAAGTGCCGGCGGCGTTCTGGACATGACGCAGTACTTTCCCGCCGCGTGGAGCTGCATCGGCGGTGCCGGTATGGGTTGCGGCGCAGCTTCCGGCGCGTATCCGATCAACGTGACGGCTATTCCCACGAAAGCGGTGTGGCCCTACGCGCAGCAGTGGAGTTTAAGCGTGCAACGCCAACTGCCATTCGATCTGTTCGGGACGATCGCCTACGTCGGGAGCAAGGGAACGCACCTGACCGCCGAGCTTCAGCTGAATCAGCTGGTCCCGGTGAGCTCTTCGCAGAATCCTTTTCTGCCGGGCCAGCCGTTGACTTCGGCCATTTGCCAGGGATTTGGCGCCGGGGTCTTCATGGTCAACGGAAATTCGATCGGCGCAGGACAACCCGGCTTCGTCAATCTGGAAGCCGCTTGCAACGGAGTCTCAGCGGAGCTGCCCAATCCAAACGCGCTGCGCCAGCCGCCCTACGCCATCGCCCCCGGAATCGGCCAAATCTATTCCCTGCAGAATATTGCCAACTCCAGCTACAACGCTCTGCAGATCACTCTGCGCCACACCAAGGGACCGCTGACGCTTGGCCTCTCGTACAGCTACAGCCATTCGATTGACGACTCTTCAGACCGCAGCGATTCAACGCTCGCAAACTCGTACGATTTCGAACAGAATCGCGCCAGCTCGGATTTCGACGAACGCCACCTGCTCAACATCGATTACGTTTACGACTTGCCCGTGACGAAATTCTTCACTTACTGGAAGAACGGTTGGGATGAAGTCACCAAACAGTCGCCCCCAAAGAAGCCCAAGTGCGATTGCCCTGTGGAGCCGGGTTCGGACTTTATTTCAACGCACGCTGCATTGCTGAACGGCTGGCAGCTCTCGGGCATCACGATCTATGCCTCGGGAACGCCGTTCAGCGTGATCAATTCCGGTAGCTCGAATGGCATCTCCTCGCTCGACAACGCGGGAGTTGCAAATGGAACCGGCGCCGGTTCGTATCCGGATCTCGCCTCGGACGCCGGCCACTTCTCGTATGTTTCGGGTCCAGCGAACGGCAGCACGGTGCTCGGGCCGATCATCGGCAATCCGAATAAGTTCGTCGCGCCCCAGGGCCTTACCTTTGGCGACGCCGGCCGCAATTATCTGAACAATCCCAGCCGGCTCAATTTTGACGCCGCGCTCGTGAAGAACATCCCCATCAACGAAAAATACAGCCTGCAGTTCCGTCTCGAAGGTTTCAATATCTTCAATACGACTCAGTTCGAGATTTACGACTCCAGCCGCGCCGGATCTTCGGGAAATAACATCATCAACTGTTACGGCGGCGCGGATAACACTGCCGGAGATCTTTCGTGCCAGTCCGGAAACTCGTTCCTGCACCCGATTGAGGCGCATCGTCCGCGCACACTTCAACTGGGAATGAAATTCCTGTTCTGACGGGATCACGATAACGGCGGGATCGGAATCGCGGCGGGACGCCTAGGAATTCGCGCCGGCGGGTGAATTGCCCTGCCATTGCAAACGAATCGTCTCGCCCACAACTTCAAGCGCAATGGGATTCAAGCAATACGTCGGAGCGTTCAGGCACCGTCCGGTCTCGGCGCTGAATTCCCAACCGTGTCCCGGACACTCCAGCACCCCGTTGCGAACCGTGCCTTCCGAGAGCGGCCAGAATGCGTGCGGGCACGCGTCTTCAAAAGCCGAAATCTGAGATTCGGTTCGAAGAATCACGATCTTCATGCTGTCTTGCTCCACGGCGACAGGGATGTTCAGCGGAATATCAGCGACGGAAATTTCAGCGTGAGGCATACCAGTTGTGAAGTTTCTCCGGGTCCGGTTCGTATAGGAAATGATACAACGGTTCATTGTATTCGTCTGGACGCCGAGCCGAACAAAATCGTAGTGACAGCAGCAGGTCTTCGAAGAAGGGCTCTTCCCCGGTCATAAACGGCGAAATCAGCTTGTCTTCGACTTCAATCCTGTACGTCCAGTCCGGCAAAATTCCTTCGCGAACGTACTCCGGTCCAGGCGCCGTAAAGTCCACCGTCCACTCGCCGCCTCGCGGGCCGCGAACCGCGAGGGCCAGTTTCGCGTTGATTCGCTTCCGGATTCCCTGCGATTGCGCACCGACGAGCGCGTCGAAGTGCTGGCGAATCAGTCGCGGCAATTCAGCGTGTGCGGCGGGCTCGGCGGCCTTCGCGGCCGCAATCGACGGCGCCATCCGCTCAGCCGCCGAGCGGATATAATCCCTTCGCGATGCGCGAAACGAAGCGGGCGCATGGGGATCGAAACCAGTTTCGGAACTCCACGCGTCTGTCGCCGCCATGTACAGTGGTTGCGCAGGTAGTTTCGAGGCGCGCAATTCTCTCACTGCTTCCTCGGGATCTACGAATATTCCGCGTTCGGGTTCGTTGAGCCACAGCAATTCCGGATCGAGCACGGTGCATGGTCCCGCCGCCGGTACCGCCACTTTCGGTTTCGTCACCTTCACGCGCTGAACCAGGCTGCGCAGCAGCGACCTTCGACGGCGCTGCACGAGATCGAGCATCTTTTCGCCGGTGTAGTCGTACAACATCGGAAACCAATTCGCTCCCGAGAACATGTAGAAGCCGATATCGATTCCGAGCTGCCCGATTTTGTTTAGATCGGCGTAGCTCAGCTTGCAGTCCGTTTCGTTGAACACGCGAACCCCGTCGTGTTCGACGAGAATCGCCGAGTCATTCGTGTATTCGGCCGTTCCAAAAATGGTGGCCGATACACCATCGCCCAGCTCGAGCTTTTCACCGGATTCCACTTCGCGAATATTCGTGAATCCGAGGTGTTCCACGTGAGAGCGGAACTTCGGCGTCGCGAACCGGCAGATCAGCACAGGAATGGTTCGCGGGAAATGTTTCAGCGTTGCGGCGTCGAGATGGTCCTGATGCTCGTGCGACAAAAACAGGTAGTCGAAATCCTTGGGGAACGACTCCGGGGACACTCCGGCGTCCGCCAACAGGTGAGTGTGGAACCAAGTGCCCTGGTAGGCGCCCTCGGTCAACCACGGATCGGTCAGTATTTTTCGGCCGCCGGCTTCAATCAACGTGCAGGCCTGGCCATAGTACGTTACGCGCATTTTGTTTCGAGAGTCCTTAGTCTGCAGCGGCGTGATCGGCGCTCATGTGCAGAGGCCCCGGCGAGAGCGACCGAAGATTGGGTACGGTATTCCACGTGCCAATTTCATTTCCATCGGACGCGCCGGCCGCCCTCACTCGGACCGGTTGAGGATTCACGCCCGCGTCCATGGCTCGCAGCGCCTGATGAAGTCGCATTCCATCGTTGTCGCGGGCAAATTGAATGAGGCTGCGAATGTATTCGTCGAGCGCCCGTTCGTCGCAACGGCGCGGTTCAATCAACGATAGCTTTTCGAATCGAGTGGGCAGCAACTTTTCCGAAGGTGCCACCAGCTCTTCCGTCAGCTTTTCCCCCGGTCGCAATCCCGTAATCTTCGTCTCGATATCGACTTCGGGCTCAAATCCGGAAAGCAAAATCATCTCGCGCGCCAGTTCGAGGATGTTGCGCGGCTTTCCCATGTCCAATACAAACGTCTCGCCTCCGGCCGCGAGGGTGGCCGCGCAAAGAATCAATTGCACGGCTTCCTGAATGGTCATGAAATAGCGCGTCACGTCCGGATGCGTCACCGTCACCGGGCCGCCCGCGAGTATCTGCTTCTGAAAGAGCGGTATCACGCTTCCGCGGCTGCCGAGCACGTTGCCGAAGCGCACGCAGGCGCAACGAGTTCTGCGCGCGGTGGACGATACTTGCACCATCATTTCGCCCAACCGCTTTGTCGCTCCCATCACGTTTAGCGGATTCACAGCTTTGTCGGAAGAAATGAAGACGAACCGCTCGACGCCAAACTCTTCCGCGAGATCGAGCACGTTCCGCGTGCCCAGGACGTTATTGAGTACCGCTTCGCACGGATGCGTTTCCATCAGCGGCACATGCTTGTGCGCTGCCGCGTGGAAGACGAGCTGAGGGCGGAATTGCGCGAATAGCGCGCGCAATCGATTGCCGTCGCGCACGTCTCCAATCTGCGGCAGCAAAACCGCTGACGGGCGCTTCATCCGAAGCTCTTGTTCCAGTTCGTAAACCGAATTTTCGTCCTTATCCAGAATCGCAACGCTGGCGGGTTCCAGCCGCAAAAGCTGCCTCACCAGTTCGCTTCCGATCGAACCGCCCGCGCCGGTCACCAGCACGCGCTTGCCGTGGTAGGCGGCGCCGGCGATTTTCTTGAAGTCCACCACTTCCACGCTTTCCCGGCCCAGAATGTCTTCCATGTGCGTTTCGCGGAGCTGGCTGATTTTTACGCGACCCGTAAGAATTTCCTGCAGGCTCGGAATAATTTTGGCGGGCACCTGGGCGCGGCGGCATTTCGCCAGAGCTCGGGCGAGCGTGGCGGCACTCGCCGTCGCCATGCTCACGATCACCTCATCCGGCCGTAGCGATGCGGCGACCGTTGCCAGATCGTCTCCATTTCCGACAACTCTCACACCATTGATGACCGAACCGACTTTTTTCGGATCGTCGTCCACGAACCCGATCACGTCCACCGAGCGGTTCGTCTCCAGCTCCTTCAGTAACATGATTCCGGCTCGACCCGCGCCGTACAGAAGCACGCGCTGCGTGAGTCCTCCGGAAGCATTCGCGACGCGGCGCTGCCTTGCATATTGAGCTCGCCGCAACCCGCGAACTCCCAGTGACCCGAGAAGCGACAGCAACCCTTCCAAGGCGATCACGCTCGTTGGTATGCGCGCCCAATTCGCCACGCTGGCATGCCCGGGAACCACAAATCGAAGGATCAGCAACGCGCCAGACATGATTGCAATCGATTTGGCAATTTCGATCGCATCCGAAAACGATACGAACTTCCACACGCGCCGGTAAATCCCCAGGACGACATACACGCTCAGCCGCGCAGCCACGAGAATCGGGAGCCAACTCAACATCTGGCGAGCGTCAAAACCAATTGGCCAGCCGTCAAAGCGAATCAAGTACGCCGCCAGGAACGCTCCGGCAAAAGCACATCCATCTAAAATAATCTGGTTCGCGCGCGAATACAGGTCAAAGGAATTTTTCATGGTTGCCCGAGGCCTCAGCGTAATCCACCAAAATGCACACGCTTTCGTCTTACGTCTTGAATTGCGACATGGGAAGGGGAGTCCGCCACGTCTCCACAATTTTTGCGGCTACTTTTGCGATCGTTCGAAAAATCAGCTTCAAGTCGGTCGAACACCGCACGTTCTCGCAGTACGCGAGATCCGTTTTGAGTTTGGCCGGTAAGATCACGGTCAGATAGAAGCGGCTCTGATCGAGTTGGCCGGCCAGAAGCTCCTCTTCATCCATTCTTGCCGCGGGTCCGGTGATCCCGGGTTTCATCGCCAGCACCTGTTTCTGCCGCTCGGTGTACGCCGCCACGTACTCAGGAATTTCCGGACGCGGCCCAACCAGGCTCATCTCGCCCTTCAACACATTGAAAAGCTGCGCCAGCTCGTCCACTTTCGTGGCACGCAGCCAACGGCCAACTCTGGTAACGCGCGGATCGCCAGACGCAGTCAGCAAGGGCGCGCCGGGTGCATTGCTAGCCACCATCGTGCGAAATTTGAATATGCGGAACGGTTTCCCGTGTCGCCCGATTCGCGTTTGCCGGAAAAACACCGGTCCTGCGCTCGTCAACCGAATCGCGATCGCCGCTGCACAAAGCAACGGCGATAAAACAATGATTCCCCCGAGCGAACACACTGCGTCTAACCAGCGCTTGCCCGAGCGAACGTAAAAGGTTCTCTTCACGGGAATAAACCTGCCGCAGGCAAGTCCGAACCGGGAAGTAGGCTTAAGATAGTCAACGCAACAGCACTCGATCGCGCCATCACCGCTGATGCTCGCGCGCAATTTCATGCAGGGCCTCAATCACCCGGTCTGTATCCGCCCCGTCCATTCCGGGATAAATTGGCAGCGAAATGGCCCGTTCGAATCGTTCTTCTGCGTTTGGAAATTGTCCCGCCCTGTATCCGAGTTGGTCGCGGTACACCGAATGCAAATGGAGGGGAATGAAATGCACGGAAGTCCCGATTCCTCGGTGCTTCAATTCTTCGATCACTTGATCGCGGCCGATGCGAAGCGCGGACGCGTTTACCTGAAGAACGTAGAGATGCCAGGCGTGACCAACTTCCACCGGAGCGACGGGAGTCTCGAACGCTTCCAGACCGGCAAGCTCTTCGGTGTAGCGGGCGGCAATCGCCGTGCGACAGGCGGTCATGGAATCGCATTTCGCCAGTTGCGCGAGTCCCAGTGCGGCCTGCATATCCGTGAAGTTATACTTGTACCCTGCTTCCAAAATGTCGTAACGCCACGTTCCCTCGGCGGAATACCGTTTCCAGGCGTCCTTGCTGATTCCGTGCAGGCTCAGAATCCGCATCCGATCGGCGTATTCCCCATTTTCTGTCGTCGCCATTCCGCCTTCGCCGGTGGTTAGCGTCTTCGTCGCATAGAACGAAAAGCAGGTAATGTCTCCCAGCGTACCGACCGGCCGTCCTTTATAGCTGGCTGGCAGCGCGTGCGCCGCATCTTCGATCACTTTTAGCTCGTGCCTTCGCGCGATGTCGAGAATTCGGTCCATGTCGCACGGATAGCCGCCGAAGTGGACCGGCAGGATCGCCCGCGTTCGGGGCGTTATCGCCCGCTCGACACAGTCCGGATCCATGTGGAAGGATCCCGGCAGGCAGTCCACAAGCACTGGCCTCGCGCCAAAGTAAAGAACCACTTCCCCGGAAGCCGCAAACGTCATCGTCGGGACGATCACCTCGTCTCCGGCCTCGATGCCGATCGCCGCCAGCGCCAGATGTAACGCGGCTGTACACGAATTCACCGCCAGCGCGTGGGAAGCGCCGGTATAGCTGGCAAAGGCAGCCTCAAATTCCTTCACGCGCGGCCCGGCGGTCAACCATCCGCTTTGCAGGACGCTGACGACCGCGTTAATTTCTTCCTCTTCGATCAGCGCTCTGTGAAACGGCAGGAAATTTGTTGCGGTAACGGCCATTTCGCGATTCCCCCGAGGTGAGAACAAAGTTTTCCTACGCGTTCGTCAAATCCGCGGCAATTTCCGGCGGCGTTCCGCGCGCAGCGAGGCTACTCGCCCAACTGTCAACCAATTGTGACCATTGCAAGTTTTTTTCTACAAATTCGCGCCCTGCTCTCCCAAACTCCTGCGCTTCGGCCGGGTTTTCCACCATCCGCAACACGGCTTCGGCCAGCGCTTTGGGGTCCCCGGGGGCAACTACAATCCCGGCGCCGGCTTGGCGAACCAGTCGGGGCCCTTCGCCTTTTCCCACGAAAATGATCGGCTTCCCGGATGCGAGGACCGGGAAAATCTTGGAGGGGCGCGCTCCCTCGTGAATCGGCTGGTCGGCCAGCGAGGCCAGTCCGCACGCAGCCACCGAAAAATAGGGCGGGAGCCGGTCGGCTGGCACGGAGTCCAGAAAAGTAACATTCGATAGAGCGAGTTCCCGCGCCATTGCCTGCAGGCCCGATTTGGCCGAGCCATCGCCCACGAATAGAAAGTGAATCTCCGTGCGGCCGCTCAATAGCTTGGCCGCCTGCATCACATTTTCCAGACCGTGGGCGAATCCAAGGGTCCCTGCCCATAGAATGATTCGCTTTCCGTCGAGTCCCAGCGAAGCCCTTAAGACGACGTCTGCCTCGCGTGGCTGGAACCGATCCGTATCCACCCCGTTTGGCAGGAACAACACCTTCTCGGCGGGAAGCATTTTGCCGTGAAGCAGTGCGTCACGAATGCCTTCCGTTACCGCGTTTACATACATCGCTTTCTCGTAGCTCCACTTCTCCAGCGCCTCCATGCATCGGATCAGAAACCTGTTGCGAATGAAGCCGCCATCGACAATCGCGTCGGGCCAAAGGTCAGCGACGTTCAAGATGAATGGCGCGCCTCGCAGACGCCCCGCGACATAGCCGGTAATCGACAAAAGCAGCGGAGGCGATTCCACGAAGATGTAATCCGGCTTCTTCGCGCGCATCAGCCCAAAAAACGCCGTTGCGGCGAACGAACCGTAATTCAGCATTCGCGATACACCTCCGCCCATTGCGGCGTACAGCCATACACGGTGAACCACGATGCCGGCGAAGTCTTCCCTGCAATAGATTCTGCCGCGGTACTCCGGAAATATTTCGCCTCGCGGATAGTTCGGCATCCCGGTCACGATTTCCACGTCGTGCCCCAGTCGCTTCAATTCCGCCGCCATCGACGCCAGCCGGGTCTGCGGTCCGCCGATTTCGGGCGCGAAATACTGCGTCAGGATCAAAATTCGCATGCGGACCTGTGCAAAAAGGACTCTCGGGAATTTTTTACGAAACCTGGGCGCTCTGCCGGAGAGCGGAAACGATGTAGTCGACTTCTTGTTCCGTAAGGCGCGCATAGTGGGGCACCGTGCACACGGTCTGCGCCCCGAGTTCCGCCTGCGGACAGCCGCCCTCGTATCCGTACTTTCGCGCGTTGCGAACACAGTTCCGATACAGCGGCGCTGTATCCACGCGCTTCTGCAAAAGCAATTTTCGTCCGGCCTGGCACTGAGCCGCCGATGCGTACCGCGCCGGAAGCATGAAGTGATTCCACTTGCCGTAGCTCGGCTCCTCAGGGATGGCGATCGGCAAATCGCGCATCGATTCGCGAATCCGAGCCGCATTTCGCTCGAGTGCCGGCAGCGACGCGCGAAAAGCACTCACTCGATCGCCGATGAATACGCGATCGACGTCCCGAATTTTCGCCGCGCGCACAGATACGTGCCCGACGGTGGAACTCGTGCGGCCGACGCCGGTCACGTCCGCTTCTTGCCTGCTCTTCATTCCTGTCGCCAGCAACGCGCCATACACCGCGCGGCGGTAGGCAAAGCCGCGAGCCCAACACGTAAGCGAATGCCGGATCTGCTGAAGTGCGCGATCGGGTTCGAGCGAGATCGCGAGGCGCTTCAAATTGATTTCGATCGAAGGGTCGTGAGCGACGGCCATACCGCCGCCGCCCACTGCGGCCGGCTTATGCACTCCAAACGTCATAAACGACGCCTCGGTCAAAGACCCCGTCGGGACCCCCTTGTAATCGCTGAAGAGCGAATGCGCACAGTCCTCGATTATTGGAATAGCGCGGTCGCCCAGGCACTCTCGAATGCTGTCGATGTCTGCTGGGAATCCAAAAGTGTGCACAACGATCATTGCGTCCAGCTGATTCCGATTTCGCCAGATGCACTCTTCCGAAACTGCGTAGGTGGCCAGATCGATATCGAGAAAAAACGGGCGATAGCCCGCCGTGGCGATTGCTTCGAATACCGCGTCACAGCAGTACAGTGGAACTCCGACGCGCGAACCCACGGGAATTTTCAGCGCGCGTAAAATCAGGTATAGCGATTCTTTTCCGCTGCGAGCGAAATGGACGCCACAGGCATTCGCAAAATAATTCTCCAGTCCAGTCGGCTTGTTCGATCCTGGGCGCGCCAACGTTCCCATCGCATTCGCGAATTCGGTCGCGCCGTATTCGCGATCGAATCGCGGAATGGTCTTCCAGAATGGCCACGCCGGAGCCGCCGCCGCGGTAACGGCGCGGACGCGACCGGCCACACGGGAAACATACGTCGGAATTCTGGATTCGACAGTCTCTGGCTTCATCTACCCACCGGCTACCGCCGTCAGCACGAGTCCGGGCCCCAGCATCACGCGCCCCCCAGACAGTGCCGACAGAACGCAGGACCCTTCGTAATAGCCGCGAAAAAGAACGTTCGATAACGCATTCGCCTGCTGATTTCCCGGCGATGGATGGAAGTCTTCGATCCGAAATCCATTTTCGCGAAGCAAATAACGGACGGACTTCAAGTCGTAAAAGTACAAGTGCGGGCTATTGAAAACGGAACGCGAACCGCCGCCCGTCAACTTTCCCAGCGCCGTCGTGTGCCGCCAAATTTGCGTCGCGCCCAACGGCATCTCAACCACCAACAGGCCATCCGGCTTCAGCGCTCGGCGTATGATTTGCAGCTCTCGCGCGGGTTCCCGAAAGTACGGAAGCACGCCCGCCGCGGTAATCACGTCGAACGACTGCGCAGGAAGCTGAACCGACAGAAGATCGCCTTCGTACGCCTTGATGCCCCTGCGCGCCATTCGTTGCAGCGCATAGCGCGAAGGTTCCACGCCGGATTTTTCCCATTTCGCAGAGCGGAAATAACGGTCCAGAAAGTAGCCGCCCGCACAGCCAACATCCAGAATTCTGCCTCGCTGCTTTTTCCGCAGCACTTGCAACGCAATCAGCGTTAGCGCGGCACTTCGCAAATCGCCGTACACCTTTTCGAGCCGGGTATCGTCCTGGATGTACTCATCCTTGAAATGCATGGCCATGGAATCGGAGCTGTACGGCGGATCCACAAATCCAACGCCGCACGAATGGCATTTCACCAGGCTCGTTTTTCCGTTTTTGAGGACGATTCGCAAGTTGCTGGACGAACCGCACAATCGGCAACCACCGCCGTTCACATGCGGCGGCACTTCGTCCATTGCAGGGGCAAGTTTCGCGCTGGCCATGATCTAGGGTCTCGGGAACCTGAAGAGTTCTATGGATTGAAACTTGCGAAATCCGTGCGAATCGTTTTCTTTAGGCTTCCGTCGGAACTTCGTTTGCGGGGGGACGCAGGGAGTGGCTAAAGGTCGCGAAATCCTCAAGTAGCCCTGGTTTCAAGCGTTGCAGCACCCTTTCGGTGATCCATGCGCCAGGCCCGGAAAAAAGCGGTCGTGCCAGCGGATGAATTAACACTCGCCGTCCGATGGGGCGCTTGCGGCAACCCATCGCCAGCTTAAATCGCTCCAGCGTGGGACGCGACGCAAACGAGGCAAGCCCGTACGATACGCAGCTCACGTCCGGTCGCCCAAGCATTTCTTTCACCAGCGAATAGATCAACACGTTCATCGGATAGTGCTTCAGATATTTCGTTAACGCGAAGGGATGATACGTGTAGCAATAATCGTCCATCCGCAGCGTCAGTGAGTACGCACACAGGCGGTCGTCCACGAATGCTCCAAACGCCTCGATAAACGGAAGGCTTTCGCATACTTGGATGTATCTCTTCCACAACGTCGAGTCAGTCAAGAACGATTGCGAAGTACGCCGTCCCTGTCGCTCAAGAACGCTGCGATTGATCGAGCACCCCTCTTCGCTCAAAAGTTTGTAATCGATGTGGCGGACGACGCATGACTCGAGATTCTTCCGAACGTTCCGCTTCGCGTCCTTTGCAAGCGATTCCAGCCCGTAGTTCTTGTCGTCCCACACGTACTCAAAGCTCGACGATCCTTTCCTTTCGTCGCATGTATAGCGAATCACTCCCGCGCCCCGCCGGAAAAGCCGCCAAGCCTCGCCCGGCTGGAGTTGTACTCGCCTGTGCTGGGGAAGACTCTCCAGAAAGAATTTTCGTTTCTCCACCCACAGGCAGGATTCACCCTCGATGATTCGCATCCCCTGCGCTTCGGCAAATCGACGAAAATCCCGCAATTCCACTGTGATCTCCCACTTCCCTTCGAAACAATCCCAAAGCGTCTTCGCCCGCGCGGCTCAGCTTACCTGGTGAACTCCGGCCCACAGCTCCAGCTCGATTGCACGAAACAGCCAATTCGCCGGCAACGATCGCGGCGCGCCGCGCAAAAACTTGTCGCACTCGTTAGCGAGCGTCGTCCCGGAGAGGAATCGCTCCATTCGGAATCTCGGCGAGTCCCAATCTTTCCGGTGGCCGTTCTGCAAGCCCAGGCGCATCCATGCAGGCTCCGGCGTGCTGAATCCAAGTTTCGTTTTCCGCAGGCGAATCTTGTCGGGCAAAGTGCCTTCCAGAGCAACGCGCATCACCCACTTGCTCCAACCATCGTGCATCTTCATCGACGTCGGACAATTCACCGCAAACTCCGCGAGTTTATAGTCGAGGAATGGAAGCCGGGATTCCACCGAATGTGCCATCGAGTTCCGGTCCTCGGAATGCAACATCGCCGGAATGCTGACGTACGTGAGATCCGCCTTTTGCCGCTCGGCCACGCTCGCCGTGGCGCCCAGCCCGGATTCGAGATTGCGAGACTCATTCCGGAACTCGGGAGTGCAAAGCCTTTCGGTTAGCGAAAATCGCCTGCGCACCGCTTGCGGAAAGTAACGGGTTGCCGAACCAAACGTCCAGTGCGAGCGCGTCCCGTTCCGGGCCCACAACGCTGATTCGCGGAAAAATACCGGGTCAGCGTTGCGCAGCAGATGCCACAAATAAAAGTACCGATATTTCTGGTATCCGCAGAGAATTTCGTCGCCGCCCTGACCACCCAATACAACCGGAACTCCGTGGGCCTGGGCGTCCGCCATCACACACCATTGCGCGAAAGCCCCGGTGCTGCCCAGCGGCTCGTCCTGATGAAATAAAATTTTCTTGATCGTGTCCCAAAACGACTCGCCCCTCGGAAAGGTTCGATGACCATCCGATTGCGTGGCGGCAAGTACGATACCGATATAATCCCGCTCGTCGAGCGACGAATCCTCAAAGCACGCCGAGAACGCCTGAAATTCCGTGGCCGGCGCGATTTTCTTGGCCTGGCAGACGATCGCCGAAGAATCGAGTCCTCCACTCAGGCTGAATCCGACGGGCACGTCGCTTCGCAATCGAAGCCGTACGGCATCATCGAAGCGGGCACGAAACTCTTCGATGGCCCGCTCGTCGCTCATTTCGTGTTCCGGTTCGATCCGCAGCTCCCAGTAACGGCGGATGACAAACGCCAGAGACTTTCCCACATCGAGCGTCAAACAGTGCCCCCCGGGCAGTTGCCGGACTCCCTCGAAAAACGTGTCGCCCGAATAATCCACCAGGCCGAACTCCAGAAAACGATACACGGTGCTCGATTTCGCGACTCTTGCCATTCGCGAAGCCTGCAAAATCTGTTTGATCTCCGAACCAAAGTAAAACTTGCCGTCGTCCATCGCGTAGTAGAAAGGCTTCACTCCAAATCGATCTCTCGCGCAAAACAGCTTTTGGTTCAGGCGATCCCAGATCGCAAAACTCCACATTCCGTTGAACCGCTGCAGGCAGTCCTCGCCCCATTCCTGATAGGCATGCAGAATCACTTCGGTGTCGGTTCCCGTGCGGAATCGGTGGCCTTTGCCCTGCAGTTCCTCCCGGACCTCCTTGTAATTGTAGATTTCGCCGTTGAACGTGATGCAAAGCGCTCCGTCGCTCGATTCCATCGGTTGGTTTCCAAGCTGGGACACATCAAGAATTGCCAGCCGCCGGCTTCCCAGTCCCACCACCGGCCTCTCGATCCTCGGCCTTCGTTCCGTGTTGTGAAGGATCTCGGCGCGGTCGTCTCCCTTTGCATAGGCAAAGCCATACCCGCTCGGCCCGCGATAGCTCACCAGTTGCGTCATCGCAACCAGCGTCTCGGGCTCAAATCCTTCGATTGCAGCGATGCCTGCTATGCCGCACATGGTGGTGTCAACAATCCTGAGTAAAGGTTCACAAGTTTTTCCGCTTCCGTATCCCAGTTGTAATGCTCGAGCACGGCCGCTTGCCCGCGGCGGCCCATCGACTCCGCCTCGTCCGGATGCGTCAATATAAATTCAATCGCGTCGGCAATCGCTTGCGGGTCCCGGGGATCGACAAAAAGCGCGCAGCCCGTGCCGCCCAGTATTCTGCGCCAGAGCGGAAAATCGGACGCGATCAACGGCAGCGCCGCTCCCATGTATTCGAAAATTTTCTGCGGCATCGCTTCCAGATGATTCGGCTCGGGATGAAAGAGCACCAGACCGGCCCGAACGTTGTGCAGCAATCGAAACGTGCTCGGTTGATCGAGAAAACCGTGATGCTGCACTCGTTTCCATCCGGTCAGGGCGTGGATTTCCCGGGGGCGCGCGTCCTCCGGAATCTCGTTTCCGGCAAGCTCGAGAGTCGCGTCGAGCGAATCGGGTACCAGCGCCATCGCCTGCACCATTTCCCGTATCGCGCGCTGTGCGGTAATTCCCCCCACATACGCCACCGAGTTTCTCCGGGTTTCCCATGGCGCGGACTCGCGCGCGAAGACGATTTCCTTCGGGTATGGGTAGTTATGAACGATCACGGTTTTCCGGTTCAACGGACGAAAACGCTCCGCAATGGATGGCGTCACCACAACCAGAGCCGAAAAGTGCCCGCAAGCCGCGCCCTCGAATTTCTCGGCCATCCAGGCCGTCGCCCGCCGGCTCCACAACGGCAAATAAAATTTCGATAGGATATCCTTCGGCAAATCTTCGTGAATGTCGTAAATCACTTTCTTGCCCCGCGCGCGCAATAGCAATCCGACCGGTATGAGCTCAGGGTCGTGGAAGTGATACACGTCCGCCCCTTGCCGCCACGCCTCGCGATAGACACGCCACACCGTGCGCGTCATTCGCGCGACTCTCGACTCATCTCTCGATATCGCCTTGATCTGCACGCGATCCGCGACCGTGTCGGCAGCATTGGGACCCACAATCGTCACTTCAAATCCAGCGCGTTGCAGCGACCGGCACTCTTTGTGAAAAATGCGCGGGTCGAGTGCGGAATGCACGGACGTCATGTGAACCACTTTGGCCGAAGGCATCGCGTTGGGTGTCAGCAGGCGTCTAAAACGATAAGTTCCGAGCGGCGATCCTATATCGCCATGGATACCGCTGTTTTCGCAACGGCTTCGCGGTGACCTGAATAATTCAATAATTCACGGACGATTTTTTCCGCAGCCGTGCCGTCGCCAAACGGATCGCCCGGCAGGCGAATATCGGTTTGGCTCGCTTGAACCGCGGCGTGAATCGACTTCGACGTGATGCCGCCGATTCGGTTCGCGCCCAACTCCACCGTTTCCGGCCATTCGGTCCGGTCTCGCAGCGTCACGCACGGCACGTTCAGATAAAACGCTTCCTTTTGCACTCCGCCCGAATCCGTCAGCACTGTATGCGCGTGTTTCTCGAAACCGAGCATTTCCAGATATCCCACCGGCAGCAGCGGCCGCAGCGAGCCACTCATCGAAATTCCTGCTCCGCTCAGAATATTCTTTGTTCGCGGATGAACGGGAAACAGCACCGGCATCTCAAGAGAGGCCGCAGCGTTCAAAATTTCTCGCAATCGCCGGGGATCATTCGTGTTTTCGGCGCGATGCAGAGTCAAAAGAAAGTAACCTTTGCTTTCCAGGCCGAGCTTCGACAAATTCTCCTTCGCTCGTTCCTCCGCGAGTGGCAGATTCTGCAGCAAAGCGTCGTACATCACGTCGCCGACCATTGCTACGCGCCGGGAAAGCGGATCGCCGTCCGTGCCAATTCCTTCGCGAAGCAAGTTTTGAACCGCGCTCGCCGACGGCGCGAGAAGTAAACAGCTCAAGTGGTCGGCGGTAATTCGGCTTTGCTCCTCTGGCATTCCCATATCCCAGCTGCGGCAACCAGCCTCCACGTGGGCGATGGGGATCTGCAAACGCGCGCCGATCAGCGCTCCCGCCAGCGTTGAGTTCGTGTCTCCGTACGTGACGATCCAGTCGGGCCGTTCAGAAATCAGAATTTCTTCCAGCTTCCCCAGCATCCGTGCAAGTTGCTTGCCGTGCGTCCCAGAGCCAACTCCCAGGTTGTAGTTCGGCTGCGGAATCGCCATTTGCACAAATAAAAGTTCTGCGACTTCGTGATCGTAATGTTGGCCCGTATGAACGATGCAATGTTCGATCCGAGGCGATCCTCCGCCGTCGTTGTGTGCTTCGATCGCGCGGCAGATCGGCGCCAGCTTCACGAATTGCGGCCGCGCCCCGACGATGCTGATCCATTTGCGCGTCTTCTCGTCTTGTTTCGGTTCAGTCGCGGTCATGGTCCGGCGATCTCCAATCATAAGCGGCGCTGTCCGCCAATTCGCTAAGCAAGGTGCGATACGTTCGCGTGTATCCGGCGTCCATCATTTTGGTGTTGTGCCAGACCAGATGAAAGACCCCTCCCACCAAACGGCAGCGCTTCACGAGTTCGCGCAATTCCCCCAGCGCGTCGTCGGCATTTCGTTTCATGTACCCCTGCAAAGTCGAATCCATTGCCACAATTGGAATTTCCAGCAAATCCGCTTCGCGATTCTCCGAGAGTATCCATGGATGGAAAGGAATCGACGTGCCCGCGCGAAATCCGATGCAGTCCGCGAATCCAACCGAAGCGTCGTAACCAAGTCCCGCGGCGTCCCAATCGCTCCAAGTCGCCGGTTTCCATCGCAGAAAATCCTGCCGCCCGCCGATGCGGCGTTCGCCGAGTATTTCCGTCACCGCATCCACTTCGGCCGCGAATGTTTCGGGCGAATCGAATGTCTGATATCCCGGGTGGATCCCCAGCGCGATTCCCTGCTGGCGGAGCTCTTCGATTTGTGAGCGAATCCGCGATTCGCGCGGATCGTAGCCGGTGTCATGAGGTCCTTCCGCGCTGCATTTCCAGTACACCGTGGCATCGAGATTCGCTTCGGTCGCAAGCAATACGATGTCCCGAAGAAACTTTTGGTATGTCGTCGAAATCCCGGTAGCGGGAGCCAACAAATCTCGAATGGCCGCCACGGGACTGTAGCGCTTTAGCGCATGCGCTGCGGCACTGTGAAAATTAAATGGCAACCCGATCTCATCCACATCGTGCCCCAGCTTCACTCGCAGCGTCCGTGTTTCCGGCTCCCAATTGGGAATCAGAGAGGAAATCGCTTCCGCGAACGCAAGTCCATACTCGTCCACAATCGGCCGGTGCAGAAATCCGTCACGCACAGCGATGCTCGAAATCGCCTCGAACCGGCCATGCTCATCGCGCGGCGTGGGCAGCGTCTCTTCAAACCGCGACAACGTCAGTAGAGCCGAGATCGGCAGGTCCACTGCGCACTGAACGCAGCTCGAACTGGCTGCAAAAAAAAGTGGGCCCACGTGATCACGATTCGAAGATGAAAATGGAACTTTGAAATTCGGGATCAGGTCCGCGACGGACCTGGCCGGATCGCGCATCCACGACGCGGTGGACGTGTGAAATTGTCCGTCGCGTAACTGTTCCCAATACAGTCCCTGTGCCAGGGGAAACCGCAATCGAGCTTCTGTTCCGGGCGTTACAAATACGTTCGCCCATCGCGGCCCTTCAAACTCGATCCGCCAAGTCCGAAACGCTGCGGAGGAAACGCCGGCGCGCCTCGCCAATTCGCGAATGGCATAGGTCCACGCTTCGCGAGGCAACGATTCGGAAGCTGAGAGACTCGTGAATGCGGTTGCAGCCTGGGCCATTAGCCTTTCGAGAGTTGGAGGTGCTGCAACCGCTACTGCGTTCCGTGTGACGCGGAAGGCGCTGCTTGTTGTTCCGCGCGCCTGATGACAGCGTCGAACCGGCCTGCGGACTCTGGGGCGAACGCGTTGTAACCGCCGTCCGCCGATCCGTAAATCCAGTTATAGCGATAAGAATGTAAAAGCAACTCGAGGTACGGTTGCAGGTCTTCCACCGTCGCCGCGGTCGAGGACCCGCAGGGATATTCCTTCACCCAACCCTTCTTCGCGCTCGGATCGCTCCACAGCGTCATCGTCCCGGCGAGTTCCAGTGAACCTTGATATTTCTGAAGAGGCGTCGTCATCCGCTCGCGACGGTCGCGTATTTTTTCCTGAAATTCGTCCATCGAGATATGGCAGTACCCGATGCTTCCTTCCCCGCCCGTCAGCACTTTCAGCCGGAAATGCTTGTCCCGGACTTCGTCCAGCAGACCCATCGCGATGTACGACGGCGCCGGATAATACGATTCCGCGCCCACAACTTTGTAGTCCGGATGCGTCAGTCCCGTAAACAGAAACCAAAGCACGGCGTCCGGATACTGTGCCGCCGCTGTGTCCGCCATGCGCGCTCCCAGTTGACGCAGCAAGGCCGTTGTTTCGAGCGGTGTCTTCCCGATCCGCGAAGCGAGTTCCGGAATTTCGTACGCTTTCTGGTAATTATAAAACTCCAGATCGCAGACGACTCCCGGCACTCGCGAATCCGCTGCCGCTCGCAGCGCGTTGGTCCAATTCTGAATGAACTCGGTTCGTGCGCCGGCCTTGTCGTCCAGATCGGCGCCCGCGAACCGGCGGAAGTATGGGTCCTTCGAATATGGGTTTGCATCCGCGGGATCGATTGCCAGCATCCGGTTCACGTACACCCATGGCCAGATGTCCTTTCCCGTGATCTTTTTCCATTCCACAATCTTGGCGGTCATCACCGCCGGCGCAGGAATCGCGGAAGTGTCGTAAGCATGCAGGAAGGCGACAGCCAGCCCGTCGTAGGGCGATTTGGCAAATTGCTGCATCTTTTCCGGCGTCATCATCGACGCGACGGCCGTGTTAACCAACAGCAGGTAGCGGCTGCCAAGCGGGTCATTTCCCGTTCGCCCTGAAGTAGCGCGGCTCTCGCCCGCGAGAGCAACGAACGTCAGCAGCACCAACATCAGCAGCGTTCGCGAAAATTTCCGCCATGAATTCGCCGCCTGGTTACGAATCAAGGAGTTCTTCCAGGCGCCCGTGAATTCGCTTCCGCAATTCCTGCGGCAGATAACCGCCGTCGGCAATGGCTTTCACGCCACGGCAATTCAACTGCAATCGTTTTTCCCTGTGCAGCGCGTACAGCCGCACAATCTCGTTCCGCGCCTCGCTGGCCGTATCCACCTTCGTACATCCGGGAAACGGATACGTCCACAGCACATGCCGCCCGTGACCCATCGCCTCCATCACCATGAACGACAGCCCATCATGCCGGACGGGACGCCACACCACGGACGCGCGCCGGTAAAACTCGATCAAGTCCGGAACACGGCCATGCACTCGCAAGTTCGCCGGAGGATCGGCGATCTTTCCTTCATACAAACCCACGAGCTCGAATGGAATATGTGGAAGCGATCCCGCGACTTCCAGAATTCGGTCAAGGCCATACAAATCGCCCCGGCTCACTGCGGGCATGTAAACCAAAACCGAAAATTTCGCAGGCAACGGTGTGGGCCGGTCGGGAACGCGCGAGGATGGCAGTGGCATCAAATCGCAGTCGAGTCCCAGAATCTGCACTTCCCGGACCATCCAATCCGATTCGGCCCAGTGCCGTACGGTCCCCATCACCCACGGGTGCGCTTTGCCCTGCGCGAGTTCCTGTTGTTGGTCCATCGTGTCGCTGCCCACCCAATGCATCACCAACTTTTGTTTCCCAAGAAAGTGAGCCGCTCGCAGGAACTTTCCCATGCTCACTCGCCCGCCGATCTGGTAGGCCACGTCGCAAGCCGCCAAATCGCGCGCCATACGGGAGTAATTTCGAATTCCGGCATCGGGGTAATACCGGAAATCCCAGCCGTCGCCGTTCATCAGCTCTGCGAACATTTGCCCGAAGTAAATCAAGCCGTGAACTAATACGCGGCGGCGTGCGCGGTTCCGCGAAGTTCGCAAGAGCATCGATTTGCCGCGACTCAGACCGACGGATGCGGCGCCGAGTCCCCGCCCGCCGGCAAAGTCGTCCGGGAACGCACCGCCGCAGGATTCTGTAGAATGATTTCTTCCCACCGCCGCAATAAATCGCCGCGGACCTTCGCCGGCGTAAATCGTTCGGCGATCGACTGGATTCCAATGGAATTGATTCCCAGAGTCTTGGAATCGTGCAGGCTTGCAAGTCTCTTTAGGTCGTGCTGCGCCTCCGCCGACGTCCTAGCCTGAGCGCATCCTGCAAATGGGTAGCTGTAGATCACGTGGCGCCCCTGCGCCAGTGCTTCGAGAACCATGAACGAAAGCCCGTCGTGCTCCACCGGTCGCCACAAAACGGTGGCGCGCTCAAGATGAGGTCTCATGTCGCGTGCCCAGCCGTGTAACTTGACGTTGGGCGGCGCTTCCAGCCGTTCGCCCTCCCTCAAACCCACCACATGGAACTCGATGCTCCGCAGCGCGTTCGCGACTTCCACAATTTGATCCCATCCGTACAATTTCGACTTTTCGCGGTCCGGAACGTACGCGAGCACCGAAAACTTCTCCGGCAGCGGCACAATTTCTTTCACCGGCTCGACGAACGAAGCCTGTACGTATTCGCATCGCAAACCCAGCGCGCGCACTTCTTCCGCGATCCAGGGCGAAACCGCCCAATGAATCTTTTGCGCGATCCACGGGTTCATTTTTCCGGCGGCCGTCTCTTCCTGACCAAAAAACACGTCGCTGCCCGACCACAACATCACAAGCTTTTGCTTTCCCAGATACTTTGCTGCTCCCAAAAACTTTCCCAGGCTCACACGCCCACCCCATGTGTAAGCCAGATCGCAGCGTCGCAGATCGTTTGCCAGGGAAACCAAACTCGACGCTGACTGACGCGAGTGAAACCGCACGTCCCATCCCTCGCCCTGCAGCAGTCCCGACAATTTTTGGCAAAAATGCGGCAAACCGTGGACGACCACTCGATACGACCGGCGGATTCCGTTCGTCTTCAACTCCTTCTCCCCTGATTCAACAGCGCGCAATAAGCCGTCGTCATTGCGGCTGCTGAACGAAAACGATCAGTCCGTCATACACGCGCACCAGCGCGCGTCGGATTTCCGCGTCGAGCGACCATCGAATCTTTTCCAGCGGGTCCGTCGTGGTGCTTGACGATTTCTCAGCTCTCGCCAGTTCGTACTTCGCTTGCTCGAGACCAGACAAGTACACGGGTAGCAAGTCTTCTCTGCTCATGGCTCTCCTCTTCCAACGTCCTCTCGTCATCGTGTGTTGAGTTTTTTGCCGTGCAATGGGAAGGGATGCAACAACTACCTCAGCAGCGAACACGGGCAATGTGCGCGCGTCGCAGCTTCGATACGTTCACCGCAGTTTGGCTACAGCTTTTGACGGAAATCTAGTGTTCACCCGCCGTCGCAGCGAGAGCTCGCGGCGCACGCGGACGCACCAGCGGAGCGTGCGTTTCCTTCAAGGCCCCGTCTTCGAAGGAATAATGAAGCCCGCACTCACCGCAACGCGCCAGGCTCTCGGCCAAATCCAGCCGCACGCCGCAGCGGCATGCCCATCCCATTTGCCGCGCGGGAACACCCACGACGAGCGCGTGATCGGGAACGTCGTGCGTGACCACCGCGCCCGCGCCGACGAATGCAAATTTCCCGATCGTAACGCCGCAGACAATCGTGCTATTCGCCCCGAGCGACGCGCCCCTCATCACCAGCGTTCGCTGATACTCCGACCTGCGATTCACGTGGCTGCGCGGCGTAATCACGTTCGTAAACACCATCGACGGGCCGCAAAACACGTCGTCTTCCAGCTCCACGCCGGTGTAGAGAGACACGTTGTTCTGAATTTTTACGTTATCTCCGATCGTTACGCCGCTCGCCACATGCACGTTCTGCCCCAGATTGCATTTCCGTCCGATGCGGCAGTCGGGCATCACATGCGAAAAATGCCAGATTTTTGTGTCGTCGCCAATTTCGCAAGGCTCATCCACCACGGCGCTCGAGTGTGCGAAGTATCTCTTCTCCACTTTCCTCTCGCTCGATATCGGATTTCCCTGCTCGCGAATCGATTGCCCGGCGGCGTGCAGGATCTTCAGCACGCGCAGGCCGTTCTCGCCGTCCGTGCGGGGATTGGTCCGGTCGCGCACGGATTCCAGGAAATGCTGGCACTCCAGTCGCAGCGGTTCTTCCGGGCTGAATTGCACCACTTCGCCTTCCGCTCGCCGCGCCACCGGAACGCGGTTCACCCATTCGATTCGGTGCGGGTACAGCACCAGCTTTCGCTCCGCCTGCGTGTCGTCAAACACCGCCATCTTCCGGTCGCCCACCACCACCAACCGCTGCTCTTTGAACGGGTGCAGCCAGCTCACAAAAATGTGCGCGTTGACGCCGCTGCCGAAACTCAAAATTGTCAGCGTCACGTCGGCGATCGGATGATTCAGGTAGCTCGCACCCTGCGCGGCCACTTGCGTCGGCGCCTCATCGAGCAGATAGAGGATCGCCGAAATATCATGCGGCGCAAAACTCCACAGAATGTCTTCTTCAGTTCTCAACTTCCCAAGATTCAGCCGCGACGAACTGATGTACTCGATCTTTCCCAGTTCACCGGCGTGCACCAACCGCCGCAACTCCACCACCGCCGGGTGATATTGCAGCAAATGTCCGACCATCAGAATCCGCGAGTGCTTTCGCGCCAGCCTCACCAGTTCCTCGCCGTGGTCCGTTCGCAGCGCGAGTGGTTTTTCGACGAATACATCTTTGCCCGCCAAGATTGCTCGCTTCGCCAGGTCCGCGTGTTGCGCGGCAGGGGCCGCGATCGCTATGGCTTGCACGTCCGGCATCGCCAGCATTTCCTCGAAGCGGGTCGTGGCTTTCACCGAATACGTTTGACGCATCTCTTCCAGTCGAGGGCCGTCCACGTCGCAAACCGCTCGCAGACTGCTCAACTCGTGAAAATTTCGGACGAGATTCCGTCCCCAATATCCGCATCCGATGACGCCAATCCCAGGTAGTTGACGCTCAGTCATGCCTGTCCCCTTTTACGCGCCCCAATTTCATGTTTCTTGAAAGAAGTAGTTCTGAAGCAGATCAATTTCTCGGGAATATCTGGAAGATGAATATCCAAACATATTCAAAAAGTTAGCTAAAGCTTCGGGAATCGATGAAAGCGGAATGAGCGCAAAAACCGATGCTTAGTTCGATGATCGGTAAAAGTCCGCAATCGCTTTCACAACGGCGTTTTGTTGCGACTCGGTCAGTTCCGGATACACTGGCAGCGCAAGAACTTCGTTGCTTGCCGCTTCCGACTCTGGAAAATCTCCGGCTTTGAGGCCCAGGTACGCGAACGCAGGTTGCAAGTGCAACGGCAACGGATAGTAGATCTCCGTCGGGATTCCCGCGCGCTTCAGGAAATCGCGCAGTTCATCGCGCCGTTCGCAGCGAATCGAAAACTGGTTATAAACGTGCCGCGAATCCGCCGGCGCACCTGCCGGCGCCGTTACAAACTCGTCCAGCCCGTTTTCGCGGAACATCGCCCGGTAGCGGTCCGCCCTCAGTTCTCGTGCCGCCGTCCACGCTTCCAGGTGGCGCAACTTCACCCGGAGGATCGCGGCTTGCAACGCATCGAGCCGGCTGTTCGTACCGAGAATTTCGTGATGATATTTCTTTTTGCTTCCGTGAACGCGAAGCAGCCGCAGCCGGTCCGCGAGCGCGGCGTCTTCCGTGGTGATCAGTCCGCCGTCGCCCGCTCCTCCCAGATTCTTCGACGGAAAAAAGCTGAAACAGCCGAACGTCCCGATCGTCGCAACCTGCCGCCCCTTGTATCGGGCACCGATTGCCTGCGCCGCATCCTCAATCACCGCAAGTCCGTGCGGCTCAGCAAGCTGTTGAATCGCGGCCATGTCCGCCGCCCGTCCGAAAAGATGCACAGGCATGATCGCGCGGGTACGCGCCGTAATCGCTTCCTCCACTTTTCTCGGATCGATGTTGAACGTCCCCGGCTCGATGTCCACGAACACTGGCTTCGCGCCGACTCGCGCGATCGACCCTCCCGTCGCCACAAACGTAAACGGCGTGGTAATCACCTCGTCGCCTGCGCCAACTTGCCCCGCCATAAGCGCTAACACAAGCGCGTCGGACCCGGAAGCGCACGCGATGGCATGCTTTGCTCCCACCGATGCGCCAATTTCCTCTTCCAGCTGCTTCACTTCGCTTCCAAGGATGAATTGCTGGCTCTCCATCACTCCGGTGACGGCCGCCATCACTTCTTCGCGAATCGTGGCGAATTGTGCCTTCAGGTCCAGAAAATCAAAAAGCGGCGCGTCCATTTTCGATGCGTGTCCGTTTATCGCTTCGTGAGCGGCAGACTTCGAAACGGGCTGACTGGAAACAGCGGATGAAGACATATCTCCCCCAGGGGTTTTTAGTTAAGAAAGAAATTCGATGTGCAAGCTGCCGTGAGGCCGTGTCGATGAAAACCTGTGGTTAATTGATTCCTGCTGCGCGGTACCCAACTCCATAAATCGCCACGCCGTTTGCCGCGGACATCGCGATCTCCATCAGCGCCTTCACCGTCTTCCGCGCGCCGCTCTCGGGAATGTAAAGGATGTCGTTCGGTGCAAGCAGCACGTCGGCAACCTTCCCGTCCATCATGTGTGAAATGTCCACCGGAATTTCCTGGCGTCCCGCATCGCTGGTGGACTGGCGAATGATCATCCCGCGGTTCGTCGCCGCCACATTCGTGAAGCCCTCGGCCATCGCCAGTGCTTGAACAACGGAAATCCCCGCGCTCGGATTGGACATCACAAACCCGCCCGGCTTGGTCACTGCGCCCACCACGTACACGACCTGAGCCGCCGAAACGCTGATCACATCGCCGTTGCGCACGTCCACGTTCGCCGCCGTATCGTCGCCGCGCACCAGCCTGCTCATGTCGATGATTTGCACCGATCCCACGGAGGTGCCCGTAGCTTCCGCGCTCGCCGCACCACGTACGATTGTCACCGTGTTTCCGGCTCCGGGCAGCGCGCCGCCCGCCATCGAGAGTGCGTCGAGCACCGTTGTGCGTCGTTCCATCGCGTAAACCGCCGGCTTCGCAACGGCTCCCAAAACCGTGATCCGGCGCCCATGGAATTCTTCCACATACACGGTAACCTTCGGGTCGCGCAACTGATTCGCATCGACCAGCGCTTGATGTATGGAGCGCGCCAGTTGCGGCGGAGTTTGTCCTTGCGCTTGGATCGGCGTGCCGAGTCCGGCGATATCGATCAGGCCCGCGTCGCTGACGCGCACCTTGCCCCCGAATTCCTGCGCTTCCGGAATCGAAATGGAAAGCACATCTCCCGCCCCGATCGTATATTCCTGCGCGTCAACCGACGCGGGTCCGTTTCCGGTTTGCGGACTGGAAGCAGCCACCTGCGCCGATAATCCAGCGGGCGATAGAATCACGAGAATCGCGAGCATCAGGAATTGAGCCGCGACGTTCGCATTCCGGTCTGTGTTTTTCATGGTCATTGCCTTCGAATTTGGGCGACTCTCGGAAATCCGGGTTACCGGCTCGACAAAAAGCCTACGCGTGCGCACTCTTCTTCTTCACTTCGGTAAAACTGCCGTTGCCGCCAATTTTCGGCGGCTGCCCTTGCTCGTAGTAAACGTCGTCTTCCGCGCTGCGCGCCCGGCCGTAGTTGAAGTACCGATAGTCGGCGGAAGTGAAATCGATGTCATTCACGACCACTCCCGCAAGCGAGGCCCGCACTTCGTTCAGTAGCTGTGCCGCCCTGGTAAGCGCCCGTTGCGTTGTCGATCCGTATCGCCCCACCAGAATCACCACGTCCGACAACTGCGACAATACGCGCGCGTCTGAAAACGGTATTACCGGCGGCGAATCAATCACCACATGATCGAACTTCGCGCTCAGCGCCGCCATCACCGCTTCCATCTGCTCGGATGCAACCAGATCGGCCGGATTCGGCGGCTGCTGCCCCCCGGGCAACACCATCAGCCCAGGCACGTCGGATACCTCCACAAGAGCCTCATCGATCGAACATTTCCCTGCAAGCGCGTCGCTCAATCCTGTCTTCGGACGAATCCCAAACGACTTGGCAACCATCGGGCGCCGCAAGTCGGCATCCACCACGCAAGTACGTCCGCGGCTCGCGAGCGCCGTCGCCAGATTGATCGCCACCGTCGTCTTTCCTTCGCCGGATGACGGCGACGACACCAGCACCACGCGCGGCGGCGCGCCGGCGCGAGACAACATCAGAGCTGCGCGAAGATCGCGCATCGCCTCCGCTTCGGCCGTGTGCGAACGCGCAGGAAAAATCTGCGGAGTCGGCCGCGCGGCGCCATCGCCATTTGTTCCCAAAGAAACCGCCCCGCGCATCGGAGCGGCCGCTTTTAAAGGCGCCGCGCCGGAAAGCACGTGCGGAATCATTGCCAACGATGTCAATCCAACCCAATCCCGCACGTCGTCGGGCGACCGCAATCGAGTGTCCACGCTTTCCCGGAAAAATGTCGCCACCAGCGCCAGTACGCAGCTCGTCATCGCGCCGATCAAGATAATGAGTGCGCGATTGGGCGCGGTCGGGCGCTGCAATTCCGGCGCGAGATCCACGATACGAATATTGCTCGACCGGAGTCCCGCGTAGATGCCCGCTTCCTTCAGCCGTGCCTGCAGCGTGTTGTACAGGTCGCCGGTCGCCAGTGCTTCATTTTTCAAAACCTTGTACGCCACCATGTGCGACCCGGCATCGCCCATCTGTGCGCGCAGTTTCTCCCTCGATTGCTCCAACATCTGTTCCCGTGCTTTCGCCGCCGCGAAACCCGTCCGCACCTGAGTGACCATGCGCATCCTTTCGGCTTCCACCTGCGCGGCCAGCTCGTTCGATTCGTTCTCCAGTTTCTTCACGTTGGAATTCTCATCGCCGTAAATCGCCCGGGCCTGCGCCACTTGCGCGCGCGATTCGGCGAATCGCGTCATCAGATTCTGAAACACCTGATCGTCGCGCACCGCGGGAATCGCGCTCGACTGTCCCAGATCGATCATCCGCACGTACGCTTCCGCCTCGATTCGATTCGCCGATGCTTCGCTGTACTGGTGATTCACGTCGTCCATCAACTGCGCCAGAGGCACATCTTTGTCGTCAGCTTCAATAAATCCGTATTTCTTCTGGTAATCCGCAACCGCCTGGTTCGATTCCTGCACCTTCTCGCGCAGGTCGCTCAGTTGGTTCGACAGCCACGTCGATGCTTCCATCGTTGTGGTGTAGCGGTTCCGGTAATTCTGGTCCAGGAACTGCGTCACCAACGTATTCGTCACCAACTGCGCCACGCGCGGATCGCGGCTCGAGTAGCTCACTTCCACCAACCGGCTATTCCGAACCGGGCTCACCAGCAGCCTCCGCTGAAATCCCTCGAGCGCAATCGATTCAAGCGGCGTCCGGTTCGCCAGTTCGTACTGATCCTGCAGATAGGTATGATCGACTCCGCCCGACGGCGTTGCGGGTTTGGCGACGGCGTTGGCTTGCCCGTATTTCTCCAGATTCGCCTTCGATACAAGTTCCGGGTCGCGATCGAGATGCAAGTCGCGAATCACGCTAATTGCCAGCGCGTCGCTTTGCATAATCTGCGCCTGCGTTTCCAGGTAGTCCTGATTATCCGTCTCGCCGGAATATTCAATCTCGTGCAGCGTCTTGATTCCGGTGCTGGGCGGATCGATCTCCAGCCGCGCGGTCGGCCGGTACGCATCTTTCATCAGAAACGCCGCACCTGCCACCAGCAGTGTCGCAATCGCCGCAAACAGGAGCGCGAACCGTCCATTTTTCTGTAACACGCGCTTCGCTTGCTCCCACGTGAACATTCGCTCCAGGGAACCGCGTGCGATAGGAGCCGGCGATTCAGGCCGAATCACTTCGGCCAGTTGGTAGCGCGGCTGGATGGGTGCGTCGTTTCTTTCCATAATCTGCTTGATCCCGCGAACTCTGGACGTGACTACGCTCGGATTTTCCGCTTACGCTCTTCGTTCGTTACACTCGCGGGGGGCAACGGCGCGATCCGTTCCACATCTGTTGTATCCACTTCTACTGCGACTGCCTTTTGCAGCAATTCCACCGCAACGACCAGCCGCCAACGGTTCTTCACTCGCGTCAGCAAGCCTTCCAGCCCGGTCATGGGCCCGGCCAACACTCGCACACGATCCCCGGACTTCAGGTACGGATGCGGCTCGAGCTTCGTTGGGTCTCGAATGATCTTCCGAATCGATTCGATGTCCGAATCCGGCACCGTGCTTGCGTGGCCGCCGCTTCCTACCAGCCAGAACACACCCGGCGTCTGCAAAATCTCCAGCTTTCGGGCCATGCTGCTTCGCAAAAACACGTAGCAGGGAAACACCGGCAAATCGACCGGCTGAATCCGGTCTTTCCAGCGGCGTGCGGACCGGTAAAGCGGTAGCAGAACCTCGAATCCCTTCCGCGTCAGAAGGCTCGTCGCGGACTTTTCATGCTGGTGTTTCGTGTAGATGGCGTACCAGCGCTCTTTCGCGCCGTACTCCCCCGGTTCCGAAGCCGGGAGTTCCGATTGCATAAAGCTCCGCCCTGTGGCTTACGGCCGCTTTCGCGTAAGTCACTCCCTTCCGGTCGCGAAATCCGCGCCATCGGGATCCGTTCTGTCGTTCGCAAGGTAAAATTGTGTATTCGGCTTCAAAGCCGCGTCACGGACAGATGAATAATCCGCTAGCCGCCTTCGACGTTGGAATGTGCAACTTTACCCTGCCGGAGCAGATTCACCCGATTGGGACAGCGTCATTCCAACGGAAACCACCACGCGGGAGTTTGAAAAACCCACCTGCATCAGCGCGCCTAGTCGCTTGCCCATGATGCACACGAACGTGGATACGCGGTAGTTGTTAGCATCGTATGAAAGAGCGATGAAAACTGAGATTTGACGCTTTCATTTTTCATTTTTTCTCGCCGCCGTGTGAATCGCGCAAAGTTTTTGCGGTTTTATGCAAATTCTTGGGATTTGTTGCGGACGATTCATGCCGCGCTTGGCTTGCGTCGGCGCTCGAAAATGATCGGATTGTAACAATCGCCTCCCGCTCTCCCTTCATCGAAGAAACTTTTCTTTACATTGCGGAACGCAAAATTTCCGGTAACCCGCAGCTTTCATTTCATTGTCATTCGCCAATAACAAATCCCGCGTATTGAAGTTAAGACCTTTGTCGCTGCGCAATCTGTTTCTGCGCGCCTGATCACACGGATTCCGAGCTTCACCCCGGCAGATAAAGCTTCCAGCTATGACATTCACTGCACTCGTCGCCGAACCAGCCGCGTCATCACCGCCCGATCGCTCCGCGCAACCGGTTCGCCCAACCTTTATCACCAGCATCGCGACGGTCCTCGGCGGCCAAATCGCCTGCGCCGCCGTCGCACTCGGGATTGAAATCTGTTACGCGCGCTTGCTGGGGCCCTCCGGCCGCGGCCAGATTACTCTGTGCATGATGGCCATCGCATTGGGCACTCTGCTCGGCGGTCTGGGCGGCGAAATTCCGATCGTTCTATGGACGGCAAATGCGAAGCACGCATCGGCCGAGTGGCTTCCTGCCGTACTTTTTTGGGGCGCCGTGGGTTCTTGCGGCGCGGCCGCCGCGTGGTCCTTTATTTATTGGCGCTGGCATCCTTCTTTCCTGAACGGCGTCACCAATTCACTGGCATGGATCGTCGCCGCTGCCATTCCCGTAACCATCTTCTTCAGCTACTTCGTCGCGATTCTCACCGGGCTGGAGAGTTTTCGGCTTCGGGCCGGCGTCTCGCTCGCCAGTCAAATTGTGGAATTGCTTTCGATCGTGGCGCTCGTCTTGCTCTTCGGGCGCACCGCGGAAATGGCCATGTTCGGAATTCTCGCCGGCCTGCTCATTGGCACGGCGATTACCGTCGTGACGTTGAAAAAACCACTGGAAGGAATGTGGAATCTTGGCCGCGCCAGGCAAAAACTCGGCCCAGCATTAAGTCTCGGCTTGCGAGGCCAACTCGGCGATTTGGCTACTTTCTTTAACTACCGTCTCGATGTTTTCATCGTCAATTTTTTTCTCGGCCCTGCTCAGGTCGGCTTGTACACCGTGGGAGTCGTCGTGTCCGAAGGTCTCTGGCAGGTGCCCCAAGCCGCGGCGGTTGCGCTGTTTCCCCGAACCGCACGCACCATTGGACAGGGCGCCGCGGAATTTACCTGCCTCATCACGCGTCAGATTCTCTTGCTTGCGCTCGTCTTCGGCATCGCCTTGGCGATCGCTTGCCCAATCCTGATTCCGCTCTTGTTCGGAGCGCGCTTCAATCCCGCTGTTGACGTGATCTGGTGGATTTTGCCCGGCACGGTCGCGCTTTCCCTCGCCAAGGTGATCAGCGCCGACCTCGCCGCGCGTGGCAAGCCCGAGTTCAGTTCCATCTTCGCTTTCATTTCTCTTGCCGTAACCATAGCTCTCGACTTTCTGCTGATTCCTCGCATGGGGATTCAGGGCGCAGCGCTTGCTTCGTCCGCCGCCTACCTGGTGGACTCCGCTCTACTCGCCATCACTCTCAAGCGAATTCTAAAGGTCACTTGGAAAACTCTGCTGATACCGACGGCCGCCGAATTCGTCGCGTATCAAAACGCATGGCGTCGGCTCGTGGCCCAGTTCCGCGCCAACGCGATTCCCGAGGGCGCAAGTGCGACGGACTGACGTGGAGATTCGAACCATGCGAAGGAATCAAAGTTGAGCGCCGGCGCCATCCCTGCCGTGGGTCTCGAGGTGCAGCCGCGCCGCGCGAGTGTCGCTCAGACCGTCGCGCAGATCGGCATCGTCACTCTGGTCTGCGCTTCGATTCTTGCGCCCGCCATTACTCTCACGGAATCGCTCCCGTGGGTAAAAGCCGAGCAGTTGCTTTTGCCCGTCGTCTTCCTCGGTTACGGATGGATGCTCCTCTCCGGCAGCGCACAGTTGATTCGCTTCAATCGCATGTTCATCGTCGGCGCCATCTTCACGCTTTCAATCCTTTGTTCCATTTGGTACGGCGCGGAGATCCTCCATCACGAAGTTCTCCTCCGTGATTACTACGAAATACCGAAAGTATGGCTGCCCGTTGTTTTTTTCACCGTGGCTCTCGAGGCGAACTTATCCGAATCCGGACTCCGGCGCCTTCTGAATTGGTTTGCCGCGGCGGTTTTGATCATCTGCCTTTACGCCTGGGCTCAATTCGCAAATATCGGTTTCACCTATTGGCTCAATACGTTCTATTCCGGCGGCGCGCACATCGATATCGGGCTGCTGAACCACGGCCGCGTTTACTCCACCATGGGCAACGCTAACGTTCTCGGCCAGCTGATGACCTGGTCGATCGTCGCATTCACGCTCGCTTTGCTCTTCGGAGTGGGTAGCCGCGTGCGCAACGTCGTTTTGCTCTTCGCCTGCTTGGTCACCCTCGGCATGACGGGTTCCCGCTACGGGCTGATCACCACCGCGATCGGCGTTGCCCTTATTTTCGTTTTGCCCTCGGGAGCTGGGCGGCGGCGTCTGGCCCAACTGGCTCTTTTCCTGCTATTCCTGCCCGGTTTTGTGTGGGCGTTCAACACCGCCGTGCAGCGAAATGAAGGCAACGCCCAGCGACTCGCCTCGCTCCGTCATCCTCTCGAAGTCGATTCGTTGCGAGCGCGTCTCGACTATCTTTGGCGCGATGCAGCCGACGATTTTCTCAGCTCGCCTCTATTCGGCTACGGCCCCGCCAAGATTTTTTATACCGGCGTTTTCACCGACTCGGAATATCTGGACGTACTGAAAGAGTTTGGCCTGATTGGCTTCCTTCCCTATATCGCTTATTACTTTGTCCCGCTCTTTCTTTTGTGGCGCGGCCTGCGCGCGGCAAAGCGCTCCCGTGCGGCAAACGACGATGAATACGCTGCAACTCTATTGACTCTTCGTCTCGCTTTCCTGATGGCCGTTACCGCGCTTCTGATGAATATCGGCGAGTCCACCTTCTACAATCAATTGCTGCAAGCGTTCCTCTGGATGTGGTTCGGTCTTGGCGTCAATGCTGCCGCAAAAGTCGAACGAATTCCGCCGGTGGAATATGTCCGCTATCGTTTGAAACCGCTTGGCTCGGAGAGTGCGCTTCAGGAAACCTCCGCATGAACGCCAGCGCTGCGGTTTCAAATGTTCGGAAGTTTGAAAGGTTCCTGCGATGGCCCCATCCACAGTCCGGCGAACGGTCCTGTTGCGCACGTATTACTCTGTGTCACGCACGATATGGGGAATTTCGGGACGGAGCACTATTCTCGGGCCGGAATTTCTGGTCGTTGCGGCCACAGCATAAAGCCAACACGCAATTCTTCGACGGTATCGATTTCGCTTGCGAAACTAAGACGCCAGTTTTTCCGCCGCACGCTTGGGTCGGCGCACACGAACCGGGGGAGCACCTTCGAATTCGTGGACGTCGCTGAAACTGTACACACATTCTTTCTCGCAAATCTGGCATCGCAACGTAAACGCCCGGGACTTCAAATCCTCCAGGTCGTTGGATGCGCTTTCCTTCAGTTCCTGGTAGCGTGCAGCGCTTCGCCCGGCCACAGCGATTCTCCCAGTGCAGTGGCAGCAGTTCACGCCGGGATACGAACCTTTCGCTATTTCTAGGATCACGGATAACCTCACTCAACACGTCGCTAGGATCAATCGGGGAACCGGGAGTATATCGTCTTGCGCGGAGGGTGTCCATATCGACCGGCGCCGTTTTTAAGCCAAACGGGCGAGTCGTTGGACGGATTTCCGTCACTTCGCCGATTCGCGCGGAAACTGCGAGGATTCCTGGGACGGACTGGCGGAGGAGGTGGGATTCGAACCCACGAGACCCTTCCGGGCCTAACGGTTTTCAAGACCGTCGCAATCGACCACTCTGCCACCCCTCCGCGTTCGAGCAGCCCACTCAGTTTATCGCGCCTGCCGACCCGGCGACAGTCCCGACTGCAAACCGGCGATACTCTACGCAGCCGCCGTGCGCTCGCAAGGCGGCAACCGAAAGGAATGCCCGTGGCGATTTATTGAGGTTTCTGCGCGCCGGGCGCCGCGGCTTGCTGCGCGGCTTTCTTGATTGCCGCTTCGAGTTGTTCGCGAACGCGCCGCACTTGATCCGCTTGCGGACCCGTCGCCGTGAGCTTCAGGTACGAATCGATCGCCTCCACCGCGCCGGGATAGTTCCGCGTTTGAATGTCCGCATTCATAACAACGATGTACACCTGCGAATTCCCAGCATTCAGCTCGCGCGCTTTCGCCGCATACGGCGCCGCGTCGGCGGGCCGCTTCATGCCGAGCAGAGCGCGCGCCATTTCAAACTGGCCGCGCCATGAGTTCGGGTCCAATTCAATTCCCTTTTGTGCCTCCGCCGCCGCATCCGCGAATTTTCCCGCGTTGTTCAATTCGCCCGCCTGGTAAAACAGCGCTACCGGATATTTCCCCTGGCTCATGTCCACGGACTTCTGCAAGTCCCGGTCGGCGTCCGCGGTTTTGTTCAGATTTACTTCGGCCGCGCCCGCTTCCGCATACGCCTCGTAATAATCCGGATACAGCTTGATCGCTTTTTCGAATTGCTCGAGCGCTCCGGCATAGTCGGGCTTGGCCTTCAGCGCCATCCCTTTCGTGTACGCATCTCGCGCCTTTTGCGGCACGGTCAGCTCATGCGCCGACAGCGTTCCCGGCGCGGACTCCGCTTCGCCCGGCGCTTTTTCCAGGTCGATGTTCATCACCACCAGATTTCCATTGGCCAGCGTGAACTCCTCGCGATACGGCAAATATCCCTTCTCATTGATGATCAGATCGAAATTTCCGTCCACCAAGCCGCCGATGTGAAACTCGCCGTCCGTGCCGGTTTGCACGTAAATCGACGCGAATCCTCCGATCGAACTCACCTCCACTTTCACCGATGTCAGCGGCTGGCGGCTCACCGAATCGCGAACATGTCCCGTCACGCGCGCCTCGCCCGCACTCATATGGGAGACCTGCGCCTGCGCGGGAAAATCGACAACGAGAAACGCGAGGAAAACGAGCATTACGCGGGGACAAAGAAGACGAATCGCGGCCCGAGCTTTCTCAGCTGCGGGCGATGTAAGCTTCATCTCTAAACCTCGAACCCTTGCTGCGCGGAAGGCCCGGAATCGGCCGGTCGCGCTATTTCGAATCCACCAGCACTTCCACGCCGTATGCCGGTAAATCCACGCCTGTCACATCTCCGGAACCGAGCAGTATCGCCTTCATCGAATGCGGCAGCGCTACATGTTGCGGTTTACGCTCGAAATTAATCAGCACAAACACCTGCTTGCCGGTCCCTACGCGGCGGCATACCTCGATTCCGTCCGGCACCGAACCGAGTACCGGAGTCACTCCGCCCTGCTGCACCATCCAGGATGCGGCGGACGCCATCGTCTTTTCGTCGAGCACCGCGCCAATATATGTAATCGTGCCTTTACCGAACGAACGGGTTAGCACGGCGGGCTGGTGATCGAGCCATCCGTTCGATTCGCCATATTCCGCGAGGGGTTTCGTTTCTGGCGACGACGCCTTCAGTTGCTCCGCCCACACCGACGCTACTCCGTCTCCCCACTGTCCGCTTACCGGCACGTCGCCTTCGAGCGCGTAGTATTGCTCCACGCGTCCTCCGAGCACGTCCACCAGATATCCCGGCTGTCGTTGCGGCAATAGCGCGTCGTATTGATCTTTCATTCCCGACCGCGGACCGAGCACCAGATGTCCGCCGTTCTGAACGTAGTCCCGCAGATGATTCGCCAGATCCTCCGGGATCATGTTCAAACTGGGCGCGACCACCAGCTTGTAGGAATCGAGCTTGTCGTACGGGTTGATCACGTCCACGGACTGCGAAAGGTGGCGCAGCGCCGCGTAGTAACTCTTCAGGATTCCGAGCTGATCGTATTTCTCGGTGTGCTTCTGAAATTGAATCGCCCAGCGGCTGTCGTACGACTGCAAAAGCGCAACTTCCGACGCGGGCTGTGTATCGCGCAACGCAGCCTCGGTCTTGACGAAGTCGCCGCCGAGCTGGCTCACTTCCTCGTAGAGAGGTAGAGGCGTTCCGTCCGCTCCCAAAAGCGAACCATGATACTGCTCCTGGCCGTTGAGCGCGCTGCGCCACTGCCAGTAACCGATCGCATCGGCTCCGTGGCCCACGGCCTGCCACGCCATCGCGCGCACTTCGCCGCGATTCAGAAAATTGTTCACCTTGTGCCAGTTCACCGCACCCGGCTGCGTTTCCATCACCCAAAAATTCCGCTCCAGGAAGCCGCGCGTCAAATCGTGCGTCATTCCGTTCATCGCCACATCCACATGCCCGCTGCCCACGTAGTCGTCCCACGCCGCAAACGTCAGCGGCTTGGTGATCGCGTAATTATCGATGCCGTCCCAGAACCCCATCAGGTTTCCCGTAATGAACTGCCGCGGCTCGATCGACTTCCGCAGCACGTCGATCTGGTTCTGCTGGTAATTCACCCAGGCATGCGTCGTGAACCGCTTCCAGTCCAGCATCAATCCCGGATTGTGCCCGCCCACCGGAATCGGAACTTCGCTCCAGTTGTCGTACCGCTCGCTCCAGTATTCCGTGGTCCACTTTTCGTTCAGGTTTTCGACGGTCTTGTATTTTTCTTTCAGCCAGTCGTCAAACTGCCGCTTCGTATCCTCGTCGTACGACATATTCGCGTAGCCGTATTCGTTGTCGATCTGCCAGCCGATCACGTTCGGATTTTTTCCATAGCGCACCGCCATCAATCCCGCAATCTGCCGGCAAAATTCCAGATAGCGCGCGGATGTCGGTGAGGCGTGCGCTCGATTTCCGTGCGTCACTCGCACCCCGTCCGGTTCCACGCGCAGCGTATCGGGGTATTTCTGCGTCAACCACGCCGGAGGCGTGGCCGTCGGCGTCCCCAGCACGACGGCGATATGACGTTTCCCCGCGGCGGCAATCGCGCGGTCCAGCCACTCAAAATCGTATTTCCCTTCGAGCGGCTCCATCCGGCTCCATGCAAATTCTGTGATCCGAACGAAATGAACGTGGGCGTTTTCCATCAACTGCAAATCCGTCTCCCAACGCGATTCCGGCCACTGCTCCGGATACCACGCAGTACCCAGAAGCAGCGACGGGCGATTCGCAATCGCCGCCGGATCGGAATCCGATTTCGAATTCGCAGCGGGCCTGGCCGCAAGCGATGTCAACGCGGGCATCACCGCGGCCGCCACGCCAAGCCCCGCAATCAAGATTCCTTTTAGGATCGAACTCGTCTTCATGGGATTCTCCAGTTTTGCCCGCGCAATCGTGCGGAATCCGGCCTTTGCTTGGCGCTCTACTGCGTGATGGTGATTCGCTGCCCCGAATACTTCACGGTCTTGTCGGGTGTGGCCGTCGGGTCAATCGCGATTCCGTGTCCTTCCGTCACAAACACAACATGGAACGTTCGCTCGGCCAGGATTCCCGGAAAACTTCCCTGGCGATCGCCGATTGTCAGCGTCTTCCTCGCATCATCCCAGTCGAAACGAATCGTTGCGAACGAACCCTTCTCGTAGTCGTACGTATCGTTCTGATCTTCGTACAACGTAAACGTCCCGTCCGCGCCGGCATAAACCCGCAACTCGACCGGATCGGCTGGCTTCTCCGCGGCGTACTGCACGTCCGGTCCGAACGGCACAATCGAGCCCGCGCGAACGAACAGCGGCAGCTTTTCGATCGGCGCCGGCGTATCAATCGCCACTCCGCCCTCGGCGGCGCGGCCCGTCCAGAAATCGTACCAGCGCGCTTTCGGCAAATATAAATGACGCGACGTCGCTCCCGGTTCCGTCACCGGGTTCACCAGAATCGCGGGTCCGAACAAATACTCGTCGCCAATATTCTGCGCTCGGACGTCCTCGCGGAAATCCATCGCCAGCGCCCGCATCGGCGTGTAGCTCTCGTGCGTCGTCATCCACGCAACTGAATAAATGTAGGGCATCAGCCGGTAACGAAGCCGGTCGTAACTCGTTAAAATGGTCTGCGCTTCCGGGCCGTACGACCAGATTTCATTCTGATTCGTCGTCCGAGTGCCATGCGCGCGGAATACCGGGCAGAAACTTCCGAACTGAAACCAGCGTAGATACAGTTCGCGAAACGCCGGGTCGTCCGGATTTCCACCGCTGATAAATCCGCCGATGTCCGTCGTCCAGTAGGGCAACCCGGACATTTCAAAATTCAACCCCGCGGGAATCTGGCGCGCAAAACTGTTCCAGTTCGATTCCACGTCGCCTGACCACGCGGACACCGAATTGCGCTGCACCCCCGCATACGCGGAACGCGACAGAATAAAAACGCGCTTCTGATCGGACGCACTGCGCTGCCCTTCGTACACCGCCGTCGTGGTCATCAGCGGGAATAAATCCGCATAGCGGGCGCCGCTGCCGATCCCGACTTTGTTTGTCACCAGAATCGGCGTTTCGCGGCCTTCGGTCTCCGGCTCGTCGGTATCGAGCCACCACGCATCCGCGCCAATCTTGAAAAGTCCTGAATCGATCAGGTTCCAATAATATTTTCGCGCGGCGGGATTGAACGCGTCGTAAAGCGCCATGCCCTTCGGGTGAAATCCGCCGACAACCGTCCGGTCGATCAAGAATCCTTTCTTGTCCATATCGTCGTACACCGGCGAGGGCGGATCGATGAACGGCCAGAAGGAAAACATAATGTGGAAATTCAGTTTGTGCAGGTCCGCGATCATGCCCTTGGGATCGGGATAGTTCGGGTTGAAGACCGGCTCGCCCATGTGGTTCCACCAGAACCAGTCCTGGACGATATTATCGACCGGGATTTTCAAATTCCGGTATTTCTGCGCCACATCCAGCAGTTCCTGCTGTGAACTGTAACGGTTCTTGCATTGCCAGTAACCATACGCCCATTTGCCAAAGAGCGGGGCAGCTCCGGTCATTTCCCGGTAACCGGCGATGATCTTGTCGAAATCGGGGCCATACAGAAAATAGTAATCGACCGTGTCCGCCACTTCAGAGCTCAGATAGAGCGCGTGCGGAAAACGATTGTTGAACCGGCTGCGGGAAGGATTGTTCCAGAATATTCCGTAGCCCTTGCTCGAAAGAACCATCGGCACGGAAATATTTGTGTTGTCCTGCGACAGCTCGACGTCTTCTCCGTGGTAGTTCAGCACGCCCGCCTGATGCTGCCCCAATCCGTAGAACGCTTCGGTGGAATCCCATAAATTCGAAAACAGTTCGGAGTGATACGTCTTCTCGCCGTTCACTTCCACCGGCTTCAGCGACCGGTCGGAATCCATGAACAGCTTTTTTCCGGCCGCGTCGCTAAAAAGAATGTATCCGTCTTTCTTCGTGACCTTCACCTGCATCTTTGCCGTCGAGATCGTCACCGCCGCATCGGTCGCATTCAACGTAAACGGCGCCGCCGCCCAGGTGTTTTTGGTAACCACATATTGAGGCGTATCCGGAAATGTGGTGCCCGGCGCATAGGTCACGCGCACGATCGAATCGGAGCACACCAGCAGCCGCAGCGTCCCGCTCTGCATCGTCAGCACCGCGCCGTCGGCTTGCTGCTTCACGCCCGTAACGGGATTCAGCGGATTCCACTGCGCTCCGGCCGTTCCGGCGATCGCCAGAATGCCCAACGCTACGAAAGACAAAAACATCGCACGCGATAAGTTTCGCAATTTGTTTTCCATGTTCGCCGCGAACCCAACGCCATTCGCACGCGACTCCCAGATTTTTGTTCCCTGGCCGCTTCGCGCCTATTCCGAAAGCGAAGTCTTCCCCGTCAATTCGATCTTTTCCGACGAACTTCCCACCAGTATCCCGAAGTCGCCCGGTTGCGCTGCCCAGCCTTTCTTCTGCACGTCGTAATACTGAAACGACCGGTCGTTCAACGTCACCGTAATCGTTTTTGTCTCGCCCGGCTTCAAATTTACCTTGCCGAAGCCCTTCAACTCTTTCAGCGGCCGTGCGATCTTGGAGTGGCCGTCACTCACATACACTTCGCCCACTTCCGCTCCTTCGCGCGTGCCCGTGTTGGTCACATCAAACGTTACCGTCACCGGCTGCCCCAGCTTGAACGACGGCGTTACGTTCAGGTTTCCGTACTTAAACGTGGTGTACGACAATCCGAACCCAAACGGGAATAGCGGTTTCACGCTCGCCTTATCGTAATAGCGGTAACCCAGAAACACGCCTTCGGAGTACTTTACGTGTCCCGTACCGTTATCGTAATAACTGTTATACGTCGGATTGTCTTTCCATTCCCGCTCGAAAGACACCGGAAGCTTTCCAGACGGACTTACGTCGCCAAATAAAATCTTGGCCAGCGCCGTGCCGCCTTCCTGCCCCGGATACCAAACGTGCAGCAGAGCGGCCGTCTCGTCGATCCATTCATGCATGTCCACGTTGCCGCCCGCGGAAATCACAACCGTCGTATTTTTGTTCGCCGCCAGCACAGCCTTCACCAGCACGTCCTGGCCGCCCGGCAACGCAAACGACCGGTCGCGCCCTTCGCCTTCCGTGGTGCTGTCGAATCCTACACACAAAATCACCGCATCCGCTTTGGCCGCCAGTGCCTTCGCCTGCGCCACCGCTTTGTTGTCCGCGGAGATCACGCCCAGTCCCGCCAAAAACTTGCTCTCTCGCCGCACATATTCCATTCGTACCTTGTGCGGACTTCCCGCTTGCAGCGTGAACGTCTCGCCCTGCAGCGCCGTGCTCTCCCACTCCCACTGGTCCATAATTCGCTTGTCGTCCAGATACACGCGGAAGCCGTCGCGCGCGCTGGCAAAGAAGGTGTATTCACCCGTCGTCTTCGGCGTAAAGTATCCCGTCCATCGCGCCGAACTGTATCCTGCCGGAGCTTCGACCGTGCTGTCTTCCCAGCCGAAATCCACGCGCCCATCGACGCGCGTCAAGTCCGGATTCCCTTCCAGCTTGGCGTTCTTGAAGTATTCGCCGTTCAATCCCGCCGTTTTTCCGTCCGCCGCCGTCGTGAAATCGCTATTCCGGAAAGTTTCATACGCATTCGGCGACCCGGACACATACACGACGTTTGTGTTTGTTCCTTCCAGATAAGTGCCAATACTCTGCAGGAAACTGCCCGTCACAAACGGATCCACGTGCCCGCTGCCGCCGCCTTCCGGAACCACCGGCGAAGCTTCCGGCCCGATCACCGCGACCGTCTTGAGCTTCGTTTTATCGAGCGGCAGAACATTTTGATTTTTCAGCAGGACCATTCCGCCCAGCGCCGCTTCCAGCGCCACTTTGCGTCCTTCCTGGTTGTACACCGATGCGTCGGGATCCAGCTGTGGCCGGTCCAGATAGCCGAATGCGATCATCACCCTCAGAATCCGCCGGATTTTATCGTCGATCACCGCTTCGGAGACGCGCCCGTCCTTCACCGCGGGCAGTAGCGTCGCCTTATTCATGAATCTGCCGGAGGGCATTTCCAAATCGAGGCCCGCGTTGGCTGCGGCAACGCCGTCGTGCGTCGCGTCCCAGTCGGACATGATCACACCTTGAAATCCCCAACCGTTCTTCGCCACATCCGTCATGATGAAATGATTCTGGGTTGCGTGTTCGCCGTTCACCAGATTGTAGGAATCCATCAGCGCCGCTACATGCGCCTCGGTCACCGAATATTCAAAGGCCGGCAGATAAATCTCCCGCATCGTGCGCTCGTCGATATCCGAACTCACGTTGTAGCGATCGTATTCCTGGTTGTTGCCCATGTAGTGCTTCGCCGTCGCGATCACGCCCTGGCTTTGAATTCCCTCAATCACCGCCACCGCCATGCGCGAAGCAAGAAACGGATCTTCACCGAAATACTCGAAATTCCTTCCGCACATCGGGGCGCGGTAAATATTCAGCCCGGGGCCGAGCATGGTCGTCACGCCTCGTGCCCGCGCGTCATACCCCACCATTTCGCCCACGCGTTCTTCGAGCGCCGGATTCCAGTTCGCGGCTTCCGCGATTCCCGCGGGGTACGCCGTCGACGTTCCCGTCCCTCGCACGCCCAGCGGGCCATCGGACATCTTGAAGGCGGGCAAGCCCAGCCGCGGCAGGGCGCGCACGTACATATTGTCCACGCCGCCGATGTAGTCGATTTTTTCTTCCAGCGTCATCTGCTTCAGGATTTTTTCCACGCGCGGATCGGTCTCGCCGGGCCACTTCACGGCCACCGTGCTCGAGGACTGCGCCTGCACGCGCGGCATCAAAGCAAGCGACCCGAAAACAGCAATCGCCGCCAGAGCGCATCCGACGAGCATAAGTTTCTTCAAAGACTTGGCTGGAATCGTCATTCAGCGCCTCGTTCCCTGCGTTGGTTTGAGTTCTCTTCGAACGGCCGCGGAGTCGCCGCCTGCTGCCATTGCATCGCCGCGAACCGCTTCATCGACAGTTGGCAAAAATAATTCAGGCGTGCGTTTGCGCGGGCGGGACTTCCGGACTTGAAAAATACCGGCATAAGCGGCAGAGTTACCGTTAACTACGCGCGAAACTGTCGCACCGCGATTCCGCCTTGTCAACGGCTTTCTTGGCGAGCCGCATTCGAAGTCTCGCCGGCGCGCGCGGTTTTCGCCAAAAAATTCGCGCCGACGGCGCGGTTCATCGTTCACGCGGCCGCCGCCAATGTCACTCTAGAGCGGCGCGAAACGGATTCAAATCGCCACCAGGCGATCGAGGGCAAAAGAATGCGGAGATTCCTGTTTTGCGTTTGTCTTGCGGCATTTTTCAGCGTCGGCTCGCGCGCTGCTTCGCCCCCGCCGCAGGACCTGGTCGCCAACACCGCCGGCCGCTCGACGATCAGCCTCAACGGGACATGGAACGCGATCGTCGATCCCTACGAAAACGGCCTCGGCGGACGCTTTTACCAGAATCGCAAAGCGCAAAACAAACAAGACCTCGTCGAATACGACTTTGACAAATCCGGAACCCTCAAAGTTCCCGGCGACTGGAATTCCCAGCGCGACAGCCTGTACTTCTACGAAGGCCCGCTCTGGTACGAAACCGCCTTTACCTACAAAAAGCGCGATGGCATTCGCCCCTTCGTGTATTTCGGCGCCGCCAACTACTTCACGCGCGTTTATCTGAACGGCAAACGATTGGGCGAACACACCGGCGGGTTCACCCCTTTTAATTTCGATATTTCCGACGCAATCCTGGACGGCGAAAATACTCTCGTCGTCGAGGTCAACAATGCGCGCTACGCCGATGGCATTCCTACCGTCAAAACCGACTGGTGGAACTACGGTGGCATCACCCGCGACGTGAAAATCGTCGAGGTTCCGCGCACATACCTTCAGGATTATTTCGTTCAACTCGCCAAAGGCTCGCTCGACCAGATCGCCGGATGGGTGAAAGTCTCCGGCGCATCTTTGCCGCAGCAGGTGAAAATCGAAATCCCAGACGCCCATATCGCGCAGACGTTTACAACCGGCGCGGACGGAAAAGCCGTATTCCAATTCCCCGCCAAACTCGATCTTTGGTCCCCGGAAAATCCGAAACTCTACCGCGTGGTGATTTCCGGCGCCGGCGACAGCATCACCGACGAAATCGGCTTTCGCACCATCGAAACTCGCGGCAGTAAAATCCTGCTCAACGGCAAGCCCATTTTCCTGCGCGGCGTTTCCATCCACGAAGAGGCCCCTTTCCGCGGCGGACGCGCGTTTTCACCGGAAGACGACGCCACGCTTCTCGGCTGGGCCAAAGAGCTGGGCTGCAACTTCGTTCGCCTCGCGCACTACCCGCACAACGAAGGCATGGCCCGCACCGCCGATCGCTTGGGCCTTCTCGTTTGGTCGGAAATTCCCGTGTACTGGGACATCCAGTGGAAAAATCCGGATACGCTCGCCAACGCGAAGAATCAGCTCCGCGAGGAAATCGCCCGCGACCACAATCGCGCCGCCGTGATCCTCTGGTCGCTTGGCAACGAAACCCCCATCAGCCCCGAGCGTAACGCGTTCATGCAGCAAACCGCCGCGCTCGCCCGCGAACTCGACAACACCCGCCTGCTCACCGCCGCGATGAACGTGACCTCACGCGAATCCGACGGCACCCGCCTGTTGAACGACCCGCTCGCCGAGATTGTGGACGTAATGGGCATCAACGAATACATCGGTTGGTACGAAGGCCGCCCCGACGACATCGAACGCACTCACTGGAAAAGTTCCTACGACAAGCCGCTGATCGTCAGCGAATTCGGCGGCGGCGCTCCCTACGGCCGTCACGGCGACGCATCCGAACGCTGGACCGAGGAATATCAGGCAAGTATCTACGAGCATCAAATCGCCATGTGGAAGCAGGTTCCCCTGCTCGCGGGAATGTCGCCTTGGGTGTTGATGGATTTTCAATCGCCGCTGCGTTTACTTCCCGGCGTGCAGGACTACCACAATCGCAAGGGGCTCGTCTCCGATCGAGGACAGCGCAAGCTGGCATTTTACGTCTTGCAGAAATACTATCGCAGCTTGATCGACGCGCCCCAGCCGTAGCTAGCGCTTCGGCGGCGTCATCGGCGTCCCGTTCGGTTTGTCGTTGGGCAGGAACAATTCCAGGCGGATGTGCCAGGTCACCGATTTTCCGGGTGCCAGCGTCACCATGCCCGTATCGGTCTTCCCCCACAGTTTCGTGTTGAACGGATCGGCCAGATTGAATTGCGGTTCCACGGCCACAAACTGCTTGTCCGGCGGCGCGTACACCTGAATCGCTTTGATTTCCTTCGATAGCATCGTGATTCGCATTCCGTAGTCGGCGGCCGGATCGGAAATCTCCACCGCCGCCGTCCCCGCCGCATTCCGCTGAATGTGCGTGAAACTTTCGTCCATGAAGAGCGTTCCCAGCGCTGCCCCGCCGCGCGCCGTGAAATCGTACGGCGTGCCCTTCACCGGCACGATCTGCCCCGTCGGAAACACATCGTCCAGGTTGTTCGCCGGCGCGCGCATATCCGCTGGAATTCGCAGCCGCGCCTGCTGCCTGTCGCCCACGGGAAACGCGAAATACGGGTGAAATCCGATCGACATCGGCTCGGGCTCCGTCCCCACGTTTTTCGCGGTCACTTCGATGTCGAGCGCTTTATCCGTCAGCGTGTAGTGGACGCTTACGTCCGTCTTCGAGAACCAGTGCCCGCCGAAATTCCCCGCGTGAAGCTCCGCCGTCACGAACGATCCCGGCGGCCCGCTGTGATCCTGCACGTCCGTAAACCGCGACGACATGATCAGCCCGTGCATCGCATGAACCTCCGCTCCGGGATTTTTTCCATGCCAGTTGGCCGGCAGTGAAATCGCTCGCCCGTCGATCGTCGTCTGAATCGTCTTTCCGTCGGCGGACAGCGTCCCGCGAATTCGGTTCGGATACGGCAGCAGAATCGCTCCGCCCATCATGAAGCTGTGGTTTCCGAATTCGTCGTCGGATTCCAGCGTCTTGATCGCGTCCGGCACGCTCGGCGACGCAATCAAATCCTTCTCGCCCACTCCCGGAATCCACGCCTTCAGTTGCAGCAAATTCATTCCATGCCCGGGCAGCACCGTCGCTTCCAGAAATTGTGGTTTGGACTTGTCCGTCCCTTGCTGGCGCACCAGCGTGACCACCGGCTCGCCTCCGATCGCCGGTGCCTGCGGTTTCGCTTCGGTCCCCGCTTGGCCGACCGTCCGCCCGTCACCGGCACTCACGGATCCGAGCGCAACGGCTCCCGCGGCGAAAATGCCGACGGTCAGTCCAACGAAAATCCATCGATTTTTCATCACAACCTCCTCCCTAACTCACAGAAGCGCGGGCGCTTGCTGCACCGAAACGCTCCATCGTGGCAATCCGTCCACGCCTACTTAATCGATGCAGTACTGGGAAATCATGCAGTTCCCGATTGGCATCGAGTTGCCATGTTATTTCGCGCGTTAGCTCGCAAAGTGTTTACGAATCGGAAAGACCGGCGTATGGTAGGAATCTTTGCCGAGCCTGTCAACGTGCGGACCCGGTCGCGCGAAAAAATCCGCGCGGCGGCGTTGACGCGATCGCGTGCATCTCGCCCAGTCTCCCCGGGCGTTCGCCTCGCCGGTCCAGGGAAAAATCCATGAAGCCCGTACGCATGAAAGACATCGCGCGCGACCTGGGCGTTTCCGTCATCACCGTTTCCAAAGCTCTTCGCGACCACTCCGATATCAGTCTCGCCACGCGCGCCCGCGTTCTCAATCGCGTCAAGGAATTGAACTATCGGCCCAATTATGCCGCCCGCGCGCTGGTCACCGGCCGCTCGAACATGATCGGACTCGTCGTGCCCGATCTGGTGCATTCTTTTTACTCCGAAATTGGAAACGGTCTCGGCAAGATTCTCCGCAAAAACGGTTACAGCCTGGTCATTTCCTCTTCCGAGGAAGATCAGGAAATTGAAAACCAGATCGTCGATCAACTCATCGCCCGCCGCGTGGACGCTCTGGTAATCGCTTCCACCAACTCCACGCAGACTTCTCTCAACCGGATCGTCGATGCCAACATTCCCTTTGTCCTGATCGATCGCAGAATTCCCGGCATGGAAGCGAACTTCGTGGGCGGCGACGATGAACTCATCGGCGTGATTGCCACCGAGCATCTGGTCGAAATTGGCTGCAAGACCATCGCCCACATCGGCGGCGCCAAAGTCAGTCCCGCGCGGGGCCGTCTCGAAGGCTACAAACAGACCCTCGCCAAACACGGCCTATCGGTGGGACCTGAGTACATCGTTACCAGCGACACCCTCGACGAAATGGCCCACGACGTCGGCTATCAATCCGCCAAGGCGTTATTGAAACTCGATCCCCGCCCCGACGGCATATTCTGCTTCAGCGATCCGCTGGCCATCGGAACCACGCGCGCCATCCTCGAAGCCGGCCTCCGCATCCCGGACGACGTAGCGATCGTCGGTTGCGGCAATCTTCACTACGACGTTTTCTTGCGCGTCCCGCTCACCAGCGTCGATCAGCAAAGCGTCGCGATCGGCGAACGCGCCGCGCATCTCGCCATGAGCGTAATTGATGCCGCTTCCGGCCTCGGACCCACCGTCAAGCCGCCGTCCCGATCGAAAGCAAAACCGAGAAGCATTCTGCTTCCGCCGAAGCTCGTGATTCGCGAGTCCACGCGACGAAACTCTCGCTCCTAGCCGCTCCCCTCCGTCGCGCCGCCCCTCGATTTCTCTCGCCTTTTGCTGCCTGAAATCCACCGTCTCGGACTGGGCCTCCTAATCCTGCCGTACCATTAGTTTTGCGGATACAACAGATAGAAAATCCTTGACACATTTCCGGTGCGGGCGTAAAAACTCTCCAGTCATGTACTCGGTTACGGTAACGCTACAGTTGCGCCGAAACCGATAGTTCCAAGGGGTGGGTCTAAGTCGATCGCAGTCTGCCACGCTCGCTCGTCGCGTGCAGGCTTCCTTCCTAGCTCACGTTTTTCGATTCGACTGAAAAAGTGCGGGCCCTGCCAGGGCCTGGGAGGCAACAATAATGAATAGGTTGCAAGGGGTCATCAGTCCCAGTCGTGCTGTGCTGACGCGGGCTGTCGGCATCACCGCGTTGTTTTTGTTGGCGCTGTTCGTCGCGCTGCCTGTCACCCAGGCTCAGACGAGCGGCACGCTTTCCGGTTCCGTGTATGACGCTTCCGGCGCCGTCATTCCCAATGCTTCGGTCACCGTCGTGAACGAAGCTTCCAACGATACTCGTAACGTCTTGACCAACGGCGACGGTCACTTCGTGTTTCCGTCCACTCTTCCCGGCAGCTATACCATCACTGTCGAATTGAAGGGTTTCAAGACCGCCAAGCAGACCGGCGTCGTCATCCACGCCGGCGACAACATCAAAGTTCCTGACTTCGCCCTCGAAGTCGGTAATTCCACCCAGACCATCACGGTCGCCGAAAACACCCAGATTATTCCGGTGGACAACGGCGAACGCGCTGCCGTTCTGGACGCGCAGGACATTGACAACCTGGCCCTCGAAAGCCGCAACATCACCGAATTGCTGAAGGTTCTTCCGGGCGTTCTCGTTTCTCCGGGCACCGGCAATGGCGGCGTTAACTTCATCGCCGTTTCCACCGGTCAGAGCGCGGTCGGCACCTCTCTCGACTTCAACGGCGCTCCCCACCGCGGCGGCACCAGCCAATTGGCTGACGGCGTGGACGTCAACGACCCCGGTTGCAACTGCAACGCGATCGCCACGATCAACCCGGACATGACCCAGGAAGTCACCGTTCAGACTTCCAACTTCGGCGCCGACGTTTCCCACGGCCCGGTCATCGTCAACACCATCAGCAAGGCGGGCGGTTCGGACTATCACGGCACCGGCTACATCTTTGCTCGGAACGACGCCTTGAACGCCAACGACTGGCAGAGCGATCACCAGGGCATCGCCAAGGGTGACGCTTCGTACTACTACCCCGGCGGCAACATTGGCGGTCCGATTCCCTTCACCCACAAGAAAGTCTTGTTCTGGTTCGGTTACGAGCACTACTTGCAGAATCAGGGCAACGCCAACGTTCTGACCTCCTACATCCCCACTCCGGCGATGGCAGGCGGCAACTTTACCGCCTCCGGCGCTGGTAACGCGGCTCTCTGCCCGGGCGGTTTCACCGCAACGGCAACCAACTATTGCAATAACCTGCAGGGCATGTACCTGCCCAACGGCGCGCAGATCGGCGTCACCCCGGGATATCCGGTCGGCATCATTCCGACCCAGTTCCTCGATCCGGGCGCTGCATCCTTGGCCTCCATCTGGCCGGCTGCGAATGCCGATCCGAGCACCACGCCGGGCAACTACAACTACTACGAACCGATCGACAACATTCACAACGGCTACACCTACCGTGCCCGCGTGGACTACAACTTCGACGAGAAGACCAAGTTTTACTTCTCCTACCAGTTCGGAAATGACAGTTCCCTCGTGCAGGGCAACGGCGCTCACATCTACTGGACGCCGGGCAACTCCATCCCCTTCCCGGGCGGCGGTCTTTCCACCGTGTCCACCACCAAGAGCTTGGCCGGTCACTTCGTTCACATCTTCAACTCCACCACCACGAACGAATTCATCGCCACTTGGGGTTACGGCAATTTCCCGGTCGGTCCGTCGAACATCTCGACCATCTACAAGAGCACTCTGAACTATCCGTACGGCTCCATTTACGGCGGCTCGCTTTTGATCCCGTCGTATAACAGCGCCGGAAACCAGACCTTCCCTGACTTTTCGCAGGAAGACATTTTCGAGCCAACCGGCAAGTACACCGTTCGCAAGGAAATGCCGGTGTTCGAAGATGACTTCACCAAAGTCTGGGGCGCCCACACCATCAAAGTTGGCGGCTTTACGGAAAACGTCAACAACCTCCAGGGTTCCTTCTCCAACATCAACGGAAACCTGAGCTTCAGCGGCGCGGGCAATCCGGACGTGATCACTGGAACCAACATCGGCGGCAAGAACCCGACGGCGAACTTCTTTACCGGTATCGCCACCGGTTACTCGGAACAGAATGCCTCGCCGGTCGAAAGCCTGGCGTTCCAGACCATTTCCGCCTACATCGACGACTCCTACAAAGTCACCAAGCGGATCACCGTCGAGTTCGGGTTGCGGTTCGAACATATTTCCCACTGGTACGATCGCGACGGAATCGGCAACGCCGTTTGGCTGCCGGGCTTGGTCGCCTCGGACGCGGCCGCCGGCCTTGCAAACCCCGGTATCCGGTACCATGCAATCGATCCGGGCATTCCTCTGAGCGGCTCGCCCAACCGTCTTGCGTTCGTATCGCCCCGCTTCGGCGTGGCCTGGGACGTGTTCGGAACCGGCAAGACCGTTGTTCGCGGTGGTATCGGCGAATATCGCTTCAACGACCAGACGAACGACTACGACGCGGCTCTTACCACGTCGCTCGGTGTACAGACCTATAACCTGCCGGGCGGAAAGAACGTTCTGCTTTCCGAAATCGGGCAGTTGAAGCCGCCTTCCCCCACGCCGGGCAGCATCGCCGGTACCGTGAATGCGTTGCCGTACAACGACTACGACATTCCCGTCACCTACGCTTACAACTTGACCGTTTCGCAGCAGACGCCTTGGCACTCCCTGTTGGAAGTCGCCTACGTCGGCAACGAAAGCGATCAGTTGTTCATGGGTGGAGAAACGATCTCGGGAAGCGGCTTCAATAGCTTTACGGACCAGAACAAGACTCCTCTGGGAGCCTTCTTCGCGCCCGATCCCGTCACCGGCATCACTTCCACCGATCCGGAGAACATCACCTTCTCCTCGGGCGGTGTCAACCAGATCGCCGACTACCATCCGTACGGCAAATACTACGGAACCAACCAGATTTTGGTCCCGTCGCATGTCGGCTACGCCAACTACAACGCCCTGCAGATCAGCTGGGTCAAGCGTTCGGACCGCCTCACGTTCAACGCCAACTTCACCTGGTCGAAGTCGCTGGGCACCGGCCAACAGATCGATCCGTTTACGGTACACGGCAACTACGGGATTCTTTCCAACGATCGCCCGTATGTGCTCAACACCTCGTTCGACTACAACTTCCTGAAGGTTTACCACGGTGAAAACAAGATCATCAGCGCAACCGCAAACGGCTGGACGATCTCGAACATCACCTCCTGGCAAGCCGGCGGGAACTTGCAGGCTGTCAACAGCCCGAATTTCGGTCTGTCGCTCAGCTACACGGATCTCCCGGCCGGCTACGGTCCTTCGGCCAACATCGGCTCTGCGACCTACTTCGGTACGGACGCCGGAATTCTGGTGATGCCGGACGAAACCTGCAACGCGGGTTCCGGATTGGCTTCCAACCAGAGAGTGAAGGTGGGATGCTTCACCCCGCCGCCATTCGGCTCCAACGGTCCGCGCACCTACCCGTACCTCAGCGCCGCTTCGTTGTTTGATAGCGATCTGGCACTGTACAAGACGTTCCACATCAACGATCGCAATGCGATTCAGTTCCGCGTGTCGGCCTTCAACTGGCTGAACCACCCGCTGCCCGAATTCAGCAGCGGCAACCAGCTCACGTTGAAGTACACACTCGACGAACAAAATCAGGCTGCGGGTTACCAACTCAGCCCGAGCACTTCCCCGACCTTTGGTTTCTTGGACACCAAGGCCGGCGCACCCAACCAGCGAATCTGGGAACTTTCGCTGAAGTACATGTTCTAACTCCCATCGAAAAGGCGCCCCGATTCGTCGGGGCGCCTTTTTTTTTGCTCCGCGGCCGCCGCCAAACCCCGCGTCCGCAACTCGCATCCCATCCGCCTGAAACCGCTCGATGCTCTCTTTGACTTCGTTATACTGGATGGAAATGTTGCGTCGTCTGATCAATCGCCGAACCGCAATCCTCTCCGGTGTTCTTCTCTTCGCCCTTGCCGCGTCGTCGGCGCGCGCCCAAATCTCCGCCGCAGGCGTCACGCCCCAGGCAGCCCTCCAGGAACACTACGACTCCGCGCAAAACTTTCAGACCTCCGGAGACCTTCCCCAGGCCGCCTTCCAGTACAAGCTCTTCCTCTCGAGCGCTCTCGTCCAGCTCGCCTACAATCGCTCGAAGGCCGGCGACTTCCCCAAAGCCGCCCAATATTTTGACGCCTCTCTCGCCCTCGTCCCCAATGACTCCACCGTCCAGCTCGAATACGCCGAAGCCGCTCTCGCCGCCAAAGACCTGCCGAAGGCGCAATCGCTCGCTCAATCCGTCATCGACGCCGAACCGAAAAACGCCAAAGCCCGCCGCGTCCTCGGCCGCACGTTGCTCCAGATGAACGATCTGCAAGCCGCCCGCGGCCAGCTCGAAACCGCCGTCGCTCTCGAATCCGACTTCGAAAATGGATACGCCCTGGCCACCGCCTATCTCGCTCTGAAGGACGAAAAAAGCGCCGCGAAAATTTTCACTGAGATGCTCGCCGCCTTCGGCGATTCCGCGCCGCTGCGCATGAATTTCGGCCGCGCTTACGGCGAATACGGGTATCCCGAACTCGCCATCGCCGAGTTCAAAAGAGCGATCGCCAAAGATCCCAAAGCCCCCGGCGTTCACTACCTGCTCGGCGCTTCCTACGTCCTCAGCATGGGCGAAATCGATTTCCCGCTGGCCATCGCCGAATTCAACAAGGAACTCGCGCTCTATCCCAACGATTACTTCAGCCATTCCCAGCTCGGCTACATTTATCTCAGCCAGCACAAATTGCCAGAAGCCGTCGTCGAACTGACCCGCGCCGTCGAACTCGACCCGCGGGACCCCGACGCCTTTCTCTCGCTCGGCCAGGCCTACTCCGAACTCGACAAGCCCGCCGACGCCGAAGCCGCTCTCCGAAAATCCATCGAACTCACCGCCGATCCCGCGCGCAACCACTATCAAGTGCAGCGCGCCCACTACCTGCTCGGCCGCATCCTCCTGCAATCGAATCGCGCTGACGACGGCAAAAAAGAAATGGCCATCTCCGAACAGCTTTCGAAATTGAGCGTTCAGGAAAATCAAGGCAAGCTTCGCGCCGATTCCGCCAGCCAGTCCGAAGCGTCCGCTTCGCTGAAAGACTCCTCCGCTTCCGCGCCCCTGGACGCCGAAGCCGTAAAACAAATCGCCGCCTACGAAAAGCAGATTGGCCCGGCCATCGCCGATAGCTACAACAATCTCGGCGTCATCGCCGCCGGCGACAACGATCTCGCTTCCGCGCTTCAATATTTCGAGCAGGCCTACATCTGGAATCCCGCGCTCGATACTCTCGATTACAACTGGGGGCGCGCCGCATTCACCGCCAAGCGCTTTGACGAAGCCGTCGGCCCCCTGCAGCGCTACATGAACGCCCATCCCGAAGACACCGGCGCCCGCGCCACTCTCGGGTTGAACTATTTCCTCGGAAACAACTGCAAAGACGCTCTCGAAACCTTCGAGCCGATCGGTGCGCAAATCAGTTCCACGCCCGCGCTCGCCTTCGCCTACGCGGTTTGCCAGACCAAAGCCGGCGACTTCGACCGCGGCCTTGCGTCCTTAAAGGAACTCGCGCTCGCGCATCCGCACATCGTGGACAATCACCGCGCGCTCGCCGAAGCCTACGCCAGCCGCGACAATTTCGCCGACGCCGCATCCGAAATGCGCGAAGTCGTCCGCTTGGCGCCGTCCGACTCCGATGCCGTCAGGCTCGAACAGGAATACGAATCAAAAGCCGGCGCCGCCGCGAAACCAAAGTAGTCGCTATGCGGAACGGCGCAACAACTTACAAGTACTCCGGAACGCAATGAACTCGCCCCGCACATCTCGCCCCTCAACCGCCGTACGAGCCCTCGCGCTCGTGCTCACAGTTCTGCTGCTCGGTTTCGCGCAAGCTCCCGCCACGGCAAAGCTCTCGCCGATACGATTCCGCGATATCGCCGCCGAATCCGGGGTCACCACCGTGCCGCATTTCAATCCAGACAAGCGCTACCTGATCGAAATGATGGGCGGCGGCGTGGCGCTTTTCGATTGCGACAACGACGGCAAGCTCGACATCGTCACCGTCACCGATTCCACCATCGGAGGCTACCTCAACGGCGGCGACCCGATGATCACTCTGTACCATCAGGACTCCGATTTGCATTTCACCGACGTCACAAAATCCGCCGGGCTCACCACAAAAGGTTGGGGCATGGGCGTTGCCATCGGCGACTACGACAACGACGGCTTACCGGACATCTACGTCACCGGCTACGGCCACAACGTGCTCTATCACAATGTGGGCGGATGCAAATTCGAAGACGTAACAGAAAAATATCGTCTCGCTGCCGGAGGTTTCAGCGCCGGGGCCGCCTGGGCCGACTACGATCGCGACGGCCGCCTCGATCTCTTCGTCTCGCGCTACGTCAATTCCGACATTCGCAATCTCCCGCAGCCCGGCGACCGCGCCTTCAACTATCAGGGACTCCAAATGGAAGTTCCCCTCTCCGAAGGCGAAACCGATTTCCTGTTTCACGCGAAACCCGACGGCTCATTCGAGGACGTTTCCGACAAAGCCGGCGTCGGCAATCCCGATAAGCGCCTCGGTATGGGCGTCGTCTGGGCCGATTACGACAACGACGGCTGGCCTGACCTCTTCGTCACCAACGACATGGGTCCTAATTTTCTCTATCACAATAAGCACGACGGCACGTTCGAAGACGTCGGCCTCATCACCGGAACCGCACTTAGCCCCGAGGGCCGCTCGATGGGAAATATGGCCGGAGATTTTTCCGACTACACCCACGGCGGCATGCTCGACCTGATCGTCACGCGCTACGGCTACCAGCCGCTCACTCTGTATTCCAATCAAGGCGCGAAGGGTTTCACGGACGTTACCTGGGCTTCGCAGATCGGCCGCACCACGTATATGCCGGTGCGTTGGGGCGCGGGCTTCGCCGATTTTGACAACGACGGATGGCCCGACATTTTCGTCGCCAACGGCAACGTGAGTCCCGTCGTCGATCAGCTTCCCAACGATTTGAAGTACCACGAACCTCTGCAGCTTTTCCGCAACCAGGGCGATCGCACCTTCGCCGAAATTGCCGACGCGTCCGGCTTGAACGACGGGCCCATGCAATCGCGTCGCGGCACCGCCTTCGGCGACATCAACAACGATGGCAACATCGACGTCGTCGTGTACAACGTCGGCGCTCCGCCCTCCGTCTTCCTCAATGAATCCAATAACGCGAACCACCGCGTTCTGTTGCGCCTGGTCGGCGGCAAAAGCAACAAAGCCGCGATTGGCGCGCGCGTCACCGTCGTTACGGCGCGGACTTCGCAGATCGACGAAGTTCGCGCCGGCGGCAGCTACCTCTCCACCAACGACGTCCGCCTGCACTTCGGCCTCGGCGCCGAATCTACTATGAAGAAAATTGAAATCGATTGGCCCAGCGGACTAAAAGAAGAACTGAAGAACGTCTCTGCCGACGCCATCTACACCATCGAAGAAGGCCGCGGCATCCAAAACACCATCAAACTCCCGCCAGTAAAAAAATAATTTCTCGCTTAGCCGTCGCCCCGTCTCTACGCCCTTCTCCGTGAACTCTGTGCTCCTCCGTGATCTCTGTGTTCAATCTTTGGTCGGTCACCGGGACGGCTTCCCCGCCGACGCATCACCCGTGGTGAACGCCCTCTTGTCTTTCACTCCCTCACCCTCCACCACCGTATAAATAAAATCCGCCGGCAAATTCGTCAGCACATCCTTCTTCCCGCTCGGCCACCTGATCTCCACCGCATCCATTAACGTATGCGTCTCCAAACCAAAGTGCAGCCGCAAATCATTCTGCGAAAGATAGCTCCCGCCTCCGCGCACCTCATCGAACTGCACCAGGCCGCCCGCCGTCACCCTCACACGCGCTCCAATCGCCGACTTGTTGCTCTTCGTCCCGATCAATCGAAACAGCACTGCGTGATTCCCATCCTCCGTTCGGTTGATCAAAAGCGTCGGCGAACCGTCCATATTTAAAATGAGCACGTCGATTTTCCCGTCGTTGTTCACATCGCCAAACGCCGCCCCGCGCCTCGATTCCGCCGGCAGCTTGTTCAGCCCGGAAATACTCGACACGTCCTCAAAGGTCTTGTTCCGGTTATTTCGAAATAAAAAGATCGGCTCGCGATACGGCGCCACGCCTTTGATCGAATCTGTCTGTGGAAATACGTGTCCGTTCGCGATGAAAATATCCGGCCATCCGTCGTTATCCATATCGAAAAACGCCGTTCCCCAGCCCACATAGGGATACGTCGGCTGCGCGATCCCCGCACTCTCGGTGATGTCCGTGAATCCCTTCGCCCCTTGATTCCAGAAAAGCGTGTCGGACTGAAAGTTATATTCCGTCACAAACAAACTCAACCGGCCGTCGTGCGCAAAGTCCGCCGCATCCACGCCCATCGAGCCCTTCGCTTTCCCATTCGCATCCACGGCTGTTCCCGAAATCAGACTCACGTCCTCAAACGATCCGTCGCCCTTGTTGTGATACAGATAATTGGGTCCCGCATCGTTCGCCACGTACAAATCCGGCCAGCCATCGTTATCGTAATCAAACCAGATCGGCTGCATTCCATACGACCCGCCGGGGTTGTCCACGCCCGCTTTCTTCGAAATCTCTTCAAACGTGCCGTCGCCGCGGTTCCGGTAAAACAAATTCGTCTCGCCCGGCAGGCCCAACGGTCCGCACTGCACTTTCACGGAAAGGATCGTGCACGAAGCCTCTTTGCTTCCGAACTCCGGCAGATGATCCATATCCAAATGCACGTACCGCGCCACGAACAGATCCACAAATCCGTCGCGATCGAAATCGCCCCACGCCGCGCCCACGCTGAATCCGCCCGCGCGCAGCCCCGCTTTCTCCGTCACGTCCTCGAACTTGCATCCGCCCAGATTCCGGTATAGCGCGTTGCCGCCAAATCCCGTTACGTACAAATCCTGCCATCCATCGTTGTCGAAATCTCCCACCGCCACGCCCATTCCCCAGCCTTTTCGCGTCAGCCCGGCGGCCTTTGTGATATCCGAAAATTTCGTGTTCGCGTCCTGGTGATACAGCGTCACCAGCAAATCTCCTCCCGCGCGATATCGCTCCACGTTCGATCCGTTCACCGTCACGATGTCCAGCTTTCCATCATTGTCGCAATCGATGAACCCCACGCCCCCGCTCATCGACTCCACAATATATTTTTTTTCGGGCGAGGAAATATGCGGAACGACGAGGCCGGCTTGCCTGGAAATGTCTTCAAAATGGGGAATCGGTGTCCGGGATTGCGCCTGCAGCAAACAAACCGCGGCGATCAACAACGAGGCTAAAAACGTACGCATGGGATGTTTTCGACTCTAGCACGCCGTTCGGGCGCTATCGCTTCGGTTTTGCACCCGACCGTGGCCGGCCGCCGGAGCTCGCCGCCCGCTCCGCGCCTTGTTCGCCGGGCTCGCCCACCGGCTTCGATTCCAGATTGAACGATTGTCCCTTCAGAAAAAATTCCAGGTTTCCGCGCGTCACCAGATGCGGCGAGAGCGTCAGTTCGCCCGTCGAGCAGGCGCCCTCCACGAGGTATTCGTGCAACAACCGGTAGGCCATTCGCCCTTGCGTCCTCGGCCGTTGAAAAATCGTCGCCGCCACCGATCCCTTGCGCATTTCCTCGATCAGTGCCGGAAACAAATCCGTGGTGATAATCGTCAGCCTTTCGAGTATCTTCGCGTCCCGCGCCGCCTGGATCACCGGAATCGACGCTTCTGTGGTGACGTAGATGCCTACCAGATCGGGGTGTTTTGAATATAGCTCGCCGCTTTTCGCGTAGGCTTCCGCATACAGGTCGTGGTCTTCGATCGGACCCACCAGCGTCATCTCCGGATACAGCGTCGCGATCGTTTTTTTGAACGCGTCGAATTTTTCCGCGTGCTCGGTGATCTGTGCGTCGCTCACCGTCACCGCCACTTTGCCGCGCCCCTGCAAAAACCGTCCCATCAGGTCCGCCACCAGCGAACCGCTCACCTGCGTATCGATCGTTACCACGCCCACTCGGCCGGATTCCGGCGCATCCGTCACCACGCACACCACCGGGATCTTTGCCGGCGCACCGCCGCGGATCCACTTTCGCAGCCCCACCGGCCGGCTGGGAAACGTGATGATGCCGTCCGCGTTTCCCGAAATCGCCGATTCGAACGCTGCTTCGTCGCCTTCGCTCAGGCTGGGAAATGTCCGGAACGAAATCTCCACGTTATCCATCCCCTGCGCCTTCGCTTCTTCCTCAACTCCGGCTCGCACTTCGTCCCAAAACGACGTTGTGCCCTGCAGTGTGTTCACAGACACCTGCAACTTTCGCTTTTGCGAAAGAAAGCGCGCCGCCATGTTCGGCCGGTAACCCAACCGCTTGGCCATTTGCAGCACTTTCTTCTTCGTGGCGGGATTGATTCCGGCGGCGTCGTGAAGCGCGCGGTGTACGGTGCCTGTAGAGATGTCGAGCGCCTTTGCGATATCGTAAACCGTGGCAGGTTTCACTGTCTAAACCCTTTTATTACATACGCTTGGACACATTCAGTATAACGCGGATTTCACCCTTTTGCGCGGCATTCCGGCGCGTCCCACGCTCTCGCGTCGCGCCATTTCAGCAACAAATCCCGCTCGGTCGTTTAATGCAATTCGTCACAATTCTGGCCCGCTCCCGCGCTAATTCTTTGTCGCCAATTCCCGCACGGTGCTAGCATTTAAGAATTCACGTAGCGTCGATTGCGTGGAAACAATGGCCTGAAAACTCGTCGCTCAGGGAGAAATTTTGATGAATTTCGCAATGCGTGTGGCGCTCGCACTCTCCATATCGGCGGTTGGCATTTTGGGTCTTGCATCCAGCCCCGCCCGCGCGCAATCAAACGCAACCGCGCCGGATTCTCAACCGGCCGCCGCGCAGACATCTCCCGTTGCCGCATCTCCGGCAAAAATCGATCTTCCCGCGTTTCACCTCAACGCTCCGAAAGGCCCTCTGCCGGCCACGCTTGACCCGCACCAGTTCCCCGAAATCGAAAACCAAAATATCTACGCCATCGCCGCAAAAGAGAAGGCCATCCTCTATCAGCAGCCCTGCTTCTGCCATTGCGACCGCGAAGTGAACCACAAGAGTCTTCTCGATTGCTACGTTGACACCCACGCCTCGGTCTGCATGCTCTGTAAGAAAGAAGCCGTTCTCGCCTATACCGAATCGCAGCAAGGCAAGACGGCAGCGCAGATTCGCCAGGACATTATTGACGGCAAGTGGAAGGCCGTCGATCTATCGAAGTACGACGAAAACGTCCTTCCCGGCAAGTAAGCGGTCGCCAACCCGAAAACTCGGTAGACTGGCGCAAGAATGACCGCCGGTCATAACACGATCAGAGACGCGGCGTTTGAAATCCAGCGACCCTTCTTGAATTTTTCGGATTGCCCTTCGGAATACGTTCTTACAACCGCGCCGTCGCGCCCATTCTCAAAGATCTCAGCGCCCCAACGCCTCGCCAAACCGCTCTTAGTGCGCCTGCCCGGATGGATGCTGCGCCGGCCAATCCTGCGGGGTAAAGTCCACCCCCCAGAAATGCGGACTGGGCGACAGAAACTCCACTCCTACCCGCGTCCCCTTCTCGCACAGGTCCCCGAGGTACACCACGCGGCATTCCTGCTCTTCCTCGGTTACCGGGTTGATCAGTACAATTTGAACTCCCATGTCCAACTCTTCGTTTAAATACAGCAGAGCGCCATGGGCGTTAATCACGATGGTTTGGCTGTTTTCGCGGAATTTACGGCCCTGGTGATTCTTCCCGGAGGCACGCACGGGTATCCGGGTGAACACCCGGGAGCTTCGTCGTTCTTTACTGGATGTTAGTTCGGCCATGACATCTGTTATCGTCCCTCGCGAGCCAACCCGAGTCAACGCATTGTGCCCCGGGGGTTGTCCAAAAGCTTAGTTAGCTCAAATTTGCAGAAACCGGCCGTTCTTCATTAAACTTAAAGTTTGTGCCCTGTCCAGCCTTTGGTCATGGTATGTATCACGTAAATTGACGTCACATAAAATCGGCCAGATAGGAATCTGAATGACCCTGATTGATCACATCGAATCGAAGCGCGAATCGCACCTGAGCGAGTTGAAAGAGTTCCTCCGCATCCCGAGCGTCAGCACGAAAAGTGAACACAAGTCAGATGTCGAAAGAGCCGCCCATTGGGTCGCCGAAAAGCTCCGCAGCGCGGGCCTCGAGAACATCGCAATTCACGAAACCAAAATGCATCCCCTGGTGTACGGCGAATCGCTCCACGCGCCGGGCAAACCCACCATCCTTTTTTATGGGCACTATGACGTCCAGCCCGCCGAGCCTCTCGATCTCTGGACCACTCCCGCATTCGAGCCCGACGTCCGTAACGGAAATCTGTACGGCCGCGGAACCGCCGATGACAAGGGCCAGGTCCACATCCATCTGAAAGCTCTCGAAGCTCTGAAAGATGTGTATGGCAAAATTCCGCTGAACGTCAAAGTAATGATCGAAGGCGAAGAAGAAGTCGGCAGCGTCAGCCTCTGGGATTTCGTTCAGGATAATCGTGAACGCCTGAAAGCCGACGCTCTGGTGGTTTCCGATACCTCCATGCTCGCCAAAGGCGTTCCCTCGATCACCTACGGCTTGCGAGGACTGAATTACTACCAGGTGGAAATTTCCGGCCCGGCGCAGGATTTGCATTCCGGCGTGTTCGGCGGCGCCGTTCCCAATCCGATTACGATTCTCGCCGAAGCGATCGCCAGGCTTCACGACAAGAATTTCCGGATCACGGTTCCCGGCTTCTACGACGATGTCGCCAGGCTTTCGAAGCAGGAACGCAAAGCATTGAACTCGCTGCCGTGGAAGGAAAAGGAATTTCGCAAGACCGTCGGTGCTCCCGGCTATTTCGGTGAAAAGGGTTTCACCATCGTAGAGCGCCTGTGGACGCGCCCCACGCTCGAACTGAACGGAATCTGGGGCGGCTATACCGGCGAAGGCGCAAAGACCGTGATCCCCGCGAAGGCCTGGGCGAAATTTTCCACGCGTCTGGTGCCCAATCAGAATCCCGCAAAAATCGCGAAGCTTGTCGAACGCCATTTCCGTTCGCTGCTTCCGAAATCCGTAACCTGCAATTTTGAAGTCCTCAGCACCGGCAAGCCCTGGGTCGCCCCGTACTCGCATCCGATATTTCAAAAAGCGATCCACGCGCTGCAATCCGGATTCGGCAGGAAAGCCGTTTTCATTCGCGAAGGCGGCTCCATTCCCTTCGTCACCCAGATGCACGACACCTTCAAAGTTCCCTGCGTGCTTCTCGGTTTCGGATTGCCCGACGAAAATGCGCATGCTCCCGACGAGCACATCGCTCTCGAAAATTATTTCGGCGGTATCAAAGCCGTGGCGCTTTTTTACGAACAGCTTTCTAAATAATTCTTTGGGTGAAAAGCGCGTGCTCACAAAAACCCCGTTTTATCGGGGTTTTTGTCACATTATCACTTGCGTTCACACATCACTGTGGCTATAGTCCCAAAGGCATCCGGTACGCACGGGCCAAAATGCATTTACAACTGAGGGAGGAAAACGCAACTCGATGGCAAATCCGCTGAGCAAGTCCAAAATTATCGCTTACATCACCGACAAAGTGAGCACCGAGGAAAAGCCGGTCTCCAAGAAACAGACCGTCGCTTTCTTCGATGAACTCTTTAAGCTGGCCGTAAAAGAAACCAAGAGCGCGGGCAAGTTCGTCATCCCCGGCATCGGCCGCGCCGTCAAGGCTCATCGCAAGGCGCGTCTGGGCCGCAACCCGGCTACGGGCGAGACCATCAAGATCAAGGCCAAGACCGTTGTGCGTTTGCGCGCAGCGAAAGCGTTCAAAGACGCCGTCCTGAAGTAGGCCCCTTCGGCGCATAGTTTCGCTCGGAAACCCCCAGGCACCCTCGCCCCGCTCGTCGGGACGAACGCTTGGGGGTTTTGTCTTTTCACTCCAGTCCCGAAATGGAATCATCTCATCCGCCACCGCATCAAACGACTAGCACTACCAGTTTTGGTACTGCGGCCACATACGAGGAAACATGACTTCCCCGCACTGGGACGAATCGAGAGCCGACGCCTACCGCCGTTTCCTGTTCGATTTTCCCGAACGGTCCCTCGCAGGCGCCACCATCGCGCTCGCCGGCGGCGCCGGAGGCCTGGGCGCCGCTACCGCAGCTCTTCTGCTCCGCGAGGGCGCCCATCTGATCATCGGCTATCGTTCCAACCGCGACCGCGCTGAAAACCTGCGGAACACGCTCGCGTCCGACGCAAAAGCCAAAATTGAACTGGTCGGCGGTGATCTCAGCGATCCCGAAGTCCGCCGCTCCTACCTTGCCGCCGCCGAAAAGCTTGGCGCTCCGCTATCGGGCCTTGCTGTCTTTGCCGGCGATCCTGCGCGCATTCCGGCCGAATCCCTCAACCGCGACGCCATGCTCGCCTCTCTCGACGTCAACTACGTAGGGCCCGTCCTTCTCGCTCGCGATCTCGGCACAGCCATGGAGTTGGCGCCCGGCGGTGGGCGCATCGTCTTGCTATCGACAATGCAATCCACCTCCGTCTTTCCCGGCAGCTTGAACTACGCTCCTCCCAAAGCCGCCTTGCAGCACGCCGCCTGCATTCTTGCGCAACAGTGGACCAACGTCAGCGTCAACGTAGTTGCTCCCGGCGCCACGATTTCCGGCATGGCGGCTGCCAGTGTGCAGTCCGGAAAATATGACCAGCAGATCGCCAGCGGCGCCGTCTCTCGATTTGGCCGCCCCGAAGACGTCGCACGTGCGGTACGATTTTTCCTCGAGCCCGACAGCTACGTTACGGGCCAGACCCTCACCGTCGATGGCGGCCTCACGCTTCGCCGCCACCGAAGCTAGGAGCGATTGCCCAGTCCCATGCCCGAACACTCTGGCCTGCTCACCGATCTCTACGAACTCACCATGGCTGCGGGATATCTGCAGACTCGCTTTGACGCCAATGCCACGTTCGAGCTTTTCGTCCGGCATCTTCCGCCGCATCGCAATTATCTCGTCGCCGCCGGTCTCGAGCAGGCGCTCGAGTTTCTCGAGAACGTTCACTTCACTTCGAAAGAGATCGACTACCTTCACCGCCATCCCGTCTTCCGCAATATTCGCGACGAATTCTTCGACTATCTCGCCACATTTCATTTCACCGGCAGCGTCTGGGCCATGCCCGAAGGCACGCTCGTGTTTCCCGGCGAGCCGATGCTTCGTGTTGTCGCTCCCATCATCGAAGGCCAGATCATGGAAACGTATTTACTCGCGACCATGAGTTACCAGACCATGATCGCCAGCAAATCCGCCCGCATCTTCACCGCGGCAAAAGGCCGCCAGATCGTGGACTTCGGCGCTCGTCGCGCCCACGGCAGCCAGGCGAGTTTGCTCGCCGCTCGCGCCGCCGCCATCGGTGGTTGTGGCGGCACCTCCAACGTTCTGGCCGGTCACCAGTTCGGCATGGAAACCTACGGCACGCAGGCGCATTCCTGGGTGATGGCTCACGAAGACGAAAGCGAAGCCTTCGGCCATTTTCTCGATGCGTTTCCCGAGCACGCCGTCCTTCTTCTTGACACCTACGACGTCCGCAATGCGGTGAAAAAAATTATCGCCATGGGACGCAAACCCGCCGGAGTTCGCCTCGACAGCGGCAACCTTGCCAAAGATAGCCAGTGGGTTCGCGCCCAACTCGACAAAGTCGGCTGGACCGACGTAAAGATTTTCGCCTCCGGCGATCTTGACGAAACGCGCATCGCGTCGCTTCTCTCCAAGCATGCCGCCATTGACGCCTTTGGCGTCGGCACCGCGCTCGCCACGCCCGGAGACGCGCCGCATCTGAATCTTGTTTACAAACTCGTCGAGGTCGAGCGCGACGGCAAAGTCCGCGAAGCCGCCAAGCTCAGCGCCGCCAAAGTCACCTATCCCGGCCGCAAACAGGTCTTCCGCTACTCCAAACCCTCCGGCGAATACAAAGGCGACAAAATCGCTCTCGATGGGGAAGCGGCCGACGGCGGCGATCCGATGCTCATCGAAGTGATGCGCGGTGGCCGGCGCACCACGCCTGCCGAAGCCGTCATCGATTCCCGCGCGCGCTGCCTGGCGGGTCTCGGGCGCCTCCCCGCGCGCTATCGCCGCATCGACCGCTCCGCCGCCTATCCGGTGGCTTATACAAAACGCCTCGAATCGCATCTGGAAAAATTGCGGAAGCGTATTATGAAGTCAGCGCCGAAATAATCATTGTCGCGGCGCGATCGCCGAACTAGGCGGCGCAGTCAACGAGCACGGCCGCTCACCGGCACCCGGCGTCGCGATCCACTGCCACGGCCGCTTGTCCGGCACGCGGCCGTCCATCGGCACCTGTAGCGGCCGCTTCGCGCTCTTGGCGAAGCGGGCGAATTTGCCTTCTTCTCCGTGGCTGTCATCTTTCTTTGGAGTTGTCCCCATGAAGTCGCACAAAATGATTTTCTGGGAAGTGGACGCCCAGGCGGACTTCATGTTGCCCGGCGGCAAACTCTACGTCCCCGGCGCGGAAAAAATAATCCCCAATCTCGAGCGCCTGGTAAACGCCGCCGAAACCAGCCATTCGTTGCTCGTTTCTAGCGCCGACGCTCATCCGCCGAACGATCCCGAATTTCAGCGTTTTCCGCCACACTGCCTTGCAGGCAGCCCGGGCGCCGAACTCATCCCCGAAGCCCGCGCCGCAAAAATTCTCACGATTCCCAACGACCCTGCATTCGCCGTTCCCGCCGATTTGTCCGGCTACGATCAGATTCTGCTGCAGAAACAAACCTTCGACGTCTTCGACAACGTCCACGCCGGCGCCATCATCGCTAAAATCGATCCCGACGCTGAATTCGCGCTCTTCGGCGTCGTCACCGAATACTGCGTCCATGCCGCTGCAAAAGGCTTGGCGAAGCGCGGACGAAAAGTCCTTCTCGTCCGCGACGCCATCGAAACTCTAAACCCCGAACACGGCCATCGCGCCATCGAAGAACTTTGCGGCCTCGGCGCAAAAACCATCACCACCAGCGAAGCCATCGCCAAGTCGAACGGTTAGGAAAAATGTCCGAACAGCTGCAACAAGCCTGGTCGCTTCTCCAGCAAGCCTATCGCTCCCAAATGGAGGGCGACTACGAACGTGCCGTGGAACTCTACAAAAATTCTCTGGACGTATTCCCCACCGCGGAGGCGCACACCTTTCTGGGCTGGACGTACCACTTTCAGGGAAAGATCGATGCCGCCATCGCCGAATGCAAGCTCGCCATCGCCGTCGATCCAGAATTTGGAAATCCCTACAACGACATCGGTTCGTATCTGATCGAACAGGGGAAATACGACGAAGCGATTCCCTGGCTCGAACGCGCCATTGCCGCCGTCCGCTACGAGCCGCGCCACTTCCCTCATTTCAATCTCGGCCGCGCTTACATCGCCAAGGGCCAGTTCACGCGCGCCCGTCAATGCTTCGACGAATCGCTGCGCATCGAACCCAACTACCCGCTAGCCCGCCAGGCCGTCGAAAATCTTCGCCGCCTGGTCAACTAGCTCGCCCATTCGCGAGCCACTCGTCACTGCCTCGATCTCGAAGCGCCGTTCGCACCATCGGCCATCTCTACGTAGCCGCGGGCGCCGCTTGCACCGGTTTGAAAGTCCAATCGTAAATCCACAACAGCACCGCCGTCGCCACTCCCACTGCCGTCACCGCCCACCAGATCATCTGCGGTTGATGCAACACCTCGCCGAAATGATGAATCAGTTTCCCGCCCAGCCATCCGCCGATCAGCGACCCGATTCCGATGGGCATAAACGCAAATCCCATATACGTTCCTTGCTGCCCGTCCGGCGCCAGCCGGGAGATATATTCGTAGTACCTCGGCGACTGCGTGATTTCGCCGAGCGACACGGCAATCAACGTCAGGATCACCGCCAGCGGCGAAGGATGCACGATCAGAATGATCCATGCCAGCGCGCTCATCAGCGTTCCGATCGTGATCGCCCGAAACGCCGGAATCTTCTGCGTCAGAAAACTCGCCGCCATCTGCAGGCAGATCACCGTCAGCGGCCCGGTCACCAGCATCAATTCCGTATTCATAGTTGAACTCACATAGTTGTGCACATACAGCGGCAAAATAATGAATTCCTGCCAGTACACCACCCAGTAACCCGAAAAGATCAGCAGAAACAGCATGAACTTCGGATCGCGCAGCACCGTCAAAAAGTTTTTCGCCGATTGTCCCAGCGACGGCGCCGCCGCATCTCCCGCGTTTCGCGGTTCACGGAAAAATATCTGCACGAAAAACAGCATTGCAAACACGCTCAGCGCCGCCACGCGAAACACATTTTCCACCTTCATGTGTTCGTGCACGTACGAAGCGACGTACGGCCCACCCGCGCCGCCGATATTCACCAGCGTGTAGTAAATCGAGTAGCCAATCGACCGCACATTCTCCTTCGACGCGCGCGCCGTCGTTCCCACCACGCTCGGTTTCACCAGCGCAATTCCCAGCGCCGGCAGCATCAGCACCACCGTCACCAGCGCCACCAGCGGCACCGCGCTTCGCACCGGCGCCAGCCACGGCGCGCCCAGCGAACCCAGCAGGAAATACGAGCAGCTCAAAATCAGGTAAGCCAGCGAAAGCGAACGCCGGAATCCCAGCTTGTCCGCCACCGCGCCGCCGAACGCCGCCAGAAACCACACCAGCCCGCCGAACAATCCCGTCAGGCTGCTCGCCTGCTCCACCGGAAAACTCAGTGTCTCGTTCAAATAGCGGGCCAGCGACGCAAACGCCGCGTAGTACGAAAGCCGCTCGAACAGCTCGCTTACGTTCGCCACCCAAAACGCCGGCGCGAACCCCGCTCGAATTTCACCCAGCCGCTTCTCGATTCCCACTCAGCGCCCTCCGCACTACCGCCGCAACCCTCGCAGCCGCCGCGATTGTATCGGAACCCGCCGCACGAAGAAACAGCGTCTCCGGCGTCTGGGCGTTTCGGTTTTTGGTGCGGAGAAAGCGCTTGTACTCGCGCTCGTGTCGGTGGGAATTATATTCGGGTGTCGCGTAACGCTAGCTGCGCGCCAACGCGAACCGTCATCCGCGCAATACGATGCGGGATCGCATCTACAACTTTGGGCTGGTTTCAGTACGTTTTTGTTGCATGGACCACAGCAGCGCGGCTGCCAATACCGCAAATCTGAAAATGTCGGCTACCACTCGGTGGGACGTGATGTCCTTGCGATGGAATAGAAGCGTATCCGCGTAGAGCGCTCCAAACAGCCACCCGAGTCCTCCAAGAACCACAAGCAAATTCGACAATCGACTCGGATGCTCAATCCATGCCGCTTTGTCTTCTCGGCGTACGAGGATACGAACGAACGCGAACACGACCGCCGCTCCAAATGCGAGCGCAGCGTCGGGCCGCCCAACGCCATCCGACGCCCGCAACCAAAACAGAAAAATCAGCGCTCCGAACGTTACGCCGCTCGCCACCAGCTCGAACAGCGCTTGATCCCATAAGCCACGAGCCTTCAGAATTGGCGACATCGCGCGGAGTATAACGCTTTCTTACAATATCGAAAAGTCAACATCCCTCGTCCACCCACTTCCGATCGCACCGCCATTTTTGCCGTCGTTTCCCCGTGTGCTAACATCGTGGTTTCGGCCGAGCGCGCTTTTCGCCAGACATCCATCATGCCTACCGCAACGATGAAAGCTCTCCGCAAGTCGCGCCCCGAGCGCGGCGCGCAGATCGAATCCGTACCCGTGCCAACGCCCGGCCCGATCGACGTTCTCGTCCGCGTCCGCGCCGCCTCCATCTGCGGCACCGACCTCCACATCTACGGCTGGGACCGCTGGTCCGCCAGCCGTATCAAGCCGCCCATGACGTTTGGCCACGAATTCTGCGGCATCGTCGAAAAAGTTGGCTCCGAAGTCACCACCATAAAGCCGGGCGACTTCGTCAGCGCCGAAATGCACATCAATTGCGGACACTGCCGCCCCTGCCGCATGGGCCAGCCGCACGTCTGCCAGAACGTGAAAATTATCGGCATCGACGCCGACGGCTGCTTCGCCGAATTCGTCATCATCCCCGTCTCAAACATCTGGAAAATCGACCCGGCGATCCCCGAACACTACGCCGCCATCCTCGATCCGCTGGGCAACGCCGTTCACACCGTCCTCGCGGGTGAAATCGCCGCGCAAAATGTAGTCGTCACCGGTGCCGGCCCCATCGGACTCATGTCCATCAACATCGCCCGCGCCTGCGGTGCCGCTATGATTTTCGCCACCGAAATCAATCCGCACCGCCGCGAACTCGCCCTGAAAATGGGCGCGGACGTCGCCATCGATCCCACGAAAAAAGACGCCGTCGAGCAAGTGATCGACGCAACCGGCGGCGCCGGCGCCGACGTGCTTCTCGAAATGAGCGGCAACCCCACCGCGATCCATCAAGGCTTTCAAATGCTCCGCTCCGGCGGACGCGCTTCGCTGCTCGGCATCCCCAAAGATCCCGTCACCTTCGATCTGGTGAACGACGTAATTTTCAAGGGCGCCACCGTGCAGGGCATCTACGGCCGTAAAATGTTCGAGACTTGGGTTCAGATGACCGAGCTGCTCAAGCACAACCGTCTGAACCTCGAACCGCTCTTCAAAGAGCGCGTTCCGCTCGCCGATTTCGAAGCTGCCTTCGCGCTGCTCGAATCGGGCCAGGCTGGAAAAGTTCTGCTGTATCCCAATGGCAACGCCTAGCCGCAGTTGCCGCGCAAGCGGCCATTCGCGCCGTTCGCCATTCGTTAGCCGCATCGCATAAGAAGGAGACCGCATGACCACAACCGCAACGCGCCCTCACCTCCACTACCTGCATGACGCGCTCGAAGAAATGAAGGCCAACCATCGCTACTTTCGCCTGAAAGTTCTCGAAGGCGAACAAAAGCCCGTCGCCGTATTCGACGGCAAGGAAGTCATCAACCTCAGCTCCAACAACTACCTCGGCCTCACCACGCATCCCAAGCTCCGCCGCGCCGCCATCGACGCTACTCGCAAATGGGGCGTCGGCTCCGGAGCCGTCCGCACCATCGCCGGAACCATGAAGGCGCATCTCGAACTGGAAGAGCAAATCGCCCGCTTCAAGAAAGTCGAAGCCTGCGTCGTCTTCCAATCGGGCTTTGCCGCCAATGCCGGAACCGTCTCCGCCATCCTCGGCAAGGAAGATCTCGTCGTCTCCGACGAACTGAACCACGCCTCCATCATCGACGGCTGCCGCCTCTCGCGCGCCACCATCAAGGTCTTCAAACACAAAGACGCCGCCGATTGTCGCCGCGTCCTCGAAGAAACCAAAGCGTGGCCCGGCAAGAAGCTTCTCATCACCGACGGCGTCTTCTCCATGGACGGCGACATCGCCAACCTTCCCGCACTTTGCGATCTCGCCGATGAATACAACTGCATCATGATGGTGGACGACGCGCATTCCTCCGGCGTCCTCGGCAGCCGCGGCCGCGGCACCATCGACCACGCCGGATGCCACGGCCGCGTGGACATTCAGGTCGGCACTCTCAGCAAAGCCATCGGCTCGATCGGCGGCTATGTCTGCGGCTCGCGCGATCTGATCGACTTCCTCTACATGCGCGCGCGGCCCTTTCTTTTTTCCACTTCCCATCCGCCGTCCGTCACCGCCACCTGCCAGGCCGCCTTCGAGCTGCTCGATTCCGAAGCCGGCGACAAGCTCATCAAAAAGCTCTGGTCCAACACGAAGTTCTTCAAGCGCAAATTGAAAAAATTGGGATTCGATACGGGTAAGAGCGAAACGCCCATCACGCCGGTGATGGTCGGCGATGCCGCCAAAGCGTTTCAATTTTCGAAGGATTTATTCGCGGAGGGAGTTTTCGCCGGAGCGCTCGGCTTCCCCACGGTTCCCGAAGGCAAAGCCCGCCTGCGCACTATCGTATCCGCCACCCACAAGCGCGCCGATCTCGAGCGCGCCGCCGAGATCATTGCCAAAGTCGGCAAAAATCTCGGCGTCATCTAGTCGCCCGCCATCGCGGCGTGCTGGCTAAATCGCCGCCGCCATGTGCGGTTGCACCGTCTTTCGCGTCGCCAGCGCCAGCGCTCCGATTCCCCAGATAATTACCAGCAACGCTACCCATCCGCCCACAAACGGCAGCATAAACACGCACCGCAAGATCAACAGTCCCAGTGCCAGCCGCGCCAGCGCCGCTCCCACTCCCACTCCCGCGCCCAGGATCGTCTCGCCCAGCCACAATCCCACCACCACGTGCGACGCATAAAGCGCGATCAGCCACAGCAGCGTTGCCGTAATCCCCACTCCCAGCCCGACGACCGTGATGCACACAATAATCGCCGCGATCGGCGTCGCAAACAGCAGCAACACGCCAAATCCCAGCGCCGGAGCATATTTCTTGCACGCACTCGCCGCATCAAAGAAAAATCCCGGCGCCAGCAGCAACATCGCCAACCCAAACACAAATCCCGCCGCCCACTTCAGCACCTGGTGCCAGTAATACATCGCCGACGCATATTTGCTTCCCTCGCTGTCTTCCATCTTCAGCACCGTCTCCATCGGCGTGCCAAATTTCGCCGACGCCGACACATCCGGTGCTTTGCGCCCCTCATACCGCAGCTTCCCTTTAATCTCCGCTTTCGGCCCAACCGTCATTTCTCCGGAGTGAACCAGCGCGTTGCTCCCCAACAGCCCCTGCAGCGAAATATGTCCGCCGTAGGCCAGCAAGTCTCCGTCCCCGGTCCCGTCCAGTTCCGCGTCTCCGGTGCCCAGGGTAATTGTCCCGTTCACGTGAGCGCTCTGATTCAAATCGAAATCGCCGGTCCATGCCGTCACATTCCGCGCCACTTCCGAATTCAGTTCCACCTTCTGCGCGAACGCGCGAATATTGCCGCCGACGCTGCCGTTCACGCGCAGTTCTTGCGCAAACGCGATCACATCGCCTTTCACGTGCCCGTTCACCGTCACGTCGCGCGACCACGCGATCACGTCGCCGTCCACATCGCCGTCAATGCGCGTCGAATCGGCGAACACAATCAGATCCGTGTGCACCGTCGTGCCCGCCGCCAGTGAGTAGTTCGGCTGCCCGTGTTCCACCTGCGCTGCGCCGGCGCTTGGCGACATTGCCAGCATCCCGATAATTCCCACCGTCGCCACGGCGATCATCGACGATTTGCCGAGGTGCTTTCTCAGCAGCCAGATCACCAGCACGCACATCGTTGCCACCGTTACGAATTCCACCATGCTGCGCATCGCGTCCCATCCTTTCCAGAAGGCACCGCTGAAGAAAAGCATCGTCAGCAGATTGCCCTGTGTGAAACCCGCTTCCGCGGCTTGTGCCCGCCACGGTTCAATAATTCCGCTCCACAGCGTGTACGCTCCGCCAATGCTCAGCGCCAGCGCCGAAATCCATCCCCACGGCGCCGAACCCTTTTCCGGAGCCGAAAGCAAACGGGCCGGCACCGATTCATCCTCGACCTCCAGCGACTCCCGCAGCCACAGCGACTCCCTCCGCAGCGCTTCCAGCAAATCGCGGCACTCGCCGCATTCGCTCGCGTGCGCTCTCACCGTCTGCGCATTTTCGGGTTTCAGCTGGTTTTCCAGATACAGCAGCCCCGTCATTTCATCAAAGTGACTCATGGCTTTCCCCCGGCCGCGGCGCCCTGCAAGCTCGCCCCGCCGCTCTCTCCTAGTACGTCGCGCAACTGATGCCGCGCCCGCAGCAGCAGTACGCCTACAAACGCCCGCCGGACTCCCAGCGTGTCCGCAATTTCGTCATAGCTCATATCTGAGTAATACCGCAGCACCAGCGCCATGCGCGCCCGGTCCGGCAATTTCGCCAGTCCTGCGCGCACCTGCTTGCTGTCGTGATCGAACTGCAATTTTTCCAGTTGGCTCGGGTCCGGATGCTCCAGCGGCAGCGTCTCCAGATCCCCCGTCTCCAGATCCTGGCGGATCCTTCTCCTGCGCAACAAATCCCAGCAATGATTGCTCGCCACCTTATAAAGCCACGCCGTAAATGGCCTCGACGAATCGTACGTCCCGAGCTTTTGTCTCACCTTCATAAACACGTCCGTGGTCGCGTCTTCCGCATCCTCGCGAGTCGGCAGCGCCCTGCGGCAAAACCGGAAGATCGCCGGGGCATACAGCCGGTAAAGCTCCCCCCACGCATCCGCATCGCCGGACCGGACCCGTTCCAGCACGTCCGCTAGTTCCGCGGTGCTCATCTCTCCGGTGGCTTTCCGCCTCTCCATAAGTTGATACGCAGGACCCCGCTTCTATATTTCAATGCCGTCACATAGCCCGTTTGCCGCGGCCCGGCCTGCCAGGGGCGAACACCCTTCCCCCGGCGCCCTCAGCCTAACAAATCCCCCGCCCGAACCGCACCCCCATACACCGAAAACGGCCCGGCTACCCTTTGTCCAAGGGCAACCGGGCCGTTCCTTTGCGTCTGAATCGGCCGATTTCGGGCCCGATCTAGAACGTAAACTTCGCCGCCAGTTGGATGCCTCGCGGACCCCCGCCGCCCAGGAACGGGTTGCCGATTCCCACGTCGCCGGTGGCCGTCAGGTGGTATGCCCCCTCGCTTACTCCGTTCGGCCCGATACCCTTCTGTGCCGGATCGGCCACGAATGCCGGCAGGAACGGATTCGAGAAGTTCGGATGATTCAGCAGGTTGAAGAATTCCGCCCGCAACTCCATTCCCAACCGTTCGGTCAGCTGCGTCTTCTTGTAGACCGCGAAGTCCCACTGTTTGAAACTCGGTCCGCGCAACGAATCGCGTCCCTCATTCCCAAAATGGCGAGTCCCGGGCACGCAGTTCTGGTCCGGCCCGTCGTCCGAATTGATGAAATCGGTCAACGCCCCGCCGCTCAATGGCGTGCACGGCACTTGAAACGACGTCAAGTTCAGGAAATTCGACGGATCGTGAGAATTGTATTGAATGGGACCAACCACATCCGGCCGGTCAAATCCCTCGCCGCTTCCGCTGAAGTCTCCCTCAAAGTAGTAGTTCAGTTGGAACGGCTGCCCGTCCTGCAGCGTCACGGTGCTGTTCAATCCCCATCCGTTCTTCAGTTTTTGCCAGTCGCCGCCCATGTGCGGCAGGTCGTAGGCAAAAATCCAGGTGAACCGGTTCCGAATATCGAAGTTCGAATTCCCGTACTCCTTATTCGGACTGTTGCTGTCGTTCGGCTGGGACGCGTTCGGCTCGAAATCGAAACTGTCGCTCGCCGTATCCAGCGAATGCGACCACACATAGTTGACGATCGACGTAATCCCGCGCCAGTTGTTCACTCGCAAACTCGACTGCAGCGAGTTGTAGTTCGAACGCGCATTCGCCTGCAACTGGTTGATGTACTCCGCGCCGTACGGATTGTTCACATAGTTCGTTGGAACTCCGTAGCTCGAAATGCAGCCAGGTCCTCCGTTCGGATAGCACGGCGCGCCGGTAGACGAAGTATTCGCCTGCGCGAACGAAATGTCGTACGCATCAATCGTCGCCTGATCCGGTTGGTTCACGTCCAGATAATGCAGCAGCCGGTGTCCCTGCGATCCCACGTATCCCACTTGCAGCATCACCTTGCTCGAAATCTGCTGTTGAACGTTCAGGTTGTAGTTCTCCATGTACGGCGTCGGCAAATGCCGGGAAATCGCGAAAATATTTCCTGTCGGCGCTCCCGTCGGCGCTTCAAATGCCGGCACGTTCGTCGCGATCGTGCCCACCGCGCCCACCGAATAAATCGGGTCCGGTCCGGCCGGGTTGTATCCCACCCCAGGGCAGAATGCGCAGTTATACGGCAGCTCGCCCAGAAACACGTCCTGCGACGGTCCGTCGAAAAACATTCCCCAACCGGCGCGGATAATCGTGTGGCCCTTGCCGAACGGATCCCACGCAGCGCTCAGGCGCGGCGAGAAATTCTTGTAGTCCGGCTGGTACACCGATCCCAGTCCCGGCTGTCCGAGCTGCGTCAGCGTCACCGTCTGTCCTACCGGGTCGAAATTCGTTACGTTCGTGAACAGATTGTCCTTCTCTCCGACCACGCCGAAGTAATCCCACCGCACGCCAACGTTAAACGTCAGCTTCGGATTCAACTGGTACGTGTCCTGCAAATAAAACGCGTGATTGTTTTCAAACGTATGCCGCACAGACTGCCCAAGCGACTGTCCCCCGCCGTCCACCGTCCCCGACAAGAAGTCGTCCAGGCCGTTGAATTCGAGTTGCCCGCGATAGTTCACGCCGAAGAATTGCTGAATGGATGTCCGGCGGTATTCGTATCCGAACTTGATGTCGTTCTTCCCCACCTTCCACGAAAAGTTATCCAGCGCCTGCCAGTTCGTATCCACGCGATGCTTCGGTGTCGAGTGGTTCGCACCCAGCTGCGCAAAAGGCCCCACGTCGATCACCGGAAGTCCGGAGTTCGAAAGCGTTGGCCCCGTGCAATCCGCCGTGCTCGTCGCAGCGCACAATCCCACGCTGCTCGGCTCGAAGCTCTGGTCCTGCGGGAAAAATCCTTCCGCAAACCGGTTCCACCCGAAACGCGCCTCATTTACTTTCGTTGGTGAAATCACCCGCACGTAGGAAATCGCCACCACCTGCACTCGCGTCGGCGTGTACGTGTTAAAGCCCGGCAAAATTCCGCCGCCCGTCAACGCCAACGGAAAGCTCTGCACGCTGTCTCCGAAAAAATACCGCCCCGTCAAAATGTTGTTTTGATCGAAGTTGTGGTCCACCTTGCCAATCAGGCTGCTCAGCCTGTTGTACGAAGGCGCAATCACCGACGACAGGAATCCCGAGTCCGGATCGGGTGGCGCAGGCGGAGTCGTGGGCATGTCGCCGCACGTCGTCGAAGAATTCGGCAGCGGCCATGGATCTCCATTCGGATAGTTACCCAGCAAGCTCTGAATCACCGGGTTTGTCGCCACCAGGTTCGTAGGATTCGGCACGCACGCCAGGCTCACCGTCCCCACTCGCTCTTCCTGTCCTTCGTAGTCCACGAAGAAAAACGTCTTGTCCTTCACAATCGGTCCGCCCAGCGATCCGCCATATTGGTTATTGTGGAAAGGCGCCTTCGTAGTCCCCGACTGGTCGAAATAATTCCGCGCGTCGAGCGCATCGTTGCGGAAATAATCGAAAAAATCTCCGTGCAGCGCGTTCTGCCCGCTCTTCGTCACAATGTTGATCACCGCGCCCGCGCTCCGTCCGTATTCCGCTTCGAAATTCGATAGCACCTTCAATTCGCTCACCGCGTCGATCGGCAAGATCGTCGCCGGAGTTCCAAACACGCCCGCTTCGTTGATCGCCGGATCGTTGCGGTAACCGTCGTTCATGTCCGTGCCGTCGAGCAGGAAGTTGTTCGCTCGTCCGCGCGCCCCGTTCATCGAAAACACGCCGTACGATCCCGGCGAATCCGAAATCTGATCCGGCGAACCCGCCACGCCCGGCGTCAGATAAATCAGCTTCGTGTAGTCGCGCCCGTTTACCGGCAAATCCTTCACTGCGTCCTGAGTCAGCGTCCCGCCCAGCGTGTCGCCCGTCGTATCCACCTGCGGTAAATCTTCGCCCGCCACCGTCACGCTGTTGCTCACCGAACCGGGCTTCAGCACGGCGTCAATCCGCTTTTCGCTCGCCACATCCACCACCACTCCGGTCGTCACCGCTTTCTGGAATCCGCCGAGCTCCACCGTCACCGTGTACGTTCCAATCTGCAATTCCGGAATCAGGTATCCGCCGTCCACTCCCGTCTGCGTGATCCGTTCGATTCCCGTATCCACGTTGCGCACCGTCACCGTCGCGCCGGTCACCGCCGCGCCCGTCGTGTCCGTCACCGTCCCTAAAATCGATCCGCGAAAGGTCTGCGCGTGGCTCGACGTTGCGCTCAGCATCACCAGCAACAGCAGGCTCACCGCCGAAACCAGTCCGCCGCGTCGCCAACAAGTTTTCATATTTTCTCCTGTGATTTCAGTTCCAATGGTCGGTAACGATTGGTACGGCGCGTACCGCACGCTTGTCCAATTAAAATCGTGAATACGAACGATAAATTCTCAAGGAATTCGCTAAAACGTTTCCGCACCACCCCGAACTTCAGTGCTCCACATATAATCTCCCGCGCAAATCGAGTCAAGTAGCAATCGGTGGATATCCCGTCCCCTGCATTCACCCTCTCGAACTTTCCTCACGCAGTGCTAAGCTTTTGCCACGCGCCCCAATCATCGGTCAGCTTCGGAAAATGTGCGCGGACGGGACACTGAACATGCAAAGCGCCGGTAACTTTGCCAATTACCCAAGCCTTAGAAACCGTCTGGTCGTCGTCAGCGGCGGAGCCACCGGCATCGGCGCGGCCATCGTCGAGGCTTTCGCAATCCAGCACGCCCGCGTCGTTTTCCTGGACGTTCAGGATGCCGCCGCCCAAGCCCTGATCAACCAAATCCAATCCTCCGGTCTCTCCGCGCCCACCTACTGCCACTGCGATCTGACGGACATCGCAGCCATCCAGGCGACCATGCACAAAGCTCTCGATCAATTCGGACCCGTGGATGTGCTCGTGAACAACGCAGGCAACGACGCGCGCCACAAAATCGAAGAAGTCACCTCCGACTTCTGGGACAAGACAATCGCGGTCAACCTGAAACACCAGTTCTTTCTCGCCCAGTCGGTGATTCCGTCGATGAAGCAAGCCGGTCGAGGTTCCATCATTAATATGAGTTCGATCGCCTGGGCGATTCCCTCCACCGGCGTTCCCGTGTACGCCACCGCAAAAGCGGCCATCGTGGGAATGACTCGAACGCTCGCCCACGAACTCGGCTCGGACGGGATTCGCGTGAATTGCGTGATGCCCGGCGCCATCCTTACCGAACGGCAAAAAAAGCTTTGGATGACCGACGCCTACAAAGCCGAGATTCTTGCGAGTCAGGCCTTGAAAAGCCTGATCCTTCCCGAAGAAGTCGCCCGCCTGGTTCTCTTCCTCGCGGCTGACGATAGCTCCGCCATCACCAATCAAAGCTACGCCATCGACGGCGGCTGGATTTAGACCCGCGCGCGCGAACTTCCACCGACGCCCTCTCCCTCGCTCTTCTCGCCCTCGCCTCTCTGTTATACTTTTCCCCCTGCGCCATCCGCCCGGCGCTTGCCTTGTTCCATGTCGCCCGAGAATCCCTCAAACACGAAACGCCTCTTCCTCATCGATGCGATGGGTTACATCTTTCGCGCCTTCTACGCGCCCATGCCGATGCGCATGCGCAGCCCGGCCGGGCATCCCACCAACGTGCCCTACTTGTTCTCCAACATGGTCCGCAAGCTCGTCAAAGACTGGCACCCCGACTATCTCGGCGTCGTCTTCGATCGCGAAGAGCCCACCTTCCGCGACAAACTGTTCGCCGATTACAAAGCCCAGCGCCCGCCCATGCCCGAGGATTTATCCGTCCAGCTTCCGTACGTTCGCCGCTACTGCGAAGCGATGCGCCTGCCCATCCTCGATAGCCCCGGCTATGAAGCCGACGACATCATCGGCACTCTCTCGCGCCTCGCCACCGCGCAGAAACTCGACGTCTTCATCGTCACCAGCGACAAAGACATGATGCAGCTCGTCACCAAAAACGTCGTCGTGCTTAACCCCACCAAAGGCGACCTCGTCATCGACGAAGCCAAAGTCGAAGAAATCATGGGCGTGCCGTCATCGAAAGTCGCCGACGTGATGGCTCTGATGGGCGACTCCATCGACAACATTCCCGGCGCGCGCGATCCCAACGACAAACCCGCGCCCGGTGAGCGCCGCAAACCCGGCATCGGTGACGTCGGCGCGCGCCAATTGATCCAGCAATACGGCAGCGCCGAAGAAGTCTTAAAACATTCCGCCGAAGTAAAACGCGCCAGCTATCGCGAAGCTCTCGAAAAGTGCGCCGAGTTTGTGATCCTCAGCAAGAAGCTTGCGACGATTCCTACGGACGCGCCCATCGAACTGAATCTCAAAACTCTCATCATGGAAGAGCCAAACCTCGCCGCTCTCCGCGATCTCTACATCGAGCTGGGATTCTCCTCGCTTCTCCGCGAACTCGGCTCCGCTCCGCCCTCCGCATCCGGCCCGTCGGGCGAACCGGGCGACGCTCCAAGCGCCGCGCAAAATGCCGACACAAAAACCGATTACGCTCCGCTCGAATCGCCCGCAGGCGTCGAAAAATTCCTGAAAGCCGTTCCCGCAGGCGCCGACACCGCCGCGTGGCTCTCGCTTGACGCGCAGGACGCAGACGAAGAAGGCTTCGGCTCCGCGGTTCGCGCCGTCGAGCTTTCCTCGAAGCCCGGCCTCGGACGCACCGCGCCCAACGGCCCTGAAAACAAAGCTCTCGCCGCCATGAAATCGTGGCTCGCCGATCCCAAACGTCCCAAAATCGTTCACGATCCGAAACTCTTTCACCTTCTCGCCGCTCCCGATGCCATCAACGATCCAAAAGCCATCGCCGGCATCCGCCACGCCACCGCGCTCTACTCCTATCTTCTGCGCCCCACCACTTCCAAACATAATTTCGCCGAAGTCGCCCTCCGCCATTTGAATCGCACTCTTTCCGGCGCTCCGGGCGAACACGCCGACTTTATGTCCCGCGTCGCCCCGATCCTCCGCTCCGAAGTCGAAAAGCAGGGCATGCTCGATGTGTACGAGAAAATCGATTTGCCTCTCGCACCCGTTCTCGCCCGCATGGAAGCCGCCGGAGTCCGCGTCGATCCCGCCGAACTCGATCGCATCTCCGCGCATCTCGCCGCCGAAATGGCCAAACTCGAAAAAACCATCTTCGAACTGGCCGGCGTGCCGTTCAACATCAACTCGCCTCAGCAGCTCGCCGAAATTCTCTTCGATAAACTAAAGCTCCAATCGCCGCGCTCGGGCCGCTCAAAATCGAAAGCCCGCTCCACCGCCGCCGACGTTCTCGAAGAGCTTTCCGCCGTTCACGACTTGCCCAAAAAAATCATCGAGTATCGCGAACTCACCAAACTCAAATCCAATTACGCCGATTCTCTGCCGCGCCTGATCTACCCCGTCACCGGACGCCTCCACACCCGCTTCAGCCAGACCGGCACGGCCACCGGACGCCTGAGCTCCTCAAATCCCAATCTGCAAAATATTCCGGTGCGCACCGAACTCGGTCGCGAAATCCGCGCTGCTTTCGTTGCGCCCAAGGGTTCGCTGCTGCTTTCCGCCGACTATTCGCAGATCGAACTCCGCATCCTCGCGCACCTCTCCGAAGATCCCGTGCTTCTCGAAGCCTTCGGCCGCGGCGAAGACATTCATTCCCGCACCGCTCAGGAAGTTTTCGGCGTCGGCCCGATGGCCCAGACGCGCGAGCATCGCCGCGTCGCCAAAGTCATCAACTTCGGCGTCATCTACGGCCTGTCCGCCTTCGGCCTCGCCCAGCAGCTCGACGTCGAACAGCGCGAAGCCGCCCGCTTCATCGCCGTTTATTTCGAGCGCTATGCCGGCGTGAAAAAATTCCTCGACGCGCAGATCGCCGAGACCCGCCAGTCCGGCGTCGTCAAAACTCTCTTCGGCCGCGTCCGCCCCATCCCCGAAATCAATTCGCCGCAAGTGCAGATGCGCAACTTCGCCGAGCGCACCGCCATGAACACGCCCATGCAGGGCGCCGCTGCCGATCTGATCAAGCTCGCCATGATCGAACTCGACCGCCGCCTTCCCGCCGAAAAATTCAAAGCAAAGATGACCCTGCAGGTTCACGACGAACTTCTCTTCGAAGCTCCCGAAAAAGAAATCCCCAAACTCACGGCCGTCGTAAAAGAAGTCATGGAATCGGCCTACAAATTCAAAGTCCCCATCGTCGCCGAAACAAAAACCGGCCCCAACTGGCGCGATTTGAAATGATCGCTGCGCTCGTACGATAGCCGCTCCTGGCTGCTTGCCCTGAGGAACGAAGGGTCCAGCGCCGCCCGCGCTTCCCATTACCTGTGTTGACTGTCTCCAGGCGAGCCAATCCGGAACTCTTCGCCAACGCGCACGCGCTCTCTATGTTATGTTTTTCACTCAAATAAAATGTATGCAGGCGAGGTAATGCGATGGACCACTCCGAGGGTTTCCTGCGGCTCGTTCACGAAGTCAAAAAACACATCAAGGAAGAAGACGTCAAATCCGTAAAAAAGAAACTCGACGCCCACGAAGAACTCGTCCTCATCGACGTCCGCGAAGAATCCGAATTCGCCCGCGGCCACATCCCCGGAGCCATCCATCTCAGCAAAGGCGTCATCGAACGCGACATCGAAAAGCGCGTACCCGACAAATCCGCCCTCATCGTCCTCTACTGTGGCGGCGGCTACCGCTCCGCCCTCGCTGCCGACAACATCCAGAAGATGGGCTACCGCAACGTTATCTCCATGGACGGCGGCTGGCGCTCCTGGACCGAGTCAGCCTTCCCCATCATCATCGATTAACCCCTGCCATCGAACGTGCGCTCTTCCGGCAGCGTGCTACTGGATCGCGCCGGCCACCGGTCCTCCTGTCAAAGTGTTCGCGCTCCGTTTCGCCGCAGAGCCGCTGGCGGGCTGAACCTTTGCCGCGCCGCGGCCTTGCGCGCGCTGCTCCCGCACTTTCTTCACTTGTTCCGTCATATCCTCAAGCCGAACATTCTCAAGTCCCGCCCGTTTCGCCACGATCCGGTAATCAAACGCCACACTCGAAACTCCTCCGCCCAACTCGTGAACTTCAAATCCGCTCGCCGTCTTGTTCGTCACATAGAGCCCTTTGCAGTCTCCATTCGCCGTAACAAACACGTGATACCCCATCCCCGCGTTCACCGTCTGCGCGAACATCGGTTCGAGTGCCACGTTCGCTACTCCGTTCGTCAGCGCTCCCGACCCAAAATCCTCCGACCAGTTTTCCGGCGACTGCACGGAGTAAACCGCCACGCTTCGCGCCCCACTCTCGATCGCCTCCGTCACTCCGATTGTTCCGCTGCAATATAAATCGCCATTTCCGTTGATCGTACAGCTTCCGCCACTGCTGCCTTCCGTCGCAAATATGGGGCTTGGGCTCGCCGTTGAGTCGTTTTCGACCCACATCGTGAATGTGCTGCCGTTGTTGTAAAAAGCGCCGGCCTCTCCCGAGTCGGAGGTCCCTAAGATCCCTGTGTTTGTGGCCGAGTCGCCCCACACTCCAGCGTTCGCGCGGTCCCCTCCCTCCGCGCTCGCGCTTACCGAAATCCCATATGCTCCATAACTCGCGCCCTTTCCTTCGAGTCCTGCGCCGGTCCCTGCATTCCTCGCGACCAGTGCCGCGTAGATGCCGTTGTTGAAAAATCCGCCTGCCGAGTTTCCATCCGCCGTTCCCAGTACGCCGACGTAGCCATCTCCCGTCCCGCCACCCGTGTCGCCCCACACTCCAGCCTTCCCCTTGCCGGTGGCTGTAACGCTCGCTCCTGAAGACGATCCATAGACGCCGATGTACGGCGACGTACCCACCACCCCATATCCCACGGCGGACGCCGATTGCCCGGAGACGCCGATTGCCGAGCCCGAAGTATTCGAAGCAAACCCGGACAAACCGACCGTAGGATCGACCGCCGTCAACGATCCATTCACCGTTTGGCTTGTCGTGAACGTATTATCCGCTCCAAGCTGCGCCACACCCGGAAACGTCTGCCCGGTCGCAAACGTAATGATTCCGGACTTGCTGAACGACAAGCCCGTGTCGATCAACGTCCCGCCTCCCGGTCCATAGAACAGATCCAGCTTCGCCGACGGCGACGACGTGTTGTTGTTGAGCGGCTCCGCTCGAAATCCAAACGCCTCGGTGTCCGACACCTTCGTCGAACTGTTGTACGACGACGCCTCAAACTGAAACGAATGAGATTCGTATCCGCTCGACGCTGTCGCCGGATGCCCTGGCGGCAATTGAAACGATCCTCGAAAGATTGAGTTCCCGTTCACGTCCAACGTCTCCGCCGGTGTCGTCGTCCCAATTCCGACCAGCCCCGCCGACTCAAAGATCGTCGAGTTGCCAAGAGCGGAGCTGGACGTCCAGATCGGAATGAAATCCGTCGTCCCGCTCCCCGTCGGCGTCACCTGCGGAATTCCCGAAGGCGCAAGCGCACTCGCCGATTGCGGCGTTGCAATCACCGTCGTGTTTCCGCCGGTAACGGTTGGCGTCTTCACGCTCGCGGCTGCCAAACTCTGCGTCGTCACATACGCCGACGCTGGAAGTCCACCCAACGTATCCGCATCCGCCGCCTTCAACGCATACGGCACGCTCGCCATCAACACGCGCGCCATCTCCGCCTGCTTCGCAATCGTCACTCCCAGCCACCGCGATTGTCCCGTGCCGAAAAGTTCCGCCGGAACTCCGTTCGCCGTCGCCGATCCGAGCAGTACATTAAAATGTCCGTTCGTATCCGCCAGCACATTCTGCGTCTCGCTCCACAGCGCCGTCCCGCCATCCTGCTCCGCGTAAATCGCAAACGTCGCGCTCGCCACGCCGACAACCGGACGCGACGCTGTATCTCTGAGCGTACCGTTGAATTGCACGAGGCGTGGCACGCTATCCTGCGCACGCGTCTCGGTCCAAGTCGTCGCGTTGGCCGCCTGCCCCTGAACCATCGGCGACGCAGCTCCCCATCCCATGCACACACACAGCATCACAACGGCGTGAAGCTTCATAAAACTCTCCTGTCTCGAACTCGCCCCGGCTCCGATCTGATCCACGTGGGCAAATCCCATACGTTGCGTCCAATCGCCTGCTTCGAATATCCAGCCTCGGCCGGGCCGTCGCCCTTCCCGGCTAGGACGTCCCGTCAGATTCCAACGAAAAATGTCATGGAGGCAGCGGTTGCGGATTCAGGTAGTTTCTTCCCAACCCGCGCAGCGTTTTCGTGGCTTCAATCTTTGCGCCTTTTTTCAGTTTCTTTCCCTTGGCCTTCTTTTTCGCTTTCATCGCCTCGCTCTCCTTGTCGAAGGAAACCGGAAAAACTCCCACTCGCCCCGCCCACTGCCGCCACGGACCATCCGGCCCCGCCCGCAGCCCCAGCCAGGTGACGCCGGATGGCTCTCGTGGTAAAGTGCGGTCAAGTCCTAGCGGTTTCCTGATGGCGCAGACCTGACGCTGCACCATGCCAACACCCGTCCCGCAAGTCTTTAGGAAACCCTCAATACTTTTCAGGATTTATCAGGGCCGGCGATGAGCAGCCATTCCAGGGAGTTATATGAATTTGGCCCGTTCCGCTTGGATACCGGCCAACGTCTGCTCATTGGCCGCGATCACCCCATTCCCCTGCAACCCAAGGCTTTTGAGACTCTTCTGGCGCTCGTACGCAATAGCGAAAAACTCGTCCTGAAGGAAGATCTCCTCAATTCCGTCTGGCCAGACACCTTCGTCGAGGAATCCAATCTCGCCCAGAACATTTTCGTATTGCGCAAAGCCCTGCGCGATGTGGACTCCAGCCGCCGCTATATCCTCACCGTGCCCGGCCGCGGCTACCAGTTCGTCGAGCCGGTCCACCTCGTCAACGCCGCTAACGGGTCGCCAACTTCGAACGGCCATCCATCTGCGGTCGCCTCTGCCTCATCCAATACCGAGAATCTGGCGCGACTCGCGCCTACCGATGCCACGGCTCCCCCCGCATACCTCGCGAAGGAGCACGCCCGCACGGTCCCCTGGGGCCGGACCGCGGCGATCTTGCTCGTCGCAGTGGCCGTTGGGCTTGCCGTCGGTGTCCTTCTATATCGCAGCTATTCGCGCTCTCCTCGTCTTCTCGGCATCGCCCAGATCACCCATTCCGGCCGCGTCGATGGCTGGGGACGCACGTATTCCGACGGCTCGCGCCTCTTCTTCCTAGAACGAGCCGGCGACCACTGGAATACCACGCAAGTCGCCGTGCAGGGCGGCGACACGCAACCTTTTTCGCCCGGATCCCGCAACACGAAAATTCTCGACATTTCCGCGCGCAATCCGGAAATGCTCGTTGCCCCCTTTATCGGTCGCACCGGCGGACTCCCTCTGTTCGCCGTGCCTCTGGTGGGCGGCTCGCCTCGCCGCATCGGCGATATCAACGTGGACGACGCCGCGATCTCGCCCGACGGGACGCGCTTCGTCTACTCGTCGTCAAACGTCATTTTTCTCTCGGATTTCAGCGGCACCGCGATTCACCGGCTCGCTTCCTGCGGCGGCGAATGCGCTTCGCTCGCATGGTCGCCCGACGAAAAAACAATTCGATTCACGCAATTCGATCCCGCCACCAATCGCCGGTCCATTTGGCAGGTATCCGTTGGGGACGGCCGCGTTCATCCGTTTCTGGAAAATTGGAATCCTACGGGAGACGTGTGCTGCGGGCGTTGGACTTCGGACGGAAAATACTTCGTCTTTGCCGCCACGCGCGACAAGCAAAGCAACATCTGGCTTCTGCGCGAACGCGGTGGATTTTTCCGTCCGGCGTCCAAACCTTTTCAGCTAACGCACGGTCCGATCGGACTGTACGAGCCCCTTCCCGGCACCGATGGCCACACCATTTTCGCCCAGGGCGGATTCGAGCGCGTGGTCCTCGAGCGCGTTGACGTCGTTACCCGGCAGGTTAAGCCGCTCCTGAACTCCATGCCGGCTTGGGAAATCGTCTATGCGCGCAACGGCCAGTTTGCCTTGTACGACACGAACGACGCGGTTTGGAAAATGGATCTGAAGGGAGGTCCAACGGAGAAAGTGTTCCAGAGCACTGCCGCGATGCAAGTGAATCACATGTCGGTGAGCAACGACGGCAAAATTGCTCTCTTCCTTGGCCACCCGTCCGGCGGGTCTGACGTCGCGATGCTCGCTCCCATATCGGGTGGTTCGCCTCGCGCGCTCCCGGCGCTCGGTCACCCGTATATCGTTCCGGACTTTTCTCCCGATGGACGGAAGATCGTCGCAGGCCCGGACTGGGAAACCGCCAACGGCTCGCCGGAAAAAACTTCTCTAAATATCTACACTCTTGATTCCGGTGAACTCCGACCCGTTCCCGGTTCCCAAGGCCTTCTCGGCGCTCGCTGGTCGCCGGACGGTCGTTACCTGGCCGCTTTCACTGCGGACATGCGCCACATGAAGCTCTTCGACATCGATCATCAGCGGTGGACCGACATGACCTCCGGAAATTATTTTTCCGTCCCGGTCTGGAGCTCAGATTCGAAGTGGCTCTATTTCCAGGACCTGCTGGATTCCGGCGAGCCAGTCTTTCGCATGCGCCCCGGCGACGTAACCAGGGAACGCGCATTCAGCTTCGAGGACATTCTAAATTCCGGCACGCAACGCTGCGGCTTCTACGGCGTCGCTCCCGACGGCGCTATTGTCTTCCGTGCCACGCGCGACGGAGGCGACATTTTCGCTCTCGATGTCGATCTGCCATAGAGTCGCCGCGGCCGCGGAAATCTTGCCAAGCGGCCGCGGTGCCTGATGATCGGTCAGGCGCGAAAGCCTGGCTCACCGAAACCATCGCACCTCTACTTCGATCCCGGCACGGCCGCATTCGCCGGCGCTGCAGACGTTGCCGCAGGAACCGTGACATGTGCGGCCGAAATTGCCTTTTCCGGCCCCGCGCCAAACAGTTCCGGATGCAAATAATGCCCCTGCTCGCCCGCCGGCTTCACTTCTTCGGTGGGAATGCGATGCGCATTCGCCCACGCATCCTGCCGTATGCCCGTCACCATCCAGGAAATCTGTTGCCCTTTTTTTCCGCCGGCGATTTTGAAATGGTTGCCGTTCATTTGCTCCGACACATAAATCTTCGGAGCGGGCGAACCGATCGCCGTCAGCGTGTACCGGAAATCGCGATTCAGCGCCTCAAACCATGCCGGCATCTCCACTTCCGCCCGCCCGTGCGCGTCCAGCGTCACAATGCCGTTGTAGATGTTCATCATGTCCGGCGACTCGACGAAGGAATGCGACAAATATTTGTTCGCAGGATCGATCGGATCGTCGATCTTGAACGAGCCGCCGCCCTTCACCAGCGTCCCGCGGATGGAAAGGTTTCCGCTCGCGTCGAGCGCCATGTTCTGCTGCAGTCCGTTGTTTTTCGCGCCGGCCACATTGTTGTACCAGACGAAAGCTCCCGCGTAGTTTCCCTCGTCCACGAACGCAAACCGCCCATCGGGGTTGTACGTCCCTGTACCGGGCGCGTACGGATTGAAATCGATCGCGGTCGTCGAATGCAGTCCGCCGTTTGTATTGCCAATCGTCAGCACCGGACTCGGCGTACTCGGCCCTGTCGCCGCCGGCGACTCAAGATCCATCTCCGAAATCGGCACCGCAGTTCCCACTCCCACGTTCACGGCAAATTGTCCCGTTCCGCCCAGCACCAGCGCGTTGTTCGCGCCGACCTTCGCTCCGTATCCAATCGCTGTGGAAAGTGAGACGCCGCCCGAAGTGTCCGCACCAACACCGATCAACGTGTTGTCGTTTCCGGTCGTTTCGGCGCCCGCGTCATACCCGACCGCCGTATTGTTATTGCCCGTAGCACCCTGCAAACTCGACGCGCCAACAGCGGTATTGTTGATTCCCGTCACATCATTTTCCAGACTCTGGTAACCGACAGCCGTGATGTCGCTGACGTTCGTGGCAACGTATAAGGAGTCGGCTCCGATCGCTGTGTTACCCGTTCCGGACGCGAGTTCGAACATGGCGCTGGCTCCCATCGCGGTATTTTCAGTTCCGGACGTAAAGCTTGCGAGCGCCTCCGACCCAACGCCCGTGGTATAAGAAATCGAACCTCCGGCCGTAGCGGCAGATCCCGCGGCAATGCCGGCAAACAAATTCGAGAAAGAACCCGCGTCATTCAGAAACGTATAACCGCCCACGTTGATCAGTGTTGCCGATCCTCCGTTCACGAAGGGGAAGTTCAATTCCTGCGTCGCCACGATCGAGCCATTGAAAATTTGCCCCGGCGCGAACGTGATGATGCCGTTCGCCGCAAACGACAGCCCTGTGTCGGTCAGCGTGCCGCCGCCGGGGCCGTAGAAAAGATCCAGCTTCGCGGATGGCGACGACGTGTTGTTGCCGAGCGGTTCGGCGCGGAATCCGAACGCCAGGTTCTGCGCCGCTTTCTTCGAGCTGTTGTACGACGATGCTTCGAACTGGAACGAGTGCGATTGCGATCCGGCGCTCGCAGTAGCCGCGTCCTGTGGCGGCAACTGGAACGAGCCGCGGAAGATCGCGTTCCCGTTTACATCCAGCGTTTGGGCCGGTGTCGTCGTCCCGATTCCCACTTTCCCCGCCGACTCAAAGATCGTCGAGTTGCCGAGCGCGCTGCTCGACGTCCAGATGGGAATGTAATTCGTCGTCCCGCTGCCGGACGGCGTCGCTTGCGGTATCGCAGACGGCGTTGCCGATTGCGTGGTTGCCTGCATTGTTCCCTGCATTGTTGCTTCCGGCGATGCCGTTGCGACTTGCGGCGTCGCGAGGATCGTCGTGTTGCCGCCGCTGATTACGGGCGTCGTCGCGCGCGCATTCGCAGCGGCGAGCGCTTGCGTGGTCACGTACGCCGAAGCGGGAAGTCCGCCGAGCGTTTCGGCGTCCTGCGCCTTCAGCGCATACGGCACACTCGCGAGCAGCACGCGCGGCATTTCTGCCGAACGCGCCACGGTGATGCCCAGCCAGCGCGATTGCCCGGTGCCGAAAAGTTCAGCCGGCATTCCGCCCGGCGTCGCGCCGCCAAGCAGCGCGCTGAAGTGCCCGTTCGCGTCGGCGATCACGTTTTGCGTTTCGCTCCACAGCGCCGTGCCTCCATCCTGTTCCGCATAAATCGCAAAAGTCACGCTGGCGACGCCGACAACCGGGCGCGCCGCCGCATCCTTCAGCGTACCGTTGAACTGCACCAGCCTCGGCACAGATTCGCCCGCCGCCGGCTCAGCCGCGACGGCCGCATGGGACGCGTCTGCACTCGTTTGCTGCGGAGATGCTTGCGCCACGCCGCCCGCCAGTACCATTACCGCCGCGAAGCTGAACAATCCCCGAATGATCCCTCGCATGCCTCCCCCTCTCCCGCCGATCAACGCAGGCCCGCGCCTTTCCTGCGCACCTTGGCGCACCGCCGCCTAGACTGTTAAGAAAAAATCGGCAAAAACATTTCGGCAGGAAAAGCTCACACCGGGGCACAAATGCGGATTGCCAGGCGAGTTTGGCTGGGGCGGTTGGACTCGAACCAACACCGTCCTCATTAACAGTGAGGTGTCCTACCAATTGGACCACGCCCCAGCCGTCCCTTAATTCTAAACGCGAACGCTCAAATTTCTGCGGTCCAAATTCAATGCGTCCGATTTTACTTTTTGATGGGGAGTTTCGATCGGGAAATAGATTGCGAATAGATACGGCGAAAACGCGTGCGCGGGAAGAACTAAAAAATAGGCCGAGGGAAGGAAGCCGGCCCAGCCCTCAATCCCCTATAGGGATCCTCGGCTTTCCTCCCCTCTGACGCATTCCTACGTCGCACGCCGCAAGCCAAACGCAAACCGCTCCAAACACGCGCCTTAGCTTTTCCACAGCAAGTAAATTCTCCAGCCCCCTTGCAAAATCTTCCAGCCGCCCCTCGGGCCCTTCGCCAAATCATCGAACCGGGCGAAACACGCGCTCTTCGCCGTCCCTTCGCGTTTGCACGCGGTGGGCTTCACCGAAACGCGCTGCTCCAACGCAACCTCCGTGCTAAACTCCCCCAAATTCCGTTCGTCCCGCATCTCCATTCGCGCGGGCAAACATCGATCGCGATCTCCCGGCGAAATCCTCGTGAACCAAAACGAAAACCGTCCCACAGCGCGCCGCACATTCCTGAAGTCCGCGGCCGTCGCGGGAGCATGCACCGCCGTCGCCGCTGCCGGCGTCAACGCTCTCGCCCCCATCCTCGATCCCGAAAAATCCGCGTTCGAACCGAATCACAGCTATTGGGCCCGCGCGTTACCCGCCGTCAATTCTCCCCTCGCGAAAAATATCCACGCGGACGTCGCCGTCATCGGAGGAGGTTTCACCGGCCTCGCCGCCGCTTACTACATTCGCTCGCAGTCGCCCCCCAAAAAAGTCGTCCTGCTCGAAGCCAGCCGCTGCGGCAACGGCGCCTCCGGTCGCAATGGCGCCATGATGCTCACTCTCACCGACGATCGTTACATGGTCCTCAGTTCAGAGATGTCGCTCGACAAAAAAATCTACGATCTCACCGTGAACAACGCCGCGCGCCTGAAACAAATCGCCGCAAGCGTCTCCCATCTCGCGCCCGATCCTGAAATCGAAACCAGCGGTGCTCTGCAAGTTCTGAATACCGCCTCCGACGTCGAAAACGGAAAGCGTTACGTCGCCAAAGCAAACCAAGTCGGAATTCCCGTCGAATTCTGGAGCCAGGAAAAAACCGCGTCCGTCATCGGCACTCGCGCCTACCCCGGCGCTTTGTTCGATCCCAATAGTGGCCAGGTTCACCCCGGCAAACTTGTCGCCGTCCTCAAAGCGGCCGCCGAATCCGCCGGCGCCGAAATCTTCGAGAATTCTCCTGTCGTGAATATCGAAGAAGGCTCAACACACAAAATCACCACCGCCGCGGGATTCACCGTTACCGCGCCGTCGCTCATTCTCGCCACCAACGCCTATACGTCCAAACTCGGATACCTTCGCCGCGCCGTCGCTCCCGTTTTCGATTACGTGGGCATCACCGCCCCGCTCGCCGATTCGCTGCTCGCCGAAGTCGGCTGGCAAAAACGCATTCCGTTCAACGACAGCCGCACCGAAGTCTATTACCTCGGCCTCACGCGCGATCAACGCGTCCACATCGGCGGCGGTCCTGTCGATTACGTTTTTAACGACGGCGTCGTCGAGCCGAAATCCACCGCCCATCATTTCGCGCGCCTCTCCGCCGAACTCGCGCGCATTTTTCCGAAACTCGATGGCGTGCCCTTCGAAGCCACATGGGGAGGCTGCGTGGATATGTCTCTCGACCAAAGCCCTGCGGTCGGTGCGATCGGAAAATACAAAAATATTTTCTACGCCATCGGTTTTTCCGGCCACGGCGTCGGCCTCACGTCCCTGTTCGCGCGCATCATCGCCGATCTCGAATCTAGTCGCGCCGCCGATTGGTCCTGGCTGCCTTTCGTCAACCGCCTGCCGCCCTACATTCCCAACGAACCTTTCCGCTGGCTCGGCATCCGCTCCGCTCTCGCTTACTACCGCGCCACCGACGCCAAAACGCCCTAGCATCGGCAGCCCGTCCCGATTGCCGTTCCCGCAAACGCGCAACCCGCATTACCGAATCAACGGAACGTACGCCGAAGTCGCTTCCCGGTATTTCCGAAACACGTCCCCGAATCTTTCACTCAACAGTTTTTCTTCCACCGCGACCCGTATCTCCGTCCCCGCCACAAACGAAATCATCGACACCGCAAACAATTTCCACGTCGCCACCATACATCCCACGCCGCACAGCATGCACAGCAGCGAAGTATAAATCGGATGCCGCACCACCGCGTACGGTCCGTGCCGCACCAGCTCATGCTCGCCCTCGGTGTTCAACCCCGCGTCGAACCGCCACTGCTTCCCCAGCGCCCGCACCGAACTCCATGAAATCCCCGCGGCCAGTGCGAAAAACGCCATCGACAATCCCACGCGCCACACAGGCACCGCCGCCGCCCAGAATCTTCCCTGCCACAACGCCGCGAAAGCGACCATCTCCAGCAGCATTCCCCATCGCGCCCGCGGATCGATTTTGCCGGTCAACTCCGGATGCCGTTTCGCCTTCACAAACGGCCACACCCACACCCCGATTCCCGCTGCTACCAGGAAGTAAGCCCACACCTGCATGTCAGGAATTGTACGTCTTCGGTTGGCTACTCGTGCGCGGTACGCTCACTTCCAATCGCCGGCCTCCGATGGCATCACGCGTCGTCATAGTCTTCCGTCAGCGACTGCAGGAACGCCACCAGCGCCGGCAAATCCGCCGCGCTGATCGACATGCCCTGAAATTCTACCGGAGCGTTGCGCAGCAGCCCCGCCCGCGCCAGTTGCGAGCTGTTGATATAGAAGTTCACCACATCGTCGAATTTCAACTTGCTGCCGTTGTGAAAATACGGCGCCGAATCTTCCAGGTCGCGCAGCATCGGCGTCTTGAATTGCGCAATTGTGTTCGGCAACCCCTGATCGACCTGGCAGTTCGAAGCGACGGCGCAAACCACCGCCGCCAGATTCGCCTGCGGATTCGGAATATCCGGATTCTGGTACACGTTCCACAGGCCCAGATCCGCGAACTGCGGGCTGCCGGCCGCCGCCGCGTGCCGGAATCGTTCTGTGGCGTTCGGATGATTCCGCGTAATCGGCAAATACGCGTCGTAGTTCGCGCTTCGCTCCGCCAGCGTCGGAACCGCCAGATTCATAAACGCGCCCGCTCCGTTCGCCGCGTCGTATTCCTCCTGCGACGATCCGTTGTTGTGAAATCCAAAATCCGTAAAATTCGGCGGCGCGTGGCAGCTCGCGCAATTCCCCGCGTGCTGCGATCCATCCGTCGCGCCCGCCGCCGCGTTCAGGAAAATCTTCAGCCCCGCAAGCTCCGTCGCTCCAAACTGAAACGGCTGCGCGTGATATTTGAAAGCTCCATACGTCCCGTCCACGAATTGCGGATTCGAAAGCGCCAGCACCTGCTGGTACAGCCGCTGCGAGTACTGCGCCCCGGTCTCGCCCGCGATCGGCTGCTGCGGCAAATGATTGATCCTCAGGAAAACATCGTACGGTGATGCATAATACCGCCCCAGCTCATCCTGCTTGAAAAGCAATCCCAACATGTATTGCGCAATCAGCACCGCGATTTCGTGCACGATTTGATCGTCGCTCGCCGACGTCACGTCGATCCGGTTCGCCGGCAACAGCCGGTAGCCATTCGGAATCTTCGGATCGTTCCCCAAAAAAAGCGTCGCGTACGGTAAATTCGCGCCGTATTCCTGCGCCGGCACGTTCTGCCCGTTGTCCTGCCGGATAATCTGCGCGATGTGCGCTTCCGCCTGCGCGTACTGCTCCGGACCCCACCCAAAATTGCGCCCCGTCAAAGTTTCCCGCACCAGATCCACCGGATCGTCGAACTGCCCGTCGAAGTGCAAAAATGTCGGCCCCATCCGCGCCTGCAGCGATCCCACCATTTGCATCGAATTCCGCGGCGTGCTGGTGAATCCCCCCATCGCCAGCGGCAACGGGCTGCGCGTCGTGAAATCCGCGTACGTCCGGTTTCCCGCGCCCGCCACTCCCTGAAACTCCACCACAAAGTGGCACGACCGGCAGTTGATCGATTGCCCCGCAAACGGTCCCGGCAGCGGCCCGTTCGTCGTCTGCACCTGCGTCACCACCGGATCGCCCACCGCCAGCGGATCGTTCACGCCGGTCATGTTGGCCGCAAAATATTCCGCGAACCGCGTCTCCACAAACAGCCGCTCGCCGATCGTCTGCTCCGCCGGCGTCACCTCATTTTCCACCGGAGGATTCGGCGCCGCCCCCGACCCGCAGCTCCCCAAAAAAAGAATCGCCGCGCACACCAGCGCCACCATCTCCGTGCCCATTCCTCGGCCGTGCCGCACCCTCTCCGTCTCGCGCAATATCTCTCCGCCCGTCCACCACGCCCCCGCCATCCCCGTTCTCCTTTGCAAATCACGTCGGATTCATGCGGCCGATCGCCACGCCACGCAACCCGTTCCCGCGCCTGGCGGGCAATCCTCTCGAGCGTTCGCCCTAACTTACTTCGAATCCGCCCTCGGCTCCCCCGCCACTCCCAGACTCTTCACATACGCGATCACTTGCCATCGCGTCGGCTCCGGCAACAGCGCCCACGTCGGCATGCCCTTCGCCAGGTTTCCATTCTTCAACAACCAGAAAATCTCCCCGTCCGTCGCGTGTTGCACTCGCTCGCTTCGCAAGCTCGGACGCTTCCCCTTCCCCATCGCATCCGCACCGTGGCACTTTGCGCAGTTCTGCGAAAAAACTTTCCCGCCTCCCGCAATCGCATCCGCCTGCCCCGCGAACGGATTCACCCGCGCTCGATCCTCGTCCGGCACATGTTTCAGCCACGACCCATCCGCCGCCGCAAAACAAAACACCAGCGCCAGCGTCGCCGCTCCCACGCGCAAAAGGCTCGAATTTTTCAACTCCCGCAAAAACACACGTCCCATCTCCGCGCCTCGCAACCTCATTTATGAAAATGCCCGAAGATCTGCTGAATTTCGTACGACACCTTGAACCGGTAAATCACTCCCACGCTGTTGTCGTTCAATCCAAAGCTCGGCCCAAAACTGATCGTCGGTCCGTTCGGCACATTGAACCCCACCGTCGGGCCCAGATATTGCGACGTCGCATGCCATCCAAATCCGTTCGTATCGCCGAGCCCTCCGTACAGCTCCAGCCCTGCCGCAAAATTCTCGCGGCAGAAAACGCACGATCGCGAACTCGCCTTCAGCGCCAGCGGTCGGCTCGCTCCCAGCGCATAACCAAACTCCCACGGCTCCGGCTCGTTCAGCGCCTTCTCCGCGATGAAATTCTCCGAAAAATTCCATCCCCGCCAGTTGCTCGAAAGAATCAGCTTCGTTTCCAGGCTCCGCTCGATCACCGCGCGCCCGATGTAATTCGGTACTGCGTAGTTCGACGCGTTGTCATGCCCCGTAATTTCCAATAGCGCCCGGTCCGACTGATTCAAATCCTCGTACTCCACGTACAGCACCGGATTCACCACATGATTCCGCAGCAGCGGACGAAAACGGTTCTCCCACCGGTAACCCGTAAAAATTGTGCTGTCGTTTTTCGTCGATTGCCCGTCCAGATACACTTCCGTCGTCCACCACGCCGTCGCGCCGTACTCCATTTCCAGCGCCGCTCCCGTGAACGCATTTCCATTCCTCGGTGCCGCCGCCGCGCCCTTCCACGCAATCTCCAGGTTCCCCGGCTCCTCCAGCGCATCCGAGTACGCCACGAAATAGGGAGGCTCCTGCGCCCCCGCCCGCCCTGCCCCCACCGTCACCGCACCCACCACCAGCAGCGCCCCCAGCGCCACGCGCACTGCAAGCACCGTCCTTAGCGTCCGCACTGCCCGCAACCGGCTGAATGCTGCGCCGACCCTGCATGGCCAGCCGTCCGCCCGAAACCCGCTCCGCCCCGCGCCCGTGCCGCACCGCAATCTCATCGTCCCCAACCCATCTTCCAGTTGCAAATGATTTTCAACAGGAAAACGATATTCCAGTTGTAAACCATTGTCAACAAGAAATCACGCCAACAGATCCCGAGTCCGCGTACTCCTTTCCACCCAAATTTTCATATCGATTTAACTCTCAGGTGGGAATCGAATCGCTCAAACGCGTCTATGCCGCCTCATTCGCAGAAACTTCGCGCCGTCGCTTTCCAGATGGTTCCTTGCCCAACAATGCTTTTTAAAATTCCGGAGCGAAGCTCTGGGTCCACCCCGATTTGACCCCACCGAACTCCGCTTGTTATGCTCGTAGTTTACATTGGCCCCATTTTACTCACTGTACGCCGGGCCGCCCTGTAGAGGAGCACTCCGCACCTGACGCAGCACCGGACTCAGCACCGGACCCAGCACCGGACCCAACACCAAACTCAACGATGAGCCTGAAGAAAATCGTCATCCGGGGCGCCCGGCAGCACAACCTGAAAAACATCAGCCTGGAGATCCCGCGCAACACTCTTTCCGTGATCACCGGTCTTTCCGGCTCGGGAAAATCCTCGCTCGCCTTTGACACTCTCTACGCCGAGGGCCAGCGCCGCTACGTCGAATCGCTCTCCGCCTACGCGCGCCAGTTCCTCGACCAGATGGAGCGCCCCGACGTGGACTCCGTCGAAGGCCTCTCGCCCTCGATCGCCATCGAACAAAAAACCACCACGCGCTCGCCGCGCTCCACCGTCGGCACCATCACCGAAATTTACGATTACCTGCGCGTCATCTACAGCGCCATCGGCACGCCGCACTGCCCTACCTGCGGAAAATCCATCACGCGGCAGTCCACCGAGCAGATCGTCCAGTCCGTGCTCGCCCTCAAGCCCGACGACCGCATCATGGTCCTCGCTCCCGTCGTCCGCGGGCGCAAAGGCGAATACAAAAAGGAACTCGAGAATTACGCGCGCCAGGGTTACGTCCGCGCCCGCATCGACGGCGACCTGATGAATCTCGACGAGCCCATCCCGCTCGACCGCCGCAAAAATCACACCATTGAGATCGTCGTCGATCGCCTGCTGCTCAAAAACGGCATCGTGCAGCGTCTGGAAACGTCCATCGAAACCGCGCTCAAGCTCACCGGCGGCCTCGTCACCATCGCCATCGTCGGCGGCGAAGAACGCGTGTACTCCGAAAAACTCGCCTGCCCCGATTGCGGCATCTCCGTCCCGCAACTGGAGCCGCGCTCGTTCAGTTTCAATTCGCCCTACGGCGCCTGCACCGTCTGCCACGGCCTCGGCTCGAAATACGACTTCGATCCCGCAAAAGTCATCGTCGATTGGACCAAGCCCCTTTTCGAAGGCGGCCTCGGCCCCGGCTCCGGCTCCGCATACTTACAGCGCACTCTTGCGCTCGCCGCCATGGCCCACGGCTTTGATCTCGACGTCCCCTTCGAGAGAATGTCGCGCAAAACCCAAAACCTGATCCTCCACGGTTTCAAGGGCAGCGGCAAAGGCGAGAAACAGCTCGAGTTTCAGGGCCTTTTAGAGCATCTCGAATCGAATCTTGACGAAACGAAATCAGACGCCTACCGCGAGTGGCTCACCCAATACATGTCGCCTGCTCCCTGCGCCGCCTGCAACGAACGCCGCCTGCGCCCCGAATCGCTCGCCGTTAAAATTGCTGGACTCTCCATCGCTGACTTCACCGGACTTCCGCTCACCGAAGCGCGCGTTGCCGTCGATAAAATCCGCCGCGAAATCACCGCCCGCAGCGAAAAAATTGCCGGACGCCCGCTGAACGAAGTCGCCGAACGCCTCGACTTCCTTCTCAACGTCGGCCTCGGCTACTTGACCCTCGATCGCTCCGCCGCAACTCTCTCCGGCGGCGAAGCCCAGCGCATCCGCCTTGCCACGCAAATCGGCTCGCGCCTTCGCGGTGTTCTCTACGTCCTCGATGAGCCTTCCATCGGTCTTCACGCCCGCGACAACGGCCGCTTGCTCAGCACTCTCGAAACGCTGCGCGATCTCGGCAACACCGTCCTCGTCGTCGAGCACGACGAAGAAACCATCCGCCGCGCCAACTACGTTGTCGATCTCGGCCCCGGCGCCGGAAAAACCGGCGGCTATCTGGTCGCTGCCGGCTCCCCCGAGGAAATCGCCGCGAATCCCGCATCGCTCACCGGAAAATATCTTTCCGGTGCGGCAAAAGTCGGCGTCCCCGAAACGCGTCGCTCCGCCAACGGAAAATCCATCGCCATCTTGGGCGCGCACGGCCACAACCTGAAAAATATCGACGTCACCTTTCCCCTCGGCCTTCTCACCGTCGTCACCGGCGTCTCCGGCTCGGGAAAATCCACGCTCATCAACGATATTCTGTACCGCGCTCTCGCCGCCAAACTCTACCGCTCGATGGAAAAGCCCGGCGCGCATCGCGCCATCACCGGCATCGAACATATCGACAAAGTCGTCCAGATCGATCAAGCCCCCATCGGCCGCACCCCGCGCTCGAATCCCGCCACCTACACCGGAGTCTTCGCCCCGATCCGCGAACTCTACGCCATGCTTCCCGAATCGCGCGAACGCGGCTACAAGCCCGGCCGTTTCAGCTTCAATGTAAAAGGCGGACGCTGCGAAGCCTGCCAGGGCGACGGCCAGCGCCGCATCGAAATGAATTTTCTGCCGGATGTGTACGTCACCTGCGAAGTGTGCCGCGGCAAGCGCTACAACGCGGAAACTCTCGCCGTCCGCTACAAAGGCCTGTCGATTTCCGACTTGCTCGATCTGCCCATCGAAGAAGCTCTGAAAGTTCTCGAAAATATTCCTACGATCCAGATCAAGCTTCAGACGCTCGTCGATGTCGGCCTCGGCTACGTCCAGCTCGGCCAATCCTCCACCACCATTTCCGGCGGCGAAGCCCAGCGCACCAAGCTCGCCCGCGAACTTTCCAAACGCCAGACCGGACGCACTCTCTACATTCTCGACGAGCCCACCACCGGCCTGCACTTCGACGACGTGAAAAAACTTCTCGACGTCCTGAACCGCCTCGTCTCGCTCGGCAACAGCGTCCTCATCATCGAGCACAATCTGGACGTCATCAAACAAGCCGACTGGATCATCGATCTCGGCCCGGAAGGCGGCGAAGACGGCGGCCGCATCGTCGCCCAGGGCTCGCCCGAGCAAGTCGCCAAAGTGAAAAAGTCCTATACCGGACAGATCCTCGCCCGCGCGCTCAACGGCAATGGTAAATTAGACGCGTCTCACTCCTGACCCGTGGCCGACTTCGATCAAAATCCGCCCGCGCCCGATCTGCCCCCCGATCCGCAGACCGCCGCGCCTCTACAGCAAACTCAGCAATCGATCAGCGACGTGATCCTGGCAAAAGCATCCGAGCCCGCGCCACCGGCGTTGTCAACGCCGCAAACCGAACGGCAAGCTCCGCCGCCGAAACTCACGCCCGCGCAATCGGCGGAAATTCGCTATTCGCATCTCCCGCCCGCGCTCCGCGTTCCCTGGCGCTGGGTCAACATTTTTCAGCTCGTCCTCCTCAGCATCGCTGGCATTTTCCTGCTGACCATGTGCTTTATGCTCGTTTACTCCGCGCTCGGCCACCGTGTTTCGCAGATTCAAAATTCACCGGCCGATACCAATTTCTTCGGCGTAATCCTGCAGGCCGTTCTCGACGTCGGAATTCTCGGCTACCTGCTCGCCGAAATGCGTCTCCGCTGGAAACTCCCCGCATGGTCCGGACTCGGCTGGCATCGCCTTCCGTCCTCCCAGTTGCCCTCGCTGTTTTCCTACAGCGGACTCATCTTCACCGGATTTGTGCTCTCGATTTCCATTTCCGCCGCCGGCGCGCTCTGGCCGCCGAAAACGCAAATGCCCGTCGAGCAGATACTCAACGACAATCGCACCGCCATCCTCTTCATGATTATGGCCGTCTTCGTCGCGCCCATCGTCGAGGAAACTCTGTTTCGCGGCTACCTCTATCCCGTCGCCGCCCGCAGCTTTGGCGTCGCCGGAGGCATCTTCCTCACCGGCCTTCTTTTCGGCCTGCTCCACGCCGGCCAACTTTCCGGCGGCCCCTGGCTCATCATTCTCATGGTCGTCGTCGGCTCCGTCCTCACCTGGATCCGCGCCAAAACCGGCACCGTCTTCGCCAGCTTCATCGTCCACACCGCCTACAACAGCCTCCAGGTCGTCGCCCTGCTCATCACCACCCACGGCCTCACCAAATCCATTCCCCACGTCTGATCGCACTCTCCGCATTTCGGAATTTCGGTTTATAATCCCGCCACATAAATCACCATGAAAAGATCGCAACTCCTGCGCCTGCTCTCGCTCCGAAATCGCCACGCCGTGATTTTCGCGATCGCCATTTTCTGCGTACCGGTCATCGCGCAGACGGTCGCCAATTCCGCTTCCCGCGCCGCGACCACCTCCGAACAACGCGCCGAATCCGCCTTCAACTCCGCACGCAACAATCCTCTCGAGCTCCGCGCCTTCCTGGTCCGCATGCCCAAGGGTGCCGACCTGCATACCCACCTCACCGGCGCCGTGTACGCCGAATCCTGGATTCGCGACGGTGCCGCCGACAATCTCTGCGTGAATCTCGCGCAACTCGCCTTCACCGTGCCGGATTCCATTTCTGCGGCAACGCCGTCGAAGCCGCCAACTCCAAACTGTCACGACGGCTCCGTCCCGATCGCGCAGGCCTTCACCGATCAACATCTCTACGACGCGATCGTCGATGCTCTCTCCATGCGCGCGTTCGTTCCGGCTACCGGCGAAAGCGCTCACGATCACTTCTTCGCCGCCTTTTCGAAATTTCACCTCGTCGAAAAATCCCATATCGTGGATTGGCTCGACGAAGTCGCCACGCGCGCCGCCGCGCAAAATGAACAGTACCTCGAAGTCATGGACACTCCGGACTTTGCGCGCACCGCCGCAATCGCCAAGGCCGTCGGCTGGCAAACCGATTTCGCGGCTTTCCGCAAACAACTCCTGGCACAAGGCCTGCAAACCGAAATCGACGCGGCAAAAAAAGAATTCGACGACGCTGAATCCGCTCGCAGAAAACTCGAAAACTGCGGCCAGCCAAACCAATCCCCCGCCTGCAAGGTCGAGACTCGCTTTCTATTCCAGGCGCTGCGCGGTTATCCCAGGGAACAAGTCTTCGCCCAGCTTCTCGTCGCCTTTGAAACAGCTTCCGCCGAACCCAATGTAGTCGGCGTTAACTTCGTCATGCCCGAAGACGGCTTTATCTCCATGCGCGATTACGATCTCCACATGCGGATTTTCAACTTCCTGCACTCCGTGTATCCCAGCGTGCACATCAGCCTTCATGCCGGCGAAATCGCTCCCGGCATCGTTCCCTACGAAGGCCTCTGCTGCCACATTCGCGGCGCCGTTGAGCAAGGCCACGCCGAGCGCATCGGCCATGGCGTGGACGTGATGTATGAAACGAATCCGTACGATCTGCTGAAGGAAATGGCGGCCAGGCACGTCATGGCGGAAATCAATCTCACCAGCAACGACGTCATCCTCGGCGTCTCCGGCGCCAATCACCCATTCCCGCTCTATCGCAAATTCGGCGTCCCCGTCGCCCTCTCCAGCGACGACGAAGGCGTTTCCCGCATCGACCTCACCCACGAATTCGTCCGCGCCGTGCAAACCTACAACCTCTCGTACCCCGACCTGAAAAAGCTCGTCCGCACCGGCATCGAACACAGCTTCCTTCCGGGCCCGTCCCTTTGGCGCGCACCGGACGACTTTCGCGCCGCCGTCTCGCCCTGCTCGCGCGATCCGCTCGGCTCCGCCGATCCCGCCACCGCCTGCGCCGACTTCCTTCACTCCAGCGCAAAAGCCGCCCAACAGTGGGAGCTCGAGCGCCGCTTCGCCGCTTTCGAATCTTCCTTCTAGTTCACAGGCTCGCCAGCGATCGCTTCTCGTCACTCGTCACTAGCCACTGCCTCTCCGCCTCAGCCGTTCCGCACCCGCTCGGTGTAGAATAGACGCTCGCGCGTATCGCCATTCACTCGAGCCCGGAGCCGCCAATCCTTGCATCACGTCGAACCCATCGAATGGAAACCAACCGGCGTCGTCATCCTCGACCAGCTCCGCCTCCCCGGCGAAGTCGTGTACCACACATACACCGACTACCGCGACGTCGCCCGCGCCATTAAAGACATGATCATCCGTGGCGCCCCGGCCATCGGCGTAGCCGCCGCCATGGGAGTCGCGCTCGGCGTCCAGCACTCCACCGCCGCCACTCTCGCCGGTCTCCGCGCGGATTTCGACGTCATCACCGACACTCTCGCCAAGACGCGCCCCACCGCCGTCGATCTGTTCTGGGCGATCACGCGCTTTCGCAAACGCTTCGACGATCTCGCCGCTACCGCCGCCATGTCGCCCAAGAGCGACGTGCGCGACGCTCTCGACGAAATCCGCGCCGCCCTCATCGCCGAAGCCGTACTCGTTCACGAAGAGCGCCGCACGGCCGACCGCGCCATCGGCAAATTCGGCGCGGAACTGATGCCCCAGTCCGGCCGCATCATGACCCAGTGCAACGCCGGAGCACTCGCCACCGGCGGCATCGGCACCGCCCTGGGAGTCATCCGCATGGCCGTCGCCTCCGGCCGCGAAATCGAAGTCCTCGTCCCCGAAACCCGGCCCTACCTGCAGGGCGCGCGCCTCACCGCCTGGGAGCTTCACGAAGACGGCATCCCGCTCACTCTGATCACCGACAACATGGTCGGCCACTTCCTCCATACCGGAAACGTAGGAGCCGTCGTCGTCGGAGCCGACCGCATCGCCGCCAACGGCGACACCGCCAACAAGATCGGCACCTACGGCATGGCCGTCCTCGCCAGGGAAAACAACGTCCCCTTTTACGTCGCCGCTCCCATCTCCACGCTCGACCTCTCGCTGCCCACCGGAGACAGCATCCCCATCGAGCAGCGCTCCTCCCGCGAAGTCACCCACATCAACAACGTCCGCATCGCCGCTGAAGTCGAAGCCGCCCACCCTGCCTTCGACGTCACCCCGGCGCGCTACATCTCCGCCATCATCACCGAACGCGGCCTCGCCCGCCCCCCCTTCGCCGCCTCCCTGGCCGCGCTAGCCAAATCCTAGTCCCAGCCCTCGCCGCCGGTACTTCGCCGCTTTTCTGCTCACTTGCACCCGGCCGCCGCAATTCGCGCTGCGTGCGGGGAAAAAAAAAGCGGCCCGATTTCTCGGGCCGCCTTTTCCCTACGTATTGTTTTGTCGATTCGCCGAAGCGAATCGGGTTAGAACGTGACCCGGGCCTGCAACTGCACCAGCCGCGGCGCCGAGTCAAACCCAAGGAAGTTTCCGTACGGGCTCGTCGGAACTCCAACCAGTCCGCTGATCTGGCCGAACGTCGGGTCGCCGAAACCTGCATCCGGCGCTCCGAAGTTCGGGTGGTTGAACACGTTGTAAGCCGTCGCGCCGATGCCGAGCTTAAACCGCTCGCCAATCGGGAACGTCTTGAACAGGCTCATGTCCATGTCGAAGAACCCAGGTCCGCGGTACTGGTTGCGGCCCTGGTTCGAAAATGACGTGTAGCCCGGGAACGTTGGGCTTCCGCTCTGCACGAAGGCGTTCGCATTCAAGCAACCCGGCACCGTCGGATCCTGCGTGGCCGTCGCGTTGCCGCGGCCGCAGCTGGTTTGTACCTGTGCGCCAGCCAGCGGTTGCGCCAAAATCGTCCCGCCACCGTTCACGATCGCTCCGTTCCAGTTGTTATCCACTACCGAGAACGGCAGCCCCGAGCGCAAGAAAATCTTGCCCGCGTATTCCCATCCGCCGAACGCTAGGTTGGCGAACTTGTTCTCAAAGTGGAGCTGCGGATTGTAAACGTAGTCGCCGTTGAAGTTGTGGCGAATATCGTAATCCGCGTTTCCGTAGTTGCACTGCTTCAAGCTGTCCGGGCAAAGCTGGCCGAGGGGAACTGCTGCGCCGTAGGTGAACACGCCGCCGTTGGATACCTCGTCCTGCGTGTGGCTGTAGGTGTAATTCACGTGAAACGCGAAGCCCTTCGAGAAGTTCTTCTTGAAGGTCAATTGCAGCGCGTTGTACGTGGAATTGGCTCCGCTTTGCACCTGCGTCACTGTTCCATAATTCGGCACGGGCGACGTAAACGGAATCAGACCGCCATACAACTCGTACGCGCCATCGTTCGCGTTCGGCCACGCATTCGTGTACGGGTACCGGTTGCTGCGGTTCCCGATGTATCCCGCCACGAACGCCATATCCGTACCGATCTGCTTCTGCACTTGCAGGTTGTATTCGTACGTCAACGGCGATTGGAGCGTTCCGTTGAAACCGGTGAACGCCGGCGGTGCAAACACCACGCCGAGTCCGGCCAGTTGCGCCTTAATCTGCGTGTACGTCTGGCCGCTCGAAAAGCCGTTGTTGAAAGCCGCTGCCGACGCCTGGAACGTTGCCGCCGATCCGGTCGCTGTCGGATCGAATGCCGGCGTTCCTCCCGCCGGTCGTACGCGGAGGGAAACCGCAACCGGGGGATTGCCCAGCAAATCGTCCACCAGGCCGGCCGGAGCGTTGTCGTAGAAAACGCCGAAGCCGCCGCTCACAATCAGGTCGTGCTTCACGCCCCAGCTGAATCCAAGGCGCGGAGACACGTTGATCTTATCCGTTGCCGGATACGCGCGGTGCAAGCCCGTCGCGATATCCTGGTTGTAAGGCACGTCGCCCGCTCCCGTTCCCGCCAGGTAGCTCGGCAGATTCGTGAAATTCGTCACGAAGTCCGCGAAGCAGTTGATCTGGCAAACCGGGTTTGAGTTGTGCTCCAGCCGAAGTCCCAAAATCACTTTCAGGTTCGACTTGACGCTCCATTCATCCTGCGCGTAGGCGCCAATGCCCCACAGAGCGATCGGCACGTTCGACGAAATGTTGTCGGACTGGCGATACTGATACGCCAACCCGTCTGCGAAGTTCTGCAATCCGCCCGTCACGTATCCAAAATACGCTGCCGGGTAGTTGAAGAAGAAGTTGTGGTCGCTCACGTCGTAACGCCGGAAGTTCTCGCCAAACTTAAAGTTGTGCTTTCCGTGCGTCCACGTGAAGTCGTCGATGAACTGGTACTGCGTCACGTTCCGGCCTTGCGGGAATTCGTATTCCGCGTTGAATCCGGTGAGCGGAACTTCCGTGCCCCCGAAAATCACGCCGTACGGAAACGTGTTGTTCGCCAGCGGCTGGTCCTGCGTGAACTGCGCCGTGTAATGGCTCACCGAGGCCGTAAACGAATTCGTCTTGTTCGACGAAAACGTATGCGTCTCGTTCGCCTGCCAGTCCCACGACGGTTGCTTCGAAATCGCGTCGAAGTTCGGGCTCACCGGATCGAGCGAGGTCGGCTGCGTTCCGTGATCTCCGCGGTATCGCACGAACAAGTTATCGTTCGCGCCCAGCCGTTGGTCAACGCGTGCGCTCAAAATCCACTCCGACGCAAAGCCCGTCGCGACCGATTGGAACGTTTGGAAGCAAGGATCGCCGTTCGTAAATCCAGTTAGCGCTACCGTCGCGCACGCCGTCCCTGTCGGATCCACGGGCGTCACCGCGTTGCTGCCGATCGAGTTCGCGTACAAATTAAACATCGACTGATACGCGGGCGCTTCGTTTGGCTGCAAGTTCGTTACGTTCGCAAGTACTGCGTTTGCGAATTCCGTCGTCGGGACTTCCAACGAATCGGCGTTCGGCAATACGAACCGCAAGCCCTCGGTGTTTACGAAAAAGAACGTGTGATTCTTGATGATCGGTCCGCCAACCGATGCCGCCCATTGGTTCGCATTCGAAAACGGCGTGCCAGCCTCGCCTGCGTTGTTACGGAACCAGTCGTTCGCATTCAGCGCCCGGCCGTTCCAGTTGTACACTGCGTTTCCGTGATAATCGTTGGTGCCGGATTTCGTAACGTACGAAATCTGCGCGCCGGAAAGCTGTCCGTATTCACCGCTGTACGCGTTGCTCGTTACCGTCGCTTCTGAAATTTCGTTCGCGCCCAGCAGCAGGTTCGTCGCGCCCGAGTTGCTGATGTTGAAATACGGGTCCATGTCGTTTTCGCCGTTCACCGTAAACAGGTTCGACGTCGCCGGCTGCCCGTTCACCGTGAAGTTACCGTAACCGCCGCTGCTGTTCAGCACCACGCCCGGCGCCGTCTCGGCGATGTTCGTGATGTCGCTGCCGCCGTTCGGAAGCTGTGCCAGCTCCTGCGGCGAAAAGGTCGTGTTGACGCTCGGGTTGTCGCTGATGATCGGCGTCACCGTCGACGAAACTTCGATCGTCGCGCTGCCCTTCTGCACCGATAGCGTTACGTTCGCGATCGTCGTCTGCCCCACCTCTACGCTGGCCGGCTGATCGTACTTCGCGAATCCCGTCGCGTTCACCGTCACCGTGTAACGGCCCGGCTTCAGCAGCGAAAACCGGAACGCTCCGGTCGAAGTCGTCACCGTGTTCGCCACCGATCCCGTCTCCAGGCTCGTTGCCGTCACCGGCGCTCCAGCTACCACCGCGCCGCTCGGGTCGGTCACCACGCCGGCAATGTCTCCGGCGATCAGCGACTGCGCCCCTGCGTTCCCTGCAAACATCGCGCTCAAGATCAGCGCGAATATCACTCCCAAAGACTTACTCCAGTTCATGCTTCCTCCTGAAAATTTGGCCGCCCTGCTTCTTCGAAGTGCTCACGGACGCTCAATTCTCCGTCCCCATACACTTCCGGCTGTATCCCTATGGCACGTTGGTGCCCATGAACTTACTAAAATAAGCTCCTCTTAATCATGTACTTGTCGACCAAGCGCTCTGTCGATCAGCCCAAATATACCAAATTCCATAGAGGCAAACGCTATTCCGTATCTTTGAACAGCCTTTGGCTCGCCTTATCCCCAGCCGAACACTCCGGACACCGAGCGCCCCTCAAGCTCCCAAACTCCCGCGCACGGTGCCCAAAAAAAAAGGGCACGCGCCCCTTCGGACGCGTGCCCTTCCTGATTGCCTGACTGTCTAGCTTTAGAACTCCAGCCGCAGACCGAATTCCGTCTGCCGCGGAGCTCCTGCCGCGAACACGCCCGATCCGGTTCCCACTCGCACGGCATCGTGCGTGTTCGGATCATAGCCGGCGTTCGTGCCGTTGATCGATCCGGCTCCGCCGGTCAGACCCCCCAGCGCGCCGTAGTTGACGAAGTTAAACATATTGAAGAACGAAACGCTCGGCTCAATCGTGAACCGCTCCTTGATGCGGAATGGCCAGCTCAGCACCACGTCCGTATCTCGGTACCAGCTGTTTCCCGCGTTGTGAGCGGGCGGCGGCAGCACCGACGGAATCACCGCACCGAGCGCCACCAGCTGCGCTTGGGTGAAGAGTCCGGCATTCACCAGCGCTTGACCCGCGGGCGTCAGCGTGTTCCCGTTCCCAAAGTTCGCGTTGAATGCGTTAATCACGCCGGCGAGCTGTCCGGTGGAAACGCCGTGATTGAACGTTCCGGGCTTGCCGATGCCGGTCGCCGCCGAATTGATCAAGTCGCCGACCGTGCCGTCTCCCGTCAGGTCGGTTCGGAAAATCTCGCCCGCCGTAAAACCGCCACCCGAGGGAAGCGCCAGGTCCGACTGGAACGGCGACGCGAACCCGCCGATAAAGCTGATCCGCGGTCCGTTGTGCGCCACTTCAAACGTGGTTCCAAACCGCAGTTGGTGCGTGCGATCCAACCCCGCCGGTCCGAAGAACTTCGTCGGATTGCGGAAGTCGAACGCCACGGCGCTGAAGTTTTGGTCCAGTCCGCCATTCCCGTCGTAGCCCGAGAGCGTGTAGGCGATCTGCAAATTCATCGAGCGCACGAACCGGAACGGGTTGGTTACGTTCTGCTTGTATTCGGTCTGCAGGCCGTTGTACACGGAGCGGCCCATCGGGAATTGGAAGAAACCCATACCGACGCTGGGGTTGATGCCGCCAAAGGCAGCGCCCGTATCGGGAGTCAGGCCAAACGCCGGAGCCCCGTACCCGAACAGGTACGCGCGGCCGGAATCCAGTCCGTTCGTCGCAAAGTTGTTGATCGAGGCACCAGCCGCGATCGAGCAATCGATCGCCGCCGAAGTCGTGCCGCCGCCGCATCCAAACGCTGCCGTCGTTGCACTGATAGCGTTGTTGGCTGCAGCAACATTCAGGAACCGCGCGTCTCCCACATGGTTCACGTCGATCGTGAGCGGGAAGTGCAAGCTCAGGTTCCGCACATAGTCGACGGACAGCACACCGCCCTTCACGATTTCACGCTGGAAACCGATGTTCATCTGGTAAGCGCGCGTCGGTTGATATTTCGGGTAGTACGCTGCGTAGCCGGCCGCCGGTCCCAATGTCAGCGTGTTACCGACAAAGTTTCCGTTCGCTGCCGGGCCCGCGGCAGCCACCGCCGCGCCGTATGCCGTCTGCAAATCCGCCACGGCCTGACCCGCCGTCCCTACCGGCTGGTAGCAAACCTGCGTTGCCAGGTCCTTGCCATCGATGGAGGTCACGTCCTGAAAACCTCCGCCGGCCACAGGGAAGGGCACGCTCGTCGACCCAACTGCCGCGAACGGCGAGCAATTCAGCGGGGCTGTTCCGAAGAACAAACCCGTTGCCAGTTTGCCGGGACGGTCAAACAGCACGTTGTTGAAAATCGAGTTTTCGTAATAGATGCCCGCCCCGCCGCGAATTACCGTCTTCGAATCGTGGAACGGGGACCATGCAAATCCGAGCTGCGGACCCAGGTTCTTGTTCGGCTGGCGGACGCGATCGCCCAGTCCCACCAGGTTCCCGAACTGATCGAGCAGGTTCCCGGTGCAGCTGATCAGCGTCGTCTCCGAGCAGGAAATCGGAGCCAAATCGCTGTCCGTGCGGCCCGTATCGCGACCGTACTTCAATCCGTATATCAAAGTGAAGTTCGGTTTGATCTTCCACGAGTCGCCGATGTAACCCTCAACTCGCGTGTCGTTCTGGCCGCCCGCCGGCAGGTTGAAGCCCGGCTTTTCAGTGAAAAATCCCTGGCCGTTGCTCAGCGTCGCGCCCGTCACCGGATAATCGGCCGGATTCGTATCGCAATTCGCGAATTGCACGTTGCCGCAGGAATAGAACGGCGTCGTTTGCGGGTTCCCAGGCGTCTGAGTGCAACCGGAGATTCCCAGGTTGTCGCAAGCGTCGATATAGCTCACCACTTGCGGGCCCAATCCGAAGAACGCCGCAAATCCGCCGCCTTCGATGCGGTTCACAGACGCTCCGAACCGGATGATGTGCGTGCCCCAAACCTTCGCTCCGTCATACTTGAATTGCTTGTCGCTCTGAAACGTCTGCTGTGCCGCCAGGAAGTTCGGGCCCGACGCAAACGATCCCAAGTCGCCAAACACGATTTCCGCGCCCGGCGACGGGTTGATCGGCGTTACCGTGTCGCCCGTGCCGCCGCCGATCAGGTTGTGAAACTTCAAGTATCCAAAGCGGAAGCTGTTCGACCAGTTGCCCTTGTTCCAGTCCACGCCCACCGCGTGCGAGGGCGTGTTGTCGCGGTTCGAGTAAATCGAATAGCCGCCCGCAAACGCGTCGCTGTTCGAATAGTTCCAGTCGTAAACGAACTTGTAGAACACGCGAATCGTCGGCGTAGCTTGCCAGTCCAAACGTCCGCTCACCTGCGTGCTGCGGAAGGGAGAGGTGTATCCACCCGAAAGCGCTTGGAATGGTGCACCCACCGAAACTGCATCCAGGCTGTCCTGCTTGATGCGTTCCGCGTCAATAAAGAAGAAGAGCTTGTCCTTGATGAACGCGCCGCCAAACCGGCCGCCAAACTGGTTCCGTTGGAACGGCAGGTCCTGGCCGCCCGGCAGGTTTGCAAACCCAGCCCGCTCGTCGCGGAAATTGTAGAAACCCAATCCGTGGAATGCGTTCGAACCGGACCGCGTGGCCACGTTTACCGCGCCCGCTGCCGTCAATTCCGTCGAAAGATCGAGCAGCGAACGGCTGATGCCGAATTCTTCGATCGAGCTCATCGCGATGTTCTGCGTCGTCGTTCCCACCGTTTCGTCGCTGACGTCCAATCCGTCCACTTCGATGCGCGGTGTGCGCCCGAATACGCCGTTGATCGATACCGACGAATAGCCCGCCTTCGTCGGGTCAAAACCCTGCCCGTCCTGCAACTGCACTCCGGGTTCGAGCTGCGCCAGGTCCAGGAAGTTGCGTCCGTTCACCGGAAGGTTGTCGATCTGATCTCCCGAAATGACGCCCTGTACCGTCGCCTGCTCCGTATTCACCGTCTCGGTCTGCGCCTGCACCTCTACCACCGTCGTGCCCGCGCCCAGTTCCAGTTTCACGCTGCCGGTCGCCGTCTGCTGAATCTGTACGGTCACACCGATCACTTCCGTCTTGAACCCTTGTCCCTCAATCTTCAGGACGTAATCTCCAGGGAGCAATCCGCCCGAGTTGTACACACCGGACGAGTTCGTAGTCACCACCGTCGTCTGACCGGTGGACTTGCTCGTGATCGAAATCTTTGCGTTGGGAACAACCGCCCCGGACGGGTCGGTGATAATGCCTTGCACGCTGCCCTGCGATACCGTCGTCTGCGAACGCGTCACTGTCGTGTGCAACGTCACACCGAGCAGCAGCGTAAATACCACCACCAAAAACCGCTTCCAGTTCATACGCCCTCCTGGTTTTTGTAAATCATTCCCGGAAAGCTGCGACTTCACCCCGGGCTCCCCCAACAGGAACACTTATGCTGGCGAAACCCTTTGCACTTTTAGGCCCAAGGGTGCGATTTAATAAGTTCCCTTTTTACATGAACTTGCAGAACTATCGACTAAGAAACCCACCTTTGCCTATGGTTTCCCATATCCGTACACGCGATTCCGTATTTTGTAACGGTTCCCCCAACATAGGCCACGCTTTACCCTAGCTTTATCCCACCGTCCGACTTCGCGCGCCTCCCAAATCCCGATTCCGCACAAAAAAAGGCGGCCCGCAGGCCGCCTTTCTCACGCCAATTCTGAATCACGGGCGAAAACGCAAATCCCGCCCTACTGGGCGTCCGTCACTTTGCCGTTCATAAACGTCACTTTCAGATCCTTATAGACGTACAGCTGCTTCGCGCCCAAATTGACGATCTTGTCAGGCTGCCCGAGAATCCCCACCACCTGATCGGGCGTCATCCCCATTTGCACCGATGCCGGCGGCTGCGCTGGCGCGGGGGCCGGCGCTGCCGCCGCCGGAGCCGCCTGCTGCTGTCCGCCCTGAGCCTGCTGCGCGTCTCCTCCGCCGGTGTCTTCCGTGAACACCTGGCCGATCAGATCCGCCACCTGGCCGGAATCCGCCGATTCCAAATATCCCTTCGGATAGTGAAACACCACCTGCGATTTCATCTGCGAAGCCGACTGCACGTTGTTGCACGAATCGCATTCCACGATCGAGAAAATCACTTTCTCGTCTTTCGGAATAACTTCAATGTGCGTCACGTACACCTTCTCACCGGAGTTGATGTACTTCGAAACCTTCGCCACCGACAGCTTGCACATCGTGTTGGGCGGCTTCAAATTCCCGTCCTGAAAGTGTGACGGGCAGAAAACCACGTTGTTGTACGGCACGCCCAGCACTCCGCTCTTCTGCAGCACCAGCACTTTCCCCGGCGACACCACCACATCGCCCGTCGAATCGCTGCCCATCTTCGTCAGCGTGTACTGCTTTTCCAGGTCCGCTTGCAGCGTGCCTTGCGCCTGCGCGATCGCGCCCGCACCCGAAACCGCCAACAGCATCGCACTCGCTCGAACCATCCAGCCAAATCTCGCAATCATTGAAAAATCCTCCTGGAAGTCGAACCTGACAGCGAAGTCGCACCGACGATCGGCAACGGGAATTCGTCCGCCTGCTTTTTTCGCTCGGTCCCGCGCCGCTCACACGGAGCGCCGGTTCTCACCAATTCACCGGCGCTCCGCTCCTGCCATTCACCGCCCACCGCGCGTTGCTGTTTCCGGTCAGTCGTTGCCTTGTCCGGCCGGTGCCGCTGCCGTCTGTTGCACTTCCTTCTCGGCTTGATCCGCATCCGCTTCCTGGCTCGCCAGTTGTGATTGCACCGTCAAATCCGGCTGAACCTGCCCATCCGGATTCGGCGTCGTCGCCGTGCTCGGAGCCGCGGGTATTCCATTCTTCCCTTGGTTCTCCGCCAGCGTCTTCAAGCCCGAATCCAGAGTCTCGCGGAAGTGGTTGTGCATTTCCTGCAAGTCTTCCACCTGCACCGCCACCTGCGTTCCGGAATGGCAATCGCTCTTCTGGCTGCTACTCACCAGCACCTTCACGGCCTTGTTCGCATCCGCCGTGTCCTCGATTCGCGTCACCACGTCGCCCGGCGAAAGCGCGCATTCTGTTCCGTCCGCCGCCTGCTCCGTCAGCACGCTGCTCACGATGAACGTCCGGTGATTCGGATCGAGCGCCGCCGGAGTTTCTTCCGGAGGCGTTGCGCCCGCATCTGCCGACGCCGTCGTGTTTGTCGCCGCCGTCTTCGGTGCGGACGCTTGCGCCGCAGCGGCATCCTTTTCCGCCGCCAGCTGCGCCTTCACTTCCTCGGCGATCGCTTCCTTTACTTCCGGTGTCAACGCCGGTGACGATCCCGCCGCCGGAGCCGCATTGCTGTTGTCGATCGATCCCTGCGCCGGGCCCGCTGCCGCTGCATTTGCGTTTGCCGCCGCCGCATTCGCATTGGCTGCCGCCGCGTTTGCATTCGCCGCTGCCGCATTGGCGTTCGCTGCCTGCGCTTCATACGCCGCCTGCAAATTCTGGCTGATCACGTAATCCGTCATCCACAGCGCCGCGCTCGCATACACCGGATACGGATTGAAATAATATCCGTAGTATCCGTACCACGGCGCAGCTCCCCAGCCCCATGAGTACACCACCGGCGCCGCCCACGGGTTGTACGCCCAGCCGTAAAATCCCGGATTGTAGTAATACGGCGATACATATCCGTAGTAGTAACCGCCGTGGTAGTAGTATCCGCGGTATCCGTACGCGTACGCCCGTCCGCCCCGGTAATACGTCCGCCGCATATACGCGTGTCCGCCGCGGTAATACGGATGTTCCGCGTACCCGCCGTGCCGCCCTTCGCTCACCAGGCGCCCGTGATTCGGCAGCGACGAAGTCACTCGTCGCGCTCCGTTCGGCGCGCGGTTGATCGTCGCGCCCTTCGAGGTTTGAATGGACGTCACCCGGCCCTTTGCGTCCGTATGCGCCGTCGTTCCGCTCGCGGTCGTGATCGTCTTCGACCCGCCCTTGCCCGTCGTCACGCCCGGTTTCGCAGCGCCTGTCGTCCCTCTAGCGGCCGTATTCGTCGCACCGCCGGTTCGTCCCGTCGTCGCCGAAGTATTGGTCCTCGCGGTGCCCGCCGTTGTCGCTGTCCCACGGTTGGCCGTTCCCGTCGTGCCGGTTCCTCGATTCGCGGTTCCCGTTGTTCCGGCCGCCCCGCCGGGTCGTGTTCCGCCCGGCGTCGTCCCGCCCGGTCTTGCGCCTCCGGGCGCCGCCGCCGGCGCTTTCGCCGGTGCCTTCGGTGCTGCCGCGGGAGCCTTCGGCGCGCTCGGCGCGGACTTGGTCTTCTGCGCCGAAGCGAATCCCGGCGCAATCACGAACGCCAAAATCACCAACATCCACCGCATCATTTGTTGTTTCACATTACTCGGCTTCATCACTGCCTCCTGATCTCGGCCAATCTGGTCCTGCGTGTTCCCCGATTTCGTTGGGACTTCTCCCTCTACTCGCATTGCGCATTCCGAAGGAAAAAACCGTCAACCCCAGGAGGCTTCCAGTCTGCATTCCCCGTTCCTGCTGATCACAACGTGCGAACTCCCGGAATTCCACAACTGCCCGTAAATTTTCTAAGTCGACCGGAACGCTACTTTTGCGGCTGCCCTGCCGCTCCCTCCGCCGTCCTTTCGTACACCGCGGCGCCGCTCAGCCACATTTCCTGCACCTGCCCTGCGTCAAACGCCACCCCGACGCCCCCGCCCGAGTTTCCCGCCGAACTTGCCGCTCCGCTCGCACCCTTCAGCGCATAGTGCGTTCCGCGCATCACGATGCCCTGAATGTAAAGCGACGTCTTTCCGCCCGCCACTTTTCCCGCGCCATCAATCTCCGTATCTTTTGCGACCACGTCCACTCCCGCTCGCGTGATCGGCTCGAGCAACGATCCTTGGAACGTAAAACTTCCGTCCGACTCGCGCGCCACCGACCGGAATACGATCCACACGCGCGTGCCGGCATCGAGCCGGATCGCCGCCGGCAACGCGGCGCCGCGCGCGCTACTCGCACTCCGTCCCGCAAAGCCGCGCGATAACCTCGCCGTTGTCAACGTCACCGACGTAAGCTCGCTCGCCGGGCCCGGCGATGTTACCACCGGCGCGCCGCCGTTCGATGCGCTCACCGCATTCGTTTCTCCCGGCGCAACATCCGCACCACCCGCAACAGGCGCACCACTCGCAGTCCCCGCGTCGCCCGGTGGAGCAGCGGCAACAGGCAACTCGGAGCTCTGGTTTCCCGATGAGCGTTTTACGTCTGCGTCCTTCGCTTCCACCGCGCCACGATTCGCCGCCACTTCCGCGTTCGTTTCTGCCGCCGGTTTCGGCTTCGTCGAATTCCTTGGATTTGAATTTAGAACGGGCGCTTGCCTCTCGCTCGCCTCCGCCGTGCTCGGCGATTCATTCGCCGCCGCGCCGCTCGCCCCATGATTCGCCACGGCAATCGGCGGCAACATCGACGCATCCGGCGCTTTCTGTGCCGCCACAGACGGCGTCGCCGTTGGAGCATTCTCAGCCGCCGTTGGCGCTTCGGGCGCGCTCACCGCTCCGCGCCGCGCCACATAAATTCCCGCGCTCACCAGCATCGCCACCAAAGCCGCCGCAGCCCACTGCGTCCGCCAAAACGCAAATCGAAATCCGCGCTCAGCCTCCGCACCCGCATCCGCAGGACGCAAGCCCCGCGCGCCGGCCTTCGCCGCTTTCCGCAAAAACGCGTCGGTCTGAATCTGCAGCCGCTTCTCGGCGTTCACCCACTCTTCTTCGACCACCGCGTCCGCCGCGCCCGTTCCCGCGACGCCAAATTTCACCAGCCGGTCGCGCAGCTCCGCGCAATCGCTACACTCCTCAATGTGCTTCTCCACCGCGCCGCCCACAAATCCGCTCGCCGCGCCCTGTACGTAAGCGTCCATCGTCGCCGCATCCGGACACGCGCCCGCCGCACGCCGCGCGCTCTGCGCCATTCGCTCCAGAAAATTTTCTTCCGTCCACGCTGTCGTCATCAATTCGTCCGCGTCGCCCGCGCCATCCGCATCATCCGCGCCAAAAACTCTCGGCCGTTAATTCCCCATCCGCTTCACAGTCCCTTCAATCCGCAACCACAACGCCCGCCGCCCATTCTGCAAATGCGACTTCACCGCCGGCACCGACATTCCCGTCTTCATCGCCGTCTCTTCGTACGAATAACCCTCGATCTTCAGCTCCAGGCATTGCCGCTGCGCTTCCGGCAACTGCTTCATTTCTTCCTGCACCCGCGCGGCCACCAGGCTTGCATCCGACTCCGGATCCGCCGACTGCCGCGCCGGCAACTCATCCACCTCGCGCTCCTCGTCGCGGCCCCCCTCATTCTTCCGCTTCCGCCACTGGTCGATGCAAACGTTCCTCGAAATCCGCATCAGCCAGCCGCAAAAATCTCCGCCCGCGTAGCGTCCCACATTCTGAAACGCCTTTAAAAACGCTTCCTGCGTCGCATCCTCGGCCGCGGCGCCTTCTCCGTAAAACCGCCTGCACGACCAGTACACCTTCTTCCGGTGCCGCGCGAAAAGCTCCGCAAAATACGTCGCATCCTTCGTCGCCCGGAACTTCCAGACCAACTCATCGTCACTCAGCGGCTCCGGCCCGGCCCCAGACGCACCACTTCGCTGCGCTCCTACCTCCATAACGTGCAGGCGTCCCCAATTCCATACGTCCCATGGAAAATATTGAAGCTATTTTCGCGCATGCTGGCGGACTTCATCGCCCGCCCACCTCAATCCGCAGCCGGAACTTCTCGAAAATCGCCGCCCGCAACCCGAACCGCGCACACCCGTCCCGCAATCTCGGTACACGGATTTCAAACCGTCGCGTCGGACACCGCATCAGGCTCACCCAACCGGCGCAGCAAACGAGGAAATCGAACGGGGGCTTACCGGTTATATCAGGCCGGAATCCCGCAAAAGATAAGCCATCGCCACGCCCCTGTCAACGCCGCGCCCATCACTTCAAAGCACAACTCGCGGGCGCCGTCTTCCCCACCGCCGGCGAATCCAGAAATTTCGAATCCTCGCCGACCATCGCGTACAGCGCATACGCGCTCTCGTCGATCTTAGGACTCGCCCCGCGATACGCGTACGCCAGATCCGCGTCGCCATCCGCAAACACATTCCAATCGAATCGCACCGTCCCGCATCCCGGCACCGCCACCGAATACGTCACCGCTTTGCATCCCGCGCGCTCGCCTTCGGCGCACGCTCCCTCGCTCCACGCCCCGCCGCGATACTCCGGATAAAACACAAAATGCTTCCGCACCACGGCTACCGGATCCTTCGCCTGATGCTGAATCCACGCCACCGCGCCCCACCCCAGCGCGCACGCCGCCACCAGCCCGCCCACCAGCCACTTCTCCCACGCCGGAATCTTCCTCTCGCTCACTCGCGCCCCTTCCTCCTGCCGCAAAATCTAACCGATGCGCCCGCGCCAAAATCCGCTGCCCGCTCGCTTCATTCGCACACAACCTCGGCGCCTCTTTCTTAGAGTGCGGTCGCTTGCCACGCCTATAACGCCTGCACAAGTTCTCTCAAACTTTCCTCGGTGCTCTCGATGTCGCCCTCAACACCCCGCCTTTACTCTTCTGCCTCACAAGAAATGTCGTAGAATAACCGCGAATTCACCCGACCACGCAAGAGGCGCGTTCCGCATGCCCAACGACGTCACCGGCGCCCGCAAAGGCGACTACATCATCCTCGGCACTCTCGGCGCCGGAGGCATGGGCAAAGTCTATAAAGTCCGCAATACGCTTTCCGATCGCGTCGAAGCCATGAAAGTCCTGCTGCCCGATCTTTCCGACCAGAAAGATCTCGCCGACCGCTTTCTCCGCGAAATCAAAGTTCTCGCCCACCTGCATCATCCCAACATCGCCGAGCTCCGCACCGCGCTCACCATCGACAATCAACTCGTCATGATCATGGAATACGTCGAAGGCGTCACTCTCGCCGCCCGCCTCCACGAAGGCGAAATCCGCTACGCCGATACTCTCGCCTACATGGACCAGGTCCTCTCCGCGCTTGCCTACGCGCACGCCCAGCACGTCGTCCATCGAGACATCAAGCCCGCCAACATGATCGTCACTCCGCAGGGCGTCACGAAATTAATGGACTTCGGCATCGCCCGCTCCGGAAACGACATGGCTCTCACCATGACCGGCACCACGCTCGGCTCGGTCGCCTACATGTCTCCCGAGCAGGTCCGCTGCGAACCCATCGACGGCCGCTCCGATCTCTACTCCATCGGCGTCTCGCTCTACGAAATGATCACCGGCCAGCGCCCCTATGTGAGCGACAACAATTTCGAAATCATGCAGGCTCACCTGCAGGTGCCGCCCACTGAACCGATCGAACTGAAGCCCGACATTCCTCCCGCGCTCGGCCAGTTGATCATGATGGCCATGGCCAAAGATCCCGCAAAGCGATTTCAAACCGCCGACGCCATGCGAGCCGCGCTGAAATCCGTCGCGCCATTGGTCGGCGAACCCTCGCCCATCATCGCGCCCGCTCCCGCCGCCACCACCATCACCGCCGAATTCACGCCCGTGCCGCACGCGCCCGCCACGCCGCGCTCGGTCACCGCAAAACCCATCACCGCGCAGCCGCTGAAGCCGCCGCCCACAACGCCCCGCCCGCCCGTCACCGCGCGTCCCGTTCCTGCGCCGGCCGCTGCAACCATTCCCGCCGCCGCCTATTCCGCGCCGCCCCCGCCGCCGGGAATTCCCACAACGCCGATGCCCGCGGGAAATTTCACCACGCCGTATCCCGCTCCTGTTCCCGCGCCCGCGAAGAATCGCCGCACTCTGTTCGTCGTACTTGGCGTGATTGTATTTTTTCTTATCCTCGGTGGTGTCGCCATCTCGCGCGTTCTTCGCCTCGTTTCGGCGCCTGCGGCAAACACGGAGTCGGCTGCGAAAGTTGCGCCGCCCGTCGCTCCGAATACCAGTGACGACAAATCGTCCGATGCAAAATCGGACGACGCAAAATCAGACGACGCCGACGAGGTCGTCGAAAAAGCTCTGGCCGCTGCTGCCGTCGCGGCCGCAAGCGCCGCGAAAGACGGCAAGTCCGATCCCGGCGCCGCCGCGCTCAAAGCCCTTCCCTGCAAAGTCGAAGACTTTCAGTGCTGGAGCAAGCTCGACGCTTCGAACGCCGCGAAACATCCCGCGCCCAACGCGAACGCGAAGCGCTCCGCTCCGCCGGCAACTCCCAATTCCGGCGCGTCCGCTCCGCCGCCGGATAATTCCGCCGACAACCAAACCTTCACCGCCACCAAAGCCGTCGAAGGCGCGCCCGATCCCAAAGCTCTGGTCGCCGTCGAACGCGAAGAAGTCGAACAACTCGCCGCTCGCGCTGCCGGCATCGACGCCAGCCTCGACGTGATCCGCAAACAGCAACAAGCGCAGGGCAACCAGCTTCCCGCCGACGTCACTTTCGCCCGCCAGCGCCTTGGCGCCGACCTGACCCGCGCCGAAGCCGCCCTTCGCGCCGCCGACGTCTTGAGCGCCCAGAAAATCATCGACCAGGCTCAGTCCGAAATCGCCAAGCTCGACAAATTCCTCGGCAAATAATCCGCGCGCGCCACTTTCGCCCTCGCCTTTGCCTTTGACTTGCGTGCTCGTCGCCGTTACTCATGCCGCCATCTCGCACCCTCCTTGTTCTCCGCCTTTCTCGGTGTTCTCTGTGTAATGTTCCACGTTTTTGACTTTGCCTTCGCCTTCGGTTTTGACTCTGCCTTTGCCTTTACCTTCGCCGTCGCCTTTGCCCTCGCCTCGCCACCATGAAACAATATCCACGGAGAAAACCATGATCGGACGCCCGCAACCCACCGAATTCGCGCCCTTCTACGCGAACTACGTCCACCAGGCCGTTGGCGTGAATCCCGTCGTCATGATCGAAACGCAACTTGCCGACGCGCTGCAATTTCTCTCGACGGTCTCCGAGGAAAAATCCCTTCACCGCTACGCCCCCGAAAAATGGTCGATGCGCGAAGTCCTCAACCACCTTACAGACACCGAACGGTCCTTCGCTTACCGCGCTCTGTGGTTCGCACGAGGCTTCACCGAACCTCTGCCCGGCTACGATCAAAATACCGGCGTCGCGGGCGCCGCAGCCGATCGAATTTCCTGGGCCGATCACATCGACGAATTCCGCGCCGTCCGCCTGGCTACCATTTCGCTGTTCAAAAATCTTCCGCCGGAGGCGTGGCTGCGCACCGGCGTCGCCTCCGGCAATCCCTTCACCGTCCGCGCTCTCGCCTTCATCATCCCCGGGCACGTCGCCCATCACCTCGCCATCCTCCGCGACCGCTACCAAACACCGGTATCGCCATAACCGCCACGGTCGAACCGCGTGCGACGGGCTTCAGCCGTCCCGTGGCCCTGTCTCTCGCCGCAACTGTGCCCGGTGTAACAGCAAGCCAATCCACTGCCCAAACACGCCCCGTACGAGCTCCGACTAAAAACCTGTACCTTCGTACAGGTGCCTTTTTAGTCCACGTGTGCTACCGTTCCTTAGGAGTTAACACAATGAATCTTTTTAAAAGAAGGCGCTTCACCGAGCATCAAGTCTTCGGGACGCCGCAAAACCCCGAAGCCGAGAAACACGCTATGTCCAACGAGGAGTTTCAGGCCCTTCGCCGGCGCGAAGCCCTCGAACGCGCCGAACGCGCCAAACGCGACCAGGAGCAGCCGCTCCAGGTCGCCGTCGAGCCACCACCGGCCCCCGAACCGCCCGCCAGCCTTGCGCCCGCGCATCCTGAGGCCGCCGCTCAACAATCCCTTCCGTTAGAACAACTTGCGTCGCCCGAGCCGATCAAACCCCAGGCCAAACCGCTCGAGGCCGCCGCACCCGCTCCCGCGCCGCGCGCTTCTTCAACACGCAAGCGCCGGTCCGTTCCGAGAAAACGGCGCCCTTCGGCCAAGCGTCGCAGAATCCAAACCTTCGAACCGGTGGAAACCGACCTCGACCGCCATAAACGGAAATGCGCTGTCTGCAGGCATCCTCAACGCGAAGAAATCGAAGAGGACTTCCTCTACTGGCGCAACGCTCACGCCATCGCCATGTCCCACGATCTGAGCGATCAATCGGTGATCTATCGCCACGCGCACGCAACCGGTCTATTTTCGCGACGTCTGAAAAATATTCGCTTCGCCGCGGCCCATCTTGCCGACAATGCCGACTGCGTCAAAGCCACCGCAAACTCTGTGCTGCAGGCCATCCGGGCCTGCTCGATGATCAACGACGAAGGCGAGTGGGTTCAGCCGCCCACACGCATGATCATTTCAACCGCGAATCCTCGCGGGTCCGCCGCGAGCGTCGCAAACGCTCGCGTTCTAAATTCGCAGCCCGCGCTCGAGGCCTCCGTCGAACAGGAAATATCCTGCGTCGAAGGCAAATTCGTGATGGAAAAGGAAGCCGCAAAACGCGCGCTCGAAATATTAGAAACGAGCGTAAACATCTGAAAATAAACGGCCGGCGCCATTCTAATCGCAACACTTTTTGCGATTAGAAATTTCCGGTTTCCAGCGTTCGGCGCGGAAAGAAACTCAAAACAAAGAAACGCAAAACGTCAAAAGAAAATCGCCCTGCGCGCATCCGTCATCCTTCGGCCGCTTCCGCGGCCGAAGGATCTCGCTTCGTTTTTTCGATTCCGGCCAGGCGCAAATCGCGAACCTTCATGGGGTTAAACGGATTTCCACAGCGCGTATCAATGGGTCGTAGAAATTGTAAAAAATAATTGGGAATATCGCTTGACAGTTAACAGGTGATTGGATAGCATTGGGGTTCGTCTGTAACCCCTTTCAGCTGGCCTGAAAGTACCTGCTCTTTGACAATCAGATGATACAAGCCAGAACCCGTTTGGTTACGGTCTGTGCGCCGGGTGTACCGGTGTATGGACCACATTTGAGATAACCGAGCGATTCAAAAAGTTCGTTCCTGGTCGTTCTACTCTGATGGGAATCAGGGTAGTTCTGGCCGGAAACACCAAGATTCAAACGAGAGTTTGATCCTGGCTCAGAGCGAACGCTGGCGGCGTGCTTAACACATGCAAGTCGAACGCGCAGCATTCTGTAGCAATACAGGGTGTGGGCGCGTGGCGAACGGGTGCGTAACACGTGGATAACCTTCCTTCAGGTGGGGAATAACCCAGTGAAAATTGGGCTAATACCGCATAACATGACGATGGCACATGCCGTTGTCTTCAAAGGCGCAAGTCGCCAGAAGAGGGATCCGCGGCCGATTAGCTTGTTGGCGAGGTAATGGCTCACCAAGGCAAAGATCGGTAGCCGGACTGAGAGGTTGGCCGGCCACACTGGAACTGAGACACGGTCCAGACTCCTACGGGAGGCAGCAGTGGGGAATCTTGCACAATGGACGAAAGTCTGATGCAGCAACGCCGCGTGGGGGATGAAGCTTTTCGGAGTGTAAACCCCTTTCGACCCGGAAGAATGCCCGCAAGGGCTTGACGGTACGGGTATAAGAAGCCCCGGCTAACTACGTGCCAGCAGCCGCGGTAATACGTAGGGGGCCAGCGTTGCTCGGAATTACTGGGCGTAAAGGGTCTGTAGGCGGTGTAGCAAGTCGGTAGTGAAATCCCTGGGCTTAACCCAGGGGCTGCTAACGAAACTGCTATGCTAGAGTGTGAGAGAGGCAAGTGGAATTACGGGTGTAGCGGTGAAATGCGTAGATATCCGTAGGAACATCCGAGGCGAAGGCGGCTTGCTGGATCACAACTGACGCTGAGAGACGAAAGCTAGGGGAGCAAACAGGATTAGATACCCTGGTAGTCCTAGCCCTAAACCATCATGACTTGGGGTTTGCCCTGTACGGGGCAAGTCCCGTAGCTAACGCGTTAAGTCATGCGCCTGGGGAGTACGGTCGCAAGGCTGAAACTCAAAGGAATTGACGGGGGCCCGCACAAGCGGTGGAACATGTGGTTCAATTCGACGCAACGCGAAGAACCTTACCTGGGCTTGAACCGCACAGGACCATCTTGAGAAATCGAGACTTCCCGCAAGGGACCTGTGTAGAGGTGCTGCATGGCTGTCGTCAGCTCGTGCCGTGAGGTGTTGGGTTAAGTCCCGCAACGAGCGCAACCCTTACTCATAGTTGCTACCCGCAAGGGAGAACTCTATGAGGACTGCTCCGGATAACGGAGAGGAAGGTGGGGATGAGGTCAAGTCAGCATGGCCTTTATGTCCAGGGCTACACACGTGTTACAATGCGCGCCACAAAGCGTCGCTAACCCGCGAGGGGGAGCTAATCGCAAAAAAGCGCGCTCAGTTCGGATTGCAGTCTGCAACTCGACTGCATGAAGCCGGAATCGCTAGTAATGGCGCATCAGAACGGCGCCGTGAATACGTTCCCGGGCCTTGTACACACCGCCCGTCACATCACGAAAGTGGGCTGTACTAGAAATCGCCGAGCCAACCGCAAGGAGGCAGGCGCTCAAGGTATGACTCATGATTGGGGTGAAGTCGTAACAAGGTAGCCGTAGGAGAACCTGCGGCTGGATCACCTCCTTTCTAAAAGAAAAGGGAGTACGACCTGCTTCGGTAGCAGGTACGGCTCTCCACCAGATGCTAGTCATCTGGGCTCGGCTCTCAAAGCCGGCTTCGGATTCACTTCGGTGAATCCGGGCAAAAACGGGTTCTGGTTTGTCTCATCTCAAGTTCGCTCAAGCGATCTTGCCGATTCGGTCCTGCAAAGGCTCCCGAACGGATTGTCAATCGAGTTTGTTACAGACAAACGCAAGCCCCGGTTCGACGCAAATCGAGCCGGGGCTTTTTGTTTTTACAGCGCGGTTTTTCTTTATCCGATGATCACTTCGAATTTCGCGGTTTTTACGGGCGGCACATCTTTCTCCCACGGACGCTGATATTGGAATTCCAGCTCCACGGTTCCCTTCCCCTTCGGCAAGAACGTCCAAACTTCTTCGCCGCCCGCGCCCACCCGCGATGACGGTTCTTCTTTGTACTTCGTTCCAATCGCCTGGAGCACAGCGGGATCCAGCGTCGTTGCCAGCTTCCAACTGTATCCGGTGGTGTGGTTCGCGATTAGGGTGATTGAAAATTTCTCGCCCACGCTGGCGTGAAGTCGTTGCGGCGTGGCTTCGTCGCTATTTGCGGAATTTGCCGGAACAGGCTCGGGAGCCGCAGTAGAGGCTGCGCCCGTCGGTCCGGCCGGCGCGCTTTCGGTGGGGACGTCGCTGTTGGGCGGCGCGCCGGGAACGACATTTTGCAGGCGCGTGCCCGTAAATTTTCCGTTCGCATCAAATGAAAAGATCACCCGCGCGTTCCCGATCTCCGCGCAGGCGTGGCAGCCGTCGCGCAGCAAGTAGCGCACCAGAAAATCCTGACCGCCGCTTTTGCGGGGCCGCATCTCCGGCAGCCGCGGATTGGAGCGGTCGGCGGGCCACACGCTGGCGTTCGGATATTTTTTCGCCAATTCCTGGTACACGGAGTTTTGCGCCAGCATTTCGCGCGTCAGATATTGGGGGTCATCCACATCGATCGGCGATGGGTCACCATTCAGCAGCACCACGCCGTCGAGTTCATTTGCGCGGAACACGTATTCGATATATCCAACGTCCACGCGCCCGGCCTTGCGAAACTCGCGCAGATACACCACTCCGCTGGCAGCCATCGATTTTGAAAACGCAATCGCCGACGGCGAAGCGTAATGCCGGGCCATAGCGTCGAGCGCGCACGATTCGAGATTTTGCGGGTCGGGGCCGCACTTCGCGCGCACCGAATCAAGCGCTCCAGCGACAGGGCGCCAGACGGCTGCGGAGGTAACGCCATTTGCAGGATTCGGTGTTGCCGGAGCCGGCTGCTGCGCTGGAAGCGGCACAGCCGCGGTAACCAGAATTGCGAAAACGATCGCCATTCGTTTGATCGATGCGATTTTCATAAACGGATTGTCACACAGTTTTGGCAGGGACCTCCGTCCCGCGGCAAACAGGGCGGAGGTTGCGATGCAGCGCACGGCACTTCGTCCACAGTAAGAATCGGCGTTATTGCCCCGGCACAAACACCCGATCGGCGGCGGAAATGTCGAGGTCCTTTTGTTCGCTGCGAACGCGAATGTTGCGGAGCTCGCCCTTTTCCTTTTTCGATCGAGTGGCGCTGAAGGTGAGAAAGCTTTGATTCTTCAGGATCATATCGAACTGCTGCAGGTACGGCGCAAACGAAACCGGCGTCTGCAAGCCTTGAAAGAACGACTCGCCGCCGGTGCCGTCGGTGAGCTGCGCGAGATTGCTCTGGCCGTAGTTCACGCGAAACATATTGCGCGAGTAGCGCCCGGATCCGCTGCAGAAAAGCGAATGAATCATGATGCCGGCGGTCTGCGCCTTGTCCACGGTCGAGGTGACGTCCGGGCTGAACGGGTCGCCGCGGAAGCGATCGATGCCGTCGGCGATCAACAGAATTTCACGGCGTCCGCCGTTGTCCGGCCAGCGCGAAATCAAATCCATGGTCGAAAGATAAATGCTGGAGTAGGCGCCCATGTTGCCGAGCGTCAAGCGAATCGATTTCGCCGCGGCGGCGTGATCGGTGGTGAACGGCGTCAGCGCCTGCACGGTTCCGTTGTTCGCGTAGAAAATTCCGACGGCGGTGGTGGCGGGCTGCGCGTTGATGAAATCCTGCAGGTCTCTCATCTGGGAGCCGAAGCTGGTGTTGTTGGCTTCGTCCACGACGATCGCCAGTTCCAGCTTGGCCTTGTCGCCCTGGGCGGGCACCAGATTCGTTACCGCGAACTTTTCCTTGCCCTCGGTTACGGCGATGTCGTCTTTCGAATATTGAGCCGGCGCGGTGAATTTCGGTCCGAGCACGGTGATCACGGTCGTGACCGGCACGGTCCCTTCCTGCGCGCGCGACGCCACAGGCGCGAGCGTAACGGCCGCCAAAAGAATCAGTGAAGCTGCAGTGAAAAATCGGGTGCGCATGCCAATCCTCCATCGGGGTTCGCGGAACGTTGCCGTGTGCCGGAACGGTTTGGGAAACGACTGCTTTTGCGGCCACTCTATGCAGCGCCGAATCGGCTGTCAAGCGATTCGGAAATCCGCGAAAAAAGCGCCTACCCATAAGATGAGCGGCGGCCTAAAAAGGTGGCTAAAGCGTTCCCGATTCTCCGCTCGGTGTCGTAGAATTGTGGTGCCCAGTTTGTCTGCACTCTTGTGCCGGCCTGCATCAAATTTCCGTTAGGAGAGGAATCTTGAAGAATCTGAAATTTCTTGCGGCATTCGTGGTGTTTCTGGCGCTGGCGGCGATCGCCGGAGCCGATACGGTGACGCTGAAAAACGGCGACCATTTGACCGGCGCGATTATGGCGTCGGATGGAAAAAACATAACGCTGAAGACGGATTACGCGGGCGAAATCCAGATTGCCTGGAGCGCGGTGAAGGAAATTGCCACCGACAATCCGCTCTATGTGGTGACGCCGGCGAAGAGCACCGTGAGCGGAAAACTTTCGAGCGATGGCACGAATCTGACGGTGCATACAACGGGCAGCGGGGACGTGCAAGTGCCACTGGCGCAGATTACGGTGATTCGTTCGGCCGCGGATCAGGCCGCGTACGAACACAGCTTGCATCCGAAGTGGGATGAAAACTGGAAGGGCGGAATCAATTTGGGATTCGCGATGGCCCGCGGCAACAGCGAAACCACCAACCTATCGACGGGCTTCACGGCCGACCGCAAAACTCTGAACGACGAAACCACCGCGTACTTCTCGTCACTCTACAGCACGAATGATAAGACCGGCGGCGGCACGATTGCCAATTCGATCGTCGGCGGCGCGAAGTACGACCGCAACATTACCAAGCGCGTATTTGCGTTTGGCAGCGCCGATTTCACGCACGACGAATTGCAGGGCTTGAACATCCGCGCCATTTACACCGGCGGCGTGGGCTACCACCTGATCAACAATCCGAATACGACGCTCGATATTCTGGGCGGCATCAACTACACGCACGAATCGTATAGCTCGGGAAACGTGAATCAGGGCACCTACGTTGCGGTGACGCGCAACCTGGCGGGCGTGACCGTGGGCGAAGCCGGAATGCACAAGTTCGGAAAATCAACCACGGCGACGGAAGTTTTCTATTTCTATCCGGACCTGAGCAATACCGGAGAGTACCGCTTCTCGTTCGACGCCGCTTCGGTGACGCAGATCAAGAAGTGGTTCGGATGGCAGATTGGGCTGAGCGACCGGTATGTGACCAATCCTCCGATAATCGGGACGAAGTCGAACGACGTGATTTTGACGACGGGCGTGAATTTCAGCTTCGCGCACTAACGACAGACGGTTTTCCCTGCGACCGGTCTTCGCTTTCGTTTTTCCGCAAGCGCGAAGGCCGGTGGCAGGCCTTGTTTCACAACCGATTCGAGGGTTTGGCTTGACCGAAACGGCAGCCGCCTTCTATCATTAACGTTCCTCGCGATGCAGTTTCATCCGTGGGCCTGTAGCTCAGGTGGCTAGAGCGCACCCCTGATAAGGGTGAGGTCGGTAGTTCAAGTCTACCCAGGCCCACCATTCCTTCTTCTGCTCCGCACGCTTCGACTCGGCAGGCCACCCATTCCACATCGATTTCTGTGATATCCATTCGTTTACGACGTGGGCTTTTCGGGGACGGGGGCGGTGGCGAAGAAATCTTCGCGGAAGCGAGCCGAGTAGGAGTCGAGGAGCTCGACGATGCGCGCGGGATCGGGCGAGCGGAGCACGAATCCGGCGTGATACTTCTTCTTAATGCGCAGCACGATTTCGGGATCCGTGTAGGCCGAGGTGTCCGGGTCTTCCTGGCGGGCAAGAGACAACACAACTCCCGCATAATCGCGGCCGGGCGTGGGAATTTCATACGGCGTTTTTCCGGCGCCGATTTCGAGGCGCGCCCACTCGCGCCAGAGATTGATCTTCGAAGCAGCCTCGACGACGTCCACGATGTACGCTCCGCCAACGCGAGCGGCGATCTCGATGAAATAGAATTTCTTGTCTTCGTGCGACTTCAAGAACTCGGCGTGCGTTACGCCGCGCACAAATCCCAATCCCTCGATGACTTCGCGATTTAGCTTTTGTAGCGCTTTGGCATCGGCGGAGCTTCGCGGAATCGTGCGCGTGGTAAAAACTCCGCCTTCGTGCGAGGTATCGAGCGGCGGCGTGCCGTAGGCGTGCGCTTCGGCGAAGGCAACTTCGCGTTCGGAGACGACGCTGTCGATGTGAAACACAGAACCCTGCACGAACTGCTCCAGCACATAACTCGATTGATCATCGCCGAGCCGGTCCAAAATCGGCCATAGCTCGGAGGAATTGTACAGTTTCTTCATGCCGATGCCGGACGCCTGCGAGCGAGGTTTCAGCAGCCACGGCGGCTTCACGCGCTCCATGAATTCATTGAGCGCGGCGTGATTGAGCACGTGGATAAATTCCGGAACGGCAATGCCGGACTCTTTCGCTTTGCCGCGCATGGCGAGCTTGTCTCGAAAATAGCGGACCGTGCTCAGCCCCATGCCGGGAATCCGCAGATGCTCGCGCAGCGCGGCGGCGTTTTCCAGGTCAAACTCATCGAGCGCGACGATGCGATCGATGGGCTGAAAGCGGGCCAGGTAACTGACGGTGTTGATGATCGCCTGCACCGGCAAATCTTCGGGCATGAAGAAAAACTCATCGACCGCTTCGGCGGGCCAAGCGCCGCCGCGCAATTTTTCGACGGTCAGAAGCAGAACGCGGCACCCGAGTTCCTTGCAGGTGCGCAGAAATTCCTGGCCTTTTTCGTAGGAGGTGATGCAGAGGATCGTTAGCGGGCGCGCGTCTGTCAATCGTAGCCTCCGGTAGATCCTGAACACGGCCGGCAAATTGCCGTGTGGGGCTGGAAACGCGGATTATACGGCAGACTCCGCCGCGGGAAACAGGAATTGCAGCAGTGGGCCCACGCGCTTGGCCCATGCGTCTTCGTTGTGATGCGCGCCGTCGAATATTTGAAAGTGCAGATCGTGACCGTCCTGCCAGCCCTTTTGCACCAGCGTGTCGTGTAGCGCGGTCACGTTGGCGACAGTATGAGTGTCTTCCCTGGTGCCAACGTCCAGCCAGATGCGGGGCCGGGCGGAAATTTGGGCGTGCGCGGCGAAATCAAGAATGGCGCGCCGATTCCACCAGACCGACGGGGAGAGTACGGCGAGTTTTCCGAAGGTGTCAGGATAGCGAAGCCCGAGATACACGGTGAGCAATCCGCCCAGCGACGAGCCGCCGAGCCCGGTAAATTCGGGACCGCGCAGCACGCGATACTTCGATTCGATGAAGGGTTTCAATTCCTCGACGAGCATTCGGCCGTATTTATCGGCACGGCCGCCGCCGAGTTTCTTATCGCGCGTGGGCGTGTACTCGTTCAGGCGCTTGTCGGTGTTGTAGATGCCGACGATGATCAGCGGCTGAATGGCACCCTGGGAGATGAGCGTGTCGGCAGTCTCACCGACGTGCCAATACATTCCCTGGATGAACGAAGTGTTGGGATCAAAAAGATTCTGGCCGTCCTCCAGATACAGGACGGGGAAATTCAGGTCCGGGCGCTTTTCATAAATTCCGGGGACGTACACAATCAGGTCGCGCTTTTTGCTGAGGAATCTCGATCGGAATTGCTCGTGTTTTTGCAGGTGGCCGGGGCCGGCAGCGGCGAGTTGTTCGACAAGGTCGGCGGATATTGGCAAATCGAGTTCCCTTCTATCGTTGCGTGTATTCGGTGCAGTTCACGTCACAGCAGAATAATTTCCACCCGCTAGAATAACAGATGCGCGGCGCGCGCGAAAATGCACGCCACGCTTTCACCGGGCGCGAGGCGGCGCGCGCGGCAAAATTCTTTAGTACAATTTTAAAGTGAGCGAAGGATTAGCGAATACCGGAGGCGCGGATGGGTTTCCGCATCGGGTGCGCGGAAAACGCCGTATAATACGGCGCGTTTCATCTGGTAGAGCGCGCACGGGACGCAGGCGTCCGCGCAGGAGCACCATGCAAAGGGACTATCACCATTGGTATTCGCACCGGCTGGGAATGGAAATGGGCGTGGTGGTGTACGGCCACTACGGAATGCCGCTGGTGGGATTCCCGACGAGCGCGGGCGACGAGTGGGAGCTGGAAAATCAAGGACTGATCGGCGCGCTTTCGCCGCTGATCGACGCCGGGCGGGTGAAATTTTTCAGCGTGAATTCGGTGAACCACGCGACGTTTTATAACAAGCGCGCGCATCCGTTTCATCGCAGCTACATGCAATCGCAATTCGACGCGTACATGCGCGAAGAGGTGGTGCCGTTCATCTGGGACAGTTGCAAATCGCCGGGGATCGCGATTTCCACGATGGGCGCTTCGTTTGGCGCGTACCACGCCGCGAATACTTTGTTCAAACATCCGGACGTATTCCGCCGGTGCTTCGCGCTTTCCGGCGTGTACGACATTCGCGGGTTTATGAGCGGAATGTACGACGACAACACCTACTTCAATAATCCCGTGGATTATCTGGCGAATCTTTCGGACAGCCACCAGTTGTGGCTGCTTTCGCAGTGCGACATTCACATCGCTACCGGCACGGGTCCGTGGGAGCACAGCGGGCCGTCGTACCGGCTATCGGAAGTCCTCGCAAGCCGCGGAATTCATCATCATCTCGATAATTGGGGACCGCAGGGCGGGCACGACTGGCCGTATTGGAAGCACCAGATGTGGGAATACGTGAGCCAGTTGTTTTAGCGTTTTCCGCGGAAACTACGCCAGACCGAGGCGGTCGAGCATGTAGCGGCCGTTGGAGATCACCTGGTCCTGATCGATCCACACATTGCAGCGCCGCGCCAGCACGTCCACGTGCGTGCGTGAACTCCACTGCGCGTGCGTCTGGCTGCCGTAGGGGTCGCCGAACGCGAGATGCACGCCGGGAAATTTTTCGTCCTGCAACAGCACCCCGATAAATTCCGAAAGGCTGATGTTGGTGCCGAAGGCCAGCTCGCCGACGCGATCGCTATTTTCGTCAGTGTGGCAGTAGCTCCAGAATTCCGCCTCGAGGTCTTTGCGTTCGCAGGTGGCTTTCGTCAGGCGGCCTGCGGTGATTTCGAGCGTTAGCGGCGTTTTCTGCAAATCGCCGTATTTTCCGCAGAAATGATCTCCGGCAGTGCCGTCGCACACGAATGTGCCGTCCACCTTTGCGGGCGTGGTGAAAACCTCTCCCGCGGGAAGGTTCGACCAGTAGCGCGTGTTGATCAAGCCGCTGGTCTTCACCCAGTCGAGCTTTGCATCAAAGGTGGAGACGAGCGACGTGCCGGCGTCGGTCTTCACGGTGAGCGATTTTGCGTCGTGCATGCGCTGCAAGAGCTTTTCGCTCAGGCGATCGACCATGGTGTAATCCGCGCGCATTCCCTGCTGCATAATTTCGGGCGTGACGCCGATCATGTGGGCGTAGCGGATGTGGCGGCGTTCGACGACGCCGACGATATCTTTGCGCGCCCCGAGTTCACCCTCTTGAGGTGTCATGCACAAAATTCCGGCATCGGCGCGGCCCAGCGCATCGAGAATGGCTTGCGGGGCGCGCTTGAGCGGACGCGGCGCGAGATCTTCCAGTAGAAATGCGTCCCAGATGGCGCCGCGATCCTTGAGAGCTTCGGCCAGGCTGGCGGCCACGGCTTTGCTGGGAATGTCGCCAATCAGCGCGACGCGTTCGCCGGGCTTGATGGCGAGGCAGGTTTCGATGGCGTTCTTGGCGCCGGGCAGCAGTTCTGGCTGAGCAGGTCCAAAATTCATCCAAGTATTGTAAATACTGCGGACGCGATTTTCCATGAATTCATGCAGGTTTTCGCGAGCTGTAACGCCGGCGAGCTAGTCCCGCTGCGGCTCGCCGGGTTGCGCGTGGCGCTCTAGCAACGCGACGATTTCAGGGTGATTCATCTTGCGCGCCCAGGCAATCGGCTGGGCCCACGGTTCGGCGTCGGGTTCGTGCGCGGGAGCGCCACGTTCGAGGAGCAGCTCGACAATTTCTTTTCGGCCCCAGCGGCAGGCCCAGCCGAGCGGCGTCGATTTGAGCAGATCGTCGCGGCGTGAAACACTCGCGCCGTGATCGAGCAACATTTCCGCGAAGTGCGCCCGATCTTTGCCGGACGCCGATCGGTGCCGCGCCGCAGCGTAGTGAAGCGCGGTGCGGCCAAAGCGCGGAACGTCCGGATCGACGCCCGCACGCAGAATCGCCGCGAGCGACGCGAAAAAACCGTCCTTCGTTGGAGCATCGCCGTTACCGCCGCGGATCGGCTGCATCAGAATCCAGTTCCAGCGTTCGTCGTTGCGCGGCCATTTCAAGTACGGCAGTCCGAGTTCGACGATTTCGGGGCAGCCGTGATCGGCGGCGGACCAGACAAGTTCGTTGGCCAACTCTTCATCGTCGGGATTTTGCTCGAGCAAGCGCTGCGCTTCGGCGACGTCGTGCATTTCGGCGACCATGTAGGGCTTCGGTGTAGCGCCGCGCTCCAGCAGCAAGTTTTTCACGCTCGCGTCGCGATGATTCCATGCGTTGCGCAGGGGCCACCCGGAAGCGTACACATTGGCGTTGGGATCGGCTCCGCGATCGAGCAGCAATTTCGTGAGGGCGAAATCACCCGCGAGCGCGGCATACCACAGCGGCATGCCCCAGCTTTCCTGCGGTTCTTCCTCTTCGGCAAGGAGCGTGCGTTCGTTTACATCCGCGCCGAGATCGAGCAGCAAGCGAACCATTTCAATTTGCCGGTGATTTACGGCGAGCGTGACCAAACCGCCGCCAAAGGTGCTGATCTTTTGAAGCAGCGCAGGATAGGCGGCGGTGAGTTCGCGCACGCGGGGCTCGTTGCCCAGCGCGACGGCGGCGCGAATCGTAAGCTCCGAACCGTGCGAGAGCAGCAGCCGCGCAGTCGCAGGAAATTTCTCGGCGGCGTCGTTGCGCGGGTCGGCGGCTAGCGCGGCAAGGTCGATGGGCGCGAGATCGTGGGGATCGAGCTTTCGCGGACTGGCGCGGCGATTGAGGAGCCATGCGACGAGTTCCACGTCGTTTTCCTGCGCGGCGAGGTGTAGCGGCGTGCGTCCGTTGCGATCGCAGGCTTGAATTTGCGAAGGGTCGGCTTCGAGCAAGCGTATCGCTTCGCCGCGATCGCCGCTCGAGATCGCTGCGCTGATCTGATCCTGCGCCGGCGTGACGGTCGCGTTCATGCAGCTTAGGTCTTCGCGGCGGTGGCGTTCTTCTTGCTCGATCACCGCGACGACGTCATCGAAGCCGCGCTCCTGTGCAAGCGCGAGTGCCGTGGTCGCATCGCGATGCGGGTAAATTCCCTGCCGTGCGTCGGCGCCCGCCTCCATCAACAAACGCGTCATGGCTGCGTCGCGATTCATCACGGCGTAATGGATGGCGCGATATTCCCCGTTAGCGGACGTACCCATGCCGACAAGTTCGGGGCGGCTGGCCATCAGCGAGCGGACGAGCGCCAGATCGCCATTCTTCGCAGCATTGAGGAAGCGCGCGGCGTTTGCGCCATCGACGAACGCTTTCAGTTTCGACCAACTCGCGAAACCGTAGGCACGGGCGAGAATGCGCTGAGCGTCGTTGAGCGCGAAAGTTGCGGCGTCTGGAATTTTCTCGAAGTGGTTTACTTCGGCGACCGCGGCTGACTCGGCGGCGCGATAGGCGTGCAACAGATCTTTCGCTTGCTTGCGAAGTTGCTCAAGATTGGGTTGATCGGGAAGGCGGCGAAGCGGCAACAGCAAAGGACGTGTATCGGACATGACGATCTCCTTTGGAACGGCTGCCCCGTGTCCGCGTGCATGGGCTTCCAAGAAGACGGTCGTTCGATTGTAAAGTGCGCGATCTCGATGGGCTCAGCCCTTCCCGCGGACACGGTGGCGTCCGATACGCCTCCGCGAGTATATCGCGTGGCGTGCGGCGAACGGGAGCGCAAAACATTTTGGCGCTATTGCTTGAGTTGGACGAGGAAGGACGGCACTTGGCCGCCTCCGGAGGTTACGTTGGCGAGGCCGGTGGCGCTCAGGCGCGTGAGGAAGCCGGAGACTTTGCCGCGAAAAATGTATGGAGCGAAATCGACGAGCATGTCGCGCATTTGAATTCCGCTGCCGGTTTGCATCGGAAAGACTTCGCGGCGAACGTTGATGCGTTCCTGAACGACCCACGCGCTGGCGGGATCGGCGAGGGCTCGGTCGAGGGCGGCGTCCCATTGCGATTCGTCGGTTTCCCAGCCGAGGGTGACGCCGGTGCCGCCGTATTCGTCGTTTGGCTTGAGAACGAAATCGTTGCGGCGCTTGCGGACGTACTCAAGCAGGCCGAACGATTCGCCTTCGCGCGTGGTTTTTGTGTCGGCAAGCAAACGGGTCCAGGGAATGTGCTGTTGGATCAGGTCGTGCTCGACGGAAGTAAATAGCGCGTGGTTTCGCTCGTCGGTGAGAACGGCGAAGAACGATTTCTTGTGCGGGATTTTGCAGGTGAGCGCATTGGCGACGCAGACGGCGTTTGCGGCGTACGCGGCGATGAGCGCGGCGCACTCGGCGGGCTTGGCGATGATGTCGTTGATCAAAACGCGGCGATACACCAAATCGATCGTATGGCCGCGGGCGGTGAGCTTGCCGTTTTCAAAGACGAGATCGCGCGGGTCGGCCAAAATCGTGGGGACGCCGGATTTTTCGAAGTGCGCCTGCAAAATTTCGAATTCGGAAAATGTGGGCACTTCGCGCCAGTCCACGATGGCGATTACCGGCGGAGACGCTTTGCCGCCCCATTCGCGGTAACTTTCGAGAAGCGCTTCGAGGATCAGTTTCATCAGCGGGAATTTGCGCACGGCGTAGCGCTGTTCGAAGCGATGCATCACGTCCAGCCCGAGAAATACGTCGGCGAGAGTTTCCGCGTAGCCGAGCCCGGCGGGCGACTCGGCGTTGTATTCGGCGAATTGAAGCGAGCCGGGAAGCAGAAAAGCGTCAAGGCGGGACGCGGTGCTCGAGGTGATGTAGCGCGGATTCAGGCGCGCGAGGCGCTCTTCTTCGTCGCTCAGCGCCGACTGCGCCATCAAATTCGGATCCGCAAGCGATTGCTTCACCACGCGCTCTCCCAGCGCGGCAATCGCTTCGGCAACGGGGCGCACGCGCTTTTCGTCCTCAGCCGAAAGAAAGAAGGGACGCAGGAAGGGGCAGTGAATGCGTTCGCCGAAGGTAAGCCGCTCGGCACGCATTTTTTTATTTAGCTCAAGCGCGAAGGCGGGCGACAGCTCCACATCCGGACGAAGAAGGCTATTCCAGAATTCCACCGGCGGGGCCGGTGTGGGAGACGGCTGAGCCGACCCGCTCATGCAGGTTTTGCTCCGGTGCGCGGCTTGGGGGCTGCCGCGGGCGCAGACGGAGACGACGACACGCCGATGGGTTTTCCCGGCGCTCCCGTAAAACCGGAAGCGGCGCCGACGCCCAGCATTTGTTCCCAACGCGGCCACGGATAGGAAGGCTCGCCGTGGAGGGCGCGGTCGATGACCAGCTTGGCCATGCGGTCCACCACGATCTGGAAATAAAAATCGGTGATGCGGTCGCGCTCGAAATCGGGCGCCGGATTCAGGAAATCGATGGCATACGGAACGCCGTCTTTGATGGCGAATTCGATCGTGTTCATTTCATAGCCGAGCGCCTGATTGATGGTCTGTGCGTCCTGCACCACGCGGGCGCCGAGTTCGTCGGACAAATATTTGTGATCGATCAGGTAGCGGCGCTGGCCGGGATCGTACACCACGGGCAGAATGTCCATCTTGCCGAAGGTGAAACAGCGGACGTACTTGTCGAAGTTCACATTTTCCTGGAGCGTCATGCAATAGGGCGACGTGCCGTCGTAGGCGGCGATCAATTCCTCTTTGTTGTGAACTTTGTACACATGCTTCCAGCCGCCGCCGGAGTAGGGCTTCAGAAACGCGGGCCTGCCGACGTAATCGAGCAGCTCGTCCCACTGAATGGGGTATTCGAGATTGCGGAGCGATTCGGAGTTGATGTCCACGTCGGACGGGTAGCCCTTCTGCGGAAGCAAAATCGTTTTCGGAATGGCAACACCGAGCTTGCTGGCGACCGAGTAGTTGAAGAATTTATCGTCGGCGGTCCACCAGAAAGGATTGTTGATCACATAGGTGCCCTGCAGGACGGCGTGCTTCAGATAGCCGCGATAGTATTCGACTTCGTGCGAGATGCGATCGACGATCACGCGATAGCGAGCGGGCTCGCCCATGATCGTGCCGCCAAGCTTCACAAATTCCGCGGTGATGCCGTCTTTGGCGCCGAGTTCGTTCACTCGATCGATGAACGCCGGCGGAAAACTGTATTCGCGGCCGCAGAGCAATCCGATCTTCATGTTGCGCGCTCCTTCCGTGTGTCGCGTTACTTCCGTATGGAACGAAATCTCCGGCGAATCTCCACCGCTTCAATCGTTGCCCGGATTTCCAGCCGCGGACGTGGATGGAATCGAAACGCCGGCGCGGGTCTCGGCGATGATATGGCGCACCACGGCGTTCAGATCGCCCGTTTCTTTGAATACTCGCATCTGGCGTTCGGCGCCGGTGCCCTCGCGGAAAATGCGGTGAATCGGTTCGAGAGCGGCGCGGCTGCCGAGATCGTCCACTACGTCGTCCACAAACTCGAAGAGTTCTTCAATCAAGATGCTCATGGGAATTTCGGCTTGCTTGCCGAAGTCGATCAGCTTGCCTTCGACGCCCCAGCGAGCGGCGCGCCATTTGTTTTCTTCGATCAAGGCGCGGTGATACATGCGGAAACCCAGGTTGCGGGTATAAAGGCGGTGCAGCTTTACGACGATGGCTTGGGTGAGCGCGGCGATGGCGACAGCCTCGTCCACTTTCGTGACCACGTCAAAAATTCGAAATTCCAAAGTTCCAAACGTGGGGTGCGGGCGAACGTCCCACCAGATTTTCTTGGCGTTGTCGATGCAGTGCGTGCGGACGAGCAGTTCGACGTAATCTTCGTACTGATTCCACGAGTGCAGATGATCGGGAATGCCCGTGCGCGGAAAACGGCGAAACACCGTGGTGCGGAAAGATTTCAGGCCGGTGTCGCGGCCCATCCAGAACGGCGAACTGGTGGAAAGCGCGAGTAGATGCGGCAAAAAATAGCGCGCCATGTTCATCAGTTCGATCATGGTGGATTTGTCCGGCATGGCGACGTGAACGTGCATGCCGAAAATCAAGAGCGAGCGGGCCAACTGGCCCATTTCTTCCACAATGTTTTGGTAGCGTTCGCCAGGCGAGATGACCTGATCGATCCAACTGGAAAACGGATGCGTGCCGGCGGCGGCGACTTGCAGGCCGCGGCTTTCGGCGGCGCGCACCAATTCTCCGCGCGTTCTTCGCATGTTGACGTTCAGTTCGTTCACGTCGGCGCAGATGTTTGTGCCGATTTCGACGATCGATTGGTGCATCTCGCGCTTGACCTGTTCGCCGAGGCTTGGCGTGGAGGCTTCCATCAATTCGCTGACGTGCGAGCGCAGCGCGCCGGTCTGGGGATCGACGATCTGGAATTCCTCTTCAACGCCAAGCGTGAACCGGTGGTCCATGGCAGGTCCTTTGCGGCCAGTGGTGCGGGGTGCCGGTCAACATCATACTCTCAAGCCCATCGATTTTCATGGGCCCCGGCAGCGGCGCGGGCAGTTCGCCGGAGGTTCGCCCGGAGCGCAGAGAGCCGAGAGCAGAGATCAGAGAGCGAACTATAAATCGAAAAAGACGGTCTCGTTTTCGCCCTGCAACACGATATTCCACTCGAAATGATTCGGCGCGGAGGGCTGGCTGGTAGCAAGCAGGGTGACGCGACGCTCCACGGGAACGTGCAGCAGGACCGGGTCGGAATCATTGCGCGGGTCACCGGCGAAATAAATGCGCGTGGCGAGATGTTTCAGCAGGCCGCGCATGAAAAGCAAAACCACAATGTGAGGCGCCTGGGTGGAACCGTTTGGACCCGCGACCGTGCCGGGTTTGACGGTGGTGAAATGGAATTCGCCGTGCGGGTTCGTGGGAATGCGACCAAAGCCGGAGAAATGCCGGCTCGCGTGGCTGCCCTGTGGATCCGCTTGCCAGATTTCGAGCTGCGCGTCAGGGACGGGATTCAAATCCGCGTCGTACAGTTTGCCGCGAATCGCGACGATTTCGCTTTCCGGCGTGCCCTCCGGCGCGAGCGAAGCGTTGTCCAAACCCTGCAGGCCCAGATGAAAAAACGGGCCGACGGTTTGCGACGGTGTGTGGACGCGGCTCACAGTGTGTGCATCACCGGTGAGGCTCCATCGGCGTAGCGTCGCGACCGCGGAGAACGATATCAAACACGTAGCCCAAAGCGTGCGAAGGAACCGTGGTTTCGAAATCGAATGCGGAAATCAGACGCGCGCGCGCTTTGTCGTCCGCAATACTCTGGAAAATCGGATCGTGGGCCATCAAAGGATCGCCGGGAAAATACATCTGCGTGACCAGGCGCGAGAGCAACCCCGCGCCGAAAAGCGACATGTGGATGTGGGCGGGCCGCCAGGCATTGGGATGGTTCTGCCACGGATACGCTCCCGGCTTGATGGTCGTCATGCGGTAGCGGCCTTCGGCATCGGTGAGCATTCGTCCGCATCCGGTAAAGTTGGGATCGAGCGGCGCGGCGTGCTGATCGATTCGGTGCGCGTAGCGGCCCGCGGCGTTGGCCTGCCAGACTTCGATCAGCGCGTTCGGAACGGGACGTCCGGAATCATCGAGCACGCGCCCGCTGACGATGATGCGTTCGCCGATCGGTTCGCCGGAGTGCTGGCGGGTGAGATCGTTGTCGTTTTCGCCGATGTCTTCGTGGCCGAAAACGGGTCCGGTGATTTCGGACAGAGTGTGCGGAACGACAATCAGAGGCTTCGACGGCGCGCGCTTTTTCGAGGAAACGTACGGAGGATAGAGATAGTCCGGCTGGGTGCGCGGCGAAGGGCGGTGAAATTGTGGGACGTCGGACATCGAGATGTGGGGCTCCGCGTGCGAATTTCCGCACCGCACGATATTCGGGCTGCGCGGGTGGAGATGTCAACGACGAACGGAGAGATCGCGGCTACGCCTTTGGTTTGGAAATGGGCAGGCGAATCTGAAATACGGTTTCGCCCGGCTTTGATTGCACGCGAATGTCGCCATGATGCGTGGTGATGATGCGGCGAACGGCGTCGAGTCCGAGTCCCGTGCCCTGCCCCATCGGTTTGGTGGTGAAAAACGGCTCGAAGATGCGCGTCTGGATTTCGGCAGGAATCCCGGGACCGTTGTCGGCAATTTCAACGAGCACGCGGTCGTTTTCGCGGGAGGTGTGAATTCGAAGCTCGCCGCTGCCGTTCATCGCCGCTGCCGCATTGTCGATCAAATTCGTCCACACCTGGTTGAGTTCGCTGCCGCGCGCGCAAATCGGCGGAAGCGTCTTGTCATAATCGCGCACCACGGTGATGCCTTGCTTCAGCACGTGATTCATCATCGTCAGCGTGCTTTCGATTCCCTGGTGGATGTCCACTTCCTGCTCGGCGGGCTGATCCATGTAGGAATATTCCTTGATGGAGCGAACCAGCTCGGAAACGCGCTTGGAGCCGTTTTCGATTTCCTGCAGCAGGCGATAGGCCGTCAGGCGGCGGACAATGCGAGACAGCACATCGGGAAACGCGTCGGCGCCGATTTGTTTCGAGAATTCGTCGAGGCTTGCGAGCCCGGTCTGGGCCTCGGACAGCAGCGGGGCCAGCTCCCACCCGTCTTTCACACTGCGCGATTCCAGCCATGTGGCGATTTGCTCTTCGCGGTCGCTGTCGGCAACGGGATCGGGAATGCGCGTGACGGCGAGGCGATCCAAAAGATTCTGCTCGAACTCGTCGATGAAGTTGGTCTGCTCGACGGTCAAATAATGGTGGCTTACGCGAAGGCCGGCGAAGCGAAGCGCGTCGAGCGTCTCGCGCAAGCCGGCGGCCGAGCGGCCAATGGCGGCAGCGGGATTGTTGAGTTCGTGCGCGAGACCCGCGGAAAGCCTGCCAAGCGCCATCAATTTTTCGCGCTGCACATCCAGCTTGGTCGATTCGCGGATGCGGTCGGCCATCACCGCAACCAGGCGCTGCAATAATTCGGGCACTGCGGTGAGCATTTCGGGGAAAAGGCTTTCGTGAATGGTGGCGCCGCGGGTGCGAACAACGGCACGAGCCGTGCCGCCCGATTTCACCATGCGGGAAAACGGCAGCTTGCCGGTGACTTGCCCGGCGCGCGCTATAAAAATCGGCGAGTCGGGAACATCCTCGCGCTGGATGGTCACTTCGCCTTCCAGAACGAAATACAGATTCACGGCCGGCTCGCCCTGCTTAAAAATTACCTGGTTTGGTTCGGCCCACAGGTCCTCTGCATGGGTCGCCAGCCAGGCGATGTGATCCTCGGGCAAATCGGCGAGCACGGGAATATCGCGCAGGGCCTGCTGCAGCGGCTTAACGTTTGATGGCGAAGTAATGGTGGGTTCCATGTCAGACCTTTTTCAAATACTGGTGCACGAATTGAATAGCGACGGAACCCTCGCCGACTCCGGACGCGACGCGTTTCACCGATCCCTGGCGAACGTCGCCGACGGCAAACACGCCGGGCACGCTGGTTTCGAATAGCCACGGGTCGCGATCGGGCGTCCATCCGTGGGGCCGCTTGCCGTCTTTCATCAGCGCGGTGCCCGTGGGAATGAAGCCGCGCTCGTCGCGGACGATCACGTCGCCGAGCCATTCGGTGTGCGGTTCGGCGCCGATGAAAATGAAAAGCGAGCCGGCAGGGACGCGGCTGGTCTCGTTGGTCTGCGCGCAGTGAATGGAAATTTCTTCCAGGTGATCTTCGCCGTGCGCTTCCACAACGGTGGAATTCACTTCGATGTGGATGTTGGATTTCTTTTTGATTTCGTCGATCAGGTATTGCGACATGGTGGCGTCGAGCGAGTTTCCGCGGATCAACATGACCACGCGTTTTGCGTACTCGGAAAAATAAAGCGCGGCCTGGCCGGCGGAGTTGGCGCCGCCGACCATGTAGACGTCTTCGTCTTTGCAGGCGGCCGCTTCGGTGAGCGATGAACTGTAGTACACGCCCGCGTCACGCAGCCGCTCGATTCCGGGCACGTCAAGCATTCGCCATTGAACGCCGGTGGCGATCAGCAGCGCATGGCAGGAAATTTCGTTGCCGCCCTGCAATTTGATGATGCGGTAGGGGCCGTCCACACGGAGGCCAACCACTTCCTGCGGCGCGAGAATTTCCACGCCAAAGCGGCGAGCCTGCATCACCGCGCGGCGAGCCAGATCGCCGCCGCTAAGGCCGGAGGGAAACCCGAGATAATTTTCGATTCGCGAACTGAGGCCGGCCTGGCCGCCGGGCGCTTCGCGCTCGACCATCACAGTGCGCAGGCCTTCGGACGCGCCGTACACGGCGGCGGCAAGACCAGCGGGACCACCGCCGACAATCACCAAATCGTAGAAAGCTTGTTCGGCCTGGGTGCGAAGGCCGAGTTTTGCGGCCACGTCCGCGGTGGTGGGCTCGGCGAGATTTGTGCCGTCGGCGAAAAAGACGCGTGGAAGGCGGTGAGCGTCTTCACCCAACGATTCGGTGAGTCGCTTCACTTCGGGGTCCTGCGGCTCGGTGGTTACGTCGAGAAAAATGTAGGGTACGTGGCTGCGCGCCAGAAAATCGCGAATGCGGAACGATTGCGGCGACCACCGGCTGCCGAGGATGCGCACTCCTTCAAATCCCGGGCGGTAGTTCGCCTGCCAATCGGCGAGCAAGTCGTCGATCACCGGATAGAGCTTTTGCTCGGGCGGGTCCCACGGTTTCAGCAGGTAATTCTGAATTTGTACTTCGTTAATGGCGCGGATGGCGGCGTCGGTGTCCGCATAGGCGGTCAGCAGCACGCGCTTGGCGTTGGGATACAGGCGCATGGCTTCGGCAAGAAAGGCGACGCCGGTCATTTGCGGCATGCGCTGATCGACAAGAAACAAGGCGACGGGATCGTTGCGCTTTTGCAGGGTGCGCAGAGTCTCGAGGGCGCTCGCGCCGGATTCGGCCCGGATCACGCGGTAATGCTCGGAGTAGCGCTTGCGCAAATCGCGCTCGATGGCCCGAAGGACTTCCGGGTCGTCGTCAACGGTAAGGATGATGGGCTTCGGCATAAGAGGTTCCTGAGCGTGAATTGTAAGGTTACACCCGCTTGGATGAAAGCACAGCCATGGAAGGTGCGAAGAATCTCGGGGACCCCGGCCGGTGCGCGGCGAAGGCTACCGGACGGCGGCGTTAGAGCTTGTTCATTCCGTCGAGGGCCGCGACTTTGTAGGCTTCGGCGAGCGTCGGATAGTTGAAAACAGTGTCGCGGAAATATTCGATCGTGCCGCCGTAATACAGCACGGCCTGGCCGATGTGGATGATTTCGGTGGCGCGCTGGCCGATGGCGTGAACGCCGAGCAGTTTTTTGGTGTTGCGATCGAAGAGCAGTTTCAACATGCCGGTCTCGTCGCCGAGCATCATGCTCTTCGCGAGTTCGTTGTATTTTGCGACGCCGATTTCGTAGGGCACCTTGTTCTTGGTGAGGGTTTCTTCGGTTTCACCGACCATGGATATTTCCGGGATGGTGTAAATGCCAAATGGGAATAGTTCGGTCATGCGCTCGGCGGGCACGCCAAACATGTGGCAGCTTGCCAGGCGCCCCTGCTCCATCGACGTGCTGGCGAGCGCAGGAAAGCCGATGATGTCTCCAGCGGCGTAGATGTTGGGAACCTGGGTCTGGAAATTTTCGTTTACCGCGATTTTGCCGCGTGAGTCAGGAGTGATGCCGGCGGCTTCGATGCCGAGTTGATCGCCGTTGGCCTGGCGCCCGACGGCGTACAGCAGCGCGTCGGCTTGAATTTTTTTGCCGCTTTCCAGTTCGGCAAAAACGCGATCGCGGACGGGGTCGATGCCCACGCGCGTGACTTTTTCGCCGAGTCGGAAGACGGTGTTGTTTTGGCGCAGGTGGTAGGCGAGCGACTCCATAATTTCCCGGTCGATGAAATCAAGCAGCGTGGGGCGCTGGTCGATCAGAGTTACTTCCGTACCCAGCGCGGCGAGGAACGAAGTGTATTCCAGGCCCACGACGCCGGCGCCGACGACGATGATTTCGCGCGGCAATCCCTCGAGGCTGCTCAGGTGGTCGGCATCCACGATGCGCTTATCGTCAAACGGAATATCCGGATTGCGCGCCGGGCGAGTGCCGCAGGCGATCATGATGTTGTCGCCGCGAAGCGTAATCTTTTCCGATTCGCCCTGCACTTCCAGGGTGTGAGCATCCACGAACTTCGCGGTGCCCTGAAAAATTTGAATGTGGTTGCGCTTCAGTTGGGCGCGGATCACTTCCGTTTCGCGGGCGATGGTGGCGCGCACGCGAAAGGCAAGGTCCTGCATGGTGATGTCGTTTTTTCCTTTGTAGTGATCGCCGTAAAACGCCTTCACCGCGTTTCCGGTGAGCTGAAAAATCGCTTCGCGGACGCTTTTGCTGGGAATCGTGCCGGTGTGAACGCAGACGCCACCGATCATCAGGGTGCGATCAATTACGGCGACGCGCTTGCGCAGTTTGGCGGCGCAGATGGCGCTTTTCTGGCCGGCGGGACCGCTGCCGATTACGATCAGGTCAAACTGGGACTCACCCATTTAGCCACCCGGTCATTTCAGATTTGGAATCGCGCATCGCGTGTGCGGCGCCGCCAGCCAGTTCGGGCGCCACGGACGGAGTGGCATTCCTGCGTTCATCGCACGGAGGGGTGAAGTGTGCGCCAGAGCGATTGTGCCTCGATATCTTTGCTGAATTATGAACGCCTCTAGGATAGCGAAAAATAGGGCGACGTGCCAATCGGCAGGCGCAAAGGCGGCGATTCGATAACGGTGCCGAATCGGGACGCGAATCGGGCTAGGTGGCTGCGTCCGAGCTGTGAAATTTCTGCGTGGCGTAGCCGAGGATCAAGCCGACCAAGCCGCCGGGCACCAGGATTTCCAGGTAGTGCTTTCCCTGCATGCGCGCAACGCCGTAGGCGAGTGCCAGACCGACCGCGAGACCGAACAACACGCCGAGCGGCAACGACGGGATATAACGCGCAAAAATGCCGATGATCAGGCCCGCAACGAGACCCTTGATGACCGAACCGATGACGATTTGCATCAGCATCGGGCGTACTTCGGGCGTAAACCAGGCAGTGAGTCCATCGAAAATTCCCAGAAACGCGCCGAGCAAAAGGCCGAAGGTGATCTTATTCATGTGCGAGACCTCCTTGCGTGGTGTGCGAGCGAGCCTATGCCAGCGCAATCAATTCGATTTCCACGCGAACGTCGCGCGGCAGGCGAGCGACTTCGACGGTGGAACGCGCGGGCGGATTGGCGACGAAATATTTGCCGTACACTTCGTTCATCGCGGTGAAATCGTTCATGTCTTTCAGGAACACGGTGGCCTTCACGGCGCGGTCGAGCGACGAACCGGCGGCTTCGAGAATCGCTTTGAGATTTTCCAGCACGCGGGCGGTTTGCGCGGCGATATCGCCTTCGATGATTTTGGCCGTCGCTGGATCGAATGGAATCTGGCCCGACATAAAAATAAATCCGTTGGCTTTGATGGCCTGGGAGTACGGGCCGATCGCTTTAGGGCCTTTCTCCGTGGCGACGATTTCCTTCATGCATTCCTCCTGAAGTTCAACGGCTTTACGATGCTATGGGTTTGAGGCGCTTGCGGGCGCGTAACGCTCGCGAAAATCCCGCGGAATGCCGGGATTGTACAGCCACGCGCGAAACAGTCCCGCGAGATTTTTGCCGGACGCACTCTCGATGGCGGAGCGAATGTCGTCGAAAGTGACTTGCTGCCCGCGAAGTGTTTTCACCACGTGCGCAAGCCCCGTGCGGACGTTTCCGGCGCCGGCGGCGTCTTCGAGTGCGGCATAAAATAGCGGCGCTTTCGCCAGGCTGACGCGGCGCTGGTCGTATGGATCGGATGGCGACGTGGCGATGATCGATTCTTCGGCGAGGGGTTTGCCATCGATTTGCTTGCCGGCAAGCCGCTTCACCCCGTCGTCGTACCGCGCGAGAAACTGCTGGATTCGCTTCTGCCGGGCGCTGTCTCCGCTGCGTTGTTCATCGACCGTAATAGACGCGTAACCGGCGAGCCCGTAACCGATGCCGATCACCGCGTTGGGCGCGGGATAAATTTGATCGGAAAACCAGCTTTGCGCCAGTGCTTCGGTGGCATCGGCGAGAAATTCCGGACTGTTGATGCCGCGCGCCAATTCCGCGGCATTGACCAGCGCACCCCCCGGAAACCCAACCGCGGCGGCGGATTGTGCATCTTGCGCCGTTTCGCCAAAACCCTGCCATTCGACGATATGAACGGCGCGGATATTCTTATCGAGCGGCCCGAAGTCTTTTTCGAGGATTTCGCGAGCGGCGGCGATTTCGGATTCCGCGTGCGATGGGTCATCGGTCAGCGGCGATTTCGTCCAAAACTGAACGGGGGATTTTCCGTTGGCTGAGGATTCGACGTAATGCCCAGCCACCACGTACACGTCTAAATCTTCCGCGCGCAGATCGTATCGGTACTCGGTTTGAGAGCCGTTTTGTTTGCGCTGGCTCTGCTTGCCGCGCGCGAGAATCTGAAAATCGGTAGGAACCTCAACCGTATATCGCGATCGGACGGGGCGGATGGGAGTGTCCGATAAAACGTGACGGGGTTTCAACAGCGCCGGCTGCCATCCCTGCGCGCCGAGATGAAAACCATCCGCGGCGAGCGAGATGCGCGCGCCGGAAATTTGCGGCGCGACGAACGAGTATTCGATCACCAGATCGTGGCGCTCCTTTTGCTGCCACGGCGAGGTGAACGCAATTCGGCGAGCGTCGGGCTGCGAAAATTGATATTCCTCCGGCAGATTCACGAACTGCGTTTCATGGCCGTCGAGCGTGACGCGCACATTCACGCGTCCGTAGGCTTTTTCGTCGGGCAGGCCGACGTCGATGGAATCGAGTGGCGCGGTTCCGATGTTCGAAACGGTGTACGAGCTGCGAATCCGCAGCTCCGGTTGCGGCGATGCCGCGAAGCGGATGTCTTCGGTCTGCTGGGTGATCTGGTAGCCAGGCGCGAGCTGCACGGCGCAGCCCGATAACAAAAGAATGAGCGCCGTACTGAAAATGGCGGCAAGCGGGACGAGAGCGGAGCGCTTCAAGATGTAGGAATTCTACCGGGCTGGGGAGTGGCGCGAAAGGCGGATTATTGCGGGCGGCGCGCGCCTAGACGTTGTACACGCGTTCGATGTCGAAGACGCCGGGAATGCGCTTGATGCCGCTCAGGATGCGCTCCAGTTGCTTGCGATTGTGGACGTCGAGCGCCACTTCAATCCGGGCGCGCAGGTCATGCCCGCCGCCGCTTTCGAAGGTGCGAATGTTGGCGCCGGTCTCGCTGATCACGGCCGTAATGTCGGCCAGCATGCCGGGGCGGTCTTCGGTGAAGATGCGCAGGCGAACCGGGAAAGTGGCCTGGGTCTCGCCGGCCCACTCGACGGGAATGCGGCGCTCGGCCTCGTACAGCAAGTTTTGCACGTTGGGGCAGGTCTTGCTGTGAACGGCGATCCCGCGGCCCCGCGTGACGTAGCCAACGATGTCGTCACCGGGAATCGGATTACAACACTTCGAGCGGTACACCATCAAATCGTCGTGGCCGCGCACCAAAATCGCGCCGTCGTTGATGCCCAGCATTTTCTTGACGGTGGATCCGAGCTTCGGAGCTTCTTCGGCGTTTTCGGCGAGAATCTGGCCGGAGGCCTTTGCCAGCACTTGCCGCGCCGACCATTTTCCGTAACCGAGGTCGGCGTGCAGATCCTCGATTTTGCCGCAGCCGTATTCGGAGGCGACGCGCTGCCAGTCTTCATCGGTAATTTTCTTGAGCGAAATTCCGGAGGCGCGCGCTTCCTTTTCGATCAACCGGCTGCCCACGGCCTTGGCTTGTTCGCGCTCGTGCAGGTTGATCCACTGGCGGATTTTGCTGCGCGCGCGGGACGTTTGAACGAACGAGAGCCAGTCGCGCGAAGGCTCATGGCCTTTTTGGGTCACGATCTCGACAACGTCGCCATTCGAAAGCGGATGGCGCAGCGGAACGATCGCGCCGTTCACGCGCGCTCCGATGCACTGGTGGCCGACTTCGGTGTGGACCGCGTACGCAAAATCAATCGGCGTGGCGGCGCGCGGCAGCACAACCACGCGGCCGAGAGGCGTGAAGGTGTACAGCTCCTCGGGATACAGATCGACGCGCAGAGTGGACAGGAATTCGCTGGGTTCCTGCATTTCCTGCACCCACTCGATCAACTGCCGCATCCAGACGATGCGCTGGTCGTCGGCGCTGGAAACTTCGCGCGTGCCGTCTTTGTATTTCCAGTGGGCGGCCACGCCCTGCTCGGCGATGCGATGCATTTCCTGCGTGCGGATTTGCACTTCGAACGCCTGGCCGCCGTGAATCAGCGCGGTATGCAGCGATTGGTAGAGGTTCGGCCGCGGCATCGCGATGTAGTCCTTAAAGCGCCCGGGCACCGGCGGCCAAATCTGGTGAATCACGCCGAGCGCGGCGTAGCAATTCTTTACCGTGTCTGTAATCACGCGCACGGCAAGCAAGTCGAACACCTGATCGATGGTGCGCTGCTGCTTTTGAATTTTGGTGTGCAGCGAATAGAAGCGCTTTACGCGCGCCTGCACTTCGACCGGAATTCCGGTCTCGACCATCTTGTTGCGGATGGTTTCCTGCACTTCCTGCAGGAATTTGTCGAAGGCGCGCTGCTTGACAGCCAATTTTTTCTGCAGCTCGAAATAGGCGTTGGGTTCCAGATAGCGGAAGGAAAGATCTTCCAGCTCGCCGCGGATCAAGCCCATTCCCAGGCGGTTCGCGACCGGCGCGTAGATGTCCAGAGTTTCGCGGGCGATGCGCTGCTGCCGGTCGGTATCGAGATACTCCAGGGTGCGCATGTTGTGCAGGCGGTCGGCCAGCTTCACCACAACCACGCGAACGTCGTTGACCATGGCGAGCAGCATCTTGCGGACGTTTTCGGCCTGGCGCGCTTCGGGAGCCAGCAGGTCGAGCCGGCTGATCTTGGTGGCGCCTTCTACCAGCCGCGCGACGTCTGGACCGAACTGCTCGGAGATTGTAGCCAGCGGGATCTTGGTATCTTCGACCACGTCGTGGAGCAGCGCAGCACACAGCGAGGTTACGTCGAGCTTCATATCCGCGAGCAGGTGGGCGACTTCAACGGGATGCGACAGGAAGGGCTCGCCGGACTGGCGCAACTGGGTTTTGTGCTGTTCGGCCGCGAAGTCATAGGCGCGGCGCAGGAGTTCGAGGTCGTCGCCCGGACGGCTCCGGCGGACCTTGTCCATCAGTTCGACGAACCGAAGGTCGATGCTGCGTTTGGCTGCCTGGGTGACGACGGGTTTGCCAGCCGTGCTCATCCTAACGCCTATTTTAGTCCCGGGCGCGTCCGGACGGCCTATCTACGTGGGGCGGAATCCATCGGTTTTATGAATGCATTGTATTAAATGCGCTAATAGGACGGCTGATTCAAAATGCTACAAGCGGGGAGGATTGCGATGATCTTCGCCGGCTACTTGGCCTTTTCGACCGGATAGCCCTTCTCGGTCCAATCGGTGTTGAAATCATTGGGCAGGATCAGGACGCGCATGTGCGTGAAGCCCATTTCGCGCAGAGCCACAAACGCGGGCCGGATATTGGGGCACTTGGGCATCGGGCAGCAACCGCAATACACCACCAGATTCGTCGAGCGCGGCAAGGGCTGCGCCCAGGTCTTTAAGTCGGCCACAGCTTCCGGCTTGGATGTCGAGCCGTGAAAGGTGGCGCCGGGAATGTGGGCTCCCTGGAAGAGCGGCCGGAAACCCACGCAGATCACCGTAGGCTTTGACGAGGCAGCGTCCGCCAGCTCGCGCGCCAGATCGGCAGGCTGGACGGTTTGCGAGGCGTCCCAAGGGTCGGGCGAGTCTGCGTGCGCCAGGACGCGGGCGCGGTGCATGGGAAGCGCGGCGAGCGCCAGAGAGAGGAGCGCCCCCGCCGCAGCGGCGAGAACGATTTTGGTAAGCCGGTTTGCGTTGCGCATGTGGATAGCACCCTTCGAGATGCGGAGACAACCCGCGCGAAACTGTGAATCGGCAAAGTCTATCTCGTTTCCATCGGCGGGCGTGGGGAAGATTTACGGCCCGGGCAAGAAAAAAGCCGGCGAGTAGGAAACCCGCCGGCCGTGAAATCCTGCTGAGTTTTTCGAATCGACTACTGGGGAGCGGGTGTATCCATCTTCTTCTGCTTGATGGCCTTCACCTTTTCGACCAAGTCGTCGGCCTGCTTGGTGTCCGCATCGCGCGCCTCGGGCGTCGATTCCATGTCTGCCTTCTGGCGGTAGAGCAGGTTCAGGTAGGCCATGGCGTCGTCGTAGTCCGGGCGCAGCTGGATCGCCTTCTGCAGATTCGTGATGCCCTCGTCCACCATCGCACCGTATTTCTGCTGGAATTGAGCGGCGAGCGCGGCGGGCATCGGATCGGTATCGCGAATCGTCTTTTTGGCGGTCTTGTTATACTCCTCGCGCATGTCCTTATTGCCGCGGAAAGCGAGCGACCAATCGATCACGCCGAGCCAGTAATAGGGTTCGGGGTCATCGGGCTTCAACTGAATGTGCTTTTCGTGATAGACCTTGGACTGATCGAACAGCTTCGGTTCGAACGGCGTACCGCCCATGTTGTAGAGAATCGAGCCCAGGCCATCGATGGCGCTTAGATTGTTGCTCTGATTATCCATCTGGAGAATTTGCTCGAACTCCGCCTGCGCCTGCTGGCCGTTTCGCATGTTCTCAGGAGACGGGGCGCCGGGAATGTATTGGCCGGCGTATGCGGTGGCAAGGTAAAGGCGCGCGTTCACCAGGTTCGGATCGAGGTCCTTGGCTTTCTTAAAATTTTCAATCGCGGCGTCGGTCTGGCCGGCTTTGTAGGCCTGCACGCCTTTGTTGAGGGCGTCACGCGCGCGCAATTTATCGCAGGCGGCTCCCGAAGCGATCGCGGCCATCACTGCGACGAGCAATAGAGTTGTATGGGGCTGACGCTTCATTCCTGCCCTCCTTAATGGGCGGCCGCGCTGGATGCGGGAAAATGCCGCATCGTACGGCGGGAAATTCCTGTGCTCCGGGAATTCTCGCGCGCGGCCGGAGCCGCGCACGGCAATCACGCTACTGGCCCGCTTCGATCTTGGCGGTGATCAGGCCGACGCTATCGATTCCCGCGCCCCGCATGATATCAATTGCGCGGGCCACCTGGGCAAATTCAACCGAATCGTCGCCTTTCACGAAGGCCACTTTTTCGGCGCGCTGTTTGAAAATATCTTCCAGGCGCGGACCGAGCGCATCCCATTCCGTCGGGTCCTGATTGATCAGAACTTTGCCGTTCGCGGTGACCTGGACGACGATGGTCTTCTGCAGCAGGTTCGGATCTTCTTTTTGGTTCGGCGGCGTGGGCTGGGGCACCAGCGCATCCAGACCCTGCGGCGTGGTGGGCGTAATCACCATGAAGATGATGATCAGCACCAGCAAGACGTCGATCAGCGGAACGATGTTCGGTTCGGACATCGCACCGCCGCTATTGCCAACTGACATTCCCATGGAAGACTCCTTTGAAACGACGGTCCGGAGAACGGACCGCCACGGTTTCCGACTGGCTGCTCCGAAAGAGCGGGATTCCCCGGCTCTGCGGCGCCGCCCCCGCTGCTAGGTTCCGGGAGGAGGCGCGGGAGGAGCGGTTGCTTCTCGGTTACGATTCTTTTCGGTGAGCAGACCCAGATGGTCCACGCCGGCGGAGCGGACTTCGTCAACGGCCTTGACGACGTCGCCATATTTCGCGCGCGAATCCGAGCGCACGAAAACGGTTTTGTCGAGGCGGTTGGCGATCAGGTCCTTTACGCGCGTGGTGATGTCGCCCAGCTCGATCTGCGTGGTGCCCAGGTAAAGTTTGCCATCCCGTGCCACGGCGATGATGATGGCGTCATCGCGGTCGGCGTCCTGCAGGTCCCGGGCATTGTTTACCTTGGCCATGTCCACGGACACGCCCTTCTGCAACATGGGCGTGATAACCATGAAGATGATCAGCAACACCAACATGATGTCCGCCATGGGGATGACGTTGGGAGACGCCATCACCGGCGGTGCTTTGGGCTTGTAGGCCATTGGGTTACTTCTTTGCGCCGCGGCGCGTGATGAAGTAGTTGATCAACTCCATCGAGGAGTTGTCCATTTCCACGTCGAACGCTTCGACTTTGTTAGTGAAGTAGTTGAAGGTCCACACAGCCGGCACGGCGACGAGCAAGCCGAGGGCGGTGGTCAAAAGAGCTTCGGAAATACCGCCGGCCACAGCCGACAGACCGGTTGCCTTGGAAGCCGAAATGCCCTTGAACGCGCCGATGATGCCCATCACGGTGCCGAACAATCCGACGAACGGCGCGGTGGAACCGATGGTGGCGAGACCCGAAAGGCCGCGCTTCATTTCGGCGTGCACGATGGCGACCGAGCGTTCCAGACCGCGCTTGGCGGCTTCGATCACTTCTTCGTCGCCGACCTGCGCGGAGGCCGCCTGGAATTCCGACAAACCGGTGGCAACAACCTTGGCGATGTGGCTCTTCTTGTTGCGCTCGGCGATCGAGATCGCTTCGTCCAGTTTATTGTCCTTGAGCGCGCCGGCAACCTGCTGCACGAACACGCGGGACTGCTTGCGGGCCGCGCTGTACATGAGGGCGCGGTCGATCATGATACCGACGGACCAGGCGGACATAATGAAGAGAATGAATACGACGGTCTTCGCCGGCCAGTCCATGTGCTGCCACATCGACACCAGATCCCAGCTCGGTTCGCCGGCTTGCTGCTGAAACAGCACCACAGTGGCCAAAAGTAAATTCGCAAACATGAGTTAGCTCCTCCATTCCTTCAAGACGATCTCGGCAGTCAGATTCTGCCGGTCGGAATTCATTCCCTGCCAGCCCCAGCCCCGCAACAGGGCCCGAACCGTGACTGCTTAACCGCCTAGAGTAAAGACTACAGAAATCGTCGTATCCACTTCGACCGGCTCGCCGTTCAGCATGGTGGGCCTGTACCGCCACTGGTGCACTGCGTCCATCGCGTTCTTCATCAACAGCGGCGGACCGGAGATATAGGTGAGCTCTTCGATCGAGCCGTCCTTCGAAATAATCGCGTGCAGCACCACGGTGCCGGAAACGTGCGCTGTCTTGGCGATCGGCGGATAGGTCGGCGTTACTTGGCGAATCAAGTTGGCCGCCTGCACGTTGCCGCCGACCTTCAATGGCTTGTTGACCTTGGGAGGTGGAGGAGGCAGGTTTGAGCCGGACGTGCCGCCGATGATGCCGCCGAGCACGCCGCCCGCGGAACCGCCGGCCACGCCGCCAATTACGCCGCCGGACGCGCCGACGTCGGGTGGCTGCTCTTCTTCCTTAATGATGTTGACCTTCTTCGGGATCACCGTCGGCGCCATCATCTGACCGTTGTGGATCAGGTGCACCTGCGGCTTCACAATCTTTACGGCCGCGGCGGGAGGAGGCGGCGGCGGAGGGGGAGGCGGAGCGGCCAGAAAGGTGGTGAGCATTCCCTTCGGCAGCGCTTCAGTGTAAATCAGCGGAATCAAGATCATGACGATCACGATTCCCACCTGGATCATCATGGAGAGCGCAACCGTCCAGGGCTTGTTCGTCTTCTTCGGGTTCGCGCTGGATACTACGAGATCGTCAAACATGACTACCTCCTTGCTTCTGCCAATACGCGCTTGTCGGCTGCGGATCCGGCACGCACGGCAGTTCCGTCCCCTCGATACTTGCTCCACAGCACCACGATCGGCGCTGCAATTCCGAAACTGGAATACGTTCCTACCACAACTCCCACGACCATAGCAAAAGAGAACGCTCGCAAAACCTGCCCGCCCATCAGGAACAGGACCAGGACCGTCAGAAACGTAAGTCCGCTGGTTAGAATGGTTCGCGAAAGCGTCTGGTTGATGGCCTTGTTCACGATGTCAGAAAACGAGTCGCGCCGCATCAATCGCGTGTCTTCCCGAACCCGATCGAAAATTACGATGGTGTCGTTCATGGAGTAGCCGACCAATGTAAGCAAAGCGGCGATGACCGTCAATGAAATTTCATAGTGGAACAGGGAGAAGAAACCGAGGGTAATTAACACGTCGTGAAACACGGCAATCACCGCCGCCGCGCCATAAACCCATTCGAACCGGAAAGCGATATAAACCAGCATGCCGGCCAGCGCGTACAGCGTCGCCCAGATGGCTTGATGCCGCAGTTGCGCGCCTACTTTCGGGCCGACGACTTCCACGTTGCGAATTGTAAAATTATCGAGCGCGAAGCTGCCGTTCAGTACGGCAAGCACGGCCGGACTCGCGCCATCGACAGTGCTCAAATCGTTGAAGTTCGTCACGATGCCGCCGTGATCTTTGTCACGCGCATCGAGCAGGCGCTGCGCGAGCTGATTGTAGCGATCTCCAGCATTCAATCCCAAAGAGAGCGGGTCTTTCTGCGTGAGCACGGCAGCCAGCGAATCCTTCGTAGCGGAGTTGAAATCGGCTTTGCCGGCAACTTCCGCGGTCCCGAAGGTCTTGTGAAGCACGTCGAGAATCGCTTGCTTGCCGGCGTTCAGTGATTCGTCGCTCTGATCCTTGCGCTCGAGTCCGATCACGACGTCGTTCTGCGAACCGCCGACCACCGAGTCGCTGATCGTCTGAATGGTGCTGTCCGAAAGTCCCGCGGCCGAAAGTCCCTTCCGGATTTGGTCCACCGGAGGCGTGCCCGCGAAGCGAACGTAAATCAGCGTGCCACCGCGAAAATCGATGCCGTAACGCAAGCCGCCATTCTTCAAAATCGAGGCCCAACCGAGGGCCAGCAGAATCAGCGAAAGCGCAGCGAAGTATTTCGCTTTGCCGATCCAATCCACGTTGACGTTTTTGAACAATTCCATTGCGTTAGTAATCCGCCTTTATTGGACACCGGGTACTGGGGGTTTGTTCCCCTTTTCCGCCGGTTCCCTTAAGATTTCGAATGCCCGTATTTCCCTCACAACTAGATGCTTAGCGGTTCCTGACGGCCCATCCGCGACAAGTGCCAGTCAAAGATCGTGCGCGACACAAAGATTGACGTGAAAACGTTGGCCAGCAAACCGATGATCAACGTAATCGCGAATCCCTGCACCGGGCCGGAACCAAACAGCAACAAGAACGCCGCCGACACCAGCGTGGTGACGTGCGTGTCGATAATCGTCCTGAACGCATTGCTGAAACCAAGATCGACCGCCGAAGCGGGCGATTTGCCGTTTCGCAATTCCTCGCGAATGCGCTCGAACACCAGCACGTTGGAATCGACGCCCATACCGATGGTGAGCACAACGCCCGCGATACCGGGCAACGTAAGCGTCGCCCCTGCCAGCGCCATAAAGGCGATCAAGATCAGCAGGTTTAGAATCAAAGCCACCACGGCGTTCACCCCGCTCAATCGGTAGTAGAACACCAGGAAAATCATGACGACGATCAAGCTGCCGATCGATGCGCGCACACCCGCGCGAATCGAATCGGCTCCGAGCGAGGGGCCGACCGTCCGCTCTTCCAGGTATTTGATGGAAGCAGGCAGCGCTCCGGCCCGCAGAACCAGCGCCAAATCCTTGGAAGACTGTTCGGTGAAGTTGCCTTCGATCATGCCGTGGTCTTCGATGGGCCCGTTGATCACCGGAGCGGTCTGAACTTTGCGGTCGAGCACAATCGCCATGCGGCGATTAATGTTTGCCTTGGTGAACGGACCAAATCGCGATGCAGCTGCCGTGGAAAGAACAAAGTCCACTTGATATTGATTGGGAAAATTGGTGCTCGGGCTGGTGGTGGCGCTCTGCAAATCCGTGCCGGTCACAATCGGCGACCGCGCCACGATGTAATAGACCTGCGCGTTTGCCGGCGCGCCCTGCGCTTCGGACTTGCCGGGCATCACCATTGTTCCCGGAGGAAGCACGCCGCCGTGCGCGGCAAGCGCCGCCGCTTCGGAGGGATACGTCTGATCGTCGGCAACCAGCGTCAATTCGAGTTGGCCACCAGCTTGAATCACGGCCTTGGCGCGCGTGGGATCGCCTTCGCCGGGAAGCTGCACGAGAATCTCATCGGTGCGGCCGGTGAATGCAATCGTCGGCTCGGTCAAGCCCAGACCGTTGATGCGGCGCGTGATGGTTTCGAGCGCCTGGTCCATCGTGTCTTTGCGGAGATCGGAAATCACCGAGGGCTTCAGCGTCAGCAGGAAACCGTTTTGCGCTCCCGGCGCGGCGCTGGAAATCCAATCCTGAAATTGATTGGCTACGATGTCGCGGAAGGAACCGGCGGAGTTGGGATCGACGTTGCTGACTTCGATATGCGTGTCGTCCACGCGGCGAACGTCGCCAACCGTCACGTTCTTTTCATGCAGCGTCTTGACCAGCAGATCCACGGTCTGGTCGCAGCGCTGGCCAATCGCTTCGTCCACTTGCACCTGCAAAACCAGGTGGCTGCCGCCTTTCAAATCGAGGCCCAATTTAATGCGATCGGCAAGGCTTTGCTTCAGCCCCGCAAGCGAGGTAGGCGGCGGAAAACCGATCAAGCCGAAAATACAGGCAAGAATGACGAGTCCAATCAGGACGAACTTCCACTTGTGCTGGGAATTCATGCGGGCTTGCTAACTCTCCTTCGGTGGTTCGGCCTGGAGTCCGGCGATCGCGCTGCGCGCGACCTTCATTTTCACTTGTTCAGCGACGCGTAGTTGAACTGCATCGGCTTCAAGGCCAACTATCGTGCCATAGATGCCGCCGTTTGTAATCACTTTGTCGCCGTTTTTCAGGGCGCCGAGCATCTCGGCGACTTTCTTCTGCCGGCGCTGCGCGGGCAGGATCATGAGGAAATAAAAAATGACCATGATCAAAATCAAAGGAAGGATGGATCCCACCAGACCAATGCCGCCGCCCGGAGCCTGAAACGCGAGGGCGAGCTGGTCGATGTTACAGAATGCGCTGCAGGACGCGAATGTCACCTTCGTTTCGCCTTTTTTCCGCCGTCGGAGGAACTTTGAGTTGTAGATGCCGCTTGAGCCGCAAAATGATGGCTTGCCGGGGACGGCGAGCCAAAAAATTACGTCCAGAGATGCCGCTCCGCCGGGTGTTGCGCCCAACACCTGCCTGGGTTGTCTATTTCAGACGAGCCTGAAGGTCAGAACGGAACTTTTCGAGCATCCCAAAACGGATAGCCTCTCGGATTCGCCTCATGATGTCAAGGTAAAAGTGGATATTGTGGTGGGTGTTCAGGATGGTCGCCAGAAATTCCCCCGACGCGTACAGATGGCGTAAGTAGGCGCGGGTGTAGCGCTTGCAGACAGCGCAGGTACACTCTTCATCGATGGGGCGCTGGTCGCTGATGTACTGGGCGTTGCGAATCAGCAGGCGCCCTTGCGATGTGTACAGGCAGCCGTGGCGGGCGCTGCGCGTGGGCAGCACGCAGTCCATCATGTCGATGCCGAGCGCCACGTAATCGGGAATCTGTTCCGGCTTGCCCACGCCCATCAGGTAGCGCGGGCGATCTTGCGGCAGCCGCGGCGTTACCACTCCCGCCATTTCGCAGGTGATCGCGTGCGATTCGCCGACGGCCAGGCCGCCGATGGCGTAGCCCGGGAAATTCAGTTCGACGAGCGCGTCGGCGTTTTCGCGGCGGACGGCAGAGTGCGTGCCGCCCTGCACGATTCCGAAAAGCGCTTGCCGCGCCGGGTCGCCGTGCTGCGCAAAATAATCCTTCGAGCGGCGCGCCCAATCGAGCGTGCGTTTCGCGGCATCTCGCGTGCGCGCTTCGGAGGCAGGCGCTTCGATGCATTCGTCGAGCACCATAATGATGTCTGCGCCGAGCGCGATTTCAATCTCGAGCGCTTTTTCCGGAGACAGGGAATGCTCGGAGCCGTCGAGGTGCGAGCGGAAGGTGACGCCTTCGTCGGAGACTTTTCGCAGCTCGCTGAGGCTGAAAACCTGATAGCCGCCGGAGTCGGTCAGAATCGCGCGCGGCCAGGCCATGAATTTGTGCAGGCCGCCCATCTTCCGGATCAGTTCGTGGCCGGGGCGCAGAAATAAGTGATAGGTGTTCGAGAGCAGAATCTGAACGTCGAGGTCTTCTAGGTCTTGCTGGGTTTGGCCTTTTACCGTCGCCGCCGTGCCGACCGGCATAAATGCCGGCGTTTCGATTACTCCGTGCGGAGTCGTCAGCCGCCCCAGGCGCGCGCCGGTAGGATCGGTGGCCAGCACCTCGAACGGGAAGTTTTTCTGCGCGGGCTCCATCCCGCCGAGTGTATCAGGAGAACGCGGCGCTGAATCCCGTCTTCACCAGCACGAAGACAGCCCAGAGCGCGAAAACCGTTGCGAATGCTTTGCCCCACGACACTTTCTTTGGATCGATGGCGCTAAAGCCGAAAGCCATCAGGATCATGTTCCAAAACGTGAACAAATCGCAGGAAGTGAGCAGCGTATTCAACCATTTCGGCGCCGAGTCCGATAAAAATGCGCCGGCGTTGGTAGCCACGAGGTGTTCCAGATCGATCGTGGACGGATCCTTCAAAAATAAAATGAGGATGCCGAGCAATATTCCAATCAAGCCGGGCGTCCAGGAATAGGAAACGATTCCCAGCGATTGTTTGAAACCAACTTTCGTTCCCAGAATGATCGTGAACGCCAGCATTAACACCGCGGCGACCACCACCAGGGCCATGAACGGACCGACGACTGTAAATCCGTAAGCGAACGGCGCGGCGAACTTGGTCTGCGTGTCGATCATGTTGTCGCGTTGCTCGGTCGTCATGTTTTCCATCTGCTTCTGCACGCGCGAATTCTGCTCGTCCTGGCGAATGATCATACTGCGCCACCCGACACGTTGGCTGAATATGCCCACCAGCAGCAGCGAGCCGGCCACGATCAGGAGAATCGGCAGTAACCAAGTGGGCCGGCAGGCGATGGATTCAAACGTCGCCTTGGGACTGATAATCGCGCCGATCAGCCGGCTGAACGAATTGTCGTTCGCGGCGGGCTCTGGCGTAGGCAATGCGGACGGCGTGGCGGATGAGGCCATGGTGTTCCTCCTGCTGAAGAGCGAAATGAGCGGTGCGTCTGAGGTGAAATACGCCGCGCCGGAGAAAAGATTTCAGGGCGCTCGCCAATTTTATTCTTTGGCCCCGGGCTGCGCGACGCCACCCCAATCGAGCGGGAGTGTATCCCATTTCGCGCCGGCGGTGCACGTCAGGCAGGGATTTCTGGGACAGCGGCGAGCAGCGCCTGGGTGTAAGGGTGTTGCGGCGCGGAAAGAACTTGGGTGGCCTCGCCGATTTCGACGATCTGGCCCGCTTTCATCACGGCGACGCGCGTGGCGAGTTGCGCCACCACGGGGAGGCTGTGCGAAATCAGAATCAACGTGAGCGAAAAATCCCGTTGCAGGCGGGATAGCAATTCCAGAATCTGCGCACCCACCGAAACGTCGAGCGCCGAGACGGGCTCGTCGGCGATCACCAGTTCGGGACGCAAAATCAGCGCACGGGCGATGCCGATGCGCTGGCGCTGGCCTCCGGAAAATTCGTGCGGGTAGCGGTTGATGGCATCGGTACCGACGCCCACGGCCGCCAGAATTTCCGCAACGCGAGAGGCGCGTTCGGCGCGCGAGGTTCGCGGCTCGTGAATTGCCAGCGGCTCGCCCACGATGGCGCCCACGCTCATGCGCGGATTCAGCGAAGCGATCGGATCCTGAAATACCATCTGCATCCGGTGGCGCAATTTGCGCAATTCTTCGCCCTTCGCGGCGAGCCAGTCTTCTCCGCGAAAGAGCAGCGTCCCGGAATCCGGCTCGATCAAACGCAGCAGCATCCGCGCGAGCGTGGTCTTGCCGCACCCGGATTCGCCGACAATCGCCAGCGTCTCGCCTCGTGCCACCGCAAAACTCACGCCGTCCACGGCGATGAATTTTCTGCCCGTTTGCGCGAACGGACCGGAAGCGGCTGTGAACGTCTTGCGCAGATCGCGGGCTTCGAGAAGGATTTCGTCAGGCATTATTATATTTTCTCGGCGGCGAGGAAGAGCGCGTTGTTGCACATTTCGATGTCCGGCCGTTCCTCCGGACGTGCCGGATCGGCGGCCGCGAATCGCGGATGAAAACCAGCGGCGTCGCTCGCGATCGTCGCTTCCATCAGCCTGCGCGTTTCTTCGTACGCCGGATCGCCGCGATGCCATCCGGCCACATGCAGCCAGTGATCGAAGGAGCGGGTCAGCTCTTCGAAATCGGTGTCCATCGTGCGCAAACCGGCTTGAACGAGCAGCGCGTCAAGTTCTTTTCGGGTGAGCGAACGGGTATGCGATTTGTCGCGCGCGATTTCGATTTCGTTCGCGGCTTCCGATGCTCCCGGCGCGTCATGCACGACGATGTCGATAATTCCCACGCGACCGCCGGGTTTTACGATGCGCGCCATTTCGCGGACCATGCGGGCCTGGTCGGGCACATGATGGAGGCTGTAGCTGGTGACGGCGAGATCGAGCGAATTGCCGGAGATCGGCAGCTCCTGCGCGTCGGCTCGTAGAAATTCCAGATTGGCGAGGCCTTCGCTGCGAGCGGATTGGCGCGCGCGCTGCAGCATTGCGGGAGTCAAGTCGATTCCCGCGATCCATTTTACGCGGCGGGCAAACTGCAGAGCCAGAGTGCCGGGTCCGGTGGCCAGATCGACGGCTTTGTCCGTCGATTTTGCGCCCACCATGTCCGCCAGCCGATTCGCAAGGCGCACGCGCTCAGCAACGGCGTAGTCGCCGAAAACCTTGGCCGTCGCTGTAAAACGTTCCTCGATTGCCGCGCGATTCTGTTTTTCGCTGGGCGCGTGTGCGGTCATCGCGGCTCGCCTGGCGCTCGTGGCACAGACGCTTGCGTCTGTGTGCGCCCCATTTCCAGTGGTGCGCGGATTGAGCCATGGATGGAATCATTTTGAACGGTGCCGCCGCTTGGTCTCAGGGTGCCCGCTTGCCGTTGCTTCGCGGCGGTTGTGTTCGATTCGCCGGACGAATGCTCGGGAACAAGAATGCAGCGCGCCGTGTGGTGTTCGTTCACGCGGCGCAATCCAGGGACGGTCGCTTCACATTCTGCGATGCGGTAGGAGCAGCGCGGAGCAAACGCGCAGCCCTTCGGAAGCGAATCGAGCGCAGGAACGGTGCCGGGAATCGGCACGAGTTTTTCGCGGACCAGACGCGGAGCGGCGCGCAGCAAGCCCTCCGTATAAGGATGCTTCGGCGCACGCAGAACTTCGTCCACGGGGCCTTCCTCCACGATGCGGCCCGCGTACATCACCGCCACGCGATCGGCCACCTGCGCTACCACTCCCAGATCGTGGGTGATGAACAGCATCGAAAGTCCCAGGTCGCGGCGCAGATTCGCGAGCAGCTCGAGAATTTGTTTTTGCACGGTAACGTCGAGCGCCGTGGTCGGTTCGTCGGCGATCAGGATGCTCGGTTTCGCCGCGAGCGCCATGGCAATCATCACGCGTTGGCGCAAGCCTCCTGACAGTTGATGCGGATATTGGCGCGACCGGCGTTCGGCTTCGGGCAACGATGCGCGCGTGAGCGATTCGATCGCGCGGCGGCGGATTTCGCTTTCCGATAGCGACGGCTCGTGGACGCGAATCGCCTCTTCCACTTGGGTGCCGACGCGCATCACCGGATTCAGCGCGGTCATCGGCTCCTGGAAAATCATGGAGATTTCGCGGCCGCGAAGCGCGCGCATGCGTTGCGGCGATGCGGCCAGGATATTTTCGCTGGTAGCGGCCTCGCCGTTTCGATGGACGGAAGGCGCGAGCCACGCTTCGCCCGTGCGCCGCGCTCCGTGCGGATCGAGTCCCATCAGCGCGAGCGACAGGATCGTCTTGCCCGAGCCCGATTCGCCGACGATACCGAGCGTTTCGCCGTCGTGGAGCGCGAACGAAACGTCGTTGACCGGGCGCACCCATCCGTTTCGCGTCGGCAATTCCACGGTCAGCCCGCGAACGTCGAGGATATGCGCCATGTCCCCATCATAGTCAGTGGCGTTGCGCGGCGAAATACGAAACTCGGCTGGTGTGCTTGAACGAATGCGAAATTGAATGGGCGCGGAAAACGCGCGCAGCGGACGGGTTTTGCTGCGCTACCGCTTTGCGACGGGAATGCAGAAGCGCAGTGCCGTGTGCGTTTCGGAAAAGCGGCAGACCTTATTATCCGTAAGGCCCGCGGATTTTCCAGCGGCGATCACATCCGTTTCGCGGATGTGCGTTTGGCCTTTGGGATAAACCACCCAGATCGCGCCATCCTTTACGATGTGTCCGGCGAGATTCTTCATCTCCGGCAAGTCGGATGGGTCTTCGGCGGCAAAGAAAATCAAGTCAGCGGTGTCTTGCGGCACGGTCGAAAATGCCGGGACGCGCTTTTCGAGTTCGTCGAGGAATATCGCGTCGCCGACGCCGAGCACCACGACGCTTTGCCCGGCACGCACTCCGAGCTTATCGATGAGCGCGCGATGTGAGTAGTCGCGCTCCGGCGCGCGCGGTCTTGGTTTCGCGGACTTCGCCGCTTTCTTCGCGCGCTTTTTTGCGGGCATGTTCAGTCCTCCGGGGTGATCGACTCGCCGAATTTCGATCCGAGCGCGCGAAGATACGCATCGATCGTCGCCGTGTAGCCCATCACAAACCGCGAGACGAATCGAAAAAGCGGATTGTACACTTCGCCGTCCTCGGTGATACGAATCACGGAGCCCCCATCGGCGGCGGGTGAAATTTCGTAGGTCCACATGCCGCCAAACGGCAATTTCGGATCGGCGATGCGCGTCACCATCCGCTGCGGCGCGGACGATTCCACGATCACGAATGGCATCGAGCCGCCGTGCGCATCAAATTCACGCCAGGAGGGCTTGCCGTCAACCGGCGGAAGCGACTCGACGCGCGCCACGGTTTTCCGCCACTCCGGAAACTTCGAATAGCCCGCAATCGTGGCCCACACGAACTCGGGCGATGTACGGATCTTCGCGCTGCGCGACGCTCGGTGCGCCTTCGGCAGCAACGCGCCGATCACAATCACGATCACTACAACGGCGACCAAAACCGCCAGAGCAATCAGAAACAATTTCACGGGACGCTCCTCAATCGACTTCGTGACTCGCTCGGCCAGCGCTTCCCCATCTCCATCGCTTCGGCGCCGCTTTTTCCATAAATTGCTGCGCGGCCCGCGCAAGAAGCGCCAGACCATCGATCGCTTTCGTTCGCTCGTGCGGCGAGAGCTGACCGAGCAGTCCACGGACGCGGGCCGGAGCGAGCACCGAGTTCGCTTCGCGGACTCGTTCGCCCGCCGGCGACAACCGCAGCGCAATCCGCCTAGCGTCTTTGCCATCGCGCGTGCGGCGCACATAACCGAGGCGCACCAACCGCTCGATCGAAAGCGACATGGTTGAGGGTGTAACGCCCATGTGCTTCGCCAAAGCCATCAGCGGCAGCGGTTCCACGGCATCGAGATGGTCGAGAATGCTCGCCTGGCGCGCGCTGAGCGTTTGCTTGGTCTTCGGATCGCGCACATGCCGCGTGTGGCAGGCAAAGAAAATCCTGGGGTACAGCTCCATCAGCCGCCGTGCGTGATCGGTCGCCATCTGCCTTACGATGCAGCATTTAGTTTGATTCGTCAAATCAATTGATTATCGGCGTACAAGCTGAGCGGCGTCTGCTTTCACGGAGTCCCGCCAGGCTCGACGAGACGTCTTGAGAATCGTTTGCGGCTGTGGGATATTGCGCGCGTGGGAGCTGCGATGAAGAAACCGAGACAATCGGAAGGTTTGAGCGACAAGGCGCTCCTGAAGCGGACGGGCAAAGACCGCGACGCGTGGGGAAAAATCCTGGATAAAGCCGGCGCCAAGAAATGGAATCACCAGGAAATTTCCGCGTTCCTGAACAAAGACCCGAAGCTCGGCCCGTGGTGGGGCCAAATGCTGGCGGTTAGCTACGAGCAGTCCCGCGGGCTGCGCGAAAAATTCCAGAAGTGCGACGGCGAATTCGCGGCGTCGGGCAGCCGCACGCTGAATGTGCCGGTTTCAAAACTTTATAAAGCTTTCTCAGACGCCAAGCTGCGAGATCGCTGGATCCCTGGCGCCGACTTCGAAATCACGACCCAGACCGCGAACAAATCGATTCGGGCGAAATGGGAAGGCGGGAAAAGCCGCGTGAGCGTCAACTTTTATCCGAAAGGTTCGGAGAAGGCGCAGGTGGCCGTCGATCACATGAAGCTTGCCAGTTCAAAGGATTCCGCCGCAAAAAAGTCCTACTGGTTCGAAGCTCTCAACCGCCTGCAGGAAGCGCTCGAAGCCTAGGGACAAAGCGGCCACAAACAAAAAAAGGGCGAGCCGCGAGGCCCGCCCTCATGCGAATCGCAAACACTTAGTAATCGTTGGCTGAACCTTCCAGGAACGCGCGCAACTTCCGCGACCGCGACGGATGCCGCAGCTTGCGCAGCGCTTTCGCTTCGATCTGCCGGATACGCTCGCGGGTGACGGCGAACGACTGGCCGACTTCTTCGAGCGTATGCTCGCTGCCGTCATCCAGACCAAACCGCATCTTGATGACTTTTTCTTCGCGCGGCGTCAGCGTCTTCAACACCGAAGAGGTCTGCTCCTTCAAGCTGAGGTTGATCACCGCATCGGAAGGCGAGACGACCGCTTTGTCTTCGATGAAATCGCCGAGATGCGAATCCTCTTCTTCGCCGATCGGAGTTTCGAGCGAAATCGGCTCCTGCGCGATTTTCAAAATCTTGCGCACTTTCGCAACAGGAATGTCCATGCGCTTGGCGATTTCTTCCGAAGTCGGCTCGCGCCCGAGCTCCTGCACCAACTGGCGCTGGGTGCGCACCAGCTTGTTGATCGTTTCGATCATGTGCACCGGAATGCGGATGGTGCGGGCCTGGTCGGCAATGGCGCGGGTGATGGCCTGACGAATCCACCATGTGGCGTACGTCGAAAACTTGTAGCCGCGACGCCACTCGAACTTATCCACGGCTTTCATCAAGCCGATGTTGCCTTCCTGAATCAAATCCAGGAACTGCAAGCCGCGGTTCGTGTATTTCTTGGCGATCGAGACCACCAACCGGAGGTTCGCTTCGATCAGTTCTTTTTTCGCCTGTTCCGCTTCGGCTTCGCCGCGAAGAATCACCTGTAGCCCGCGCTTCAGTTCGGTGGGGCTCACTTCGCTGGCGATTTCGATTTCGCCGAGTTCCTGCCGGCGCGCCTTCAGGTCTTTGCGCGCTTCGGCCTGCACGTCGGCTTTGGAAGCTTCCACGCGGCGCTCAAGCTTGATCGAATCGCGTTCGAGGAAATGGACGCGCTCGACCGTCTGCCGGATTTTTTCGATCAGGCGCTTCTTTTCGAGCGGGTTGAAGTCAAGGTCGCGAACGCGATTCGACATTTCCACGCGCGTGCGGGCCAGTTCGTATCGCGCGCGCAGGTAAGGACGCTTCTTCGACCGCGCGATTTTCTCGAGCTTGCCGGCTTGCTTCAGCGCCAGCAAGTAGAGCTTGGCGATCTTGTCGATTTCCTTCAGCGTCTCTTTGGTCTTCGCTTCGATCTTTTCTTCCGTCAGTTCTTCGTCGTCGAATTGAACGATTTCCTTGATCGAACGCGAGCCGTTGCGCAGGTCTTCCCCGACCTGCAAAAGTTCTTTCAGGATGAGCGGAGCTCGCGAAATCGTTTTAAGCACCAGCAGCTGTCCGCGCTCGATGCGCTTCGCGATGGCCACTTCCCCTTCGCGGGTCAGCAGTGGAACCGTTCCCATTTCGCGCAGGTACATGCGAACGGGATCGTTCGTCTTTTCGAGCGAACCGGGCGTCAAATCCAGTTCGCCGTCTTCCGACGCGGACGATGAGGATTCTTCCTTGACCGGGCTTTCTACTCCATCCGACGAATCCGCAGCGGCCAGCGCCGCCTTCGCGCTGGAAAGGTCTTCGTACACGTCGATGCCGTAACGCTCAAACGTGGAAAGCAAATCGTCGATTTCTTCCGAAGAGTGAACTTCGGGCGGCAAAATATCATTGACCTCATCGTAGAGCAGGTAGCCGCGTTCCTTGCCCATGGCGATGAGTTGTCGTACCTGATCGTACTTTTCTTCGAGAGCCAGACTCACACTTCCTCCCTTGCCACCCCAAAAACAATTCCGTTGACAACGCGTTCCAATACGAAAAAGCGCACCGGGCGAGACACCCCGGCGCAGCTTCGATTCCAGTTTCTCAAAAGGATTTTAAGGACGAGATCTTCGAACCCGTTCCCAAGCCGTGCGCCGGGCCGCCTCAGCCAGCGCTGTCTGGTACATCTATATGATGCTCGCCGGGTGCCACCCGTTTCCTCCAAAACCTTAGGAATATATAACAGAGGCCGCCAAGCGTCAAATTTTTCAGCGCATCGCGGGCCGTAAGTTATTGCTCGTCCAACAATTTATCCGGTTCCCGGCGGCTGGAAAGCAGGCGCGTCAGCTCGAGTCGCCGGTGCAGCATTAGTGCCAATTCCGAAGGCGGGGGATTCGATTCGATCCGCTGTTGCAGCTCCGCCAACTCTATGGAAACAGGCCGGTTACGCAAGAAGTGCAGGCAACTCTCGGCCTCGGTCCAGGTTGCGTCCGGCAACGCTTCGAAAAGAACCTCGAACATCACCCGGCGGTCTTTATCGTCCAGTCCCCGCGCCACATCGGCCGGATCGGGCCGGCGACTGGTTTCCGCCTCTCGCGCGTTTGCAGCGATGAGTGCTTCGAAGATATTTTTCGTCTCGAGGCCCTTGTGCAGTTCCTCCACCGCTATTTGATGCGCGAGCTGCTGCCTGAATTCATCGGCTTCGAAGAGCATGCGGATTAGCTGCCGCTCGGCGCGCTTCACGGCGGGCGTCAGCAATTCCGCTTTTGGCTTCACTTCGCTGCGGCGTTCGCTGGCCGCGCGGCGTAAGGATTCGCGCAGAACCGGTTCATCCACGCGCAGTTCCGAAGCGATGCGCGTTGCCCACTCAGAACGGAGCAGACGGTCCGGCAGCCGCTGTACGTAGGGCATCAGAAAATTCAGCGCGGCTACTTTGCCCGTTGCGGTGGTGCGATCCATTTTCTTCGCGCGGGCGATCAGGTAATCGAGATAAGGGGGCGATTGGAGCAACAGTTTTTTGTAGGCTTCGATTCCCTGCTCTTTGATGAACTTGTCGGGATCGGCGCCGCCGGGAAGAGCAAGAACACGCACGTCGAATTCCTTTTCAAGCAGCAGGATGACGGAGCGCTCGGTGGCGGCCTGGCCCGCGGCGTCCGGATCGAAATTGACGACCACGCGCTGCGTGAAGCGGCTGAGCAATTTGATTTGCGGTTCGGCAAGGCTGGTGCCGCAGCTCGCGACCACATTGCCCACGCCGGCGCGCGCCACGGCGATGGCGTCCATGTATCCCTCGACGAGTACCGCGAAATCGCTGTGGCGCAGAGCTTCCTTGGCGCGATCAAGGTGATACAGCACATTGCTCTTGGAATAGATCGGCGTCTCGGGGGAGTTCATGTATTTCGGCATGTCGTCGCCCATGGCACGACCGCCGAAGGCGATCACTTTTCCGCCTTCATTGGAAATGGGGAACATGATGCGGCGCCGGAATTTGTCGTACAGGCGTCCGCTCGGATCGCGATTGAAGAGTCCGGAGGCCTCGAGAACTTTTTCCGGATATTTTTGCTTCAGGAAGCGGAGCGCCGTGTCGCCGCCCGAGGGAGCGAAGCCAAGCCCGAATCGCGCGATCGCCTCGCGATTCAGTCCGCGGTCTTCCAGGTAGGCGAGTGCGAATTTTCCTTCGTTGCCTTCGAGCAACTGCCGGGCGAAAAAAGCGGCGGCTTCACGGTGCAGGTTTACCAATGCGGTTCGTTGCTGGTTCTCCGTTCGCTCCTCGGGGGAGCGCTCGCGCGGCCTGGGGATGGCGATGCCGGATTTTTCGGCCACGGTCCTTACCGCTTCCGGAAACGTGGATTTTTCCATTTCCATCACGAACTGAAACACGTCGCCGCCCTTGCCGCAGCCGAAACAATGAAAAAACTGCTTCGTCGGATGCACACTGAAAGAGGGAGACTTTTCGTTGTGGAATGGGCATAGGCCGGTGAAATTCTGCCCGGTCTTTTTCAGGCGCACGTATTCCCCGATGATTCGGACGATGTCCGACTGGGTCTTTACCTTGTCCGCGAAGGATCCGGCTTCTGCCATTCAGGCTGTTCTACACAAAATTGCGATGCAAATCCATGATCCGGCGATTTTGGCTTTCGCACCTGCCGCGTGTGGCTGTTGCAACGGAGTGCCGCTATACGACCAAATCCGCGATCGTGATCGCTCTTCCGCCGCGGTCTTCGGGCTCGTGCCGGATTCCCTCGACCAGCGGGTGTGCGGAGAGAAATTCCGCCAGGCCGCGGCGCAGCGCTCCGGTGCCGTAACCATGAATAATGCGCACCGACGGCTTGCCGGCCAGCGCCGCTACGTCGATGAATTTATCGACCAACTCGGTCGCTTCTTCGACGCGGCAGCCGATTACGTTAATTTCTTCGGCGCTGGGTTGGTCGGTCGGCTGCGAATTCACGGTGACGCGATCGACCTGCTTCGCGCTGCCGGTGTTCGCTGGCGGCGGAGGTTTCGCCGGCGACGAGGCAGCGTCGGTGGATACGATGTCCGCGAGCGGCACGCGCATCCGCAATGGTCCTGCTTCTACGTCCGCGGTTCTGCCGTCGTGACGCCGGAAAATTACCGGCTGCTTGAATCCTTTCACCACGATTTTCTGTCCGGATTGCAGGGTGCTTGCGTCAAGAGGATTAGGCGCGGGCGGCTCGTTCACTCCTAAATCGGCTTGCGAAGCCGACAGCGCTTCCACGATCGCGGCGTCTTTATCGGCGCGGGCATCCGCGCGGATGCTGCCCAGGCGCTTGCCGGCTTGCTTTTCAATTTGCGCGCGCACACTGCGTTCGCGAATCTCATCGGTCAGCCGCGCGACTTCCGCTTCCAGGCGCTTCTGCGTTTCCACGAAAGTGCGCTCGAGTTCGGCGATGCGCTTTCGCTGGCGCTCGACCCATTCGGTGCGAAGCGCATTGCGCTCCAGCTCCAGTTGGGCCAGCTCTTCGCGCGACTGGCGCTTCACCGCTTCCATTTCGTCGCGGCTGCGGTGCAGATACGCGATCAGCTCCCGTGCTTCGCGCGATTCGGTGGAAAGGCTCTCGCGCGCGGTTTCAATTACGCGCAGCGGCAATCCGAGACGCCGCGCTATTTCAATGCCGCTCGACGTCCCGGGAACTCCAACCAGCAGACGGTAGGTGGGCCGCAGATGCTCCTCGTCAAACTCCATCGCCGCGTTCACGATTCCCGGCGTGGTGGAAGCGTACGACTTCAAGCGATCGTGATGCGTGGTCGCAATCGTCAGCGAGCGGCGAATTCGAAATTCCTCGAGCAGCGCCACGGCGAGCGCGGCTCCCTCTTCCGGCGCCGTCCCCGTGCCCATCTCGTCCACCAGAATCAGGGAACGATCCGTCGCGGTTTCCAGCATCGATTTCAAATTCATCACATGCGCGGAAAATGTGGAAAGGTCGGCGGCAATCGATTGCTCATCGCCGATATCCGCGAGGACGTGATCGAAAACGGGCAGCTCGGCGATTTCCGCGGCGACCGGAATTCCAGCTTGCGCCGAGAGCGCCGCGAGTCCCACGGATTTCAGCGCCACGGTTTTTCCGCCGGTGTTCGGGCCGCTGATGACCATTACGGTTTCATCGCCACCCATCGCGAGCGATAGCGGAATCGCCTTTTTCCCCTGCGGCCGCAGCGTCGCTTCCAGCACGGGATTGCGCGCCGCATCCAGGCGCAGCGCGTTGCTCGTGGTGAAGACGGGAGTGACGCAGTCGAGGTCGCGCGCGAACCGGCCGCGCGCAAAAATCGAATCGAGATGGGCAATTTGCCTGGCTGCTTCCGCGAGCGGCCCCACATTCGCCCGAAGGCGCTCGGTCAATTCCTGCAGGATGCGCGAAATTTCCTCAAGCTCTTCCTCGCTCAATTGAACGAGGCGGTTATTCAAATCGATCGCTTCCAGCGGTTCGACGAAAACGGTCTGTCCGGTGCCGCTCGCCCCATGAACCACGCCGGGAACTGTGCGACGGTCCGAGGCGCGCACGGGAATCACGAATCGGTCGTTGCGGAGCGTGATGTACGCTTCGCCGCTCGATTCGCCGCGCGCGCGCAAAATCGAATCGAGCGAGCGCTGAATCTTCTCGCGGCCCTGCGCAATGCCCGCGCGGATGCGGCGCAGTTGCGGTGAAGCATCGTCGCTGATCTCGCCGTTGGGAAGAATCGCTTGCTGGATCGCCTTCGCGATGTACCGCTGGTCGGAGAGCGCTTCGGCCCGCGCCGTGAAATTCGGATACTTCTCTTTCGCGCCCTGGAAGGTCTGCTTTACCGATTCCACGCTTTCGACGAGCGTGACGGCGTTTAGAAAGTCGGCAATCGAAAGCACCGAGGCGGGAACGGCCAGGCGCGCGAGCCACGATTCGGGATCGGCAAGCGCGCCAAAGCCGAGCTCCGAGCCGGTTCGAAGATACGCGATGGCTTCGCTGACCAGCGCAAATTCGGAATTCAGCGCCGCCGCGTCCTGGCTTTGCTCGAGAGATTCAATCTGGCGGCGGCCGGACACACACGTGGTGTACCGACTGACGATTTCCTTTAATTTGTCGAACTCAAGGACTTGATGCGCGGAGCGGGACACGGCAACCTCGCTACTAGGATTACATGGAATCGAGGGTAGGGTTCAAGCGGTTGTGGAAAAGCCCGCGTCGATGGGCGCGGGAACACTCTTACTTCTTTTTCCTTTTCTTTACGACGGGCGGCGGAGCGCCGAGCGTCTCGACCATCGCCACGGCGATTGAATCGATCACCGCTTGCGCGTCATGTCCGGGTTGGGCGTTGTTATTTCCGAAAATGGAAAAAACCAGATGCTCGCCGCGCAGCGTGTTGGCGAATCCGGAAAGAGCGCGGACGTGTTCGAGCGATCCGGTCTTCGCAAACACCATTCCGCTCGCGCTCGTATTCTTCATCCGATTCTCGAGCGTGCCGTCGATCCCTGCGATGGGAAACGTAGTGATGTAACCCTCGCCCCACGGCTGTTGCGCATCGAACCGCAGCACCTGCACCAGCGAACGCGGCGTGACTAAATCACTGCCGGAAAGGCCCGAACCGTCCTCGAGCAACACATCATCGTCCGCAACGCCGATATTTTTCAGGAAATCCTGCTCGGCCCAGATGCCCGCGTCGGTCACGCCGAAGCCTTTCGTGGCGCGAGCGGCGGCGCGAAGCAATAATTCGGCATGCAGATTCTGGCTGACCTTGTTGGTCATGCGAGCGGTTTCGAGCAAGGTTGGCGAAAGATGCTCGGCAAGAACGGTTGTGTGCGGCGCCGTCGGTTCGGGTGCCGGACCAAGCACCACGTTCGAATCCGGATAGATTTCCGGCGGGAGCGCGTGATGAACGGTAGCCGCGCCGCTCACATGCACGCCGCGCGATTCAAACGCCTGCTTCAGCGCCAGCGCCGCGGTTTCCGCGGGCTGGGTCATCGCGAAATCGAGTTTTACGGGAACATGCCCCAGCGGAATGGTGCCGCGAAGAAAGATGAAATTCACGCCGGGCTGGCGCGTGACCGAAAAGTTTGGCTGCGACCCGGCGGGACCGGTGATGATTTTTTGCGTGAACGTGCCGGCGGCCGCGAGCGGCTGCACGCGGACGCCCGCCGCGTCACCGGCCTGAACCCCCGGCGCGATTTCAATCTCGAAAGAATTGTCGTTAAACGCGATCGCGCTGACCGGCGCGCCGTAGGTGAAGAAAAGATCGCCGACGTTCCATCCCGGCGGATACGGATCGTAGGGGTAGTAGCTGTCGTCGGCGACGATATCGCCGTCGATTTCCTTCACGCCCTTGGCAATCGCGGCGTCCGCCATTTCGAGCAACACTTTTTCCACGGGACCATCGTGTTCCGCCTTCCCCGCGTACGGAAAAATCCGATTCGACAAATCCGGATCGCCGCGCCCGACCAAAACGACATCGCCCTTTACGCTCCCGTCGGCAACAATCGTTCCCGTGGTCTCCAGTGTGGTGCGAAAACGAAAATCCGGCCCCAGAGCGGCGAATGCGAACGACGATGTGATGATTTTCGCGTTGGAGGCCGGCGTAAAATATTTGTCGGCGTTCCATTCGTAAAGAGTTTCACCCGTGGCGCGATCCTGCACCACAATTCCCCAGAAACTCTTCTGCGCCTTGGCGTCTGAAAGCGCCGCGTCCACGCGGGCTCCAAATTGCGCGATGTCGGTTCGCTTGGAAGCGCGCGATTTGCCGGGCGAGGATTTTGAACCGCGCGCGGCGTTTTGCTGGGCCCCGAACGCGCCGCGTTGAGGTGCGAAAAAGAAAAGCGCCCCGCAGGCGAGCAGCGCGGCGCATTTCCGCGCATGGCGCGCGGTTCGGTGCGATGGAGCGGCTTTCACCGCGGACCAAACCACATCGGTAAGCATCTAAACGTCATCATACGGGAACCCGCGCATCGGCTGGAGACCTTCGCTGAGAAAAGTTGCGAAACAGTCTCTAAATCCATATGATGAAGCCCAACCCATGGAGGGGACGATGAAAAAGATTTTGTCTGTATTGCTGATTGGTTCGATGATTGGCTTTTTTGCACCCGCAACGGTACGCGCCGATGACGACAAGACGACGGATCAGGACCGCGTCAAGAATGCCGGCACCGTCCTTCACGAAATTATGGATATTCCAGACGACATTCCACAGAGCGTCATCGATAAGGCCTACTGCGTGATTGTGTACCCGTCCGTGCTGAAGGCCGCTTTCATCGTCGGCGCGAGCTACGGTCGCGGCGTCATGACCTGTCGCTCCGGAAAATATTTTAACCGTGCGTGGAGCGCGCCCTCCATGATGGCCCTCGAAGGCCTCAGCGTGGGATTTCAAGTCGGCGGCCAGGCCACGGACTTTGTGTTGTTGGTGATGAACCAGAGCGGAGCAAACGGAATTTTGGCGAGCAAGGTAAAGCTGGGCGGTGACGCTTCTGTGGCAGCAGGCCCGGTGGGACGAAATGCTTCCGCGGAAACCGACGCGACCTTGCGCTCACAGATCCTGAGCTATTCGCGCGCGCGCGGCGTGTTTGCCGGAATTTCTCTGTCCGGTTCCACGGTTCGCCCGGACAATGATGCCAACGAACGCATTTACGGCAAGAAGGTTTCCGCCCGTGAAATCGTGCTGGGCGGCGCCGTGAAACCGACCGCCGATGCTTCCGAGCTTCTGGCCGTGCTCACAAAGCACAGCCCGAAGCGCGTGAAGTAAGCGTTTCGTATCCAGACTCGATTACCGCGCCGGGGGCGAAAGCCTCCGGCGTTTTTTTTGCAACGGCCCCCTTCCCCGACCCTGCGCATTTGACCTACGACCAAACTTGACTTTTGGTCGGCTTTGACTTAGGGTTGAGATAGAGACTCTGGTCGATGGCTACTTCCCCCATCAAGATTCGCAGCGCCGCCGTCCCGCATACGGGCCGCCGCGAACGGCATCGCACTCAAACGCGCGAACGGCTGTACCAAGCCGCCCTGCAGCTCTTCGCCGAACGCGGATTTCTGAAAACGACCGTAGAAGACATCACCGAAGCGGCCGATGTAGGCAAGGGGACCTTCTTCAATTATTTCCCGACGAAGGAACACATTCTGGCGGAATTCGGCGGCGGCTATGTGGCGGCGATGGAGCGAGCTCTGCAGCAGGCCCGCACTACCAAAGCCCCGATTCGGGACGTGATTCGCGACCTCGCCACGATCGCCATCGGCCAAGTGAACGACAACGAAGCGCTTTTGCGGGCGATCTATGCGGCACACGCATCCTGTGAATCGGTGCGTTTGGAACTGAAAGAGCGGGTGTTGGGGTGCCGCCGCCTGCTGGCCGAGATCATCAAGTTAGGCCAGGCGCGCGGTGAAATCCGCGTCGATATTCCGGCGGCAGAGATGGCGCACCGGACTCAGTTCATATTCATGGGAGTGAGTATGGCGTGGTCGATCTGCCCCTCTTCTACATTGCGGAAAGCACTCGAAGAAACGTGGGCGCTTTTGTGGCCCGGGATGCGCGCGCCGGACTCTCGGCGCCACAACGGCCATCGCCGGGTGTCGAAATGATACGGACTGCCGCTGCGAAGAGGGCACAAATCATGCGAATTCGTGAGTCGCGGAACGCATGGATTTCATCCATACATGAAATGGAAGGAGTCGCCGTGAAACGCCGTTGGATACGAACGTTTGCTCTGCTGTCTTTATTGGGTGCCGCGGCGCCCGTACACGCGCAGGCTGTTGCCGGCGCCGTGCCGCCCAGTTCCACCTCTTCGTCGTCGGCGAGTTCCGGACCGGCCGCTCCTGCGACCCAAGGGCAAAATAATTTCAGCGGCAGCGTGCCGGGCCAGCTGGTTCCGGGGGTGCTTCCCGTTTCGCTGCAAGACGCGATTGAACGCGGATTGAAGAATAATCTTGGCCTGCTGCTTTCGAATCAGGATGTGCGCTCTTCGCGCGGCGCCCGCTGGAAGGAATTGAGCAATCTGCTGCCGAATCTGACCAGCACGAGCTACGTGAATGCCTCGCAGATCGATCTGGCGGAATTCGGGTTTAACTTTTCCTTTCCTGGCATTTCGATTCCTTCGATTGTCGGCCCGTTCGCTTATTACGATTCGCGCGTGTATCTGACGCAATCGCTGCTGGACCTCAAGGAAATCAACAAGACGCGTGCGACGGCCCAGGATGTGAAATCCGCGGAATACACGGCGAAAGACGCGCGCGATCTGGTGGTGCTGGCGGTGGGTTACACGTACTTGCAGGCGATCGCCGATGCTTCGCGCATTGAAAGCGTCGCCGCGCAAACGGACACAGCGAAGGCGCTGTTCAATCAGGCGTCCGATCAAGTGAATGCGGGTACGTCGCCGAAGATCGACGGGCTGCGCGCGGAAGTGGAATACAAAACTCGCCAGCAACAACTGATTCAGGCGAAGAACGATTACGCGATTCAAAAGTTGACGCTGGCGCGCGTGATCGGCCTGGCTCCGGGACAACAGTTCGAACTCACGGACAAATCTCCCTACGCGCCGTTTACCGCGATGAGCGTGGACCAGGCGTTGCAGACAGCCTATCAATCGCGCTCGGATTTGAAGGCCGCCGAAGCGAGCCTTCGCTCCGCCGAGTACTCGAAAAAAGCGGCGCGCGCCGGGTACTACCCGACGATCAATTTTTCCGCCGACTACGGCATTGCGGGCGTCTATTCGACTCTCGGGACGCACGGCGTGTTCGACGTCCGCGGAACGCTGAGCATTCCGATCTTTCAGGGCAACAAAGTACACGGCGACGAGCTGGTAGCGGACGCGGCGCTCGAGCAGAGCCGCCAGCGTGTGGAGAATCTTCGCGCGCAAATCGACGCGGACGTGCGGACGGCGCTGCTGAACCTGCAATCCTCGAGCGAGCAAGTGGAAGTGGCCAAGAGCAACATCGACCTCGCGCAGCAGACGCTCGATCAATCGCGCGACCGCTTCTCCGCCGGCGTTGCCGATACCGTGGAAGTGGTGCAGGCCCAGGAACAAGTGGCCAGCGCGAACGACAACTACATTTCCAGTCTCTACAGCTATAACTACGCGAAAATTTCGCTGGCCCGCGCATTGGGACTGGCGGAACAGGGCGTGCAAGAGTACTTCAAAGGAAAATAAGCGATGCCACAAACTACCGAAACAGTATCGGCACCCAATCCTCCCGCGGCACAAGTTGCGCCCGCGGAGACTCATTCGGCGTCGCCGCCTCCTCCGGCGCGTAACGAGAGCTTTTTCGCCACGCACCCCAAAGCGCCTTTTTATATCGTGGTGATCGCGCTGGTGCTGCTGGTGGGCGGCTATTTTGCGTACAGCTATTTTTCGAGCTATGAATCGACGGACGATGCGGAAATCGACGGACACTTGATGCCCCTGAGCGCGCGCATCTCCGGCTACGTGACGAAAGTGAACGTGGACGACAATCAATACGTCGAAGCCGGAACGGTGCTGGCGGAAATCGACCCGCGCGATTACCAGGCTGCGTTTGACAAAGCGCAAGCCGAGCTCGCCGACGCCGAAGCGACCGCGGAGGCGCAGAACATCAACGTGCCGATCACTTCCGTGAATACCGAAAGCCAGGTGAGCGTGACGCAGGCCGATGTGGAAAATGCGAAGGCCGGCATCACCGCGGCGGAAGAACAATTTCAGGCCGCGCAAGCGCAACTCGAGCAGGCGCTGGCCAACGACGTGAAGGCGCAGAACGATTTGGTCCGCTACAAGCAGCTGGTGGACAAGCAGGAAATTTCGCAGCAGCAATACGATCAGGCCGTCGCTACCGCGAAAGCGAGCGCGGCAAATGTGGCGGGAGCGCGCTCGTCGGCTGCGTCCGCTGCGCAGCAAATCACCCAGGCCAAGAGCAAGCTCGCGCAAGCGAACGCCAATCTTCGCTACGCGGAAACGGGGCCGCGGCAGGTGGCTACCACTCGCGCGCGCGCCCTATCCGCGGACGCCGGAGTGAAGGAAAAACAGGCGGCGCTCGAACAGGCGCGTTTGAATTTGAGCTACACAAAAATCGTGGCGCCGGTGAGCGGTACCGTCACCAAAAACGCGGAAGTTGGCATGAACGTGCAGCCCGGCCAGCAACTGTTTTCCATCGTTCCCCTCGAGGACGTTTGGGTGACCGCCGACTTTAAGGAAACGCAGCTCGCCAAAATGAAACCGGGCCAGCGCGCCGAAATCAAAGTGGATGCGAACGGGCGCGTGTACAAAGGCAAAGTCGATAGCTTTTCGAGTTCCAGCGGCGCTCGAACCAGCTTGCTGCCGCCGGAGAACGCGACGGGCAACTACGTGAAAGTGGTGCAGCGGTTGCCGGTGAAAATTGTGTTGGATCCGGGGCAGAACAGCGATCACTACCTGCGCCTGGGAATGTCCGTGGAGCCGAAAGTTTTCGTGAAATAACATGAGCGCTGCGGCGGCGGTATCGACGGATCTGAATTGGCGTCCCGCGGTCAATCCGTGGATTATTGCCATCACGGTCACGCTTGCCACGTTCATGGAAGTGCTCGATACGAGCGTCGCGAACGTCGCATTGCCGCACATCGCCGGCAGCCTCTCGGCCGGGCAAGACGAAAGCACCTGGGTTCTCACTTCGTACCTGGTCTCCAACGCCATCGTCTTGCCGATGAGCGGCTGGTTTTCCGATTTGATCGGGCGGAAACGCTTTTACATGTCGTGCGTGGCGCTCTTCACGATCAGTTCCTTCCTTTGCGGCATCGCTCCCAACCTGACCATGCTGATCATTTTTCGCATCTTGCAGGGTGCCGGCGGCGGCGGATTGCAGCCGAGCGAGCAAGCGATCCTGGCCGATACGTTTGAACCGCGGAAGCGCGGGATGGCGTTTGCGGTGTACGGCATGGCCGTGGTGCTCGCTCCGGCGATCGGCCCCACGCTCGGCGGATGGATCACCGACAGTTTCAGTTGGCGGTGGATTTTCTTCATTAACATTCCGGTGGGAATGATTTCGCTCTTCCTCACAAATATGCTGATCACCGACCCGCCCTACATGAAGGAGGGCAGGCGCACCGGATTCCGAATCGATTACATCGGAATCGGGCTGTTGGCGCTGGGTTTGGGCGCGCTGCAGGTGGTGCTCGATAAAGGGCAGCGCGACGATTGGTTTGGATCCCATTTTATCGTAATCATGACTGCGATTTGCGTGGTGGCCCTCGTGGCTGTGATTTTTTGGGAGTGGTTTCACAAAGACCCGATCATCGATCTTCACTTGTTCAAGGAACGGTCCTTTGCGATCGGCAACATGCTGATGTTCATGGTCGGCTTCGTCTTACTTTCCAGTACGGTTTTGCTGCCGCAGTTTTTGCAGGAATTAATGGGCTATACCGCGGAGCGCGCCGGACTGGCGCTGATGCCCGGGGGAATCGCGATCATTCTGTGCATGCCGTTGGTGGGATTCTTGCTCGGCAAGACCGATGCGCGGCGATTGCTGCTTTTCGGACTTTCGATGGTGTGCTTCGCCATGATTCATATGACGAACTTCGATCTGGGGATCGATTTCCGGACGGCGGCCACGGCGCGTGTGTTCCAGGCGATTGGCCTGGCGTTTCTTTTCGTGCCGATCAATACGGCCGCCTACGCGTTTATTCCGCCCGGAAAAAATAACGCGGCGTCGGGATTGATTAACCTCGCGCGAAACGTGGGCGGCAGCGTGGGAATTTCGCTGGTCACCACCATGCTGGCGCGGCGCGCGCAAGTACACCAGACTAATCTCACCCAGCGTTTGGCCGCGGGCAACGGCCAGTTTCAAGCGCAGATCGCCGCTATCACGCACATGATGATCGCCAAGGGTTCGAGCCCGGAGGAAGCGGCAAAGCAGGCCTATGGGCTGATTGCCAATTCGCTGGGACGCCAATCGACCATGCTGGCCTATATCGATAATTTCTGGATGCTTGGAATTGCCATCGGCGTTATGATTCCGCTCGTCTTCCTGATGAAAAGAGTGAAGCCGGGTGGGCCGATGGCGGCGCACTAGCGGCTTTCGATCTCATTCGAGGCCGGTCGATGCCAGTGCGGATAATTACCGTCGAGCGGGAGTACGGCAGCGGCGGCGCGATGATCGCCAGAAATCTCGCCGAGCGGCTGGGTTGGAAATTGTGGGACGAGGAAATCTCCGCGGAGATTGCCCGCGTTGCGAAAGTGGATCCCCTCCAGGCGCAAACCTGCGGCGAGCGTCTCGATCCGCTGATTTATCGGCTCTTTCGCGTGTATGCCCGCGGAAGTTACGAGCGCGCCCTGCCGATGGAAGGGATGCAGTTCGATACCGATCACATGGTGGATACGCTCCACGCGGTAATTCGGGATATCGCCTCGCGCGGAAAGTGCGTGATTGTGGGTCGCGGGTCCACTTACATTCTGCGCGAACGTCCGGATGCGTTTCACGTGTTCGTGTATGCCTCGGTGGAGGAAAAGGTTCGGCGCTTGCGGTCCATCGGCAAGACGGAGAGAGAAGCGCTGCAATTGGTGGACGAAGTCGATCGCGACCGGGCGTCTTTCATCCGCCACTATTTCGGCAAGGAATGGCCGCACCGGCCGCTCTACAACATGATGATCAACTCGCAGTTCGGCGACGAGCACGTCGTCGATTCGATCCTCCAGCAAGTTGCGATGGCCGAGAAATATCAGGGCGCTCGCGAGCTGCACGCGAAACTTTCCTGACCGTCGCCGTGCCTTTCGCCTTACTTCGCCTGGCCCGGCACGAAATGCGGGTTGTAAATTAATCCGATCACGTTGCCGAACGGATCGCTCACTTCCGCCACCAGAATTCCGCCGCCCACGTCCTGCACGTCACTTACGGAAGTCGCTCCCAAATCGATCAACCGTTTGTACTCGGCTCGAATGTCTTCCACTCCCCAATAGGCAACTCCCGCGGCTTCGCGCTTTGTTGAGACTTTGGCAGCAGGGGTGAGACCGAGCTCGTAGCCGCCAATGTTATAGCCGACGTAGTAAGAGGGTTCGTCGAAATACGGCTGCACTCCGAACGCTTCGCTGTACCACTCTTTCGCTTTCGCAATATCCGGGACGTCGTATTTCACCGTACGTAATCCGAGAACCATCGACTGCTCCTTTGCGTCGCCGCCGGCTCGTTGGCCGATCGACGCGACATGAACTTTCGTTACGTCGCCTGATTCCGCCGTAGCGGCCGAAATATCCACGCGGCCGGCGAGAAAAGCAAGCAGACACAGTACCGCAACGCCGAGGGTGAACGAAGAAACGTGTTTCAACTTCACTCCGCGTTTCGGCGGGAGGTCCGGGACGAGAACCGGCTTCGGCGCCATCACTGGCAGGCCGGTGGGATGAGAATTTGCGGTTCTACCAATTCGTCGTGTACCGGTTCTCGTTCGGGGCATCGTTGTCTCCTTCCTTCCATTGCAGATTCATCTGCGGCGATTTCCAGGATTTCGGCGAGGCGACCGGCAGCCGCGCGCTCAGCCCATACTTGTCGCGCAAATTCCGAAAACGCTCGGTGATTTCCCTTCGATAGGACTCGGGCGCGTTTCCGTAACGCCCGTACCAGTCGGCATACTGGCGCGCAAGCTTCGGGAATTCCCTGCCGATGAAATCGATGAAATGTTTGAGCGAAGCCGAGCGGAGATACAGCACATTGCCCGCGAACCACTGCGCTCCGGCATCGCGCGCGGCCCTGGCCAGCGCGTCCATATCTTCTTCGCCGTCGGTGATTCCCGGCACGATGGGCATGGCCAGCACGCCGGCGGCGATGCCGTTGTCGCGCAGCTCGCGAACCGCACCGAACCGCAAATCGGGGCGAGGAGCGCGCGGCTCGAGCGCACGCGCGATGCTTGCCCGGGTGGTCGTAATGCTCAGATTCACCGAAAGCGAAGAGCGTTCGCCGATTTGCTTCAGCAAATCGAGGTCGCGCACCACGCGATTTGATTTCGTGGTGATCGAAACGCTCAGGCCCTCTCGCAGCGCGATCTTCTCGAGGATGGCGCGCGTGGCGGCGAATTCCTTTTCCGCCGGCTGATACGGATCGGTGGCCGTGCCGATGGCGATGTGCTCGCCCCAGACTTTTTCATTCGAAAGATCCCAGTCGGCGAGCGTGCCCGCGTCTTTTTTCACATAGATCTGCGATTCAAACGAATCGCCGTCAATCTCCATAAATTCATGGGTATAGCGTGCGTAGCAGTAGTGGCAGCCGAACTCGCAGCCGCGATAGGGATTCACCGTCCAGCGGAACGGCACATTTTTCGAATCGCAGTGGTTCAGGATCGATTTAACAGGGAGAAGGAAATACTCCGTCCCGCGCTTGGCATCTGCGCAGGGGGAGGAAGCGGCGAGGCGTGCAATGCCGACCAGTTCCGTAGCGGGCTTCGTTCCCCGGCAAGGTGCCGGGGTGGGCGCGGAAGCTTCGTACGGTGACTCACAGGTGCCGTGGCGAGCGGCTGTGGGAAATAGGGTGAGACTGGTCTGTTTCGGACGAGTCGGAGAACGCCGAAGCGTCTGGGAAGCGTCACGAAGTAGGGGGAAAGTGGCCATTGATAGCCTCGCCGCACGACGAGACTATATTCGCCTTTTGTTCGCTATGTCAAGAACTATCTTTCGCTTTTATTTCGCCTCGTCCTTTCGCCTGTCCGCAGAGACAAGTCGCGGCCTGGAAACTCTGGGGAGGGCTCAAAAGACCATCTCCGTAGCGCCGATATACTGAATGTACGACCCTGGAGATTCCTGGCGTGGGGCAAGTCGGCATTCTCGTTGTAGATGATGACGTCGTCAGCCAACAGGCGCTGAAAAGCATCCTCGATTCGGAGGGTTGGCGCGTGCGGATAGCTCCGTTCGTAACGACGGCGATGGCCGAGCTGGCCAGCGGCGAGTGGAGCCTGGCGATCGTGAATGTGGGGCTGACGGAAGTTTCCGGGCCGCTGTACATGATCCTGAAGGACCTGGCACAAGGAGTGGCGGACGCGCCGCCGGGCGCGGTAATCGACGAAACACGGCCGAAGGCGATCCGGGTGTTGTTCCTGGTGCCGCAGACGATGGCGAGCACCGCCCGACCTGTGCTTGAGCGGGAATCGCTTCCCTACCTGATGAAGCCGTACCACCTGCACGATTTTCTGGAAAAAGTGAGCGAGCTTCTGGTGCAAACGGGATCGATCGAAGATCCCATCCGGAGCATGAACGATTTTTCGTTTGGAAGCCGGAAGCAGAAGGAACGGACGGAAAGCAAGAAGGCTCCGGCGAATCCGATGTTTGCCTCGCGCGACGATTGCCAGATGACCGAAGAAGAAATGCTGGAGTGGGAGCGCAGCGAGGAAGAAGCGAAAAAGAAGCACGAAGAGGAATTGAAGGAGCGCGGAAGGTTTTAGTTTCTCGTCGCGTTGCGTTTCGATTTCGGCGATGCGCCGTCCGCGCGCGCTTACGCGTGCCGGACTTCGCTGCGGTCGGTCGTTGCTTCGAGAAGTTCGGCGACGGTCCTGTGCAATGTGGGATGGACGGCGTCCGGCGCGATGTCCGCCAGCGGAACCAGAACGAAGCGGCGGTTGGCCATGCGCGGATGAGGAATTTCGAGATTGCCTTCGTGAATGACCTGATCGCCGAAAAGCAAAATATCCATGTCGATGGTGCGCGGACCTTTTGGCACCGTGCGTTCGCGTCCCGCGGCGCGTTCGATGGTGAGAAGCATTTCCATCAGCTGCGCGGGTTTCTGATCGGTTTCCACTTCGATGGCTCCGTTTAAGAACCATTCCTGCTCGCGTAATTCCACCGGTTCGGTTTCGTAAAGGCGCGACTGCTTCACCATGCGCACTCCGCGCAGGGCCAGGCCCACGACGGCGCGACGGATGTGCGTGGCGCGGTCGCCGATGTTGGAGCCGATCGAGATGTAGATGTTCCGCATAGCGCGAGAAGCAGTCTAGCGCATTCGCGGCGCGAGCTATCGCTTTTATCACCACCGCCCCGAGACGAAATGTAAAACGGCGCTGGAGCGTGAGCGGGACTGCTGATACCTTCGAGGCCTCTGGGAGGTTTTTCAGATGCGACGAAGTCTTGCGGGATTCGATTTGGCGGCCGTAATGCTGGCGGGCATTTCGCTTTTGCCGATGGGCGGGGTTCGCGTGGAGGCGCATGCCGAGGCGGCGGAAAAGGAATCGATGACTCCGCTGCTGATGAACGTGGCGGACGCGCCGGTGGCGTTCAATGGTTCGGACGGGCGCACCCATCTGGTTTACGAATTGCAGGTTTCGAATTTTTCGAGTGGCGACGCGAGCGTGGAAAAAGTGGAAGTGCTGGGCGATGGCGCGGCGCTGCAAACGTTGGATGCGAGCGCGGTGGCGCGGCAGTTGCAGCCGGCGGGGACTCGAGAGCCATCGGGAAAATTGGCGAGGAGTTCGCAGGCGCTGCTGTTTCTCGACGTGACGTTGGCTGCAGGCAGCGCGATGCCGAAAGAAATTTCCCATCGCGTGACGGCGCGATTTGCGGCAGCGCCTCCGGGGCACCAGGAAATCACGTTGACGGGCGGAGTGACGGCGGTATCGGGGCGCGAAGCCGTGGTGATTGGACCGCCGCTCGGAGGCGAGCGATATGTTTCGGCGGATTCGTGCTGCGGCTCGTCGCGGCACCGGCGCGCGGCGATGGCGATCAATGGAAATATCTGGATCACCCAACGGTTCGCGGTGGATTGGGAAGAACTCGACGCGAGCGGGCGCATTTATGCGGGTCCAAAAGAAAAACTCGAGAGCTACGCGATTTTCGGAAAGCCGGCGATCGCCGTGGCGGACGCGGTGGTCGATTCGGTGACGGAGGGCGCGGAGGAGCAAACACCGGGGCAATATCCGACGGGTATCGAGATCGATCAGGCCGATGGAAATTGCGTGATTCTGGATTTGGGCGCAGACCGGGCGGGAAAACATTCGTACGCGCTGTATGCGCATTTGCAGCCGGGGAGCATTCGCGTTCGTCCGGGTGACCAGGTGAAACGCGGGGAGACGCTGGGGCTGGTGGGCAACACGGGAAATTCGGTGGCGCCGCACCTGCATTTTCAGGTGATGGATGGGCCGTCGTCGCTGGCGTCGAATGGATTGCCGTACGAGATCGACGAGTTTTTGGTGACGGGCGAGACGGCGGGGACAGAGGCGTTTGATAAGGCCGAGGGTGAGGGCGTGGTGTTGGCGGTGACGGCGGTGCAGCCGGCGCGGGTGATGCGAAATGCGTTGCCGCTGGATCAGTTGGTGATTACGTTCGCCGGGAAGTAGCAGAGCGACGGTCAGGACGGCGGTGGCTGCGGGCGCGGGGAGATTTCTAATCGCAAAAAGAGTTGCGATTAGAAATTGATTTGGCATTTGTTTTCAGCGATTTACGTTGAATTCTAATATTGGGAGCGAGATTTCTGCGGGACATACGTACGCGAATTGCGGGGAATACGGATGGAGTTCGCGAGGTGATTGGGCGGGTGTTGGCACGGGCGACTGCAAAGATTGGAACACAGAGGGCACAGAGGGACGGCGCACAGAGTTCACGGAGACAGTAGAAATGAACGCGAATTTGTGTCGATTGGAAATGAGCTCGGGTGATTGTTTTGAGTGGGTTACGGCGAATTCTAATTGCATCCAGTGACGATTAGAAATTGAGGTAGTAGGGCTCGAGGATGGGACGCCGCGCGAAACCGGATGCCCTTCGCGGCGGCCACTGGCGGGGGCGCCTGTGCCAACACCGATTGAGTTGCGGCCAAGTTTTCGGGCAACGTACATGGTGCGGCCTCGATGGGCGTCGTTTTGACGCACGACCCATGATAACACAGTGGTACATGTACGTCAAGGATAAAGCATAGAGCGGACCAAAAAGCAGAGCGTACGGGATGGCTGGTGTGAGAGTTGCGGAGAATCTGGAGCGGCGAGTCTAAACCCGCACCCTTTCCTGCGGCAAGGATGCGGCACCCGAAAAGTCAACGGCGGCGTCTCGGAAGGGTGGGCCACCCGCCGACTTCAAAGGAAGTTTCTGCGGACAAGGCTTACGGCTCGCGGAAAAACACCGACGCGATTACTGCGGCGGGCGCGACTCCGTTTATCGCGCTCAAATCGGATAGCTCTGGAGCGGCTGGCGGGACGTGGACGAAGATGTACCACTACTTTCAATTTCGAAAGACTGACTTTTTGCAGCACTACCATAAGCGTTCCAACGTCGAATCGACTTTTAGCATGATGAAGCGGAAGTTTGGCGTAGGTCTCCGTAGCAAGACGGATGTGGCGATGGTCAATGAAACGCTTTGCAAAATCTTGGCTCATAATCTTGTTGTTCTCATTCACGAAATGCACGAACTCGGAATCGACCCTGTGTTTTGGTCGGAGAAAGTTGCTTAATGTGCGACTCAGATAATTATTCTAAGGTTTAGCGGGCGACGATTTCAATATGATGTCATCCGACCATTCCGGTTGCCAACAGTGCTCCATTTTTTCACCACCGCGTGCACCCTCGGGAATCTCGCCAATTTTCTTTTCGTATACAACCTGTTTAAGCATCCAGTAACGATAAGCCAACGGAATATTCGCTTTCCCTTTCCGAAACTGAATTACTTCAGAGTAAAAGCCGTTTTGTGCCCAAATGTCCGCAGTGAAGATAGCAACTCCCGTTTTATCTGGAACTGGCCTGAGCGTTTCGGGTATTGGTTTCCCCCAAATCGGATTTATTGTTCCCAAATTAACTGAGGGCAAGAGCAGGCCACCCATTGTTGTAAGAAATTGCTCTTGGCTATAAATCTTTACTTCGACCCCCGTGAGATCGTTCTTTGTTCCCTTATTCCAAAGAAATAGGGGTATGCCGAGTTCTGAAACAGCACCCATTTGCGGGACGATGCATGGGTAGGAATCTGTTCCCATCATCGCGTCTAGGTTCGACTTCGATAATTCAGCAACTGCATGTGTCGTTTTCAGTGTTTTTAGGGCTTTGTCTTGAGATTCCTTAAATTGCTTCCGACTCAAGTTGATCGAAGCTGTGATTCCGTCAGTAATATTCTTGAATTTAGCAATTTGATCATCGTGGTCTTGCTGAATAGCTCTGAGTTCAATTACCATCAAGACCGCCGCCAAAATTATCCACGCCATTTTTTCGGTACGAGTCCACGGCGCTTCAACCCTAACGGTCATAATGACCGCCGCAAATGCTAAAAATCCGATTGCCACTCCCGAATCTGGCGGTACTCGAACGTAGTAAGAAGCTATATCTATCGCTGCACCTTGAAAAATCGCCAAAGTCCAACTGTACTGAACAGGATGCCGCGCCCAAGTCACAATTTTCAGCCGAATAATCGCGAAACGCGCGATTAACCAGTCTCGCACGATACAAACGCCCTTTTTGATAGCTGAGAAGAGACGAGATAGCCTCGGCATGGGGCGAATTATATACCCTGTTTTGCGATCGAAAACACTCAGTGACTAAGAAGCAAAACTGCACAAAAATGCGCTCGATTGCACAAAAAAGGGTCATTGCGACCGCCTTTGTGTGCAAAGCCATTAGAAATGAGCTCGGGTGATTGTTTTGAGTGGGCTACGGCGGATTCTAAGTGCATCCAGTGACGATTGGAAATTGAGGAGATGGGGCGCGAGGATGGGTCGGTGAGCGAAACCGCGCCCGCTTCGCGGCGGCCACAGGCGGGAGCGCGAGGTTGGGTTCGCGGTTAGAAGAGGGCGGGCTGAGAACGAGGGGGATCGATCTGGAAGTGTTTGTAGGCGAGGGCGGTGGCGACGCGGCCGCGGGGGGTGCGGTCGAGGAGGCCGAGCTGCATGAGGTAGGGCTCGTAGATTTCCTCGATGGCGTCTTCCTCTTCGCTGAGGGAGGCGGCGAGAGTGTTGAGGCCGACGGGACCGCCGGAATATTTCTGGATGATGGCGAGCAGGAGATTGCGATCGACTTCGTCGAGGCCGTGCTCATCCACGCCGAGCATGGCGAGAGCGTCTTTCGCGACGGCGAGATCGATGACGCCCTGGGCGCGGACTTCGGCGAAGTCGCGGACGCGGCGGAGAAGGCGATTGGCGACGCGCGGAGTGCCGCGGCTGCGGCGGGCGATTTCGGCGGCGCCGGATTCGTGCATGGTGATGCCGAGAATTTTGGCGGAGCGCTCGACGATGCGGAGAAGATCGGCGGGCGTGTAAAACTCCAGGCGATGAACGATGCCGAAGCGCGAGCGGAGCGGCGCCATGATGAGTCCGGCGCGGGTGGTGGCTCCGATCAAAGTGAATTTATTGAGCTGGTAGGGATGGACGCGAGCGCCGGGGCCCTGGCCGATGATGAGGTCCACGCGAAAATCTTCCATGGCGGGGTAAAGGATTTCTTCCATGGAGGGCTGCAGGCGGTGGATTTCGTCGAGGAAGAAAAAATCCTGCGCGTCGAGCGAAGTGAGGACGGCGGTGAGGTCGCCCTTTTTTTCGAGCAGCGGGCCGGAGCTAATTTTGATGGCTGAGCCCATTTCGTTGGCGAGGATCTGGGCAAGAGTGGTTTTGCCGAGTCCCGGCGGGCCGTAGAGCAGGACGTGATCGAGAGCTTCGCCGCGGGAGCGGGCGGCTTCGACGGCGATCTGGAGATTTTCCTTCACGCGATTCTGGCCGATATAGTCGGCGAGGCGCTGCGGACGGATGCTGGCTTCGATGCGGGAGTCGTCGGCATCGAGGACGCGGCCGGAAATGATTCGATCGTGTTCTTTCTTTTTGTCTGGCATTTAGGTGGCCGGCTGCGATTCGAATACGCCGATGCGCGTTTCGGATTCGGTGAGCGATTCGCAGGCGCGGTCCAGAGTTTCATATTCGGCGGAAAATTGCTCGCGCATTGCGTGGTGCGAGGCGGCGGTGTCCCAGCGGTCGATGGTGAGGAACCGCGCGGGAGATTCGGTATCGCGCAGGAGCGAGGTGCCGAGAAATCCGGGGCAGCGGCGGAAGAGGGCGGCCCACTCGCCGGTGGCCGCGTAAAACTTTTCGAACTGCGCGATTCTATCGGGGCGCGCTTGGAATTCCCAGATGTACTCGACCACGGTGCAGTTCCCTCTTTGACGGCTCGTGCCGGCGAGCGATTTGACCGCGACTTTGTGCTCGCGCGTTACGTCTCGATCGTTATTTCTCCACCACGGCGCGTGAAGCTTTCTGCATGGAAGCGCCGCCGAGAATCTGAAGCGAGGCGCGGAGCAGCGATTCGAAATCGGCGCCGCCCGATTTTCGCGATTTGGCGACAGCGTTTTCCACTTCCCTTTCATCGTAACCCAAATTGACGAGAGCGGACGAGACGTCGGATTCGAGCTGAGATTTGGTGGCGGGCTTGCCGGATTCGGGCACGTCCACGGCGGCGAGCTTGTCGCGCAGCTCGAGGACGATACGCTCGGCGGTTTTGCGGCCGACGCCGGGGATGCGGACGAGCTGGGCGATGTCTCCTTTGCGGATGGCCGGGATCATGTCGTCGAGGGGCATGCCGGAAAGAATTTTCAGGGCGAGCGAAGGGCCGACGCCGGAAGCGGAGAGCAAAAGTTCAAAACAGTGCTTTTCGCGGGCGGTGAGAAAACCGTACAGAGAAAACTGATCTTCGCGGATGTGGGAGTGAATCAAAAGCATGGCGTCAGAATGAAGAGCGCCGAGACCGGTGAAGGTGGAGAGCGGAATCTGGACTTGATAACCGACGCCGGAGACTTCGATGAGGATTTGGTTGGGGCGCTTGTCGATAAGTTTGCCGCGGAGCGAACCGATCATAAGAAGAGATTATTGATGAGCGTTACGGAAGTGTCAACGAAGGCGAACAAAGTTTGGGGGAACCGCGAAACATTTTCAGAGATGCAGTCGTATCCATTGGTGCAGGCAGGAGTGAAATCAGCAGTAAAAATGCGCGAAAACGGACAGGCGGACTGTTCGATATTGAACGGACGGTGTCCGGTTTCGAAGCGCAGCGTGATTATTAGAAAGTAAAAATATTGTTTTCTCGAAACGAAAGTGATTTTGCTTTCGATGTAGAAATGAGTGCGTCTAAAGGTCGCAAGGGGCGGACCTAGTTCAAAGGAGAACGACGATGAAGCGTGGACCGGTAAAACAAATGATGTCGGTAGTGGCAGCGCTGGTGATTCTGGTGTCGATGGCCGCACAGGTTTCGCGTGCGAAAGACACAAAACCGGGGACGAAAGCGACGATGAGCTTGACGAACTCGGCCTGGCTGGAGGGGAAGGAATTGAAGCCGGGCGATTACGACGTGGCGGTGACGGACACGGTGGTGACGCTATCGAAGGGCGGCAAAGTGCTGGTGGAAGCGCCGATCCAGTGGAAGGACGAACAGGGGAAGGCGCCGTATTCGACGTTTGTGACGGAAGGAAACAAGCTGACGGAGATCCACTTCAGCGGAAAGACGCGTTACGTAACGATTCAAGGATAAAACGATCCTGGTGTTGCAGGCGGGCGCCGTTCGCGAAGGCGGATGGCGCCCTTTTTGCGTTTGGGGAGGGTGCGCGGGGTTTGGGACGCGTGGTTTACGGGGCCAAGCGGTAGCGGATTGGGATCTCCGGGCGACATTTTGTTTGCGGGAGCGGGTGCGGCGTGCTATTTGTTGAACTGCTTATGAAGCGCACGGGTGATTTCCGGGTTTGTGAAGCGGCCGGGGCCGCGGGTGTGTGTGCGCGCGAAATGCAGGCCGGTGCGATTCGAATTATGCGAATTCGCAAGATGCGAGGGAGCGGATAACGGCCGGCAGAGAATAAAAAAGATTCAAGCCAAGGGCCGTTATCCTGACCGGGACGACGGCCTTTTTTGTTATGGGACGCGAACGGGAATTCCAACGAAGAGCGAAGGAAGCGCAAAACATGGTGACGCTACAGGCAATCCGGGAGGCGAACGAGCGTATCCGAAGCTCGATCTACGCTTCGCCGTTTGTGCGTTCGGAGACATTTTCGCAGCGGACGGGCAACTCGATTTATCTGAAGCTGGAAAATTTGCAGATGACCGGATCCTTCAAGGAGCGCGGGGCGCTGAACAAAATCCTGCTGCTGACGGACGATGAGAAGCGGCGCGGGGTGATCGCGGCGTCGGCGGGAAATCACGCGCAGGCGGTGGCGTATCACGCGACGAAGCGGGGGATCCGAGCGAAAATTTGCATGCCGCTGGCGACGCCGCTGGTGAAGGTGTCGGCGACGCGGGAATACGGAGCGGAAGTGATTCTGGTGGGCGCCAACTACGACGAAGCGTGCGAAGATGCACTGCGGATTTGCAAGGAGCAGAATCTGGCGTTCATTCATCCGTTCGACGATGTGGATGTGATCGCCGGGCAAGGAACGGTGGGCCTGGAGATGGTGGAGGAGGTGCAGGGGCTCGATGCGGTGATCATTCCGGTGGGAGGCGGCGGGCTGATCGGCGGAGTGGCGTGCGCGGTGAAGGAGCTGAATCCGAAAATTCAAGTGATCGGAGTGCAGACGACGAGGCTGCCGTCGATGAAGGCGTCGGTGGAGCAGAAATCACATGTGACTTTGCCGGCGGGAAAGACGATCGCGGATGGAATTGCGGTGCGTTCGCCGGGAGTGAACACGCTGCCGCTGGTGTGCAAGTACGTGGATGAAATTATCACGGTGGACGAAGAAGAAATCGCGAACGCGATTCTGATGCTGCTGGAAAAAGAAAAAACGCTGGCGGAGGGCGCGGGAGCGGTGGGCGCCGCGGCGGTGTTGAACGGCAAGACGCGGCATCACGGCAAGACGCTGGGCGTACTGATTTCGGCGGGGAATATTGACGTGACGCTGCTGTCGAGAATTATCGAGCGCGGTCTGGTGAAGGATGGGCGCCTGGTGCGTCTGCGGATCCACTTGCCGGATTATCCGGGGGCGCTGGTGAAGCTATCGACCGTGATTGCCGAGCAGAAAGTGAACATTGTGGAGACGCTATTTAACCGTTCGTATTACGGAGTGGTGCTGGGGGATACGGCGATCGACATCACGATGGAGACGAGGGGCCTGGAGCATATTGAGGAGCTCGAGAAGGCGCTGGATTCGCATGGGTACGTGCACGAGCGGGTGCAGTAAGGGAGGGCGCGGCCGGTAAAGAAAGCGGCGAGAGGCTGCAGACGATATCACCGGCGCTAGTGGAGGGAGCGGTCCTTTTTTATGGCTTCTTCGACAAGGGCTTCGAGTTCGCGGCGCGTGAGGGTGATTTGCTCGGTGTCGGTGTTGTCTGAGGTGAGCGGGGAGCCGGGACCGAGGGCGGAGGCGGTTTGCAAGCCGTAGCGAGCGCGGGCGGCGAACAGACGCTGGACGTCGCCGCCGGAAAGCAGGACTTGCTTGCCGAGCATTTCGGTGACGAGAGCGACGCGGGCGAAGTGTTCGGTGGTTTCCATGCGGAAGTAGGAGGTCATCAGATCCTGGCCGTAGGTGACAACGCCGTGGTTGGCGAGCAGGATGGCGTCGTAGCTTTCGACGAGCGGCTCGATCGTTTCGGCGAGTTCGTTCGTTCCGGGCATGCCGTAGGGCGCAACGGGAACGGAGCCGAGAGAAATCACCAGTTCGCAGAGCAGCGCTTTATTGAGGGGCATGCCGGCGGCCGCGTAGCCGGTGGCCGTGGGCGGATGGGCGTGGCAGACGGCGTTGATTTCTGGGCGGCGGTTGTAAACGAGCAGGTGCATGGCGAGTTCGGAGGAGGGATTGCGGCGACCGACAATTTTCTTGCCGTCGAGACCGGTGATGACGAGATCGTCGGGAGTAAGCATTCCTTTGCAGAGTCCGGTGGGAGTGGTGAGGATGTGGCGCGGGTCGAGGCGGACGGAGATGTTGCCGTCGGTGGCGGCGACATAGCCGCGCTCATGCATCATGCGGCCGACGGCGCACATGTCGCGGCGATGCTCTTCTTCTGTTTTCAGCGCACCGGGAAAAATCGAATCAGGACTCACGTTCCCTCCTCGAACAAATCGCCGGGCTGGGAGTCTCGTCAGGCGTAAATGCCGCGCAGCTTCAGAGCGCGAGCGACGCGATCGATGGCCATAATATACGCCGCGATGCGATTATTTACGCCATGAGTTTCGGAATATCGGACGACTTGATCGAAGCTCTGATCCATCACGTCCTGCAGGCGCTCGTTGACTTCGCTTTCCCGCCAGAAAAATCCCTGACGATCCTGAACCCATTCGAAGTAGCTGACGGTGACGCCGCCGGCGTTGCCGAGAATGTCGGGGATGATGAAGATTCCCTTGTCCTCGAGAATTCCATCGGCGTGGGCAGTGACCGGGCCGTTGGCGCCTTCGCAGAGGATCCTGCAGTCCACGCGATGAGCGTTTTCGGTGGTGATCTGATTTTCGGTGGCGGCGGGAATCAGAATGTCGGTGGGGTGGAACAGAACTTCGCGCGAGCTTTGCTTTTCGCCGCCCTGCGGGAATTCGGGAAGCGGGCGGCCTTGCTTGTAAACCCAGTCAACGAGCTTGGGGATGTCGAATCCTTTTTCGTTGTAGAGACCGCCGTGAATATCGGCGACGCCGATGATTTTGTATCCGGCTTCGTGCATCAGAATGGCGGCTTGCGAGCCGACGTTGCCGAAGCCCTGAATGATGACGCGGCAGCCTTCGCGCTTCATTTTGAGTTTGTTGAGGGCGTTGTTGCAGCACATCATCACGCCGCGGCCGGTGGCTTCCCTGCGGCCGAGCGAGCCGCCGAGTTCGAGAGGCTTTCCGGTGACGACGGCGGTGGTGGCCTGACGAACGTGCATGGAATAGGTGTCCATGACCCAGGCCATGGTCTGGTCGTTGGTGCCGATGTCCGGCGCGGGAACGTCGCGCTCCGGACCGAACCAGTCGCTGAGTTCGCCGGTATAGCGGCGAGTGATGCGCTCGAGTTCGGTCTTGGAAAGTTTCGAAGGATCGCAGATGACGCCGCCCTTGGCGCCGCCGAAGGGGATGTTGACCACGGCGCATTTCCAGGTCATCCAGGCAGCGAGAGCGCGGACTTCGTCAATCGAGACGTCGGGAGCGAAACGAATGCCGCCTTTGCCGGGGCCGCGAACCGCGGAATGGAGCACGCGGTAGCCGATGAAAACTTCGAGTTTGCCGCTATCCATGGCGACGGGAAGATAGACGGTGATTTCCTTGCTGGGATATTTGAGGTAGCGATAAATGCCGTCTTCGAGGCTCATTTTCGAGGCGGCGAATTCGAAGCGAGCCTCGGCGGATTTATAGACGTTCAATTCATCTTGCGAAACGGCACACATGCAAAGCCTCCGAAATTTGGATCAACCAAAAAGCCGATGATGGCGCATGAAAGCGCGCCAAGCCCAGACAGTGCGAACGGCGCGCGCGGGCATCGTTCAGGCAACGCGGGCCAGTATATGCACCTGAACAAGAGCGTGCAAGAACAGCATTTTACGGAAGGTGCTATTGGCGCGGCGCGTTTCGGAATGGTTCAGTGTTTTGCATGACGTTTAACGAATTCCTCCATCAGAAGACGGGTCAATTTGGCCTGATCGTGCCGGACGACGCGATTGTGGCGGAGCAGATCGGCGGTGATATAGCGGATGCCCATGCGCTTCAGTTCGGCCGAGGAAGGCTGGACAGGCTCGGCGCCTTCGGCGCGATACCGGCGCAGAAGATTGACGGGAACGGGCTTGCGATTGATGACCACGAAGTCAAAAAGACCTTTGCGGGAGTGCTGGTAGATGGCCTCGACGTGATCGGCGACGGAGTAGTGCTGCGTTTCGCCGGGCTGGGTCATCAGGTTGGCGATATAGACGCAGGTGGCGCGGGATTTGTGAATCGCCTCGGTGATTCCTTCGACGAGAAGGTTGGGAATGATGCTGGTGTAGAGCGAACCGGGGCCGACGAGGATGAGATCGGCTTCGCGAATGGCGGCGAGAACTTCGGGAAGCGGACGAACGCGGCGCGGAACGAGGCGAACGCGAACGATGCGCCGGCGAGAGCGGGAGATGTTGGTTTCGCCGGCAACGGTGGCGCCGTTTTCGAGCTGGGCTTCGAGGGTGACATTTTGCGCCGTAGCGGGAAAAATGCGGCCGCGGATGGCGAGAACGCGGGAGGAGACGCGGACGGCTTCGGCGAAATCTCCGGTGACGTTGGTGAGGGCGGTGACGAACAGATTGCCGAAACTGTGTCCGGCGAGGCCGCGACCGGAGGGAAAACGATACTGAAATAATTTACCGAGCAGGCGTTCGTCTTTGGAGAGCGCCACCATGCAACTGCGAATGTCGCCGGGAGGAAGAACGCGGTATTCGCGGCGGAGGCGTCCGGAGCTGCCGCCATCGTCGGTGACGGTGACGACGGCAACGAGATCGGAAATCGGACGAAGCGGATTGTTTTTGGCGACTTCGGGCTTACCGTGAGGCGATTTCTTTTCCGCGTTGACGTAGTCTTTCAGTCCGCGAAGGACCATGGAAAGCCCGGTGCCACCACCGAGAGCGACGATGCGAACGGGCCGGGTGCGGAGGTTGGACTTGCTCTTCATGACGGAGGTTGGTGAAAGCGATCGCGGGAAAAACGGATCAGCCGATGGAGCCTTCCCGCTCCGGGTAGAGCAATTCGGTGAAGCGCGGATCTTCCTGCAAGAACGCAAAATCTTCGTCGTTGCGCGCGTGATAGCGATTTTCGGGGCGGAGCTGGATGGCGATTTTCAGATTGGTCATCGCCGATTCCGCTTCGCCGGTGAGGCAATCGAGCGCGGCCATGGCGTACACGATGTGATCGGCTTTCGGGGCGGATTTGTGAGCGCGGTCGAGATGCTCGCGGGCTTCATCCCAGCGGCCCAGGTTCATGAGGGCGACACCCTGAGTGTAATGTTCTTCGGCGGATTTGGCGGGCGCGGCGGGAGTGCGGGCCGCGCGCTGGTCGCAGATGCGAATGTGCATCTGGGCGCGGTCCTGAAGTTCTTTGCTGGGTCCTTCGAGGGCCTTTTCGAGGGATTGCTTGGCGCGTGGAAATTTCTGTTGCTGAAAATATTTGAGGCCCTCTTCGTAGGAGCGAAGCTGAGCGAGCTTGGCCGGGGCGTCTGGGTCTGGCACGGTGGCGCGGGTCTTGGCCGAGGGCTTCAAGGCCTTCTTTTTCACTAGTTTGTGGGGTGAAGATGGGTTTTTTGTGGTGTGGGTCGCGCGACGCTTCACGTGTTCGCTCCGCGAAAAACTGACGGGACGATAGCAAAACTGGGGGTTGGCGTCAATGCGGTGCATGGACACGCGCTGGACAAGAGGAAGAAGCGTCTTTTCGGGGCAGCCGGGCGAAGCGATGGGCTGGGTTATCAGTTGGGAAGCATGAGCGGCAGGGGCGCGTTGGACGTGAGTGCTGGCTATGCTATAAAGAACAAGTCGCTTAATCTGAGGAAATTGTGCCGTTTATAAACTTTCCCGCACGCGAAATAAACTGCAAGCTCGTCTATTACGGTCCCGGCCTCGGCGGGAAGACGGCGAACTTGCAGTGGATCTACGAACATACCGGGGCGAATCAAAAGGGAAAGATGGTTTCGCTGGCGACGGAGACGGACCGGACACTTTTTTTCGATTTTCTTCCGCTAGATTTGGGAACGGTGCGCGGATTCAAAACGCGCTTTCATCTTTACACCGTGCCGGGGCAGGTTTTCTACGAAGCGAGCCGGCGATTAATTCTGAAGGGCGCGGACGGCGTGGTGTTTGTGGCGGATTCGCAGGAAGAACGGCTGGATGCGAACCTCGAAACGCTGGACAACCTGCGCGAGCATTTGAAGGATCACAATCTGGATTTCAACACGATTCCGTACGTGTTGCAGCTGAACAAACGCGATTTGCCGAATGCGCTGCCGATTGAGGCATTGAAGAAACAATTGCTGGTGAAGGGCGAGCCGACGGTGGAAGGCGTGGCGGTGACGGGGCAGGGCGTGTTTGAGACGTTGAAAGAAGTGGCAAAGCTGGTGCTGGCCGAGTTGAAGAAGAACGCGTAACAGAATTCAGTAGAGGTGAAATGTCACCTCTGCGTCCACGATTACCGCGGCGGGCGCGCCGTCAGGACCCACCGCAGGCTTAAACCTCCAGGATTTCACCGCTTCGACCGCATTCTCACTCAACCCATCCGGCAAAGGTTTTAAAACGAGGATATCGTGCGCGTGTTCGTCGGGTCCGACGATGATCGAAAGTAGAACCGTGCCCTGCGTGCGTCTTTTTAGCCCCTCTCTTGAGTAACTGGGTTGCGGGCAATACACGCAACTGGGCGTTGTGTAGCCTTTTGTTCCGGAAGCATGAGTGTCGCGCCTCGATACGGGCGGGTGCGTTTGAATGGTCTGGCCGAGATCCGCTCGCACGCTTTCGGTTGCATCCATCGTGGCGTGGAAGGATTTGAGAAAGTTTCGTTTCTCGACGCCGAACACATCGATGTCGATTGAAAGCTGCTGCTGGTCTTGCGACAACCTTCCAAAAACAATCGACTTTACGTGAATAGATTCCGCGATCCAAGAAGCGACGTTTGGGTCGCGAACGACTTCCGGAGTGAGCGCACGCGACAGGATGGCTTGGTCGATCGTCGAGCCTTCGACGACCACCAGTTTTCCGCCGTTGGCGGCGAGCTTCGAGGAAAAATCACCGGCCAGCGCACGCCCGAGGACGGTGACACGATCATTCGGTCCGACAAAATTGAAGACGGCGACGGATTTTTGTTTGCGGATGTCGGAAAGACTTTTGGCGATGAGTTGGTCGATCGCGGCCTGCTGGGTCTGCGCGGAGCACGGAGGAGCGATCCACGAGAGCAGGAAAATGAGGACGATCGCGGAGGGAAGCGCAGCCGAATACTTGAGCAGAAATGACGCGCTTGTTTTTCGCGGCAGTGCGCGAAGCATGGGAGTGCTACGCGTGAGCGAGGCCGCCGCGGAAGGCGGCGACGGCTTTCGATTCGTCGGTGAACGTGGGAATGGCGTTGATGAGGCGGGTGAGTTCGAGAACGTCGCGGACGTGGCCGGTGGGGTTCAGGAGTTTCAGGCCGCCGCCGGCGCGCTCGAGGCTGACGAAGGAGCGGACGAGAGTGCTGATACCGGAGCTGTCCATTTGGGCGACGCCGGCGAGATTGACGATGACTTCGGCGGGACCCTGTTCGCCGAGGCGGCGGAGTTCGGTGCCCAGGCTGTCGTTGCTGACGCCGATGACGATGCGGCCCACGAGATCGAGAATGGTGACGCTGCCGGATTTACGCTCGGCGATTTGCAGGCCCATCGATGACTCCTCTGCCGCGGGAATGAAAAGTAGAAGGCGGCGCGGTTCCCTCCCGAGAGGGATTTTATTCGCCGCATTATAACCCGTTCGATGGGTACGCAAAGATATTCTGAATTGGGGGTTGCGGGGGTGCAACTTGGGTGCGGGGGCGGCGGCGAGGCACCGGAGTTTACGAACGGCACGCCGCCCGCGTTCGCGGGCGTGCGCGCGCAGACGTGGGCGTCTACGCTACGAAAGGCTGCGAGTGGGTGTGAGCGATCGAATCGTGCACGACGCAATCGTTGTGTGGGGCGGCGGTGGGCTGGACGAAGAGGCGCTTGCGGAGGGGTTTGGAGTGAAGTTGGACATGGCTGAACCTGCACCCCATTGGAAATGGGGTGCACACAGACGCGAGCGTCTGTGCCACGTCTGTGCCACGGAGTCTGTGCCACGGCGGAGGAGGAAGTTCTGATTGGGAGTTGGGGCGAATAGGAAATGGGTGAGAACCGAACGAAAAACGAAGCAGGAGAGAAAATAAAACGGGAGGCAGAAACCGGTAAAGGACTCCACCTCCCGGGGTGGGTGGGTTGTTGCAGAAACATCGTTGATGGCTGCGTGTTCCGCGCCTGACGCTTCTGCAATCCGGCGTTTCCGCCGGAGACCACAGTTAGATAGTGAATACCACGCGGTGAGAAAGCATGTCAACGGCAATTGGGACGAAAAGGGATGGGTGAGTGAAGTTTTATGTGGATGCTAAACGGGATTCAATTTTGAAACATGATGGTCGAGGGTTTCGCGGACGCGGCGAGCTAAGTCGCGGGGAATGTACGGCTTCTGCAAGAGGGCGAGGCCCTGAAATTCGGATTTGTGCAGCAAGGCGATGTCTGCACTGTAGCCGGTAGCGAAGATCACGGGAACGTCTGGTTTTTCCTTGGAAATTTTGGCGTAGGCGTCTGGGCCGCTGAGCTTGGGCAGGACCACGTCGAACAGGACGATGTCGATTTCATCGCGGTGATTCTGGAATTCGCGGACGGCCTGTTCGCCGTCGGTGGCGAGGATGGTGGTGTAACCGAGGTTCGAGAGAGTTTCACGGGCGATCTCGCGGAGGCCTTCGTGATCTTCGGCGATGAGGATGGTTTCGTTGCCGCCGCGAACGGCGCCGGGATCTCCGGCCACAACGGAGACGAGTTCACCGGTGCCGGCGAGCGGCAGGTAGATGCGGAAGGTGGTGCCGACATTGAGCTTGCTGGTGACGTCCACAAAGCCGCCATGCTGGCGGACGATGCCGTAGATGGTGGCGAGGCCGAGGCCGGTTCCCTTCCCGGTTTCCTTGGTGGTGAAAAACGGCTCGAAGATGCGGTCGAGGGTGGCCTGGTCCATGCCGGTGCCGTTGTCGGTGACGGTGAGCAGGGCGAAGTCGCCGCAGTGAGCGAAGGGGTGATGGGCGCAGAACTTTTCGTCCACGGTGACGCTGGAGGATTCAATGAGAAGCGAACCGCCGCTGGGCATGGCGTCGCGCGCATTGATGCAGAGGTTCATCATCACCTGAGCGACCTGGGTGGGATCGGCGCGAACGCTGGGCGGATCGAGATGAAGGTTAAGGCGGATTTCGATGTTGCTGCCGATGACTTTTTCCAGAAGGCTGAGAGTTTCGGTGACGGTGTGATTCAGGTCGATATTGCGGGGCTCGAGAATCTGGCGGCGCGCAAAGGCGAGAAGCTGCTGGGTGAGCGCGGCGGCGCGTTCGGCTTGCTGGCGGACTTTATCGAAGTGGCGCTGGAGGCGCGAGGCGGGCTCGGTTTCCTCGATGCCGAGCTCGGCCCAACCGAGAATGGCGCCGATCATGTTGTTGAAGTCGTGGGCGATGCCGCCGGCCAGCTGGCCGATGGCTTCGAATTTCTGAACTTGCGCCAGTTGTTTTTCGAGGGCCAGGCGGTCGGAAATATCCTCGACGATGTACTCGATACACTCGGCTTTGTGGGCGAGGTCTTTGGTGCGGCGGCCGATGAGGCGAACGGTGATGCGCTGATCGGATTTTCTTTTCCAGTCCACCGTGGCTTCGACGCGCTCGTGGCGGCGGCATTTCTGGGCGAGATCGAGGAAGACGGCGGGATCGCAAAACACGACGGAGGAATTGCGGAGGAGCAGGAAGTCTTCGGATGAGGCGTAGCCGAGCATTTTGACGACGGCGGGATTGGCGTCCAGAAGAGTGCCGTCGGAAGTGGCCCAATAAATTCCGAAAGAAGCGTTGTCCACCAGGCCGCGGTAGCGGGCTTCGATTTCGCGGACGGCTTCTTCGGAGCGCTTGCGTTCGGTGATATCGAGAATGCTGGCGCGGATGGTCTGGCGGCTGGGCGAAGGCAAACGGACGAGATGAACTTCACAGGCGATTTCTTCGTCCTGCGAGTTGCGGTAGGTCCACTCGAAGGCGGGAGTGGCGCCGTTGGCGGTGCGTTCGAACCAATCGCGAGCGGCGACGGCGGAGTGGCGGCCGTCGGGCTGAAAGGGAGGGCTGAGTTCGCCGGGGCCGCGGAGCATGAGCTGTTCGCGGCTGAGGCGGAACAGGCGAAGGGCGTTGTTATTGCAGTCGATGAAGGTGCCTTTTTCGATATCGAGAACGACGATGGCTTCGGGAGCGTTTTCGACGAGGGTGCGGAAGTGGGCTTCGCTTTCGCGGAGGGCGTTGGCGGCTTTGCGTTCGGCTTCGCGGAGGAGCTGCTCTTCGCGGGCGCGAAGGATGGCCATGGGCAGGCGAGCGAGCTGATGCTTGAGGACGTAGTCGGTGATGCCGAGCTTGATGCATTCGACGGCTTTTCCGTCGCCCAGAGTGCCGGTGAGAAGGATGAGGGGAATATCCTGGCCGAATTTTACGATTTCGGTGAGGGCGTCGATGCCGGTCCATCCGGGCATGCGGAAGTCGGAAAGAACCATATCGACGGGTTGGGCGCGCAATTTTTCGACGAAAGCGGCGCGGGTGGAAACGGTGTCAATTTGCAGGGCGAGGCCGGATTTTTTCAATTCATTGAGGGTGAGGGCGAGGTCCTCCGGACTGTCTTCAGCAATGAGGACATGCATCATGCTGTAGTGCGGCACGGAATCGCTCGAAGAAGTACGAAACATGCGGCCAAGACTCCTACACAGCGGTGAATGCGCCCTGGGGCGGTTTGCGGTTCACCAGCAGCCAATAGAGGCCGAGGCGGTGAACGACTTCCTGAAATTCGCTGAAGCTGACGGGTTTCTGGATGTAGCTGTTGACGCCGAGTTGATAGCCGGTGGCCATGTCGTATTCCTCCTGCGAGGAGGTGAGCAGGATGACCGGGATGGCTTTTGTGCGCGGGCTGGTTTTGAGCTCCTCGAGGACTTTGAGTCCATCGATTTTGGGGAGCTTTAGATCGAGCAAGACCATGGAGGGACGGGCGTCTTCGCGGCGGGTTGCGTACTGGCCGCGACAGAACATGAAATCCAGAGCTTCGGCGCCGTCGTGAACGTGGAGGATGTGATTGACGATTTTGCTTTTCCGCAAAGCGTGCAGGGTGAGTTCGGCGTCGGAAGGGTTGTCTTCGACGAGCAGGATTTCGATGGGATCGTTATCAAGCATGATTCACCTTTTCCATGGCGAGTTCTTTGGCGACTTCTTTGGCGACTTCGGCTTGCGCGCCCAACGTGAAATAGAAAGTGGCGCCGCAACCGAGCTGCGATTCGGCGCGGACCGAGCCGCCGTGGCGATGCACGATGCGCTGCACGGTAGCCAGGCCGATGCCGGTGCCTTCGAAGTCCTCCTGGCGATGCAAGCGCTGGAAAACTCCAAAGAGCTTATCGGCATATTGAGGGTCGAAGCCCACTCCGTTGTCGCGAACAAAAATTGTGGAGATGCCGCCGGACTGGACTGCGCCGATTTGAATGGCGGGAGAGGAAGCGTGGCGAGTGAACTTGACGGCGTTCTGGATGAGATTAGAGAAGACTAATTGCAGGAGGCCGGGATCGCAATTCAGATCGGGCAACTCATCAATCGACCAGCGGACGGGATTTTCCGGGTTGGTGGAACGGATGTCGTCCACGATGTGAGTGACGAGGTCATGGACCGCGACGCGGCGTCGCACGAGTTCCTTGCGTCCAATTCGGGAAAGATCGAGCAGGTCGTCGATCAAGCGGCCCATTTGCGTGACGGCGTGGCTGATGCGGTCGAGGTGGCGGCGGGCTTCTTCGGTGAGTTGAGAAGCAAACTCCTCCTGCAGGATGCGGGAGAAACCATCCACGTGGCGAAGCGGAGCGCGAAGATCGTGGGAAACGGAATAGCAGAAGGCGTCGAGTTCGCGGTTGGAAAGAGTGAGAGCATGAGTGCGCTCGTCCACGCGCAACTCCAGAGAGGCGTTGAGTTCTTCCACCTGTTTCTGGGCGTGTTTGCGGCGGTCGATTTCGGCTTCGAGGGCCAGGTTGGCGGCGCGCAGATCCTGGGTGCGGCGGCGGACGCGGTCTTCCAGTTCGGTTTGGGTTTCGCGGAGTTCGCGCTGGATGGCGGCGCGCTTGCGCATTTCGTTGCGAAGAATGAAAGCACATAGAACGGAAAGAAGGATGGCGCTCAGGTAGCCGGCGACGATGAAGTCGGCAGCGCGCCGCGAACCATCATCCATGGCGTAGCGGCGAAGCAGAAGCAAGCGATCCTCTTCGCCCTGCATTTGGGTGGCGAGGTCGTCGATTTGATGAAGCAGGCCAACGCGTTCGGCGGAGAGAGCGCGCGCAGGCAGGAGCGCCGCGGGCTCCACCGCGGGAGAATCGACGGAAGATTGCAACAGGCCGAGAAAACGATCCATCGCCGGGGCCAGTCGTTGCACGCGCTGTTGCTGGGAGTAGTTGTCGGCGGTGAGGTCCCGCAAGTCGCGCTCGGCCAATAGGATTTCCCGGCGGGATTTTTGCAGTTGAGCGAGCGCCTGCGGGTCGCGGGTGCCGGCGAATTCGAAGGAGAGATTTTCGGATTGTTCGACGGCGGCGCGGAGGTCGTCGAGGCGGCGAAGAATGACGTTGGAGTGGCGAGCCCACTGGCGCATGTCGTCCGCGTCGTTGGAGTGTTTGTAGGAAAGAATGCCAACCGCTATGAGAATGAGGATTGCGAGTCCGTACGCGGTGGCGAGTCTGGTTTGAAACTTCATGAGCGTCGCGCCTCCGTAAAGTCCGGGAGCAAATCAGGGTTCCGACACGGGCAACAGCGAATCGAGATTCTGGGTCTCGTCGGCCAGCGCGGGCTGCGAGCCCGGGCCGAGCGTGAAATAAAAAGTGGAGCCGCGGTCCAGTTCGGATTCGGCCCAAATCCTGCCGCCGTGGCGCTGGATGATGCGCTGAACGGTGGCCAGACCGATGCCCGTGCCTTCAAATTTTTCCTGCGGATGAAGTCGCTGAAAGACACCGAACAATTTGCCGGCGAACTGCGGGTCAAAGCCAACGCCGTTGTCGCGGACGAAGAAAACGGCTTCGTCATTCATCGACTGGGAGCCTATTTCGATGAACGCATTGGAGCGCCCGCGGGTGAATTTCACGGCGTTGGACAATAAATTGATAAAGACGAGTTTCAGGAGGCCCGGGTCGCAATCGACGGTCGGAAGCAGTTCGACGCGCCACTCGATGCTGCGGGCCGGATCTCCGGGAGGCAATTCCGCAATGGCGGCTTTGACGACATCGCCGAGAGGAATTTTTTCCGTGACGAATTCCCGGCGGCCAATGTGAGCGAGCTTGATGAGATCGTCGACGAGCTGGCCCATGTTGCTGGTGGCCTTGACGATGCGGGTGAGGTAGGAGCGGGCGTCGTCGGGAAGAGCGGAGGAAAAATCCTCGAGCAGGATGCGGGCGAAGCCGTCGATATGGCGAAGAGGCGCGCGGAGATCGTGAGAAACGGAATAGCTGAACGATTCGAGTTCGTTGTTGGCGCGAACCAGCTCCGCGGTGCGCTCTTCGACGCGGCGCTCCAGGCCGGCGTTGAGCGCGACGATTTCGTCTTCCTTGTTGCGGCGGTCGGTAATGTCCAGATTCACGCCGACCAGGCGAAGGAAGCGGCCATCGCGATCGAAAAAAAGCTGGCCTTGCGCGCGAATCCAGCGGACCTGGCCATCCGCGCGCAGAATCCGGTATTCGTTCACGTAGGGTTTGCGCTCGGCGATGGCGGCTTCGACGATGGTGGCGGCGCGGGCGCGGTCCAGCGGATGAACCATGGAAAGCCAACTGCCGCGCGTGCCGCCGAACGTGCCCTCGGCCAGGCCGTATAGCTCTTCCATTCCGGGCGACCAGGTGGAGCGATTGGTGGCGCCGTCAATTTCGAAGGTGCCGATCCGGGCAACCTTCTGTGCGAGCGCAACACTTTCCTGGCTTTTGAGCAAGCCGGCGTTGGCGGTGGCCAGCTCCTGGGTACGAGCGTTGACGCGCTGCTCGAGAAATTCATTCACGTCGCGAAGATCCTGCTGGATGCGGCGGCGATCGGTGACGTCGCGGATGGCGCTGGAAATCAGAGTCCCTTCGGCGGTTTCGAGCGGGCTCAAACTGACTTCGACGGGAAATTCGGAGCCGTCTTTTTTGCGGCCGAAGAGCTCGATGTTTTCTCCCATGGAACGGCTGGCAGGACACTGAGAATAGAGGACGCGCGCCTGAATGTGTTCGGCGCGGAAGCGATCGGGGACTACGATCTCGACGGGCTGGCCGATCAGTTCGGAGCGGGAGTAACCGAATAGAACTTCGGCGCGGGCGTTGACGAGTTGAATCCGGCCATCGCCATTGACGATCACCATGGCGTCTGGAGCGGATTCGAGCAGGCCCCGAAATTTTTCCTCTTCCTGGCGACGAGCGGTGATATCGCGATTGCTTTCCAGAACCGAGATGGGATTTCCTTCGGGCGAAGTGCGCAGGGCCCAGCGGCTGGAGACGATGCGCTTCGAACCGTCGCGGCAGGTGTGGATCAGTTCGCCTTCCCACGTTCCCTTTTCGAAGACCTCCGCTTCGATCTCCGCCAGCGGACGAGGAAAGACGGTTTGGAGAAGGTTGTGGCTGATTTGTCCCTGGGCTTCTTCCCTTTTCCAGCCGTAGAGACGTTCGGCGGCGCGATTCCAAAAACCGATCTGGCGCTCCAGGGAGCGGACGAAGATCGCGTCGTGAGTCAATTCGAGCAATTCGGCTTGCTCGCGAAAGTGCGCTTCCTGCAAACGGAGATGCTCTTCGAGCTTGCGGCGCTCTTCAATTTCGCGTTCCAGGGCGGAGTTGGCACGAATCCACTGATCGACATTCGGAATGTGAACCAGGCGTGGCGCGGCGCGAGACAGGACGATGGCGGTGGATACCGAAGCGAGCGCGGTGATGGCCTTAATCGCACCGGCGAGCCAGTATTGGGTGTGCCAAAGATTCCAGACCTCCATCAAGTGCGTGGCGCCGCAGGCGACAATGAAAACTCCGAACAGCGAGACGAGCCAGCCGAAAGGAAGGTCGCGACGTTTGCGAATGAACCAAAGCAGCGTGACCGGAATGGTGAAATACGACAGAGCGATCAAAACATCCGAAACGACGTGCAGCCAGATCAGATAGGGATTCCAGAGATAGCAAAAGCCATGGGGACTGAAATCGTTTGGTTCGAAGCCACGGATCGAGGCCAGGAAAGGCGAGAAGGTTGCGAGCTGGCCGACGAGAACCATGAAACTCCTTCGCGAGAGAAGGCGCGAATCAACGCAAGAGCATGCGAGGAAAGGCACCGGTACGAAGGAATAATCGGAAGAAGGGGAAGAAACTTCTACGCTGGTTCACAACGGAACAGCAACGTGGAAAGACGAGCAATTGAACTCGCCTTGCATGGAAACGCCGCGAGCCGAATTACTGCGCCCGGGCAGCCGGAGGATGAGCGGTGAAGTAATCGCTCAGGCTGGCGGCAACTTCGGTCATGGCGGCATGAACGTTCTGATCGAGAGCCATGACGATGTCTGGAACAGCCGTGCCCTGAACTGGCTGATCGTGATTGTAAATGTGTTGCCAAACGACGGCGTGACTGGCGGGATCGTACAATTCGAGTTGCAGCGTGAAACGGGCGACGAGCGAGGGTTTATCGACGCCGTAGAGGCCGATCAGATGGCCGCGGAGCACGTAATCGCCGCGTACGCTGCTGCTGACGCGGGAGACAGCGCGGTATTGACCGGTTCCGCGCAGAGTGGCAACAAGGGCCGACTGAATCATATCGGCGGGCGGTTCGGACCAGCGGTCGTAATCGTACGTGCCCAGTTGCACCGGGCCGGAACCGTATACGAGACGGTTGTCACGATAGAGCTGCGAGGTGACCATGCGGCCGACCAGCAGGCTGATGGGAAAGGTGGAGCTGGGAGAAACGGCGGGCGCCGGTGTGACATCGATGACGTAGTACTTAATGGCGCGCGGGGCGCCACATCCGGCTACGAGTGAAGCCAGAAGGATTGAAAGTCCTGCAAGACGGCTGCGACGGCTGAACACGCTTGGCTCCCTCCGGCTGCAAATCTAAAACTGCTGCGCCTCGAACCTTACAAATACAATCCGCAACTACTTTGGCAACTCGGAGCCGGGCTTGTGCGGCTTCGGTTCGGAATCACGAAGCAACGTATAGGGCCGGGTCTTGATGGTTGCGGTGAAATCGTTCAAGTTCTCCGTGGTTTCGCGGAGATTTTCGATGATCTCGTCGATATTTTCAGAATTGTCGGTAATGGTGCCGTTGAGCTGGGCGACGGCGGTGTTGGCGTTCGCCAGCGTGGCTTTCAAATCCTTGACGGCCTGGCGAATATCGGCGCGATTGTCGCCGAGCATGCCGTTGATCTTGTCGAGGGCCTGATTGGCGTTGTCGGTGGCCTTGTCGAATTTGTCGATCAGCGGTTTCAGCTTGGTGGTGGCGTCGTTGACGTTATTCAGAGTGGAGCGAACCAGCGGACGATCTTCCTGCAACATGCCGCGGAGATGGCCGAGGCTGGCGGAAATGTTGTCGCGGTTGTTGTCGTTGAGCAGATCGTTGACGCGATCGAGAGTGACTTTCAGTTCGACGACACGACTGTTCAGGTTAGCGATCAGCTGATTGGCCTGGGGCGCGAGGTCGTTGATGGCTCCGGCGATATCGGAAAAGCTGACGGGCTCAGCGGATTTCAAAATGTAGTCTTTCGGAGCGCGCGGAGCCGCGGCGGTGCCCGGCTTAATGCCCAGGAAATTTTCGCCGAGCGGGCTGGTGCTGGTGATCAGCACGCTGCTATCGGTCTTGACCGGAATATCGGGGTGAACGTCGAAATCCACTTCCATGCGCGTGGGATCGCTGGGGTCGACGAAAACTTTTTTGACGCGGCCAATGGGAGGGCCACCGGCGTAGCGGACTTCGCTGCCGGGCCCGAGACCGCCGGCGTTCTTGAGATAGGTGCGGAAAGGAGTGTCGTTGCCGTTGAAGGACCCCGACAGAATGAAGATGGTGACGATGAGCAAGGCCGCGACAATGATTACAAACAGTCCTACAAATGCCTGCTCTTTCTTCGAATCCATTCCGTTTCCTCGGTAATTTCCGCGGGGGGCACCGCGTTTCCCACTCAGTGGCGGGAGTATAGCACGACAAATCTTTTACGCCAGTACGACTGCAAAACGAGCAAGGACTATTGCCGAATGGGGGGTTCATCCCCGGTCAGCATTTGCAAGTAGTCAATTTCTCCGGTGAGTTCGGGTTCGGGCACGCGATCCAAAAATTGGCGCACGCGGGGCTGCTGGCTGTTGCGCAACTCGGCGGTGGTGGCGTCTGCGACGATAACACCCTTATCGAGCACGATCATGCGGTCGGCGATCAGGAACGCGCTGGCGAGTTCGTGGGTGACCACGACGATGGTCATGCGAAAGGCTTTCTTGAGTTTCAAGATGAGTTCGTCGATGCCGGCGGCGATGATCGGATCGAGCCCGGCCGAAGGTTCGTCGAAAAACAGAACCTGCGGGTCCATGGAGAGAGCGCGAGCGATGGCGGCCCGCTTTTTCATGCCGCCGCTGAGTTGCGCGGGCATGTAATTTTCAAAACCGGAGAGTCCGACCTGATCGAGTTTCAAGCGCACCATGATTTCGATGGTGGAGGCGTCGAGTTCGGTGTGCTCTTCCAGCGGCAGCGAAACATTTTCGCCGACGGTGAGCGAGCCAAAGAGCGCTCCGCCCTGAAACGACATGCCCATTTTTTTGCGAAGCTCGTCGCGCTCGTCTTCGGAGATGTTGGCGAATTCCTTGCCTTGAATCCAGATTTCGCCGCTGCTGGCGCGCTCGAGGCCGACGAGAGTGCGAAGCAACGTGGATTTCCCGGAGCCGGAGCCGCCGAGGATGACCATGGTTTCGCCGGCGGGAACGTCAAAATTAATTCCGTGCAGAATTTCGCGCTCGCCGTATTTCACGCGCAGATTGCGGACGGAGATGGCGGCGCCCTCTTTGGGCGCGGTGGGTGAGACTTTGGGAGTGAATTTATCGGCCATAAGCGATCAGCGAGGCGCCGTGAGATAGAAGATGGTGGTGAAAACCAGATCAACCATAACGACCAAAAAGATCGACTTCACAACGGCAGACGTGGTGGAACGGCCGACCTGTTCGGAGCCGAGGCCGGTGGCAAAACCTTCCTGGCAACCGACGGCGGTTATGACCAGGCCGAACATCATGGCTTTGAGAAGGCCGGTCATGATGTCGCGCACGACGAGCGAGTCGAGAGTGGCCTGGATGTAGCTGCCCCAGGTGAAGCTGGCCTGGGCGACGCCGAACATGCCTCCGCCGAGCACACCCATAAAGTCCGACCAGGCGGTGAGGCATGGAACCATCAAAATCATGGCGAGAAACTTGGGAGCGACGAGGAACGAGATCGGTTCGAGAGCCATGGTCTCCATGGCATCGATTTCTTCGTTGACCTTCATGGTGCCGATTTCGGCGGCGAACGAGGACCCGGAACGGCCGATGACGACGACGGCGGTCATGAGCGGGCCGAGCTCGCGCGTCATGGAGACGGCGACGGCGCTGGCGACGAGTTGCAGCGCGCCGAATTTGCGAAGTTCGTAAGCGGCATTGAGCGCGAGAATCGCGCCGATGAAAAACGAAATCAGGGAGGTAATCGGGAGAGCTTCGACGCCGACGGCCATGGCTTGATGAATGGCGCGGCCGAAATGGAAACGCTTGCCCTGGAAGGGAGCGACGAACACAGCGCGGACCGCGCCGCCCGTCAACTGGGCCAGGCCGCCGACATACGCCAAACCATCGATAGTGGCTGCGCCGATCGTGTCAGTAAATGCCATGAGTGAGCGTGGGGCGCCCTTGAAACGTTAGCGAGCAGGACTTGCGTCGGTTTTCGCGCCTCCGTGGAGCGCGTCCGCTTCATTGTCGTACACTTCGAAAACTTTGATCAGCCGGGTGAGCTCGAGAACTTCGCGAGCGGTGCGGCTGAGGCCGTACAGAGCAAAAGTGCTTTTGTGGTCGCGGGACGTTTTCAGGCCTTCGACGAGCGAGGCGACGCCGGCGCTGTCAATGTACTTGACGCGTTCGAGATTGACGATGGTGCGGGGCGATTTCTTGTCTTTGATCAGATCGAGCAGAACTTTGCGAACCTGGGGCGAGTTGTAAAGGGTGATATCGCCAACGACGTCCACAATCGTAGCCGTACCCACCTGTCGTGTAGAGATATCCATCAGGCATGCCCCCCGCGGGGCGTCACAGTGTTTTGCCAGAGATTGAGCGCATATGCAATCACTTTCGGTCTGAGGGCAGGCTCGGACCGGTCTAGTACCGGAGAAGCGGAACCGAAAAGGGCGAAGTTCGGGCGGATTCGTTGGAGTTTTCGGTTGTCGGGCCCGCGTGTCTGCAATGGGTTGGGTGGCGGCTACTTGCGATTATCCATGTCCACGTAGCTGCGAAGACCGGCGCCGAGGTACACCTGACGGGGGCGGGCGATCTTCTGCTCCGGATCGAGAAGCATTTCTTCCCACTGAGCGATCCATCCGGAAGTGCGCGGAATGGCGAAGAGCACCGGAAACATCGTAACCGGGAAACCCATCGATTGGTAGATCAGACCGGTGTAAAAGTCCACGTTGGGGTAGAGCTTGCGCTTGACGAAGTATTCGTCTTCGAGGGCGATGCGCTCGCATTCGAGGGCGATTTCGATCAGCGGATTTTTGCCCATCACGTCGAAAACTTCGTAGGCGATGTGCTTCACGATGCGGGCGCGCGGGTCGTAATTTTTGTAAACGCGATGGCCGAAGCCCATCAGAAGTTTTTCGCCGGCTTTTACGCTCTTGATGTACGCCGGAATATTGTTGATGGAGCCGATTTCAAGAAGCATGCGGAGGACGGCTTCGTTGGCACCGCCGTGCAGCGGGCCGTACAAGGCAGCGGTGGCTGCGGCGGTGGCGCAGTAGGGGTCGACGTGAGAGCTGCCGACGACGCGCATCGCGGTGGATGAGCAATTCTGTTCGTGATCGGCGTGCAGGATGAAGAGGACGTCGAGAGCGCGTTCGAGAGTGGGGTTCGGTTTGTATTTCGGTTCGGCGGTGCGGTACAGCATGTTCAGAAAATTGCCGCAGTAGCTGAGGTCGTTGTCCGGATACACGAACGGCATGCCCAGGCTGTGACGATAGGCAAAGGCCGCCAGCGTGGGCATTTTACCGATCAGGCGGTAGGTCTGCTTGCGGCGCGATTCGGAATTGAAGATGTCTTTCGCGTCAGGATAAAACGTGGAAAGCGCGGCGACGGTGGAAATCAGCATGCCCATCGGGTGGGCGTCATAGTGAAAGCCGTCTAGAAATTTCTTGATGCTCTCGTGAATGAAGGTGTGATGGGTGATGTGGTAGGACCAGTCGGCGAGCTGCGACCGCGTGGGGAGTTCGCCGTGAAGCAAAAGGTAGGCGGTTTCGATGTAGGTGCTTTTTTCGGCGAGATCTTCGATCGCGTAACCGCGGTAGCGAAGGATGCCTTTGTCGCCGTCGATGTAACTGATCTTGCTGGTACAGGAGGCGGTGTTGGTAAAGGCGGGATCGTAGCCCATCAGGCCGAAATCTTCGGCGTCGGCTTTCATGGGGCGCAGGTCGAGAGCGCGGATGGTTTCGTTCTTGATGGGAATTTCGTATTTCTTGGCGGTGCGATTATCGGTGACGGTGAGCGAATCGTGAGCGCCGTTGGCCGGCGTGGCCGTGGTTACCGTCGAATCTTGTTTCGTGGGATTCATAGACCGGACCCTTTCGAAGCGTAGGCCATAGCAGGGCGCGTTTCGATTGATACCTAGAATGTACACCAAAGCGAGCGGGGCGCGGAATGGGATTTGAGATGGCGGATGAGGAAAAGCGGACTCGTTGGAAATGCAATACGGGGGCATATTGAAGGGCGATTTGAACCATTCGTAAACGCTAAACGCGGCAATTTTTGCCGGTCATTTCTTCAGATCAGCGAGGAGGGCATCGGCGGCGCGGCGGCCGGAGACCATGGCGCCGTTGATGGAGGCGTTGTCGCGGTGGTCGCCGCAGACGTAGGTGGTGGGGCTGAGGCGGACGGGGCGTTCGGCGGGATTGAGCGTGCCGGGGAGCTGCTCGGGTTGCGCGTGGGGGATGCGGTAGCTTTTGAGCAAGCGCCAACTGCGGACGACCGGGCCGAACCAGCCTTTGAGGTCGGCGATGACGAAACCGTTCAGCTGCTCTTCGGTGAGTTCGTTGTCTTTGCCGGAGTAATCGCCGAGCACGGTGACGGAGACGAGGTGCTTTCCCACGGGCGCGTAGCCGGGAGCGACAGCGTCCATGACGCAGAGATTGTTGACCGTGCCGCCGCGCGTGCCGGCGAGGACGAGAATGGGCTCGGCGACGGGCGGCTCTTCGGCGGCGTAATAAAAACAACTGACGCTGCGGGAAGCGGGCGTAGGGATTTCGGCGGCGGAACCGGCGAGAAGTTTCGCGGCGGTAATACCGTCGGTAGCGATGACCACGGCGCGCGCGTTGATTGGTTCGCCGCCGGCCAGAGTGACGGTGGTCCCGTCGATTTTTTCGACGGGCGAATTCACGCGAATCGAATTGACCGGAAGTTTGGTGGCGATTTGCGCGGGAATGGCGCCCATGCCCCTGGCGGGAACGCTGACGCGCGATTTGGCCATCATGCTGAAGATGAATTCGAACATGCGGCTGGAGGTTTTGAGGTCGCGATCGAGCAGGATGCCGCCGAAAAACGGCTCGAAGAAATGCTCGATCATGACGGGCGAGAAACCTTCGGCGGCGAGGTCCTGGCGCGTTGATTTCTCCGGGTGGGCGAAGATTTTTTCGACGGGGGTATTTCCAAGCCGGCGGCGCAGGCGCGCGAGGCGCAGCTTATCGGCGAGCGAACCGACCGGAGAATCGTAGGCGGCGCGCCACTCCCCTTTTTTGCGCCAGGGATCGATGAAGCGGTGCATACGGCCGCCAAACCAGATGAGGGCGCCGGGTTCGAAGGGCTTTAGATCGAGCGCGGCGTAATCGAGAACGCGCTGCGCCTCGGGATAGCTTTCGAGGAAAACCTGAAAGCCGCGGTCGAGCTGGAATCCATCGACCACGTCGGTGCGGACGCGCCCGCCGACGCCGTCAGACGCTTCGAGCAATTGAAACGACACTCCGGCAGCGTGCAACGTGCGGGCGCAGCACAGGCCCGCGAGCCCCGCGCCTACGATCACAACCTCTGGATTGGCGGACATTCCGGCGTACTTTCCTTTCGGATGCGGCGAGTGGAACAACCGCGGCTCGATTGCGATGCGAGCCGATTTTTATTCCCCAACATTCTAGGCGACATCGGCACGAACCGCTATTCGGAATCGGCGGCGGCCTTTGGCGCAACTGCTTCGGCGGTGACGCGGTGGCGGAATTCGAACAGGCGGCGGAGCTTGCGGAGGACGAACCAACCGCCGAAGAAATTGCCGAGGGCGCCGAGCGGTAGGACGAATTCGATTCGGTCTTCGAGCGTCGAAGCGTTGGGACCGTCTGGCGTGATGAGGTGCAGGTGATTCCAACTGCGGAAGGGGCCGGAGATTTGCACGTCGCGGAACTGGCGATTTTGAATGTAGTCGCGATGCTCGATCACCCAGCGGAGCTTGAACGGGCCGGGACCGACGCGGATGACGCCGCGATCGCCGTCGCGAATTCCTTTGGGGCGCTCGACGAGATCGACAGGCTCCCACGGAGGCGTGAGGCGCTCGAGCGCGCCGGGAGCTTCGTGGAAAGCGAAGACGCGCTCAGCCGGCGCGTTCATCCTCGAAGAGGCTACGAACTGGATCGGGCGGGCCATAGCGGCGGAGATATTCCTTCAAATGAAATTTACGGGCCGTGTTGTCGGAACTCATGTAGCGAATGGTGCCAAAAATGGGGCGCTCGGGACCCCACGGGCGATCGTAACGGCCGAGGATCCAGAAAATGCCGCTGTAGGAATTGGGATTGCGGCCGTCGAGGCCGTAGCGATTGTTGAGTTCGATCATGATTTCAAGAGCTTCCTGCGGCGTGCGCGACCATTCGAGAATTTTTTTGCCCCAGAGCATGCGGAGGTAATTGTGGATGCGGCCTTCGGACGCGAGCTGGCGCTGAGCGGCGTTCCAAAGGGGATCGTGCGTGCGCGCGGCGGCGAAGTCTTTCAGCGTGTACATCACGGCGCGCTCGTCGCGGGCATGTTTGGCGAGAGTTTGCTGCGCCCACGGCGGGAGGGATTCGTAGGCGTCGTAATCGTCAGGGCGATGGCTCGCGAAGTTGTAGCCCACTTCGCGCCAGGTGATGAATTGATCGAGGAACTGTTCGACGTCCGGCCGGACGCCCCACCAGCCGCTGCGGGAACCATCGGCGCGGTGAGCGAGCTTTTGTTCGGACCAATTTTCGCGGGACATCAGTTCGCGAAACATCTGGTGCGTGGAAAGGAAGCCGAAGTGGAGATAGGGCGAGAGGCCAGTGGTGAAATTTTCGGCGGGCTCATTGCGGAGCTCGCCGTACTTATCGAGTTTGTTCGCCAGGAAATCGCGCCAGGCTTTTTGGGCGGGAGCCTCGCCGCCCTGCGTGGGCGCGGTGCCGATGGCGGGAGCGATGGCGTGATTGATCGGCAGCGCGGCAAGAGAGTTTGGAGCCCGTAGCCATTGGAGCGTAGCGGGAGGCCAGCGCCTGGCGATTTCGGCAGGCAGCGATTTCAGTTGGGGCAGGTCGAGTCTGGCGAGCGGATCGTGTTTCGGTGTGACGCTGAGATGCGGCGGCAGATTTTTCTGCAGGAAGCGGCGGAAAGAATAAGCGGTGGGAAAAACCTGATCGGTCGAGCGTAGAGGAAGCAGGCCGCTCGAGTCGATGGCTTCGAGGCGGACGGGCAGGGATTTTGCGGCGCTGCGGATCATGCGCGGAAGAAAGAAGCAGGGAAAATCGTCGGTGACGACGGCGCAGGCGTTTTCGGCAAGTGCGGCGAGCAGGCCTTTGTCGGCGTTCGGTTTCGGTTCGACGTACGGGTAATACAGGACGGAGGCATCCGCGAGGGATTCGATTTTTTCAGCCATGCCGTCGAGGACGAAGCGGTGGAAACGGTCGCAGGCCCAGGGGTAATCGCAGCGCAGAGCCTCGAAGACGAGGAGCGGCCTTTTCAACTCCCGGGCGAGTTCGATGGCGCGGTCGAGCGAAAAATTCCAGCGCACGCGGCGGAAGGCGATCATCCAGTAGAGGACGTAGGCGCCGTCCGCGCGGATGGGTTTGTCGTTGGCGGCGCGAATGCGAATTTCCGGGACGGACGACAACTCGGGCGCTCCCCTGAATGCAGCGCGCGCGTGCGGGCGCGGCGGTGCTTGTATCTTCCGCTCGATGGAGCGCCGGGCGCAAGCGCGCTCGGCAGGCCGGAAATTTCGAAGAGTTCGAAATGGTTGACGGGCCGGGAGGGCGCCCTTATCCGGAGACCGATTGCTCGGAAACGGATTTGGAATCGCCGAGCGGAGCAAGCGTCAATTCGCCGGAAGCCGCGAGCTCGCAACGGTTGCGGCCTCGCTGTTTGGCGCGGTAGAGAGCGTCGTCGGCCTGGCGCAACAGTTCGGAAGTTTCGAGGGGACTGGATTCAGGACTCATGGCGACGCCGAAACTGGCGGTGATGGCGATTTCGCCCGAGTCGGTGTGGATGGGCTTCGCTTCGATCGAGCGGCGGATGCGTTCGGCGAGCCCCATAAGGCCCGAGGTATCGGACATGGGGACGACGATGAGAAATTCCTCGCCGCCGTAGCGGCCGACGAAGTCGTAGGGACGAATCGAAGCGGACATGCGGCGAGTGGTTTCCTGCAGGACGAGATCGCCGATGGCGTGGCCGTAGGTGTCGTTGACGTACTTGAAATGGTCGATATCGGCCATGACGATGCCGAAGGATTTTCCCTCGCGGGACTGGCGCATGCGTTCGCGGTGAACCATGTCGAGGATGACGCCGCGGTTGGCGACGCCGGTGAGATTGTCGTGGGTGGCGCGGAACAGCAGTTCGTCGCCGACGGCGATCAGGCGGTCCTGTAGATCGAGAACGCGCTGGCCGACGTGCAGGCGGGCGCGCAGTTCCTGGGCGTCGAAGGGCTTGGTGAGGTAATCGTCGGCGCCGGATTCGAGACCGTGGAGCAGGTCTTCTTTCTGGGCGCGCGCGGTGAGCAGCAGGACGTACACGTAGGGACGGTCGGTGGCGGCGCGCAGGCGCTGGCAGACCTGAACGCCTTCGAGCCCGGGCATCATCCAGTCCAGGACGGCGAGGCGGGGAGCGTCCATGCGCTCGAGAAGTTGAAGGGCGTCCAGGCCATTGGTGGCGACGACGACTTCGAATCCCCATTTGACGAGGAAGACTTCGAGAAGGCGGCGGGAGACGGGATCGTCTTCGGCGATGAGAATGCGTTTCTTTTTGTCGGTGGGTTCGGTCATCGGATTTCCTCTTGGGATTGCGGATGCATGACAACGACGGATTCGGAATGCGGGATTTCGAACAAAGCGGTGAAATGAAACTTGCTTCCCTTGCCTGGCTCGCTATCGACCCAGATCTTTCCGCCCATTAATCGGACGAGCCGGGCGGTGATGGTGAGGCCGAGACCCGTGCCGCCGTATTTGCGGGTGGTGGAACTGTCGGCCTGGGTGAAGGCTTCAAAGATCAGGGATTGTTTTTCTTTCGGGATGCCGATGCCGGAATCGGCGACCGCGCAATGCAGCAGCAGGGTGGAGGCCGTTTCATTTTCGACGGTGACGTCCACCGAGACGCTGCCCTGGTCGGTGAATTTGATGGCGTTGCCGACCAGGTTGAGAAGTATTTGGCGAAGGCGAAGCGGATCGCCGACCAGGATTTCCGGGACGCGCGGTGAGACGTGCCAGTCCAGGGCGACGTGTTTCTGGCTGGCGCGGAAACGCATGACTTTCAGGATTTCGTCGAGTTTTTGATGGAAGGAAAATTCGATGGGATCGAGATCGAGCTTGCCGGCTTCGACTTTGGAGAGATCGAGGATGTCGTTGAGCATTTCGAGCAGCGATTCAGAGGAAGATTTGACCAGGTCGAGGTATTCGCGCTGTTCGTCGTTGATGGGGCTATCGAGGACCAGTTCGGTCATGCCGATGATGCCGTTCATGGGAGTGCGGAACTCGTGGCTGATGTTGGCGAGAAATTCGCTTTTGGCGCGGCTGGCGCCTTCGGCAATTTCCTTGGCGCGGAGAAGCTCGACTTCCTTTTGTTTTTGAGGGGTGATGTCGAGAGCGGTCATGCAAACGGTTTTGGGAGGTCCGGAGAGCGGACGAATGGGCATGATGCGGGTGAGAAACCAGAGTTCGCGGCCGTCGATCATCATGGGAAATTCCAGGATCTCGCCGGTGGAAGTGTCGAGGGCCCGCCGGCATCCCGCGAGCAGCTTGAGGGCGAGGTTTTTGTCGAGGATCTCGGTGATTTGGCGGCCCAGCATTTCGTTCCTGGGGCGAACCAGATAGCGTTCATCGGCGGCCCAAATGTTGCGGTAGGTGCCGTCGTAGTCGAACTCGAGGATGACTTCATTCACGGAATTGACGACGGCTTCCATACGAGCATGGCCTTCGCGGAGCTCGGACTCGCCGTGATCGCGTTCGGTGACCAGGGCACCGAGGCACAGTCCGGTGATCGAAACAACCAGCATCAGCAGCTGCAGAACGGCGAGCCGGTTCAGGCCGCCGGGATACAGCCAGACCATCACCATCGCACCCAGATTCAACAGCAATATGGATGTGGTGGCGCCCGGCAGACCGTGACGGACCGCTATCCATATAATCGGCAGGAAAAACAAATAGAAGAGTTCGTAACTGGCGGACAAATTCCAGCGGAACACGACCCACAGCGCAAAGGCAATGCTGGCGCCCTGAAAGAGATTTTCGAACAGACTGCGCGCCTCGGAGGCGCTGTTGCCGAACGGCGCGTCGAAGGAGGAGTTGCCGGGCGTTACCCGTGTTTCGATGCCAGTGAAGCGGCGCAGCGCCGGCATGATGTGAATGAGAAGAAACGGGGAAAGACAGACCAGCGCGACCGAATCGCCGATCCACCAGTTGATGGCGCCGGTGGCGTAATGCTTCCACGAAATGCTGTGATTGAAGACCAAACAGGCCGCGCCAGAATAGGCAACGCCGCAGGAAATCCCGAGCGTGACGAAGAGGAAGCGGATCACGTGGGGGATGCTGTTGAGCGGCGAGCGAGGATTGAGGTACCGGCGGAGAATTACCGCGGCGAGAGCGTAGCCGCCAAAGATGAAAACGTTTTCCACCCAAAACGCCGGGTCCCAGAACGATTGGTGGTAATTCATGATGCCGGCGATCATTCCAGCAGAAAAGAGCGGCAGGAAATAGTAGGTTCCGAGCCCGAAAAGAGCGGCGAAGACCATTCCGGACGGGGGATACCAGGCGCTGATGCCGCTCCACATCTGGAACGACACGGTGATGCGATCGAGAATGATGTAGGCGATAACGAGCAACAGCGCGACGAGGACGCGAGAGACGCTCCACCAATGCCAGTAGGCGGTGAGCGCTTTGCGCAGACGAGCCGGTAGCGAAGCAGCGGCGCTGAGGAGAGCTTCGCCGAGGATCGACGGCATCAATCGAGCACCCGTTTCAAGTGCGTTCCATTCCAAAATGCGGCGCCGGCGACGAGTGCGCGAGAACGCTCATCGAGGCGGACGGATCAGCAAACGTTCTGCCAGGGCGCGCGTCGGGTGAGCCGGAATCGAGCGTGCATCGGAGACCGCAGCGGCCGCTTCGATGAAGCGATCGGGAATGGGTGGAGCAATCGGCACCAGAGCTCCTTCCGCTTCCTTTAAGAACGTGAGCCGCATGTCGCCGCCGTTCCAATCGATGGAGATGACGTCGCCGAGGGAGACTTGTTCGGTGGCGAGCAGGCTGGCCAGCGGGTACACGATGTGGCGCTCGATGGCGCGTTTCAGATGGCGCGCGCCGTATTTCAAATCGGTTCCTTCGCGAAGCAGAAATTCCCGCGCCGGCGCGGTGGCCCGGAACAGGAAACGGCCCTTGGCCGTTTCGAGCACCCGCTGCTGCACCATGCCGAGTTCGATGTCCAGAATCTGCTCCAGCTGTTGCGCGCGCAGCGGATGAAACACGATCGTCTTGTCGATCCGGTTCATGAATTCCGGCGCGAATTTGCGCTTCGCCGCTTCCGCCGCGGTCTTCTCGACTTTTTCGTCCAGACGAACTCGGGTGTCGGCCTGCACTTTCGGCGCAAAGCCCATGCCGCCGACCATCAGTTCGGTGATTTCCTGGCCGCCCAGATTGGAGGTGAGGAATATCATGGTCTGCGACAAGTCCACGCGGCGGTTATCGCCCAGCGTCAGCGTCGCTTTATCCAGAATCCCCAGCAGCAACTGCCACAGAGCGTCGCTGGCCTTTTCGATTTCGTCGAACAGCAAAAAGGAAATCTTCAGTTTCTCGGTGTGATACTGCGCCAGCGCTTCCTGGGTGATCAGCGGATGCGTTTCCCGGTGCCCCAGATATCCCGGCGGCGATCCAATCAATTTGGCAATTTCGTGGGAGTGCTGGAACTCGGCGCAATCGACTTTGATCACCGCGCGCGGATCGCCAAACAGAACTTCGGCGGTCGCTTCCACCACCCGCGTCTTGCCCGCACCCGTCGGCCCCAGAAACAGCAAGTTCCCCACAGGCCGCCCCGGCGAGTTCAATCCCGCACGAAACACCTGATACAAGTCCACCACCGCCTGTACCGCTTCGTCCTGCCCTACAATCTTGCGTCGTAGCCCGGCCTCAAAGTCCCGCGATTCGCCACTGCGACGATCTGGATCCAGATGCCGCCCTCCCGAAGCATTGATCGACATGACCCCCTCCCGAACTGCAAGGACTTCACCAAGTACCGCGCCCCCTGCAACGGCAACAAGACTGAAGCAGAACAATGGCCAAAGGGCAGCGCTCGTTACGAATGCAAAGCTCATCGAATGAGAGACATGCGCAAAACGCCCCGGAGAGGGAAAAGACCGAAAAAGGAATGGTTGTTTCACGCGGGACGCAACGTGCCGCTGCGACACGTTGTTAAAGTCTTGTTAAAAAAGCCGGATAACGGCGTCAACGGCTTGCGCGACGGGCATTCTTTCCCGTATGGTGTGTTCGAAACCATGAAAGAAAACCAATGAAACGCGTACTCGTAGTCGAAGACGACAAAGACATCGTCGAACTGGTCCGTTACAACCTGGAAAAAGACGGGTATCAGGTTGCCTCCAGCGCCGACGGAGCGACCGGGCTGGCGCAGATTCGCAAATCGCCACCGGACCTGCTGATCCTGGACCTGATGCTTCCCAAACTTTCGGGACTGGATATCTGCAAGGAAATCCGAAAGGACGTAAGCCTCAACCGCTTGCCGATTCTGATCCTGACGGCCAAGGGCGAGGAAGCGGATCGGGTGGTGGGGCTGGAACTGGGCGCGGACGATTACGTCACCAAGCCGTTCAGTCCGCGCGAACTTGCGGCGCGAGTGAAGGCGCTGCTGCGGCGCGCCGAGCCGGGAACGCCGTCGGAGAAACCGATCGAGGTGGGTGTGCTGCGGATCGACCCGGCGGCGTACCGTGTGACGCGCGCGACAAAACCGGTGCCGATGAGCACGCTGGAATTCCGCCTGCTGTATTTTCTGGCGGCGCGGCCGAACCGGGTATTCACGCGCGACCAGTTGCTTGACGGAGTTTGGGGAACGGAACGGTTTGTGACGCCGCGGAGCGTGGACGTGTACGTGCGGCGGCTGCGCGAGAAGATCGAAGCGGACCCGCAACATCCTGCCTATATGAAAACGATTCGCGGCGCTGGATACTTGTTCGAGACCCGTGCGAGCTAGATTGTTTTGGAAACTTGGATTGACGTATGCGGCGCTGCTGCTGATTGCCCTGCTGATTTTCAATTTCTACCAGGAACCAGCGGCGCGGCAGAGCCTGCTGGCGGTCTCGCTGGTGGTGCTGCTGGTAGGCATGGCCGTAACACTTCTTTTCGCCCGCTCCTTTTCCGCACGAGCCGATCGACTGAAGCAATTCTCCCAACGAATCGCCGACGGGGATTTCCGTCCCTTACAACTGGTGGGGCCTGACGACGAGCTCGAGGATCTGGGCGATTCGCTCAACGAAACAGCGCAGAGGCTGGACCGCGAAATCCGCCTGCTGAGCGGGGAGCGGAACCGGTCGAGCGCGATCCTGCGAAGCATGGTGGAGGGAGTAGCGGTGATCGACGCGCAGGAGCGGATGGTTTTCTGCAATCGCGCGTTTTCGGAAATCTTCAATGTGGATGCGGCGAACGGCGAGGGGCACGCGCTGATTGAAGTGGTGCGCAATTCCGAACTGCTGGGATTGATCCGCAAAGCGCTGCGCGGAGAAGAAGGGCTGCAAAGCGAAATCGCCATGGGCATTGCGCAGATTCAATACTTTTCGGTGAGCGCGACGCCGGTGCGAACGATGGAGCCGAGCGCGGCGGCGCCCGCTCCGGAGAAAATTTCGGGAGCGGTGGTGGTGCTGCACGACGTGACCGAGCTGCGACGGCTCGAGCGGGTGCGGCAGGATTTTGTGGCGAATGTTTCGCACGAATTCAAGACGCCGCTGACGGCGATTCAAGGATTCACCGAAACGCTGCTGGGCGGAGCGCTGGACGATCCGAAGAACAATGTGCGGTTCCTGCACATTATCCGGAACCATGCGATGCGGTTGGCCCGATTGACCGACGACTTGTTGAAGCTGGCGCGCATCGAAGCGGGAAAAATGGAAGTGGAGTTTTTCTCGGTGGGGCTGATGGAGTTGATCGAGAGCTGCGCGGAAACGTCGCTGATGAAAGCGAGCAAGAAGCAGATCACGCTGGAAATCGATGTGCCGCCGGGATTGCCCGCGGTGCGAGGCGACGCGGAATTGCTGAAAGACGTGCTGCAAAACCTGCTGGACAACGCGATTCAATACACTCCGGCGGGAGGAAGCATCCGCGTGACCGCGGCGGCCGGACCGAAGGACGCGACGGTCACGGTATCGGACACCGGAATCGGAATTCCGCTCGCCGACCAGGAACGAATCTTCGAGCGGTTTTACCGCGTGGATGCGGCCCGGTCGCGCGAAGCTGGCGGGACGGGACTGGGACTATCGATCGCCAAGCATATTATGGAAGCGCACGGCGGCCGCGTGTGGGTGGAAAGCGGAGTGGCGAAGGGCTCGCGGTTTTCGTTTTCCATTCCTCTGGCAGGCTGATCCGCAAAGACTCTTACGATTTGGTAACTCAACGTTTACCTGCGATTTATCCGGTTGCAATGAAACGCCGTCATCCTGCATGGGTGGGGCTTTCTGCAGGCTGAGGCTTGCGAGGAGAGACACGGGTGGCATCCACAAAGACGGCATCGGAGACCATGTTGCAGGGTGTGCTGGTGAACTACCTCGTGGCGCAGGCGCGGACGGTGGAATCGTCGGTAAACCGCGCGCTGTGGGCGCTGCTGGAGCGGAACGAGCGCGTGGCAAGCGAAGTGTTTTTGACCGAACCGCGAATCAACGAGATGGAGATCCTGATCGACGAACATGCGATTCGCATGTTGCGACAGCCCAACCTGCTGGATACGGAAGTGCGGCTGATCGTAGCGACGCTGAAAATCAATAACGACCTGGAGCGCATGGGCGACCTGGCAGTGAACCTGAGCGAACGGGCGATTTCGCTGGCCGCGATGGGCGAAATCCACACTCCGGCGGAACTGGAGCCAATGACTACGGCGGTTCGGGCAATGGTTTCGAAGTGCCTGGGCGCCTTGATTTACCAGAATGTGGACCTCGCCAGCCAGGTGCTGGAGAGCGACGACGTGGTGGATCAGTATCGCGATCAGGTGTTCGAAAAGCTGCTCGCCGGGATGACGGAAGACCCATCCCTCGCGGCGCCGAATCTGCACTACGTGCTCGCCTCGCGGCATTTGGAGCGCATCGCCGACCACGCGACCAATATCGCCGAGGACATTTTGTTTTGGGTCCGCGGACTGGAAGTTCGCCATGGTCGAGCGAAGCAGATGGAAACGGCGACAGCCAAGGCCGAACCGGCCGGAGCGTTGTAATCAGCTTTTAACGCCCCGGTAACCAGCAAGTCCCTGGAGTTGGACTACCATCGTCATCGGCAGGCGGGACGACGTGGGCGGGCGTTCCGGGAATCGTCATAAGAAGTTAACGCCATTCCTTTGATAGATTTAGAAGCATGACGAGCCCTCCTAATCTCAAGGCGCGGGAATCGCACACCCCCGAGACCGCGCCTTGCACCCCCTGCCGACCAAGGCTCTTTCATTCCGAATTCTCGTTGATGTAACACGCCCGTAACATAACGGCCCAAAAATGAATAAAAGGAGATTTCAGATAATGAAGAAGATGCTGCTGGGAGTGTCGCTATTGCTCGCGCTGGGCGCTATCGCAATGGCAGAAAGTGGTACCGTGCTGTTGAACGCCGCCGGAGCCACTTTTCCGTATCCGATTTATTCGAAATGGTTTGACGTGTATCACCAGTCGCATCCAAATGTGCAGATTAATTATCAATCCATTGGATCGGGTGGCGGAATCCGGCAATTGCAGGCGGGCACGGTGGATTTTGGCGCATCCGACGGCCCGATGACGGATGAACAGTTGGCGCAGTCGAAGTTCAAGGTGCTGCATTTCCCAACGGTTTTGGGCGCGGACGTACCGAGCTACAACATTCCCGGGGTGAGTGCGGAATTGAACTTCACGCAGAAGGCGCTCGCGGGAATCTATCTGGGAACGATTACGAAGTGGAACGACCCGGCGATTACGTCGGCGAATCCGGGCGTGAATCTGCCGGGAAACGATATCGTGGTGGTGCACCGCTCGGACGGCAGCGGGACGACGTATATTTTCACCGATTTTCTTTCGAAGGCGAGCGACGAGTGGAAGAACAAGGTTGGCAAAGCCACGTCGGTGAACTGGCCGGTGGGATTGGGCGGCAAGGGCAACGAGGGAGTTTCCGGACTGGTGAAGCAGACCCCGAATTCGATCGGATACATTGAACTGGTGTATGCGGCGCAGAACGGGATCGCGTTCGGAAAGGTGCAGAACGCAGCGGGAAAGTTCGTGAAGGCGGATCTGACGAGCGTGACGGCCGCGGCGGCCGGAGCGGCGAAAGACATGCCGGAAGATTTCCGCGTTTCGATCACGAACGCTCCGGGAGCGGGCTCGTATCCGATCTCCAGCTTCACGTGGCTGTTGATTCCCGCAAAAATTCAGGATGCGGCGAAGCGCGATGCCATCAAGGATTTCCTGAAGTGGATGCTGACGCAAGGGCAGGGCTACAACGAAGGGTTGACGTATGCCCAGCTTCCCAAGCCGGTAATCGCAAAGGAACTGAAGGCGATTTCGCAGATCCAGTAATTGTTCGTAACCGACCCACTCCATGTCAGCCGCAGCCACAACGATCGGTCACGAGGCTCCGCATCGCGCGGGGCCTCGTTCTTTTATTCACCGCCTGCGCGGCGGAGATGAAATCGCGCATTTAATCACGCTGACGTTTGCGGCGGGAATTCTGCTGCTGACTTCCCTGCTGGTGTACGAGCTGTGGGTGACGTCGCATCTATCGCGAACGAAATTCGGATGGATGTTTTTCTTCACCAAGGTGTGGGACCCGGTTTTCGATAACTTCGGTGCGGCGCCGTTTATTTACGGGACGCTGGTGACTTCGGCGGTGGCGCTGGCGCTCGCGGTTCCGCTGGGATTGGCGAGCGCGATATTTCTTTCGGAGCTGGCGCCACGAAAATTCAGCGACATCGTTTCTTTTTTGATCGACCTGCTGGCGGCGGTACCCAGCGTGATTTACGGATTGCTGGGAATTTTCATTGTGGTGCCGCTGATGCGGACGAAGATCGGTCCGGCGCTCAAAGGCGCGTTCGGTTACCTGCCGATCTTCAGCGGACCGAATTACGGAGTGGGATTTCTGACCGCCGGCATCGTGCTGGCAATCATGGTCGTGCCGTATATCATTTCGGTGTCGCGCGAAGTGCTGTTGACCGTGCCGCGCGAGCAGCGGGAAGCGGCTTTGGCGCTGGGTTCCACGCGTTGGGAAGCGACCTGGCAGGTGGTGGTGCCATGGGCGCGGACGGGAATTATGGGTTCGATCTTTTTGGCGCTGGCGCGCGCGCTGGGCGAAACGATGGCCGTGACGATGGTGATCGGCAACGCGGCGACGATCAGCCCTTCGCTTTTTTCGCCGGGGGATACGATCGCATCGACGATTGCCAGCCAGTTTACCGAGGCGACCGGTGATTTGTATCTGAGCGCGCTGATTGAGCTGGGTCTGGTGCTGTTTCTGATGACCTTCATCCTGAACGGCCTGGCGCGGATCTTGATTGTGGCCACGGAACGCGGCGGAGGCCGGCCGGCATGAGCGCGCGGATTGTGTGGCGGAAGTCGGTGAACATCGTGATGCTCAGCCTGACGGGCATCGCCGCGCTGGGCGTGGTGAGCGTGCTGTTCTTCATCCTGGGATACCTGGTGTGGAACGGAGGAACGTCGCTCAATTGGGCATTTTTCACGCAGCTTCCGAAACCGGTGGGCGAAACCGGCGGCGGCATGGCCAATGCGATTGTGGGCAGCTTGAAATTGCTGCTGCTGGCGGCCGTGATGGGATTGCCGGTCGGACTGATGGCGGGCGTTTACCTGGCGGAGTTCGGCGGAAAGACGTTCTCGTTTGTGATCCGGTACACGAACGACTTGCTGAACGGCGTGCCGTCGATCGTGATCGGGATTTTCGCTTACTCGCTGGTGGTGCTGCCGGTGAAGCATTTTTCGGCACTGGCCGGCGGAGTGGCCTTGGCGATCATGGTGGTGCCGGTAACGGTGCGCAGCACGGAGGAATTCCTGAAATCCGTGCCGGGCAACATGCGCGAGGCGGCGATGGCGCTGGGCGCGAGCAAATGGCGGACGATTGCGACGGTGGTGCTGCCGGCGGCGAGCGGCGGCATCCTGACCGGGATGTTGCTGGCTCTGGCGCGGGTGGCGGGCGAGACGGCGCCGCTGCTGTTCACGGCGTTCAGCAACCGCTACTGGGGCCAGGGGTGGGGCCAGCCGATTGCGTCGCTGCCGGTGATGATTTATACCTACGCGATCGCGCCGTATGACGATTGGCACCGGCAGGCGTGGGCCGCCGGGCTGGTGCTGCTGGCGCTGGTGCTGTTTTCAAATCTGGGCGCGCGATTTATTCTGGCGCGCAGCAAAGCTGTATAGTTTGCAGGCCGTGGCAACGATAGCGAAGGTGAAAACGTGAGTGGATCTCCCCAACCCGCGATGTACGCGAACCCGCTGCGAGTACCGGTGCCTATGGAAAATATGACGCAGCAAAAAACGGAACAGGCCTTACGGCTGAAGATTTCGAATCTGAATTTCTTCTACGGCGCGAAGCAAGCGGTGTTCGGGCTGAGCTTGAACATTCCGACGAACCGCGTGACCGCGCTGATCGGGCCGTCGGGGTGCGGCAAGTCCACGTTTCTGCGGACGCTGAACCGCATGAACGAGACCATTCGCAATACCCGCGTGGAAGGCGACATTCAACTGGATGGACAGGACATTCTGGGAATGGACGTCGTTGGCCTGCGGCGGCGCGTGGGGATGGTATTTCAGCGGCCGAACCCGTTTCCGAAGTCGATCTACGAGAACGTGGCATACGGGCTGCGAATCAACGGATATAAGGGCAGGCTCGACGATCTGGTGGAGCAGAGCCTGCGTCGCGCGGCGCTGTGGGATGAAGTGAAAGACGTGCTGAAGAAGTCGGCATTCGCGCTTTCCGGCGGGCAACAGCAGCGGCTTTGTATCGCACGCGCGCTGGCGGTGGACCCGGAGGTATTGCTGCTGGACGAGCCTTGCTCGGCGCTCGATCCGGTGACCACGGCGAAGATCGAAGAGTTGATGTTCCAACTGAAGGACAGCTGCACGATGGCCATCGTGACGCACAACATGCAGCAGGCGGCGCGAGCGAGCGACTACACCGCGTTCATGCTCGACGGAAAGCTGATCGAGCACAGCGAAACATCAAAACTATTTACCACTCCGACGGACCCGCGCACAGAAGCGTACATCACCGGCCGGTTTGGATGAGAATGAAGAGTTGCGTTTGGCGAGTGGTTGGACAGCGTTCACGGGCCCGGCGGCGTCTAAGTTGACTGAGGAAAAATGGAACGACATTTCGAACACGACCTGGAAGAACTGAAGCAGCGGCTGCTGTGGATGGGCAGCCTCGCCGAGCGCGCGGTCCATCAGGCCGTGCATGCGGTGCTGGACGCCGAGGAAAATCTGGCGGACTCCGTGCTGACCGAAGAGAGCGCCATCAACGAGATGCAGATCGAGATCGACGACCGCGTGCAACGCCTGCTGGCGCTGCAACAGCCGATGGCGGCGGACCTGCGGTTCCTGCTGGCGGTTTCGCGCATCAACGGCGATCTGGAACGGATTGGCGATCAGGCGGTGAATATCGCGCAGTCGGCGATGCGGATTCTGCGGCACCCGCAGGTGAAGCCGTACGTGGACTTGCCGCGGATGAGCGAGCTGGCCGAAGCGATGGTGCGCGACAGCTTGAACGCGCTGGTGCGCGGCGATCAGGACCTGGCGCAGAGCGTGCTACGGCGCGACGATCAGGTGGACCGGCTGCGCGATCAACTGTTCCGCGAGTTGCTGACCTACATGATGGAAGATTCGGCGCAGGTGTTTGCGGCGTTTGAGTTGATCCTGGTGGCGAAGAATCTGGAACGGATCGGCGACCACGCGACGAACATCGCCGAGGACGTGATCTACTACATCGCGGGCCGCGACGTGCGGCATCCGGCGCTCGACCGGCGGTAGGCTACGCCCGCTGGAGCAACGGGCCGCGCGAGGTGCGGGGCGAAGTCCGGCGCTGGCGCGGCTCCGAACGGCGCGATCTCTTCTGAAGTTCCTTCCTGACGGTATATCTGCGATTGAGTTTGGCTAGATTCGCGCGAGGGCGGCGGCTTCGTCGTCGGCAAGGTCTAAGATCGTGTCGAGGCGAACCATTTTCAGCAGCATCATCACGCGTTTCGAGGGAGCGAAGTACGTCGCTTTGCCACCGGCGCGTTTGAGGGTTGTGAAGGCGCGGACCAGAGCGCCGATGCCGGAGCTATCCAGTTCGGTGACGCCGGCGAGATTGACGGCGACGTGCGTGGAGCCGGCATCCACCAACTGTTGGATTTGAGTGCGAAAGGCTTCTTCCGCGTCGCCCAGTTTCAGCGGACCCTCCAGATCCAAAATGGTGGCCCGGCCCGCCTTCCGAATCCCAATGTTCACAAGTCCCCCGCCGCAGGTGCAAAGCTAACCGAATTATAGCTGGCAATCAAGTGAACGCGAAAAAGTTTCGAGCGAAATCCATACGGCGAAGGACCCGCGACGAAGGGGCCCGAGGCTTCCTTGACGGGCGAGCGGGGGATTTGCTAGTCTCGCGCATTCTGTTGGCTGGCCGGAATCGCCAGGGCCGCGACGGAAGAACGGAAGTGCCCCCTTCCTCCTGGGAGAGTCATGGAAACATCTTCCGCGCTCTTTGAACTAGCGAGCGTGTCTTTAGCCTGCCGCGACCAGGATACCCTGCTGAAAACTTTTGCTGCGCGAGTCGGCGCGACTGTGGGAGCGCGCGCTGTATTCGTGTGGACATACGACGCCGGAGCCGAGGGATTGGTGTGCCGCAAGGTGTGGTCCGAACCTGGCGAGCGAATCAGCCCGGTTTCCGAAACAGTGAACGACGGAATTCTGTATGAGGTGTACGACTCCGGGTCGAGCCGCACGGTGGATGCGGCGGAAATTGCCGAGGGCGGGTTCGAGCACATTGAAGAAGGCGGCCGGGCGCGACTGAAGTCGGCGCTGTTCGCCGCGTTGCCCGGGGCGCAGAGCACCGAGGGCGTGGTGGAGGTGCTGAACAAACGCACCGGAAACTTCACCGCCGAAGAAACACATTTCGTCGAAGAAGCAAGCCGCCTGGCGGGCTATGCGTTCACGAATCTGGGCGCGATTGAAGCCGAACGGCACACCCAGCTATTCACGCTCGAGCGATTGACGGCTCTGTACGACCTGGGGCGGACGTTTACCTCCACGCTGGAGATGGGCCAACTGCTGCCGGTGGTGGCCGGGAAAATTCGCGACATTCTGGGGGCGGGCTCGTGCAATTTGTGGCTGGCCGACGCCGGGTCGGACGACATGTACCTGGCGAAAAAAATCGGCGACGACCCAACCCTTGAAGAAGATGCCCGGGTGCCGTTGACGGAGGGATTGCTGGCGGACATCGCGCAGAAAGCGGCGCCCAAATTAGTGGAGGATGTTGCCAGCGAACCGTGGCTGGCGGAACGGCAGGAAGCGGGCGGCGAATTCGAGATTCAGACGTGGATGGGCGTTCCGCTGAGGAAAGACGATGAAGTGCTCGGCGTGGTGGAGATCGTCAACAAGGCGGACGGCGGCACTTTTAACGAAGATGATTTGTTTTTTCTGGCGAGCATCAGCGAACAGGCAGCCGTGGCGCTGCACAACGCCAACCTGTTGGAAGCCGAACGCAAAGTTCAATCGCTCGATGCCCTGCTGAAAATCTCGCAGGAAATCACTTCGACGCTGGATTTGGACCACGTGTTGACGACAGTGGTGCACCAGGCGGCGTCGGTGGTGCCGTTTGAGCGTTGCGTGATCGGATTTTTCGACCGCAGCAAGTTTGTTTTGGGCGCGGTATCCGGGGAGACGGAAGTGCCGAAGACCCGGGAGATGTCCGATTTGCGGACGCGCCTGGAGTGGGTGGCGTCGCAGTCCGAGCCGGTGTCCGCCGATTTGTATGAGGATGGGTGGCATACGACGCCGGAAGAGGCCAAGGCGCAGATCGTGCCGTTTCTGGGCGCGCACGAGCACAACGGATTCTACGCGCTGCCGCTGAAGGACGATCAAGGAACGCTGGGCGTGCTGGCGCTGTTGAGCGGAGATGCGGACTTTTTGACACCCAGCAACCGCGAGACGGTGGGAATTCTGGCGAACCAGACGACGGTGGCCATCCGCAACGCACAGCTTTACCAGCAAGTGCCGCTGGCGAATTTGCTGCAACCGTTTTCACAGCGGAAGAAAAAGCTGCTGAACGCGATGCCGCAATCGCGTTGGGCGGAATATGCGCAAAAAGTGGGGCTGGCGGCGCTGGTGCTGCTGGTGATTCCCTGGCCGATGCGCGTGGGGACCGACGCGACGGTGATTCCGGCGGAACGGCGGGTGGTGAGCGCGGTGGACGGCGGAGTGGTGCAGCGCGTGTACGTTCGCGAAGGCGATACCGTGCAGGCCGGACAAGTGCTGGCGCAGCTCGACGCCGGCGACGACCGCGTGAAATTGGCGCAAGCGGAAGAGGCGCTGGCGCAAGCGCGGCACGAGCTGGCGGAATCCGAATTCAAGAACGATCCGGCGGCGGCAGGACAGGCAAAAATCCAGGCGGACTTGCATCAGGCGGAAGTCAACCTGGAGCAGCAGCGAGTGAACGAATCGGCGTTGCGGGCGCCAATCGCCGGGGTGATGGTCACGCCGAAAGTGGAAGACAAGGCGGGGAGTTACCTGAAGCCGGGCGACGCGTTCGGCGAAATCGTGGCGCAGGACCGGATGGCGGCGGAGATGAGCGTGCCGGAAACGGATCTGGCACTGGTGGCTCCGGGCAGAAAAATGTCGCTGAAGCTGAATGCGTTTCCGACAACCACGTTCCAAGGAACGGTGGATCGAATCGGAGCGCAGACGCACGGCGAAGCGGGCGACCAGTATTTTCTGGTGCGCGGGACTTTTGAGAATACCGGCGGGCGGGCGCGCAGCGGAATGGTGGGGCGCGGGCGAATCGGGGCCGGAGGCGGATGGTTCGGCAGTGGTTGGTATCCGGTGGGATATGTTCTGTTGCGATCGCCGTTCCGGTGGGCGTGGCAGAAGTTATGGGGATTCCTGCCATGAGGATGAGTGGAATGCTCTACAAAAACCGAACGTTGTTCGTTTGCGCCGCGATCGCGGGTTTGGCGATTTGCGGGTGCGGAGAATCGGCGGCGCCGGCGAGTTCGAGTGCGGCGGCTCCGGCGGCGACGCCCGCGGCGCCGGTCGTGGCGAGTGCAACCGCCCGTCCGGACGGAGTGCTAAGCGTGCTGACGGTGGAGCATCAGGTGGATATCGCGGCGCAGAGAGACGGCGTGGTGACGTCCCTGACGAAGGATGAAGGCAGCGCGGTTGCGGCGGGAGAAACGCTCGGCAGGCTCGACGATCGAAGCCTGCAAATGGAGTTGGTGAAGGCGCGCGACGATCTGCAGGTGGAGGATAACAATCGCAAGTATAAGGAAGCGGAGCTGAAAGCCAAGACCGCCGCCTACCACCGCCAGCAGCAGCTTCGCGCACTGGGGCTATCGAGCGACGCGGATTTGGAATCGGCCGAGTTCGAGGCAAAAGCGGCGGAATACGACTTGCGCGGCTATGAAGCGCTGGTGGAGAGCGGGCACGCGGAGATTAACCGGCTAAATCTGGAAGAAGAGCAGACCCACATCCTGGCGCCATTTGCCGGTGTGGTGGTGCGGCGCTACATCCGAGAGGGCCAGGCGATCACCAAGGGCGACAAATGCTTTCGGGTGACCCAGCTCAGTCCGCTGCAAGTGCAGTTTCAGGTGCCGGAATCGGCAAACTGGCGGCCGAGCGTGGGCGCGCCGGTTGAGTTGAAACTGGTTGGCGACGAGAGCCGCTCGCTGACGGCGCATGTGACGAAAATCAGCCCGACGATTGACGCGGCAAGCGACAGCTACGATGTGCTGGCGCAATTGAGCGGCGCGGGTATTTCGGATTTGCGCCCGGGAATGGCCGTGCACGTTACCTGGGCGAACAGTTCCCGCGTAAAACCGTAGCAGAGAACTCATGCGTTTCGGTCCTACCAGCCTGCAGGTATCGAGCGTGGCCGCCAAAGGGCTTCGGCGCCCGAAGCTGCGCGCGGATGTTCGCATCAGCGAGCAGACGGTGGCGGGCGAGACCAGCTACGTCATCAAGAATCACGAAACAAACTCCTACAACCGTTACGGCGCGACCGAATACGAATTGCTGCAGATGTGCGACGGAACGCGCACGCCGCTGGAAATTTCCGAGGAAATGAGCAGCCGGCACCCGGAATCGCCGCTGAGCGAAGGAGAAGTGCTCGAATTTCTGGACAGCATCGAGGCGGCACTGTGGGAGCGATCGGTCGGCGAGAAAAACCTGGCGGTGCTGGAAAGAATCCGCGACGAGCGAAAAGGACGAGTGGACCAATCGAGCGTCCTATATATGACGTTCAAGGCCTGGGACCCGAACGAAACGCTGGCGAAAATGGACCCGTATCTGAGCTGGATGTTTACGCGGGGCTTTGTGTGGTTCTCGCTGTTGATCTTCGCGGTGGCCTGCTATCTGCTGGCGGGCGATTGGTCGCGCGTGCAGCAGGATACCTCGGCGCTCTACAATTTCGCGGACAAGAGCGCCTACGATTTGTGGATCTTCTGGATCTTGCTGCTGGCGCTCGGAGGAATTCACGAGTTCGGGCACGGGCTGACGTGCAAGCATTACGGCGGCGACGTGCATCAAATGGGATTTTTGCTGATCTATTTCACGCCGGCGTTTTACACCGATACGACCGACATCCTGCTGTTCGCCAAGACCTCGGAGCGGCAGTGGGTGATTTTCGCGGGGATCTGGATCGAGCTGGTGCTGTGCGGCCTGGCGGCGCTGTTGTGGTATTTCACGCCACCGGGGTCGGTGATCAACGACATCGCGTACAAGATGATGCTGCTGAGCGGCATTCAGGGCGCGCTGTTGAATTTGAATCCGCTGATTAAGGCGGATGGTTACTACGCCCTTTCGCAATTCCTGGACATGGACAATCTGCGCGAGGAGTCGTTTGAGTTTTTGCGCGCGTGGACCAACAAGTACATCCTGCGGCACGACATCGATTTGCCGCCGTCGAGCCGCCGCCAGCGCCGCATCTTTTTCCTTTTCGGAGTATCGGCCATCATCTACAGCACCTCGCTGCTCGTGCTGGTGATCGTATTCGTGAAAAACGTGCTGGTGAACCGGCTGGGCGACGCCTGGGGATACCTGGGCACGGCCTGCGTGATTTATTTCTTCTCGCGAAAAGGAATCCAGAAGGCAGTTCCCGCCGTGCGCGCCTGGTTGAGGGCGAAGAAGGAGGAATCGATGGCCTGGAAAATGTCGCGGACGCAGCAGGTAGGGGCGCTGGCGCTGGGGTTGCTGATCTTTGTGCCGCCCATGCCCTCGCGCGTCTCGACGCCGATGGTGCTCGAGGCCGGCAAGACATCGCATGTGCGAGCCGTGGTTCCCGGCAAGGTGAAGGAAGTGTACGTGCGGCAGGGCGACGCGGTGCGAGCCGGGCAACTGCTGGCTACGCTGGAAAATCCGGAGATCACCGCTGGCGAACGAGTCGCGAGCGAACAGTATGCCCTGGCCAGCAGCGCGCTGCGCAATGGGCAGGAGCGTTCAGACACGAACGCGACTGCCGGCGCGACCGAGAAAATTGCGCGATTGCAGGAAGAGCTGGACGTGATCCGGCAGCAAGCCTCGGGACTGGAGCTCCGCGCCCCCGCGGACGGAACGATCGAAGCGCCGGGAGTGGAACAAAAGGCCGGAGAATATCTGGCGGCGGGAGACGAATTCGCGAAGGTAGTGAATCGCAATACCATGCGGGCGCGGATTCTGGTGCGCGATCTGGACCTGCAGGACATTCACGTGGGAGCGCCCGCGAAGGTGAAAGTGTTGCCATATCCTTTCCGCACCTTCAACGGGCACGTGGAACGAATTAAGCCCGCGGCGGCGAGCGATGTACCGGTGGCGCAGACCGAAAAACTCGAGCGAATGGGACAGCAACTGACGAATTACATCGCCGTGGACATGGAATTTCCAAACACCGACGGCACGTTGACCGAAGGGATGACCGGAACGGCGAAAGTCGCCGGGAAGGCCAGCCCGCTGGGATGGCAAGTGGGGCGCTCGCTGTGGCGGTGGCTGCGCGGCGAGATCTGGTAGGCGAAGGCCCGGCGGAATGCCGCCGGATAAGAGGTAGAGGGCGCAAAAAAAAGAGCCGCCGTTCCTGGGACGGCAGCTCTTTTCGGGAGTGCTACTACTTCGGTGTTCCGGCACGTTGACCGGAACGATGTCGATTGCTACTAGACGTAGCGGGTCAGCGGGCGCGTGAGCGGCAGTACTTTACCCTTCTGGATCGGCTTCTGAATTCCCGCGCTCTTCGTGCTCTTCTTCACCGGCTTGGGTGCGTTTGCCATGATCAAATCCCCCTCGAATCTCGATTTTTGATCGAATGCGTTACACAGTCCAGTATTGCAATCGGCACGCCAAATCGGCCGCGAATTGAATCTGCCACAATCGCAAGAAAAGACGATGGTTGCGGTAACGATGTTCAAAATAAGGAAGACAGCGAGGCCCAAAGTTGTTGAAATTTTGAGGACCTTGTTGATTTTTTCAATAGGGGATGGCGCGCCGATCGACTCGACAGTCACGGGGGATTTTGAGAGCACCCGAAGGCAGGTACAGCGACACAGAGGAGCGATATAAACAAAAAGAGCTGCCACCGATCTGATGGGTGGCAGCTCCGGGATTGATACATTTCGGTTGCGGAATCAAGCGTTCACCTGCAGCCAGAGACCGAAACGCAGAAGCTAGCGGTTGGGTCCAACGTGTCCGACAACCGTCAGAGGCTTGGTCGCTTCGATCTTCTTCGACTTCTTCAAGGTTTTCTTTGCCATTTTCATCTCCCCGTTCTTGATTTGCCCGGCTGGGCATCTGTGTTCTTCCTAGCAAGATGAGACCCAAACTCCCGATATTCTGCCTCGCGTTGCAACGTCCCTATTTTCTTCAGACGTTTCCTTTCGTGGCCGACGAAGAACCACCCTGCGGAGCTCCGAAGTTGAATTTCCGCATCGAAGGTTGATTTTTTCAATTCAGCGCAGCGGGCGAGCGGCGTTTGCGGATGAAACCGAACGCGGGATCGATAGAAGCCAGGAGCGCCGATTCGAACCTCAAGGGAAAAGAAAAAAGCCGCCGTGCCTTTCAGGGCACAGCGGCTTTTGAAGCTTTCGCGGATTCAGGCTCGGCGGTACGGTTCAGCGCAAGTCCTGACCCCCGCGGACCAAACTTAGGGCTTCCCCGGGGTGAAGCGGGTCAGCGGCTTCGTTGCTTCGATCTTCTTTGCCTTCTTCAAGGTCTTCTTGGCCATTTTAATCTCCCTACCTTCTAAATTCGATTTGCCCTGTTGGGCATCTGCCTGTACTTAGTGCAATGCAGCGTCCAAACCACCGGCTCTCTTACGGTGACGGTAAAGCTATTCGTTTCTTCGCATTGGCGGTCCCCGTCCGTTCCGGGCAGTTGGCCCCGGCTGGAATTCCGTTGAAATAGTCAGCGGACGGTGAGAAATTCAACGCGAATCTAGAGGTTGTACTTGCGGCAGAGGTAGTTCAGGCGGTTGCGGTCCACGCCGAGTAGTTTTGCGGCTTCCGCCTTCACCTGTTTTGCCTGTTCGAGAGCTTCCTGCACCCAGCGGCTTTCGAATGCTTCGATTTCCTTGTCGAGCTTGATGCCGGTCGGCGGCAAACGGAAGCGGTTGCGCGATTCCTTGCTGACCGACTGCAGGATCTCGGGCGGCAGGTCTTTTGTCGTGATCTCGTCGCCGTCGGACATGATCACCAGGCGCTGGATGGTGTTTTCCAATTCACGGACGTTGCCGGGCCACGGGTATCGCTTGAGGGCCAGCATGGCTTCGTCGGCGATTGTCTTCGCGGCGATGCCGTTGGCTGCCGAGTAGATGCTGGTGAAATACTCGGCCAGCACCGGAATGTCGTCCACGCGCTCGCGCAGGGCAGGAACGAAGATCGGGACGACGTGAATGCGGTAATAGAGGTCTTCGCGGAATTGATCTTTGCGGACCATGTCCTCGAGGTCCTCGTTCGTGGCGCTGATCAGGCGAAAATCGACTTTGATGGACTTCTTGCCGCCGAGGCGGGTGAGCGAGCGGTCCTCGAGCACGCGCAGCAGCTTGCTCTGGAGCGGCAGGGTGAGCGTGGCGATTTCGTCGAGAAACAGGGTGCCCTGATGGGCCAGTTCGATGCGGCCGTCTTTGGCGGCGACGGCGCCGGTGAAGGCGCCTTTTTCGTAGCCGAACAGCTCGGCTTCCATCAACCCTTCGGGCAGGGCGGCGCAGTTGACGCTGACGAAAGCGCGGCTGCGGCGGGGACTCTGCTCGTGAAGGGCGCGAGCGACCAGTTCCTTACCGACGCCGCTCTCTCCGCGAATGATCACGTTGGTGTTGGCGCGGGCCACGCGCGTGATGGATTCGAAGACATGGCGCATCGCGTCAGTGGCGCCGATGAAGTCACCCAGAGTCTTCTTGCGGCTGATCTCCTCGCGGAGAAGGCGGTTTTCCCGCTGAATGTGGAGTTTCTCAACGGCGCGCTGGATCAGATGACGGAGCACGTCCGTATCGATGGGCTTGATGAAGTAGTCGTAGGAGCCGGCGTCGATGACCTTCAGGGCCGCGGATTTGGATTCATCCGAGCTCAGAACGATCACGAGAGTATCGATTTCGCTGCCCTCAAGGCGGGAAAACAGGTCGATGCACTCGCGAATGCCTCCGGAAGCGATGGGCATGGCCAGCAACAGGACGTCGAGTTCAGCGGTTTCGAGGAGCTTGATGGCCGAGCCGTAGTCGTCGCCCTCGAAGACTTCAAATTCGGCGCGCAGGGCCGCCGCTATTTTCGAGCGCAGGCCCGCATCATCATCGACGATCGCAATCTTTGGTTTGAGGGCCCCAGGAGTGATGTGTCGGCTCCCATCGTGAAGAAAGACTTCGAATCCGGTCTATGGCGCACGGAAGGGGCGATACAGGAGGCGCTCCGTGTCCGGAGATTCTAGGTGGCGGGTGGTGCGGTGTCAACGCCGTGATTCTGATGGAACCTATTTCGCGTTGGTGGCATGGCAACCGCACACGAGCGAACGGAACGGGAGGATGTGCGCGGGGATGAAGTAAACTTGTAGTCCGCTTTCGCGCGACGACGCGGAAGATGGGCCGAATCCCCAGGTGGAAATGTGATCGGAAAAGCATCGCTGATTCACGACTCGTTTCGAGTGGGCATCACGCTCAAGGGCATCGATGGCTTGCTCGAAGTGGCTGCCGCGATTGCACTGTGGGTGGTCCATCCCGCGCAAATGAACGAATGGGTGAAAGGACTTTGCGAACACATGCTCTTGCGGGCGCCGCACAGCCATCTGGCGATTCATTTGTTGAACGCGTCGCAGAAGCTATCGACGGGCGGGACTGAATTCGCCGCGTACTACTTGCTGTCGCACGGGCTGGTGAAAGCGATTCTGGTGGTTTGCCTGTGGATGAACAAATTGTGGGCGTATCCGCTGACGATTGCGGTGTTCGCCGGATTCATGCTCTACCAGATGCAGCGCTATCTGCACACGCATTCGGTGTCGATGGCCTTGCTGACGGTGTTCGACGCGCTGATCATTTATCTGACGTGGATGGAATACCGGCAGCAGAGGCTGAAGCGGATGAAGGCGGAGGCGGAGCCGGCGCAGGCGCGGGCTTAAAAACTACTCGTCGAGCGATTCAGCTTCGATGCCGATGTTCTTTTCACCGGCGGCCTTCTTCTCGTTGTATTTCTTCACCCACGCGGCAAAGCTCTTTCCGGCGGCGGTGTCGCGTCCGCTGAATGCCAGGCCGGAAATGTCGCTGTAGGGAATCTTCAGTTTTTCCGCGCTGTCTTTGGGCATTACGCGGATGAAACAATCCGCGAGCGACGGGCCCTTGATCTGGCGATCGAACAGGTAGCCTTCGATTTTTCTGCCGTCCTTGAGCGTAATGGTCAAATCGCCGCGGTAATCAAACGCTTTTTCGATCGCTTCGTGAATTTCGGAAACGGTCGCAAGCGTGGGCACCCAGCCTTCGAGATTTTCGTGGACCACGCCGAGGCGTTCGTCGTGATGCGGCGGCGGTTCGTGGGAGAGTGGGTTCATTGCTTTTCGTGTGACGCTTCGTCGCGCCTAGGCTTTTGGAGCGGCGGCGATCTGCACCAGGGGACCGGAACCGGCGCTCGCGCCCTTCGGCGAGCCGCCCATGGCGTCCGGATCTTTGTAACGGCTGAACGTGGCTTTCACCGCGCTCAGGAATCCGCCGAGCGAGCCGAACATGTGATTGACGGCGCTGGCTTCGTAGCCGCTGTGAACCATGCAGTTGGCGCACTTCGGATTGCCGCTCTCGGTACCGTAGCGGTCCCAGTCGGTTTCGCGCACCAGCTCTTCGAAGCTGTCGGCGTAACCGTCTTGCAGCAGGTAACACGGTTTCTGCCAGCCAAAAATGTTGTAGGTGGGCATGCCCCACGGCGTGCAGGCGTATTCGCGCTTGCCCATCAGCATTTCCATAAAGAGCGGGCTGAGGTTGAAGCGCCAGCGCTTATCGCGGTTGCTGAGAATCTGGCGGAACAGCTCGCGCGTCTTGCGCTTGCTGAGGAAATGTTCCTGGTCGGGAGCCTTGTCGTAGGTGTAGCCCGGCGAAAACATCATGGCTTCGACGCCCAGATCCATCATGTCGTCGAAGAAGTTGCGGACTTTCTGCGGATCGGCGCCGTCGAAGAGCGTGGTATTGGTGGTGACGCGGAAGCCTCGCGCGAGCGCCAGCTTGATGGCTTCCTCGGCTTTGTCGTACGTGCCTTCGCGGCAGACGGCGAAATCGTGTTCTTCGCGCTGGCCGTCCATGTGAACCGAAAAAGAAAGATATTTGCTCGGCGTAAATTCGTGGAGCTTTTCTTTCAGCAGTAGCGCATTGGTGCAGAGATAAATATATTTCTTGCGCGCCACCAGGCCCTTCACGATTTCGGCAATCTGCGGGTGCATCAGCGGTTCGCCGCCCGGAATGCTGACCATCGGGGCGCCGCACTCGTCCACGGCGCGGAAGCATTCTTCCGGAGTGAGGTGCTTCTTCAGGACGTGCGCCGGATATTGAATCTTGCCGCAGCCCGCGCAGGCCAGATTGCAGCGCAGCAACGGCTCCAGCATCAGGACGAACGGGTAGTGTTTGCGTCCCTTCAGCCGTTGGCCGATGACGTAGGACGCCGTCGTCCACATTTGTGATACGGGTACAGCCATGCTTGGATCCTCGCTTCTAACTGCCGTGCTTAGGCAATACGCTTAGACTGTAATTTTACCGGATTTGATGCCCGCGCGAAACCAAAGAGTCAGCCAATTGTGCCCCGGCGCCGCTCGTGGGGATGCTAAGTCGTGTCGTTGCAAACGCGGGCGGAATCAACCCCCCGCCGATCCGTCGGCAGGGCCGATGTCTCCCCGAAACTTTGGGCGGCGCGCGGCGTTTATATAAATAGGAGCCAAACTATGGCATACGACCGGACCCGGGCAATCGCCATTTCCGTGATTCTGCTGGTGCTGTCCGCAGGGCTTGCCCTGCGCGCACAACAGTCGTCGCACGCCCCGGCGGCAACGCCGGCGCCCGCGCAAAACTCAATGCCGGGCATGGATATGCGCAATGGGCCGGCTGACGCCGACGGCGGCACCGAAGCGACCCGGATGGCCAACGACGCGATGGGCGGGCACGACATGGACGACGACATGGGCATGAGCGCTCACATGCACATGACCGCACTGCGCCCGGCGAACGCCGCCGACGAAAAACGGGCCGCGGAAATCGTGGCGCAATTGCGCCCGGCGATTGAAAAATACCGGGACTATCATGTCGCCCTGGCGGACGGCTATAAGATTTTCCTGCCGAACTTTCCGCAACCGCAGTATCACTTTACGAATTACAAGTATTGGTTCGAGGCGGCATTTGCCTTCAATCCCGCTCATCCAACTTCGCTGCTCTACAAGAAAACGAAGGACGGTTACCAGTTGGTGGGCGCGATGTACACGGCGCGCAAGACGGCGACCGAGGAGGAACTGAACGAGCGAGTCCCGCTGAGCGTGGCACGTTGGCACAAGCACACCAATCTGTGCCTGCCGCCAAGGGGTACACCGCTGACGGCCGCGACTTTCAAGGAATTTGGGCTCACCGGTTCGATCGCCACGGGACAGGCCTGCGAGCAAGCGGGCGGCCGGTGGTATCCGGAAGTTCTGAACTGGATGGTGCACGTGTATCCCTACGAATCCGACCCCGCAAAAGTCTGGGCCCATTAAATTTTCAGCAATTGTCGTCCGCTTTACTTCGTCGTGGTAGCTGACGGCGCTTGTTTGCCAGCCACGGGCCGCTACGCTAAACTTCCCCTCCCATGCCGGACAATGCCTCGATGATCGGACGCGACGTATCCCACTACTCCGTTGTGGAGAAGCTGGGAGGCGGTGGGATGGGCGTCGTTTATAAAGCAAAAGACACGCGGCTGGGCCGCAGTGTTGCGCTGAAATTCCTGCCGGACGATATTTCACAGGATGAACAAGCCGTCGAACGGTTCCGGCGCGAAGCGCGCGCGGCATCTTCTTTGAACCATCCGAACATTTGTACGATTTACGATATTGGCGAGTTCGAGGGGCGTCCTTTTATCGCCATGGAGCTGTTGGAGGGCCAGACGCTCAAGCATTTCATCTCGGGCAGGCCCGCCGAGCTGGGCAAACTGCTGGAAACGGGGATTCAGATCGCCAGCGGGCTGGACGCGGCGCATTCCAAAGGGATCGTCCACCGCGATATCAAGCCGGCGAATATTTTCCTGGTGGAGCGCGGGCCGGCGAAGATTTTGGATTTTGGCCTCGCGAAACTTTCCGCGGCGGTTCAACCTACGGCGGAGTCGGCAAGCTCCGGCTCGATGCGGACCCAGGCTGCCGTAGCGCAGGAACACCAGCTGACCAGCCCGGGCAGTTCGATGGGGACGATTGCGTATATGTCGCCCGAGCAGGCGAGGGGCGAAGAACTGGACGCGCGGTCGGATCTGTTTTCGCTGGGCGTCGTGCTCTATGAAATGGCGACAGGATCGCTGCCGTTTGGCGGGTCCACCGCGGCCTTGATCTTCGACGGCATCCTTCATGCGGTTCCACCACCTGCGAAGGAGCTGAACCCCGCGCTGCCGCTGGCGTTTGAAACCATCCTCGGCAAGGCGCTCGAAAAAGACGCCGATCTGCGGTGCCAGACGGCCGCCGAATTGCGCGCGGACCTGAAGCGATTGAGCCGCGACATCGAACTGAGCCGAAAACCGGCGGGCGAAAAAACCGGAAGCGGCTCGGTGGCGCGGCCGGTTGACGACAAACGCAAATCCGTGGCGGTGCTGTATTTCGAGAACCAAAGCGGCGCAAAAGAAGATGAGTACTTTCGCGACGGCATCACCGAAGACGTGGTAACCGAGATTTCGAAAATCGCGCAACTGCAAATCTTTCCGCGGTCGGAGATGCTGGCGTTTCGCGACAAACCGTTCACCGCCCAGCAAGTGGGCCAACAGTTAGGCGCCGCCTACGTGCTGGAGGGCTCGATCCGGCGCTCCGGCAGTCGCGTGCGGATTACCGCTCAGCTGGTGGAGGCCTCGACCCGGCATTCGGTGTGGGCCGAGCGGTACGACCGCCAACTGGAAGATGTGTTCGCGATTCAGGAAGAGATTGCGCGCAGTATCGCGCACGCTTTGCGAATTACGCTGACTCCGCAGGAAGAAAAAACGATCGCGCGGAAGCCCACCGATAACCCGCAGGCTTACGATTTTTTCCTTCGCGGTCGAAACTACACGCGCCGCGAAAATTACGACTACGCGCTGCAAATGTTCGAACAAGCGATCGAACTCGATCCGAACTTCGCGCTGGCTCACGGCGGCATCGCGCATCTTTGCGGGCTGATTTACGAAGTGCGCGACCAGAATCCGAAATGGATCGAGCGCGGAGTAGCGGCATGCGACCGGGCGACGGCGCTGGCTCCGGACCTGCCGGAAGTTCTGGTGGCGCGCGCTCGCACGAGTTTAGCGCAGAAGAAATACGATGAGGCGGCTTTGCTGGCCTGGCGAGCGATCGAACGGAAATCGGACTGCGACGGAGCCTGGAACATTCTGGGGCGCGCGTATTTCACTTCCGGACGCTTTGAAGAGGCGGCGGCGCTGACCGAGCGGGCGCTTGAAGCGAACGGCGACGACTACAATACATATATTCCCTATCACCAATCGCAAGAGCGAATGGGGCACAAGAAAGAGTCCGAATCCGTACGCGCGCGCATGTGCAAAGTGCTTCGGCAGCAGCTGGAACTCGTGCCCGAAGACGTGCGAGCGCGCATCCTGCTCGCCTCGAACCTCGCCGCTTCGCTGCAAGATACCGACGAGAGCATGCGCCATCTGCAGACGGCGGTGGCGCTGCGGCCCGGCGACCCGAATACGCTCTACAACGCAGCGTGCACCTACGGAATTCTGGGCAAGAAAGCCGAAGCCTTAGAAACGCTGAAAAAGTCGTTCAGCGCGGGATACGGAAACTTGAATTGGGCAGCGAAGGATTCGGATTTACTGTGCCTGCATGACATCCCCGAATTCAGGAAGCTCGTGGGCCTTGGCGAACTCCCCGCAATGCAAAATCCGGCCTAGTTCAAAATCGAGACGCACTGGTCACCTTCCGTTCACGCGGAATCTTGGCGCGCGCGCAAGTCTTCAGGGGCTCGCGGCTTCGAATCGGTTCCCGATGGTCATGCGCTTCCGTTTCGTGTAAATTTTTATTCGATGAATCCAGCAAAATTCAAAGCAGCTCTGGTGCAAATGGCCGTGGGCATGAAGCCGGCGGACAATCTGGCCAAGGCCAGCGCGCGTATTGAAGAGGCGGCGGCAAAGGGCGCGCAGGTGGTGTGCCTGCCGGAACTTTTCCAGTCCCAATATTTCTGCCAGCGCGAAGACGTTTCGTATTTCGATTTGGCCGAGGCGGTGCCGGGGCCGACCACCGGAGCCTTGGGCGCAGTGGCGAAAAAGGCGAACGTCGTGGTAGTGGCTCCGCTATTCGAACGACGTGCCGCGGGCGTGTACCACAACACCGCCGCGATCATCGACGCCGACGGAACGATCGCGGGCGTTTACCGCAAAATGCACATCCCCGACGATCCCGCGTATTACGAGAAATTTTATTTCACGCCGGGAGATTTAGGATTCCGCGCGTTTGACACGAAGGCTGGAAAGCTCGCGACGCTGATTTGCTGGGACCAGTGGTATCCGGAGGGCGCGCGGCTCGCGGCGCTGCACGGCGCGTGCATTTTGTTTTATCCGACGGCGATCGGCTGGCATCCGGCGGAAAAAGAAGCAAATGGCGAAGCGCAGCGCGATTCCTGGCGAACGATTCAGCGGGGCCACGCGATTGCCAACGGTGTGTATGTCGCCGCTGTGAATCGCGTGGGGCACGAAACGCCGTCCGGCGGCGATGGGCTGCAGTTCTGGGGCACGTCTTTTTTGTGCGATCCGCAAGGTGTTGTGATTGCGGAAGCATCGACCGACCGCGAAGAGATTTTGTACGGCGACGTGGACCTGGCGCACCTGGAAGACGTGCGGCGCAACTGGCCCTTTCTGCGCGACCGGCGGATCGACGCATACAAAGGCATCGAACAAAGATTCCTCGACGGCAAACCTTGAAGGGAAATCCTGTGACAAAAGCGAAATGGACCGCGGAGAGCCCTGCGGCATTGGGTTATTCGATGCCCGCGGAGTGGGACCGCCACGAAGCCACATGGATCGGATGGCCGCACAACGCAAGCGATTGGCCCGACAAGCTCGACACGATTCAGTGGGTGTACGGCGAGATCGTGCGCAAGGTGGGACCGGGCGAGATTGTGCGGATCATCGTGAATTCGGCGGCGGATCAAAAGAAGGCGCGAGATGTTTTGAAGCGCAGCGGGGCGGACCTGCGGCGCGTGGAGTTCTTTCGCTTTCGGACAAATCGCGGTTGGACGCGGGATTTCGGACCGGTTTTTGTGAAACGCTCGGTACCAAAGCCCAGGGTTGCCATCGCGCGATTTCGTTTTACAGCGTGGGCGAAATATCCGGACTGGCAGCGGGACGATGCGGTTGCTCCGCAAGTAGCACGGAAACTGAACTATGAAATCATTCCCGCGCGAGTCGGCGAACGCGAAGTGGTGCTCGAAGGCGGGAGCATCGACGTAAACGGAAGCGGCACGGTGGTGACCACCGAAGAGTGCCTGCTCGATACGAAGGTGCAGGTTCGAAATCCTGGAATGAGCCGCGTGGACGTGGAACGAGCGCTGCAAGACAATCTGGGAATTACAAACGTCGTTTGGCTCGGCAAGGGCGTGGCCGGCGACGACACGCACGGCCATGTGGACGATTTGTGCCGCTTCGTCGATGCGAAGACCGTGGTGATGATCCGCGAGAAGAATAGCCGCGACGAAAATTATAAGCCGCTCGAAGAAAACTGGGAGAGGCTGAGCAGCGCGCGGCTGGAAGATGGTTCCAAGATCAACGCCGTGGCACTGCCAATGCCGGCGCCGCTGCGCTTTGACGGGGTGCGCCTACCGGCCAGCTACGCGAATTTTTACATTACGAATTCAGCCGTGCTGGTGCCCACGTTCAACGATCCGAATGATCGGGTTGCTCTGGGCATCCTCGGTGAATTATTTCCGTCGCGTTCGGTCGTGGGGATTCATGCCGTGGATTTGGTGTGGGGATTTGGCACGCTTCATTGCCTGACGCAACAGCAACCCGCGCTGTAGAACTTTCTTCCGATTTGAAACATCGCTGGTCGAACCACTCAAGATTGCTGAAGGAATGTCCCGATTGCGCCGAAACGAAACAGCGCCCGCGCAAATTCGCAGCGCCGCGTTCGCTTCTTCGTCCGTAGCCACTCGCTTCCGGCACCGACCCCGGAAATCGGAACACGAATTGCCTGTACGTTTACGCGACGCTTCCTGTTCTGAGCGGCAAGCGTCTGTGGGGAATGTGTGGAGCGAGACGGCCTCAACGTCCTGGTGGTGCATGAAATGCTGCCGCACGCGGACAGGCATGGCGCCGACGTGCAGTGGATGCAGATGCTGAAGGAACTGCGCTCGCAGGGCCATGCGGTGACGCACATTGCGCGAAGCGACGTAAATCGCGAGCGATACCAGGCGGAGGTGGAGCGGCTGGGAATTCGGGTGCTGACTCCGGACGCGGAACGAATGCGTTGCCAGGGGAAGGACTTGCCCGCGAGCTGGAATTTGGAGGGCCTGCTGCGCGAGCAGAAATTCGATCTGGCGATTTTGTTTCACTGGTTCTGGAATGGAATTTCCATTCCAGAAGATTACATGCAGGACATTCGCCGGCTGTCGCCATCGACCGTAATCGCCGTGCTCACAGACGACCAGCAGGGCCTGCGCGAATTGCAGATGGCCCAGCTGACGAACTATTGGCCGGATTTTGAAAGGGCCGAGGATTACAAGTTCCGGGAGATGGAGGTTTACCGGCGCGCGGACATCGTACTGACGATTTCCGATGACGACGCGCGCGCATTTCGACGAGAGGCGCCGGAGATTGTGACGGGGCGAATGCCCATGATCGCGGAGATCGCGGCGGAGGGGCCGACGTACGAAGAGCGCTCGAATCTTTTGTTTTTGGCCAATTTCGACAATCTGGCAAATCGCGATGCGGTGAATTGGCTGATCGGCGAAATCTGGCCGCTCGTTCGCAGGCAATTGCCAGACGCCAAACTGATGCTGGTGGGCAATCATTTGACCGATGAGCCGCAATATCGCCAGCCCGGAATTGAGCGAGTGGGATTCGCGGCGAATCTTGCTCCGGAATTTGCGAAGAGCCGCGTGGCGGTTTCGCCGATACGCTTCGGAACGGGAATTAAAACGAAGAACCTGCTGGCCCTGGCGCATGCGGTTCCGCTGGTGACGACGACCGTGGGTGCCGATGGAATGAATTTGCGCGATGGCGAAAATGCGTTGATCGCCGATACCCCGGCGGGCATCGCCGAAGCGATTCTTCGCGCCTATACCGACGAGCGGCTGTGGCAGCGGCTTTCCGCCTGCGGACGAAAGCACATCGCCGAAGAATTCAGCGAAACGCGCATGCAAGCTGCGATGCGCGACCTTGCCGGCAAGGCGCGAAGTATCACCCCGAAAACGTATGAACCCGATTTCCGCTGGTCGTTCCGGCGGGTGGAAGAGCGTTTTCCAGACTGCGTGACGGGCGCGCCCGCACCGCAACGGCCTTCGCTGCGCGTGGCAGCCTATGTGAATTTAGCGGACGAGTTTCTGATGGCCGGTAATCCGGCTGCCGCACTTGCGCAGTTGCGGCATTTTTACGGACTGTTGCGCGGACGTGTTCGCGCCACGAGCCTGACCATCCGTTCCGTGGAGTTGGCGGCGAAGTGTTACCGGCAGCTTGGAATGGACGGCAAAGCACGGGAGTATGAAACGCGCGCCGAACAATCGTGCCGAAGCGAGGCTACTGCTGCTGCGGCCGCTCCGTCGAACGGAAAGGGCAAGCATCACAGCCTGTCTCCACCGAAGCCGGAACTGCAGTTTTCGGTGGTGCTGCCGACGTACAACCGGCAGGAAACACTGGCGAAATGCCTGGACGCGCTGGTGCAACAGACGTTTCCCGCTGCAGGTTTTGAAGTGGTGGTGGTTGACGACGGATCGAAAGACGGCACAGCACAATTTTGCCGCTCCTACCGGGCGCCGTTTGCGTTTCATTACGTGCGGCAGGCAAACGCGGGCGCGGGCGCCGCGCGCCGCGTGGGAGTGAAACAGGCGCGCGGACAATTTCTGCTGTTGATCAACGACGACACGATGGCCGCTCCGGACCTGTTGGCGCAGCATTACCGCGCGCATCAGGATCATCCGAACGAACGGCAACTCGTTCTTGGCGATTTCAGTTTCCCGCCCGAAGCGATGGAGCGCGCGCTGACGCGATTCCTCTGCGAAGGGCCGTTTTTGTTTCCGCAAACGACCATGAAACCGGGCATTCACTGGGATTACACGAAGGCGGTGACGTGCAATCTGAGCGTGCGGAGGGAAGCGGTCCTGGCGGCGGGATCTTTCGATCCGGAGTTTCGCGTGGCCGAGGATTCCGAGCTGGGGCTGCGCTTGAGCCGGCTGGGGTACTACGTCCGCTACGAGCCGGCGGCGCGCTCGGTGCACGAGCATTTGCCGTTCACCATGGACGACCTGGTGCGGCGCGCGAAAGCCTACGGCGCGACGCAATTGCGGTTATTGAGGAAGCATCCGGGTCTATTAGGCGACGGTACAACGCAGTATGGCTGGCTGGACGAAACGGTGACCGACAGGTGGCGGGAAACGATCGAAGCGCAGAAAAGCGAAATCCAGGACGCGCAAGAGGCGCTGACGAAATTCGATACGGTGGACTTCCGCGAATTCGAGCGGCTGACGGCCGACGGACGGACCATGGCCGGAGACGTAATGCGATTATTCCGCCGCGCCGTGCCGGAGGTTTACTGGCACCATTTCTTTTCCAGCATGCTCCACGCATGGGACCGCGAGCTATCGCATCCGAAAATCGAGGCGATTCAGCAGCGGTCCGCCGCGACGGACCGCTTTCTCTAACCCGCCGCTTTCGCCGGAGCGCTCACGGCCGCGACGAATAATCGACACGAATCGACTGAATCTCGAACGGGTGAATGGGGAAGGTAATCGTGCTTTCGCTGCGATTGAGCGTGCCGCCTTCGGGTTTCTCCATCAGATTCGTTTCCGTGGATGTCGCCGCTCCGGCAGGAACCGTAACCTGCACTTCGGAATTTTTGCCCGCCCATTCGTAGAAACGCAGAATCAGGCCGTCGCCATCCTCGGCTTTTTTCATGGCCGTCAGCACCACGTTGTCGCCGTTCACGGTGACGAACGATTTCCGCGCCGGCCACTTCCCTTCATGCGGCGTCACCTGCATGGCGTCCAGCGGATAGTTGAATTCATAACCACGGCGCACCGTGAGCGCTTGCTTCCAATCGCCGGAATGCGGGTACAGGGAATACGCGAAATGGTGATGGCCGCGGTCGGCGTCGGGGTCGGGCCAGGTGGGCGAACGCAAAAGCGAGATGCGGAGAACGTTGCCCTTGGCGTCGTAGCCGTACTTGGAATTATTGATCACGCTGAACCCGTGCGCGGCGTCGCCGAGATCGGCCCAGCGCAGCGCGGGAACCTCAAACTTTGCGGCTTCCCAGCTGTTGTTGCGCGTGGTGGGGCGCTGGATGGAGCCGTAGGGGATTTCGTACGTCGCTTGATTGCTGGAAGCAGCCAGCGGAAACGCGGCCTTCAGCAGGATGTGCGTTTCGTGCCAGTCGATGTCGTTGGTCACGTCCACGCGATCCAGCGCGGCGTACAGCGTAATGTCTTGCACGAATTTTGAACTCTGCCACGTTCGGGTAACGCGGATGGTGGCGCGCAGCGGGCCTTGTTCCGTGAGCTTCACGGAGTCGGCCTTGTCCAGATTCGTGAACACTTTGTCGAAGTCGGAGTCGATGTTCCAGGCGTCGTAGTCTTTCGGCGTGTCCTTGAATGCGACGAGCTGATTGCCGCAGCCGCCCTTGGCGATGGATTCAAACTGCGCGCGCTTGTCGTAAAGGCTGGTGATGCATCCGGTGGCCGGATCAACGACCACGCGAAGCGCGGCATTTTCCAGCGTCAGGCCGCTGGCTTTCAAGTCCGTGGCCGGAGCGCTGCCACCCGGCTGGATCTGCAAAACCTCGTAGCCCATCGACGGCACGTCTTTCAGTTCGACGAGCAGACGAAACCTGTGGGTTTCGGGATCGTGCGAGAGCACTTGCACGGGAATCGCGTTGTGGCGGGAGTCCGTGACCGAAACCGAGTTGTCCGTCGGCGATGAAAACTGCACATTCAGCGCGACGAGATCGGCGCGTTGCCACGCGAGCGGATTATACACAATCACGGGAACGCCGGCGGGCGAGGGCGAGGTGGTATTCACGCGGCTCGTCAATGCGTGAAGCGCGCTGGAACTCGCGTCTGCGGCGGTCCACCGCACGACGTCGTAGTCTCGTTGCGCGTCCTTGTAGATGACTCCAATGCCGGAGCCGGCGGCGAGGTCGTGGAACTGGTTGAACAGCACTTTCTTCCACGCTTCGTTCAGCGCGTTCGACGGATAGTCCGCGCCGTTGAGCCAGGCGAGCGAGGAAAACTTTTCGGCGTCGAGCATGGCCACTTCGGCTTCGCGCATGTTGCGCTTGTGGTCGGATTGCGTGGTGAAAACGCCGCGATGGTATTCGAAGTAGAGCTCGTCGTTCCACACCGGAAGGCTCACTTTGCCGGGCGGCGGCGCGGGAAGATTCGTATTCGCGGTGGCGATGGACTGGTAATTCCACACCGGCGAATGCTCGGTGTCCAGCTTTCCTTCGACATCGGAGAAAAATCCCTGCGCGACACCGAAGAACGTTTTCGGAAATACGACGCTCGGATCGGTCCACAGCGCGCCGCTATCGAGCATGGCGCGCGTCGGGCCGCCGCCGTGGTCGCCGACGCCGTACAGATGCATCATCTCGGGCAGGCCGGGATTGTGTTCACGCGCCAGAGCCACGTCGCGTGCGATGCGCACCGGCTCAATTTCATTTACATAGTCGTGCGGGAAATAGGTGAGCACGCGGCTGCCGTCCGGCGACTGCCACCAGAATAGTTTGAACGGAAGCTGGTTGGTGTCGTTCCAGGCCATTTTCTGGGTGACGAAATAATCGACGCCGGATTTTTTGTAGATTTGCGGCAGCTGCCAGTTGTAGCCGAACGAATCCGGATTCCACCCGATACGAACGTCCACTCCGAATTTATCCTTGAAGTAGCGCTTGCCGACCAGAAGCTGGCGCACCAGCGATTCGCCGTCCGGCATATTCAAATCCGGCTCGACCCACATGCCGCCGACCATTTCCCAGCGGCCTTCTTTCACGCGGCCCTGAATTTCCTGGCACATGGTGGGATATTTCTGGCACATCCATTCGCTGTAAGCGGCGGCGGATTGCGTGTAGGTGTATTGCGGATATTCGTTCATCAGTTGGAGCGCGGTAGAAAAGGTGCGGCGCGTCACATCGACCGTTTCGGTCCAGGGCCACAGCCAGGCGGCGTCAATGTGCGCGTTGCCGGTCAAGCGAACCAAAGTGCCTTGCAGCGCGGGCTTCAAGACTTCGAGCTCAGATTGCGCCGTTACGAGCGATCGGTCGAAGGCCGTCTGGTCGGCGCGCGCGAGCGCGGCAACATCAATCGAGCCGGCCGCTTTGTTGAGTTGCGCGCGCGTGGAGTCGGTGGCCGAGCCGAGCGAGGGAATGATTTCCGCGGTCGAAAGAATTTCATTCAGCACGGTGGCCGGGTTCGGGCGGGAAGAATTGAAATCGATGTGCAGTTCGGCGCCGGCGAAACGCTTTTTATCGACGGTATGCAGCAGTTTCACCGCGACGAGAATTTTATCGCCGGGTTGAGCGCGGTCGAAAAGGACGATCGGTTCGAGGTCTTCGCCGAGCGCGACGCGGCGGCCATTGTAATAGATAATTTCGGGCATTGGCCCGTTGGCGTCCGCGTTAAATTGAAACCAGATTCTCGAGCCGGTGAGATCGTACCCGTTTAGAGTTTTCGGCACTTCGATCAGGCGGCGATACCACACCGCGTCGGTGTCGCTTCCGGAGCCTTTTTCGACCAGCGTCCACGACGAATCGTCCAGGTCCGGGGCTTCGCCGTGGGCCACATCGCCGCGATGATATCGCCACTGAACGGCAGGAAGTTCGGAAAGAGTTGCGAGCTGGTGAATCGCGTCCTGCGACGCGGGCGCGAGCGACTTCACGGCATCGTCGGAGAGCGACTGGGCATGGGCGCTGGCTGCGGCGAGCAATCCAAAACCTACAAAGAGCGCAAGCAAATAACCGATACGGACGCTGGGCCTGGACTTTTTCGAAAGTGACACGCGAAACTCCCCTTTCCTCTTTGGCGCTCCCCGAGTACCGGCTGCGCGGAGTGCGTTCATTCGCAAAATGGCGGATGGCTCGCGGATTATAAAGCAATCGAGCGGTCGTGTAGTATTGTTTCCGAGCGGTGGATGAAAAACAGGAGAGCCGTGTGAGACGTCCCGTGATGCGCGTAGCCGCGCCGGATTTTGATCAGAACGTTTCGAATGAATTCAGCGTGGGCGTCGATTTCGGAGGGACGAATCTGCGCATCGCCGCCTACTCGCCGAAACAGGGACTTCTGGAGACCCTGCATCAGACCACGCGACTCAAGGACGGCCGCGACGAAGTCGTCTCCGACATGTGCGAAGGAATCCGGCAATTGATCGATCGGCATTCCAAGGCGCGACAGTTCAAAGGCGTGGGCATGGGGTCGCCGGGACCGATCGAGTTACCGGGCGGATTGCTGCACGATTTGCCGAATCTGCCGGGGTGGGGCGGACTGGAACTGCGCGCCACGCTGGAAAAAATCCTGGGCACAGGAGTAATTATTGAAAACGACGCGAACGCGGCGGCGTTGGCCGAATGCTTTCTCGGGCGCGGAAAAACGCTGGGCCTTGATTCGCTGTGCATGATGACGCTGGGAACCGGAGTGGGCGGCGGAATTATTCTGCACGGAAATATTCTGGATGGCATGAATGGTTTTGCCGGCGAAGTGGGCCATCTAAACATCTGGACCGACGGTCTGCCGTGCGGTTGCGGAGGGCACGGTTGCACGGAGCCCTATGCGTCGGCGACTTCGGTGCGGCGAGCGGCGAAAGACTTGATCGCCGCCGGCAGAGCGCCGGGATTGGCGGCTCTGGCGGCAAAAAATCCGGACTTCACGCCGCGCGATGTGGGTCTGCTGGCCGAAGCGGGAGACACCGATGCCATACGAATCTTCGAGAATCTGGGGCGGTCGCTGGGAATCGCGCTTTCGGCCCTTGTGAATACGCTGAACCTGCCGCTGTATCTGTTGGGGGGCGGGTTGCTGAACGCCTGGGATTTATTTGCACCGTCGCTGTTCCGGGAACTGCGATCGCGCAGCTACATTTACCGGCTGACGGAGCCGTCCGACGAAGATCGCCGGACGCATCGCGAAGGAAAGACATACGTCGAGCGTGCGGAGCTTGGCACGGATGCGGGAATTTTGGGCGCGTGCCTGTTGCCGTTTACCACGTGGCAGGCAGCTCGAGAGTAGCGCGTCATCGAGCTCCCACCGCGGGCGGAATTCCGCCGGCCGCTTAGAAATAAAACTTCAACGCAAACTGGATAAACCGCGGATCGCGCGCGCCCTGGTAATAACCGTATTGCGGCGTTCCAAGTTCCAGAGGTTGCGGCTCTTCGCTAATCGCATTGGCCGGCTCGATCAGCGGATTGTAGTGATTCCAAATGTTGAAGAACTCAGCGCGGAATTCGAAGCGCTTGTTTTCGCTCACCGGGAACATTTTGAAAATCGAAAGATCCCAGTTCTGGTAGCCGGGTCCGCGAACGATGTTGCGCCCCGCGTTTCCAAACGTAAAGGGAATGGTGTTGTCTGCGAACGCACAGGTATTGAAGAACTGGCCGGGAACGCATGGTTTGCCGTTTGGATTGCCCACGAGATTCGGACGAACCGTGTAGTAGCCGACGCCGCCTCCACCATCGCTGGTGGAAACGTTCGTCGCTGCGTCCGTGATCGTGTAGTAGTTTCCGGTGGATGCTGTGGTGATGCCCGCGATTTGCCAATTTCCGATCAACCGATTTTCAAGACCAGCCGCGGCGTTTCGAAACCTCTGCCCTTTCCCGAACGGCAATTGATAGATGTAGCTCAAAACAAAGCGGTGGCGAACGTCGAAGTCGGAATTCCCGTATTCGAGAAACGGGTAACGCTGGTCGCGGAAATCTCCATTCGCCAAAGAGCCTAAAGCGGCGCTGGATGCGTCGTCGAGCGCATGCGCATAGGTGTAAGAAGCTTCGAACTGCAAACCATGGGAGAAATTTTTCTCCCAGCGCACCTGAAGCGAGTTGTAATTCGAGAAACCGTCGGAGCGCAGCTCGTCGATGCCGGTGTCGAACACGTCATTACAGGCGGGCGGAAAGACACTGTTGTCGCACTGTTGCGCCGGACGACGCGCGTCGGTGGGGCAGTTGCCGGGAGTGTTGGGCGGCGTGGTGCAGAACGTGGCATCGGGAACCGCCTGGTTGCCGTTGTAGAAGTTGTACAGGTCCGAACCGTGCGACCCGGCGTAAGAAATTTCGACGACGCTGTCGCCGGGTGCGTGGTACTGGAATCCCAGGTGCCACTGCGAAGTGAAGGGGGTGCGCAATTTTGGGCTGATCGAGAACAGAATCGGCGTGTTCGGATCGGTGAGCGCGTCGGACGGAAAGCCCTGGTTCAGCACATTCAGCCCGGGAATCGAGCAATCCGTCTGGCTGGGATTTGCGGATGGCGCGAAGCAAGGAACGTTGTACGACTGCGTAACGAAAAACGGCGGATTGAAACCGGGGCTTGGATTGGAGTACGGGCCGTTTTCCTGGCCGCCGTAGAAAAGTCCAGCGCCGGCGCGCAGCACCAGCTTGTCCGAAATCTGATAGGCCAACCCGAGGCGCGGGGCAAAGTTATTCAGATCGGGCTTGATCAAGCCGGGCGTGCCGGTGCGGTCGATGGGAATGTTCGCGGCCAGATACGGAGTCAGTTGGGCGGTTTGTCCCTTGGGCACCAGAATTGAATCGGTGGCGAAATCGAACGTTCCCTGGTCGTTGCCAGTGGCTTTGAGCGTCGTGAACAATTCATAGCGCAGGCCGAGATTAAACGTAAGTTTCGGCGTCATCCGGAAATCATCCTGCGCGTAAAAAGCGTAAATCTGGCGATGATAATCCACCTCGTTCACGCTGGTGAGCGAGCCGCTGTCTGGAATGCCCAGCAGGAAAGTCGCGAACGCATCGCCGCCCGAAGTGGGCGATGCGGGATTATCGGTGAAGTCGCTGCCGAAGCTGAGCGTGCCGCGCGGCGCGGCCGGCTCATACAGAGTGAATTGTTCGAAGCGCACCTCGGTGCCGAATTTCCACGAATGGCGTCCGCGCACCCAGGTGAGATTGTCGGTCAGCACGTAGCTGTTTTGCTTTTCGATCGCGGGCAGAAAACCGGAAGCGCCAATGCCCGTGGTGCCGTCTGAGAACGAAATCTGCGGCAGGCCCCCGAGATTGGGGCCGTAGGGAACGCCGGGAAAGTTCAGTTCCTGCGAGACATTTTCGTTGGCGTTGAGTTGATAGCGATGGCTGTTGATGCGGTTGTAGCCCACGCGAAATTCGTTGATCAGATTCGCCGAAAAAAGATGCGTTTCGCTCAGCGCCAGGCTGCGGAACGAATCACTCTGGCTTCCGTCCTGAAACGCGCCGCCGTCCAGCGCGTTTTGAAAGGGAGACGGCGTGAAGCTCGGCTGATTTTCGTAACTGAAGCGGCCAAAGAAACTGTCTTTATCGGAAATGTGCTGGTCGATGCGGACGTCCGCGTTATTGCGGCTGCTGGTGAGCTTTGGCTCGGAGATAAAGTTCGAGCCATTGAGGTTGACGTTGGGCGACGGGAACAGGGCAGAAAGCCGCGCGGCCAACGGATCGATCGAACCGTTCGGAAATATATTGGTGGGATTGCCCGCACCGTCCACACCAATGGGAACGCCGCAATATCCACTGGGATTCAGAGCGGACGACTGCGTGAGGCGCGAATTGAAAATCTCGCCCATGTACGTTGGGTTGCCGCTGCAATCGAGCGCGGTCGTGCCAGGCAACGTGTTGCCGTTGGCATCCACTTGCGGTGCGGGAGTATTCGTCAGCAGCGACGAGAAGTCGCCGCCGATCTCCGCGGGCGTGGGTACGAGCGATAATTGCGGACTTCCCTGTATGATTCGCAGGCCTTCATAGTCGACGAAGAAAAATGTCTTATCGTGAATGATCGGTCCGCCGAACGTCGCGCCGAATTGATTTTGGTGATACGGCTGGCGGCCGAGCAGGTCGAATGCATTCGCCGCGTCGAGAGCATCGTTGCGGAAAAACTCGTAAACGTCGCCGTGAAATTGGTTGGAACCGGACTTGATGACCGCGTTCAGGATCGCGCCGTTGCCGCGCCCGAATTCCGCGCTGTACGAGTTGGTCTGAACCTTAAATTCTTCGATTGCATCGACGGAAGGCTGAATCACATACGCCTGGCCGGTCAGAACGTCGCCGAGATTCGAGTTATTGTCCACGCCATCGAGCAGGAAATTGTTCTGTAGCGCGCGGGCTCCGTTGGAGCTGAAGCCATAACTGGTGGAAACACGGGAACCGGGTTCGCTGGGCGCCACTCCGGCGCCGAGCAGCGCGAGCTGTGCGTAGTTCCGGCCGTTCAGCGGTAGCGTAACGATTCGCTGCGAATCGATTACCTGCCCGAGATCGGAGGTTTCGGTTTCGAGCAACGGCGCCGCCGCGGTTACGTTTACGATTTCGCTCGCCTGGCCGACTTGCAACGTGGCGTCCGCCGAGGTGCGCTCCTGCACCTCAACCACCACGGGGCCGGCGACCGCTTTCTTGAAGCCGGACTTTTCAACCGTGATGCGATATTGGCCCACATGAAGAGGGCTGAGGATGTACTCGCCGGAATCATTGGTGGTGGCCACCGTCTGGCCGCCTCGGTCGATGTCGATCGCCGTCACATGCGCGCCCGCCACGACACCGCCCGACGAATCCTTCACAGTGCCGACGATCGCGCCAGTGTCCTTCTGCGCCTTTGCCGGAGCGGCTGCGAGGAATAGGGAAAATAAGATGAGTGCGACAAAAAGCGGGTAGCGGCGCATGCGAGATCTCCTGTCCAACGGAAGCGATCGGCCGACAACACTTTGGGAAAACCAGCGCGATAGAACCGCAAAAACCGGCGACACGGGCCGGTTGCCGTATGACTTTCGATTTGCTACTTTTACTTACGAATTGTATCTGTGTCAAGGAAAACCTGCGGACGGCGGTTTCGGTGTGGTAAGAGAAGAGTCCCGCCAAAGGGCGCAGGCGGCGGTTCGAGGGAGCGTGGACGATGAAATATTTCGTCAGGATCATGGCGGCATTCGGAATGGCAGTGCTCGCGGCGTCGGTGGTCGGAGCCGCGCTGCAACAGATCAGCTACAACGGCGCGCCGGGTGCAAAAGCGCGCATGACACTTCTGTTGCGCGATTTTCATCCGCGGCCGATGCTGCACGTGCCGGTTCACACCGTGGAGCGCGCCAAGTTTGCCGTATGGGACGTGCATAACCATGTGGACGATGCGGCGGGGATCGGCGGGCAGGTTCCGGTGGATCAAGTGGTGAAAACGATGGACGCGACGAATGTGCAGAAGGTCGTGATCCTGACGGGTGGCTGGGGCACGGCTCTGCAAGCGGTGCTCGACAAAACCGTAAAACGGTATCCGGACCGGTTCATCGTATTCACGCAGATGGACTGGAGCAAAGTCAATGACGCTCGCTTCAGCGAGGAAATGGTGGCGCAACTCGACGACGCGGTGAAGCGCGGCGCGCGCGGGCTGAAAATCCTGAAAGATCTGGGGCTCGGCGTACGCGACGCCAACGGAAAGTTTCTGCGCGTAGACGATCCGCGGCTCGACCCGGTGTGGGAAGAGTGCGGACGGCTGGGAATTCCGGTGTTCATCCATGTAACGGATCCGGAGGCGTTTTTCACTCCGGTGGATGGCAACAACGAACGATACGAAGAGCTGAAACAGAACCCGTCGTGGAGTTTTTACGGCCACGGCTTTCCCTCCAAGCAGGAAATTCTGGAAGAACGGAACCACATCGTCGAGAAGCATCCGCTCACCACGTTCGTCGCGTTGCACGTGGCGAACTGGCCGGAAAATTTAGACGCAGTATCGGCGTGGCTCGATCGCTATCCCAACATGATGGTCGAATTCGGCGCGCGCGAAGCGGAGCTGGGCCGGCAGCCTCGTCGCGCGGAAAAGTTTTTTGAAGATTATCAGGACCGGATCATGTTCGGCACGGATTCCGATCCGGAAGTCGGGATGTATCAGAATTATTTCCGTTGGCTGGAAACGAAGGACGACTACTTCGAATATTGGGGATCGCCGGGGCAAGGGCGGTGGGCGATTTACGGCCTGGGACTCTCCGACGGCATTTTAAAGAAGGTGTATCACACGAATGCCGAGCGAGTCTTCGCGGAATTCAAAGGCGTTCCGAATTGAGTTCGCGCCAAAAAATCAGCAACCAATTAGCGGCGGGGAAGGTGTGTTTCGAGGAAAAGATTCATCTCGGCGGGATTGCGAAACGCTTCGATTCCTCCCTGGTGCGTGGTGGAATACGCACCCGTAGCGTTCGCGAGTTGCAGGCATTGTTCGGGACTCGCTCCTCTCAGAAAGCTATGAATGTAGCCGGCATCGAAGCTGTCGCCTGCGCCGACGGTGTCCTGCGGCTTTACCGGAATAATCGGGCAGCTCCATTCTTGTTGGCCTTGCCGCGCCACGGCGCCGCGCGAACCTAACTTCACGACGACCATTGCGCAGAGTTTCGCGAGCGCGTCCAATGCGCGGGCCACGTCATCCGTGCGAGCAATGTGTTTCGCTTCGCGTTCGTTGGGAAAGAAAATATCAACGAACGGGAGCACGTCCAACAAATCGGCGGCCCACTTCCCTTCCGGGTCGTCGTTGGTGTCGAGCGATGTCGTCAGGCCGTGGCGCTTGGCCTCGCGGAAGAGTTCGGACATTCGCGGACGGAGCGCGCGGTTTAAGTAATACGACGAGAGATGCAGATGGCGGGCCGAGAAAACGTATTCGAGATTTAAGTCTTCGTAAGACAGATCAAAGATCGTGCCGGGATAGGTGAGGATGAAGCGATGCCCGGGATGCGCGAGAATCACGCTCAGGCCCGTGGAGAGTTTGGCGGACGAAGTGACGATGCGAGACAGATCGACGTTCGCCGCCGCCAGCCAGTCGAGCGCCATCTTTCCCAGCGCGTCTGCGCCGACTTTTGAAATCATTCCCACGCGCGTTCCCAAAACCGCTAAATTATGGGCGAGAATCGCCGAGGAGCTGCCGAGCGTGAGCCGAAAACCATCCACTAAGTACTCGTGATCGGGCTTTGGATCTGCAGGCAGGCCATACAGAATCAGGTCCGGATTCAACTCGCCAACCACGCAGACGTCCATCTTCGGGGCGTCCTGTTCGTTTGCCTTCACTTCCCCTCCAACATCACCACGCGGGAAAGATTTCGCGGATTGTCGGGATCAAGGCCCTTGCGAAGGCCCGAGTAAAATCCGAGCAACTGGCCGGGAATCAGGGCAGCGGCGGCGCGCGCAATTTCCGGGACGTTCAGCGACAGCTCGACGAGATAGTCCGCTGCGCTGCGCACCGCGGGGGTCGCTTTGTTTGTGATCACCAGGGTGACGGCGCCAAGCTCTTTCATTTCCTGAAGCACGGATGATTCCGCTTCGAAGCCGCTTTCGCTGAGAAGGAACGTCAAAAGCGTTTCCGGGCTGACGATAGCCTTCGGGCCGTGTCGAAATTCGAGGGTGTGAAAGCATTGCGCGTAGGAGCACGACATTTCTTTCACTTTGAGCATCGATTCCTGAGCCACGCCGAAAAACGGGCCCTGGCCGAGAAAAACATAGTCAGCAAAGGTGTGCGCACTCACCAGCGATTGAATCGTTTGCTGTGCCGCCGGCAGGAATTTTTCGGCTTCGGCCGGCAGATGGTGAAGTGCGCTCAGAAAGTCGAGCGCTCCCCCGCGAAATCCCGCGAGCGATTGCAGCGCCAGCAACATCGACGTGAACGAGCGCGTCATCACCGTGCTTTTTTCGTCCGCGGCCGGAAGGCGAATTGTGTGTGTGGCAATTTCTTCGAGTGGCGTGGCGGTGCCGCAAGTGATGGCCAGCGTCGGAGTGGCGCGTTCTCGTTTTAGCCGCCGGGCCGCTTCGATGACCTCGGACGTACGCCCGGAACGCGAAATGAAAACGATCTGGCAGTCGGCGGGCAGAGTTTTCGGAAACAGCAGAATTTCCGAAGCTGGCATGGCGCGGGCCGGATCGCCCGTTAGGCTCGACCACGTGCAAGCGGCGATTTGGGCCAGATAAAAGCTTGAGCCGCAGCCGACGAAAACCCATTCGACCTTGCGCTGCAATTTTCCGGAAAGATCGCGCAGTTCGGCCGTCTTATCGAGCGCCGCCAGGCAAGCACGCCACGTTTGCGGCTCAGAGAGAATTTCCGCGATCGTGTGCTCGCCCGCATTCGAGTTCAAACTCATCCAACAGCCTCCGAAATGCAAACGGACGATTTCCCCGTGCGCCGCCAGGCGGCCGAATCACGCCACAATGACCTTGATTCCGGCATCGCGCAGCGAACGCAAATACTTGGGCGGAATTTTGTCGTCGGTGATGGCGTGATGCACGGCGCTGGTAGGAGCAATCAGCGAAAGGCTGCGCCTGCCGAACTTGCTCGCGTCGCACACAACCACCGTGGTCTTGGCGCTTTCCATCATCACGCGATTCACTTTGGCCTCGAGCAGATTCGGCGTGGTAAGGCCGTAATCGACGTCGAATCCATCGACCGCCAGGAATAAAAGATCGGCGCTCACGTGGCGAAGCGAATCCTCCGCGAGCGGACCGACCAGCGAGAAGGAATTTTTTCGCAGGGTACCGCCCGTGAGGATGACCTCCACGTTTGTGCCCGCCAAATCGGACGCGATGTTCACGCCGTTGGTAATCACCGTCAGGTTGGCAATGTGTTTCGCGGCTCTCGCGATGGCGGCGCTGGTGGTGCCGGAGTCCAAAATGATCACGTGGCCGGGCTGGACGAGACGAACCGCCGCTTCCGCGATGCGGTGTTTCTCGCGGCGGTGCAGGCGCTCTTTTTCGTGCAGCGAAGGATCCCGCTGGGCGGCGGCTTCCACCGGCAGAGCGCCGCCGTGAGCGCGTTGAATGCGGCCCTGCTCGTGCAGGCTTTCGAGGTCTTTGCGAATGGTGATGAGAGAGGTGGAGAACCGGCGCGAGAGGTCTTTCACGACAACGCGGCCGTCGCGTTCCAGAAGCTCGAGGATTTTTCGGCGTCGCTCTTCGCTCAGCATGCGTTTGGGCGGAAAAAGGGCTACTTTCGTTTTGTTTCTTTTCGTTATCTATTTTAAGCTTGGGACAGCTTGACATAAATGCGATAAGGGAACAAGTGATTCGACAGCTCCCCACCATCGTGTGCGTCAGCGCCAACCCGGCGCTCGACCGCCGCCTGCGCCTTCCGGCGCTGGCTCTGGGCGACGTGAATCGCGCGACGACTTCGTTGACGCTGCCCGGGGGCAAGGCCGCGCATGTGGCCATCACGTCGCAAGCGCTCGGCGCGCGAGCCGTCTGGATCGGATTTCTCGGCGGTACCACCGGAGCCGAGTGCGAAGCCGGACTTCAGACGTATGGAATCGAAGTACACCCAGTTCGGACGCGAACCTCCACGCGCGTGAATCTGGAAGCGATTGAGGATTCGGGACGGGTGACCGAACTGCTCGACCCGGGCGGCGCGGTGGCGCCCGATGAGCGCGACGAAATGCTGCGCGTGCTTCGCGAGCAATTGAATGGCGACTGGCGAGGCGCGGCAGTGGTGATTTCCGGCAGCCTTCCGCCGGGGCTCACTCCGGACTTCTACCGAACACTGATTGGCATGGGTCGGTCCGCCGGTTCGAAGACGTTTCTCGATACCAGTGGAGACGCATTGCGGAACTCCCTCGGAGCACGCCCCGACATGGTGAAACCGAATCGCGCGGAGGCCGAGGCGCTGCTCGGATCCACCCTCGCGACTCGAGAGGACGCTGCCGATGGCGCTCGACGGCTGCTCGGGCTGGGCGCGGGAAGCGCCGCGATTACGCTGGGCGGCGAGGGGCTGGTGTGGCGGCCAAGCGCGAGTGATCCGGCGTGGATCGCCACGCCGCCGCTCTTGCAGCCCATCTCCACGGTCGGGTGCGGCGACGCGACGATGGCGGGCTTTGCGTATGCGGCGCTTTCCGGGATGACCGCGGAGGACACAGTGCGGCTGGCGGCGGCGTGCGGTGCGGCGATGTGCGTCACCGAGCTGGGCGCTCCGATCTCGCGCCAGGACGTGCAGTCGATGGTGCCGCGGATCGCGGTGCGAAGCGCGGTGCAGTAGGTTTCGCGCCGTTGGGCGAACTACGGGTTCGAGGGCGCGGGCGCTGCGTTCGTTGTGTCCGCGGGCGCCGGGCCAGGTTCCGGAGTGTTGGACGCTACATCTTTCTTCGACGGTAACTTCGACGCATCCCATCCGCCACCGAGCGCTTCCACCAATTGCACGCTGGCGGTCATTTGCTGGATGCGGAGAGTGACGGCCGATTGTTTGTTGCTCAGCAACGTCGTCTGCGCCGTGATCACGTTCAGGTACGGATCGATTCCCAACTTATAGCGGTCGGTGGCGATTTTCAGGTTGCGCTCGGCGGACGCGACGGCGGTGTCCTGCTGTTGAATCTGTTTCGACAAAATGCGCAGCGTGGCGAGATTGTCTTCCACCTGCTGGAACGCCGTCAAAACGGACTCGCGGTAGTTCGCGACAGTCGCGTCGTATTGCCGGCGATATTGAATTACGGTGGCGTGGCGCAAGCCGCCGTCATAAATCGTTTCCGTCGCGGACGGCCCTACCGACCAAAAGCGGCTGGGCCAGGTGAACCAATTTGTAAACGAGGTGCTCGTCAAGCCCGCGCCGGCGCTCAACGTGACCGTCGGATAATAGGCCGCCGTCGCGACTCCGATTTGCGCGTTGGCCTGCTCCATCAAGCGTTCGGTGGCGGCGATGTCCGGACGGCGCTCCAGCAATTGCGACGGAACTCCGTACGGAATGGCGGGTGGCGTGGACTTCAGCGGATCCTGCGAGATCGAAAACGTGGAAGCGGGCTCGCCCACCAGCATCGCGATGGCGTGCTCGTATTGAGCGCGCAAAATTCCCAGGTTGGTGTCGGCGGCTTGCGTGGATTCCAGCTGGGTTTCGGCCTGAGCCACGGCTTCGTCGGAGTCGATGCCGGTTTCGTAGAGCGCCTTCGTAAGATTGAGGGATTCCTGATAGGCAACGACGGTTGAATCGAGCAGTTGCTTCAATTCGTCCTGCCCGCGAAGTTCGTAGTAATCCACGGCCACTTCGGCGTGCGCGGTAAGGCGAACATTCTCCAGATCGGCTTCATCGGCCTGCGCGGCGGCGGCATTCGCGCGGACGGTGTTTCGAACGCGGCCCCACAGATCGGGAACCCATGTGGCGTCAAACGGCAGCGTGTACTCGGTGAACGAGCCATTTGTCGTAGTGGTTGTGGTGCTCGGACCGCTTTGGTTCAAGATGGCCTGTCGCTCGTTCGTGATTCCGGGGCCGACGGTAACCGTAGGAAAGTATTGGGAGCGGGCCTCTTTTACAATGGCGCGAGCGGCCAAATACGTCGCCATGGACGAAGCGATGTTTTGGTTCGAAATATCCACCTTTTCTTCGAGTGCGTTTAATTGCGGGTCGTTGAAAATTTCCCACCACTTACCCTTTAGGGTCGCGTCGCCGGGTTGCGCCACTTTCCACCCGTCCGTCGTTTTGTAATCCGCGGGCGTGAGTTCTTTGTAAGCGGCGGGCACGGCCGTGGAAGGCGGCGTGGCCGCAGGGCGATTGTACTTCGGGCCCACAACGCACCCTGAGAGCAGCATGGAGGCGCAGAGAGCGACGGCGATGACGGGAGACTTATGGCCCGCGAGCGCAAGGTTTGTTGAGCAGCGAGGCGAGCGGCTGTGAGTGTTCATGATCCTTTTCCGTGAGTTCCTCATCCCAGATTTTCCTGGGGCGTGGCGAACGCATGCTTGCTGTGTTTCGCGGCCCATCGAATGCGCATGCGGTCCAAATACAAATAGACGACGGGAGTGGTGTACAGCGTCAGCATCTGGCTGACGATCAGGCCGCCAATAATCGTGACGCCCAGCGGCCGGCGGAATTCCGAGCCGGTGCCCGTGCCCAGGGCGAGCGGAAGCGCGCCGAAGAGCGCGGCCATGGTGGTCATCAGAATCGGCCGGAAACGCAGGATGCACGCCTGAAAAATGGCGTCACGCGAGCTCTTGTTTTCGGTGCGCTCCGCCGCCAGGGCGAAATCGATCATCATGATGGCGTTCTTTTTCACAATGCCGATCAAAAGGATGATGCCTATGAGCGCGATCACGCTCAGGTCCATGTGGAAAACCAGCAGGGCGAGCAGCGCGCCGACGCCGGCCGATGGCAGCGTGGAGAGAATGGTGATCGGGTGAACGAAGCTTTCATACAGGATTCCCAGAACGATGTACACGGCCGCCAGAGCCGTAAGGACCAAATATTTCTCGGTCGAGAGTGAGGCCTGGAACGCCTGGAGCGTTCCGGAAAACATTCCGTGAATCGTGGCGGGCATGCCGATCTGCTGCTGCATTTTGAGCACTGCCTCGGACGCCTCGCTCAACGCGACATTGGGCGCCAGATTGAAAGAAATCGTCACCGAAGGAAACTGGCCCTGGTGATTGACGGCGAGTGGCGCTGTGTCCGGGTCGTAGGTGGTAATGGCATTGAGCGGCACTTCCGTGCCGGCCTTGGGACGAACGTAAATGTCTTTCAATCCTTCCGGCGATTGCCAGTATTTCGGCGCCACCTCCATCACCACGTGATACTGATTGAGCGCGGTGTACATGGTGGAAACCTGCGCCTGGCCGAAGGCTTCGTACAAAGTGTTGTCGATGGTCTGGGGCGTGATGCCCAGACGAGAGGCGGTCTTGCGGTCGTAAACCAGCGCGGCCTGCAAGCCGCTATTCTGCTGGTCGGAGTTGACGTCGGTAATGATGTTCAATTTTTTCATGTTCTGCAGAAGGACCGGACCCCACTTCACCAGGTCATCCAGGCTGTCGCTCTGAATCGTGTACTGATACTGGGCGTTGCTCTGGCGGCCGCCGATGCGAAGGTCCTGACCGGCTTGTAAGAACACCGTCGCTCCGGGCAAAGACGTCAGCTTCGGGCGCAACCGGTCGACGACCTGGCTGGAAGTGATCTTGCGCTCGTTCAAAGGCTTGAGCGCGAGATAGATGAAGCCGGTGTTCACGGCGCCGCCGCCGCCGGTGAACGCGCCGACGTTTTGCACGGCCGGGTCCGTTTTGATGATCTGCACGAACTTCAAAGTGAGGTTCTGCATCGCCTGGAACGAAATGTCCTGGGCGCCCTGAATGCCGCCGAAGACGGTGCCGTTGTCCTGCTCCGGAAAGAAACCCTTCGGCACCACGGTGTAAAGGCCGATGTTAATCAGAATCGTTACGATCAACACCATCAGGGTGATCGCCGGATGCTGAAGAACGCGCGTCAGCGTTCGTTCGTAGAAACCAAGCATCCCGGTGAATACCTTCTCGCTGGCGATGTACAAACGGTTGTGCTTCTGCTCGCTATGCGGCTTCAGCAGCTTCGAGCACATCATCGGAGTGGTGGTGAGCGAAACCACCAGCGAAACCAGAATGGCCACCGAAAGCGTAACGGCAAATTCACGGAACAGCCGCCCGACGATTCCGCCCATCAGCAAAATCGGAATGAAGACCGCAACCAGCGAAACGCTGATCGAAAGGACGGTGAATCCGATTTCGGCGGCGCCTTTGAGCGCGGCTTCCATGGGGCTCATGCCCTGTTCCAAATATCGCGAGATGTTCTCGATCACTACAATCGCGTCGTCCACCACGAAACCGGTGGAAATCGTCAGCGCCATCAACGACAAATTGTCGATGCTGTAGTTGCACAGGTACATCACGCCAAACGTCCCCACCAGCGACACGGGCACGGCGACGCTGGGAATCAGCGTCGCTCGGACATTCCGCAGGAAAACAAACACCACCAGAATCACGAGAACGATGGAGATGATCAAGGTGCGTTCGACGTCTCGGACGGACGCTCGGATCGTCTGCGTGCGGTCGAGCACGTTGACGAATTCGATTCCCGCGGGAACGGACGCTTTCAGCGACGGAATCGCATCCTGAATCCGATTCACGGTGTCGATGATGTTGGCCCCGGGCTGTCGGTTGATGATCAGCAGCACGCATGGCTTGCCGTTCATGAATCCGGCCGCGCGGATGTTTTCGACCGAGTCGTCCACCTCGGCGACATCGGAGAGTTTGATGGCGGCGCCTTTGTGATATCCGACGATCAGATTCTTGTAGTAGTCGGCCTTGAGCAGTTGGTCGTTGGTGGTGATGTCAACGGTGGTGTCGCCGTTGGCGATTTGGCCCTTGGGGATGTTGGCGTTTTGCGTGCTCAGCATCGACTGGACGTCTTGCAGTCCCAGGCCGTAGCTGTTCAGCTGCGTGGGATTCAGCTCCACGCGCACCGCGGGGAGCGAACTGCCGCCCACGCTGACCTGGCCGACTCCCTCGATTTGAGACAGGCGCTGCTGGATGATCGTCGAAGCGGCGTCATACATCGGGCCGCGGTCGTAGATCTCCGAAGTGAGAGCCAAAATCAGAATCGGTGCGTCCGCCGGGTTCACCTTTCGATACGTCGGATTGCTCGGAAGGTTCGTCGGCAAGTAACTGCGGGCGGCGTTGATGGCGGCTTCCACGTCGCGCGCGGCGCCGTCGATGTTGCGATTCAGATCGAACTGCAGCGTGATGCTCGTCGTGCCCAGAAAACTCGAGGAGGTCATCTCCGTCACGTTGGCGATGCGGCCGAACTGCCTCTCGAGCGGCGTGGCAACGGACGACGCCATGATTTCGGGACTCGCTCCGGGCAAACCGGCACCGACGGCGATCGTGGGAAAGTCGATCTGCGGAAGCGAGGAAACGGGCAGCACCCGAAACGCAACCGCGCCCGCGAGCGCAATCGCTACGGTAAGCAGCGTGGTGGCAACGGGCCGATGAATGAAGGGAGATGAGATGCTCATGCGTTAATCCGCCGGAACCGACGCTGCCCCGCCATGCGTTTCCCGAGCCCCGCTGTTCGAAAATCGCTTCGCCAGATTGTCGAAGAAAATGTAAATCACAGGTGTGGTGTAAAGCGTAAGCACCTGGCTGAGGAGCAGCCCGCCCACCATCGCGATTCCCAGTGGCCGGCGCAATTCCGAACCGATCCCGCGACCGAGCGCGAGCGGCAAACCGCCCAGAAGCGCGGCCATGGTGGTCATCATGATGGGGCGAAAGCGAAGCAGGCAGGCTTCGTAGATCGCGTCTTCCGAGCGCATGCCGTGCTTCCTCTCCGATTCCAGAGCGAAGTCGATCATCATGATGCCGTTTTTCTTCACGATGCCGATCAGCAGGATGATGCCGATTAACGCGACCACGCTCAGTTCCTGCCCGCAGATAATCAGAGCCAAAATCGCGCCGACGCCCGCGGATGGCAGCGTGGAAAGAATCGTAATCGGATGGATGAAGCTCTCATAGAGTACGCCCAGCACGATGTACACGGTGATGAGCGCCGCGAGAATCAAAATGGGCTCGTTGCTGAGCGAAGCCTGGAACGAGGCGGCGGTGCCCTGGAAAGCCGCTTGCACGCTGAGCGGCATTTTGATGTCTTTCTGCACTTGGTCGATCGCTTTCGTGGCTTCGCCCAGCGAAGCATTCGGCGCGAGGTTGAACGAAATGGTCACCACCGGAAATTGTCCCTGGTGGTTCACAGACAGCGGCGCGGTGTGTGTTTCAAAATGCGTGATCGCGCTCAGCGGAATCGCCGCTCCGTTCGGCGCCGATACGGCCGACGGATTCGCGGAGCCCGAGCTGCCGGACGAATTGCTCGACGAACTGGGACTCGGCGTGGCATTCGAACCGCCGGAAGCCGTGGAGGAAGTGACCACCGAATTGGCGGAAGTGGTGAGCGCCGAGGACGCGAGCGCGGAGCGCACGTAGATGTCGTGCAGCTTGGCGGGATTTTTCTGAAATTCCGGCATCGTCTCCAGAATCACGTGGTACTGGTTCAATTGCGTGTAGAGCGTGGAGACCTGGCGCTGTCCGAATCCATCATAAAGAGTCTGGTCGATCACCGTCGGCGTAATGCCCATGCGCGAGGCGGTGACTCGATCGATCACGAGTGAGGCGGCCAGGCCGTCGGTCTGCTGGTCGGTGGCGACGTCTCGCAGCTCGGGAATCTGCTTCAGTTTTTCCACGAAACGCGCGGTCCAGTCGTTCAATTCGTTCGCGTCGGGATCTTCGAGCGTGTATTGGTATTGCGTGCGGCTCACCCGGTCTTCCACCGTCAGGTCCTGCACCGGCTGCATGTAGAGCGTGATTCCGTCTACTTTCGCGAGTTCCGGCTGCAGGCGTCGAATCACGTCTGAAGCGTTGATGCCGCGGTCGCCGAGCGGCTTCAGATTGATCAGGATTCGTCCGCTGTTCAGCGTCGTATTCGTTCCATCGACTCCGATGAACGACGAGAGGCTTTCGACCGCCGGATCCTGCAGGATGATTTTGGTGAGCGCCTGCTGCCGCTCGGCCATCGCCGGAAACGAAACCGTCTGCGTCGCTTCGGAGATTCCCTGGATGATGCCGGTGTCCTGAACGGGGAAAAATCCTTTCGGAACGATGATGTAAAGGATGATCGTCAGCGCCAGGGTGAGCACGGCGACGACGAGCGTGGCGGTCTGGTGCTGCAGAACCCACTTCAGCGTGCGGCCGTAGAACGCAATCACCCGTTCGAACGCCCGTTCGGACATTTGGTAGAACTTTTTGTTCTGTGCTTCCGGGTCGTGCTTCAGCAGGCGCGCGCACATCATCGGCGTCAACGTCAGCGAAACGACGGCGGAAACCAGGATCGTCACGCTCAGTGTGATTGCAAATTCGCGGAACAGCCGGCCGACGATGTCTCCCATGAACAGCAACGGAATCAATACCGCGATCAGCGAAATCGTAAGTGAGACGATGGTGAAGCCGATCTGTTCGGAGCCGAGCAACGCCGCGCGGAGCGGGTCTTCGCCCTCTTCGATATAGCGGACGATGTTTTCGATCATCACGATGGCGTCGTCCACCACGAACCCGGTGGAAATCGTAAGCGCCATCAGCGTCAGGTTGTTCAGGCTGTATCCGGCGAGGTACATCACGCCGAACGTGCCCACCAGCGAAAGCGGCACGGCGACGCTGGGAATGATCGTGGCGCGCACGTTGCGCAGGAAAAGAAAGATGACCATCACCACGAGGCCGACGGTGAGCATCAATTCGAATTCGACGTCTGCCACCGAAGCGCGAATCGTGGTCGTTCGGTCGGTGAGCACCGTAACGGTAACGGCTGCCGGCAAGTTCGATTTCAGCACGGGCAGCAGCGTTTTGACGCGATCGACGACTTGAATGATGTTCGCGCCGGGTTGCCGCTGAATATTCACGATTACGGCCGGAGTTTCATTCATCCACGCGGCTTGCTTCGTGTTTTCCACGTCGTCGATCACATTCGCCACATCGGAGAGCAACACCGGCGAACCGTTGTGGTAGGCGACCACGACTTTCTGAAAATCCTTGCTGGTTAGCAGCTGGTCGTTCGCATCGATCTGATAATCCTGATGGGCGCCGTCGAAATTCCCCTTCGCGGCGTTCAAGCTGGTCTGTTGCAGCGCCGTGCGGACGTCTTCGAGGTTGATCCCGTAGGACGAAAGTGCCGTGGGATTAATCTGTACGCGGATCGCCGGTTTCTGGCCGCCGCTGATGCTCACCAGACCGACGCCCGGCAACTGCGAAATCTTTTGCGCCAGGCGCGTGTCGGCAAGGTCTTCCACTTGCGAGAGCGGAATCGTATCGGAGCTGAGCGCCAGCGTCAGGATCGGCGTGTCGGCGGGATTGGTCTTGCTGTAAATCGGCGGCGTGGGCAAATCTTGCGGCAGATAGGATTGCGACGCGTTGATGGCCGCCTGCACTTCCTGCTCGGCCACGTCGATATTCAGGCTGAGCGCAAACTGCAGCACGATGATCGAGCTGCCGTCCGAGCTGGTCGAGGTCATCTGATTCAGGCCGGGCACCTGCCCGAACTGGCGCTCGAGGGGCGCCGTCACCGCCGAAGCCATCACGTCCGGGTTCGCGCCCGGGTAAAACGTGACGACTTGAATCGTCGGGTAATCCACCTCCGGCAGCGCCGAGACCGGCAACTGCGTGAAGCCCACGAAACCGGCCAGTAGAATCGCGGTCATCAACAAGAAGGTCGCAACCGGCCGGGTGATAAATGGACGAGACGGGTTCACTGAGAATTCGCTCCGCCGGGCGCGCTGGAACCGATCGGCTTCGATCCCGGGGCTGTTTGCGGCTTGCCGGATTTTCGGTTGCCGGTGCTTGCCGTCGTCGTGTTCGCCGCAGGGCCTCCGTTCGCGTTGGCCGGCGTCGAATCGCTCGAGGGCTGATTGTGCACGCTAACTTTCGCGCCGGTCTGCAATTTATCGAAGCCCGTGGTTGCCACGGCGTCACCCGACTCAATTCCGGTAACGGCCGCAACGTTCCCATCCGTGGTGCCGACGGTGATGGTTTTGAGCGTGGCTGTATTGTCGGAGCTGATGACATAGACGAACGCGCCTTTCGAGTTTCGTTGAATGGCGGCGACGGGTATCAGCGTGGCGTTCTGTTGCGTGTCCACCAGCAGCCGCGCGTTCACAAACTGATTGGGGAAAAGCGCGAAGTCCTGGTTCGGGAAAATTGCCTTCAACTTCAGCGTTCCGGTGGTCGTGTCGATTTGATTGTCCAGCGTCAGGAGCGAGCCGGAAGCGATCTTGGCGGTTTGGTCGCGATCAAACGCATCGACGGCCATCTTTGTGCCGGTCCGGAGTTGTTTCTGCACCTGCGGCAAATAGTCTTCGGCGATGCTAAAAATCACGGTGATGGGCTGCAGCTGCGTGATCACCACCAGCGCCGTGGTGCTGGCGGATTGCACGATGTTGCCGGGATCGACAAGGCGAAGGCCCACGCGCCCGCTGATCGGCGCGGTGATATTCGTGTACGCCAGGTTTACTTTGGCGTTGTCCACCGTGCCCTGGTCGTTCTTGACCGAGCCTTCGTACTGAAGGACGGTCTGGTTTTGATCGTCCAGTTGCTGCTTCGCGATCGCGTTGCGGTTAAACGCCTCTTGATAGCGATTCAAATCGATCTTCGCTTCGTTGAGCAACGCCTGGTCGTGCGCGAGCGTGCCTTCGGCTTGTTTCAACGCGGCTTCGTACGGACGCGGGTCGATCTGAATCAATAGATCACCCTTCTGCACCATCTGTCCTTCTTTGTAATTCACGCTCATGATCTGGCCGTCAACGCGGCTGGTGATCGTGACGGTGTAAACCGGCGTGACGGTTCCGAGCGCGTTGATGTAGACGCCGATGGGGCCAGTGCGCGCGTTGGCCGTCGAAATCGGTACAGCTCGAACCTGCTGGCTCGCCTTGGCTTTCGCCGCGGCTTCGGCGGCGGCATGCTGCCGGTAAAAATAAAACGCGACGGCGCAGAGCAGCAGTATGAGGACGATCCAGATCCACGCGTGCGACTTCGGCCGGTTCTGCGAGTGCGCCGTGGAGTGGCTCGGGGCCGATCCAGATGGCCGCGGAGGGGAGATGGTGCTTCGATTCTCGTCGGGTAAATTCTCAGCCACTAGAGTTCCTTTGTGTGTGATTCCTGCGATTTTCCGGCTAACAGGGCAGGTACTTCCCTACGCATGATTCGATGCCAACTATGATAGTCCGGACGTTACCGCAAACGTAGCGAAGACACTGCGATGTCGTGCCAAGCGTGGCGTTCACCGAAGACAGGTCTTCTGCAGTCATTATGTACCGACGAACCGGGGCAAGGTTCGGTTTCAGGAGAATTTTGGCCCTTTGCCCCAAAAGCGGCGTCCCGACGACGCCGCACGTCGCCCTGTTTTCCCGTTGGGCGCCGACGTCCCGGTTCCGGACGGCCAACTTTACAGTTTTGGCCGAATGTGCAAGAGTGCGTCCGCTACAGAAAAAGCGCAGTCCCGTCTCCATTTACTACCGGCTATCAGGGGTGTTTTATGACCGCATCGGCGAATCGCATGCACGAAGCATTGTCGGCTCTTCCGCCTCTGAAACTGTTCATCGGCAACGAGTGGGCGGACGGTCACGGCCAGGAGCGCATCGAGGTCCGCAATCCGGCCACCGGCGAGTTGCTGGCCAGCGTGCCGAGCGCTTCGCTGGACGATGTGAATCGCGCCGTCGCCTCTTCGCGCGCCGCGTGGAACCCGTGGAAGTTGACGCCGCCCTTCGAGCGAGCCGCGGCATGCCATCGAATCGCCGACCGCATCCTGGCCCACAAAGAACAGCTTGCCGCGATCATTTCGCTCGAGCAAGGCAAGCCCTATGCCGCCGAAGCGCTGCCCGAGGTGGAAGAATCCGCTGAAAATTTCCGCATCGCCGCCGAAGACGTAAAGCGGATGGAAACGCCGATCATTCCGGCCCGCGATCCGAATAAGCGGTTGTTTACGTTCAAGGAGCCGATTGGCACCTGGGCGGTGATCACCCCGTGGAATTTCCCGACGGTGATTCCCTCGGAATATTTTGGCCCGGGACTCGCCGCCGGAAACACCATTGTTTTCAAACCGGCGGAGCAAACGCCGCTTTCGGGATTGTTCCTCGCGCAATGCGTTCTCGAAGCCGGATTGCCGCCGGGCGTTTTCAATGTGGTGACCGGTCTGGGTCCGACCACCGGCGACGCGCTTGTATCGCACCCGGGCATCGACGGAATCGGACTAACGGGAGAAACCACGACGGGCGACACGATTCAACGGCGTTCGGGCGTGAAAAAATTGCTGATGGAACTGGGCGGCAATGGGCCCCAAATCGTGCTGGAAGACGCGGACCTCGAGCGCGCCGCAAAGGCGGCGGCCTTTGGCGCCTACTTCAACGCCGGACAGGTTTGCTGCGCCACCGAACGAGTGCTGGTGGACCGCCGCGTTCACAAGGATTTTCTCGACCTGGTGATTCAAGAGGCCGGCAAAGTTCGGCTGGGAGATCCCTTCGGCGCAGACACCACGATGGGGCCGATGAACAATGCTCCGGTACTGGAAAAAACGGAGCGGCATCTGGCCGACGCGCAGAAAAAAGGCGCGCGGGTCGTATTTGGCGGCAAGCGCCTCGCGAATCAAAGAAGCAATCACTTCTTTGAGCCGACGGTGATCGATCAGGTGAGCACGGACATGCTGCTGCACAACGAAGAAACGTTTGGCCCCGTAGTTCCGGTGATCACCGTGAACAATTACGAGCAAGCGCTCGAGCTCGCGAATGGCACCGGCTACGGATTGCAGATGGCGATCTTCACCCGCGATATCGACAAGGCGTTTTATTTCGCCCAACGCTTGCGCAGCGGCAACGTGGTGATCAACGACACCACCGACTATTGGGAAGCGCATGAGCCGTTCGGCGGCGGTGGCGGCACGCGAAGCGGCTACGGACGCTTGGGCGGACGCTTCACGTTTGACGACATGACCCACTTGAAAACGGTGGCGCTACACGTCAACGACCTGACGCCCAGGAAGTAGGCACTTCACACCCGTCCGTTGATTCGAACAGGGAGGCGCGTGGAACCAACGGAGTCACCGCGGCAATCACCGGCGGGAAGCGCGCAGCCCAAACCGCGCCGCGTGATGGGCCTGCGCGATGTGGTGTTCTTCTATGTGGTCACCGGACTGAGCCTGCAGTGGGTGGCTACGGCCGCCACCGCCGGCGCCAGCGCGATGGTCATGTGGATCGTCGCCTGGCTGATTTTCTTTCTGCCGCTGGTGCTCGCCGTCATCGAACTTTCCTCGCGCTACCCGCAGGAGGGCGGTCTCTACGTGTGGACGCGCGAGGCGTTCGGGGAATTCGGCGGATTCATGACCGGTTGGGTGTACTGGTCGAGCGACCTGCCGTACCTGCCGAGCATTTTGTATTTCGCGGCGGCCAACGCCCTATTCCTGGGCGGCGGGCGATTTCACGCGCTCGCCAACAATCGCGGCTACTTCATCCTGTTTTCACTCCTGGGGCTGGCTCTGGCGCTGTACTTGAATCTGATCGGCGTGAACATCGCCAAGTGGCTTTACAACCTCGGCGCGATTGGCACCTGGATTCCGGCGGCGATCCTGATCGTGGTGGGAATCATCGCCTGGATGAAGTTCGGCAGCGCGACCCCCATCAATCGAACAACCGCCATGCCCGCGACCCATCTGAAAGATTTGATTTTCTGGGCCACGATCATTTACGCGATGAGCGGCGCGGAATCGGCTTCATTCATGGGCGATGAAATTCGCGACCCGCGGCGAACCATTCCCCGCGGGTTGCTGATCGCCGGTGCGATCATCACCATTTGCTACATGCTCGGAACGCTGTGCGTGTTGCTGGCGCTGCCGAAGGAACAGGTCACGGGCCTCGAGGGAATCATGCAGGCGATCACCCAGAGCACTCAGCGGATCGGGCTCGGTGGCCTCGTCCCCTTCGCGGCGTTGCTGCTCGTGCTGAGCAGCATGGGGGCCGTGGCGGCATGGCTCGCGGCGATGTCGCGAATTCCATTCGTTGCGGGCATCGACCGGTTTTTGCCCGCCGCCTTCGCAGAGCTTCACCCGAAATGGGGAACGCCCTACGTTCCGCTGCTGGTGCAGGGAATTTTAGCCGCGGTATTTATTTTTCTGGGGCAGGCGGGAACATCGGTGCGCGGCGCCTACGAAGTGCTCTTGAGCATGACCATCATCGCGTACTTCATTCCTTACGTGATGGTGTTTGCGGCGCTGATCAAGCTGCAGAGCCGGCCCGCCGGCCCGGAAGTGACGCGCGTGCCCGGCGGAAAACCTGTGGCGATTCTGGTGGGATGCGTGGGTATGGTCACCAGCATTTTCACGATCCTCTTTTCGGCGTTTCCCGCAGCGGATGAAGTTCAGAAAGTTTTCGCGCTCACAAAAGTGCTGGGGCTGATGTTTCTGATGCTGGCCGCGGGAGCCTTGATCTTCCTCGTGGGAAAGCGGCATGCCCACCGCACGCGCGCGTAGCAGGGCAGCCGTCACGTTGCCAGCAGCGCGCTCGCAACCAGCGCCAGCACAATGCCGATGCTCTGGCGCCCGGTCAGCTTTTCGTGCAGGAAAGCGATGCTCACCAAAATGGTCACCAGCGGATACAGCGCCGACATCACGACCACCGTGGACGCTTTGCCATCCACGAGCGCGGCGAAAAACGTAAGAAACCCGATGAACGCGAAGAACCCGCCGAGGGCCGACCACGTGAATCCGGGCGCCGTCCACGCCACGTGGAATCGCTCAAGAACCAGCACGACCACCGCGAAGGCCAGCACTCCCACGGTTTGAAATAAAATCGACTGGCGCGGCTTGGTGTACCCGGCTGCCAGTTTGCTGAAGACTCCCCACAGGCCCCACGTGACCACCGTCAGCAGCGTGTACACAAACCAAGGTTTCACGGCTTCCCCCTTCGAACTTCCGCGCGAGGAACCACCCATACGCGCCTGAAAAGACGGCCATGATGAGGGAATTTGGGGATGTAGGCAATCGGCGAGTGGAAAAAATCGCACGCCGTCCGCGAAAGCCGGCGCGTCGATCGGCGGCGCCGGCTCAGGTGTCTCGACGATGGAAAATTTATTTTTTGTAGTCGCGGTAAAGGTCAGGGCACTGTTTCTGCAGCGCGGTCAACTTCGGCTGGTCGTTCACCACAATGTAGGGATTGTAAGGATGCTTCACCAGATAATCCTGGTGATAATCTTCCGCCGGATAGAACGCGCTGAAGTGAGTGACCTCGGTGACGATCGGCCGCGGATACACCTTGGCCTGATTCAGTTGGTCGATGTAAGCCTTCGCGATCCTCTTCTGATTGTCGTTGTTGAAAAAGATCGCCGAGCGGTATTGCGTGCCGCTGTCCGGGCCCTGGCGGTCCAGCTGCGTTGGATCGTGCGCCACGGAGAAGAATACTTTCAGAAGCTGTCCAAACGTAATTTGCGAAGGATCGTAAACCACCTTCACGGATTCGGCATGGCCGGTAGCGCCGGAGCTGACTTCTTCGTAGTCCGGACTGGGCACCGTGCCGCCCGAATAGCCGGCCGTGGCGCTGGTCACACCTTTTACGTGCTCGAAAACCGCCTGAATCCCCCAGAAACAGCCGCCCGCAAACACAACGGTTTGCTGGCCTTTCGTCGGCGCAAGCGCGTCATCGACGGTGGGATTGGGTATCGAGACGGCGGCGGTGGTTGTCTTGGGCGAGATCGCGGTCAGCGCGATCATCACCAGGGTAAGCACACCCAAACCGATCAAAAAAGAACGAATCATGGCGAAGCTCCTTCCAGCTACGTGGCACAGCTGTTTGCCGGCCTATGTAAATGTACTCCCCGTAACACTTTTTAGATTCAGTCGCCGAGCAAAAGTTACCGGATTTATCGCGCCCGCAAGCGTCGGCAAGCGCCGTAAATCTGGTATTTTACCTTGTCGGCTTTCACAGGGACTCCACCCATGACGGAATCGTTGCCCAACGCATCAGCACCACTCGCCACCGCCGGAGCGTCGGCAAAAACGCGGCTCATCAATTGGACGAGCCTGGTATTCGCGCTGCTGCAGAGCCTCTGCTCGGCCGTGATCGCCATCAGCGGAATTCGCGTGGCGATTGGCCTGGGGGCCTTGGCGGCGGCCGCGGGCGTGGACACTCCGGCGCGCGGATTTCACGCCGACTCAATCCGCATACCGATGATGCTGCTCGCTCTCGCGGGCGCGTGCGTGAACCTGTACGTGATCGGCCGAATCCGCCGGTTGCGCGCGCGTCCGGCGTCTCAATGGCGGCAACAGGAAGTCCCGCCAAAGAAGCTGCGTTCCGAGCGGCTGCAGATTGCGCTCGCTGTGATTACGCTCCTGCTGCTGCTCGCCGAAGCCGTGACGCATCCCATGATTCACCGCGTTCACTGATCTGCTTCCAGGCGCGTCGCCGCCGGCAGCCCGGTTTACCGCGATTATTTCGGCTCGGCTTCCATTTCCCTTGCCAATCGTTCGTGCAACCGTTCGCTGAAGCCCACCGGAAGCTCAAACGTCCGATCGTCTGCCGTCAAAATCAAAATGTTGTGCGTTGAATCCAGAATGGCGGAGCAGATTTCGCAGTGCTCCAAATGGCGCTCGATCTCAGCGCGCAGCTCCGGCGCCACCGATCCATCGATGTAGTCGGAGATGTAGGCCCACACGTGTTGGCAATCGAGATTCATGGTCGCCTCCCAAAAAATCCTCTTCGTGACGGGGCGGTGGTTTTCAAAAATGGCACTAATCGCTTTTGCAGCAGCATGCGCGCGCGGTGCAGGCGAACTTTCACTACGTTCGCGGTGATTCCCAAAGCTTCGGCGGTTTCCTGCACGTTCAATTCCTCCAGATCGCGCAGTGCAAACACTTCCCGGTAAATGTCCGGCAAGTCCTTCACCGCGGCGGCAATCGCTTCGCGGACTTCCTTGCGCTCGAGCGCTTCCAGGGGAATTTCGCGCCAGTCGGTGAGAAAGGCGGGCGTGAAATCGCCACCTTCGGTTTCCGGGCGGTCGTCGATCGATTCCAGCGAGGCGCGCTTTTTGCTGCGCAGGCGTTGGCGGGCGCCATTCACCGCGATGGTCACCAGCCATGTGCTGAACCTCGCGTCGGCCCGGAACGACGCCAGGTGCCGGTACGCGCTGATGATCGCTTCCTGGGTGTTATCTTCCGCTTCGCTCTCGTCCTTCAAAATCGAAACGGACGTCAGATACACCATTTTCTCGTGCGGGCGGATGAGGTCGTGGAACACCTCCTTCTCTCCAGCGAGCACGCGCGCGATCATCTCGGCTTCAGTCATGGGGTGGAACTCAGGCGCTACGCGAAAAGATACTAGCTCTATGAGAGTGCCGGGCTTGGGAAAGGTTACAAGACTTGAACGATGCGTCGCGGCCGGTCGGAGCTACTCGCCTACGGTCAACAGTTCTTCGTAGAATCCGCCGATTTCGCGGGCGCGATGCACGAAGTGAATCTCCAGAATCCAGTGCCGTTCTTTTCCTTCGGCGTCGGGCTCGCGCATCCGTCGTGGATTTTGCGGATGAACGTAGTGCGTGATTTTGTCCTGAGGGATTCGCTCGTGCGGAAATTCACCGATCAGATGACCGGCAATCCGGCCGCCAAACTCCCAGCCACGCTCTTTCGCGGCACGTTCCGCGAACGCGAATAGCTCGTTGGCGGTGATGTCCGGATGATTCTGGAAGTATCGCTTGCCTTCGCGAAACGCATCGGCGATGTCGTCGCGAAGCTTCAACTTCACGGGATCGGAACCCAGCACAAACGTGCGGCCGAAATCCGCTTCCCACTTCTCGAAGACCGGGCCAAGGTCGAGGAAAACGATATCGTCGTCGCCAAGCGTTAGGTCCGGCGGATTTTCGTCATACGGCGCGAGTGTGTTGCGCCCGGCGCGGACGATGCGCTTGTGCCAGTAGGTATCGACGCCGTACATTCGCCCGGCGAGAGCGAAAATCTCTTCGTTCAGTCTCGTTTCGGTGACGCCCGGACGAATCAGCTTGTCGCGTTCAATCTGCGCGAACAGCGCATCCGCCTTGAGCTGCGCGTCCCACAGCGCCGCAGCGCGATCCGTTTCAGCAAGAGCCATTAGCCAAGCCTACCACGAAATATTTCGGCTTTAGGCCTTCGAGAATTTCAGTGCCAGCGAGTTCATGCAGTAGCGCAAGCCTGTCGGCTCGGGCCCGTCGTTGAACACGTGGCCCAGATGCGCGACGCACAGCCGGCACGATACCGCGGTTCGCTCCATTCCCAGCGTCGAGTCCGACGTTTCGATCACGTTTTCCTTGGCGATCGGCGCCCAGAAACTCGGCCAGCCCGTGCCCGATTCGAATTTAGTGTTCGAATTGAAAAGTGCGGTGTCGCAGCAAACGCAACGGAACACGCCTTTGTCGTGCACTTCGAGCAGCGCGCCGGAGTACGGACGCTCGGTTCCCGCGTTGCGCGTGACCTCGTACTGGTCCGGCGTCAACTGTTTGCGCCACTCTTCGTCGGTCTTCAGTACCTGCGGAACGGAGACTTCTTTTTCCTTCACGCCCGCGTCCGTGAACAGCACGATTTTCACGATCTTCGGCGGGCCGGCGTAAATCGGATTTGCCTGCACCGGTTCTTTGGTCCAGTAGTGCCACACAATCAGGCCGCCGGCGAGCGAAGCGGTAATGCGAAAGAATGCGCGGCGGTCCATTCCGCTGGATGATTCGTTGCTCGAGAAAATTGGCTTTGCCATAATCGCCTCCGAAAACCTCTTACCCAAATGTGAATGCAAACGCTTGTACGCCTGGATCGAGAAACTGAATCTCGAACGTGCGGTCTTCCACCGTTCCTTTTTGGCGGATCAATTGGTACAGCCGGTAGCTTTTCACCACGCCCTCGCCGTTGGCATCAATATCCATTCCCCGGTCATCGAGCGGCGCGCCGCCGTCAAATAACACTCGAAACCGGACCGGTTTGCCGTCCTTCCCCGGGCCTAACACAAGGTGCAAATCGCGAGCGTGAAAACGGAAGACGATTGCGCCCGGAGCGGACACGAGCGACGCATGCTCGTCGCTGACGTTCCACGTGCCCTCGAGCCCCCACTGGTTTACATTCAGCCGCGGAGGCAACGAGTAGCGCGCCGGCATGTCGTCCGCGATTTCCTGCGGCGACGCATAATTCTGCTGTCGTTCGTAGCCTACGTACGTTTCCGGAGATTGCACGTCGCGCAGGTCCGCCGCCGCTTCCGCTCCGGCGCCCTTTACATTCACGAAGCCTGCCACGCTGAGGTTCGCGTTCTTTTCCTTCAGTAGTTGCTGGATCACTTGCTCCGATTCGTCGTAGTTGCCTTCGCCAAAATGATGAAAGCGAATCGTTCCGTTCGCGTCGATGAAATAGTGAGCGGGCCAATACTGATTGTTGAACGCTTTCCAGATCGCGTAGTTGCTGTCGAGCGCCACGGGATAGGTGATCTTCAGGTCCTGCACGGCCTTTGCCACGTTCGACGGGTCTTTCTCAAACGCAAACTCCGGCGTGTGGACGCCGATTACCACCAGCCCGTCGTTCTTATATTTCTCCGCCCAGGCTTCCACATACGGAATCGAGCGCAGGCAGTTGATGCAGGAATACGTCCAGAAATCGACTAGCACCACTTTTCCGCGGAGTTGTTCCTTCGTGAGTGGCGGCGAATTCAGCCACGAGATCGCGCCATTCAGGCTGGGCATCGGGCCTTCGTTGTCGAGCGCCACTTTCGCGAGCACGGCGTCCGTCGCGGACGACGATGCCATGACGGTGTCGTTCGCCGGCCGCGAGGAAGCGGGACGCAAGCGATCGACCAATTTCTGCTCGACGCTGGAAGTGCTCGCGAGCGACACGCGCGTCAGCAATCCGGTGTCCCAGCCCGAGGCGATCGCGACGACCCCCAGCAAAACCGCTACGCCCAATCCGCGGCGTATCCATTCCTCCGCGCCGAGCGAGCGCTTCATCAATGCGAAAACTTTTTTGCCGGCCAGCAGCGCCAGGGCCAGCGACGCAGCCGCGCCCAGCGCAAACGCCAAAAGCAGCGTCGCGCTGCGGGTGCTCGCGCCTTCCACGGCCGCTCCTGTAAGAATCAATCCCAGAATCGGACCCGCGCAGGGCGCCCAGAGCAGGCCCGTGGAAACGCCGAGCAATAGCGATTTGCCAATGCTCGGGGGGGCGTCGCCCTCCTGTGTGACTTTTCCGCCTAGCCGCACAAACGGACGGGAGAGAAATTCGGCGATGCCTGGAAACAGGAGCGCCAATCCCATCACCGCGAAAATCACGATCGCAACGTAGCGGCCATACTGATTCGCTCGCCCAATCCACGTGCCGGCGGCCGTAGCGAGCGCCGCCACACCCGCGAACGTGGCGGCCATCCCGACCAGCATCGGAAGTCCGCTGCGCCGGAAGGGCTGGTCCGCGCGGGCAAACACAAACGGCAGCACCGGCAGAATGCACGGGCTCACAATCGTCAGCACGCCACCGATAAACGCCAGTAGATACAACAGCATTGCGGCTCCTTCGCTATATTAGATACAACCCGAGCCCGTTAGTTACACCAGAATCGCGGAATGGAATTCCAGCCTCTACTAAGGGTACGCTTGAATCTTGCCTCTGGATGCCCGGCTGACTCCCGCCGGCCCAAAGCAGCATCTAACGATTCCCAGTTTCCATTTTCGCCATGAACGATTCTACAAAATCCCGGACGCACGAAGAACCGCCGAGCAGCCTCTCGCTATTCCATCCCGCCGTGCGCGATTGGTTTGAAGCGGTGTTTCCGGGGGCGACGAAACCGCAGCAACTGGGATGGCCCCCGATCGCCCGGGGCGAATCGACGCTGATCCTCGCGCCCACCGGCTCGGGGAAAACTCTCGCCGCGTTTCTGTGGTGCATCGACCGCCTGATGTTCGCGCCCGTGCCGCACGACGCGGCGCGATGCCGCGTCCTTTATATATCGCCGATCAAGGCGCTCGCCGTGGACGTGGAACGCAATCTGCGCGCGCCGCTGGTGGGAATCGCGCAAGCGGCCCAGCGATCGGCCGTCGCTCATCACGTTCCGACGGTGACGATCCGTACCGGAGACACGCCCGCGGCCGAACGTGCGCGGTTTTCGCGGCATCCGTCTGACGTTCTCATTACCACCCCGGAGTCGCTGTATCTGTTGCTCACTTCGAACGCGCGCGATTCGCTCCGCTCTATTGAGACCGTGGTCATTGACGAAATTCACGCGCTCGTGCCGACGAAGCGCGGCGCTCATCTGGCGCTTTCCATCGAGCGGCTCGAACGGTTGTGCGGCAGAAAATTGCAGCGCGTGGCCCTTTCTGCCACGCAGCGGCCGCTCGAGGAAGTCGCGCATTTCCTGGGTGGCGCGACGGTAGAAAACGGCTCAACCAGCCCGGACGTTGAAAATGGCGCGCGCGCGGAAGACCCCGCGCTCTCCGAACCGGAAAACTCGATCGGCGCTCCGGCTTACCGGCCGGTAACGATCATTGACGCGAGCGAGCCAAAGCGCCTCGATCTGAAAGTCGAAGTCGCCGTGGAAGACATGGCGCAACTCGACAAACTCGATTCCCTGCCAAGCGGACCCGCTTCGCAAGCGCCCGCCCGCACCTCGATCTGGACCGCCATTCATCCGAAACTTTTGGAATTAGTCCGCACCCACCGTTCGACGCTGATTTTCGTGAACAGCCGCCGGCTGGCCGAACGAATTTCCGGCGCGATCAACGATCTGGCGGGCGAGACGCTGGTGCGCGCGCATCACGGCAGCGTCGCGCTCGAGCAGCGCAAAGACATCGAAGATCGATTGAAACTCGGTTCGCTCCGGGGTTTGGTGGCCACCTCTTCGCTCGAACTCGGCATCGATATGGGCGCGATCGATCTGGTGGTGCAGATTGAGTCGCCTTCATCGGTGGCCAGCGGCATGCAGCGCGTGGGCCGCGCGAATCATCGTGTCGGTGCGGTCAGTCCAGCTGTGATTTTCCCGAAATATCGCGGCGACCTTGCAGCCTGCGCCGCCATCACGCTTGCGATGTATGAAGGCGCAGTCGAATCGGTCCACTATCCCCGCAATCCGCTGGACGTGGTGGCGCAGCAAATCGTCGCGATGGTGGCGATGGATCCCTGGGATGTGAACGATTTATTCGATGCCGTCCGAAGCGCCGCGCCGTTCGCCTCGCTGAGCCGCACGATGTTCGAGGGCGTGCTCGACATGCTCTCCGGCCGCTACCCTTCGGAGGAATTCACGGAGCTGCGTCCTCGCGTCACCTGGGATCGGGTTGCCGGAAAAATCACCAGCCGTGAAAGTTCGCGCAGAGTTGCGGTGATCAACGGCGGAACCATTCCTGATCGCGGTCTCTACGGCGTTTTTCTGGCCGATGCGGCGAAGGGCGCGCGCGTCGGCGAACTCGACGAAGAAATGGTGTTTGAAAGCCGCACCGGCGACACCATCATTCTCGGCGCGAGCACCTGGCGCATCGAAAATATCACCCGCGACCGCGTAATCGTTTCTCCCGCGCCGGGCGAGCCGGGGAAAATGCCTTTCTGGCATGGCGACACGGCCGGACGCCCCGCCGAATTCGGCGCGCGCATCGGGAAAATGTCGCGCGAGCTGCTGAAGATGCCGCGGCCAGTGGCGTTCGCGAAACTTTCCGGGCAGCACAGCCTCGACGCCAACGCCGCCGAAAATCTGCTGACCTATCTGGAAGACCAGCTGCAATCGACCGGCCGCGTGCCCAGCGACGAAGACATCGTCGTCGAAATTTGCCGCGACGAGATGGGGGATCGCCGCGTCTGCGTGCTCACTCCCTTTGGCCGGCGCGTCCACGCTCCGTGGTGCATGGCCGTCACCGCAAAGTTGCGTGCCGAACAGGGATTTGAAGTCGAATCGATGTGGTCGGACGACGGATTTGTTTTGCGATTGCCCGAGAACGAAGCGCCGGTCGATTCGGCGATGCTCTTGCCATCCAAGTCGGAACTGAAAGATCTGGTCGTGGGGCAGCTTGGTTCCACGTCTTTGTTCGCCGCGAAATTCCGGGAAGCGGCGTCGCGGGCGTTGTTGCTGCCTCGCCGCCGAGCGGGAATGCGCACGCCGCTGTGGCAGCAACGGAAACGCTCCGCCGATTTGCTGGCGGTTGCGTCGCGGTTTCCATCGTTTCCCATCGTGCTGGAAACGTACCGCGAGTGCATCAACGACGTTTTCGATTTGCCCGCGTTGGGAGCCATCCTCGCGAAAATCCAGCACGGCGAAATTCGTGTGACAACGCTCGAATCCGACAAGCCCTCGCCGTTCGCCGCTTCCCTGCTCTTCGCTTACGTCGCGAACTACATCTACGAAGGAGATGCGCCGCTCGCCGAGCGCCGTGCCCAGGCGCTCTCGATCGACCAGTCCCAACTCGAAGAACTCTTGGGCGACACCGACCTTCGCGAATTGCTCGACCCCGCGGCGCTCGATGAAGTCGAGTCGAAGATTCAATCCCTCGATCCGGGATATCAGGCGGCCCATGCCGATGGAATTCACGATCTCCTGCTGAAGCTCGGCGACCTTTCGGACTCCGAACTCCTCGCGCGATGCACCGACGCGAACGTAGCAGCGCGAGTGAATGAATTACTCGACGCGCGGCGCGTGGTGCGTGTCCGCATCGCGAACGAATTCCGGTACATTCCCGTGGAATATGCCGCGCGCTACCGGGATGCCTTGGGAGTGCCGCTGCCGCCCGGGCTCGCCGACGTGTTTCTCGCGAACGTTGACGACGCGCTCACCGAAATCGTCCGTCGCTATGCGCGGACCCACTTGCCGTTCACTACGAACGAAATCGCAGCGCGTTACGCCCTGCAAGCGGCGCTCGTCGATCCCATCCTTCACGCGCTTCATCGCCACGGAAAACTTCTCGAGGGCGAGTTCCGCCCGCACGGCCGGCATCGCGAATGGTGCGACCCCGAAATATTGAAGCAGCTGCGCCGCAAGAGTCTGGCGCGCCTGCGCCGCGAGATTGAGCCAGTCGAGCAGCGAACGTTCGCGCGGTTTTGCGCTCGCTGGCAGGGCGTCACCGCGCCGCGGCGCGGCGTGAACGCGCTGCTCGATTGCATCGAAACTTTGCAAGGCACGGCGCTGCTCGCGTCCGATCTCGAACGCGACATTTTGCCGGCGCGCCTGCTCGATTACCGTCCGGGCGATTTGGACGCGGTGATGGCCGCCGGTGAAGTGGTGTGGACCGGCGTCGAGCAAGTCGGCGAACGCGACGGACGTGTCGCGCTGTATCTAACGGAGTCTCTGCCGCTGCTCTTACCGCCAAACACTTCCGGAGCCGAGACGATCGAAAATGAACGCGGACGGAAACTCATCGAGTTCGTGCGCGGACACGGCGCTTCTTTCTTTTCCGAAATTCACGCGGCGGCGGGAGCCGGGTTCCCGGGCGACACCACGGAAGCCCTCTGGGAGTTGGTTTGGGCTGGCCTCGTTACGAACGACACGTTTCATCCACTCAGAAATTTGCTGCGTCCCGCGGACTCGCGCCGCAATCGCGCCGACGGCGGCGATGAACGTCCCGGCTCGCCCGAATTTTTGAGCCGCATGCGCTCGCGCACGTCCCGCGGAGGAGCACCGCAAGGGCGATGGTCGCTCATCGGCACGCGCTTCGCTGCTGCTCCGAGCGCAACGGAATGGAGCGCGAACATTTCGCAGCAGTTGCTCGTGCGCCACGGAATCGTGATGCGCGAAACCGCTGCCGCCGAAAATATTCCCGGCGGATATAATTCCGTTTATCCCGCGCTCCGAACCATGGAAGAGAGCGGCTGGGTGCGTCGCGGCATGTTCGTCGCCGGAATGGGCGCGGCGCAATTCGCGCTGCCCGCCGCTGTGGATATTTTGCGCAGCATGCGCACGGATCCTCCGGCGCCGGAAACCGTGTATGTCGCCGCTACCGATCCCGCAAATCCGTACGGAGCTTTGCTGCCGTGGCCGCGCGTGGAAGACGAAACGAACAACTCTGAAAATGCAACTTCCATGGCGCGAGCCGCCGGCGCTGGCGTGATTCTGGTGGATGGATCGCTCGGTGCGTATTTCCGGCGCCGCAATCCGGCGATTCGAATCTTTCTTCCGGAAGAGGAACCGGAACGCGGACATTCCGCTCACGAGTTGGCGAAAAAACTCGCGGAAGTCGCGCTCCGCCGCCAAACTCGCCGCGGCGGACTATTGATTGGAGCGATCAACGGCCTGCCGGCCCGCGAACATTTCCTGGCCCGCTTCCTCGAAGACGCGGGTTTCGTCAACACCACAATGGGATTCCAGATGCGCCGCACTTTGCCCATTCCGCTGCCCGCGCCGCCCGAACACGTCGAGTCCGAATCCGAGGCGGACGATCCCGAAGACGTATCCGAGAGCGCCTGACATGCCCGAGGGCGACACACTTTTTCGCACCGCTCGTACCCTGCAACGAGGACTGGCCGGGCGGCAAGTCACCCGCTTCGACTCCGCCTACCCAAGGCTCAATCGCGTGAACGACGACTCGCTTCTTGCCGGCCGGACCATTGAAAAAGTCGAATCCAAGGGAAAATGGCTGCTGATTTATTTTTCCGGCGATTTGATCTTGCTCACGCACATGCTCATGAGCGGCAGTTGGCATATTTATCGCCCGGGCGAAAAATGGCAACGGCCGGCCGGCCAAATGCGAATCGTGATCGAAACCGAAAAACTTCATGCCGTGGGATTTCTCGTGCCTCTCGCTGAATTTCACACCAGCGACAGCATCCGGCGACGCGATGGATTTCGCACGCTCGGGCCGCAGTTGCTCGATGCGGAGCTGGACGAGCCCGAAGCGGTGCGCACCTTGCTTTCGCGGCCCGATCTCGAAGTGGGCGTCGCGCTGATGACGCAATCCTTGCTCTCCGGCATCGGCAACGTTTACAAGTCGGAAGTTTGCTTCGCGTGCGGAGTGAACCCGTTTCGCCTGGTCGCGTCGCTCACGGTATCCGATGCACAGTGCCTGATCTCAACGGCTCGCCGATTTATGCGCGCCAATGTATCGGACACATCGGGCGATCAGATCGTTACATACACGGGAATGCGGAGGACGACAGGACGTTCCGACCCATCGGCGCGATTGTGGGTGTACCGTCGCCGCTCGGAACCGTGCCGCAAGTGCGGAACGCCGATTGAATCGCGAAAGCAAGGAACCGACGCCAGGACTTCGTTCTGGTGCCCGCAGTGTCAACCGATGATCGGAGTGAGCACCTCCGTCCCCGAATCGCGGCAAACCGTGTAGTGGTGCGTTTGCGCCAGGCGGCGCTAACTCATTTTCTTTTCGAGCTCCGACCAGCGAGCGTAGAGTGCGTCCACGGCTTCCTGCGCCTGCTTCATCGCTTCGTAGGCAGCGTGCAGTTTGGGCGCGTCGCTCACGATCGCCGGGTCCTCCATGGCCACGCGCTTCGTTGCCAGCGCCGCCTCCGCGTCGGCAATGCGTTTTTCGATGTTCGCCGCTTCGCGAGCTTCATTCGGGCTTAGCTTTTTCTTCGGCGTCTCGCGCGCGGGCGCATCGTTTTTTTTCGCACTCGCGGCGGGAAGGTTGCCGCTTTTACCTTTCTTCGTGCGCTGCCATGCATCCCACTGCGAGTAGTCCGCGAATCGTTCGGACCCGCCGTGACCGTCCAGTCCCAGCACGATGGTCGATACACGATCGAGCATGTAGCGGTCGTGCGTCACCAGCAGCAGCGCGCCGGAATATTCCAGCAGACTCTCTTCCAGGATTTCGAGCGTCGGGATGTCCAGATCATTGGTCGGCTCGTCCAGCAGCAGCACGTCGGCCGGCTGAAGCATCAGTTGCGCGATCAACACGCGCGCGCGTTCGCCTCCCGACAGCCTTCCTACCGGTCGATTCAAATCCTCCGCCGCGAACAGAAACCGCGCGGCCCACGAAGCCACATGAACGATGCGGTCCTGATAAACCACCCCGTCGCTATCCGGCGCCAGCGCTCGGCGCAGCGTGATTTCCGGGTCGAGTTCGCGCGTCTGGTCAAAGTAAACCACGCGCAACGAATCCGCCCGTTTGATTTTTCCGCGCGACGGCTCAATATCGCCTCGAATCAGGCGCAAGAGCGTCGTCTTGCCGCTTCCGTTCGGGCCCACCAGCCCCACGCGCATGCCGGACGTAACCGCAAACGTCAGATCCTCGAACAAATTCCTGCCGGCGATCGAATATGTCACGTCATCCAGATTCACAAGCTGTTTCGTCTGCCGGTTCGACGCTGAAAAATCGATATTCACCGCCGTCGATCGAGTGCGCGTATTCAGCTCGGCCAGTTCGCCGATCATTTCGTGCGCTTTGTCGATTCGCGATTTCGATTTTGTGGTCCGCGCCTTCGGCCCGCGGCGCAGCCATTCGATTTCCGTGTGGACCCGATTCGTGAGAGCGTCCTGCCGCTTTCCTTGCGCGTGCAGATACAGTTCCTTCGCTTCCAGAAACTTACTGTAGTTTCCCTGGACGCGCAGAAACCCGTCGGTGTATGCGCGGCTGAGTTCCACCATATCGCTGGTCACATTTTCCAGAAAATACCGGTCGTGGCTCACAATCACGCAGGCAAACGCGGACGTTTGCAGCAGGCTTTCGAGCCATTTAATTCCGGCGAGGTCCAGATGGTTCGTCGGCTCGTCGAGCAGCAGAATGTCGGGCGCTTGCACGACTCCTTCGACGATCGCCAGGCGCTTGCGCCAACCTCCGGAAAGCGCCGTTGCGTGCGTTTCAAAATCGCGAAAGCCCGCGCGGTCGAGCGCTTCTTCCGCGCGATACACGCGATCGGTTTCATCCACGCCCGTGCGCGCAAGCGCCGCTTCGATCACGCTGCGGCACGTGGCTTCGATTGGAAAATCTGAAATTTGCCGGACGTAACTGAGCGAAATTCCTTTTCGGATGGCGACTTCGCCGGCGTCGGGTTTCACCCGGCCCGATAGAATCTCCAGCAGCGTGGATTTTCCCGAACCGTTCGGGCCAATCAGGCCGATCCGGTCGCCTTGCGAAATGGTGAACGAAATATTCTGGAAGAGCGGAGCGATTCCGTAGCGCTTGGAAAGTCCCTGAGCATTGATGATGGGAGCCAAATGATTCGTCTTTCTCCTGCTCTGAGTTTAACCTCTATGATTAGCCCGGCAAAATCGGCCTCGCTGGTTTCGCGAAACGCCCGAGGGAGTGCAAGCGCAAGCTATGGCGGACGAGTCCCTGTTGCAACCGTTCGACGCCGTGATCATCGGCGGCGGCGCGGCCGGGCTGATGTGTGCAATCGAAGCGGGAAAGCGCGGGCGGCGCGTGGCGTTGCTCGAACATGCCGAACGCTGCGGAAAAAAGATTCTGATCTCCGGCGGCGGCCGCTGCAACTTTACAAACATTCACTGCACGCCCGATCATTTCATTTCGAACAATCCTCACTTCGCTAAATCCGCTCTCGCGCGCTACACGCCCGCCGATTTCATCGCGCTCGTGGAAAAACACGGCATTCGCTACCACGAAAAGAAGCTCGGCCAGCTTTTCTGCGACCATTCCGCGCGCGAAATTCTCGCGATGCTGGAATCGGAATGCCGGTCGGCGAGCGTAAAAATCCTCACCCGCTGCCGCATCGGCAAAATACATCGCGACACCGGATTTTCAATCGAGACTTCTGCCGGTGTGTTTCGCGCGCCCGCTCTCGTGATTGCTACCGGCGGCCTTTCGATTCCCAAAGTCGGGGCAACTGCCTTCGGCTACGACGTCGCAAAGCACTTCGGCTTAAAAATTTGCAAGACGCGGCCGGGTCTCGTGCCGTTCGTCCTCGATCAAAGGGACCGTGCCGGATATTGCGAGCTTGCGGGTGTGTCCGCAGACGTGGCAGCGACGGCCGGAGGTCAAACGTTTCGCGAACATTTTCTGATCACGCACAAAGGTCTTAGTGGCCCGGCCATTCTGCAAATCTCTTCCTATTGGCGGCCCGGTGAACCGATTCATATCGATCTCGCCCCGGGCGTGGATGTCACCGAGCCCGTCCGGCAGGCTCGCGTACGAAATGCCGCCGCGATGCGCTCTTCGTTTTCAGCACTGCTTCCTGCGCGGCTTGCCACCCGATGGCTCGATTTGAACGCGCCGTCCAAATGGAGCAACGAAGCGCTCCAGGATTTCGAAGCGAGAGTTCACGACTGGCAGCTCACGCCCGCGGATACAGAAGGCTACGAAAAAGCCGAAGTCACCACCGGGGGAGTCGATACCAACGAACTCTCCAGTAAATCGATGGAAAGCCTCAAAGTGCCGGGTCTATTTTTCGTCGGCGAAGTTGTGGACGTTACCGGACATCTCGGCGGGTTCAACTTTCAGTGGGCGTGGGCCTCCGGCGCAGCGGCCGGGCAGGCATCATAAATTTCAGCGCGCGGCAACGCCCGGCATTACTGAAACTGCTTCTTGAAATCCAATAGTTGCTGCCGGATTTGGGCCAACTCTTCGCGAAGAGCCGTCAATTCCGATTCCAACCGGTGCACTTTCTGCGGCAGCGATTCTTCGGTAGCGGCGCCGCTTCCCGAGTGCGCCTCCGCCGGACGATCTTCAGCCATCGGCGCTTCTACGTCCCCGAAAAACAGGTGCGCGTAGCGCGCCTCCTTCGTTCCCGGTTGGCGAGCCAGCAGCGTCGCGAGCGGCGGCTCGCGCTTCATCAGCCGGTGCAACGTCAGTTGCACTTCGTTCAGGTCGTCGAACTTGTGCATTCGCTCGCAACGCGCCCGCAATTCGCCGGGCGTCTGCGGTCCGCGCAAAAATAATTCGCACAGGATCGCGGTCTCGCGCCGGTCGAAATTAAAAGCTTCCTGCAGCCGGTGCTCGTATTTGGTCACCCGGCTGTCCATCGTGTCGGCCGGCCCGGCGAGTCCCTGATCGTTCAGACTGCGGATCGCCGCCTTTACCGAGTCTTCGTCGAGACTCATCGCCGGTTCGCGATTCGATTTCTGGTTGCAGGCGTTCACCAGCGCGTTCAGAGACAGCGGATAATAGTCCGGCGTGGTGATTTCTTTTTCGACGAGAGAACCAAGCACGCGGGCTTCGACGGTCGTAAGCAGGACGTCCATAGACAGCCATCATACCGAAGCGAAAAGGCCGAACGAAGCGCCTGTGCGCGCCGTGAGCAACAGCCGTTAACGCGGGGCGAGCAGCGTCTTATAGATCACTACCACCACCATGAATACCAGATAGAGCCGCAGCGACCACAGGACGGCGACTTCCACGCCGGCCAGCCGCCGCCGGGGCAACGGTTGCTTTTTCATGCCGGCAAGCTGATCGCGCTCCAGCGCGGAAAGCACCATGTCTTTCGCGGCGGTGCTTATTTTGATTTCATCGTGTTCGTTGGCAGCCATCCGCGCCACCTCCCTAGTTTCCGCCGAAAATATTCAAAACGTTGGGCGCTAAAATACTGATGCCAAACAAGACTCCGGCACCGGTCAGAATCAGCACCACGCCCGTCGCGAGCACGTTTGCCCACATCGGGCTGATCAAATCGCCCATAATTTCGCGGTCGTTCACAAGCATGAACAAAAATACCAGCGCCGGAGGCATCGCGAGTACGGCGATCACGTTCACCAGCAAAACGACCGGCACCAGCGGAAGGCCCGGAATCAGCACAATTCCGGCGGCGGCCGCGGCGCAAATGAAAAGCACCGAATAGAACGCGCGGCCCTCTTTGATCGGCAGGTTCAGGCTGTGTGGCGTGTGCGCCACTTCCGCGAAGGCGTACGCCGACGAAATCGAAATGGTGATCGAAGCGATGATGCCCGCTTCGACGATCCCGAGGGCAAATAACGCAGCCCCCGCGTGGCCGATGAATGGCTGCAACGCCTGCGCGAATTCCGCCGCTTGAAAATCTGCCGCGTTCATCTGGTGCTTGAAAAGAGGAGTCGTCGCCAGGATCGTCGCCACCGCGGCAAGCGCGGCCAGCGCCGCGCCGATAATCGTATCGGTGCGGCCGAATCGGATGTCCTGCCGCGTGAGTCCCTTATCGACCGTGGCGCTCTGCTGGAAAAACAACATCCACGGCGTCACCGTCGCGCCGATCACCGCCAGCAGCAACTCCAGCACATCGGAAGTCTTGCCAACCGGCAGCGGCTTCCAGTTGGCGAACGCATGTGCCACCGCCGGCCAATCCGGATGGGCGAGCAGAGCCACGGGAACAAATACTAAATTCAGCAGGGCGCCGGCGAGCGTGATTCGTTCCCACGTCCAATAGCGATGCGTGAGCAGCGCAAGGTACAACACGCCAAGCGCAACCAGCACCGCGGCCCACGGCGGCACCCCAAAAAATCCCAACCCCGCGCGCACCGCAATGAACTCGGTGATCAGAGTAAGAAAATTCCCCACGCCCAGATCGATCATCGAAAACCAGCCCCAGAAAGGGCCGAAGCGGTCGAAGATCAATTCGGCGTGGCCGCGGTGCGTCGCGGCGCCCAGCCGCACCGTCATTTCCTGCACCACGATCGCCATGCAAAACGTGAGCACCACGAACGGAAGAAAAAATCCGAGGCCGAAACGCGCGCCCGTCGCCGCATAGGACAGCATGCTCGGCCCGTCGTTTTCACCGAGCATCACCAGGATTCCAGGACCGATCAGCAGCCACAGCAGCCGCAATCGCAGGAATGGTTTTTTGCTCGCGCGCACATCGGAAACACGGGTACGGTCCCGCGCGCGGTCCACGTCTTCGTGGGTGATGACGATTTCCTCGGGCATCGGAGTTTTGATTTTGCTCACAGGAAAACACTCACAATCGGCCGACTGCGGCTACGTCTGTTTCCGCGTGAAGCCCGTGCATCGAATGACCGGCAACGGCGGATATTTCGGAAACGCCGGATCGGTCTGCGAAAGTTCGCAAAGCACGAATTTGGATCCTCGCGACGATTCGACTCCCCGCGCATGCACGCAATCGGAACACAACCCTGCGCCAATCCGATTTTTGTGAAGATGGAAGGCCTCTTCCACCGCAACAGGATAGCTCATGCCCGAAGAGAAAATTCGCGGAGTTTTCGTGCCAGGGAAAGTGACGCGGCTACTGCTGCCAGCCGCCGCCGAGCGCGTTGTACAGCTGGACGTATGCCGTCAATTCGTCCGCCTGCGCCTGGGCAAGATTGAGTTGCGCGGCAAAATAGTTTGTCTCGCTGGTCAGCACTTCCAGGTAGCTCGCGATGCCGCCCTGATAGCGGATCTTCGAAAGTTCGTCGGCGCCGCGCGTCGATTCGGTGAGCAATTCCTGCTGTTCGCGGTACTCGCGATTTTTCCGGTAGGCGATCAGCGCATCGGACACATCTCGAAACGCCTGCTGAATCGTTTGCTGGTAGGTGAGCAGCGCTTCCTGCTGTTGCGCTTCGGTGAGCCGTACATTCGAACGAGTCTTCCCCGCCGTAAAAATCGGCTCCGCGAGCATCGGTCCTACGTTCCAAAATCCGGCCGGACTTGAAAAAAGCCGGCTGAGCGCGTTGCTATTGAAGCCGCCCTCGGCGGAGAGAGAAATATCGGGAAAATACGCCGCGCGGGCCACGCCGATTTGCGCGTTCGCCGCGATTAACTTTTGCTCGGCTTGTTGAATGTCCGGGCGCCGCTCGAGAAGCGTCGAAGGCAATCCCGCCGGCACGGTCGGTTCATGCGGTTGATCGACGAGCTTGCGTCCGCGCGCCACGTCGCCGGGGTTCGCGCCGATCAAAGTGCTGATCAAGTCTTCGGTCTGGGTGATCTGTTTTTGCACGGCCGGTATCGTTTCCGACGCCGTGTACACCAATTGTTCCGCCTGGCGCACGTCCACCAGCGACGTCGATCCGTTCTGCTCGAGCGCTTCGGTCAGTTTCAGCCCCTCTTGCCGGGATGCGAGCGTTTGCTTCGCTATTTCCAGTTGCAGATCCAGTTCCCTAAGCTGAAAGTAAGACGTCGCGACGTTGGAGATCAGCGTGTTCATCACCGCCCGCTGGTTCCATTCGCTGGCCAGCAAATTGGCCCGCGCCGCTTCCGTCGCCCGGCGGTACTTGCCCCAGAAATCCAATTCCCACGCAGCCGTAAGAGCGAGCTGGCCGGTATTCGATTCATACGGCGGCGAAATCGTGGACTTCGGATACCGCGTGCTGTTGATGTCGGCGCCGCCGCTAACGTTCGGATACTGATCGGCTCTCGTAATGCCCAGTTGCGCTTGGGCCTGTAGCACGCGGCTGGCGGCGATTCGCACGTCGTAATTGTTCTTCTGAGCGGTACGAATCAGTTGTTGCAGTTGCTCGTCCTGAAATACGGTCCACCATTTCATGTCGCCAAACGACGGCGCGGCGTTCGACGATGGATCCGCCGGCGTGGCCTCACGATAGTCCGCCGGTACATCCACGTTGGGACGCTTGTAATTCGGCCCCACGGTGCAGCCGGCAATCAGCACAGCGGAGGCGCACGCCACCGCGAAAGCGCTCTTCAGCGGGCGCGTCATGGCTTCCCCGCTTCCGGCAAGGTTGCCGGTGGAGTGGGACTCGCGGGTTGCGGCTGTGGCTTGTTGCGCGTAGCCCAAGTTTCCACCACGTCGAATGTGACGGGAATCAGGAAAATCGCGATCAACGTCGCGGCGAGCATTCCGCCGATCACCGCCGTGCCCATCACCTGCCGCGACACAGCGCCGGAACCTTTCGCCGTCCACAAAGGCACACAGCCCAAAATGAAAGCAAACGCGGTCATCAGGATGGGGCGCAGGCGGATGCGCGCGCCGGAAAGCGCCGCATCGCGTACGCTCTTGCCCTTTTCGTATTCGTCCTTCGCGAATTCCACAATCAGAATGGCGTTCTTCGCCGCAAGACCGATCAGCATAATCAAACCGATCTGCGCGTACACGTCGTTGTCAAACTTCCTCAGGTACAGCGCCAGATACGCGCCAAACACCGCGATCGGCGTTCCCAGCAGCACGCTGAACGGCAGCGACCAACTTTCGTATTGCGCCGCCAGGATTAAGAAAACGAACAGCAGCGATAACGCGAAAATGGCCGTCGGCGAAATTCCCTCCGCCGCTTTCTGCTCCTGGTAAGAAATTCCCTGATAGTCGAATCCCATTTCCGGAGGCATGGTCTGGGCGAAAACTTCCTCCAGCGCCTTCCGGGCCTGCCCTGAACTCACGCCCGGCGCGGTGACCACGTTAATCTGCGCGGCTTCGTGTTCGTTGTAACGCGTGGTGAATTCCGGTCCGAATTTTGATTCCAGATTTGTGATCGAGCTCAGCGGAACCAGCGTTCCGCTGCTGTTCGCCACGTAAAATCGCTTCACATTCTCCGGAGTCGTGCGCGAAGTTCCCTCCGCTTCGACATACACCTGCCACTGGCGGCCAAAGCGGTTGAAATAGTTCACCAGGTAGCCGCCCATGAACGTCTGCAGCGTCGAATACACGTCGCCCAGGTTCACGCCCTGCCGCAAGACTTTCGCTTGATCCACGTTCACGTAAATCTGCGGCACCTCGGGCTCAAACGTCGAAATCAGACCCGCGAATTCCGACCGTTTGTTCGCCGCCGCCAAAAACTTCTTGGTATTGGCCGCGAGAAATTCATTTCCAGAGCCGGAGCGATCTTCGAGCACGAACGAAACTCCTCCCGACGAACCGACGCCGGGAATCGCGGGAGGCGGAAACGAAAACGCAATGCCATCCTGGATTTTCGAAAGTTTTCCCGCCAGCGTGCCCTGAATCGCTTCGTATTGCTCGTCCGGCGCTTTTCGCACGTCCCAGTCTTTCAGCGGAACGAAAAAGAAAGCGGTGTACGTGCTTTGCGTGCCGCTCAGCAAGCTGAAACCAATTACCGAAACGCACCCTTGCACTCCGGGTGTGCTCAGCACCGCGTCTTCCACTTTTCGCGCGGCGTCTCCGGTACGCTGCAGCGAGGCGGCATCGGGCAGTTGCATTCCCACGAACACGTAGCCCTGGTCTTCATTCGGTAAAAACGAACTGGGCAGCTTGCTTCCCACAAACACGGCAAATCCGGCAATCACCGCCAGAAAGATCAGGCTGAGGCCGGCCTTGCGAATCAACAGCGCCGATGTGCTCACATAGCCTTCCGTCGCGCGGCCGAACATCCGGTTAAACCACTTGAAAAATTTCGCCAGCGGGCCGCGTGCTTCTTTTTTTGGCTTCAACAGCAGCGCGCACATCGCGGGGCTAAGCGAAAGCGCATTGAACGCCGAAAAAACCACCGAGATGGCGATCGTCACCGCAAATTGCTGGTACAGGCGCCCGGTAATTCCGGGTATGAAAACGGTGGGAAGAAAAACGGCGACGAGAATCAATGCGATTGCCACGACCGGCCCGGAAACCTCTTCCATTGCCTTCAAGGAAGCATCGCGCGGGGTCATGCCCTCTTCGATGTGATGCTCCACCGCCTCAACCACAACGATCGCATCATCCACCACCAGCCCAATCGCCAGCACCAATCCGAATAGCGAAAGCGTGTTGACCGAAAATCCCAGCAGTGGAAATACCGCAAACGTGCCGATCAATGACACCGGCACCGCCAGCAACGGAATCAATGTCGCGCGCCATCCCTGCAGAAACACATAAACCACGATAATTACGAGCAGCAACGCTTCGATCAGCGTGTGTTCAATTTCTTTCATGCCGGACGTGACGGCCAGCGTCGTGTCCAGACCGACTTCGTAATCGACGTCCTGCGGGAAATGCTTCTTCAGCACTTCCATTTCCGCGCGGACTGCTTTTGCCGCCGCCACCGCATTCGAACCAGGCAATTGGTACACCGCCAGAATCGCGGCGGGCTTTCCGTTGTAGCGGCCGCTCAGGTTGTAGGTCTGCGCGCCCAATTCCATGCGCGCCACATCCTTCAGCCGCACGATCGATCCATCCGCATTGGCTTTCAGGATGATTTGTCCGAACTCTTCGGCGGACGTGAGCCGGCCCTGCGCCCGCACCGCGTAGGTGAACTCCTGGCCCGGTGGCACAGGCTCGCCGCCGATTTGGCCCGCGGGGTTTACCGAGTTTTGCACCTGCACGGCCGAGATAATCTGCGGAACGGTAATTCCCAGCTTTGCGATTTTGTCTGGTTCCACCCACACGCGCATCGCGTACTGGCCCGCGCCGAACACCAGCACGCGCGCGATCCCCGGCACGCGCGTCAGGTCGTCGCTCAAATTAATGTACGAGTAGTTCGCCAGGAAAATGTTGTCGTAGGTGCCCTTCGGAGAAAAAATGGCCACGATCATCAGGGGCGCGGTAAACGACTTCTGCACGATTACGCCGGAGGTGACCACCTGCGCGGGCAGCTGCGACTGCGCCTGCGATACGCGCAACTGCGTCAGCACCTGGTCGATATCCGGATTCGTATTCACGCCGAAATCCACGGTCAGCGTGGTCTGCCCGTTGTTCGCGTTCGTGGAGTACATGTAATTCATGTTGTCCACGCCCGTTACCTGTTGTTCGATCGGCGTCGCAACCGATTGTTCGAGCGTGATTGCATCCGCGCCGGGGTACGTGGCCTGCACCTGAATTTCCGGCGGCACGATGTTGGGGAATTGCGCGGTCGGCAAACCGTAAAAGCACACCCCGCCGACGATGACCATCAGGATGGCGATTACCATGGCGACGATAGGGCGATCGATAAAAAACTTGGACATGAATTATTGGGCCTTGGATTCCGATTCGGCAGCGGAGTTGTCAACTTTCGGGACGACGGTCGAACCCTCGCGGACTTTCTGAATTCCCTCGGAGACCACTCGCTCTCCCGGCTTCAGTCCGCTCTGGATGATCCAGAACGTTCCGGTGCGTTCGCCGGTCGTCACCTTTCGAATGCTGATTTTGTTGTCGTCCCCCACCACCGCAACTTCGAAGGTTCCCTGCAGCTCGGTCACCGCCCGCTGTGGAATGAGCACCGCCTTATTGGAATTTCCAATCAACGCGCGGATTCGGCCGAATTGCCCCGGCCGCAAAATATTTCCCGGATTCCGAAAGCTGCCGACCACTTGAATCGTTCCGGTCTGCGGATCCACCTGCCGGTTCGTAAAAATGATTTTGCCGGACTGCGGATAAACCTCTCCGTTTGCAAGCGTCAGTTGCAGCGGAACCGAATTCGCGGTGGAAAGCATGTCCACCGAGCCTTTCGCTTTGCCGGTAAGCCTCAGATATTCCTGCTCGCTGATCGGGAAATACACTTTGATCGGATCCACTTGCGAAACCGACGTCAACACCGTCGTGGTGGCCACCAGGTTGCCGATTTGCGTTTGCGCCAGCCCGGCCACGCCGTCGATCAGCGACAGCACTTTGGTGAATCCCAGATTCAACTCCGCTTGCTCCACGTTCGCGGCCGTCGCCTGCACGGTTGCTTCCGCGGACGCTTTCGTTTGCGTGTCGGTATCCAGTTGGCTCTGCGCAATCGCGTGCAACTTCGCCATCGGCAGATCGCGATTCACATTAATGTTCGCGAGATCGAGCTGCGCTTTGGCCTGCGCGAGCTGCCCCTTGGCTTGATCGAGCACAGCCTGAAACGGCCGCGGATCGATTTCGAACAGCACGTCGCCTTTGTGAACGTAAGAACCTTCTCGATAATTCTGCTTGATCAGATACCCGGTCACTTGCGGCTGAATCTGGGCGTTGGTGTATCCATCGAGCGTGCCCACCCAGTCGCCGTAAATCGGCACATCCTTCTGGATGGCGGTGACGACCTCCACATCCGGAGGCCCCATCGCCGGAGGCGCTTTCTTCTCGCACCCAGCGACCGAAATGAGCAACGCAGCAAGCGCAGCCACGGCCGCTACGGTACGCGGCGCGCTGCCCCGAAGAGCCGTTGAAGTTGAAATTCCGTCGAGCTTCGAATGCGCGAAGGTTGCCAAATTTGGTTCCTCTTTCCGAAGTCCGGTCATGGTCTGTGATGGAGTGTTTTCAAAGTGCCGAGTTTTGGGTGCGGCATTCCGGTGGTCTTACGTTGGATGCGAGAACTCCCCGGCAGATTCAGAAGATAACCCCTGAGGCTGACGCCGAAAGCTTGCGATTTTCGATAGGTTCTATCAGAGAAAAAGCCGGGTCTCTGGCCGGTGCCGCTTAGCGGAAGCACTTTGAGAGTCACTCATTATTGCACAATTCGCGCGCCGCACGTGCGTCAGCGCACCCATTTGCCGCGGGCGGGGCCAGGTTATATGCTTTCGCAGTGGCGCCACGCACTCATCGCTCCCCCACTCCAGGACTGATTCTGGGTCTGATCATCACCTTAACGGCGGTGGTTTGCTACTCGGCCTACATCTCCCACCAGATTTCCGGACTGCGGGACCTGCAGAAAAACCTCGTCGATCGCAACCGGAAGGATTCCATTCAGCTCCTCCGCATTCAAAATGATCTGAACTCGCTCGGCCTCGGCATGAGGGATATGCTCGGCGCCGATTCGCAATATCCGATCTCGGCCTGGTCGAACCAATTCGATCGCATCCATCAGGATTTGGCCGCCGCTTTAATTCTGGAAGAGCAGCTTTCGCCGGACGTTCGCACCGCCGATCAGCGCCGGCTCCTCTCGAATATGTTTTCGCAATTCTGGGAAGCGTCGGAGAATACGTTCGAGCTTTCCGCGCAGCACGACGACCTGGCGGCCAAAGACGAAATTCGAAACGCGATGCAGCCCAGGCAGGAAGCGCTCAGTTACGCTGTGGCGCGCCTGCTCGTGGCAAACAACGACAGCGAAGAACAGGCGGCCGCGCAAGTTCGTGAAATCTACGATCGCGTCCAGCGCCAGGTGTATTTCTTTCTCACCGGCACTCTGGCCGCGATTCTCCTCACCAGTATTTATTTGATTTCATCGAATCGCCGCTTGTTCGCCCAGCTCGCCGCGCTTTCCCGCCAGCGCAGCGATCTCGCGCAACAGTTAATCGCCACGCAGGAATCGACGCTGCGCCACATTTCGCGGGAACTGCACGATGAGTTCGGCCAGATCCTCACCGCCATCGGTTCGCTGCTCAGCCGCTCCGAACGCCTCGCTCCCGAGGGCTCCACGCTGCGCGCGGATCTTCACGAAGTCCGCGACATCACCCAGGCCACGTTGAATAATGTCCGCAGCCTCTCGCAGGCCCTGCATCCCGTGATGCTCGAGGAATCGGGCCTGGAAACCACGGTGGACTGGTACATTGCTACGGTGCGGAAACAGACCGGCGTCGATATTCACTACGAAAAAAGCGGCGAGATCTATCCCGTCGATGGCAGCGCCGCGATTCACATTTACCGTATCCTGCAGGAATCGCTGAACAATATGGCGCGCCACGCGAACGCGACGGAAGCCTGGGTTCGACTCCGATACCGGCCGGCGCAATTCGAAATGGAAATTGAGGACAACGGCGCGGGCATCGAAGCGAGGCCCGTCGTCTCTGGCATGGGCATGGTGGCCATGCGCGAACGCGCGGAGTTGCTGGGCGCTGAACTTGAAATCGCGCGCGCCCATCGCGGCGGCACGCGAGTGACTCTGCATGTGCCGCGGAACGGGACGGCTCCACATGGCAACTAAAATTTCAGTCCTGCTGGTCGACGATCACAGCCTCGTTCGCCGCGGCTTTCGCCGTATGCTCGAAGACGAATCCGATCTGGTCGTCGTGGGAGAAGCGGGCAGCGGCGAAGAAGCGATCCGCATGTCCAAAACTCTCAAGCCCAACGTGATCGTAATGGACTGCGCGCTTCCCGGCGCCAGCGGATTGGTGGCCACGCGCAAAATTTTGGAAGCCAATCCCGCCATCGCGGTGCTGATGCTCAGCATGCACTCCGAAGACACGCTCGTGCGGCAAGCTTTGGACGCCGGCGCCCGCGGATACGTGCTCAAGAGCGCCGTGGATTTGGAGCTGGCCGCGGCCATTCGCCGTGTGGCCGCCGGCGAACAAGTACTCGCGCCCGAATTGTCTCGGAACTCCCAACTGAAAGGCGAAGCGAAGGCGCGCCTGACGGTTCGCGAACTGCAAATTCTTCAGTTGATCGTCGATGGAAAATCCAACAAGGAAATCGCCGGGCATTTTTCGCTCAGCGCCAACACCGTCGCCGTTCATCGCGCCAACATCATGGACGCTCTCGGCATTCACAAAACCGCCGAGCTCGTTGTCTACGCCATTCGAAACGGCCTGGTGAATATCTCCTAGCTCGTTCCTCGGGAAGCTTTCTTCCTCGGAACCTTTGCGCCCCTCTTGCGCGCTTCCGAAAGGCCAATCGCAATCGCCTGCTTGCGGCTGGTCACCAGGCCTCCCTTCCCGCCCTTGCCCGAATGAAGCGTGCCTCGCTTCTCTTTGTGCATCGCCCGCTTCACGCTGTTTCCCGCGGCCTTGCCGTATTTCGCCATTGGACGTGTCCTCCAGCCTCAAATTTCGCCGATCCTGCCGCCGCAAATCGATCCGGAGATCCCCCTAGCGCCAACCAGGTGATACCGTACACTTGCACGGAACGCCGCAGATGCCGGGACAAATCTACAACACGCTGAACCCTCAACTCGCTGATAGCAAATAGTTTAGCGGCGGCGCAGCCTGCTGCCCCCGAATCGTTTGCCGCGAATCCAACCGGAACGCGACGGCGCCGCAGGGCTCGACCGCATCCGGCAAATCGCGCCAAAGATATTTGCGGAGTCGTTGTAGATTTTCAGCCGCACGCGCGTCGTACCATCAGGAGGAAACAACCATGGAATTTCTGCTGCTGATATACGGAGACGAGAAGGAATACTTCGCCCTGCCCAAGGAGCAAACCGACGCAATGCATAAAGAATATTGGGCCTTCGGACAGAAACACGCGCACATCATCAAGGGCGCCAACGCGCTCCTGTCCGTGAACGATGCGAAAACCGTCCGCGTCCGCAACGGAAAGACTCTCACCACCGACGGGCCGTTCGCCGAAACAAAGGAACAGCTTGGCGGTTACTACCTCATCGACGCGCCCAGTGTTCAAGACGCGATTGCCGCGGCAGCGCAGATACCCGGTGCGCGAAACGGTTCCATCGAAGTTCGGCCCATCATGAAGATTTCGTAGTCGCGCTGCTGCTTTTCCTGTGGTGAAATCACGGGGCTCGCCCATGCTCCCCGCGCGCGTCATTCGTTAGCCGTCGCCGGCGGAGCCGTTGCGTACAGGCGCGCCCCGTGGATTTCTTGGTCGATCCCACACACATCGCCGAGCGCGTTTTCCGCGAAGAGGGAGCGCGCATCGTCGCTTCGTTGATCCGAATTTCGGGCTCTTTCGATTTGGCGGAAGAAGCGATGCAGGATGCTCTGGCCGCTTCTCTGGTCGCCTGGCCCGTGCGCGGTGTGCCGAATAATCCGGCCGCATGGATCACCGCTGTGGCCCATCGCAAACTCATCGACTATGCGCGTCGGCGCCAAACGCGCACCGAAAAGCAAGATGCGCTTGCGCATCAGGCACGGAGAGCTCCGGTCGCCGCCAACGCGATCGAACCTACGGCAGAAGAAATGTCCGCCATCTATCCCGACGACCGTTTGCGCCTGATCTTCACGTGCTGCCATCCCGCGCTGTCTCGCGAAGCGCAAGTGGCGCTCACCCTGCGGACTCTCGGCGGCCTTACCACCGCGGAAATCGCGCGAGCGTTTCTGATGGCCGAACCTGCTCTCGCGCAGCGCCTCGTCCGCGCCAGGAAAAAAATCCGCGAAGCGAACATTCCCTACGAAGTTCCCGCGCAACCCGCGCTCGCCGAGCGTCTGGACAACGTCCAGAGCGTGATCTACTTGATTTTCAATGAAGGGTACGTCGCCAGTGAAGGTGAACGGCTCGTCCGCCGCGACCTGTGCGCCGAAGCGATCCGCCTCGCGCGCATGTTGTGCGAACTTCTTCCGAACGAACCGGAGAACGGGGGGCTCCTCGCGCTGATGCTGCTTCATGACGCGCGGCGCGATGCCCGCGCGAACGCCCAGGGCGAACTCATCACGCTCGAGGAACAGGATCGGAGCCTGTGGAATCGCGACCAGATCCGCGAAGGCACGGAAATCGCCGAACGCGCTTTGCGATTGCGCGCCGTGGGGCCCTATCAATTGCAGGCGGCGATCGCGGCGGTTCACGGCGACGCGGCCCGCGCCGAAGACACCGATTGGGCGCAAATCGCTGCGCTCTACAATGTGCTCGCGCGCATTTCGCCCAGCCCCGTCGTGATGCTGAACCACGCTGTCGCCGTGGCGATGAGTGAAGGGTTCGACCGCGGACTCGCGATGATCGATGAGCTTGCGCCGTCCGCCGAACTCGACGGCTACTACCTCTTCCACGCCGCCCGCGCCGATCTGCTTCGCCGGCTGAACCGGCTCAACGAAGCCCGCGCCGCCTACGAACGCGCCATCGCCCTCACCACGAATCGCGTCGAGCGCGATTACCTCGTGCGCCGCCTCGCCGAAGTGAGCTGCGACCGCTGAACTCGGAAAATTCCGGCGGCGCTCGAATTACTTTCCTGCGGTTTTGCCGGCCGCGGCATCCAGCAAAATTTCAAACGAATGCGTCCCTGCAGGAATCTCGTACATCGATTCCGAACCCGCCGTCGTCGCCTTCAGAGTTGCGTTCAGAGTCGCATTCTTTGTAAGTGGCCGCCCGTCGATTGAAAAACTCCCCGCTCGCTGCGGCGTAAGCGGCAGCTCGCCGCGCGCGTTCGCCGGAATCGTCACCGTCCACGACGCCGTCTTGCCATTCACCGTCCACTTGGATTTCACCGTGCCGTACGACGACTCGTAAGACAAATCCACGCTGCCCAACCGCGGGTCGAAATTCGGCCGCAACAAAATCGTATGAAACCCGGCATCGGATTCCACCGTATCGATTCCCGCAGCGCGCCGGTAAATCCAATCCGCCACCGCGCCATACGCATAGTGGTTGTACGAATTCATTCCCGGCTCGCCGAGCATCTTGTCGCCGTTCCACCGTTCCCACATCGTCGTCGCGCCCTTATCCACCAGATATCCCCAAGACGGGTATTCGGTGTTCAGCAACAACTGATAGGCCACGTCGGCATGCCCCGTATCGCTGAGCGATTCGAGCAGGTACGGCGTCCCCAAGAATCCCGTGCCCAGCCGCCCGTGGTTTGCGGCAATCAAATCCACCAGCCGTTTCGCCGCCAGAGGCCGTAAAGCATCGGGCAGCAAATTCATGTGCAGCGCCAGCACGTAGGTCGTTTGCGTATCCTTTGGTTCTTTGGAAACGTCCTCAGGCTTCGGATCGAACGGCGACGGCGGTTGCACCGCGCCCACGAACCCATCCGGGCGGACGTATGCTTTCTGAAATGCCGCGCGAATTTCTGCGAACAGCTCCGCGTATTTTTGTTCCGCTTCCTTTTTTCCGGTCGCGTGCGCCATCTGCCGCATCAGGTCCACGTCATACGCCCAGTACGCCGTAGCGATCAGATCTTCGGGCGACGGTCCTTCCGGCGCCAGCCAGTCGCCAAACGGTATGCCGTAATTCTTCTTCCACAAATGATCCGGGTTGTCCGCTTCGATTTTCGCCAGATACTTTTCCATCGCCGCCCAATTCTGTTCCACGATTCGCGTGTCTCCCGTCTGAATCCAAGACGTCCAGGGAATCACCACGCCCGCGTCGCTCCATCCCGTGCCATAGCCCGGATTCGGCGCGCTCGTGCCCGGCGCAAAAATGCCGTACATCGGCGTGCCCACCTGCGTTCCCGCCAGATCCGCCGCAAATTTCTGCGAAAACGTTGTGAGGTCCATGTTGAACGCGGCAGCGCGCCAGAAAACCTGTGCGTCGGCGGCCCAGCCCAGGCGCTCGTCGCGTTGCGGGCAATCCGTGGGCACTCCCACAAAGTTCGACCGCTGCCCCCACAAAATGTTGCTCCAGAGCTGATTGATCAGCGCGCTGCCGGTTTTCAATTCGGCGGTGAACGGCGCGGCGGTGTGAAACACCACGGCTCGGACGGAATCGTTTGCCGGCGCCGTGGGCAGGCCCGTCAACTCCACGTACCGGAATCCGTGAAACGTGAAGCGCGGTTGATATTCCTCCGCACCCTTCCCGGCAAGCACGAAATGGTCCGTCGCTTTCGCGGTACGCAAATTGTCCGTGTACATCGTGCCGTCGGCGTTCAACACTTCCGCGAAACGAAGCTGCACGTCGGTTCCCGCCGGTCCAGACACACGCAGCCGTGCCACTCCGCCGAGATTCTGCCCAAAGTCATAAATGTAAACGCCGGGCCTTGGATTTGTGACCGCCTTCGCGACCAGAACCTTTTCTTCGCGGATCGGCTGAAAATATTGCGGCACGATGTGGGGCTCCTTCGGCTGCACAATCTCGGCCGCAGCCCACTTCGCATCCGAAAATTGTGCGTCGTCCCATCCACGCTGCTCCCGCCGCGCGTCGTAGGTTTCGCCGTCGTAGATTTCCGCAAACGTGATCGGGGAAACGTCCGCCTTCCACGAATCGTCGGTCGCGATCCACTCGAGCGATCCGTCCTTGTATTCAATCCGAAGTTGCGCGCGCAAAGCCGTCGGCGTGTCGCCGTAGTTGTAGCCCTGTCCAAACCACATCAGCGGCGTCGTGTACCAGCCCGGCGCCAGAAATGCGCCCATCGCGTTCGCTCCCGCTTTCAGTTGCGAGGTAACGTCGTACACCTGATACGGCACGTGTTCGCGAAAATCCATCCAGCCCGGCGCCAGAATCTCGTCACCCACGCGTTTGCCGTTCAGGTGAAATTCGTAGGCGCCGAGCGCCGTGGCGTACAGGCGTGCTGACGCGATTTGTTTTTCGATAGCGAACTCGCGGCGTAATAGTTTTACCGTCCCGGTCTGCCACGGCTTGCCCAGCGGTTGCGGGATTCCCGTCTCCGCTTTTCCTTCCGTGTACGGAACCGCGTCTGCCCACGTCCGGTCGTCAAACGCGAGAGCTTGCCAATCGCCGCTTGCATTCACCGCAGACTTCCATCCGGTGTCGCCCGTTTTTACCAGCTGAATCGAACCATCCGCGAACTCGATATAAAGCGTCGCGTTCACGGGCGTCTGGCTGTGATTTTCCTTCGGGTCGCCCGGTTCGCCGTACAGCGCCACATCGATGGCGACCGAGTTCTTGCCGCTCTTTAACGCGTTCGTCACGTCCTGCCGCTTATATTTTTTCCAGGCAAGTTGTTTCCACGCGGGCAAAGGATCGGCCTGCAGAACTTGTTTGCCGTTGATCCACGCGGACGCGCTGTCTTCGCCGGTCACAAACAAGTCGGCGCGCTTCACGGCTTTCGCAACTTCAAAGCCCCGCCGAAAATTATGATGCGTGTCGCCCGTCGCTTGAAAATCCGCAATCGTCGGGCCGGTGATCCATGCCGCGTCCGCTTCTCGGATGGCCCGCTCCTCACGCTCTTCGTAACCGATCCATTTCGCCTGCCAGTTCCGCGAATCGAGCAGCCCCGTTTCAAACCAGGTCGCGTCGCTCGGCGGATACGGCTTACCGTCCTTGTCCCAAATCAACACGCGCCAGAAATATCGCTTCTCCGCCTGCAGCGCTGGCCCGTCGTAGGGCACGTTGATGGAAGCATCCGATGTCTTCCGCCCGCTGTCCCACACGTCGAACTTTCCGGCGCGCAAGCCGCCTTCGCTCGAGGCGATCTGAATCTCATACCCCGTCTGCGCCGCGCCCGTTCGCGCGTCCTGCAGCTTCCACGAAAAATTCGGCCGCGCCGAATCAATGCCCAGCGGCCTCACGAGCGAATCCGTCTTCAGCGCGAATGGCTTTCCCACGGCACCTTGCGAAAACGCCGCCGTGGCCGTCACCATCGCAATTCCCAGCACCAACACAATCCTAAGCACCAACCGTTTTTTCATGGCTCCGCCTTCCGCGCATAGTATCAACAAATCGCGCTCAATCGCGTCCAGAGACATTTTGGGATCGTCAAACAATAATTTGGCGCGGGATAAGGCAACAAAGGGTCATGCGAAGAAGTTCGGTGAAGCAGACGCGTGCCTACGTGCGAGGGCTGGGACGGCTCGCCAGAATCAATCCCGCCGATTCAGCAAATCGCCGGAAGTCTTGGTCGCGCGTGACCAACTGGATTCCCGCATCGAGGCAACTTTGCGCGATCAACGCGTCGCCTAGCCTGGCTTTTCGCTTTTTGCCAGGCACCTCAGCGCGCAATTCGCCGGCGCGCTGCCAGTAGCCGGGCGAGATTTCCAGCGCGGGCACCTCGCACAAAGTCTGCGCCACCGCCGGCGGAAGTTTGGGTGCGCTCAAAAGCTCCGTGAGGACGACGGGCACCATCACGACCTGCCGTTCCTCGAGGGCCCGGTCCAGTGTTTGCACGTCCACGCCGCCATCGCCTTCCAGATACGCAATCCACGTGCTCGTGTCCGCAGCGATCACCGGTCGGCCTTCAGTTCCGCCGCCGTCCGCGAGAATTGAACCTTTCCTCGGAGCGTTCGCAAGCGAGCGTACGTTTGCGATGCAGCAATCAGCTGCAGGCCGGCGCGGACGGTCTGGGTCACGCCGCTTCCGCTCGCGCGTTGCGCCTTATCGAGCAAATCGACCGGCACTTCGAGCGTGATTTTGCGTGTTGAGCGCATCGAAGGCGAATTATACCATATCAGGTACCAGCATACGATATGGTGTCCGAACCGGCGACAGATCCACAACCGTCGAACGTCAATGATTTTCGCGGATAAAACAGCGTGCAATCGATACAGGAAGCTCGAACGTCCAGAGAGGCGAAGCGCGAGTGCACAACGCAGATGCAAACACCGCGCCTAGAAAAAGGTGGCTCCCCGGGCTAGATTCGAACTAGCAACCCTTCGGTTAACAGTTGAGGGGGCTAAAATTTAAACGCCCTATCTGGTGTCGCTTACAAGATATCGGGAGCCGTTCTTCCCTTCGTTAACCGCACCCACTCATGCACCCACGAAGGTACAGCTCAAGATGCTAGATGTCCACGCGAGAGATAGGAGGCATTGAGCCCCGGCTTGCAGAACAAACGAAGGTATACGTTGTGGTTGATTCTACTATCCTGCACCTACGTCACGTATCGGGCGCGCGCGAAGCTCACATCGCGAGTTGCGGCAAAGGAGACCGCAGGGCTTTTGTTTTTGCGTTGTTGACACGTTACTAGAGAAGACCTAAGCTTGCCCGCACGCAGGAGGTTCCCGCCATGGCTACTCGGCCAAAGAAGCGTCCCCGAACACCGTCCGTCAGCCCTCGGGGTCAGAATCTCCGGATTTATCTGCTCGATGTCGGCTCCCAGCAATACGGAGACTGCATTCTCTGCGAGCTGGGCGAACGCCGCATTCTGGTCGATGGAGCACATCCTTCCGATTTTCGCGGCACAACCGGTCATGATTCGATCCCGGCGCAGCTGGAGACCATCTTCGGGCATCCGGCTCCGTTTCCGATCGACCTTCTGGTCGCAACCCATTGCCATCTCGATCATATCGGTTGCCTGCCTGACCTTGTCGCCAGCGATTTGAAGGTGCAGTACGCACTCGTCGCGGACGAGAGCTACGGATTCCCTTCGGCAGCCGATTTCGGCGGCGACGCCGCTGTAAATCCTGCGTATCGTCTGGTCGCAGCCCTCACCGAAGAAAACTATGCCGACGGACTCGACGACGCCGGAATCAATCAGCTGCTGCAGGACGCCGGACGGCTGGAGGACCGCTACAAGACAATGCTCCAGCAGCTGGATGCTTCCTCAAAACTGCTGCGATACCAGGGGCCTGGCACTAGTGGCCTTTCCGATCTTGAAAGCGAATTCAAGGATTTCGGGCTGAAGGTACTCGGCCCCACTCTTAAACAGCTTCAGATTTGTCGGGACTATTTGAAATCTGCAGCACAGGACATAGCAGGCCAGTTGAAGGACGATGCAGGGATTTTCGAGCTCTTACTGCAACCCGCACTTTATCGATCGTTTGCAGACCTCGCCGATGCTGCGCAGGATCGTCCCGGGCCGGGCGCCGCAAAAAACGACCAGAGCATCGTCTTGAAACTCTCATCAGGGAAACACACCGTCCTTCTGACCGGCGACATGCAGTTCGCCGAACCGGAGGTTCCCGGGCTCGACTCGGAAATGTCTGAGTTGTTGACAAACATAAACAGCGAGGGCCCCTACACCTTTATCAAACTGGCGCATCACGGCAGTTACAACGGATTGAATAGTGACGTTTTCAAGAGCTGGGACAAAACTGTCTCTTTCGGCTGCTCCAGCGGAACGCAGGATAAAACCCATCCCAACTCCCAGGTATTGCAACTGCTCAAAAATGATCCGGACAAAATTGAGTGGGCCCGAACGGACAAGAACGGAATGATTACGGTGGACTTCGACGCTGACACGCCCTTGATCACCGTCTCGAAGGGAAAGTTGAATGATGCGTCGCCCGCTGCCGGCGCGAGCGACACCGAATCGCTCTCGGAAACCTCCGCCGTTCCCGTTGGACAGCTGCGCACACTCGGAGATGGAAGTTCTCAGTTCGACGCGACTCTGGAAATCGGAGGCGCTGTCTTGTCGCTTCGCCTCTCTGTTCCGAGCAGCTCACCGAAAACTTCCAAGCTTCCCGATCAAGGCAGGACCGGAGGCGGGCTTCGAAATCCTGCGCCTTCTTCAGTCAGTAAAACAATCGGGTCCCAGTTAGCGGCTGGCAGAACTCTTCCAAAACTCCTTTTCGTAACCGACCTTGCAAAGCTCGCCGCCAACATTACCCCGAACCAGGCAACACAGGTGGCCGCGTTGATTCGGACGGCTGGCGAGACATTGCTCGACACGTCCGGCTCACAACAGCCTCAACAACAGGTCCAGCAGGCGCTGCGCAAAACGCCCTACGATGGAGTCGTTCTTGTCGGAGGGTACGACGTTTTACCGTCCCAGACTTTGGACGTGCTGGATCCGGGGCTGCGACAAACTCTTGGAGCGCAGTCGGCAAACGATGGAGACAACTTTGTCGTCTGGAGTGACGCAGTCTACGGCGACGTCAACGGCGACACCCTGGAAGAGGTACCGGTCACCCGGATTCCAGATGCGCACTCTGCCGCTCTCTTATTTGCTGCTCTCACGGTGGACGGTGCCGGGGCTCCACCAGCCCGCTTTGGAGTCAGGAACTCTGCACGACCATTTGCCGCCGGGATTTACAATCTGCTGAAGGGTACGAGTGCTCTCAACGTCTCTGCCCCCACTTCACCGACGACCGTTGGGCCCGCCAAAATTCTTGAAGCCAACGTTTACTTCATGCTTCACGGCTCGGACGTAGACGGTACCCGTTTCTGGGGAGAACAGAACGGTCAGATGTTCCTGGCTGTGAACGTCGCTAATGTCGCTCCAGCCGCTCCCAGTGTCGTCTTCACAGGCTGCTGCTGGGGAGCTCTGACGGTCAACACCATCGCCAGCCGCGTTCAGGCCGGTAAACCGATTCTCGCCCGGGCCGTTAGCGCTTCGATGGCGCTTACGTTTCTCGGTGCGGGCGCGCGCGCCTTCGTAGGCTGCACTGGCTCGCACTATTCTCCATTGGTGCAACCTTATCAGTTTTACGGCGGGCCCATGCACTCCGCCTTCTGGACGCGGTATAATGCAAGTGGAAGTCCGGCGAAGGCCCTGTATGAAGCGAAAAAGGACTATCTCGCCGGTATTCCCCATGGCCGCACGACCGATTTGGGTCAGGCGATCGAACTCAAGATCCTGCGCGAATACACCTGCCTCGGTTTGGGCTGGTGAGATGGGGAGATGATCTATGGCCGTAAAGAAAAAAGCACGTAAGAAGTCCGCGAAAAAGATGTTCAGCACGCAGAGTTCTTCGCGCCGTCTCGACCAGATTGCGAAAGAGAAAATGCCGAAGTGGCGCATCGTCGAAACGGCTGGTCAAGACAGCCAGGCGAACTCTGAGCCGGACGCTGTTTCGCCCAGACTCAGTAAACTTCAAGGCCGAAATAGCGCCTTATCCGAAGTGGCTGATGCGGACGCTCTCGGCGGTCGGAGAAAGTCCAGCAAGCGAGGTCTCACCGGGCTGGTCAATATGGAGCCCGAGGATGGGAGCGCTGGGGCTGGGTCAAAGACGCAAGTCTTTGAAAATGATGAGCATACTGGCTCGCAAGGCTGAGCATCCTCGTATTTAATCCCTTCACGATCTGCGCTTCTCGATCCACATGGTCAATCGTTGGCCATTTTATAGCTAGTTTCTGTTGACTTTATGGCCTAAATCGGTATACTTTCCTCGGAGGTTGTTATGGCACAAGAGTCAGCTACCAGCAAGAAAACCATGACCTTGAATCTGACCGACGCGGAGATGCGGGCGCTTGAATCGCTGTCCGCGAAAAAGGACCTGAGCAAAACTGCGGTTGTTCGACAGGCTCTGCGACTCTATCAGCTTATCGATCACCGCCTGGCTACGGGCGGAAAGTTGTACTTCGAGGACGACGCTCAGCGACACAAAGCTGAGTTGGTGATGATGTGAGTCATCGACGAAAATCGCGCCTGAAGCGAGCCGGTAAACCCGAACTCGTGCCGGCCGAAATCGTCGACCAGCTTTCGAGTGACGAGTTGAAAAGGACTCATCTCGACTGGGAGCCCGAGCGTCTTAAAGCACTTCGAAGGCTGTACGTCCAGAAGAAGGAATGGCCGGAACACGCCCATTGGGACTGGACGACTAAAGCCGACTCGGTCGATCTTCTGGCGTTTCGCTTTCTCGGCATTGAGTGCGAAGGTCAGATGCAGGGACTGATGATGGTGTCCACCGTCGCATCCGAGACCAAAATCGAAGTGAAAGGAAAAGCTGTCCTCTACATCGAGTACATCGAGAGTGCTCCGTGGAATTTGAAATCCTTCGTTGACGATCCAAAGTTCTCCGGTGTCGGCGTTGCACTCTTGGAAGCGGCGATCGAATTGAGCGAGGAAGAGGGATTCGGCGGACGAATCGCCCTGCATTCTTTGCCGCAGTCTGAAGACTTTTACCGGAAATACATGACGGATCTTGGACCTGACAAGGAGCATCCCGAAGGGCTCCGTTATTTCGAGATGACTGCCGAGCAGGCCCGCATCTTTTTAGAAGGGAGAAAATGACATGGTGCGAATGACCGATGAAATGTTCCTCAAGCGGGCAACAGAAGAAGACGGCTGCGCCATTTCCGCAATCGGTTCGCGCCCGCTTCAGGCAACCCGGGCTGCGGCTGCCGCAGTACGCGAGCCCATACGTATTGCATTCGGTACGCTTATCAACTATCGCCGCCGTGAGATGTGCCTCACGATCGAAGCGGTCGCTCAGAAAGCGGATGTGAACCTGGACGCCATACTTCAGATCGAAGAGAATTCGTCGTACTTGCCGGAGCCGGATGCCGTCGAGCGACTGGCGAATGTTCTTCAGCTGCCCGCCGCTCCGATGCTGGTTCTGTCGGGAAACACGCCGTTGACTGGCACCGAGCTCGCGGAGGCCGCAGTCCGTTTTGCCGTACGTTCCCGCGCTGTCGAGAAACTCGACCCGAAGCAGACCGACGCGCTCAATGAGTTTGTGACGCTATTGTCTGGCAGCGTCAAACAGGCAGCGAGATCGTAAAAAGGGAAGACCCCGCAAAGACCGGATCGAAGGCGGATTTAACCTACCCCGAGCCCTGCGCTTCGGCCGTGTATCTGAATTAGGACAACGAAAGCCATCAGGTTCAATCTACTAGCTTAGGGACTTGATCTGGGGCATGGTGCGCCGCCCCGCACCCACGAGAATCTCTTGCTTCCAGATAAGCACTCCGCGAGGCCACTTCCTCCGGAATGTAGAGCCCTCACAACCCTGCGTCCGGCTGTTCAACGGAACTTAATTTCCAGCCTTCGACACATCTTTGTCCGACAGCACTGAATAGGTATCCCGCGAACCAGGCCTCGCTATCACCGCACGCTACTCCCCTAATCATTAAAGCGACGCGCGCGCCGAAAATACTCCCGCCTGCCTGCGACACATTTTTTCCCCCAACGCTGAATGGGTTGATAGCGGGAAGTTCACGCGACGAACTTCTCGGTGCCGAATAGCAAGACGCAACAGGCGAGGTTCTTCCGGAGGAAGCCTAGCGTGTCTTCGGACCAGTGCGTACCGACTGCAACTCGCGGGACCTGACTCGCGCGTGAGCCTCCTTCGCTTAGGCATCGCGCACATCCAGTTTCGTCTCAGTGAGTGCCTACGCGATTTCGCAAAAGTTGAGATCACGGTTTGACCAGCCCGCCAGCGCGTCTTTTCTCTCAACAGTGGAAAGGCCCGGACAACACCCACAGCCGCGTATCCGGGCCTCCTAAAGCGCAGCAAGGCCGCCCCAGAGAGCGGCCCCGCTGATGCTATGCAGCACTCCGTCGGAACAGGGAGATGGCACCGGCTATAAGGCCGAACAACAACCCGTACAGAACCGCATTCCCAAGGATCGCGATAAGGAACCACGCGGCCTTGTTGGGCACGATGTTCCAGAACCCGACTATGTATGGCGGGCACACTCGGAAGATGGCCCTGTCAACGAAGTCGGCCAAGGGTATCGAAATACGCCCCAGATTTATGTTGTCGAGAGCGATCATAACAACCGCTATCCCACTTCCGATGGCGGCACCGAGAAGTGCTCCACTCTTCATTGACATAAGCACCTCATTGTGACTGAACTGTATGGTCCTGGTACTCCTGATTTCGGATGTCCAAAATTAGTCGGCTTGGCAGAGTTGCGTCTGGCGCTTTCGCACCTGCATGACTCATGACCAGCTCTCCGAAGGTCACGCAGCTCTTGCCGACGAGTTGGTAGTTTGCGGGATTCTTTGTGCGATCTGCGATGTAGCCGTTCGCCGCGTTCGCTTGATCTGCTGTGATGTAGATTGTCACAGCATCTTTGGTCGCTACGTTTGGGTTGCGTACTGCTATTTGACCTGGAGTGCTCTGATCGGTTGCCCCAGCCAATGTGCTCTTCGGTCCAAATCCCGCTTCGGTTCCGCCATCAACCTGTACGGTTACATGGCCAGGCGGGTGGCCCACCCTTTCGCCTCACTGCTTTGGATGTTTCGGGTGCCGCATTCTTTGTCCGCCCCGGCGGACAAAGGGTGCGTAGCGTCAAGTTCATCACTTTCTCGAACAAAATCGAATGGCGATACGGGCTCCGCCACGATCATACTGATCACCCGCAGTCGCCAGGAGTCGCCTGCTCCAACGATTTCGGGTAGCTCTGAATTCGAAACTCGCACGCTTTACAAGAACCGCAAAGGACGCTGCACCCGAAAATTCCACTGCTAACCCAAATCAACCTCAACGCCGTCTGCCGCAGCGGTATCATCGCGCTTCGCAATGCTTCGGCACACCGCAGCTCTTGACCGGATACTCGTATTAGAAGGTGGGCCACCCGCCCGTTACACGAGGCGCAGGGCGAAATTTGGAGCGGCGGCGCGAGTAGTCGGCCGACGACCTGCCCGACTGATTGCTTGTTTGCTTGGCTGCGAGATCTAGTCTCCCACCCTTCGAAACGTGCAGCGTTTGAGGAAAGGAGCTCGCCGTGGCCTGCGGCTCCTCGATTTCTACTTCGCGCTTGCACTGGGGGCGACGGAATCGCAGCGTCGCTTCGTCCAAATTATTTTCAGTGATTGAAGACTTTCGCCAATCGTTCCGCGACGTTCGACGGAAATATTTTCGTAGTCTTTTTTGTCGAAATATGTGCCTCCGGCGACCGTCGAAGCTGGATTTAACCACTCGTGAGGCTGACCACGCTCTGATGGCGGACTAAGTTCGTCAACCAACGCGTCGGCAAGCTGATTCGTTAAGACCTGCGATGCGCCCGAATGAACGAGCAATTCAGGATTTCCCGAAATCGTCACCTCACAAACCTCGCCGGCAGCGTCGAACTTGGCCACCATCAGAACCCCCGGTCGGATTTCGTAGGCGGAAATCGATTGGTATTTCTTAGATAGGTCTGACTTTGTCTGACCTAGCGCCGCACTAGCAAAACCGCAAACCAGGAGCGCGATTCGCACAAACTTCGTCATTGCAACTTCCTTTCCTAGGGATTTTGTGGGTCTTTCTTGACAACCGACGTCACAACCGGTGTAGTTGGTTTAATCGGCGCAAAATTATTAGAAGTTGCGACATTTATCGGGTTGAGGTGACCCGAAGCATCTACGTTCTTGAGACTTTCTTGATATGTAGCCTGGCAGGTGCATGTTTGGCCGCTTGAGCCGGTAGTGGTGATTGTAAGCTGCTGTGTGATCGTCTTATCGACGGCATAGTTTGATGAGATCTGGCCAATCATGCTTGCCTGGTCGTCGTCCATATGCTTGTCCGTAACGGGCTGCATCACGACATCACGAATTGTGCCATTCTGATCGGTCGCCACTGTCTTTGAATTCGCTGTTTGAGCTTGGGCACTGTTTTCAAAATTATCCCTGGTTGTCGGGTTTTCCTTTACGACAGCGCCCGGTATCGGTTTTCCTTGTCCATCGGTAACCGTGATCGTCATCATCGATCCAACCCCGGAACGCGTTGTTTTGTCGTCCAGCTTGACATTCATCATAACTTGAGGGTCGGAATCCGCCTTAACCTCTACGTGAGGGCATCCGCCTCCGTCTTGTTGGCCGCAATGCCCGTCGAGATCGGCGAAAGTCTCGGGGTCATCGCTAGCCATTATGTACAGATTTAGGGTTTGAGGATTCGTGAGATTGGCGTAAGGAACCGGCGCAGGTATGGAGGACCAGTCGGGAGACTCCCATCGGCCGAAGGAGGAAGTATAGTAGCGAGCCCCGAAGTCGTCGTTGCCGGTTTCCTGGTCGCGTTTCTTGCCTTCGAATTTGTAGTTCTCGGCGCAGGTGCTGGTGTATGCGCGCTCGCCACCGAAGGGATAGAAATCGGCGTCGTAGCAGGGGCTGCCCGCAGCCGAGGGAAGAATCACGCGGTTGGTACCGAGCATGTCCTCGGCGTAATAGTTGATTACGCCGCTGGCGTAGCGATGGGCGATGCGTTTGCCGCCGAGGAAGACGAATTCGTCGGTGATGTTGCCGGAGGTGTCCGACTCGTCGAGAATAGTGGCACCCGCGCCGTACCAATAAATCTTTATGGTGTTCTTTTCGACCCGATTGCCGTCACCGTCGTAGGTGTAGTTGACGCCTCCACCGGACTTGATTTCGCTTTCGGCGTTGTACGCGTAGGTATTGTGGGTGTCGTTGAGGGTGTTGCCGACCTGATCGTAACTGAATGAGGCGATCTGGTTTGCAGTACCCGAGGAAATACTCAGGCTTTCCTGGGTGCAACCGTTATAGGAGTTGGATACGACGTTGATGTTGGTGAGGTTGCCGTATTCACCGCTGCCGCTGGACTGATTGTCATACACATAGGCTTCACCCCAACAGTGCGAGGGGCTGGTGGAATAGGTGGAGGTGGTCTCTCCGCTTGTGAGGCGATTGACCTGATCGTATGTGAACTGCTGCGAGCGGGTCGTGTCATCCCCCACCCGGTGCCGCAGGCACCGTCCCGAGTTCGCACGACCTAGCACCCCTTAATCAGCACCAGGCTTGTGGCCTTATCACCGTCAAAGACCACCATCCACGGACTCGCCCCGATGAAGAGCACGTCCCTGTCCTTCCAGGACGAGTTCTGATAACAGCTTCTGAGGTATGGTGAAGTCTCCGCCGCTGAGACGAGAGGGCCGAATCTATCTCGAAGCTGCGCTTTTGTTTTACCCACTACGAGCTTGTCCCGGCCAGTGTCGCCGATCATCGCGGTAGTCGCCACTTCAAGATTCACCCTGTAGAGGCCCGCCTTCCAGAGAACGTACTTGATGTTCTTCGGGTCACTGGAGGATGGATACATCAGCGCCCATCCACCGAGGCAGGCAAAAAGCAAGGCAAGGAGGAAAATCACGACTCGCATATTCCTTCCTATCATTGGTCGCCACCGATGTACCGTCTTACTACAGGCGCAGGATCATTCGGGCCTTCACCGTTTCCGCCGCGAGGCCTGAATCCCCAGTCATTCCGAGTTACTATTCCGGCGGGGTTAGTAGTCGAATTCACCGAAACTGTTTGCAGTTTCCCGTTCCACATTACAACCACGCCAGCGTGTCCCCAGGCCCCGTGGGCCTGAGCAATTATGTCGCCTGGTTTGGCCGAAGATACGGCCATCGGGGACGACCAGCCTGCTATGTGGACGTTAGGATTTGCTAATTCATTAGCCGTAGGATCTCTGGTGAACCCCAACCAGCCGAGGATACCCGAACGCGGCACCTTTGGTCTTGAGGCTCCTGACTCTTGGACCACATCGGCACACAACTGATTACATTTGTTGGTACCGGCCTTATAGTTGTCCTTGCTTTTGGCCTGCTCGTAGTCGGTGGAACCTACTTTGTTCTGTGCAGTTTGCGCAATGCTCTGCTCTTGCGCCCATGAACGCAAACGGCAGGTACTCTGCTCAACGGTCGGGATCGGCAGCCTCGATTATGTTGAGACAGGCGGTTCGAACGAAAAATCCTTAGCCAGGATGTTGATCGTGCCACCCGGCACACACATGCTGATCCTGAAGTGCAGGAACTCCTCTAACCCACGATTGCCTTGAATGACATCGTATGGCCCTGGCTGTGACACTGTGTTTTTCCAGTCGGATGACTCCAAGCATTCCGCATCCGAGATGTCATCGGAACACATGGATTTAGCCTGTAGGTAAACGTCGGCCTCGATATAGGCACTCTCCTTGAAGATGATCTCGGCTGGCGTCAGAGAGCCATCATGGCCTAGCAACTCCAAAGAGATTTTCACCCGGTCCTCTTCCCCGGCTCTGTAGAAGCAGAGGCCAACTAACTTCGAGTCGTGCCACCGAACGGCGTTGAATCGCTGCGCTGTCGAGTTTGTCATTTGAACGTTCATGCTTCGCCTCGCTGCTCTCAGAACCAATCTAAAATGCGGCAACAAAAGGCAGCCATTCTGGCGCGGTAGTGACGATGACATGGATGCCATAGCCTATCGCCGCCCCTACTCCTACCGCAGCCGCCCCTTGGCCAACCTTTTTGATTTGCTCTCTCTCTTCTGGAGTTAGCGGACGTCCAGGTCCTCGCTGTGGTTTGGGTCCGCTGTGATCCCAATCATGGGCATGTGGATCGCCCGCCCCGTGATCATGGCCGCTATCGACATCTTTAACGGCGCGGCCATCGGGTCCGTATGTTCTGTCGGTACCCCCTGGAAGTGGGACGGTCGTATCGGGCGGCCCAGTAGCTGGCGTGCGGGTAGAGGAGCTAGAACTTGTGGACGAGTCGGAGTTTGAAGTACTCGGCTGCGGGTTCAGATTCGGGTCTGTCCGCGTTCCGGCGGGATCGGCGGTTGGCGGCGTGGTATTGATCGTATTTTGCGCCAACTACTGCATCCACCACGATTTTCAACCACCACTCCCGCTATCCCCAACGCAGTTCTCGGCTTAACCCGCTCTCGGCCCTAATGCACGCCTGGATTTTTTCTCTCGAACCCCTGACGCGAGTTTTTTCCTTTAGCTGTGCCTCGGCCCAGACACGATTTTTGTTTTCAAAGAGCAACGAGCCACAACCAACAGCCACGGCCCGAGCACTCACACTGAGCACCGGCATTGATTCTAAGTCAGCGCGAGACCGCTTGCAGCTACTCTTTTTGTTCAGGTTCTTCCTGGGGTCAGCGAGTCAGGGAACGCAGCTAACAGCGCGGTTTTCGAGGCGTCCTCGAAAAACCTGTCAAGAGGATTGTTCAGCTCTCCGCGTAAATTTTCGCGTACGGCAGGATATACGAGATTTGTATATGGGTCAGCCTTTCTCCTCGGAGTCGGCGGCGTTTCGATCAAGCTCGGCTTCGGCGTCGGCGTCGAGCGCGGCGAACAGCTCCTCCTGGGCCTCGGCATCTGCCGCTGTGGTTGGCTGCGGGTGTTCGTGATCGAGCGCCGCGCCGGGATGCGTGGCCGTGTGGACCTGCTTCAACATGCGGATGGAGACGTGCGTGTAAATCTCCGTGGTCGAGAGTTCCGCGTGTCCGAGCATCTGCTGGATGAAACGGATATCGGCTCCGCCTTCCAGCATCAACGTCGCCATCGTGTGACGGAAGAGATGACACGCTCCGGTTTTGCCGATCTTCGCGTTGAACACATAGTCATGCACCGTGAGCGTGAGATGGTCGGGGCTGATTTCTTCTCCTGTACCCGACAGAAACAGCGTACCGTGGTCCGGCTCCACCACGAGCTGCGGGCGCGCCTCGCGGATGTATTTCTGCATCCACGCGATCGCGCGCTCACCGATGGGCACGAAGCGGTCTTTCTTGCCCTTGCCCTGGCGGATCACCAGCGTGCCGCGTTCCGGGTCCAGATCGTAGAGTTTCAGGTGGATCACTTCCGAGCGCCGGATGCCGCACGAGTACAGCACTTCCAAGATCGCGCGGTCTCGCAGTCCGAGAGGACCGTGGATATCGGGTTGTTGCAACACCTGCTCTGCTTCTGAGATGGTGAGCACATGTTTGGGCAGGCGGCGACCCATGCGCGGCAGTTCCAGTTCCGAAGCCGGGTTGTGCAGGATGAGATTCTGCCGCGTCAGCCAGCGGAACCAACAGCGCAGCGCCACCAGGCGCACGTGCTGGCTGCGGAAGCTCATCGGCTCGCCGTCGCGCTTGCGGTAGTGAAACAGGTGCCGCTGATAGCGTTCGAGCACCGGGCGCGTGATCTCGGTTGACCTGACCGGGGTTTTTTGTACCAGCGGGAGTGAGAGAGAATTCACTCTGGAGGGAAGCTGGTATGCCGATGAAGAAATACAAGCCGGAACAGATCGTGACGCTGTTGCGGCAGGTTGAAGTGGAACTGGCCAACGGTAAAACCACACCGCAAGCCTGCAAAGAAGCCGAGATCACCGCACAGACCTACTACCGCTGGCGAAAGGAATTCGGCGGATTGAAACTCGATCAAGCCAAACGTCTCAAGGAGCTGGAACGGGAGAACGCCAAGCTGAAGCGGCTGGTGGCCGAGTTGTCGCTAGAGAAGCAAATTCTAAAGGATGTGGCGGAGGGAAACTTCTAAGCCCCGAGCGGCGGCGTGGCGCGGTCAGGCATGCACGCGAGAACTACCAAGTATCGGAGCGGCATGCCTGCCGGCTGCTGGGGCAGTGGAGAGGGACACAACGCTACGAAGTGCTCTACCGAACCGACGAAGACGCATTGACGCGACAGATCGTGGCGCTGGCCAGCGAATACGGGCGCTACGGCTACCGGCGAATCACCGCGCTTTTGCGGAATCGCGGTTGGCATGTAGGCAAGGATCGGGTGCAAAGGATCTGGCGACGCGAGGGGTTGAAAGTACCGCAGAAACAAAGGCCGCGAGGGCGGTTGTGGTTGAACGATGGATCGTGTGTTCGGCTGCGTCCGGAACGAGCGAATCATGTGTGGAGTTACGATTTCGTGAGCGCCATGACGCACGACGGCAGAACGCTGCGGATGTTGACGCTGATTGACGAGTATACGCGGGAATGTTTAGCGATTCGGGTAGCGAGAAGATTGGGACGGTACGAAGTGATCGAAGCGCTGGCGGACGTGATGCTGTATCGAGGAATCCCGGAGAACATTCGTTCGGACAACGGGCCAGAGTTCGTCGCCGAAGAGGTGCGGAAGTGGCTGGCGAAGGTGGGTACAGGGACGCTGTATATCGAACCAGGGAGTCCCTGGGAAAACGGCTACTGCGAAAGTTTCAACGGGAAGTTACGGGACGAATGCTTGAACGGAGAGATTTTCTATTCGCTGAGGGAGGCCCAGGTGGTGATCGAGAAATGGCGGGTGGTATATAACACGCTGCGTCCACACTCGGCACTGGGATACAGGCCGCCGGCGCCGGCGGCGTTCGCGCCCCAACTGGCGGCTCTCCGGTCGCCTACGGCTCCCTACGAGCCGCCAGTTGCACCGTTGTCCGATGAGGTTGTGATGTAAACTCTCTCATTCACCGTGGTACAAAAACTCGGTCCGGTCACGCTTGTACGGCATAGTTGTGGTTGGGATTGCGGCTGCCTTCACCCTCATGCTTGTTGCAGCCTTCGCGGTCATTCCGTCTGTGGTGTTCCGCCGAGAGCCAAAGTTTCGTGATGATTATTCGCTCACGTTTTCACCGGAGGGTATCCATTTCCGCACAGCGCACATCGATTCACAGCTTCAGTGGAGCATGTATTCGCAGGCGCTCGTTGATGCTCACTCTTTCGTGCTTTACTACGGCTCTCGGTCGTTCACCGTGATTCCGAAGCGCGTCTTTCCCACCGCCGAGCAACGGGAGGCATTCGAGAAGCTGCTCGCCCAGAATGTCCCACGGATCGTCAGGAAAGAGACCTGACTTACCTCATGCTGCTTGGTTAGGACGTTGCAACCGCTGTCGGCGCTCCCTCTTCGATCCAGGAAACCTGAACGTCCTTCGCAGCTATGTTGATGAACGAGTTCCACTCATGCACGAAGAATCGATAACACGAAACTCCGGGCGGAAGAGTCTGCGAGAGTTTTTCAAGTGCCGGGAACGTGTCTGGTTTGGCGCGATCTCCAGAGACGTTCAAAGCAGACCCATGCGGCACGTACCGACATTCAGGATCGGGAGGGTCAATCGCGCAAAAGTACAGTCCCGTTATCCGTAGCTCTCCAGCCCTGTATTCCTCTCGGTTGGGGCCTTTCAGATCTCCAACCCAGAAGCTCATGTGCAATGTCATCGTCCCGTGCACGTAATCGATTCTCACGCTGTGAAGTTCCGCATCGTGGAACCCATTTGGCAGCTGGTTGTCCAACTCTTCGAACGTCATTTGCAGTGCTCCTATTGTGTTGACCTTAGGGAATGAGAGCCAGCGCTGGCGCTGCCGCGCCACCTGTCAAAATTGTCGCTCCTATCGCGACCGTGCCCACCACCACGCCGGTCGCCACCGGATGATCCCTGATGGTCTGGACAACTCCCTGGCCTGCCGTCACTAATAGCTTACCCACTCCCGGATCGCTCGCCCTAGCCGCCCAAAAACGCGAACGACAGCTACTCTGCTCGGCGGTCAGATCGCGGAGCTAGCTCCCACATGTTTGAGATACCAACCCTTGTCTTCTCGCGGGTTCCAATCACGCGCGCGATGGAACAGCTCCTCGTACGTTTCTTGCGTTCGGCACACAACACCTACAACACCGTCGTGGCTGACAAAAAGAAAGTAGTCCTTGCCCTCCGGTACCAGAAAGGCATCCCAGCCAAACAGTAACGGGATTACAAAATAGGAATGCATCTCGAACAGCTCTTCGCGTCCAAAGAGATGCCCTGGGCGTTTTTCCAGAGGTTCTGTCTCGCCTTTTGCAAGGCGCATTTGCTGGACGATCATGTCTCCAGTGTTCTCAGAGAAGTCACCCCAGATGCCGCGCTCCCTGATCCAAAGGAGCGCTCCTTCAAAGGGAACGTCTTCCCAAGTGGGCACCAGATAGTCCGCCAAAGCGATGACGCGCGAAGGCTTGTCGTCCAGTCCGATGGTGAAGCAATGCGGGCTCTCCGGCTCGTAGTGAAGATAGCGGTCAGCCGTAACTTTCAAGCCACGCGCCTGGCACCAACTCTTCGCTTCTTCTGTCGTGAAAAATTTCACTGGTCACCTCCTATGGGACCGATCTTTCCGCTCGCTGGACGCAGCCTTTTCCTTTCCATCATGGAATCGCAGCGTTCAGCGGAATCGTCGGCCACAGCGGCGGGAACACCACCGATGGCAGCATACGTATACCGCGGTAGATCAGATATCCCGTTCCGACCGCACCAATACCGATGACAATCTGCTTCGCGCTAGGGATTGGGACACCCCAGTGATCTACTTGACCGCCTCCACCTGGCAACCAGCGAGTCCGGTCCCCTTTCCCGTCGTTATGGTCCCAGTGTCCACTCGGGTCCCAGCTCACGTTTGGTGGAGATTGCCCTGGAATGGGATACTTCGGGTCCCATCTGGTGGGTCGATCAGTTGTGCCTGTTCCTGGCACCCATTCATTGGGCACCAACGGATCTCCGGGCTTCCAACCCGGCGGCTTCCCGTCCGGCAACTTCGGAACGTCATTCGTCGGAGGTTTTGGCGTACCGTCAGGATTTGTGGGGGCTGGCTGGTTGGCCGTATTTTGCGCCTGCTGCGAAGGTCCGTTTTGCCACGCTCTTTGTTGAGAGACGGAGAGTGCGGATGGAAATGGGTCGATGCCCGGGAGGCCTTGAAGTAGGTGCCCGTCCAAATCGGCGAAGGTTTCGGGGTTATCACGAGCCATCGCATAGAGATTGAGAGTCTGAGGATTCGTGAGATTGGCGTAAGGAACGGGCGCCGGTACCGAGGACCAGTCCGGAGATTCCCATCGGCCGAAGGAGGAAGTATAGTAGCGAGCCCCGAAGTCGTCGTTGCCGGTTTCCTGGTCGCGTTTCTTGCCTTCGAATTTGTAGTTCTCGGCGCAGGTGCTGGTGTATGCGCGCTCGCCACCGAAGGGATAGAAATCGGCGTCGTAGCAGGGGCTGCCCGCAGCCGAGGGAAGAATCACGCGGTTGGTACCGAGCATGTCCTCGGCGTAATAGTTGATTACGCCGCTGGCGTAGCGATGGGCGATGCGTTTGCCGCCGAGGAAGACGAATTCGTCGGTGATGTTGCCGGAGGTGTCCGACTCGTCGAGAATAGTGGCACCCGCGCCGTACCAATAAATCTTTATGGTGTTCTTTTCGACCCGATTGCCGTCACCGTCGTAGGTGTAGTTGACGCCTCCACCGGACTTGATTTCGCTTTCGGCGTTGTACGCGTAGGTATTGTGGGTGTCGTTGAGGGTGTTGCCGACCTGATCGTAACTGAATGAGGCGATCTGGTTTGCAGTACCCGAGGAAATACTCAGGCTTTCCTGGGTGCAACCGTTATAGGAGTTGGATACGACGTTGATGTTGGTGAGGTTGCCGTATTCACCGCTGCCGCTGGACTGATTGTCATACACATAGGCTTCACCCCAACAGTGCGAGGGGCTGGTGGAATAGGTGGAGGTGGTCTCTCCGCTTGTGAGGCGATTGACCTGATCGTATGTGAACTGCTGCGAGCGGGTCGTGTCGCGGTTGTTGGTGATTCCAATGACGTTGCCGTTGTCGGCCACGCCGAAATTGAAATTGTATTTCAGGTCGATGGCCGTTGCCGCCGAAGCCGTGGCAGTGCACAGTGTGTTCGTCGGCAGTGCCGCCGCCGTGGTCGTGTAGATCCAACAGGGCTGGAGACGATTGTTGTAGATGAAAGTCGAATTGTAGGCGCCGCCCGAGACCAGACCGGAAAGGCTTTGTTGCGGCGCGTAGGTGCCCCCAGAAGCGTAGATGAGTGAGTTGGGAACGTCTTCGACTTCGACGGGATCATCGAGATCGTTGGGCGTGTAGGTGAGGGTGCGACCGCTCGGATAGGTGAGGGTGAGGAGTCCGCCCATGAGGTCGTAGGTGTAGCCAGCGGTTTTAGTAACGCCAGCCGTGGTGCGCGATTCGCCCCACTCCCGTCCCATTTTGTCGTAGGCCCAGGATTCTGAGCCGCCAGCGTCGGTCATCGAGGTGCGCCGACCCACGTTGTAGCACGTGGAAACGACGACACACGTCGATTGATCATAGGCGTAGCTAACAGCTGGATCACCATTCGAATACGTCCGCCCAGTCATGCGGTTTAGATTGTCGTACGCGTACGTGATCGTCAGACTGCGGGCGTCGCTTTTTGTTTTGACGTTGTCGTCCGAGTCGTAGGTATAAGTCACCGGCGTCGTGCCGGTCTCGGGGTTCGTCGAAGATGTGAGGCGCTTAAGCGAATCGTAAATGAAGCTGCGGTTGTGGGAACCACCCTGCACGACCGTCAGGAGGTCGTCCAGCGTATCGTACGTATAGTTCGTCACCCAGATCGGCTCGCCGGTACCTGGGCACACGTTGACGATCGTTGAGGAGTTCGGTTCGTCAACCTCGATCAAACGTCCAAGTCCATCCGTCGTGCTTCGTCGCCAGTGCGACGCTTGGTCTTCGACAAGAGTCGTTCCGGCACAATACT
>CAWAVW010000002.1:0-210512 GCA_963785585.1 uncultured Acidobacteriota bacterium
GATTTCCACCGTCTTTTGAAAACTGTTTTGATCCTGCAGAGCGAGGTCCAGCGTTGATTCAGCCAGTTGCACGCTGAAAAATTGCGACGCCACGTTGAACGCAAGCGTGCGTTCATTGTCCGCGACCTGCGAGCGGGTGACCGCGGTTTGATCCTGTGCGGCCTGCAAACGATGCTGGCGTTTCTTGCCGCGCTCGAACAAATAGCTGAGCCCCACGTCGAATTCCGCGTTGTTGTCGATGTAGTCCGCGCTGAACTCGTTTGGCTGGAAGAAGGGGAAATATTGCTCGCCGAACGAGATCACCGGATTCGGCCGCAGATTGGCGGTAATTTCCTGCGCTTGGTTTTGAAGAATCGTAGTCTGCGCGGCCTTCAGGTTGTGATTGTGCTGAATCGCGAGCTGAATCGCTTCGTCGAGCGTCAGGCGGATCGCCCCGTGCGACTGAACCGTTTGCGTCGGCGCCGGCGCTTGCGGTGCAGGCGCGGATTGGCCGAGCGCAACGTGTGCAAAAGGCACGAGCGCTGCGAGAGCTGCGCATTGGATGAATCGTGAACGCATGGTCTTCAACCTTCAAATCGAACTAGACGTGGAAAATGGATTGAGTCGATGTGCCAGACGCGGCACGGGAGAATTCAGGCTTTACGCGGAAGGCGGTGCTCGCGCGGGAAGCCGCGGAGCGACAAGCAACGGAGGAAATGCAGGTGTCTCTGCTTCAAAACGGGTCTCGACCTGAGCTAACGACGGTTCGTTATCGGCTACCAGAGGCTGGTCGATCGGTTGATGATTGAAATGGCAGATCGAACAGTTCGCTTCGGACGAACCGGAATGACTGTGAGCGAAAGTCCCGAGCGTGGTGGCGAAGACCAGCAGCATCAGCAGCGCCACCGGAATCACAAACGCCCGAATTTTGAGTTTAGGAGCCATTTGTCAATATCGACCGCATCCTAAGACATCCGCACCAGCCATCATATAAGAGATGGCCTTTGTATCCAATGGGTTGTGCCGCGAGTGTGCCGAAAGCGGAGGGCAAACGGTGTCCGCGTCAGTTGGCCTGCTCGAGTGCTTTTTCGACCATCGATACGCACTTTTCCATGCGCTGGCGAATCGGGCCTTCCAGCTTCTGGTAGTTCGCTGGCGCAGCGTGAAAGTTTCGTCAGCGATATTCAGCGCTGCGAGAACCGCCACTTTCACCGAATCCACCATCTGCGTTGATTCGGAAACAGCGCGCATTTTCTTGTCCACATACGCCGCGAGTTCCGTCAGGTATTCTTCGTTGCCGTCGGCGTTCACGTTATAGGTTTGGTCGAAGATTTGAATCTTCATTGAGGTGCTTCTGGCTGAGGCACGAGTATTGTCGGCCATCGAATGCGCGGACGCAACCGGGTGTTGATGGATTCATGGCGAAAGGAACGGATGGTCCCGGAGCGTGCTTAGGAGGTCCGCAGTGCGGCGCCGAGATTCTTTTCCAGGTGCCGCCACGATTCGAGCGGAGAAATCGTTGAGCTGGGCGTCGGTGAACGTCGCGTTTGGATTCTGAAAGGTGACCCGAATCATCAGCGAAAACTTACCCTCCGGCACCTGGCCGCCCCGGAAAAGATCAGCGGCTTCGATGCTGTGCAGCTCTGGAATTCCCAGTGACGTGATCGTTTCCACGACTTCCGAGAACGGCACGCCATCCGCCAGTACCAGCGAAAAATCGCGTTCGACGGCGGGGAATCGCGGTAGCGGTGTGAACCGCACCGCAGCTTTCGCGGCCTCAATGGACTCGAGAAGAGGCTCGAGCAACAGCTCGGCGAGATAAACGTCCTGGCGGATCTTCAACGGATCAGCCACTTTTCGAGCGAGCAAACCGGCTTCGCCCAGATGATGTTCGTGCTGAATTTCCGGACCGTCGCCGCCGCGCGAGACCGAAACTTTGGCGGCTCTTGCGGCAGCGAGCCACGCGGGACCGCCCGGCAGCCACGAAAACCCTCCGGCCAACTCGCCGATCCGGTCGAGATCTCCTTCAGATCGGCAAATTCGACTTCGCGGGCCGACTCGTGAATCGTTTTTTCGCGCGCCAGGCCGGTCGCTCCCAATGTGAGAACGCGCGTCTCCACCGGCTGGCCATCGCGCAGTTCGTATTTCTTGCCGATTTCAAACAGGCGCACGTCGCGCTGGCCGTGATTCAGATTCCATTCAATGGCGCGAACCAGGCTCACCGTTCCGGACGAGCGCATCACCGACGCGTCCTCGGCCAGCGGGTTCCCGAGGATGGCGGGTTGAACGTGTGCCGCTCGGAACATCGCATCGCGCTCCGTATCGACAATCGGGATCTCCACAATCTCGTGATATCCCAGTGCCACGATGCGCTCGAGCAATTGATCCTGTGCCACGGCGTGCGGCAAACGCTGTGCGGGCAGCTTTGACGGCGGCAACCGCGCGGGGAATTTGTCGTAGCCGTAGTGCCGCGCCACTTCTTCGATCAGATCGATTCCACGCGTCACATCGCTGCGCCAGGAAACCGCGCGGCATTCCCAAACGGCGGCGAGCGATCCTTCACTCCCGCGATTCGCGTCCACGCGGACCGGATGAAAGCCGAGCGCGCCGAGTATCGATTCAATGTCGCGGTCGGGGACGTCTGCGCCCATCACGCGAAGCAACTCTTTACGCAATAGTTCAATTTTTCCTTCGGCGCGGCGGCCGGGATACACATCCACCACGCCGGCGAGCAGTTCGCCGCCCGCTACCTGCTGAATTAATTCCGCAGCGCGTTGTGACACGAGGTCGGCCATTTCGGGATCAGCGCCGCGCTCGAAGCGGTACGACGCTTCCGAGCGCAGCCCAAGCGCTTTCGAAGTCCGGCGAATCGATATTGGGTCGAACCAGGCGCATTCGATCAGAATGTTTCTCGTGCTGAATCCGATTTCTGTATCCGCGCCACCCATCACGCCGCCAATCGAGATCGCGCGCGATGGATCGGCGATCACGCACATATCCTTCGCAAGCGTCCGCTCCGCGCCGTCAAGTGTGCGGAGTTTTTCTCCGGCTCGCGCTCGGCGAACTAAGATCTTTTTCTCGGCGATTTTGTCGTAGTCGAACGCGTGCATCGGGTGGCCAAGCTCGAACATCACGTAGTTCGTCACATCAACCACGTTGTTGATCGATTTTTCGCCGATCGATTCGAGGCGCTGCCGCAGCCAGTCCGGCGACGGCTGCACTTTCACTCCGCGCAATACCCGCGCTGTGAATCGTCCGCAGAGCTCCGGAACCTCGATTTCCACGCGCACTGCTGCGCCAACTTTTTCCGCGGATTCCTTCAAGTTCGGATGGAACGGCTTGAGCGGCAGCCGGTAAATCGCCGCCGTTTCGCGCGCAATTCCCAAATGCCCGAGGCAGTCCGGACGATTCGCAGTGACTTCTGCATCGAGCACCGGTCCGGCGACCGTATCTTCAACCGAATCGATGGCCACGCCCGCGAGCGAAAGCCGCGAAGCCAGCTCGGCTGGAGCCGCCGCGACGTCCACGAATTCCTTCAGCTCGTTGTAAATAATTTTCATCGAAAGTTTTCAAACGTCCGCAAAGCGCGACGAACTAAAACTGCCGCAAGAACCGCACGTCGTTCTGAAACAGCAGCGGCACCTCGGTGACGCCGTACTTCATCATCGCCAGCCGATCGACGCCCATACCGAATGCGAAGCCGGACAGACGCTCGGCATCGTATTTCACAAATCCGTAGACCGCGGGATTCACCATCCCCGCGCCAAAAAGCTCGATCCAGCCGGACTGCTTGCACACCCGGCAACCTTTCCCGCCGCACACGTGGCACGTCGCATCCACTTCGGCGGACGGCTCAGTGAATGGAAAATAGCTCGGCCGCAGGCGCGTCTTTGTCTTCGGACCCAGAAATTCGCGCGCGAAGTAATCGACGGTACCTTTGAAATCGCAAAACGTAATGTCGGTATCGACGGCGAGCCCTTCGATCTGATGGAACATGTAGCCGTGTGTCGCATCCGGATTGTCGCGACGATAGACTTTCCCCGGCACAACGATGCGCACCGGCGGTGCCTGCTTTTCCATGGTCCGAATCTGCATGGGTGAGGTGTGCGTTCGCAGCACATGGCCGGTGCGCGAACCCTCGATGTAAAACGTGTCCATGTTGTCGCGCGCGGGATGATGCTCGGGGATGTTGAGCGCTTCGAAATTGTAGTAGGGAGTTTCGATCTCGGGGCCTTCGACGACGCTAAACCCAATCGCGCCGAAAATGCGAAGCAGTTCGTCGTACGTCTGGCGAATCAAGTGCCGCGTGCCAATGGCGTGCTCGATCCCCGGAAGGGAAAGGTCGATCTGGTCGCGAGCGAGCGCGGATTGCTCGGCGGCCGCTTCGATAGCCGACTGGCGTTCGGCCAGCACGGATTCCACGTGCGCCTTCAGTTGATTCAGCTCCTGGCCGATCACACGTTTCAACTCCGGCGAAGCGGGTTTCAGCCAGTTGTCGGTGATCTGCGTGAGCGTGCCGGATTTTCGCCCGGTCCATTGGATAACGAACGCGCGCCACGCCTCCCGATTCGTGGATTGGCGTGCGGCGTCTTCGTCGAATTTCCTGCGCACCTCGGCAAAGCGGGCAGCAACTCTTTCCGGAGTTGTGTCGCCCAAATCCGCAAGTTTTTGTTCGACGATAGATTTGTCAGTCATGAGCGCCCAAGGCAGGAGACATCATCGCGTACAGCCAGGTGGTCGCGAAAGCACAGAATTTCGAGCGAAGCGCGTGAACGGTTAGCCGGCGCGTAAGCACAGCGCGCCGGCCCACCGAATGGAGCGACCGTCGTTATCCCTCTTCGTGATGCCGAACCGGCGTCGGCTTTGCGGCGTGCGCGGCGGCAGGCTTCGGCAGATGCGGCTTTGCGGCTGCGACGAGCGCGGTGAATCCTTCCGCGTCGTTCACCGCCAGATCCGAAAGCACCTTGCGGTCGAGATTAATACCGGCAGCTTTCAGGCCGTGAATCAACTGGCTGTAGGTCATGCCATTATTTCTCGCGGCAGCGCCGATGCGCTGAATCCACAGCGCGCGATAGTCGCGCTTCCGCACGCGACGGTCGCGGTAGGTATAGCGCAGCGAACGGTTCACCGCTTCCTTCGCGGACCGATACAGCTTTCCCTTTGTCAGGAAAAAACCCTTGGCGTGCTTCAGCAGCTTTTTGCGGCGGGCGCGGCGTTTGGTTCCACGTTTAACTCGAGGCATGTTTCAATTCTCCTGTTGCGCGATCGAATGGCGCTTTCGTGTAAGGAGACAAACGGGGCCAGACCGCTCGCGAAAATACGCAAGCACCGGACGGGTTTGTCTCGTGGGTCTGCGTTTACATCCCACCCAGCGCAAAGAACTGCGCGGGCGGAACAACCGGCCGTCAGGCACCCGTTACGCTCTGACTGGCTCGGTTAAAAACTCAACGCCGGGATCGGCTTTCGCCGTTCGGCGGAACTGCTACCGCAAACTTCTACAAGCCGTACGGCAGCGCGAGGCGGACGTTCTTCACGTCCGATTGATTCACCTGCACCTTATTCAAAAGCTTGCGCATGCGGCGCGGTTTCTTCGTGCCCAGCAAATGCCGCTTGCCGGAATGCCACCGCATCACTTTGCCGGTCAACGTGATCTTGAAGCGCTTGGCTGCGCCGCGGTGCGTCTTCAACTTCATTTTCTTGTTCTTCTTCACGATATCCTCTGTCGGGCAGCCCTTCGCGACTGCTTATTATTTTCCGCGCCAGATCGCGGCGCCTGATTTCCACGATTGCCCTGCGGCGAACCGCTTACTTCCTGAAAATTCTTACGCTTGCTCGCCCGGCTGTGCCGGACGCGCCGGAGCGGCTGCCGTTGCGCCTTTCTTCGGAGCCAGCAGCGCGAGCAGGATGTTCGCTTCCATGCGCGGCCCGAACTCCACCTGCGCGTGATCCATAATTTCTTTCAGCAGCCGGTCCATCTTTTTACGGCCCACGTCCTGGTGCGCCATTTCGCGGCCGCGATGGAAAATCATCGCCTTCACTTTGTAACCGTCGCCGAGAAACCGGATGATCTGGTTCTTACGAACCTGATAATCGTGTTCTGCCGTGGATGGCCGGAACTTCACTTCCTTGATATGCGAGCTCTTCTGATGCTTTTTCGCTTCGTGAGCCTTTTTATTCTGCTCGTATAAAAATTTGCCGTAGTCCACCAGCTTGCAGACCGGCGGAACCGCGTTCGGCGAGATTTCCACAAGGTCGATGCCGGCTTCGCGCGCCGCTTTCATGGCGTCAAAAAAAGTCAACACGCCAAGCTGATTGCCCGCTTCGTCCACCACACGAACTTCCCGGGCGCGAATTCTTTCGTTGACCCGAAGGCCAGGAGTTCCACTGCGCTCAGCGATAAAACCACCTCCCAGGCTCGCGAAACTGCTTTTCGCGGCCCGCTATCCAGCCCTCTACACCCAGAAGCAAGCCGTTAGAGGGGCGGGCCGAAAAGTATAGCACGGGTTTAGGTTACATCCGCAACAGGGGATTCAAGGCGCCAAAACGCCCCTCAAGACGCGCAAAATTCGCCCTTCCTGGCGCGTCTTGCCCTGCACGTGCTCGCGCACCTCACGCGACAGAGCGCGATTTGATCTCTTCGAGTACGTCCGATGTAAATTGCTCCAGCGAACGCGGGCCGAGGTCGCCCTTGGAGCGGTGGCGCACAGCCACGGTTCCAGCTTCGGCTTCCTTTCCGCCGATGATCAGCATATAGGGAATCTTCTGCATCTGCGCATCGCGGATTTTCGCTTGGAGCTTTTCGTTGCGATCGTCAAAGTGCACGCGGACGCCCGCATCCTGCAAGTGCTTCGTCACTTTCGCGGCATAATCGCTGAATTTTCCGCTCACCGGCAGCACGCCCACCTGCACCGGAGCGAGCCATGTGGGAAATGCGCCGGCATAATGCTCGATCAGTACGCCGAAGAATCGCTCGACGGAACCCAGCAGCGCGCGATGGACCATCAGTGGCTGGTGTCGCGAGCCGTCTTCGCCCACATATTCGAGCTTAAATCGCTGCGGCAGGTTGAAATCGAACTGCACGGTGGTGAGCTGCCACGGGCGGCCGATGGCGTCCACCAGCTTCACGTCGATCTTCGGCCCGTAAAACGCTGCTTCGCCCGGAATGAATTTGTACGGCACGTTCATCCGGTCGAGCGTGCTGATCAGCGCGCCTTCGGCTTTGTCCCACTCTTCCGGAGTTCCGGCATAGTCCTGCGGGCGTGAGCGATCGCCGCCGGAAAGCTCCACTTCATAACGGTCGAATCCGAAAACGCGCAGAGCTTCCCACGCGAACTCGACACAATCCTGCACTTCCTTTTCGATTTGTTCCGGCATGCAGAATATGTGCGCGTCGTCCTGCGTGAATCCGCGAACGCGCAGCAATCCATGCAGCACGCCCGACCGCTCATAACGGTAAACAGTGCCAAGCTCCGCGAATCGAACGGGCAACTCGCGATAGCTGCGGAGGTGCGATTTATAAATCAAGATGTGGCCGGGGCAATTCATCGGCTTCAGCTGGTATTCGGCCTTTTCCACTTCGATCGGGCCAAACATGTTGGCCGCGTAGAAACCGGCGTGGCCGCTGGTCTTCCAGAGCTCGCGAAGCATAATGTGCGGCGTATAGACGATGTCGTAGCCGCGCTTTTCCAGTTCGCTGCGCAGCCAGTTTTCCATTTCCCGGCGAATGATGCCGCCCTTCGGATGGAAAAAGATCAGGCCCGGTCCGGCTTCATCCTGAATGCTGAAAAGATCGAGTTCCGCGCCCAATTTGCGATGGTCGCGCCGCTTCGCTTCCTCCAGCTTGTGCAAATATTCGTCGAGGTCCTTTTGATCGACGAAACAGGCGCCGTAAATCCGCTGCATCTGCGGATTTCCCTCCTGGCCTTTCCAGTATGCGCCGGCGACGTTCATCAGCTTGAACGCTTTGATTCGTCCGGTGGAGGGAATGTGCGGGCCGCGGCAAAAATCCACGAATTTTCCGGTGGTGTAAAAAGAAACCAACGGGTCGGTGACTTTCTCTTCCACCAGCTCGCACTTAAATTCCTGATTGCTCTTGCGATACAGCTCCAGCGCCTCAGCTTTCGGGATCCATTTTCGCTCGTTGGGAATATCCTTCGAGGCCAGCTCGCGCATTTTCGCTTCGATTTTTTCGAGGTCGTCCGGAGTGAAAGGTTCTTCGCGCACGAATTCGTAGAAAAACCCGTTCTCGATCGGCGGTCCAATGCCCAGCTTCACGTTCGGATACAACTCCATCACCGCGGCGGCGAGCAAGTGCGCCGCGGAATGGCGGAACACTTGAACCGCTTCCGGGTCCTTCGAAGTAAGAATGGCGATCCTGGTGTTTGCTTCGAGGGGCTTCGAGAGATCCACGAGCTCGCCGTCGGCACGGGCGACGAGCGCCTCCTTCGCCAGCCGCGGCCCAATCTGCAGGGCGATTTGTCCCGCGGTGGTTCCGCGCGGCACGTCGCGGGTGGAACCGTCGGGCAGAGTGATTTGAATCGTCTCGGTGGTCATGAAGGTTTTTCTCGCTTGTTCGAAGAGAATAGACTACTGGCGCGGGCACGAGCGGTCAAGGCGGCAGCGGCGCAGTGTTACCAGAATTCAGTCGGGAAAGTCGCTGAGGGCCACTTCTTCTTCCACGATTCGCGGGAACCCCTGGGAAAACGCGAGCGCGCGGGTGACCGCCTGATAAAAATAAACATTTCGCTCGCTATCCTGCAGGGCCTGTTGCGTTTCCCACATCGTCATCACCCGCACGTCGGGCGGATTCGATCCCGCGGTGCGCATCACGCACATCGAATGAAATCCTTTCTGCTGGCGCATCAGGGGAACGGACTGCGATATCGCGTCCAGGAAGGCTTCATACTTATCCGGCTTAACGCGGTAGTACGTGCTTCGTGCGTGCATGGCCGCTCCACGGTTCGTGGCGATAAGGGGGCCCGTTGGGGTCAATATACTCCGAAATGAATCCCGATGGAAAGGTTCGGAAATCGCTCGCACTCGCTGAAACATCCCGGTTTTCTATTTCTTTCGCGCCGATTCAAGCATGTCCCAGGCGGCGTCCGGCATATCGAGAAAATCGTTGAACTCGCCGGCGCCACGCAACCACAAACCGCCGTCGATCACCACGCATTCGCCGTTCACGTAGTCGGCTTGCGAGCTCAGTAAATACACCGCCAAATTCGCGAGCTCGTCGTGTCGTCCGAAGCGCTTCATGGGGTGGCGCTCTTTGGCTTGCTGCTGAATTTGTTCGTTGGGCATCAGCCGCGACCAGGCCCCCTCCGTGGGAAATGGGCCGGGAGCAATCGCGTTGAGCCGAATGTGGTGCTTGGCCCATTCGACGGCGAGCGAGCGCGTCAGCGCCAGCACGCCCGCTTTCGCGCAGGCAGACGGGACCACGAATCCAGAACCCGCGTTTGTGGCCGCATATGTCGTGACGATGTTCAACACATTCCCTGGCTGCTTCGCCTCGATCCACTTGCGGCCCAGCGCGAGCGTGAAGTGGAACGTTCCTTGCAGCACAATTCCCACGACTGCATTGAACGCGTTGGGCGAAAGCTTTTCCGTGCGCGCGATGAAATTTCCCGCGGCATTGTTTACCAGCGTATCCACGCCGCCAAACTCTTTTTCCGCCGCCTCGATCACCTTTTCGACGGCCGCGAAATCCCGCACGTCGGCGCTGGCATACGCAGCCCGGGCGCCCTTGGCGCGAATCGCGTCGCACGTTTCAACGAGTGGCTCTTCGCGTCTGCCAACCAGAAATAAATTCGCGCCCACCTCGGCGAACCGCAGCGCCATCGAACGGCCTAAGCCGGTGCCGCCGCCGGTGATCAGAATTGTGCGGCCTTTGAACAAATCGGTTTGAAACATGGCACGCCCCCTAAAACGCTCCGTATTCTTCGCTTATCCGTGGGACCACTGCAAGCCTCATTTGGCGAAGAGGCGGCAATGCTTGGCAACGGACTTCGCGTGTGCTATTCAATCCACTCGCGTTTGGTCGTGTCTCGGTCTGAAAAGGATGGCTTGGTTATGAAATTTATTCTAGGTCTGATTCTGGGCATCTTGATTGTGCCTGTCTGCGCCTGGCTTTACTTGCACAGCGGTTCGGCTCCGGTTGCGGCCAGCGATCCGATGCTCCCGTTCGAAAAGGACCTGGCGCGTGGCGCGCTCCACGCGCGAATCGCGAAAGAAGCGCCACAGCGGGACGTCGCCACATTTTCGACGGAAGATTTGGCCTCCGGCGCGGACGTGTACCAGAAAAACTGCGCGTTCTGCCACGGCTTGCCCCAACAACCCGCTTCCGCCGCTTCGAAGGGCATGTTTCCACGCGCGCCGCAGCTATTCACCGCAGACGACACGGTAACCGACGATCCCGTCGGCGTCACTTACTGGAAGGTGAAAAACGGAATCCGCCTGTCGGGCATGCCGGGATTTACATCTTCTTTGACGGAACAACAAATGTGGCAGGTCAGCGCGCTCGTCACACGAGCCGACAAACTTCCCGCCGAGGTGCTATCGGCGTTGAAGCCGGTTCCCGATGCGATGACTCCCGTTCCCGCTATGCCGATCGCGCCCAACGTGCCGCCCGCGGTTGCGCCGGCTCTGCATCCTATCTCTCCATCACCGCAGCACTAAGAATCGCGGCGCACACCGGACGGATGTCGCGGTCGCGCCGCTCTTTCTGTGAAATTTCATCGTATTTATTGCTGCGACTTCAAAAATTCGGCAGGCAGCGGATTGCTCGGCGTTTCTTCTTCCCAGTAGATCGTCACGACCCACCACCGGGTCCCGTCGAAGAAGAGTTGAAAGCTGTTGATGCCGCGCGCGAACGGTGCCGGATCTTTCGCGTCATGCCGGGATTCGTAGGTGCTGAAAATCTGCATGATGTGGCCGTAGCGCTCCGACCGTCGGGCAACTTCCCGTTCCGCGAATCCGTTTTTTAGGAAATAGGCGTCGGCGCGTTTGGCGTATTCCTCCGGAGTGATCACCCGTGTGCGGAGTGTTCCATCTTTGTCCGGGCCGGCGGGTATCAGGCGCGCTCCGGGCACAAAGAGCGATAAAAATCGATCCCAGTCTCGCTTTTGTCCGGCGGGCCCGGAGATCACGTCGTACGTCGCGGCCATGATCGCGTCCGGCGACGCTACGTCCGCGGGATTTGCAGCGGGAGGCGGAGCCGGTGTGGCCGTCGTCGGCGGAGCGTCGCTTTTTGGTTTTTCTTGGGCATGAACAGGAGCGATTGCGGCGATCGCCACAAACGCGAGCGCGGCAATGTATTTTCGAGCGGACATTGCAAACCTCCCGATTTTTCCGAGTTAGAAATCCACGTGGAAACGCAGGCCCGGAACAAACACCGGCCCGCGAGCCATGTTGTATCCCGGATTGTTCACATGCTGCAAGTCAAACGAAGCGAAGAATCCCCGCCAAACGTGCGCGGTGTAAAAGCCCTCCACAATTTTCTCCGGCCCGTAGGTTAGTCCGCCGTCGCCAAGCAAAAATCCCAAGCCGCCCAGCGCCAGGTACTGCTGATGGGCGGCGACGATTCCGTTCGCGTTGAAAACCGCGCCCACCCGATCGTTGCGACGTCGCCACCGATCGCCTTTCGTGAACGCTCCGAATTCGACGGTGCGATCGACTTCCGTGTAAGCAAATGATTCGTTTCGACCGTCGCTCCATCCCACTCGCCCGAACAGCGCAATCTGCGGCGTCAGTTGCTGCTCGAAATTCAGCCCAAACCCATATTTGTGCCGCCCCTGGCGTCGGGTGCCGATAATGTCCGGCACGGAGGTTTCACCGTTCAGGTATTCGCGGATCGCTTCCTCGTAATTCCCCATGTTCGCGTGGTTCAGGTAACTCAGAAATCGAACCACGCCGTACCTGTGAAAGAAAAAATGGCCGCGCGCCTCCAGCTCCAGATTTTCCGCGCGCGCGCGAGCGAGGTCGGCGTCCAGATGGATTCCGTTTGCGACCTTGGGCATCAGCGCCTCGCCAAAGCGCGCCGTGAACCAGTGGTCGTCATATTCGAGGATGGCGCCGTCGGTGTAACCGCGCGTATTCGCGGCATAGTCGTAGGCGCCGTTATTATCGACAGTCCAGTTTAAAAACTGTAAATGGCTGTCTGTTCCGTAGGTGTTGGCGTCAAAAAAATCCACCATGCTGAATTTTCCCAGCCGGAACTCAATGCGGCGCGCGGGCAGCGACGTCGCCAATCCGAACGGACCCCGGGTAGCGTCCGTTTTCTCGTCGCTCAAGGGGATGATTTGCCGGATCATGATGCGCGCGACGTACGGATCCTGGCTGAGCGTCGGGTTGCGTACGACATCCAGATTCGTGAACCCGGCCATGCCCAGTGCATTGCTCAGGCCGTGCCCTCCGGCGCTTTCCATGTCCAGAAAAACCTCGGTCGTCTTGGTCAATTCGTACCCGAGATACAAGGTGTAAACCTTCGACGTCGCGTTTTCGGCGACCGGTCGAAAGCTGTTCATTCCGCTATAGGGCGCGGGAAAAGAGTCGTGCCATTGCAAAACGATGTTTGCCTGGCCGGAAATCCAGTACCGGCTGGTTTGCGAATGCGGAAAAAGCGTGAGCACGTCGCCGGACCCGTCGGAAGCCGCGTCAGAGGAAGCAGCAGGAGCGCTCGTCTCTGTGGGCGATTGCGCCTCAACATCAGCATTCGTCGCGCTCGCTTGCGAAACCGAAGGGTTTGTCTGCGCCGACTGCGCCGCAAGCCCCGAAGCGGAGAGTCCAACCGAGATCACCAGCAGCCCGGCAAAAATACGAAAATGAGCGATGTATCGGAGGGTCTGGATTTCCCGCATGAGCGATTCTCCATTATCAGTTTGAACGGCCGTAAGCCAAATTATTTTCCCGTTACATCCACAGCTATTTCGGGGCACAGGCGTACCCGTGCCGTGGCGTGCTACGAACAGCACGGCAAGGCAGCACGGAACTTCGCTTCGCGGCACTTCGCGCCGCCATGGAATCACTGATCCGAATTACGCGTGCAGCTTCCTGCTTCGATCAAACCAATAGGATCAGCCCCACTCGCCGAGGCATCCTCATTGCCCGTTTTCATCATCTTTAGTAGTCTCTAGGATTGCGCGTACAGCGGCAGGGTCAACAGAACAAGACAGGGGTGATCGATTTGCGGGTACATTCTTGGGTTGCATTCATTTGTCTACTTTTTGTGATGGTGATCTCGCCCTCCTGCACCCAGACGATCAACTATCCCGCGCCTACTCTTAAATCGATCAGCCCCACGAATATCAACGCCGCTCAACCTCAGTTCGTGCTGAAACTTATGGGCAGCAACTTCGTCCAGCAGACGGCCGTGCAGTGGAGCGGCAGCAGCGGCGCCGTGACAATCCCGGTCGTGATTTTCGTCAGCACCAATGAACTGGACGCCACCATTCCCTCGTCTTTGATCCAAAATCCCGGCACCGTCGATATTTCCGTAACCACCCCCACGCCGGGCGGAGGCACGTCGCCGTCCTCGACGCAGCAGCCCATCGTTTTTACCATCAATCCGATCAACAGCCCGATTCCGCAGATTACATCGATTTCGCCGACCGTCGTTTCCGCGGGCAGTGCGTCTGGTTTCACACTGTTCGTCACCGGCAAAGATTTTGTTTCTCAGTCCACCGTCTCGATCAACAACAATAACCGCACCACGACCTACATCAATTCCACTACGTTGCAAGCAAACGTCACTGCCGCCGACGTCGCCAGCCCCGGTTCGTTGCAGATTGCGGTGACCAATCCTCCTCCGGGCGGAGGCACCTCGAACGCGATACCTTTGAGCGTTCAAAATCCGATCCCCACGGTCACCACGGTTGCGCCCGTCAGCGCCACGGCCGGTTCCGCAAACACAACGATCACGATCACCGGCTCGAATTTCGTAAACGGATTCACCACCATCACTCTGAACGGAGTCGCCGTCCCCACCTCGGTGGTTTCTTCCACGGAATTGACGGCCGTGCTTCCCGCAAGCCGCCTGTTGCAAGCCGGCGTGGAAAAGATTGTGGTCGTGAACCAGGGCCCGCCGGGCGGCGGCGATTCCAATCCGCTCACGTTCTCCGTGAATCCAAAGGCCTCGATCGGGCTGCCGGTTCTCGTCGATTTGGCGCCCGACGGAGCTCAGGCCGTGAACGGCATATGCGGTGGTTCTTCCAACTGCGATAGCGGGGCTCTGGGGCTGCAGACATTCAGCGTGGGACCATCGGTCAGCAGCAATGGACAGTTTGTTGCGTACGCATCGGTCTCGCACAACGTGGTCACCACGGACTTGAACCCGTCCCCCGATATTTTCCTGCGAAACACCTGCTTACAAACGACGACGACCACGGTTTCTTGCACGCCCTCGACCACGATCATCAGTACGGATCCCTACGGAAAAGCGGCCAATGGCACAAGTTCGGAACCTTCGATTTCAGACGAGAGCGCGACGCCGGGATTTGGCGCGTTCACTTCAACGGCCACAAACCTACAGGTCGCCGTGCCGGTCAATAACAGTTTCAGCCAGATATATTGGCGGCCGCTTTGCACTTCGGCTACCTGCTCCTACGCGCCAACCAGTTTTACCACCCAACTGGTTTCGGTGGCCGCCGACGGGTTATCGGCTGGAAATGGCCCCAGCTACAATCCCGTTGTCAGCGCGGATGGAGAATACGTCGCCTTCGTTTCTCTTGCGACCAACCTGGTATCGAACGTCGCCGCCGACGGCGTCACGCCGCAGGTTTACGTTCACGTGATGTGCAATGGAGCGGTCGCATCCAGCTCTTGCGCTCCGCTCACCTATCTGGTGTCAACAGCCGACGGAACCACACCGGGGAACGCGCCCAGTTCGCGCCCCTCGATCTCCGATTTAGGGCTGTTTGTATCGTTCACCTCGACTGCTACGAATCTCGGCGCCACGGCCCCCAATCCCATGGGAGCTTCTGAGATCTTCGAACGCAGCACGTGCGTTACGACGATCGGCAATACTGACAACTCGTGCGCGCCGGAAACTCTCATCATTTCCACGCCGGATGGCACCACGCCCGCCGATGGCTCGAGCACCGATTCGTCGATCACTCACACATCGTCCGCAGTTTCTGCCAGCACCGTTGTGTACAACGGCCGCTTCGTCGCTTTCGCGTCCACTGGCACCAACTTGGTCCCGGGCGCCGGCCCCGTGCAACAGATTTACGTCCGCGACACCTGCATCGGCGTCTCCACCTCGTCGATCGACAACACCTGTACCCCCTCCACAATATTGGTGTCCACCGCCGACGGAACGACGCCGGGGAACGGAGCCAGTTCGCATCCCAGCGTCAGTGCGGATGCGCAAATTGTGGCGTTCTCTTCGCTGGCTTCGAACTTCGCCAACACGACAAACGGAGTGGAAAACATTTTTGCGCGCAACACGTGTCTTTCCATCGTCACCACCTGTACGCCCAGCCTGGCGATTGCCAGCATTTCGCAAGGCGCTAGCCCCTCGCCATCGAACGGCGCCAGCCTGCGACCCTCGCTCAGCGCCGATGGCCAGACAATCGGATTCCTTTCCTTCTCAAATAATTTGGTGACCAATGACACCAATGGGCTGGAAGACATTTTCCTGGGCACCACGACGTTCACAACCACGACGACGGTTACGGGCGTAACCGAACCTGCTTCAACGACAGCCACATCACAACGCTAAACGGACCAGAGGCGCCAAGGCAGGCGCCTCGATCGTCACTTCGCTGCGCTGATTTTCTTTTCCAGCGCGTTTCTCGCGGTCGTTAGTGTGAACGTCAACGATTCTTTCGGGACGCTCGTCACAAACGGTCCGACCATCCATCCGATGCCCGTAGGAATGTCGCGAGACAACGAGATCGCCTGGCATTCCACGTACGTCCCGCCGTCTTTCTGTTCGAATCGCCAGAACGTATTCATGCGCCACACGAAGCCCCGGTCATGTCCTTCGGGCTCCAGCTTTTCGTCGCTGCTTCCGGGGTTCGATACTTCCTGTACGCGCGTGGTCGCCGAGCGGCTCCATGCGTGCGTCGCATCCAGCCGCTGGTAGTGGATGGTTTGATCGGTATCCACCACCGTCGTGATGACCTTCTTCGTGTAAAAGCGGATGTGCACAAAGTAATCGCCATCCGAGTGCCTCAACGTGGTTGACTGCAGAATATCCGGCTTGAAGTATTCGACCTTGTGATCGTAGTCCTCCATAAACGTTAAAGTCTGCTCCAGGTTCGCGCCCGGAATAAAAACCGTTCCGACCCAATGATGAATCAATCCGCCCGGAACCTGGATGGCCGCGCCCTGATCTAGGGTTTCGAGCCGCTCGATTACAACCTCGCCTCTCTGGAGCGCGGCAAGCGCCCCGGTGCGCCGCGCCTCCGGCAGGCGTTCCACCCACAAGTACGGGTTCGTCAGCTTCAGCTGGTCGTCCACTTGCGTCTGCGTTATTTGAATGTAACGGTCGTAAGCGAGACTGGTTTGCGCCTGTAAGTCGATGGAACTCGCCGATCCGCTGAAGGCGAATAGACACGCGCACGCCGTTGCCGTCCACTTGCGTCGATACCTGTCCGCTTTTGCTTTCATGTGTCGGTATTTCCGCCCACCGGCGGCAGCAGAACCCCTGTCCGTCGGCCGTACAGTCGATAAGAAGCACGGTCGAGGCCAAAAGATGCAAACGATCAGCGTATTTACGCAAGTTCGGAACGGCAGGATTGTTTGGGAGGAACCGTCTGAAAATATTTAGACGGGTTGAAAACTGCCCCGGATCCTTTTGTATGTGGAACCGTCGTCCCCGCTTTCGCAGCCTTCAACCCGCACGTAAATGCTCGCAGGATGTGCAAACAGAACCAATGGCGCTCACGGCTCATTTTTTTCAGTACCGCGGTTGTGGTACCACCTTTGGACGGCCATCGCGGGCGACAATCCTCTTGTTTTCAGATGCTTAGGGCGGGCGCTCGAGCGCCAGTGCTAACCGGTATTGTGTAATCCGGCCGCAATCCCGTTGATCGTCGCTCCCAGCGCATAATCGTCCGCTTCGCTCTCGGTCCCCGAGCGTTTCCGCCGAAGCAGCTCCACCTGAATCAAGCTCATTGGATCCACGTACGGATTTCGCAATCGGATCGATTGCGACAAAACCGCGTTTCCCTGCAGCAAATCCTTTTGGCCGGTGATGGCTAACAACATTTTCCGCGTTCGCTCGAATTCCTCGGCCAGCATACCGAACACACGTGTGCGCAGGTTCGCGTCCGCAACCAGAGTGTTCGCGTAGAGCTGTGCAATATCCATGTCCGCCTTTGCCATGGCAATCTCCACGTTCCGAACCAGATCCGAAAACAGCGTAAACGAACGCATCATTTCAAGCAGACGACCCTCATACTCGCGGCCCTTGGCGGCGTATCGTTCGAGCGCGTAGCCGACTCCGAACCAGGCCGGCACCGCATGCCGGCTTTGCATCCATCCGAACACCCACGGAATTGCGCGCAACTCCGAAAGTTCGCGGCTTTGCGAACGCCTCGCCGGACGCGAGCCCATTCGAGCGTGCACCAGCTCATTGACCGGCGTGGCCTGCTCGAAATATTCCAGCACTTCTGAATTTTCCGCGATCGACTGCCGGTAATAGGCGAATGCCTCCGCGGAGATCTCGTCCATCGCGTCATCCCACTTCCGATCGTCGTGGGCCGTTCGCCCGCTCGGACGCGTCAGCGCCTCGAGGGATGCAGCCACCATCAACTCCAGATTCCATTCGGCCAGAACCGGATCGGAATATTTCCAGTTCAACACTTCGCCCTGCTCGGTGATACGGATCTCGCCGGAAAAATCGCCCACCGGCTGTGCCAGAATCGCCCGGTGCGTGGGCCCGCCGCCCCGGCCGACCGTGCCGCCGCGCCCATGAAATAGCCGCAGCTTTACGCCGCATTCGCGCGCTGCTTGATGCAACTCCCGATGCGCTTTTTGCAGTTCCCACGTGCTCGTCAACATGCCGCCATCTTTATTTGAATCGGAGTAGCCGAGCATCACCTCCTGCCGCCGCTCCCAGGAATCGAGCAGCGGCTGGTATTCCGGCGAATTCCATACCGCTCGCATAATTTTCCCGGCATTGCGCAGTGAATCGATCGACTCAAACAGCGGCACCGGCATCAGCCCGGGATCGTCCGCCGAAGCCGCCGCCTGTACGCCGCACAGTTTCGCCAGCGAAAGCCAGTCGTACAAATCCTGCTCGGATTCCGTTCCACTAATCACGTATTGCCGGAGAGCTTCGGACGGGTACAGTTTTTTCAATTGCGCGGCCATCTTGAACGTCTCGATTACGTCGCGGGTGCGCTCCGATCCTGCCGCGGCGACGCCAGCCGCCTTCGTCGCGCCCGCTGCGGCGATTTCAGCCAGCGCCTGGCGATGCAGCTTGGCGTGCTGCCGGATGTCCAGTGTGTGAAGGTGGAAACCAAACGTGCGCACATTGCGGAGGAATGGCTCAACGAGGAGTTCCGCCAGCGTTGCTCCGCCGTTCGCTGACAGGCTCGCGCGCACCACTTCCAGGTCGCGCTCGAATTCGGAAGCGGATTGGTAGGCCCTCGAGTTTCTCGATTCATCGCGGCTGTACTGCAATCGGATTCGCGCAAAATCGAGTAGTCGCCGCGTCAACTCCGTTTCCGAAATCCACTTTCCCAACGACTTTTCGTCGCCCATCGCGCTTTCATAAGATTCCAACACGCTTCGCAGCGCCGCTGAACACTGCGCCTGGCGCAGCGACGAACTTAGGCGATCGATCAGACGCTCGATTTCCTGTAAGTAAAAATTGAGCACCGTCTGACGCGCCATCTCGAGCGCATCAGCCGTCGATTGCGGTTTGATCAGCGGGTTCCCGTCGCGGTCGCTTCCAATCCACGAACCAAAATGAATCACTTCACCAAGGTCATCTCGCTTGAGTTCCGTTCCGTAAACTGCCGTGAACGATTCTGCCAATTCCTTGTACAGCTTCGGCAGAGTCTCGAACAACGTCATCGGATAATAGTCGAGTCCCATGCGCACTTCGTCGATCACTCCCGGTTTCTTCAATCGAACTTCATCCGTTTGCCACAGGGAAGTAATTTCAGCGGCAATGAGCGACTCCCGCTCCGCGGCGTCCGCCTGCGGCAACGGCAACGTGTCCAGATTCTCCAGATGTTGCGCGATCCGTCGCCGCTTCATCAACACCGTGCGTCGCGCAACTTCGGTGGGATGTGCCGTGAAAACCGGCACGATTTTCACCTTTTGCAGTGCCGTTAGCGCGTCCGCCGAGGAGATGCCGGCGTCCCGCATACGAAGCAAGGTCCCGCGAAACGATCCGACCTGCGGAGGCTGCTCGGTGTGAAGTTTTGCGGCGCGGCGTCGGCGCTTGCGATGATTGGTTTCCGCCAAATTCGTCAATTCGAAATAAATCGCGAACGCCTTTGTGACCCGATGAGCGTCTTCGACTTTCAGTTTGGAGATGATGTCCCGGGCTTCGGTAAGCAATCGATTTTCAGCGCCGGTCGCCGCATTTTCCTCTCGCTGTTGGATGAGAAGTCGTCGCAGTTGCTCCACAATTTCCAGTAGCCCCGGCCCTTCCTGCTCCACCAGCACCCGGCCCAGAAGCACGCCCAGCGAGCGAACATCTCGACGCAAAGGAATCTCTTTTTCCGCCCCAGCCGTGCCCGCGGCGAGTTCCGCCAGCCGCTTCGACTGGTCCTTCGCGATCCACAATGGCTCCATGGCATTCATAATGAAGGCATCGCCGCGACGCTCGCAAGCGCCTTCCATCAATCGCACCCATCAACGTCGCTCATGGCTCGGGTGGGCTGCATCGTGCGACCGGAGCTTCTCCCCTTGACAATCTACAAGAGTCGTGAAATTCTCCCCTAGTTATTCTAGGGAGAAGACATGAGCCCGTCCGGCGACGTTCTGCAAGGTACTCTCGATCTGCTGATCCTGAAAACCGTCGCTCTTGAACCCATGCACGGCTGGGGCATCGCCCAGCGCATTCAGCAGATCTCCCAGGACGTTCTGCAAATCCAGCAAGGCTCCCTGTATCCCGCCCTCTACCGCCTCGAACGTAAAAAATGGATTCGCGCTGAATGGGGAGCCTCGGAAAACAATCGTAAGGCGAAGTTTTACGCGCTCACGAGCGCGGGCCGTCAACAACTCGAAAAGGAACTGGCGCACTGGGACCGCTTGTCTTCCGCTGTTGCTTTGATATTGCAGCGTGTCTAGCGATCCCGAGATTTGCCGGCGCGAATATTCGCCTGCGTGAGAGGAAGCAATGAAAACTTGGCGCAATTGGTTTTCTCGGCGGAAGTGGGAACGCGATTTGAGCGAAGAGTTGCGATTCCACATCGACCGGCAGACCGCTGAATTTATTTCCGCCGGCATGGCTCCGGAAGAGGCGCGCCGCCAAGCCGTGCTGCGACTGGGCGCCGCCGAAGGCGTGAAAGAAAACTGCCGCGAACAGCGCCGCGGCCACTGGCTCGAATCGGTTTGGAGTGACGTCCGTTACGGCATGCGCAGCCTGGGGAAAAACCCCAGCTTTACGGCGGTGGCGATTCTTTCGCTGGCCCTGGGAATCGGCGTGAACGTCACAATATTCACGCTCGCTCAGGAAGTTTTGCTGCAAAAGCTCACGGTCCCGCATCCGGATCAGCTTCGCATGCTCCGGTGGACTGCCGGCGAACATCGCGTGATTCACTCGACCTGGGGCAACTTCGACAGGACCGCGACCGGCGAAGCGAGCAGCAACTCCTTCGCGTATCCCGTATTCAGAGACTTGCAGAAACAGAATACGGTCCTGTACGAGCTATTCGGCTTTAAGGATTTCGGCACTCTCACCGCTTCCGTGGATGGCCAGGCGGAAGCGGTGCGGGGAGAATTTGTATCGGGAAACTACTACGACGGCCTCGAGGTCTCCCCGGCACTGGGGCGCCCGATTCAACCTCACGACGACATAGCGGAAAGTTCTCCGGTTGCATTGATTAGCGACGGCTATTGGACCCGGCGCTTCGGGCGCTCACCGGCGGTGATCGGCAAGACGATCGAACTGAACCGAATTCCCGTGACGATCGTGGGCGTAAATCCCGCCGGATTTACTGGCGCCACGAACCCTCACGAATCTCCGGACGTGTTTCTGCCCTTCAGCCTGCAACCGACCATCTTGCCCTATAACGAAGGACCGATTCTCACCGAATCAAAAGTCTGGTGGATGGTGGTGATGGGCCGGGCCAAGCCTGGCGTTTCCGACGACACCGCGACAGCCTCGCTCAACGTGCTGCTGAATCAAGCCGTGCGGGACAAGATGACCGTCGGCAAGGGCGACGTGCTGCCGCGTTTGTCGCTCGATCCCGGCAACCGCGGTTTGAATATTGCGCAGAAGCAGTTCGGCCAGCCCACCTATATATTGATGGCGCTCGCTGGGTTTGTCCTGCTGCTCGCCTGCGCAAACCTGGCCAATCTTTTGCTCGCGCGTGCATCGGCCCGCCAGCGCGAAATGAGCGTTCGCCTTGCTCTAGGCGCGGGTCGCGGCCGAATCGTGCGGCAAGTGATGACCGAGAGTCTGCTACTCGCAGCGCTGGGCGGCGCGACGGGACTATTTTTGGGATATCTCGGACGGGACATCATTCCGCATTTGCTCTCCGATTCCTGGGAGCGGACGCCGTTTGCCGCTCACTTTGGATGGCGGATACTGGCGTTTTGCGCCGCTGTATCACTGGCCAGCGGAATTTTGTTCGGCCTTGCGCCCGCATGGCAGGCCACTCGAACCGACGTCAACTCGGGCGTGAAGGAGGGCGCTCGCGCTACTTCGAATCGCACGCGAGGATTCGTGGGGAAGGCGCTCGTCGTTTTTCAGGTTTCGCTTTCGTTGGTGCTGGTGGCGGGCGCGGGACTGTTTGTCCGCACACTCGTGAACCTGTCCTCCGTCGATCCCGGGTTTCAGCCTCAGCACGTTCTGCTATTCGATATTGACCCTCCGAAATCGCGCTACCCCCAGCCGAAAGACATTGCGCTTCATGTTCAGATCGAACAAAGGCTTTCCGCCGTGCCTGGAATCGAATCGGTAACGCTTTCCGGCGAACCCTTGGTTGCCAACAGTGTTTCGGATACGGACTTCGTTCCTACGGACACGCCGAAAATTGAGGGACAAGCGATGGAAGCGTACGTGAACTACGTCGGCGCAAATTTCTTCCAGACCATGCAAGCGCCGATTCTCTATGGCCGGGGATTCGATTCACGGGACACCGAAACTTCGCCGAAAGTCGCCGTTGTGAACCAGGAAATCGTGAAACAATTTTTCCCGCACACCAATCCGATCGGAAAAACTTTCAACAAAGAGCGCCTCGAAATCGTCGGCGTTTGCGCGAATATGCGTTACCAGAATTTGCGCGAGCAGCCCCCTGCCACGTTCTACGTCCCCTACCGGCAGATCGAGTACGCCGGCGGCATGACCTACGAAGTCCGAACGCGCGGAAATGCCACCGCCGTCCTCGCCGGTATCCGGGAGTCCGTTCACTCCATCGACAGCGGCCTGCCGGTCACCAACGTTCGAACCCAGACCGAACAGATCGCGGCGACCATGCAGCAGGAGCGCATTTTCGCCACGCTCACGGCGGGATTCGGAGTCCTTGCGCTACTGCTGGCTGGGATTGGAATTTACGGGCTGATGGCGTACAACGTGGCCCGTCGAACCAACGAGATCGGGATTCGCATGGCGCTCGGCGCTCAACGCAGCGTCATTGGCCGGATGGTGTTACGGGAAACGCTGGGGCTCGTCTTTCTGGGCGTGTTGATTGGAATTCCCTGCGTCTGGGCGACGTCGCGCGTGATCGTCAGCCTGTTGTTTGGGCTTTCGCCGCACGATCCTGAAACGCTTGCCGCCGTCGTCTTCCTGCTCTTGCTGGTCGGCGTTGTGGCTGGCTTTGTGCCGTCTCGCCGCGCCACGAATATGGATCCGATGGTCGCGCTTCGTCACGAATAGAATCGCGCGCGCTTTCTGTGCCCATTCTATTTCGTTGGCACGACCACGATTTCAGAGCTGTCCGCGGGCAAATGAAGCGTGATCGTCGTCGTCTTGTTCGGCCGGATCAGCTGATGTTTGGACCATTCGGTGAACGATCCCTTGTAGTAGCCGCGCAAATCGTATTGGCCCGCATCGTAGCGTTCGAACGCAAAATGACCGTTGGCATCCGTATGCGTTGCGTGCGGATGCAGCCCGTCGGAAGTCTGAATCGTAACGCTCGCATCGGCCACGGGTTTGCCTTGTGCATTCACCACGTCGCCTTCGACGTTTCCGAGACCCCGGCGAAATTGCGCGCCGGCGACCAAAGCCGTCGCAAGCACGAACGAACCGGCTATAACGAAGTTTTTCAATTTCACGGCGCACACCTCCTCCGAAGCTAACGACCATTTTAGGCGCTTGCGCGCGCATGGATCGAAGCGCCGAGGGACGGCTGTGGCTGAAATCGAACTCCTGTACCCGCGGACAGGCGAAGCTCTTTTGGCGAGAGCTTGTTCCTGGCGCGCACGCTCCGGTTCACGATCAATACTTGTAGTGGCGGCTCGCGGCGGAATGCCCGGGCTGTTCCATGCGTCCGGAATCAGGGCTCGTTCCCCGCTCCATTGCCAGAAAATACGTCAGGAGTTGCAGAGGAATTAGATGTACGAAAGCAGCCAGCCACTCCTCGCACTCCGGAACGACGAGGAGCTGATCCGCGGAAATGTCGTGATTGGAACTCGCAGTCGCGATCGCAGCGCGAAAGACTTTCAACTCCCCGGCGGCGCGAAATATCTGCCGTGCGCGTTCATCACTCGGGCTGGCCGTCAGCAATCCGACAAGTCCGGCTCGTGAATCCGTTTCCGAAAATGGTCCGTGCAGGATTTCTTCGGTATCAAATCCCTCCGCGGCGATGTAGCAAGCTTCCTTGATTTTCAGCGCCGCTTCGCTCGCCGTCGCCCAAGCCACCCCCGAGCCGAATATTTCCAGCCGCGCGAGCGGCGCAATATTCTTCGCAAGCGCCTTCGCCTCAGGTTCCAACAGGAGCGCTTCTTTGATCAGTTGCGGAACCCGTTGTATGGCTGGTTCCACGCCAGATTTCGCCAGCAGATTTTTTCGCGATGCGACACGCGCGATCAGGATGGCGAGCGCTGCGAGCGCAGTTGTGTAACTTTTCGTATATGCGAACGCCTTTTCCTGCTCGCACGTTTCGATCCGGAAATCCGAGTTACGAGCGCCTTCACCGCAAGCTTCCCCCGTGATTGCAACGGTCAACGCGCCCGCCGCGCGAGCGCGGTGCAGGGCCTCCACGGAAGCGGACGACGTGCCGGTGTGGGTGATCACGATCACCGCGTCGTCGCGCCCGAAGGCTACCGGGTGGTGCAAAAGTTCGAACGACTGCTCGTAATACGCTCGAAATCGGCCTGCGGTGAAATCGCGCATCCATGTTTCGCAAACGCGTGCCGCGTGCAGGGACGTCCCGATACCGACAAACGTGATCCGTGCTTTCGCTGCAACGACGTCCGCGATGCGCTCAATTTCACCCTTCTTTGAGAAGACTTTTTCAATGAGCGAAGGCTGCGCATGAATTGCTTCATACACATGGAAGGGATGAGCGACGCGAGTGTCGGCCATTGGTTTCTCTCCGTTTCTTCGAAGCACAATCCATTCAAATTTAGTAGCGGCCTATTCTAGTGCCCTTCGTTTGAACTTACTCTTTCTTTGTCGCCCAATCCTTCGCACCGTCACAGGCTGCCGGCGAGGATTCTCCAAAGGAGAGCGCCGGTGTGCATCCCCTTCTCCGAACGCGTTGACTGTTTCAACGACGGGATGCGCCATGGACCGCGCTCTCTTTTTCCCGCGAGTATTCTGTAATGGGAGGTCGAATTTTGTGGACCAATTTCATTGGCCCGATACTCGCGTTTCTGCCGCTGCGGTTGCGCACGCGCTGGTGGCCCGACTTTCCGATCGAATGGAAGTGCGCAACTGTCGTGTCCGGAATTCTAGAAGCGCTTCTATCGCTGGTCACGCTTGGATTCTGGTACTTCGCATACTTCGCGTTTCTGGCTGAGAAATTCGTCACGGCGCGCGACGCGCCCGGCAGCAGTTTTCGATATGGTTGGGAGCCCGTGCGCCAGGCGGGGCTTTTCGCCTTCGCGCTCCATCCGATTACTTGGACAGTCGTCTACTTCGGATGCGAAGGAATCGTGCGATCTCTCGCCGCGCTGACCGAGCAGCGTTCGTACGGGATATTTCCGCTTACGGCTGCCGACTCCATTTACTACGCTCTCGCGCGGCCGCGTCCCATCGTTGAGTTACCGCTCGTGTGTGATGAAATGACGCCGGGCCACGGCAACTTTGATTTACAGATTTCTTCATGCCGGCGACGGCCCACGTGGAAATATCCCTTTACGATTCGTTACAGCGGTACGTATTTCCAGGTGGTTGGTGAAAGTCATCTGGCCGCGGGGCCGCGGCCGCATTTACATCAACTCCGCAGATTACCGCCCGGTGAAATCGCTCGCGGGTTGAAGGACTACGATCCGAACGACATCCTGGCCCGTGCGAGCGGGTGAGCGAAGCGTTCTGCTACTCCGGAATTTGATTTTCCGGCACTCCGCTGTGGCGTGCCTGATCCTGCAGGTCGCTGATCTTCGACGCCGTGTCCGCACGCTGTTGTTGCAATCGGATCAGCTCATCGTGCCAATCGTCGATCTTTGCGCCGGTCGCATGCCGCGTGGAATTTACCGTGTTGCCGCTCAGCGCGCCCTGCAGCTCGGCGATCTTCGAGTCCAAATCCGGCAACTGCCCCTGCAGCCTCAGAATTTGATTTCGGTACGAGTTGATCGTAGCGGCGCTCGCCGTTTTGCTTACCGGCTGTTTCATCGGTTTGGCCTTGGCGACGCCGACTGTCGAAATGGCAGAGCGCCCTCGCAGGTCGCCCACATCGTCGTTGGTCCACACTTTTCTGGCCGGCGCCGCCGACGACGCAGGACTGGTAGCGGATGATTGAGTCTCTTGCGGAGTGTTGGTCGGGGATTGAGCCGGAGCAGACTCTTGCACCGGCGCCGTGCTTTGTCCGGCCGTGCAATGGGGCGCCAAGCTCGCAAGCGCGAGCACCGAAACAGCGGGCAATGTCCATCGAGCCATAAAACCTCCACGAACCGAATGATCGTCGCGCTCAGGAATAAGGAGGGCTTAGCCTGTTGCTCGGAATAGTATTTCAGAGGTTCGGAGGGCGCCGGCAGTTCGCTGAAATGTGCGTACGTCTAAGAGTTACTGTCCTGCGGTTAGCATCTTCCCGCTTGCTAAGTCGTTCTGTGCCACCACCAAAGCCTGTCTCGGCGGCCCATCGTACCTGTACTGCGTGGCTTCTATATATTGATGCTCCTCGAACGAGAACAGGAATTTCCGTCCGGAGAAGTCGAATTGATAGCGGGACGGCAGCCAGATTCCTGGCGCCACTTCGCTTTGGTCGAGATAAAACACACCGCCGCGGTAGAGCTTTCCCAAAATTCCCGCGCCGATTGAAATGTCTTTCGTGACGTGCGCTTCGCCGCGCATCATTTGCAGGCTGGCGCGATCGATCCAGATTTTCGCCGTCACACGCGTCATCGCATCCTGATAGATCGACTTCGGATGAAAGTCGGGATTCGGCGTTAAATCGAGAACGTCGCACTCATGCCCGTAAAGATTTTCCCGCCCCAGCCATTTCAAAAGATAGGCTTCGCGCGTCGCGGCCACCAATTCCGCGCGATCTTGTTTTTTCTTTTGCGCTTTCGCGTACGCAGCCTTGGTTCGTGGATCGTCCTGCTTCAGCATCAGCTCAAGCACATCCCTCCACGCCAGCAATTGCTGACGGTAAGCTGCGGGATCCACATCGCGTCCGCCCTCTCGCAGCAGGATTTTCAGGTTGCCGGTGCCCGTCGGAACGATGCGGTACCATTTGTCTTCCAACACCCTGGGAGCGGCACCGTTCGTGCGATCCACTTGATGCTCTACGCGCTCGTACGCGTCCAGAGCATCGTCATCGCGGTGCTGGTTTTCGAGTACCATCTGCGCCCGCGCGTGGAGCTCGGCATCCGTCGGCGCTCCCGATGCGGACACTTGTACATTCCGCGAAAACGCCGTTTCCGGATGAGTGATCCGCGCGGCCACGCCCCACGCCAGGGCGAGCGCCGCGAGCGTCCAACCCGCCGGTCGCCAAAACTTTGGATTCAGCAATCGATACTCTCGCTTAGAGACGTTCCCGGACATCGTGGCATCTTCAATTTTAGATTTATTTCCTGGTCAAATCTATTGTCGCAGAGGACGGCTAAAAGACAGGAGCATTCGCCCGCGCCCCCGGAATAAAACTTGCCGATACTTTTCGGGCTGCCCAGCCGTCTATAATAGGTAGAGCCGCACGCAAAATGATGAAACCTGCGCTAACTCGAGCCGAAGCCCGGCTTACGCTCGCCTCGTTGCGCGAAACTACGTGGATTGCTCTAGACACCCTGCGCGCCCATAAGATGCGCACTTTCTTGACGTTGCTGGGCGTCATCCTGGCCGTTGCGACTCTGGTTGCGGTGATTTCTGTCTTGAACGGCCTGAACGTTTACGTCGCCGATAAGGTGGCGAATCTGGGCGCCAACGCGTTTGTGATCGACCGAATCGGGATCGTCACCAATTTTCAGGAGTGGAATAATGCCCGGAAGCGCCCGCCGCTCACCACCGACGACCTTCAGGCGCTTCGAGACGGCATGAAGCTTTCGAACTCGATTGCCGGCGAGCAAAACACGACGGCGGACGTTCGCTACGGCAACACGCTCAGTGAAGACGTCGCCATCCTCGGCGCATCGCCGAATTATGCATCGATTCGCGACATCGATGTTTCGAACGGGCGGCTTCTCACGGATGTCGATGAAGAACATCGCGCCAACGTTTGCGTAATCGGCGCGGATTTGGTGACCAAGTTTTTCGTTGGCACCGATCCCATTGGCAAAGAAATTCGCGCCGGGCAGGGGCAATACCAAATTGTGGGAGTGGCCGTAGCAAAGGGCACCGTGCTTGGGCAGTCGCAGGATAACTTCATTATGATTCCGCTGGGCACTTACCGAAAGGAATGGCTCGCGCCGCAGGACTCGGTCGGCATTTTCGTTCAGGCAAAAGGTCCGGAATGGACAGACGCGGCACAGGACGAAGCGCGAGTGATTCTGCGTGCGCGCCGGCATGTACCGTACTCCGCGGCCGACAACTTCGCGATCATAGCGCCCACGTCGATCACCGGCTTGTGGAATCGAATCACGGGAAACGCCTTTGGAATCGCGATCTGGGTTACGTCCGTTTTTCTGGTCGTCGGCGGCATCGTGATTATGAACATCATGCTGGCAAGCGTTACCGAGCGCACCCGGGAGATCGGGCTGCGAAAATCTCTCGGTGCGCGGCGGAGCCACATCATCATGCAGTTTCTGGTGGAATCGTCGCTGCTAGCCGCCACGGGCGGGCTCGTGGGAGTAGCGATCGCCATCGCCCTCGCCCAGTTGGTCCGCGCTACCACGCCGATTCCCATTTCCACGCCCATTTTCGCGATTGCCGTATCGCTCGTGCTTTCCACCGCCGTCGGATTGTTCTTCGGGATCTATCCCGCCATGCGCGCGGCGAAACTGGATCCCATTGAAGCTCTGCGAGCGGAGGCGTAGATGATGCGCTCTGACTTCAAGGAAAACCTGCAGCTGGCCCTCGACACCGTTCGAGCCAACAAGCTGCGAAGTTTCCTGGCGATCCTCGGCGTGATGATTGGCGTGGCTCTGATCATCCTGGTGGTGGGATTGGTGCAGGGATTCCGCCAAACCATCCAGGACGAAATCACTTCGGAAGGAATCGACACAGCGTTCGTTTCCCGTTTCGATCAGGGGCCGCAGATTGGTCATCGCCCAAAAGACGAAAAGTTGCGCAAGCCCCTGACTCTGGAAGACGGCGTCGCCATTCACGATCTGTGTCCAGCCGTCAAGGAAATCGCCGTTTCGGCCTTCCAATGGACCCAGACGCACAACGTCCGCTACCAGAAGAATGAAGTGCAAGGCGGCGAGTTTCGCGGCACGTTTCCGGCTTACCTGACTGTGTATTCGAACGCCACGATGAAGATCGGACGCTTCTTCAGCGAAGCCGAAAACGAGCACCGTGAAAACGTCGTGGTGATCGGGGAAGACATTTCCAAAGCGTTCTTTCCGTCCCCCGAGGACGCTTTAGGGAAAGAAATTCTTGTGGATGGTTCCACTTACCAAATTATCGGAGTTCTCGACAAGCCGCCTGGCGGCTTTGGAACCGGCGACGAAGACCGCCGCATCGTCATTCCGTTCTACACATTCTTGAAGCTTTACCCGAGCGGCTATGAAATCGCTTACCGGTTTCTGGCATATCCGGGAAAACTCGACGCGGCCGTCGATCAGATTCGCGAAGTGCTGCGTCGCCGCCGCAACGTCCCTTACGACAAGCCCGACAATTTTTCCATCCAGACGCAGGTGGAAGCCGCGCAAAATTTTAACGACATTATTTTCGGCGTGGTTCTCGCGATCATCGTGCTCAGTTCGATCGGTTTACTGATCGGCGGGGTGGGAGTGATGAATATCATGCTGGTCTCGGTCACCGAGCGAACCCGCGAAATCGGAGTCCGCAAAGCGATCGGGGCGCGCAGCACCGATATCACATGGCAATTTCTATTGGAGGCGATGACGCTCACCGGCACCGGCGGCATCATCGGCATCATTTTCGGCAGCAGCCTGGTTTTTCTGATTCCAGTTTTCACTTCGATGAAAGCGGTTGTTCCCGCCTGGGCCGTGGTTGTGGGATTCACCGTGTCAGTGAGCATCGGATTGATTTTTGGTGTTTGGCCGGCGACAAAAGCAGCTCGTTTGAATCCAGTCGAAGCGCTTCGGTACGAATAGCGGCGGCCTTACTGCGCGGGACCTTTCGGCGGTGCTTCCACGACGACAGTACTGTCCGGTCCTACTTTCGCTTTCCCGTCGGAGCCATAGACGTACGGCACGCCGGTTGGATCCGTCGGAATCTGCCGCACCAGTCCCGCCTCCAGCAGTTCCTGCATCGTTTTCGGGTAGTGACCGAATCCTTTGTTGTAATTTTCAGCGATTCGATCGAGTTCCTGGACGTCCTGCAAAGCCTGCAATCCCTGCAAGTGCTCGAGGGCGCTCTTGCGAATCGTTTCGTTGGGAGTGGTATTGAAAATTTCCGCCCAAATCATTTTGGAAGTCTCGGTGCCGTCGCCCTTCATCGCCACGCGCGCCGCCATCATTCCCAGCCAACCCGGCGCTTTTGGATTCTTGCTTCCCCTCAAATACGCGGCCGCCGATTTCTGGTAGTCCTTCAAATGCCAGTAATACAGGAAACCGAGATTGGCATCCATTTGCCAGTCGTCCGGATTCGCGGCAATGCCTCGTTGAATTAATTGGACAGCGAGATCCGGGCGCCCTGCTCCGAGCGGAGACGGCTCCGAAAGAAAAATCGCTCCGAAACGATAGGCAGCCGTCAGGCGCGGGTCGAGAGTCGTGGTGATATCCAGCAGCGGCCACAACAAACGGAATGTCGCACCCGGAATGAGCGCGTTGTCGCCGTAGTACTGCACGGTGCGCGTCCAATAGATGTCGGCTAGCAGCGAATCGTAGCCGAGGCTCATTTTCTTGAGCATCGAGCCGGACTGCAGCAGCAACTCGTCGTGCCGCTGCTCCAGCTCGGAGTTGCTTTTGTCGATATCGGCCTGCAGCCGAATGACGGCGCCGAACAGAATGGGTACGGCGATCGCGGCTAGCCAAACCGATTTTGCCTGCGCGTTCATTTTAGATTTCGCCCGGAGAAAACCGCTGACGCGGCGAGCAAGACCACGGCCACATATGTAATCGCGTACAACGTGTTTTGCCAGATCAGGGAAGCGGGAATGGAATCGCCGTGCGCGACCAGAGCGATGACGTTGAAGTTGTGGAAGTTCGGGAGCAGGTAGTAAAGCGCCCGGCAAATCATTCCGACCGCCGGATTCTTGGTCGCCATGCTGATATCGCGAATATCCGCGGCGAATGTTCCCGCCACGAAGAGCCCCAGCGTGAAAAGAGTGGAAAGCATCGGGCTCGAGAAGCACGAAAAAAACAGAGCGAGCGCGGTAATGAGCGCCAGCTGCAGAAGTATGAAATACGCCGCTATCAAAATCGTCAGGTCTGATCGCGCAATGGTGTGGCTCACATAGTAGAGCGCTAGAAAAAGGCCCAGCAGCATCAGCGAGGTGTTCACCGCGAGCGTCAGCAGCAGGCCGCCGAACTTACCCGCCAGAAATTGCCAACGCCGAATCGGTTTCGCCAGCAGGCTGTAGAGCGTGCGTTTTTCAATTTCCTTATAGACCAGCCCAACGCCGATGAAAATCGCCATCACCACGCCGAAGATCGAAATGGCGGAGAGGCCCAGATTCACAATCACGATGTGTTCGATACCTACCGAAATCTGGCCCACCAGCACAGCCGCACCGATCATCAGCAACGCAAAGAAAATCAGGTTGTAGAGAACCCGGTCTCGCACCGCTTCGCGAAACGTATTGACCGCTACCACCGCGGGAATGGAACTCATTAGCGGTTCACCTCTACGGCGTGCGCCCCAGACTGCTCGCTCCCGACGAGCTTGAAGAAATAATCCTCGAGCGAGGGCCGCAACGGCGCGACGGTTAAAATTCTGGCGTGGACCGAGTGAAGTTTTTCGAGCGCCGCGTACAATTCCGCTTCCGGCACGTCCACGCGGTAGCGCGTTCCGGTATGAGTCACCTTCTGCCCGAGATCCGCGGGCACGCTCTGCCCTTCGCGCAACTCAAACAAAATCTCCATCCCGTACACCTCGAGCGAAACAATATCGTTGGGCGCGCCCACTCCTTGCAGCTTCCCGCCGACCAGCACCGCAACGCGGTCGCAGAGCATTTCCGCGTCGGTGAGAATGTGAGTGGAAAAGAAAACCGTCCGGCCCTGCTGCTTCAAGTTCAGAATAATGTCGCGCACTTCCCGCCGGCCGACCGGATCGAGTCCCGACATCGGCTCATCCAGAAACACCACTTTCGGATCGTGCAGGATGGCCTGCGCAATTCCCACGCGTTGCATCATGCCTTTCGAAAACTTCCGCATTTGAACGTCTGCCGCCGTGCTTAGGCCTACGAGTTCCAGGAATCGGGCTACTCGCTCGCGCCGCTCGGTTGCGTTGTAGCCGTAAAACCGGGCGAAATAGTCCAGCAATTCGCGTGCGGTCAGGTAATCGTAGAAATATGGTTGCTCCGGCAGATAGCCGATCTCACGATGCATCGCCACGTCGTCGATCGATCGTCCGCAGATCCGCGCGGTTCCGGACGTTGGGAAAATAATCCCCATCAGCAATTTTAGAGTTGTCGTTTTGCCGGCGCCGTTCGGCCCCAGGAATCCGAACGCTTCGCCTTCATGAACTTCGAGCGACAACCCGTCCAGCGAACGCCGCATTTTCTTGCGCCAGAAACCGGTGGCGTAGTCTTTCGTCAAATTTTGAATTTCGATCGCAGGCGAACTCATACGGCTAGATTATCTTTTCATTCGGCTCGTTCTGGAGATCCGAATCGCGAGGTTGTTGCGCCATCAGCACACCCCCCGCCGCGAAAGTTTTGTGGGATGGGCAGCTTCGAAACTTCCCCATGCGAACGTTCGCATCGCTCTCCGTATTTACCGAAAGATGCTGACGTACCGGTTGCGGAGTTCGGCGCACGTACCACTACAGATAGACGCTTTCGACACGCGCACCATAAGATTTTGTGGTCGGATTATGAATTTTTCTTGACAACTTTTCCACAACCCCTGATACTTCGCATCCAGACTCGGGGGAATTTATCCGGTCCTCGCGACTCCGTCGCGTCACCGGAATTGCGTAGCCGGACCGGAGTAATCGAAAAATCGAAGAGGAAATGCTGCACTAAACACCGCGCCTCCGAATTTTTGCGCGGCTTAGCTAGGCTTTTCCCTTTTTTCGGTTTCCCTGCCCCTGCTTCCGAGTGCCAGACCGGCATCTTTCCGGTCCATGGGTTCAACGCACTGCGTGCCCGTCGGCACGCTCAACATTCATCCACGAACACCAGGTTGGGAGTAAAATAGGCTTTCCACTCCAGCGTGGTCATTCGTCACACATTTCGACGGCAAGACTGCCGGCGCGGAGGCAGAGATGGCAGAAACAAGAACGGCTTTGAACGCCCAAACGGAATTGGAACAGAGCAAGCGTCGCTTGACCGGGCTGGAATTCCAGCGCCGCTTCACCGACGGGAAGGTATCTCCCTTCGACAAGGTTGAATGGGAGCGTCGTACCGCGCTGATCGGTAACGAAAAGGGACAAGTCATTTTCCGCCAGGAAAACGTCGAAGTCCCCAAGACCTGGTCGATGACGGCCACGAACATCGTTGCTTCGAAGTATTTCCATGGCAAACCGAACACCCCCGAGCGTGAGACGTCCGTCCGCCAGTTGATCGGACGCGTGGTTGACACGATTGTCCGCTGGGGTGAGGAAGGCGGCTACTTCGCCTCCGCAGATTCCAAAAACATCTTCCGTGATGAACTCACGCACCTGCTCGTCGAGCAGAAAGTTGCCTTCAATTCCCCGGTTTGGTTCAACGTTGGCGTTCAGCCAAAGCCGCAGTGCTCGGCGTGCTTCATCAACTCGGTCCAGGACAACATGGATTCGATCATGAACCTGGCGAAGACCGAAGGAATGCTGTTCAAGTGGGGCTCCGGCACCGGAACGAACTTCTCGTCGTTGCGCGGCAGCCACGAAACGCTTTCGGGCGGCGGCATCGCCTCTGGCCCGGTGAGCTTTATGAAGGGCTTTGACGCTTTCGCGGGCGTAATCAAGAGCGGCGGCAAGACGCGCCGCGCTGCAAAAATGGTGATTCTCAACGTCGATCACCCGGACATCATGGAATTCGTCGAGTCCAAGATGAAGGAAGAGCGCAAGGCTCACGTCCTGATCGGGCAGGGATACGATTCCTCGATCGACGGCGAAGCCTACGGCTCGGTGTTCTTTCAGAATGCGAACCACTCGGTGCGCGTAACCGACGACTTCATGCGTGCGGTGGAGGAAGATCGCGATTGGTGGACTCGCAACGTCAACGACGGCAAGCCCTGCGAAAAGTACAGCGCACGCGAGTTGCTGCGCGAAATGGCGAATTCGGCGTGGCACTGCGGCGATCCCGGCATGCAGTACGACACCACCATCAATCGCTGGCACACCTGCAAGGCCACGGACCGCATCAACGCCTCGAATCCTTGCTCGGAATATATGTTCCTGGACGATACGGCCTGCAACCTGGCGTCGTTCAACTTGATGAAGTTTCTCGGGCCGAACAGCCAGTTTGACACCGAAGCATTCACCCACGCGGTGGACATCACGATCACCGCGCAGGAAATCCTGGTCGATAACGCCAGCTACCCGACGGAACGAATCGCGCGCAACTCGCACGATTACCGGCCGCTGGGCATTGGATACGCCAACCTCGGCGCTCTGTTGATGTCACTGGCCTTGCCTTACGATTCCGACGGCGGACGCGATTTTTGCGGAGCGATTACGGCGCTGATGACGGGCGAATCCTACGCTCAGTCGGCGCGAATCGCAGAGCGCATGGGCCCGTTTGGCGGCTATCTGCGCAATCGCGACGCGATGATCGACGTGATCCGTATGCACCGCGATTCCCTGCGTCCGATCAAAGAGGAAAACGTGCAGCCGTCGCTGCTCCGCGCTGCCCAGAAGTCCTGGGATGACGCTCTCGAGCTTGGCGAAAAATTCGGCTACAAGAATTCGCAGGTCTCCGTTCTCGCTCCCACCGGCACGATCGGCTTCATGATGGATTGCGACACCACCGGCATCGAACCGGATCTCGCGCTGGTGAAGCAGAAGCGCCTCGTGGGCGGCGGCGTCATCAAGATCGTCAACAACACCGTGCCGCAAGCGCTGATGAATCTGGACTACACGCCCGAACAGGTCGCGCAGATCGTCGATTACATCGACGCCAACGCGAAAATCGAAGGCGCGCCGCATCTGAAGGAAGAACACCTGCCCGTGTTTGATTGCTCGCTCACGCCGATGGGCGGTGGCCGTTCGATTGCGTGGCGCGGACATCTGCGCATGATGGCGGCCGCGCAGCCGTTCCTTTCCGGAGCGATCAGCAAAACGATTAACATGCCGGAAGAATCGACCGTGGACGACATCATGCAGGCCTACATCGAATCGTGGAAGTACGGCCTGAAGGCTGTGGCCATCTATCGCGACAATTCGAAGCGTTCGCAGCCGCTTTCCGCCGCCGGCAAAGACGACGGCAAAACGGCGACTGCAACGGCCGAAGCGCCGATGGCCGCTCCCGCAAAAGTGGAAGCGCCGTCGCCCGAACAGCAGGAACTTTTCATCCGCACTCGCCGCCGCAAACTGCCGAACGAGCGCGATTCGATCACCCATAAATTCTCGATCGGCGGCCACGAAGGCTACCTGACCGTGGGGAAGTACGAAGACGGTGCGCCGGGCGAAATCTTCATCAAGATGGCGAAGGAAGGCTCCACGCTTTCCGGCATCATGGACGCTTTCGCTCTATCCGTTTCGATCGCTCTGCAATACGGCGTTCCGCTTCGTGCGCTGGTCGATAAGTTCGTCAACTCTCGGTTTGAGCCATCGGGCTACACCGGCAACGAAAACATCCGCTACGCAAAGTCGGTGGTGGACTACATCGGCCGGTGGCTGGGCGGAAAGTTCATCTCGCCGGATTATCTCGACGAGATGCCCTCGCAACCGGCGGAGGCTTCGGTTGTAGAGGCGGCGCCTGAAGTTGTGGCGAAGCCGGCCGCGCCCGCTGTCGCGGTGCGTTACGCCGAGCCCGAAGTTGCAACCCGTCCGCGTGCAGCGATCGACGACGCGCCCTCCTGCTCCGAGTGCGGCATGTTGATGACTCCGAACGGTAGCTGCTACAAATGCGCCAACTGCGGCAGCACCTCGGGCTGCAGCTAGCACACAACCAAACGAAACTTGAGGCGGGCGGCCAGCTTTCGGGGCCGCCCTTTTCTTTTGGGCCGCTCATCTTCTTTTGGGCCGTTCATCGAACGGAATTACGGAAGGACTCGAGCGCTCGGAGTTTTTAAACGGTGTGGGCGGACGAGACAGTGCGACTCGACATCGCGACTTGCAGTCAACTTGCGTGGGAAGTAACGGCCAGACAAAAAAAAGAGGGGGTCCCGTCGGACCCCCGTATGCTCTACCCCTAAGATCCGGTTTCAGCGCGGCAAAACCGGCCCACCCCGGGATATGAGACAGCCACAAAGCGAAGTGCACGCTACGGGCCAGCCGCATGCTTTTTCGTGGGGCCGGTCAATTCGCTGAAAATGAATGCTTTACTGATGACCGCTGTGTTCGACAGCAAGCGTTCCGTCCTGGATTCTCCACTTTCTGAAAGAACATTGCGGTTTTTTCTATGTTCTTTGGAAGGCTGCGGCCGCTACTTCGCACGTTGACGACGGTATTTGCGCCACGGGAGCCAAGAAGGAACCAGCAGCAAAGCGAGCCAGAACACGATCGACAAACCGTAATCCAGCAGGAAAACCAGCACACCTACAATGGCTTCCTCCAGGTTGTTGAATCCATTAATTCCCGCGTTCCGGATTTTCGTCCACGTGGAAGCCGAGTGCGATTGCAGCTTTTCGTGGTATTCCTCGCTCAGCTCTACCTTCACGGTCGCGTAGTTCACCTGGTGCAGCATCACGTTGCTCTGGCCCTGCATACTTTCGATTTCACTGCGGACGCGGGCGAGTTCGCGTTCGACATCGAGCACATCGGAAAGTTTTCCGGTGCGGGTGCCGAGCAATTCCACGAGGCGCTGTTCCGCCGCGCGAGCGGCCTTCATTCGCGCCTGCAAGTCCACATACTCCGCCGTCACCTCTTCGCTGGATCGGGTTTCCTCGACGACTTTGCCGAGCTTCCGCAGGTCGGCGACAAACGCGTCGGCCTGCCGCGCGGGGATACGGAGTTCGACGGAGACATCGCGCGCCGCGCCGGATTGCGCGGTAGCTGTGAGGCTGCCCACATAACCGCCCCGAGCGGCTGCCAATTTTTCAATGGCGGTGCTGGCGTCGTCGTAATTCGCCGGAACAATATGCAGCGACACTGTCTGTTCGATCATCGGACCGGACACCGGTGGCGCGGCGAGCGAGTCCTGCGAAGGAAGCCCGTCGTAGGAAGCATCCGAGACGGTCGCGGCGTATCGCTCCGTCGGACTGTTTTCCAGGTTTTCCGTGACCGCAGCTTGCTCTCTCCGTTTCAAAAGTTCCTGATACGAACTGGCAGGAAAGGTTGGTCGAACCCCGGCGGCGGCGGGAGCTGATTCCGGCGAGCGGGGGCGGGTCGTGGCCGGCTCGAGCGCGCCCGGCCGAGGTCGCATCAAATTCGGAGTGGCGATCAAGGCTAAAACAGCGAGTGCCGCGAGCGATGCCGCGCCAATCCACAATTTGCGAGGCAGGCGCTGCGCCACCGGCCAATTCCAAAAGTCGAAGCGATTCCAGGAGCCGCGATGGGCAGGTTTCTGCGCTTGACGATCTTCCGCCGCTTTCGCGATCGCATCACTCATCGTTTGGGGCGCGGGGCCGACTTCGAAATTCAACAAGTGCGAGGAAAGCTGCCGGAAATCTTTCGCGGCTCGTTGGCATGCTGGGCAGGACTCCAGGTGCGACGCGAGCGCGGACGCGCGGCCTGATTCGAGTTCGCCATCCAGATAGGCCATGATTTCTTCGGCATCAAACGCGTGTTGTAGAGAACGGTCCATTGGATCCTCAATCCCCGTCGTTCACGGGCATCAACTGCCGTTTCAGAGCCATGCGCGCGCGGAACAAGCGAGAGCGAACGGTGTTGAGCGGCAAACGCAGCAAATTGCCGATTTCGTCGTAGCTCAACTGTTCGTACTCGCGCAGCATCAGAATTTCGCGATCGTTTGCGCCCAAATGTTCGAGCGCGTCGCGCACCCAAATTCCGGCGTCGGGTGTGCTGGTTCGTGCACGGTCGGCAGTTCGCGTGTCGAGCGATTCGTTGGCTCCGGCTTCGCGACCGGCTTTGCGCCGTTCGGCGGATAGCACGTGGAACGCGATTCCGTAGAGATAGCTTCGAAAACTGGCGCGCGGTTCGTAGCGATTCGCGTTCCGAAGGAGCGCCAGAAAACATTCCTGAGCCATTTCTTCGGCGCGCGCCGGGTTTTGCAGCCGGCGCCGGAAAAATCCGTACACCGGCTGGCGGTAGCGTTCGAACAATTCGGCGAACGCGTCGCGCGAACCCTGCTGGAACTCGATGACGAGTTGTTCGTCGGTGTTCATCAATCGTTAGACGGTGGAGGGTTCGATTTCTTGCACGCATTTCCGCTGGCACTGGGAGAGCGTCCGCACCAATCGATTCCTCACCCGGGTAATGTCGCGAAGACGCGAATGGTTCCCCATGTCTGAAAAAATTTTTGAACGATGCGGACGGAATTACCGGACGACCGGTTCGACGTAAGGAATCGAAGCGGATACGTTGCTCATTTGGATTGGTTTAGGAGCGTTCGGGAAAGGGGGCTAGACCCCGATCGAGTCGCGGAGGGCGTCCGCCAGGGTGTCGGTCCAGTGGCGGACGTCCGAATCGTGTTCGGCTTCGACCATCACGCGCGCCAGCGGTTCGGTGCCGGAATATCGCAGCACCACTCGGCCGGAATTGCCGAGCGTCTTCTCGGCTTCGGCCAGCTTGCTGGCAACGACGGGCAGCGAATCGAGCGGCGGCTTGGACTTTACCTTCACATTGACTATCTTCTGCGGGAAAATTTTCAGGTCGGCGACGAGAGAATCGAGAGGGCCAGACAGAGCCACAATCGAAGCCATCTTGATCGCCGTCAGCATGCCGTCCCCGGTGGTCGCGTCGTCTAATAGCAGAATGTGTCCGGACTGCTCTCCGCCCAAATTCGCGCCAATGCTCTGCATTTCTTCGAGAACGTAGCGATCGCCCACAGCGGTACGAATGAATTTGATGTCGGATTTGTCGAGAGCGCGCTCCAGGCCCAGATTCGCCATGGTGGTGCCGACGATTACGTTGCCCTTCAGTTTTTGGATGGATTTCAGGTAGCGTCCAATCACAAGCAGCACGCCGTCGCCATCGACCATGCGGCCCGAGCCGCTGGCAAATAATGCGCGGTCCGCGTCGCCGTCAAACGCCACGCCCAGCGCGGCACCGGATTCGACGACGGCCTTCCGCATAGTTTCAGGGTGAAGCGAGCCGCAACCGGCATTGATATTTCTGCCGTCGGGGGTGTGGCTGAGCGCGATCACTTCGGCGCCGAGCGAGCGAAATAAGCGCGGCGCCAGATTGCTGGCAGCGCCGTTCGCGCAGTCCATCACGATCTTCATTCCCGCGAGCTTCGCGCCGGGAATTAACGTCTCGCGCAACCCTTGCAAGTAGTCGTCGTCGATTTTCTCGTTGTCCTGCAGTTGAATCGAGTTCGCTGGAATGGCAGAAGCTGCCGGCGACAGAATCAGCGCTTCGATTTCCGCCTCTACGGCGTCGGGAAACTTCATCCCCGTGGCGGAAATCAACTTCACTCCATTGTCGTGGTAAGGATTGTGCGATGCGGAAATCACCACGCCGGCCGCGAAGCCCTCGCGATTCACCAGCCAAGCGACGCCGGGCGTGGTCACGACGCCCGCCGACACCGCCTCCCCACCGGAAGCGGCCAATCCGCGCGCGATTCTTTCGGTAATATGCGGGCCCGATTCGCGGGTGTCGCGGCCGATTAATACTCGCGGCTTGTCCGGACCGCCGTGGCCGTGCGTGCGCAAGTATGCGCCCAGCGCGAATCCCACGCGATCGAGAGTTGGGTCATCGAGCGGGTATTCGCCGGGAAGTCCCCGGATTCCGTCCGTGCCAAAAAGTTGTTTCGCCATAAAGGTGAGTGCGGCGCTGGGAGCGGCCAGAGATAATGCTAACATCCGCCGCAGCGATATTCGCACCCGCTGAGGGCACCGTGTGTCCAAGTCCGGACGTCCCGTCGTACACAACGGACCAGTGTATTCGGGGACACAACGCTCCATCCGTGGCGGGTGGTGTGATATGGTACGGCGATGCCTGTGGAAGAAACGAAGATCATCAACGCGAGTTCGACCAGCGCCCGCATTATTGCGGCAGGGATTGTGATCGCTTTTTGTTACTGGGCGTCGTCGGTGCTCGTCACGCTGTTGGTGGCGGTGCTATTGGCCTACTTCCTCGACCCGTTGGTGACGTGGCTGGAGGACTGGCATATTCCGCGCTCGCTTGGCGCGTTGATTGTGGTCTTGCTCACGATCGGAAGCCTGCTGGTGGTCACATGGGCGCTAGTGGTGCGCATCGATCAGTTCGGGCGCGACTGGCCGATGTACCAGAAACCTTTGCGAGCCGTGGCCGGCGCGGTGAATTCACGATTAGAAACACTCGAGGCCCACGTTTCGGACATCGATCCAGGCTCCGCCGCCGGAGATCACGTGGCGGGACCAGCCACCCATCCGGTGCGTGACGCCATTATCGCGAAGCTGAGCGGATTGTACGAAGTCCTGCTGGCAGCGACATTCGTGCCATTTTTGCTTTTCTTCATGCTCGCGGCCAAACGGCAGGTGTGGCACGCGACCATGCAATTATTTCCGGCGACGAAGCGCACGGACGTTAAGGAAACGCTCTCTGACGTGACGCAAGTGCTGCGAAGTTACGTGGTGGGAACGGCGCTGGTGGGTTTGATCCTGGTGATCGCCAGTTGGCTGTTCTTCCTGGGAATCGGACTTGAATTTCCGTTTCTGCTGGCGCTTGTTTCCGGACTTTGCAACCTTGTTCCGTACCTCGGGGTTGTGCTCGCATGGCTGCCCCCGATCCTCATCGGCCTCAAAAAGTTCAACACTCCCGGGCCGTTCATCGGCATATTCTTCACGCTCACCGTGTTTCACTTCATTGCCAACAACCTACTGGTTCCCGCGCTGGTGGGCTGGCGCGTGCGATTGAACGCCCTGGCGCTTACCGTGTCGCTCTTGTTCTTCGGTTTTCTGTGGGGAGCGGTAGGCTTGCTGCTCGCGATCCCCATCACTGCGGTGATTAAGGTGATCTGCGACCACAACGAAGAGTTGCAACCCGTGGGACGCTGGCTCAGCGCTTAGCGTTTCGTATTTGTTCGATCGCTTCTCTCAAACCGTCCTGGTCGTTCGCTTCCTGAAACATTCGGATCGCCGCCACTCCCGCCGCTCCGGCGACGATGCATTCGCCGCCATTTGCCTGGTTCACACCGCCGATTGCAATCACCGGAATGCGCACGGCATTACATACGGCATTTAGCCGATCCGTCCCCTGGGGAACGCCGAATCTCCGCTTTGACGGCGTGTCGAAAATGGGGCCGAAGAAGATGTAATCGGCTCCTGCGTCCGCGGCGGCGCGAGCTTCCTGGACGCTGTGGCACGAAACGCCGAGCGTAAAATCGCGCGGCAAGCTTCCGTGGCCGCGCCAAGTGCTAACCTCGCGGATTGGAATTGACGCCTGCCCCAGATGAACTCCCTGCGCACCGGCGGCGACCGCCACATCGACGCGATCATTCACCAGCACGCGCGTCCATTGGCCGTCCGTGCGCGTATTTTGCGAAGTTGCGTGCAGGGCATCGGCCGTGAGCGCCAGCAAGTGTGTTGCGATGAGATCTTTCTCGCGGATCTGTATCCAATCCACGCCGCATGTCGCCGCCAAATGAATCGCTGAGCGAAGTTTTGTATCTGCATCCGGCAGGCCGAACGCCTGGCGATCGGTGACGTAGCAGACGATCGGTTTATCAGGTGCGGGCAGCAACGGGAGTGGTCCGCTGGCGGAAAGACTGAACCGCGAAGAGCACGTTCATAATTCCCAGGCCGGAAATGGCGCCGCGCACGAATGGATTCTGGATAAACAGCGCAAATGCGGCGTAACGATAGACGAAGTAGTTGGCGCTCCAGATCTCGGACCAAGGGAGAAGAATTACGACGATTCCGAGCTCGAACCAGAGGATAAGCAAAACCACGCGAAGGGTGCGAGTCATCTGACTCAATTATCGAAGATTCGCGCGAGGCTGGCAACAGCCGTTAGCGCTTCTGAATGGTGGCGATTCGATCGGCGACGTCGCGATAGTCAATGTTTACGGCATAGACGGTACGGAAAGTATCGAGCGCGGCGTTCGATTCGCCGGCGGCTTCGAGCGCCATGCCAAGGTCGTAGCGCAGAGCGAGGATGGACTCTTCCTCAAGCCCCGGAGTTTCGAGAGCCTTCTGGTACCAGTGCGAGGCAACTTTCGGCTCGCCCTTATCCATGAACGTAAGGCCGAGCATTGTGGAGCAATTCATGACGTAGGGGAACGGCTTGCCCTTCTGTATCGCTTTCGCCACTTTCTGGAATTCGCCGATGGCTTCGTCGAGCAATCCCATTTCGCGGTAGGCAATGCCGAGATTGTAGTGCGTCTCCAGATCCTCGTCCTCGTCGCTCATTTCGCCGAGTTCGGCGCGGAATTCCTGAAACACGTCGGCGAGCTGGTTGAGGCTTTCGACGCTGGGAGCCGCTTCGGCGCTCATCAGAACTTCCGGAGGAGTGGCGGATTTGCCGTTTGATGCCGCGGGAACTTTGCCGGCTGCGGCGGGCACGTTTGCCGCGCCGATCGGAGCCGGCGTGGCGGAAGCGAATACGTCCGCAAGAGCTTCGTGAGTTTTTTCTTGCGCTGGGGAAAGCGCTGCCGGTTCGGCGGCGGGCGCTTCAAGGTCTTCCAACTCGGCGACCAACTCGCTGATGAAGTCTTCGGTCGTCGCGGCACCGGCTTTTTGCGCGGGCGCAACTTCCGGAGTCAGGTCGATTTCGATCGTGCCATCGTCCGCAGCCGAAACTTCAGGACTTGACGCTTCGGCAGCGGGAACTTCCGCGGCGGTGTCCGGCTCGTCGAGCAAGCTGAAGATATCGGCAACATCGGGGAGCGCGGAAGGCTCGTGGGCTGCGTCCACGGAGTCCACTTCAACCGCTTGTTGCGCTGGTTGATCGAATTCTGGCTCGACACGTTCTTCCAGCGGCGCGTCTTGCGCGGCCTGCGGCTCGCTCGCAAGTACGGGCGTGGGCTCGCTGGGAACCTCAAACGCAGGTTCGTCCAGAAACGCCGACTGCGGCATATTCTCTTCGATCTGGAATGGTTGGAATTTTGGCGCGGGCTCGGGTTCTTCGTCGAAATAAGGAGCCGCCCCGGGGGCCTGCGCCGGCGCGGACGATTCCTCGATCACAATCGGCGGATCGATGGATTCGGCGGCTTCCGGTTCCACGATCGGGTCGAGTTCGATGTTTGCGGTTTCGGGGGCGGCGGCCTGCGCAGTTGCTTCGACGGAGCTCTCGGACGGTTCAACGTCGCGAGAAATCGCTTCCCACTCGTCGGAAAGATCGAGCTCGTCGGTGGCGCCGGATGCCGCTTCGACGGGAGCTGCGTCCTCGATCACGATTGTTGGGGACGCCTCCGCCGTATCGGCGTCCAGATCGACAAGCGGGACTTCGAATTCAAGGGACTGCGGTTCGCGCGCCGCAGCGACAGGCTTTGCTGGGACGGCTTCGATTTCGAACGGCGCAGGCTCCTGCGCGACCTCGACCGGAGCTTGCGCGACGTCGGCCGGAGCTTGCGCAAATTCGGCCGGGGTGGGCTCGGCCGCGACTTCGGGAATGACGGCCTCGGAAACGGCGGGAGTCTGCGCCCCGACGGGCATTGCGTTGATTGGCGCTGCCGGTTTCGCCGGGACAGCCGGCAGATCTTCCGGCGCGATTCCCGCCACTTTGGAATAGCGGCGGCTTAGCTCGCCAAAGCGATCGGCATTGGCATTGTCGTTGCGCTCGCGATGAATTTGTTCGAGTTGCGAGGAAAGTTCGGCCGTGCGGCGATCGTTCCCTGCGCCGAGGTAGAGATCGAGCAGCCGTTCGAGCGTCGGCGTATGGCGAGGCGCCCGCTGCAGGACATTTTCCAGCAGATGCGTGGCCTTCTGCGTCAGACCGTAGCTGGAAAACAGGTCCACATCGGTGAGAGCCTGGGCGATGTATTGTTGCGTTTCTTCATCGAGCGATTCTTCGGCAGAAATAGGAACTTCGGCTACGGGTTGTTCTTCGAAGCGTTCTTCCGGGCCCGGTGCGCCGGCCTCGACGATCTCTGCAGCGGGCATCGCGGAACCACCGGCACGCGCACGCAACTGAGTCAAGCGTTCGACCAGCCGCTCGTCGTTCTTATTCCGGTCAACCAACTCGACCAGAAGCTCCTCCGCGCGCGCGAAATTTCCCTGCGCCGCATACACATCGGAGAGTTGGCCGAGCGCCGCGTTCAGATGAAACGGCTCGCTGGCGTGGCGGCAGAAATCGACCAGCATTTCGAGCGGCTGCGTCTGCGTGGGGAGCGCCGCGGCAGCGCTCGACAGCGTCTTGAGGTAATTTTCCTGCGCGCCGTGCTCGACCATGGGAGCGCGGAGTTCGCCCAGCAGCGGCAAAGCCTGTTCCGCCTGGTTCGATTCGATCAGCGTTTCGACGACCTGGTACAGCAACAAATAATTTCCCGGCGCTGCCGACATCAGATGACGGGCGCGTTTCGCGGCCTGCGCGCTCTTTCCGGCGCGGAGTTCGAGATCGACCAGAAGATTGGTGACTTCGCCGCCGGTGTTGGCTTCCGGATGGCTTTCCAATGCCGCGATGGCAGCGTCGAGCTTGTTGGTCTGGCTGAGCGTCTTCGCTTTCAGCAGCAGAGCCGCGGAACTTGTGGGGTCCATCTCGAGAGAACGTTCGACGAGTTTCTCAGCTTCGTCCGCTTCTCCGCGTTCGAATAAACGCTGCGCGTAATTCAGGTAGGTGACGGCGGCTTCTTTCTTCTGGCCCATCATGCCGTACAGCTCGGCCAGCCGCATCTGCACACGCTGATTTTCGGGTTCCACGTCCAGCAGACGGTGAAGCACTTCCACGCCTTTCTGGGCGTGATTCGCTTTCAGATGAGCTTCAGCGATTTGCAGAAACAGGGGACGCGCTTCGCTGAGCACTCCCTGCTGCACATACAAGTCGGCGAGGCGTTCGAGTGGCGCGAGTTCATTCGGAGCGAGCTTGGCGATCTTCTTGTAGATCGCGATGGCTTTGCTGTTGAAGCCGTCGCCGAGGTACACCTGCGCCAGGCGTTCGAAATATTCGATGGCGTGCGGCAAATCGCCCTGGCGAGCGAATAGGTCGCCCACGGTCATGAGGGTGGCCTGGTCCCGCGGGTCGGCACGCAGGATCAGCTGATATTCCGCAATCGCCTGGGGAACTTTCCCCTGATTGAGAAATTTCAGCGCGTTTTCGAGAGCTTTGCTCTTGTTGAATGCCATAAACGATTGACCGGCCGCCCGACCCCATGACGAAACGGGCAGTGCCCGAGCCCCCAATTCGGCTTAGGTACGAAGGTTAGCACGCGCGAAAAACAAGGGGCAACGCACGGAGAGGGACGTAGTGCCATAGGCGATAACAGTGGCTTTCACGCGACTTGATGGCCTTCGAGTGGGGACGAGACGGGTGGCCGGTTCGACCGGGGGTGTCTGCGGGTGCGGACGCTAGCCGATCAGGGCGTCGCTTGCTGAGCCGAGAGGCAGGGTGTTTTGGGTGGCTCCTGCCGCCCAGCATCGGGCGTCTCGCACCGGAGCGTAAGAGAAGCGATGGAGGGGCGATGGACCATGGCGGCGGAGAGCCTCGAGATGGTCCGGAGTGCCGTAGCCTTTGTGCTTCGCCAAGCCGTATTGGGGATACATTTCGTCGAACTCGGTCATCCGGCGGTCTCGTTCGACCTTCGCGAGGATGGATGCGGCCGCGATGGAGACGGACCGTGCGTCTCCGTGGATCAGGGCCTTCTGTTCGATGGGCAAGTCGATCTCGATTGCATCGAGCAACAGGTAATCTGGCAGGGGAGAAAGCTGAGAGACGGCAGCCAACATGGCTTGGCGGCTGGCCTGATAGATGTTCCAGGCGTCGATCCGGGCGGCGTCGATTTCGGCCACGGCCCAGGCCAGGGAATGCTCGCAGATGCGAGCGGCCAACTCTTCACGGCGGTCGGCGGTGAGTTTTTTGGAGTCGTCGAGACCGACGATGCGCCGTCGGGGATTCAAGATGACCGCGGCCGCAACGACGGGACCGAAGAGCGATCCGCGCCCCGCTTCATCGAGGCCAGCGATGCGCATCCAGCCATTCTGACGCGCTTCCCGCTCGTATCGCGACGAACAAAGTCTTGCCATCGACTGCGAAGTTTAGCACACGAGTCTGTGGAAGATTTGCGGCAAGGCCGGCCGATGGTTGAATTTCACGACACACGCTGAAAGTGTCGCATCGATCCGGAAGAATTCCCGAACTCAGAAACGAAAAAGGCCCGCCCCCAAAATTCCGGAGCGGGCCGATTTCCGAACTTAGCGGAAGTTATTCCTTGGCTGCAGCAACGGGCGCTTGATACTGCTCGACGCGCTTGATGCGCGCTGCCTTGCCTTTGCGCTTGCGCAGGTAATTCAGTTTGGCGCGGCGGACGCGGCCCTCGCGAACGATTTGAATGGAGCTGATCATCGGCGAGTGAACGGGGAAAATGCGCTCAACGCCAATGCCGAAACTCACGCGACGCACGGTGAAGGACTCACCCAGCAATTCACCGCGGCGGCTCATCACCACGCCCTCAAACGGCTGAATGCGCTCTTTATCGCCCTCGCCTTCTTTCAGGCGGACGTTGATGCGGACGGTGTCACCCGGGCGGAAGTTGGGGTGGTCCTTGCGAAGTTGGGACTGCTGCGCTTTGTAAACAATCGGATTCATGACTCCATTTTCCAGGCAGACCCGCTCAGGTGGGGCATGCGCACGACAGACAATCTCTGATTCTAGCGAAAACACGCCTGTTTGACTAGCCGAAATTGGGACCGCCTGGCTCAGCGACTCGTTGTGAGAAGATCGGGCCGATTCCTGCGGGTCTTTTCGAGCGCGCGCTCGTGGCGCCATTTCCGGATTTCTTCATGGTTTCCGCCCAGCAGAACTTCGGGGACCTCCCAGCCGCGGAAAGTCGGCGGACGAGTGAAGTGGGGGTAATCGAGGATGCCGTGGGGTGCGCCGGCAGCCGCATTCGATGGATTTGGTCCAATCGATTCCGGGGATCCTGAATCCGTGGCACTGAAGGATTCGTTGATAACGGAGTCTTCGTTGCCGAGCGCGCCGGGAATCAGCCGCGTAACGGAGTCGAGGATCAAAGCCGCAGCGAGTTCGCCGCCGGAAAGAACGAAGTCGCCGATCGAGATTTCGTCGGTGGCGAGGTGCTGGGCGACGCGTTCGTCCACGCCTTCGTAGCGGCCGCAGAGTAAGACGATACGATCGAGTTGCGCGAACCGGCGCGCGGTGGACTGACGGAACAGTTTGCCTGCGGCCGAGAGCAACACGACGGCGGTTTTTGCGTTGGCATTTTCGACGTCGGCATCCGGCTTCGCCAACGACAGCGATTCGACCGCTTCGAAAAGCGGCTCGGGTTTCATCACCATGCCTTCGCCGCCGCCGAACGGGCGATCATCCACGGTGCGATGCCGATCGTGGGTGAAAACGCGCAAGTCGTGGACATGCGTTTCGATCAGCCGAGCTTCGCGCGCGCGCCGGACGATGCCGTAATCGAGCGGGCCTGCGAAAAACTCCGGAAAAATGGTGATCAGGTCGAAACGCATTGAACGTAATCCTATCGCATGACTGGCCCCGCCGCAGCGGGTGTTCTGAATCGCGAACTTCGTGGTAACGGAGACCGGAAACGATCAGGCGCGGTTTATGTCGAGCAAACCGTCGGGAAGGACGACTTCAATCCGCCGGGCCGCGGTGTCGATGGAAACGCAAATGTCTTGTGCGAGAGGAATCAGGATTTCCCCACTGGAAGATTTCACCGCAAGAACGGGCGTTCCCGAGACTGCATCACCGTTGATCTGAACATCGGTGACGGTTCCGAGCGTGGCGCCATTTGTTTCCACAACGCTACATCCGACAAGATCGGAAATGTAATGGCTATCTTTCGAGAGGGGCGCGCGCGCGTCGAACGGAATTTGCACTTCCAAGCCGACCAGTTTTTTCGCGGCATCCATGTCACCGATGCCTTCCAGCTGAAAAATGGCTTGTCCGCCGTGACTGTGGGAGAGCCAGCACTTCTTCACGGCGAAGCGGCGCGGCGGCCGTTTCCCGTCCCAAAGTTCGACGGATTTCAGTTTCGTGAGTCGATCGGGAAAATCGGTGAGGATGTCGCAAGCGATTTCACCGCGAACGCCGTGCGCGCGAACGGCAAGCGCGACGGTGACGCCGGGAAGTTTTGTTGGGGCAGTCATGAAAACTTGACGGGCGCGAGGCGCGGTCGGGTCCGGGCGGAAATCTTATTCCAAAATCTCAAGAGTGAAGCGCTTCTTCAGCTTCATGCCCGCGGCGCCGAGAAGCGTTCGAATCGATTTCGCGGTGCGGCCCTGACGGCCGATGACTTTGCCGAGATCGTCCGGAGCGACGCGGAGTTCGAGCACCGTTACCTGTTCGCCTTCGATCGCGTTTACCTGAACCTGTTCGGGATGATCAACAAGAGCTTTGGCGATATCCGTCACTAAATCCTTCATGAAGGCCTCCACAGCCGGTCGAGTTCAGCAGCGTGAATTATTGATTCGCTGAGACTTGAACCCGAGTTCCAATAAATTGTCGCTGTAGAGTTGTGACGCGTCAGGCAGGTTTGCGGTTACGCAAGAAACTGCGGACAGTGTCGCTGGGCTGAGCGCCCTTTCCAATCCAATAGTCCACGCGTTCACGGTTCAGATCGACGGCAGCGGGCGCCTTGAGCGGATCGTAGGTGCCCACGATTTCCACAAAGCGGCCGTTGCGGGGGCGGGTCTTCTCAGTGACCACAACGCGGTAAAACGGGCGCTTTTTCTTGCCAATTCTTGCTAAACGAATCGTCAACACAGCGTAAATCCTCCTGATATCGAATCAGACGAGTATAACGAAACTGGCAGGTTTCACCAACGGCTATCTGAGCGCGATTCGGCCGAACTGCGCTGGCAATACCGGAAATCGGGCTATTTCGGCGGGCGCCAGGCCGGTTTTGAGAAGTATGGAGTGCCATCGAAATCGAAGGCGTAATCGACCATTTCGCGGGTGGCGACGGACATCTTCAGCGCTTTGGCCTCTTCGCGGGAGACGTAGCGCATTTTGGTGATTTCGACGCCGTCAGGTCGGGGTTCGCCGGCCACTTTGCGGACTTCGAAGACGGTGGCTACGTAGGAGACAGTATCACCGTTGGCGTAATTCGAGCGGAAGTGCAGGCCGCCGAAGACGCCGATCAGTCGAGTCGGCTCGACAAGCAGGCCGAGTTCTTCCCAGCATTCGCGGACTGCCGCGTCGGCGGGAGGTTCGTCTGGATCGACTGCGCCGCCGACGGTGATCCAGTAGCCGGTGTTGGCGTCTTCGACGAGGAGCAAGCGATGCTGGTCGTCGAAGAGCATCACGGTTGCCGACGGCAACATGATCAGGTCGTGCCCGACTTTTGCCCGGATGGCCTCGACGAAGGGTGACGACGGCATAGCGAGGGATCTCCTGCGTGGTGAGATTTAACTAGGCCGGAAGAACACAGACGGTTTCCAATTACCGCTCGACAGCGTTTCTTTGTTTGCGGCAGCGGGTCTAGCTGGGGCCTTTCAGGCCGGCGAACTTGCCGAGGCCGCGCATCTTTGTTTTCGCGAAGGAACCGTACTGCTTCATCATCTTGCGCATGTCGGCGTATTGCTTCAGCACCTGATTTACTTCCTGAACCGAAGTGCCGCTGCCGAGTGCGATGCGCTTGCGGCGCTTGCCGTCGATCAGATTGGAGTTGGCACGCTCTTTCGCGGTCATGGAGTTGATCACGGCTTCGACCGAGGTGAGGCGCTTTTCATCGATTTCCGGATTCTTGGGGAGATTGGCGAACGGGCCAACCTTGGGAAGCATGCCCATCAGCGATTCGAGCGAGCCCATCTTGCGAATCTGGCGCAACTGGTCGCGGAAATCTTCGAGAGTGAAATCGTCTTCGCGGAGTTTGCGTTCGAGTTCCTTGGCTTGCTTTAGATCGATGGTTTTTTCGGCGCGTTCGATCAGGCCAAGAACGTCGCCCATGCCGAGAATGCGGGAGACGACGCGGTCGGGCAGGAACGGCTCAAGCGCGTCGTACTTTTCGCCAACGCCGACAAACTTTACAGGCGCGCCGGTGACTTTGCGGATCGAAAGAGCCGCGCCGCCGCGAGCGTCGCCGTCCATCTTTGTGAGGACAACGCCGGTGATGCCGAGGCGTTTGTGAAATTCTCCGGCGGAGCGCACGGCGTCCTGACCAATCATCGCGTCCGCAACGAAGAGGAGTTCGGAAGGGTTGAGTTCGCGCTTGAGCGAACTGAGTTCGTTCATCAGGTCGTCGTCGATGTGAAGGCGGCCGGCGGTGTCAACGAGGACGACGTCGCAGGCGGCGAGTTTGGCTTCGCGGAGGGCGCCTCGGACGATTTCGAGGGGTTTGTCGGTGCCCGTGCCGGGCCAGACGGGAGTGCCGGTGGCTTTGGCGACCTGGGCGAGCTGTTCGCGGGCCGCGGGGCGGTACACGTCGGTGGATACGACGAGGGGACGATGGCCGTGCTCGGCGAGCCACTTGCCCATTTTTCCAGTCGAGGTTGTTTTGCCGGAACCTTGGAGTCCTACGATCAGCCAGACAGACGGAGGCTTTGAGCCGAACTGCGGTTTCGATTCTTTGCCGAGGAGCTCGCCGAGTTCGTCGCGGACGATTTTGACCACCTGCTGATCGGGTGAGAGCTGCAGGAGGACTTCGGAGCCGACGGCTTTCGAGCGGACGTGGGCGATGAAGTCGTCAGCCACGCCGACGTTGACGTCACCGTCGAGAAGGGCTTCGCGAATTTCGGCGAGAGCGGCGTCGAGGTGCTCTTCGGTGAGCTTGCCCTGGCCGCGTAGAGTTTTGAAAGTACGCTGAAGCTTCTCTGTGAGCGTTTCAAACATGGGAGCGAACTTTCATTGTAGGGGAGGGGAGGGATGGGGTCAACGCGGGGGAAGTGGGTGGCTTTCTAATCGCAAAATAGTGTTGCGATTAGAAATGGAATTGGCGTTTGTTTTGAGTGGTTTACGTTGAATTCTAATTCTGGAGACGGAATTTCTGCGGTAAATACGGATACGAATTGCGGGGAATACGGACAGAGCGGGCGACGTGATGGGACGCGTGTGGTCGTGGACGGCTTCCAAGAGTGAAACACAGAGGGCAGGGAGGAAAGGCGCACAGAGTTCACGGAGAAGCTCGCGAATTTGTGTCGATGAGAAATGAAGTAGGGTGATTGTTTTGAATGAGTTACGAAACCTTCGAATCGCGGAGTCTGCCGATTAGAAATTGGGGAGCTGAGACGCGAGGGAGCGATTCCCGTTTTGGGAACTGCCCTGCGATCGTGTTTTTGGACGACAAACATGCGTTTGCCTCGACTGGCGTGTATTTCACGCACAACTGATGATAACACATTCGTAACGTGGCGTACAGTGAAAAGTGGAGACGAGCATCGGTTTGTCGGACCGGCGGAGCCTGGGGATGCGTCGGAGCAGGCGGAAGGCACGCGGGAAACGCGCCGCGTAAGGGAACGCGCTGGCGCGCGATTGTATGTCACGGCTGAAGCCGTGACCCGCAAGGCTCGCCCGAGAAGGTCGTGAGCAGACGCTGCAACGTCGTCGGACGGTAGAGGTTGACACGAGGTGACTTCCGATCAACGATCCGGATCGGGCTGCGAAAGGTCCGCGGCGTTGAAGCTTTCTTGTCTAAACCGATAAAACCTTCGAGTGTGTCGCTGGTTACGGCGGTATCGCCGGAGATGCCCGCCCCTGCGTTTCACGACCCCAAACACCACATCAAAATTTTTCAAGGGGATTGCCTGAAGTTGCTGGCGGCGATTCCGGAAGGCGTGGTGGATTTGATTTTCGCGGACCCTCCGTATTTTCTATCGAACGATGGGATTACCTGCCACGCGGGAAAGATGGTGAGCGTAAACAAGGGCAAATGGGACCGTTCACGAGGCGCGGATGGGAATCATGAGTTCAATCGCGCGTGGCTGGCGGCTTGTCAGCGAGTTCTGAAGCCGAACGGGTCGATCTGGGTGAGCGGGACGAGCCATGTGATTCATTCAGTGGGATTCGCGATGCAGCAGCTTGAGTTCAAACTGCTGAATGACATCTCGTGGGTAAAACCGAATCCGCCGCCGAATCTTTCTTGCCGATACTTTACGCACGCGACGGAGACGATTATTTGGGCGGCGAAGAACAAGAAGAGCCGGCACACGTTTAACTACAAGCTGATGAAGGCAATGAATCACGGCAAGCAGATGAAGAGCGTGTGGGAATTTTTGCCGCCGGGGCGTGAGGAGAAGCGATTTGGGAAGCATCCGGCGCAGAAGCCGGTGGCGTTGATCGAGAGGATTATCCGGGCGGCGTCGAACGAGGGGGATTTGGTGCTGGATCCGTTTTTGGGAAGCGGGACGACGGCTTTGGCGGCGACGCGCTGTTCCAGAACGGTACTGGGAATTGAGCGGGACGACGAATTTATATCGACGACGCTGTCGAGAATCGCTTGTGAGCTGATTTTTGTTTCGGTGTCGGTGGCTACCGATGAGATTGATCTTGATCTCGCAACGCGATCTATGGATCGATCGATGTGCAGCGAAAACCGGCCCATGGGCGCGTTGACCGCAGGAAAACTTGTCCGCCAAGAGCGGAGCTTTTACTTCGTCGGAGCGTTTCGGCGGGAAGTGGTGTATTCGGTTGCGGCGCGCGACATGGAGGAAGCGATTGCGAAATTCTCGGCAAGTACACAAAGTGCGATTGAGATTCTGCTCGTGGTAAAAACGGAAACGGAGATTTATCTGGCGGAGCCAAAGTGATCTAATGCGGGCGTGCAAACCGCATTACCCACCGAAGGCCTTGAGCGATATACGAGCCATTCGCAACGAGCGCGAATCGCAACGGAATCCTGGGGGCTGGCGCACCTCTACTGTCCGAATTGCGACGCGCCCCGATTAAAGAATTCGCCTGCCAATACGCGAGCGTACGACTACACATGCGGTAACTGCGCGACTACCTTCCAGCTCAAGTCGCAGTCGCGAATTCTTGTCGGCCGGGTTGTGGACTCGGCGTACGAGTCGATGGTGCGAGCCATCCGCGAAGATCGCACGCCGAACCTTTTCGCGATGCACTACAGCCGCGACGATTGGCGCGTCGAAAACCTCATACTCGTTCCCCACTTTGCATTTCCGATTTCGGCAATCGAGAAACGGAAGCCGCTCCGTCCGACCGCGAGGCGCGCCGGCTGGGTGGGCTGCAACATTTTGCTAAACGCTATTCCCGCCGACGCGAGAATCGCTGTCGTTTCGAATGGAAAAGCCCGGCCTACTCGGGAGGTGCGGGCGGACTACGAGCGGATTCGACCGCTTCAAACCGTGCGAGCCGAACAACGGGGGTGGACGCTTGATGTCCTCAACGTGGTGCGGTCGCTCGGGAAGCAGGAATTTGCACTGGCGGAGGTGTACGCGCATGAGGGTGTTCTTGCGCGGCTGCACCCGGGGAACCGGCACATAAGGGACAAGATACGGCAGCAGTTGCAGGTGTTGAGGGATTTGGAGTTGGTGGAGTTTTTGGGGGGCGGGGAGTACCGGGTGAGGGGGCTTTCGCGGGGCGGCGGTCAATTAAGAGCGAAGAGGGATCCTTCAACCCGGAGAGGCGGGGTTCTGGATGATGGGGCGTGAAAGGCTGGGCCGCGCGGAAACCGGAGGCCGAAGCGGTGTGCTCGACGGAGGCTGAAGGCACGCGGGAAAGGCACCGCGTAAGGAAGCGCGCTGCCGCGTGATCGTATGTCACGGCTGAAGCCGTGACCCGCAAACATTCGACCGGAGTCCGTAATGCGGAGGCTCGCGCTGCCGTGGAAGGCGTTGGGCGCGGTGGAAGAAATGGGTGCAGCAGATGGACAGGCGGAGATTCGGATGAATGCTGACATGGCTGAACCTGCACCCCATTGGAAATGGGGTGCACACAGACGCGAGCGTCTGTGCCACGTAAGTGTTGGGGGCGGGGTTTGCAAAGTGCGTAGGGCTGGCGAACGGCGCATGGACAGCCGTGAGCGGCTATCGTGCGAGAAGGGGGCGTGGATTCCTTGACCGTGGCGTGGTGGGTCGTCTAAACTTCTAGGTTCGTGTGTGTGCGCGGCTGGGGCTGTTGCGCCTGCGCGGCTCGTGCGAGGAGCCATTCAAATTAAGGGAGATTTTCGTTGCCGAAACGTACTTTTCAACCCCATGTGCGCCGCCGACACAAGAAGCATGGGTTCCGTAAACGCATGAAATCGCAAGGTGGAAAGAAAGTGCTTGCCTCACGCCGCAAGAAGGGGCGCCACAGTCTTACGCGCGTCTGACCCGTCGCGGCAGGATCTGCCCCGGGAATGCCGGATCGTGCGCCGCGCGGAGTATGACGCGGTGTATCGAGAGGCGAAGAGGCGATCGAGCCGCGAATTCACGTTGTTCCTACGCCCGAACGGACTTCCCGTGAGCAGATTTGGCTGGAGCATCAAGAAGGCGCTGGGGAATGCGGTGAAGCGCAACCGAATCCGGCGACGCCTGCGGGAACTTCTGAGGATGCACCGGCTAGAAATCGCGGGAGGGTGGGACGTGGTGATTCATCCGCGGAGCTCGGTGGCGACGGCGGAGTTTGCGAGGTTGGCGGCGGAGCTGGTGAAGCTGATGCCGCAGGAGTCACCGGCAGTTTCGGCGAGCCCGTCGCCAACTGCCGGGGCGACGAAACATTCCGACGCGGAATTGCGGAAGAGTTCACAAGAATGAGTGTGGCTGGAAACGCGAGCACGGGTGCGGCGGCTTCGTCGATGGGAACTCGTTCGGCGGGCCCTGCGAGCGCGAAGCGGCCGATTGCGGTTCGCGAGGAAGCAAAGTCGGCGGCCACGTGGGTGGCGCTGGCGTTCGTGAGGTTCTACCAGATTTTTCTTTCGCCGTTTCTGGGCGGCGCCTGCAAGTTTTATCCATCGTGTTCGAACTACGCGCAGGAAGCGATCGCGAAGCATGGCGCGAAGCGCGGCGGAATGATGGCACTGAAGCGCCTGGGGCGATGCCGTCCGTTTACGCAGGGCGGAGTGGATCTGGTGCCGGACGAGCTGGACGGCGGCGCGAAGTAATTTCGCGCAGTGCGAGACGGAATTCATCGGGAACGATTTATAAGGGACCAAGGAGTCTTCGCAGTGGAAGAAATGTCGGACCAGGTACGCGGAATCATCTTCGTCATCGTGGCGTTGCTGATTTTGTTCGTGTGGCAGCACTTCTATAAGCCGCCGGTTCCGGTGGCGCCGCCGAAATCGGCGGAGGCGTCGCAGCAAATTGCGGCCGGCGGAAGCGGTTCCCCTGCAAATCCCGCTTTGAGCGCAACGATGACGCAGGACGCGCACGGCAATACGTCGGGCGCTTCGATGAAGGCGGCTGCGAATCCGGCCGTAGCGCAGGCGACGGCGGAACAAATGGTGGACGTGCAGAGTCCGCTGTATCACGTGGAGCTATCGAATCGGGGCGGCGTGGTGCGGACGTGGCAACTGAACAAATATTTCGACGATCAGAAACCGCCGAGGCCGTTGGACCTGGTGAACGACAGTGTGGCCGAGCAACTGGGGTGGCCGTTTTCGCTGGTGTTGAACGATCCGACCCAGGAAGCGGCGGCGAATTCGGGACTGTACAACGCGACGGTCGTTGGCGCGGACGGCGCGGCGGATGCAAGCGTGAGCGGGCCGCTGACGGCTCCTGTGGCCGTGAAGTTTCACTGGAGCGACGGACATCTGGACGTAACCAAGACGCTGAAGTTTGCGAACGACTACACGCTCAATGTAGCGGCGGAAGTGACACTCGACGGAAAGCCGCAACCGGTGGCGGTGGCGTGGCGCGGAGGATTTGGCGACAAGGCGGTTTACAACGCGGCGCAACTGGTGACGGTTTACTACAACAGCGACGGAAAGCTGAATCTGCTGCAGTACAAGAAACTCGGCGTATCGGGAAATCAAAGCCAGCCGGCGATTCAGTACGGGCCGCTGGCGTTTGCGGGAATCGAGGACCAGTTTTTCACGGCGGCTTTTATGCCGGACGGATCGAATCTGTCACTGTGGCACTGGAAACAGGACCACACGACCACGGTGGACGACAAGCAGCAGACCGATCCGGAAGCGCAGATGGCGGCGGGGACGACGAATGGCGGTCCGCTGCAAATGCGGGTTTACGTGGGGCCGAAAGATCTGGGGATTCTGGAGAAGATGCATCCGCCGCTTTCCGAGCTGATCAATTTCGGATGGACGGGCGTGATTGCGAAGCCGCTGCTCTGGGTGCTGCAAACGCTGCACACGAAGGTGTCGAACTGGGGCTGGTGCATCGTCGTGATGACGCTGGTGATCAACATCGCGCTGTTTCCGCTGAAGATGAAGAGCTGGCGGTCGATGCAGAAGATGCAGAAGGTAGGTCCGGAAATCCGGCAGATTCAGGATCGCTACAAGAAATATTCGATGAGCGATCCGCGCAAGAAACAGATGAACGAAGAAGTGATGGCGGTGTACTCGCGGGAAGGAATCAATCCGCTGGGAAGCTGCATACCGATGCTGACGCAGATGCCGATCTGGTGGGCGCTGTGGCGCGTGTTGAATGGGGCGATCGAGCTGCGGCACGCTCCCTGGATTTTGTGGATTCACGATTTATCGGCGATGGACCCGTATTACATTTTGCCGATCTCGATGACGATTTTGATGTTTCTGATGACGAAGATGACGCCGCAGACGACGGTGGATCCGGCGCAGCAGAAAATGATGGCGTTCATGCCGCTGTTTATGGGATTTATCTTCTTCCGGTTCTCGAGCGGGTTGAATTTGTATATGTGCACGAGCAACCTGGTGGGAATCGGGCAGCAATACTATTTGAACAAGACGGAACCGTTGCCATCGCGAGGCAAATTCAAGAAGAATAACGGAAAGTGATGAGAGACCAACGACCGACGTCCGGAAGGAATTATGTGAAGCGCGAACATGCGCAGCCGGAGGCGCATCTGGATAGCGCCCGCGCAATCGCGGAGTTGCGCCGGTACCTGGAGCTGGCGGTGCGCGAGATGGGATTGGAAATTGAATTCGCGATTTCCGAGCCGGCGACGGTGGGCGGCACGAGCGGGCAGACGGACGTGCTCGTAGCCTTCCAGGGCGCGGATCAGGATTTTCTGCTGGAGAATGAGGCGGAACTGCTGCTGGCGCTGGAACATGTGGGGCACCGTTGGCTGCGGCTTGATCCGCGACTGCACGACCGGGTGCGATTTGATTGCGCCGAGTACCGGGCGACGCGCCTGGATGAATTGAAATTGTCGGCGCGCGTGGCGGCGCAGCGGGTGCGCGAGACGGGGCAGGCGTTTCGATTTAATCCGATGTCGCCGCGGGAAAGGCGGTTAATTCATCTGGAGCTGGCGGGCGCACAGGGCGTAAGAACGGTAAGCGAAGGCGCGGGAGACCGGCGGCAGCTGGTGATTTATCCGGCGACGAAGAAGTAGAGCTGAGATACGAGCGGGTCTGATTCGGCAGCAACCTTCCTAAAGTATTCATCTAGACTTCCAGCGTGTAGCCATCCTTTCCGACGTTGAAACACTTCGTGGGTCCGAGTGTGTCTGCGATGCCCGCGGTTTCGTGGATGTGCCCGCAGAAAAGCGTGGCGGGCCTTTCCCGTTCAACCCAGGAGCGGAGAGTGGCGCTGCCGGCGTGTTTTCCGGGTGCGAATTCGTCGAGCCTGGTATCGAGCGGCGGGAAATGGACGACGAGATTGAGCGAGGGGATCCCATCGAATTCTTTCAGCGCGCCGGCGATTTCCTCTTCAGTGTATTCGCCGGGAGTTTTGAAGGGCGTGATATTGCTGTAGCCGAGTCCGGCCCATGTGGAGTTGCCGATTCTGCGGATCTGGCGGTGAAAATCGGTAAAGCCGAAGCGCGCGCAGAAGTCGGCGTTTTGTTTTTGCGTTTCGTGATTGCCCGGGAGCATCCAGGCGCGCTCGCCGAGGGGTTTCATGATTTCGCCGCAACGGTCGAGCGTCTTGCCGAAATTCGAAAGGTCGCCGGCCGAGATGTAAATATCGGCGGGCTGGGCGACCAGGCGCTCGAGGGCGCGAATGTCGCCGTGAATATCGCTGAAGATCAGGACTTTCATCGAAGATCCTTTCCGTGCTGCGGAATGATTTTCATCATGCGGCGGACGTTGATGCCGTCGGCTTGCCAGCCCTCTTCGACAACGTCGCCGGCATCGTTGAAAACAACGCGATAGGAAAACGGAGTGGGCCCCTGGTCGGGGTGTTGGCGGGCAATGAAGCGGTTTTCATTGAAGTCTACGAAATGGAGACCGGAATCGGCGGAGCTGCGGACGACGGGAAAGCGCGCGAAATCCCAATAAAGACGGACTTCGGGAAGCGCCATCGCTTTGGCGACGAAGGCGTCTGGGGGAGAATCCGGCGCGAACGTGAAGGGGGGATTGGCTGCGTTGCGAAGATCGAAGCGCGACTGATACACGCCGCTGGTGGAAAGAATTTCGCCGCCCCAATCGAGGAGCGAGGGAGGAAGCGGGAGAGCGGCAATTCGTTCGATGGGAATTCCCTTCGTTGCGGCGAAGGAATAGACGCGTTGAAAGGCGACGTGATGCGCGAGCGTGCAGAAGAAAAGGTAGATTACGGTGAGCACGAAGCCCGCCTGGCACCATTCGGGCGTGGAGACGCGGAAACCGGCGGCGCGGATTGACGGAAGAAAGAAGAGAGCAGCGATGAGCGCAGAAGCGAAACCGACAATCCAGAAATGGAAAGGAAATCCGAAGTTTCCGGCGATGTACCAGGCGGCGACGGCGACGACGCTGAACACGATCCACATCAGAACGGAGCGAGGACGAGATTTTGATTTGTCGGAGTAAATCCAGGCGGCGATTTGCGGAAGAAGGACGAGCGCGGTAAAGACGAAGTCGATAATGAAGAGAATGTCCCACGCGACGCGGCGCTGGGAAAACGGGACCCACATGCGGGTGCCGAAAGACGTCATACCGTCGAGAATGATGTGGCTGGCAATGGCCACGGCGTAAATGAGCCACAGTACGAGCCATGAAGGGGAGTCGAGTGCGCGCAGTTTTGCGAGGCGCGGTTTCAGGATTGCGAATCCAGCACGCGTGAGCCACGCGAGAAGAAGAGCGAAAAGAGGCAGCGCGACAAACGAATGGGTAATGGCGCGATGATATTTAACGATCGCAAGCGGATCGGAGGAAAAACCGTACCGGAGAATGTCGATATCCGGGAACATGGCGCCGACGGTGGCGGCAAAGGTGGCAACGCGGGCGTTGCGCCGGGAAAAGAAGGCTTTGCCGATCAGAGCGCCTGCAATCCCGTGGGTGATCGTGTCCATGAATTTCGCGGCGAAACGAGCGCGCGAAAAAGTTTACACGATTGCGGCGGCCTACGTAACGTCGAGAAGGTGAGCGGCTTTTTCGGTGACTGCTCCGATTGCGCGCGCCGGGACGTTGCGGCGAGCCATGGCCGCGAGCGTCGCGTCGGCGATTTCCGGATGGATGGCGACGAGCAACCCGCCGGAAGTTTGCGGATCGAATAGCAGGGCGCGGATTTCTGCCGGAACATTCGGTGCGAAGCGGGTGCAGGATTCGACGAAGTCGCGATTATTGTTCATTCCGGCTGAGAAAAAGGCGGACTGACCGGATTCCACGGCTCCGGGCAAGAAGGCGAACTGATTGTGCGCGATGGTGAAGGAGACGCCACTGCCAATCGCCATTTCGCGGGCGTGGCCGAGAAGGCCGAAACCCGTGACGTCTGTGACGGCATGGATCGGAGTGTGAGCGCCGCGTGAAGAGGCGGCTTCGTTTTCCATTTCGTGGAGAGCGTCAGCGGCGTGACGGTTCAACCGAGCCATCGAGTCGGTGGCTGCGGAAACCCATGTTTCATGGGCTTTTCCTTGCTTTAGCGCGGTGGAGATGACGCCGGTGCCGAGAGGTTTGGTGAGAAGCAAGATGTCGCCGGGTTGCGCGCCAACATTTTTCCAGACTTTTTGCGGATGAATCACGCCGGTGACGGCGTAGCCGAATTTCAATTCGTCGTCGCGAATGGAGTGGCCGCCGACGATGGTGCAGTTTGCTTCGGACATTTTTGCGAGCCCGCCGCGAAGAATTTCTTCGAGGACGGCGGGATCGCCCGCGGCGGGAAACGCGAGGATCGTGAGCGAGGAGACGGGACGCGCGCCCATGGCGTACACATCGCTGAGGGCGTTGGCCGCGGCAATTTCACCGAACTGCGTGGGATCGTCCACGATGGGCGTGAAAAAATCGACGGTCTGCACGATCGCGAGGTCGTCCGTGAGGCGATAGACGGCGGCATCGTCGCTGGTTTCAAAGCCGACGAGGCGATTCGAATCGTGTTGCAGGGGAAGTTTTTTCAGAACGGCATCGAGGACGCTGGGGCTGAGCTTCGCGGCACATCCGGCTGCTTTTGCCGCGGCGGTGAGGCGAACAGGTTCGGACAACGAGATGTCTCCGTGGAACGTGCGCAATGATTATAGCCTACGCGACGGGGGGCTTTTTGGGGGGCGCAGCGATTCGAGGATCAGGCGCGCGCCGCTGCGGAGCGAATCGGAATTACGATCGGCTCAACGTTTTCCTTTGAGGAAGGCATGTGGCATTGTCCGTCGAAGATGGCACCGGGCTCGATGATAAGGCACGGCGTGAAAACGTCTCCGGTGACGATCGCTTTTGGTTGGATTTCAACTTTCGAAAATGCGCGAATGGTTCCGTCGAAGCGCCCGGCGACGATCACGTAATTCCCTTCGATCTGACCTTCCATCTGGGCGTTTTCGCCGAGGATCAGCGTTTCGTTCGAAACGAGGGTCCCCTTCATATCGGCGTCCACGCGGAACGTGCCGGTAGTTTCGAGACGGCCTTCGAGTTTTACGCCACGCTCGAGAAATCCGGTCCATTCGCCGGAATCCTGGCGCTTGCGGTCAAACCAGCCCAAGACCATTCAGCTAGCAGCTCCCAAGTAAAGTGCGGACGGCGGATAGCTATTTTCGCATGAGCTGGTCGTAGAGACGCGCGAGGTCACTATCGTCGTAGTATTCAAACACTAACTGACCCGGTTTGCCGCCGAACCGCGGATGGAGCAAGACGCGGGTTCCATAGGCTTGTTGAAGTTCTTCGATTGCCGCTTTGGTGTTGGGGTCGGGTGCGGACGCCACGGTGTCGGGTCTCGGACGTGGAACGCGGGAAGCGAGGCGTTCGACTTGGCGAACCGTCATACCGCCGCGAGCGATTTTCTTGGCGAGGTCGAGGCGGAGGTCCGAGTCGGCCACGGCAAGCAGTGCGCGGGCGTGGCCGGCGGTGACCTTGCCCTCTTCGACGAGTTCCTGAATGGGAGCTTCGAGCTTCAGAAGGCGGACGGCGTTGGCAATGGTGGTGCGATCTTTGCCGGTGCGCTCGGCGACTTGCTCCTGGGTGAGGTGAAACTCGTCGGTAAGGCGCTGGAAGGCGTGAGCTTGTTCGATGGGATTGAGATCCTCGCGCTGGAGATTTTCGACGAGGGTCATCTCCATAGCCATACCCTCGGGTACGTCGCGGACGACGACGGGCACGCGCGGGAGTTCGGCGCGCTGAGCCGCGCGCCAGCGGCGCTCACCGGCGATCAACTGAAAGCGATTGGCTTTGCGGCGGACGACCAAGGGCTGCACGATGCCGCTTGATCGAATGGAGCGAGAAAGCTCATCGAGAGCCTCTTCGCGAAAGCGCGTGCGAGGCTGGTAGGGGCTCGGGTCGATCAGATCGATGTCAACGTGAAGGAACGTTTCAGATGGCGCCAGGGCTACCGCTGCCGCCGTCCCCACTCCCGTCACTCCCGGAATTGAAGTCACTCCGAACTGGGTTGAGTGAATCTGATGATCCGGCACCTGCGGTTGCAGCGGCGGCGGCTGAGTTTGACTCGAGTCCTGCTCCGGGTCGCGAATCAGCGCGCTCAATCCCCTGCCCAATGCGTTTCTGGGCATTCGCAATTACCTCCTTGGCAAGTTGGATATAGCTTTCAGCGCCTTTACTATGGATGTCGTAGAACATGACGGGCATGCCGTGGCTGGGTGCTTCGGCCAGGCGGACGTTCCTAGGTATAATGGTTTCAAAGACTTGCGAGCCGAAGAAGCTACGCAGGTCAGCGGCGACTTGCTTGGAAAGCGTCGTCCGGTCGTCGTACATAGTGAGCAGAATGCCTTCCACGGCGAGAGCTGGGTTGATGGACCGGCGGAGGCGCATGAGAGTGTCGAGGAGCTCTGCGACGCCTTCCAGGGCCAGGAACTCACATTGGATAGGAACTAGGACGGAGTCGGAGGCGGCGAGGGCGTTGAGGGTAAGAAGGTCGAGCGAGGGGGCGCAATCGATCAGGACATAGTTATATTTCGCGAGAACGCTGGAGATCACAGATTTGAGGCGGTATTCGCGGTTCTCGAGGGAGATGAGCTCGAGAGCGGCGCCGACAAGGTTTTTGTCCGAGGGGATGAGGTCCAAACCTTCGACTTGCGCGTCGAGGGTGATGCGCTCGATTGGTTCACCGAGGATTAAGGCTTGATAGAGAGTTCGCCGCGCGGGATCCTTAGGAAAGCCGAGCGCGCTGGTGGTATTACCCTGCGGGTCGCAGTCGATGATCAGAGTACGCTGCTCGGAAGCGGCCAAGGATGCGCCGAGGTTGACGGCAGTGGTGGTCTTGCCGACGCCACCTTTTTGGTTGGTGATAGCGATAACGCGAGCCAAATTCGAGTGTCCTTTATAAAGGCGGAATGTAGCAGATAAAAATCGGAATTAGCAAGATGTTTCACGTGAAACAGAGCAATTTTGGGGCTATTTGTGGGATTGTTCCACGTGGAACGTCCGAAATCCAGCGATGCAATCGCTGTTTCACGTGAAACACTGGTTTGAGCGCTCGAATCCGTGTGTTCCACGTGGAAATCGCCTCCTTACCGGGCGGGCGAGCCCACTAGCAAGAATCGCCGAGTTGACTCAGGAATTTTAATCGGATCGAGCCAAGACCAGTCGGCATTTCTACGCAGCCGATCAACGTCCGCCTCACCCAACCAAAGAACGATTTTACCCTGGTGGCCTAACGAAGTCTTGGACCAGTCGAGTAATCCATCAAACATTCCGAGGGCGCGAGCGGTGACGAAATCGAACGGTTGCGATGAACCGTCGAAATCTTCCATACGGCCTCGAAATAGAGATACGTTCGAAAGGCCGAGCGAACGGATAACCTCTGCCTGGAAGGTCGATTTCTTCAGATTGGATTCAATCGAAACGACCTTTGAAGATGAATTTACCATACTTATAGGTATGGATGGGAATCCAGGGCCAGAACCAACGTCGGCGAGCCGACCGTCCCGTATGGGGACAGCCGAAGTGGCAAAAATACTCTCGCCGAAGTGAAATCGGACAATTGATTCGGGGTCGGTGACGGTGGTGAGGGCGATGCGCCGGTTCCACTTCAGAAGCAAGTCGAGATACCGGCGGATACCGTCACAGAGTTGGTCGCTAGCATCGACCGCATACGCGCTGAGCAGTTGCCTGATTTGCGAGTTTGAAAGGTCGGGCATTTCGTTTTCACGGGACGACCGCGATTGCCGGACGACACGGAGAGGATAAAAACACTTTTGCGGGCGCAGGGCAAGATGAGAAGTGCATGGCACAAGGGAGAGCAGTTGACACTCGTCGCGGAGTGGCCGTATCTTTCTAGCTCTCGAAACGAACTCATCGTGAAAATTCTCCTAATCGGCAACGGCGGACGAGAACACGCGATCGTCTGGAAACTCAAGCAGAGCAGCCTGGTTGAGAGGGTGTGGTGCGCGCCCGGGAACGGCGGAATTTCGTTTGATTGCGATTGCGTCCCGCTCCATTTGCAGGATGTGAATTCAGCGGCGAATCTGGCGACGCGCCTGGTGGCGGATTTGACGATCGTAGGACCCGAACTGCCGCTGGTGAACGGGATCGCGGATGAATTTGCAAAGCGCGGACTGCTGTTGTTGGGACCGTCCAAGGCTGCGGCACAGCTCGAGGGAAGCAAGGTTTTCGCCAAGCAATTCATGGAGCGAAACGGGATTCCGATGGCGGAGACGTATGGAATCTTCGATTCGGCCATCGATGCGCATACGGCGCTCGACTCCGTGGAATGGCCGCTGGTGATCAAAGCAGATGGGCTCGCTGCGGGTAAGGGCGTACTGGTGGCATCTTCGACGGCGGAGGCGGCCGATTTCATCGAGCGGCTGATGGAGAAGAAAGAGTTCGGCGCGGCCGGCGAAAAAGTGCTGTTCGAGAAGGCTCTGGTTGGCAAAGAACTGTCGTACATTATTCTGACGGACGGCAAAAATTTTATTTCGCTGGCACCGACGCGCGATCATAAGCGGGCGCTCGACGGCGACCAAGGACCGAACACCGGTGGAATGGGCACATATTCCACGAACGACATTTTGCAGGCGGATCTCGAACAGGAAATTCTGAAGACCATCGTGAAGCCCACGCTGGCGGGCCTGCAGAAGGAAAAGCTCGACTACCGCGGGTTTATATTTTTCGGTCTGATGCTGACGGCGAGCGGACCGAAGGTGCTGGAATACAATTGCCGGCTGGGCGATCCGGAAACCCAGTCGATCCTGATGCGCGCGGATTTCGATTTCGCGAAGGCATGTTTCGATGCGGCGAAGGGAAAGCTGGATACGTCGTCAGCGAAATGGAAGGCGGGAGCAAGCATCTGCGTGGTGATGGCGTCCGAGGGATATCCGGGCGATCCCGTTGTTGGGAAGACGATTGAGGGTCTGACAGAAGCACAGAAAGTGCCTGGAATCGCGGTGTTTCAGGCGGGAACGAGGCGCGAAGACGACGGTCTCTATACGAGCGGTGGGCGAATTTTGGGAGTTTGTGCGGCTGGCGAATCACTTCATTCTGCCGCGGAAATGGCTTACGGGGCCGTACAAAAGATCAAGATTGAGGGCGCGCACTACCGAAAAGACGTAGGATTGGCGGCGATCGAGATGAATGCCGGAACACAGCCAAAGGCTTCGTCGGGGGTGGTTGGGCGTGGCTGAAGTAGTCCATTTATTCGTATGCCTGGTTCACCGGTTTCCGATGAAGGAAGTCGAAGAAGTAGAAGCAATTGAAAATAAGGGGTTTCGCGGCTGTATCCACGGGAGAGCGGGGAGCAAGCGGCAAGTTTGCCTGATGGATATCGAGACGCTGGAGAAGTTTCAGCTGGCTCCAGGAGTGATCAAGGAAAACATCACGGTGAGGGGAATGGATTTTCGGGAGCTTGGAATTGGGCAGGAATTGCGGATCGGCGGCGCGAAGATGCGGATCTCAATACCATGCGACCCGTGCAACAGAATGGACGAGATCCGGATGGGGCTGCAGAAAGAGTTGCGAGGGCAGCGCGGATGGTTGTGCCAAGTGATCGAGCCAGGGACGATTCGGAGGGGTGACAAGATCGAATTGACCAAGGCCGATGGTGTGGAACATTCTTTAGATCAAGCTAACTTATAGACCAATAGGGAGTTAACAGTGAGCGCGAACGAAAAACCGAAGCACGTGCAGGTGGGAATCATGATGGGGTCAGACAGCGATTTGCCGGTGATGATGGAGACGGGCAAGACGCTCGAGAAGTTTGGAATCGGATGGGAGATGGAAATCATTTCGGCGCACCGGACGCCGGCCCGAGCGCATGAGTACGCCACCTCGGCCATCGGCCGCGGGCTAAAGATTCTGGTATGCGCGGCCGGGGCAGCTGCGCATCTGGCGGGGGTGATCGCGGCGAACACGACATTGCCGGTGATCGGCGTGCCGATGGGAACCAGCTCCTTGAACGGATTCGACTCCTTGCTTTCGACCGTTCAGATGCCGGGCGGAATTCCGGTGGCAACGATGGCCATCGACAAAGCGGGCGCCGTAAACGCGGCCATCTTCGCGGCCGAAATCCTGGGACTTTCCGATCCGGAAATCGCGAAGCGTCTGGTGAAGCACAAAGAGGATTTGGCGAAAGGCGTGGAAGAAAAAAATTCAAAGCTGAAAATCCAGCTCGCTGAAAAAAAATAGATCTCGCCGGCGAAGATCGCAGATTGTGACGCCGCACGGGCGGTTGTGGCTATGACGGCGGTTTGATGAGCGAGGGAGCGTCCGGCGGACGCTCCTGATCGCCGGGTGGCGGAGGCGCTTTCGGCTCGGCGGGCGGTTTCACAATCCACCGGAAGCCGTCCTCAACAGTGACGATCGCCAATGTTTGACGTGCTTTTAGCGGCGTCAGCATGTCGAGAGCGGCGCGAAAAAACTGGATTGCATCCGCAGACAAGATTTTCCCGCTTTGACCCGCCAACAGAAGATTCACAACCTCGGCCATTTTTTTATCGGAGGATTTCAGTTTTTCGATGCGAGGATCGCCCTGGCGAAGCAATTCCATCAGCGTGGGCGACGGGCTTTCGGGTGGGTATTGGAACTCCACGAGTGCGTGCGGCTGGCCCTTTTCCGGAGGCCAGAACTGAAGGAACAGCGGGTGCGTCACGCTGCTGTCGAAGTAGTCCTCGCGCTGGAAGTCCTGTTTTAAATCAAATGAGAGTTGCCAGACTTCGGGACCGTAGTCGCGCGCATAGTCCGCGACGATGAGTTGAGCGAGCGGCTCACCGGGCGGAAGGGTGATTTTTCCGTGGACGTCTTTGAGGACATCATTGAAGCGGGCAAAAACGGCTTGGCCGATGGACTCAAGGTCGGTGGCTTCGCCGTTTGCGTGTTCGCTGCTCAGGGAAGGAGTGCTGGGGCCACCTGCACCGCGGAGGCGAGGAAGTTCCCGATCGAGACGCGCGATCGGAACCTGGGACGAAGGCGATACCCAATCGACGGCGCCGAGCAAGACTTCGGCGCGAAGCGAGGTGACGGCGACCGGAATCGGCGGATGGGTTTGCACTTCGATGGGGTTTTCGATGGTGCCGATGAGAATTCCGTCTTTAACGACGGCAACGATGACCCGGCCGGCGGCGAGATTCGCGACGATTTCCTCGCTGGGAGGAGCTTCCACCTGTTGCGCGGCGGCGATGAGCGGGGCGAGCGAAAAAACGGCGAGCGGCAAGGCAACGGATAGAATGGCGCGAAGAAGGCGAGGCGGGAGTTGCAGCCGACGGCGAGCGGCATCCATCGAATGACGGTATCACAAATCAATTCGGCTTGCTGCGGGGCAGGAAACGCCCGCAACACGGTATTGAGTGCCTTTGCGACGGTTATTCAAGTAAAATTGAGGTTTGAAAGCGCGGCGCGGTGACCGGCAAAAGCGGCGCGAGCAACTCGAAAGGAGGGGCGGTGAGAACCCCCAGCAGTGTAAGACATAACGGAAAGCGAGTATCGGAAATTATCGAGAAGCACCAACTGTTTGTGCGCGGCGACGACGCCGGAGAGCGCGCGGATTTGTCCGGGGCTAATTTGAGCGGCGTGAACTTTGAAAGCATGAATCTGGACCTGGTGAATTTTCAGGGAGCGAATCTGGAAGGCGCGAAATTCTACAATGCGCGGCTTTCCTCGGCCGATTTGAGCAAGGCGAAGCTGAAGGGCGCGGACCTGCGGAAGGCGGATCTCACCGAAGCGCATCTGAGCGGAGCGGATTTGACGGCGGCGCAAGTGGGCGGCTCTGAATTATTTCGCGCGGATTTGCGGGGAGCGGTGCTGCGCAATGCCGATTTCGGCGCGGCCAATTTCCGCAACGCGGAGGTGGCCGGAGCGGATTTTACGGGCGCGATTCTGCGGACGGCGATTCTGCGGGAAACAAATTTGGAAGGCGTGGACCTGTCTGGTTTGGATTTGAGCACGACGCTAATGCCGCCGGGATACAAACGGCCCGCTTAGCGGAATCATTTGCGTTCCCGGCCAAAGAAAATCGATTCCGATGGCGAACACTCCCTGGATTCATGTAGAAGACTACAAAATGCCGAGCGGATGGGTTTCCGCCGAGCGAGTGGCCGAGCGGTCGCGCGCGTATTGCGAAATGCTGGAGCGCGGCGAAATTTTGTTTTTCCGCGAACTTCCCTTCCTGCTTTCCGACGAAGATCAGAACTTCCTGCGCGAACAAGAGTGGTCGGAATTGCGGATGCACAAAAATGTGTCGTACCGGCCGAGCGAGGATGTGCTTCGCGGGGTAACGGGCGACGCGGCGACGCTGGAGCGGCTACGCACAATTTTCAAGAGCTACAGCGAGCAAGTGGCGGCATTCGCCGGGAAATTTTTGGCGCCGTACAAGGGCAAATGGATTTTGGATTTCGCCAGTTTCCGGCCGATGGAAGAGGCGGGACGCGATTTGCCGCTCCACAAACGCAACGACCTGCTGCACGTAGATGCGTTTCCGAGCCGTCCAACGCGGGGCGGCAGAATCATGCGGATCTTCACGAATTTAAACCCAACGCGCTCGCGGGTGTGGAACACCACCGAGAATTTTGGAGCGCTCGCGCAGAAGTTCGCGAAACCGGCGGGCCTGCAGAGAATTGCGGAAGAGAATTCGTTTTTGAGCCGCGCGGTCCTCAATTTGGGGACAAAGATTGGCCTGGGTGTGGCTGGACGGACGCCGTACGACATGTTCATGCTGCGCTTCCACGATTACCTGAAGGAAAACGCGGAGTTTCAAAAAAACACTCCGAAGACGGAAATTGAATTTCCGCCGATTTCGACCTGGATCGTGTTCACAGACTGCGTGGCGCATGCGGTGATGAGCGGGCAATACGCCATCGAGCAAACATTTCTGATTCCTCCGGAAGCGCTGGTGAATCCGGATGTGGCGCCGTATCGTGTGCTGGAAGAAATTGCCGGGCGACCGCTCGTTTCGTAAACCGCGATGATCTGCAATTCCATCCAAAAAACAGTGCTGCTCGTTTGCTGCGGATTTCTGGCGGCTTGCGGCGGCGCGCAAACTCCAGGGCCGCAGCCAGGCGCGACCGAAAGCGCCCGGTCAGCGGCGGGCAACGTTGCGGGATCAGGCCATCGCTACGATTTGGAGCGAGATGAAGCAAGGGGCGGGCATACACTCGACCGTCATGTGGGGCGGAGCGACGTCGAGCTTCGTGAAAGGCTGGCGCAGGAACCCAATATTTCAGCGGCTTCCACCTGGACGAACCGAGAGATCGCGGAAGAAGCGGTGGGCGAGACGCTCGAACGCAACGCGAAGCTCGACCGTTGGATGGAACGCAGCGGGCGGAAACCGAATTTGGTGCTCGATTACCACGGCAGTCCGGATCATCCGGTGGGGCGATGCGTCCGGCAGGGCGAGACGGAAGTGCAGCCGGCGTATGACGCCGTGGTGGTGCTGAAGGCGTCGCGTGACGGAGGGTTTTACGTGTTGACGACGTATCCGGAGTGTCCGCGATGAAGCAGCGCAAAGGAGAAGCCGCAAAGTCGAAGGGCGGCTCGGTGGCGATTGCCGCCGGCGATTTTCCAGCGGTGCGGGATTTCCTGCGCGGGTATTTGCATCAGGATTTTGAGGATGAGTACGGAACCATTGAGGACGCGACGAAGGCGTTTTGTAAAGACGCGAACGCGCAGGAAATTCGAGAGCTCACGAAGGAGTGGGGCGCCTTGAGGACGAAATTGGGCGCGGCAAGTTTGGAGGCAGTGAATGGATTATTTTCAGGGACGTTTCAGAGCGGGTGGCGCGTGACGGACCTTCAGCAGTTGGATGTGATCTCCGGAATTCTTCAGAAGCAAACCTCGTAAATACTCCAGTACGACGACCGAAGTCCCGCCGGAAGTTTTTCTCCTCGCCAACGCGAAAGCAGGCAGGCGGTAGCGCCGTACAAACAACTTGGGTGTGCACGTGTGCGAGCTCAGAAGCGCGACGAATTATTTTCCGGCGGCGAAGCCATTCGATTCGTCGTCGAAGGGCGCGCGGGGAGGCAGGGTGCGGCGGCGAGTTTCGATGCCGAGGCGTTTGATTTTTTGGTTCAGGGTGGAAAGAGGAACCTGGAAGCGTTCGGAGGCTTCGGTCTGATTCCAGTTGGTGCGTTCGAGCATGTCGATGATGATGCGGCGTTCGACCTCTTCGAGAATGGCGAAGAGAGACGGCGAGGTTTCGCGGCCGCCGGTTTCGCCGGGCAGCGACGGGAGAAATTCGTTGAGCTGCAGGCGGACGCCCCGAACGATCTCGCGGGTGCGAATGCTTTCGGGAAGCAAATCGGCGTCCATGGATTCGTGTGTGGAAAGAACGACCGCGCGTTCGACGGCGTTTTCGAGCTCGCGGACATTGCCGGGCCAATCGTAATCGACGAGCAATTTCATGGCGCCGTTGGTGAAGGTACGGGGAGGCTTGGCGTTCTCCTGGCAGAACTGTTTCAGGAAACGCTCGACGAGGAGGGGAATGTCTTCCTTGCGGTCGCGCAGCGGCGGCAGGTGGACGGAAATGACGTTGAGCCGGTGGAACAAATCCTCGCGGAAGCGGCCTTCGCGGACGAGCTTTTTCAGATCTTCGTTGGAGGCGGCGAGAATGCGGACGTCCACTTTGATGGTTTCGGTGCCGCCGAGGCGCATGAATTCGCGCTCTTGAATGACGCGAAGGAGCTTCGCCTGGGTTTCGGGACTGACGGTGGAAATCTCGTCGAAGAAAATGGTGCCTTGATCCGCAACTTCGAAAAGGCCCTTTTTGGAGGCGACGGCGCTGGTGAAAGCGCCTTTTACGTGGCCGAAGAGTTGCGATTCGAGAAGATCGACGGGAATCGAGCCGGTGTTGATGGGGATGAAAGCTTTGTCGGCACGCGTGGAGGCGGAGTGAATGGCTTTGGCGATGACCTCTTTACCGGTGCCGCTTTCGCCGCTGATCAAAACGGTGGAGCGCGACGGCGCCACCTGGGTGACGAGATCGAAGACGGCCTGCATCTTGTCGCTCTTGCCGACGATGTTGGGGAAATTGTAACGCTGCTTGAGGGCGCGCTTGAGCTGGACGTTTTCGTCACGGAGCCGGCGGCCTTCGATGGCGAGCGAAACCTGGGCGACGAGTTCGTCGTTGGACCACGGCTTGGTGATGAAATCGTGCGCGCCGCCTTTGAAGGCAGCGCGAGCCATGTCAATCGAGCCGAACGCGGTGATCAGGATGATCGAAAGCTGCGGATCGCGGAGGCGGATTTCGCGAAGCAGTTCGAGTCCGTTGCGATCGGGAAGGCTTACGTCGAGAAGCATCAAGTCGAAGGGATGATCTTCGAGCTGGCGAAGGCCGGCCTCGCCGGTGTCGGCGAGAGTGACGTCGAAACTCTCTGAAGTGAGAAGGGCCTCGAGGCCCTCGCGGATTTCGATTTCGTCGTCAACGACAAGAATGGAGCCCTTAGGCATGGACGGGCTTCCTGGCTACGGGGAATTCCAGGCGGAACGAAGTTCCCTTTCCCGGCGTGGAACGAACGTCCACTTTACCCGCGTGCTCTTTGATGATGCCGTAGCTGACGGAAAGCCCCAGGCCGGTACCTCGACCGGTGGGCTTGGTGGTGAAAAACGGGTCGAAAATCCGCTGCAGATGCTCGGGAGAGATGCCGGAGCCGGTGTCGGTGACTTCGATTTCCACCGAGCCGTTGTGGGCTCCGGTGCGAACCTCGAGCATGCCGCCCTGCGGCATGGAATCTTTCGCGTTCATAAAGAGATTGAGGAAGACCTGTTGGAGACGGGTAATGGAACCGAGCACGGGAGGCAACGCGCCGGTGTAATTTTTGATGACGTTCACTTGCGCGGTCTTCAGCGGGTGCTGGACCAGAGTAAGCGTTTCTTCGAGCACCGAGTGGATGTCCACTTCGACGAACTCCGCAGCGCCGGTGCGGGAGAAATTCAAGAGATTGTTGACGATTTCGCTGGCGCGGAAGGTCTGTTTGACGATGCGCTCGATCGTTTTTTGACGCGGATCGTCGGCGGGAATTTGTTTGGCGAGCATCTGGATGTAGTTGGAAATGACGGCCAGGGGCGTGTTTACTTCGTGAGCCACGCCGGCGGCGAGCAACCCAAGCGAAGTGAGTTTCTCGGTCTGGACCAATTGCTCTTCCTGGCGAACGCGCTGGGTGATGTCATCGAGCAGGATCAAGCGGCCGAGCCGGGCACCGCTCTTGCCTACCAAAGGCGCGATGGAAGCGTTGATGACGACGTGCCGCCCTGCCCGGGTATTCAGGCGGAATTTGTAGATGCCGGAGACGCGGTCGCTGGTGGCGAGCGACGAGATTTCGGCAACGAGATCGGCCGGCAACACGTCGCGCAAATTATGGCCCAGCGCTTCGAGGCGCGGAATCGCGAGCAAGTCTTCGATCTGAGGATTCCAGGACTCGATGCGATCCTCGAGATCGACGGTAACGACGCCGATGTTCAAGGATTCGACGATATTTTCACTGAAGTCCTTGAGCCGCTCGATCTGGACGGCTTTCTGTTCGAGCGAATGGTAAAGGCGGGCATTTTCGATGGCGATGGCGACGTAGCCTGCGATGGTCGAGAGAAGTTCCAAGTCATCGCTCGAGAGGTAATCGCCGTCAACGGTCTTGCCGAGGCCCAGGACGGCGACAATGCGTTCGCGGAAACGGCAGGCGATGAAATAGTTGAGATCGAGTTCTTCGAGCGTTCGGCGAACGGACGGCGCGACGTCGGTAGCGGAGCGGGCGGATTCGAAAAACAGGCAGCCGCGTTCGAGCGCGGGGTTTTCCGGAGTGAGAAAGGACAGGTCGAGCGGGCCTTCGGGGTGAAGTCCCATCGAGCGAGAGAGAACGAAGGAGCCGGGATTTGCGGCGTCTTCGAGAAAGACAGCGAGGCGATCGACGAGCAGGGTTTGTGAAACACGATCCAGCACCGAGCCGACGAGAGGTTCGAGGCGGACCTCGTTGGTGAGGGTGCGGCCGAATTCAATCAGGGTGCGGCGATAGTCGAGGCGATCGCGGTAAAAGAAGCGGTCGAGGCGGGTTTGAACGCCTTCCCGCAAGGGTTCGATCAAGAAGGCAGCCACAACGATGGCGATGACGCCGCCGGCCGGGCCTGTGGAAAGGCCGGGGCGGTGAAACAGCTCGCCGATGAGCGCGATGATGGCGAAGTAAATTCCGACGACTGCGGCGGTGGCGAAGGTGTACGACAGGCCGCGCTTGAAGATGATGTCCACGTCCATCAAGCGGTAGCGGATGATGGCATAACCAAAGCAGAGCGGAATCAGAGCGAGCGAGAGGACGGACGCCTTCATCCACGTGGGAGGAACGGCGCCGAAGAAAAACGGAAAAATATAAAAACACAGAAACGGGATGATGCCGGCGAAGGTGCCGCCGGTGACCCATTTCAACTGCTGACGAAGGACTCCGCTGGGCGCGCGGAAATAACTGGCGAGAAAGATTCCCGCAGCAATCAGGAAATAGGCGCCGAGGTAAGCCAGCTCGACTTGATCGAGCCAGTGCTGCGTGCTGATGGAAGGCAGAAATTCCAGAGTACCGGTGGCGATGAAAGCGTGAAGCGTAAGCAGCATGGCCGGCAGGCTGTACACGGCGAAGAGCTTGGGCCACAGAGTGCCGCGGCGCTCGGGAAAGACCAGAGCGAAATGCACAAACAGAGCGGGCTGCAGAAGCAAGGTGACGACGTTGCCCCAGTAGATGATCCAGTCGAACGAGTTCAGCTTTCCGCTGTAGTGGAAACTGTAAAGAATGAACGAGACCAGGCAGAAGACGTAGAAATGGATGGCGCGAGGAGCATTCCAGCGGCGAACGAAGATGAACAAGCCGATGAAGAGATAGAGGAGCGCGGTGACGCGCAGATAGTTCTCAATCGAGGATGGGTTTTCCTGCGCGGCGGTAACCACCGGAGTTTCGAACGTGCGGTTATCGCGGCGGAGGCTGTACTTGATTTCCGTCCAGGGAACGACGCGGAACAGGACGCGAGTGACGTCTGTGGCGCGGTGAATGGCGACGCCGCGAACGGATTGGACGACATCGCCCTCTTTGATGCCGGCTTTTGCGGCAGGAGAGTCGGCTACGACGTGCCAGGCGGCAACGCCGGAGGTGGTGTCCATCCAGGTGACGCCATCGTCGGAAAGGATGAAGCGGGAGCGCTGCTGGAAATTCAGAAAGGCGAAAACGACGGCTGCCAGCGTGAGAAGCGCCAGCAGTACGGCCCCGAGTCTCATTCGCAGACTATCGTTCACGCAAGCACACCTGTAGATCCCGAATCAGAATGGTAGCACGTTGACTTCCAGCTAAGCAGAGATTCCTAATAGTGTAAGCGCATTCTTTACTTAACTTTACGGAGGTTGGGTTTGCCGCGAAGGACTCAAATCCTATTTGTGGAAGCAAGCTTCCCGATAAACGTAGGGAGCTCGGGGGCTAAAACTGGAAGCTTAGACCGCCGCGAAAGTACCGGTAAGTGGGAACCAGGACGATTTGGCCGTCGCTGGTGTTCAGCGCGACATATCCCTGGGCTAAGAGGTTGCCGCAATCGGCCAGCAGCTCTGCGTGACCGGGGAAAAATGCCGGAAGACGCTGATGAATCTGAACACTGAGGAATGGATCGATGTGGTAAACCGACTGCCCGTAGGCGTCCTGCTGGGAGACGGTGGGGCCGTCAATCCATTTGTAACTGGTGCTGATGCGAGTGCCGGTGCGGGGAACCTTTGCGGAAAGGCGGGCCGCCGCGCTGTGATGGTACTGGGTTTCGAGCTGCGACCGGAGGGCCGAGTTGACGGGATCTGCGTCTGGCGATAGAGCGCCCGCGTACGAATAGACGAGTGCTAGGTCAACATTTTCAGAAAATTTACGGGTGAAGGCCAAGCGAGTGCCGAGGGAGTTCATTGTGCCGGCGTCGTAGGCAAAAACATTGGAAAAGAAGTCAGGCAGATAATCGGGACCGGAAACGTTGCCGCGACCGAAGATGGCGGTATTGGTGGAGTGGTCCTGGAAGACGGCTGCGGTGAGGGTGGATTTCTTGCCGAGATCGTGTTCGACGGCGAGTTCTTCGTGCAGGCCACCCTCCATTACGGAGCGACCATTGCGCATGAGAAGAGTGGGAAACACGTCGAGCTGATTCACGGTTTCCTGCAATGTACCGGGAACTCCGTTGGAATCCTGCCAGTTATTCGCGGCTGCGAGAACGGAAGCCTGCCACGACGGAGCGATGCGGAAGGCGACTTCCGCGCGAGGGCGGACCGACGATGTGGTGCCGGCAAACCCTGCCATCAGGAAGTCGCTGCCATAACGAATGTTGACGCGCTCACCGACGGCGAGAGAGCCATCGTGCGAAAGGCGAAGGCCGCGGAAGGTGGTGCCGCTTTGGCCGAAACGAGTCTCGCGGACGAGCAATGTGGTAACCGGTCCGTTGCCCGTTTCGCCCGAAGGAAGCCACTGGGTGACGATGCCGCTGGAGGATGACGCGCCATCGTAACTGTACTGGCCGGCCATCAAAACGGCGCCGAGCCCGGCGGTATCGTAGGCGTACGCAAAGGATGTGCCGGGAGAATCGGCAAGTCCGGAGATGGAGCCGGGATGATCCGAGCCCGAGGTCAGCTCGATTCGAGCGCGAGCGCCGCCGTTTTGCGCGCTGTCGAATTGAGCGTTTTGGCTGGTGAGGGCTACGTTTCCATTCTGCCAGCGAAGAACGGGCCGATTCGCGGCGGAGCTGCGGAGAACCCAGGACCATTCGTCCGAGGAGACTTGCTGGTCGGGCTGACGTCGCAATTTATCGAACGAGGAGAACACGGAACCGAGCACGATTTGAAGCAGCGTGACGTGCTGGTCGTTGACCTGGACATTCTGCTCGACGGAAGGAAGAAAACCCGCGAGAGTCACTTTGATCGAGTACGACCCGGTGGGAAGGCTGGCGGCGGAAAATGCGCCGCGGTCGTTGGTGAGAAGTTCGTAGGAAAGGTTGCTCAGCAGTTGATCGGAGGTGATGACCACCGTAGCACCCATTTGCGGGGTGCCAGCGGCGTCCACAACAACGCCGGCGATCTTGCCAGCGCTGGGAGCTGCCGATACGGAACCCGCCACCAGACACACGAGAACGCCGAGGAAAAACACTCGAGCGAATCGTGGAACCAAAGGGCTACCTCCCCGAAGGTTGAGGCGCGGGCGCCGCGGCCGAGGATTTCACGGTGAAATCCGAGGCCGGAGTAATTGTTTGTTTCGCGACATTGTCGGTGATGGCGACTTCCAGTTTGTACTTGCCTGGAGTGAGAGAGCCCAGAGTGATTACGTTTTCGAGGGTCAGCTCTTCGCCGTGGGCCGGCAGTTTGTCCTGCGCGATATCGAACTTCAGGACGGGTTCGGTTTCCTTCTCGCGGGTGACGCGGTACTGAACGGACGCGTCGGCTTTGTGGGTCTTTTCGTCCACCTTGAGGTTGTACACCTGAAGGAAAACGCCCATGTTATCGCTGGAGTTGAACGCGGCGTCGATTTTCGGGCGGACTTTCATATCACCGAGGACGAACTGGCCGAGGCCAATATCGTGGGAAGAAACGCGCGTAATCTGATCGGCAAGGATGAGCGTGCTCGAGGACAAGTTATCGTCCTCAAAACGCGGGACGGCGAGGCGGGCGTTGACGACGCCGACGTTGCCGTTGTTGGTGTCTTTCAGAACGATATCGAGACGATAGAGTCCTGGAGTGAGGGGCACGGCCTTCTGGTAGATCGAGGCGGTGCCGAGCGACTGTTGCAAACTCGCAGCCGGCACGTCGCGGCGGACGTTGTCTTCGAAGGTTTGAACGATTCGTCCGCTCAGGCTGGTGACGCGGCCGAATAGATTTACGGACGCGGAATCGACGCCGTCTTTTTCCTTGAAGCTGAGCTGGCGCGTGGGAATTTGAATCGTAATGGGAACCAGAACGGTGTCGGAAGTGATGCGCAAGAAATCGGTGCGGTACTGGAATTTAACCTGGTCGCGGACGAGGCGCGAACTGACGACCTGCTCCAGATCTTTGAACTTTACGGGAGGCGCCTGCTGGATTTTCGCGTACAACTCAAGACGCGAAAATTCCTGCATGGTTTCGGGAGTCATGCCGATGGGAGCCGCGTCGTGTGTGCCGTCGGTATTGTTGAAACGGGACGTTTTGCTGGCGAGACCCATGGATTCCATTTCGGTGAGGCCGGCACCCGGGACGTTGATGAGGGCGTCCTTTTCGCTGGGGTCCATGGTGAGCTTGTACTCACCGCTCATCGTCGGGTCAACGAACTCGAGCTCGACGTTTTCGCCGATGCCCTCGAGGTAGCGGTAACGCCAGTCCTCAAAGGGGTACGTGGAGGTTTCACCTCCGCCTTCCGAAGCGGGACGGTCGTAACTGCCGCCGGTGGGGTGGGATTGGACCTCATCCGGAGGGCCCCACATGATGTAAATGCGGCCGCGATCGGTTTTCCAGCCCGGGATACCCGACGAATAATGCTCGTTGGCATAGGCGATGCGGCGGTAGTGCTCTTCTTTGAAGGAATTTTCAGCCGAATCCGGATCGGGATTGCGGCGTTGCCAGAATTGCTCGATGAACTGTTCGCGCTCTTCGTTGGTTTGCAGGTGAAGGAAGGCGCTTTTCTCTTCGGGAGAGATAATGTACAGAACGTCTTCGTTGAGCCACTTTTTGTACTGGGAATCGAGTTCGTTGTAGAGATCTTTGTCCCGCTTTTGCTTGGCTTTTTTGGCGGCGTTTGCGGCTTTTTTGTCGGTCTGTTCGGGTTGAGCCTGCTGATCTTGAGGCGCTTGCTGGGATTCACCCTGCCCGAACGCGCCGGGAGTGCGTAGAAACGCGGCAGCCAGAACGATGAAAAGGAAGAGTGTTACCCTGCGGCTCATAATCACACCTTCGCCTCGAGTACGGTTGAAAAGTCTAACCTGTCCCACTGTACAGGTCAACGTGAGAATCCCCTAAACAGCCCACCGGTTGAAAGGTTGGAATCGATTGAGAGCCAACAGGTTGCTTGTGAAAAACGGACGAATTTCCAGAGGGCACCGACGGGAAAGGCATCCCCCGCAATTCGCGGGCTGAACGGGACAAGCGGGTGGGGAGAGGCGAGTGTAGGATTCCTTTCCACCCCAAAAGAGACTAAACTGTGAGTTGGGCACTTCTGGTGACGATGCGACGGGGCAACAGGTTCAATGGCCCGGGCCGTGATGTGGCCGAAAGCGAAATTCCCCCCTTTCTTTCGGGGCAGGTCCGCGTCTAACCGAGAAACATTCCGGGGTTCCTGCGCGTATTGAAGATGCAGGCAGTTGTGTCGTCGGGATCCGTCGAACTCCAAAGGCGAAAGAAATGAAAAAGTGGCAAAAGATCGGATTGGCGATAGGCGCCGTGGTACTGGCGGGCGGAGTGGTCTGGTACAGCGTTTACCAGGCGAATAAGGGTGTGGTGGAAGTGACGACCGGGCGCGTGGCCAAGGGCGACCTGACGTCGCTTGTGACCGCGTCGGGCGAAATCCGGCCCCGGAATTATACGAACGTGGAAGGCGAAGGCATCGGCAAGATCACCGAAATCGTGGTGAAAGAGGGAGATCAGGTAAAGAAGGGCGATGTGCTGCTGAAACTGGAGAACATTCAGCCTGGCGCGGACGTGCAGGCGCAACAAGCCCAGATCGATTCGAACGAAGCGGCGATGCGAGTGGCTTCGGCAAGCTATGATGCGGCGGTTGCAACGCAAGCGCAGCGGCAAGCGGACCTCGATAAGGCCAAGTTCGACTGGGACCGAACGCAGAAGCTGTTCGCCGAGCAGTTGATCGCGAAGTCAGATTTTGATGCGGGGAAAGCGACGTACGATAGCGCGGTAGCAGCGGCGAACGCGGCGAAAGCGCAAGTAGCGCAGGCGCGAGCGTCGCGGGAGCAAGCGCGGTTCAATCTGGATCAGGCGTCGGCGGTGCTCACGCACGAAAAGGACGTACTGCGCAAGACGACGTACGTGGCGCCGATCGACGGAATCGTGAGCTACATCGCTGTGCGCGTGGGCGAGAACGTGGTGCCGGGCATTCAGAACTCGGAAGGCAGCATGTTAATGACGATCTCGGACATGAGCATCGTGGCCGCCGAAGTGAAGGTAGACGAAACGGACATCACGAATGTGCGAGAGGGAGATCCGGCGGAAGTGACGATCGACGCGATTCCCGGCAAGACATTCAAAGGCACCGTGACGCAAGTGGGAGACGAGGCGATCCTGCGCTCTTCGGGGTTGGCGGCGACGACCCAGACAACGGCAAACACGCAGGAGGCGCGCGATTTCAAGGTGGTGGTGACGATCGCGGATCCTCCGCTGGTATTGCGCCCAGGCCTTTCCGCGAGCGCCAAGATCCAAACGGCGCAGAAAAAGGGAGTGCTGACGGTTCCGATCCAGGCGCTGGCCATCCGTTCACAGCGTGACCTGGACGAAGCCGCCAAGGGACCGAACGGAAACGTTACGCTTGCTGCGCCGAAGCCGGCGCCCGTCGGGGACGCTGCGCCGAAGACTGACATTCAAGGGGTATTCGTGATCCGCGGCAAGAAGGCGGAATTTGTGCCGGTGCAAACCGGGATCACGGGCGTAACGGATATTGAAGTGACGAGCGGGTTGAAGGATGGCGACGAAATCGTGACCGGCAGCTACAAAGCGTTGCGAACGCTGAAGCCCGGCGCACCCGTGAAAGTGGATAACAGCGGACCGAAGAAAGAAGAATCGTAGCGGGAACAAGAGCGAAGTTGTTCGCGTAGATAACGGAAGAGAGGAAGGCTTATGTCGGTTGCGGCAGTGCCAGTGGCCCAAACATTTCGTCAGGATCTGATCGACACGGGAATCGTCATTCAGACCGACGAGCTTTGGAAAACGTATGAAATGGGTACGGAGCAACTGCACGCCCTGAGAGGCGTAAGCATCAAGATCAACAAGGGCGAGTATGTGGCGATCATGGGCCCGTCCGGCTCGGGAAAATCGACGCTGATGAATTTGATCGGCTGCCTGGACACTCCGACCAAGGGAAGCTATTGGCTGGCAGGACGGCTAGTAAGCCAACTGGATGACGACGAGCTGGCCTACATTCGAAACAAGGAAATTGGATTCGTATTTCAGACGTTTAATCTGCTGCCTCGAGCGACGGCGCTTCACAATGTGGAGCTGCCGATGATTTACAACGGAACGCCGGCGGAAGAGCGGATCGAACGGGCGAAGAAGGCTCTGGGGCAGGTGGACCTGTCCGAGAGGATGGGCCACAAGCCCAACGAGCTGTCCGGCGGGCAGCGGCAGCGCGTGGCGATCGCGCGAGCTTTGGTGAACAATCCGTCGATTCTGCTGGCGGACGAACCGACGGGGAATCTGGATTCGCAGACCGGCGAAGAAATTATGGCGCTGTTCGCGCACCTGCACGAACAGGGCAATACCATCATCCTGGTGACGCACGAACCGGACATTGCGGCACACGCGCACCGCGTGATCCGGCTGCGAGACGGAAAAGTGGAGCGAGACGAAGCGACGCGATGATCGGATTGAAGCTCGCAGTTGTTTGCGAGCTTCAAGCTTGTTATGGAATTCCCTCCTGAAGCTTTCCATCCGTAAAGCGATTAATTCGAGAAGAAGTTACGAGCCAGGAATAAAACGTTGGCGGGACGCTCGGCCAGACGTCGCATGAACCATGGGTACCAGAATGTGCCGTAGGCGATGAGGACGGCGCAGCGGTAGCCCGATTCCGCGAGGCGGATTTGCTCGGCGCGTTGAATACCGTAGAGCATCTGATATTCGAGCTTGGATTTGGGCACGCCCTGCGCGTCGGCCCAGGCGTTCAAGCGAGCGATCAGATTGCGATCGTGAGTGGCGATGGCGGCGCGCACGCCGAGGCGACGGCTTTCCGGGCTGAGCAAGCGTTGGGCGAGGTGGAAATAGTTCTCGTCCACATCTTTCTTGACGGGAAACGCAATTTCCGCGGGTTCGTTGTAGGCGCCTTTCACCAGGCGAATGGCGGCGCGCATGGGAATGAGCGTGTCGAGGTCTTTCTCGGTGCGGTAGAGGTAGGCTTGGACGCAAATGCCCACGTTGGCGTAGATCGAACGGGCGCGGCGGAAGAGGTCGAGCGTCGAATCCACGTAGGGACTCTGCTCCATGTCGATCCAGAGAATTTTATCGGGAGGCGTTTTCTCGATCAGCGCGGAAAGATTCGCGAAACAAAACTCGGGATCGAGGTCCAGACCGATCTGCGTGAGTTTTACGGAGATTTCCGCGGGAAGCGCGGACGCAAGAATGCGGCCGGTGAGATCGAGATAGTGCTGCTTCACCTGTTCGGCTTCGGTGCGGTCGGTGATGTTTTCGCCGAGGTGGGTAAGGACGCTCGAAATTCCCTTCGCGGCGAGCGCCCGGGCAGCAGCGAGAGCGTCCTGAGCGTCTTCGCCGGGCATAAAACGGGCGACGGTGCGGCGCACGAATCCGTAGCGCGGCGCATGCCGGCGGAGCCACGGGCTCTGGGCGGCTTTCAGGATCGAACGGCGCATCAGGCCCATCGTTGGATGATCCGATTCATTCGGATGAATTGTACTTGGATTGCGAGTTTGGCCGCAGGATTCCGGAGCGAAATTACTGCGGCTAGCTGAGCGCCTTCACGAAGCGGTAGTAAAACTCCACGCCGTCGTAGAACGATGAAACGCGAATGCGTTCGTCGCGGCCGTGCGAGCGATCATCGTCGGTGTCCATGAAAACGCCGGGAACGCCGTAGGTGGGAATGCCGGCGGAGCGGGAAATGGCGCCGTCGCTGGCGCCCGCGTCCATCACAGGGACGACCTGCACGCCGGGCCACATTTGCGAGGAAACTTTCTCGAGGGCGCTCATCACATCGGGACGCAAGGGCGACGGGGGATTCGCGCGAGCGGCGATGGAGCCGGTAAGGACGGGCGTAACGGAGATATTCGAATCGTCCAAGACTTTTACCAGGGTGGCCTGAATTTCTTCGGGTGTGTGGCCGGGGATGATGCGGCAATTCACGTTGGCGCGGGCCATCGCGGGAAGCGCGTTATTGGCATGGCCGCCCTCAAGGCGCGTGGCGACGCAAGTGGTGCGAAGCCGCGCGTTGAAGAATGGAACGGCCGACAGACGAGCGATCGCCGCCGGATCGGGAGGCGTTTGCAGGATTGCTTTCATGTCCGCGCCGGTCTGTCCGCCGACGATGGCCGATTCCCGATCGAAGTAAACGCGCGTAACTTCGGTGAGTTCAAAGGGAAATTGAAATTTTTCGAGGCGGGCCAAGCCGTCGGCAAGCTCATAGATGGCGTTGGTGGCTACGGGCAAGGAGCTGTGGCCGCCGGGATTCGTGGTTTTGAGTTCGAAATCCTGATAGAGCTTTTCGCTGGCCTGAATGCCGGCGATCACGTGCTTGCCTTTGTCGAGTTCGAAATTGCCGGCGTCGGGATTGATGATGAATTCGGAGTCGATCAAATCGCGATGATTTTTGATGAGCCATTCGACGCCGTTGGATTTTCCGCCCTCCTCATCCGCCGTGAGCGCGAGAATCAAATCGCGATCGGATTTGTAGCCTTCTTTTTTCAGGCGAATGAACGTGGTGACGAGAATGGCGTCGCCGTCTTTAATGTCGCCGGTGCCGCGGCCGTAAAAGTAGCCGTCTTTTTCGAACAAGGTAAAGGGGTCCATCGACCAGTCTTCGCGGCGGGCCTCGACGACGTCGAGGTGACAGATGAAGAGAATGGGTTTTTTCGCGCCGGAGCCGTGAAGGCGGGCGACCATGTTGCCTTTGCGATCATTGGGGCCGAGCACTTGAACGTCGGAGGCGGGAAAGCCGGCATCGCGCAGCCGCTGAGCCATCGCTTCGGCCGCTACGGTGGTGCTGCCGACGGAATCGGTGGTGTTGATTTCGATGAGCTGCTTATAGATGTCGCGGGCGAGCTGTTTGGTGGCGTCGTCGAGCTGAGCCCTGGTCGTTTGGGTGAATAACGCGAGGACCGCAACAAAACCGAGGACTGCGATTGCCGTAGATTTCGAGCGAGACATTTGATTCTCCATCGGGCCTGAAAGAGAGGCAGCCGAGATTATCAAATGGTTCGGAGGAAGGCTAGAACGGCGGCGGCGAGAACGGCTTTTCGCCCGGACGCGCGAGAATGAAAATGGCGTAACGATAGACTTCCAGCTTTGTGAGGTCGTTGATTTGCGACGAAGTGAGAATCTGGCTGAAGGCTGAGTGGACATCGTGGAATTGGTCCATGGATAGCAGGCCAAAAAGTTCACCAAGCCGGTTTTTGGCCTTGGCATACTCGTCGGATTCGTCTTGCGTCAGGGCGCGGTTGCGTTCGGCTTTCGGTTCGTAGGCTTGCAGGAATTCATAGCGAAACTGAAGTGCGTACAAGGACGCGTAAGCAGTTTTGACGGAATCGGCGGGCGGTTTCGTGGCCGTAAGCGCTTTCGAGGAGAAAGCCTGCAGGGCGGTCTGAAAATCGCGGAAGTTGCCGGTCGCGCCCATGAGGGGTCCCTTTCCGGATTTATTCAGCGCGGCGGCGAGTCGATTTGTGCGCGTTTCGTAGCACCGGGCGTAGGCGTTGATCGCTGCGATTGTGTCTTCAGGTGTGCTGGTGTGCTCAGCGGTATATTTTGCAATCCAATCGGACGAAGACATTTGCAGGATCGGGGCGCAGAGTGCCGAGCCGGGCGCCGCGGATGCCGGGGACGGACTGGCTTTGCGGGGCGAGGAGCTTGCCGGCGCCGGAGGTTGCTGAGCAGGAGTTACGAGCGGCCACGCCAAAAGAACCAGCGAAGCGATAGCGGTGATTGCAAATCCAGACCGAATCATCCAACCCCCCCAGAGAACTTTGGTACCCGACTTTATCGACCTAACCGCCGACGGTTGCTGCTGAATAGCGCAGCTCCGATAGATCGATTTCCTGTTCCAGACGGCGCAGGACTTCGTCGTTGATTTCGTTCTGATTGCGCAGATTCAACAGCGCGGCACGCTGCAAGGCGCCGACGTTGCGCGAAGCCTCGATGAACCGCTGGTAGTGTGCGGCGGTAAAACCAACGTCGGCGGATTTCTTTCCCGGCAGCAGGTTGATGCGATGGTTTTGCGTGCGAATCATCTCGTCGTACACCGGGGCGAACTCCGGCTTGTCGGAGTCGCGCGCGTGCTCGAGATACGCAAGAGCCGCTTCGATGATTTCGTAGCGGGCGCGCTGCTCCTCGGGATCGACTTTCGCGGAGCTCGCAAGACCCATGCGGCGGATGACGAAAGGCAGTGACAAGCCCTGGCCCACCAGAGTGACGAAAATTACGCAGAACGTGAGAAAGATGATCACGCTGCGCTCGGGGAATGGCGAACCGTCGCTGAGCACGGTGGGCAACGAGACGGCCGCGGCGAGAGCTACGACCCCGCGCATCCCGGCCCAGCCGACGACGAAAAGCTGGCGCGGGTCCGGGAATGGAATCGGCTGGCGGAGGATGCGCCGGCGAATCCAGTTCGAAGCCCAGCCGCCGGGATAGACCCATACGAGGCGTAGCAATATCACCAGGACGCTGAAAAGGATGCCGGTGCGGAGCCATCGGTGAGGGCCGAGCAGGCGGACGTCCACCATGATGTTGGGCAGTTGCAGCCCAATGAGGATGAAAACGATTCCGTTGAAAACGAAGCTGAGGGTTTCCCACACCGCTCCGGATTGCAGGCGCGCACGGGTGGAAAAGTAGAGCGAACTTTGATGGCCGAGATATAGGCCGCAAACGACGGTGGCGAGCACGCCGGAGGAATGAAGGCTTTCGCCGGCGAGATAGGCAAAGTACGGCGTCATCAGGCTGATCGTGATTTCGATGGGCGCGTCGTCGATCTTTGTTTCGACCCAGCGAACCAGTTTGCCGAGAGCCAGGCCGATGGCCACGCTGCTGACGATCAGGTAGAGCAGCAGCCCAACGCTGGTGAAAAACGGCGTGACCTGGCCAGTGACCAGGATTGAGACGGCCACCTGCAGCGCGAGCAGACCGCTGGCGTCATTGACCAGGCTCTCGCCTTCGATCACGTCTCGAATTCTGCGGGGCAGGCCGACGCGATCGGCAATGGAGGTGGCGGCGATGGCGTCCGTGGTGCAGACCACCGCACCGAGCACGAGTCCGGTGCGCCAATCGAAACTGGGGATCAGCCAATGCGTGGCCAGCGCAACGCCGAAGACCGTGAAGCCCACCAGGCCGAACGCGAGCATCGAGATGCTAACGAGGTTGAAGCGGAAGTCGCGCCACGAGGTTTGGAACGCGGCCGCGAACAGAAGCGGCGGCAGGAAGAGCAAAAAGACGAGATTGGGGCTGAGCTGCACGCGCGGCATGTGCGGAAGGAATCCAAGGCAAGTGCCGGCAACGACGAGGACGATCGGATACGGAGTTTTGTATTTTTTTGCGAAGGCGGCGAGGATTACGACACAGACGAGAAGGAGAAGCAGGATCGGTTCGGTGTGGTGGATGTTCCGGCCAAGCATCGATGTGAGCGACTACGATAACGCAGAATGTGGGATGCGGCACGCGTTTACAGCGTACGGAAATGTTGCGAAGAGTCCGAAGGGAGCGTCCCTTACGGGCGCTGTTTTGTGCGCCTCCCGGCCGGCTTCGATTTTTGCGAGGAGGAACCCAGAAGGGCGCGTTCGCGGAGATGGTCGATGAATCTTTCGAGGGTGTGGGCGCGAGCCTTTGGGGACTTCGCGCGCAGGTAATAGAGCAAGAGCTGGCGGCGATGGCCGGGCGGAAGGCGTTGGAATTCTTTATTGGCGAGCGGATGTTTTTTGAGTTCGCGAGCGAGCTCGGGCGGAAGTTTCACGTCGCGCGAGTCGGTGTCGAGTTTGAGCGAGACGCCGATCACGTCGCCCGTATCGGCGCGTCCAGCCTTACGAAGGGCGGTGTTGAGCTGCAGGCGATAGTGGCCGCCGCCGGCCGGCACAAGCGTTGTGCGGACGGAGATATGATGGACGGTCGCGACGACCGGGATGTGTTTGGGTTTGGCGGCGAGCTTTGCTTTTGAGGGTTTTTTCGAGGATGCGTGAAGCTGGTCGATCAACGCGTCGGCGATTTCATCGGGCACGTCCACATGGCGCATGAGCCAGATTTTGTAGATCGTGGCGAGAAAATGGCTGCGCGGCGCGTTCATCGTTGGGGAAGAGAATAACGAAAATGAATTGCGCGGAAAATAAAAAAGGCCGCGAACGCTCTGAGGCGTTGCGGCCCTTGTAAGGTAATCCCTGGCGGTGACCTACGTTCCCGCGTCGTTTCCAGCGCAGTATCATCGGCCCGGCAAGGCTTAACTTCCGTGTTCGGGATGGGAACGGGTGTGACCCTTGCGGTAAGACCACCAGGAAACTTGAAACGCTTGCGATGGAGCGTGCAGGCGTAAGAAATTTCGTTGGGTAAATTACACAACTGAAGGAAGCTGGAACTGCAACCGCGTTGTTTCCACTTGAATGTAATGCAATGTGGAAAAGCTGCTTGACACTTTCCAAGCGATCGATCCCCGAAGGGAAGGAGACGCGATGGGAAAGTTTTATGGTCAAGCCGAACGGCCGATTAGTACGGGTTAGCTACACGCATTACTGCGCTTCCACCTCCCGCCTATCAAAGTCGTAGTCTTCGACTGGCCTTCTTACCCCCCCGCAGGAGGGTTGGGAAACCTTATCTCGAGGCGAGCTTCTCGCTTAGATGCTTTCAGCGATTATCTCTTCCGGACTTCGCTACCGAGCTATGCCACTGGCGTGACAACTCGATCACAAGAGGTCCGTCCATCCCGGTCCTCTCGTACTAGGGACAGCTCCTCTCAAGTTTCCTGCGCCCACACCAGATAGGGACCGAACTGTCTCGCGACGTTCTGAACCCAGCTCACGTACCGCTTTAATAGGCGAACAGCCTAACCCTTGGGACCTTCTACAGCCCCAGGATGCGATGAGCCGACATCGAGGTGCCAAACCTAAGCGTCGATGTGAACTCTTGGCTTAGATCAGCCTGTTATCCCCGGCGTACCTTTTATCCGTTGAGCGATGGCCCTTCCACGCAGAACCACCGGATCACTAGATCCCACTTTCGTGCCTGCTCGACCTGTGTGTCTCGCAGTCAACCCGGCTTATGCTCTTGCACTCCACGGCGGGTTTCCAATCCGCCTGAGCCGAGCTTTGAGCGCCTCCGTTACCATTTAGGAGGCGACCGCCCCAGTCAAACTACCCGTCTGGCCGTGTCCTCCACCCCGTCTAGGGGTGTAAGTTAGAGCGACAGAACTATCAGGGTGGTATTTCACCGTTGCCTCCCTCCCAGCCGAAACCAGGAGATCCCAGGCTCCCACCTATCCTACGCAGGCAGTACCGTTAATCATGACCAGAGTGCAGTTAAGGTGCACGGGGTCTTTCCGTCTAGATGCGGGCATCCGGCGTCTTCACCGGAACCACAAATTCGCCGAGCCGTTGGCCAAGACAGTCGTTCGATCGGTACGCCATTCGTGCAGGTCGGAACTTACCCGACAAGGAATTTCGCTACCTTAGGACCGTTATAGTTACGGCCGCCGTTCACCGGGGCTTCAGATCAGGCCTTTGCTGCCTTGCGGCAGCTAAGCCCTCCCTTTAACCTTCCGGCACCGGGCAGGCGTCACCCCCTATACGTCGTATTCGACTTAGCAGAGAGCTGTGTTTTTGTTAAACAGTCGCCGAACGCATTTCACTGCGGCCCCCTCGGGCTATAAACCCTACCGGGGCACCCCTTCTCCCGAAGTTACGGGGCTAATGTGCCTAGTTCCTGAGCCAGCGTTCTCTCGAGCGCCTGTGGATATTCACCTTGTCTACCTGTGTCGGTTTGAGGTACGGGCACCACGCGAACTCCTTAGAGGTTTTTCCTGGCAGCGTGAAATCAGAGACTTTGTGGCCGTGTGGCCTCGGGACCGGTCTGACCGTTGAATGACCTCGTGGATTTTCCTGCGAGATCCGGCTTGCACCGGGCCATCGGGACGTCCATCACCCGACTCCCCTATCCTTCTGCGTCACCCCATCGTATAACGTTCGAATGGCGGGACCGGAATATTAACCGGTTGTCCATCAGTTACGCCTCTCGGCCTCACCTTAGGACCCGCCTAACCCTGAGCGGATTAACCTTCCTCAGGAAACCTTAGACTTTCGGCGACGCGAGTTCTCATCGCGTTTATCGCTACTTATGCCGGCAGAGTCTCTTCCGTTGCGTCTAGTAGTTCTCTCGATCTACCGTCAAACTCAACAGAATGCTCCCCTACCAAATAACATCACCCGGAGGTGATGCTAATTACGCAGCTTCGGTCGTAAGCTTAGCCCCGTTGGATTGTCGGTGCGTGAACACTTGACCAGTGAGCTGTTACGCTTTCTTTAAAGGATGGCTGCTTCTAAGCCAACCTCCTGGCTGTCTGTGCGCTCACACGTCCTTTCCCACTTAGCTTACAGTTAGGGACCTTAGCTGGCGTTCTGGGTTCTTTCCCTCTCGACCACGGAGCTTATCCCCCGTAGTCTCACTCCCGTACTGTTGTACACGGCATTCGGAGTTTGATTGGATTCGGTATCCTGGATGGGACCCTAGTCCATTCAGTGCTCTACCACCGTGGCAAATCATACGAGGCTGCCCCTAAAGGCATTTCGGGGAGAACGAGCTATCACGGAATTTGATTAGCCTTTCACCCCTACCCTCAGCTCATCCGAGCGATTTTCAACTCACACCGGTTCGGTCCTCCAGTCGCGGTTAAGCGACCTTCAACCTGGCCAAGGGTAGATCATCCCGCTTCGCGTCTATTACCACACACTTGTCGCCCTATTCGGACTCGCTTTCGCTACGGCTCGCTTTCGCTTAACCTTGCGTGTGACAATAACTAGCCGGCTCATTAAGCAAGAGGCACGCCATCAGGCATTTCCCGGCAAGCCGGGCATAGCCCTCTGACTGCTTGTAAGCATACGGTTTCAGGTTCTATTTCACTCCCCTAGCAGGGGTTCTTTTCGCCTTTCCCTCACGGTACTAGTTCACTATCGGTCGCCAACGAGTATTTAGCCTTGGAGAGTGGTCTCCCCGGATTCCCACTGGGTTTCTCGTGCCCCGTGGTACTCAGGATACCCCTTCGAGTCCGGTAAGCTTTCGGCTACGGGGTTTTCACCCTCTATGACCTTGCTTTCCAGCAAGTTCACCTAGCCTCCGGATTGGTAACTCTACTTATGGGGTCCTACAACCCCGGGATGTAAACATCCCGGTTTGGGCTGTTCCGATTTCGCTCGCCGCTACTCTCGGAATCTCGTTTGATTTATTTTCCTCCAGGTACTGAGATGGTTCACTTCCCTGGGTTGACTCGTACCGACCTATGGATTCAGTCGGCCGTAACCTGGTTTTACCAGGATAGGTTTCCCTATTCGGAAATCCCCGGATCAAAGCCTGCTTGCGGCTCCCCGAGGCTTATCGCAGCTTGCCACGTCCTTCTTCGTCTGTTGGCGCCAAGGCATCCACCGTACGCCCTTAGTAGCTTAACCATAAAACTTACCCAACACGTCGCCATCGCCAGAGTCTGGATGATCCCTCATGCAGGCCTCTCGCACCGCGCGTGGAGTAAGTTCGCCTTTCCACATTGCGCTACACTCGAGCAAATATTTGCGGTTTACTACGCCATGCGAGACTTGAAACTCGCATAACGTAGTGCCAGCTTCCATCAGTTGTCAAAGAACACCATTCCAGCCATCGATTTCCGGTTGGAATGCCTCCCCTCCAGGGGGAGCGTAACTTCAGTTTGGAGCTGAGGTTACGAGCAATAAAAAACCCGGCGTCAAGCGCCGGGCGTATCCGTCCTTGGTTCGGGCCGTTTGGTGCCGTGGCCCTCAGGACGGAAGTGCTCGATGCTCGATTTGCGGTTACCCGGTGAACTCTACCAATCTCACCTCTTGATGAGCGGCAAACCCGGTTCGTCAGTGCGCACTACGCTTTTACAAGCGCGTGCCGACATCAGGAAATACTATCAGGTTTCCCAGATACGTCAAGCATATTTCAAATATTTTTTCGGGGTTCATCTGTGGAAAATACGGCGAATGTGGATAACCTTCCCCATTGCGAATATGCCGCGATTTTGCAACCTGTGCCGCGGCGAGTTTGCCGAATTTTCAGCTCGCCAAGGCGCATGGATTCGCAAAGAAACACTCCTTTCCCATTTGTTTGTTGACCTTGCCGATTCGTCTTCGTTACGATGCGCACGCGACGCGTTTGTGCGGCTTCGGAACGCCGGGCCGCGGGAGGCAACATGCCATTCTGCTCAAAGTGCGGTGCGAATGTGGCTGATGGTGTTGCATTTTGTGGAGCATGTGGGCAACCGATGGCAGGCTATTCGATTGGACAGGGAGTCGCCGCCAGAGCGCCGGCCGCGAGTGCGGCGCCGATGGCTGGATACGGCGCGCCCGCTCAGCCCGTTTGGCAAGGCAGCGCCGTCCGAACGGTTTCGTATGCGGGCTTTTGGCTGCGCTTTGTCGCGCTGATTATTGACACGATCGTTTTGTCGATCGTCCGGGCCATCATCACCGTGCCGTTTGGTTTGGGTTTCGGGATGCGCAATCGCGGAATGTTCATGGGCCACCCGCCGCAAAATCCTGAGGACCTCGTTCCGATTTTCGGAATGATGGTGAAGCTCATGGTCATCACGATGATTCTAAACTGGCTGTATTACTCGATTTTTGAGAGCTCTTCGTGGCAGGCCACGCTTGGCAAAAAAGCGCTGGGGTTGGAAGTGACGGATCTTTCCGGAAATCGAATCAGTTTCGGACGAGCCACAGGCCGATTCTTTGGCAAGATTATCTCCACGTTGATTCTGTTCATCGGTTACATCATGGCTGGATTCACGGAAAAGAAGCAGGCGCTGCACGATATCCTCGCGGGGACGTTGGTTATTCGAAAGATGTAGAAGATTTGCCGGGCGTTTGGTTTCCCAGGGAGCAAAATGTTCTGTTCAAAATGTGGAGCAAAGCTTATCGAGGGTTCCGCATTCTGCAGTAGTTGCGGACAGCCCTCGGGCGCGACCCAACCGGTGCGTCCGGCCGGAACGGAAAGCGCTCTAGCGGAGGTAATTCCTGCCAGCGCGGGTTTTCCTCCGCCTCCCGCGGCCGTGTACCGGCCCGCGATTGCCGGCGCGCCGATGATGATCGCGCCGTCGCCGTATGCCGGCTTCTGGCTGCGACTGTTGGCGTATCTAATCGACAGCGCCATCCTGGGAATCGGCTTTGGGATTTTGATTCTGATCGGTATCGCGATCGTAGGCGTTGGATATATTCAGCAGGCCTTTTCCGGGATGAATCCCGACGAAAACACCATGCCAGCTTTGGTAATGCTGGCGATTTTCGGATTCCTTGCGGCGACAATGCTAGTCGGCTGGTTGTATTACGCGTGGATGGAGAGTTCGAATCGCCAAGCGACACTCGGAAAGATGGCGCTGGGATTGATCGTTACGGACCTGGAGGACCGGCGAGTCACATTTGCGAGAGCGACTGGACGATTCTTCTCAAAGATCATCACGGGATTGATTCCGCTCGGGATTGGTTATGCGATGGCGGGATTCACAGAGAAGAAACAGGCGCTGCACGACATGATTGCCAGCACGCTGGTCCTGCGAAAACTTTAATTTTACGGCGGAGTTGTTTCGCAGCAGATCGGCTGATACCGCTCGGTGCGGAAGTTATACGCCCCAGCCGTACCGTTCGGAGTGGACCAGCGCGTCGCTTAACTCGGCGCGAATGTGTTCGGTGAATTCCGAGCTCCGCAGGACTTTCCCGCCGTTTTCCATAATGTCAATCGTGCGGTAACCGTGATCGAGCACTCGATCGACGGCCGAATCAATCCACTGGGACTCGATTTCCAATCCAAACGAATCGTGAAGCATAAGACTGGCGGAGAAAATCGCGCCGAGAGGGCAGGCGACGTCTTTTCCGGCAAGCGACGGCGCAGAGCCGTGAATCGGCTCGTACAGCGCGGGCTTCCCTTCCAGGCCGCGGCTGAGCGAAGGAATCAAGCCGATCGAGCCGGCGATCGCAGCGGCTTCGTCACTCAAAATATCGCCGAAGAGGTTGCCGCAAAGAATTACGTCAAACTGCGCGGGCTTGAGTAACAGTTGCATCGCGGCGTTGTCCACATACATGTGGTCCAGAGCGATTTCCGGGTAATCGCGCGCAACGCGCGTAACCGTTTCGCGCCACAGGCGGGACGTGGCGAGGACGTTGGCTTTATCCACGCTGGTGACGTGGCGATTGCGAGATGCGGCGCGGTCAAACGCGTAGCGAGCGACGCGTTCGACTTCCGATGCCGAATAGTCCGCGACGTCACGAGCGCTGGCGTGCTTGCCTTCGCCTTTGGTCGAATGCTCGCCGAAGTAGATGTCGCCGGCGAGTTCGCGGACGATCTCCATATCGACATCATCGAGGCGATCGCGGCGCAGCGGGGAAATTCCGCGCAGTGCCGGCCGCAAGCGAACCGGGCGCAGATTGATGAACAGGCCCAGATCCTTGCGGAGTTTCAGCAAGCCCGCTTCCGGACGCTTTTCGAGCGGAACGGAATCCCATTTGGGACCGCCGATCGCGCCCAGCAAAATCGCGTCGGATTCTTTGCAAGCCTGAAGAGTTTCGGCCGGCAGAGGAGTGCCAAAACGGTCGATGGCATCGCCGCCAAAGGCCAGCTCGCGGAAAATAAATTCGTGGTGAAAGGACTTCGCGCAATCGGCGAGGATTTGGGTTGCGGCGCGCGTGACTTCCGGGCCGATGCCGTCACCGGGCAGCACTGCTATCGTTTTGCGAACTGCGGTCATGGATCAAACCTTCCGGGCCTGAGGTCGAACTTAGTCTGCAGCAGACGCCGCGGCGCTTTCACCGGCGAGAACCGAGGATTTGTTGCGACGAACCGTGTGAATGATGGAAATCACATCCCGATCCGTAACTTCCTTGGCCGCGTCCGCCTGATGCGTGGCCATAGCGTAGCATTCGGCAAGTTCGGCGTCGGTGATTGTGTAGCCGAGTTCATCCAATCGTGCACGTAGCGCGCTGCGGCCGGAATGCTTGCCCAGAACGAGGCGGCGAGAGGAAACTCCCACTTTTTCAGGATGGATAATCTCGTAGGTCAGCGGATTTTTCAGGATGCCGTCTTGATGAATGCCGGCTTCATGGGCGAACGCGTTGGCCCCGACGACGGCCTTGTTTGGGGGAACGGTAACGCCGGTGATGAGCGAGAGCATGCGGCTGGTGGCGTAGATTTTTTCTAGGACGATATTGGTCGCCGCTTCGTAGTGAGCCTGGCGGACGTGCAGCGCGACGGCGATCTCTTCGAGAGAAGCGTTGCCGGCGCGCTCGCCGATCCCGTTGATCGTACATTCCACCTGACGAGCGCCCGCGGAGATGGCGGCCAGCGAATTCGCGACGGCGAGGCCGAGATCGTTGTGGCAGTGGGCGCTGAAGACGACGTCTGGATAGGCCGCGAGGTGCTTTCGCGCCAGACGAAAAATGTTGCCATATTCGTCGGGCATTCCGTAACCGACGGTGTCGGGCAGGTTGATGATGGTGGCGCCGGCTTCGGCAGCCACTTCGATCGCTTCCAGCAGGAAAGGCAGGTCGCTGCGGCTGGCGTCTTCCGCCGAAAACTCGACATCTTCGCAATGCGCGGCGCCGTGTTTTACATTGGCGCGAATCTGCGCGAGGGCTTCTTCGCGGGTGATGCGCAATTTGTGCTTCAAGTGAAGATCGGAAGTGGCAAGGAAGATGTGAAGGCGGGGTTTTGCGGCGGGTTCCAGAGCGCGCAGCGCGGCTTCGACGTCTTCCCTGCGAGCTCGGGCCAACGCGGCCACGCGGCAGTGCTTGATTTCGGCTGCAACCGCGCGCACAGACTCCAAATCCCCGGGAGATGAAATCGGAAAGCCCGCTTCGATGATATCGACGCCCAGAACTTCCAGTTGGTGCGCGAGTTGGAGCTTTTCGTCGCGGTTCATCGAGAAACCGGGCGACTGCTCGCCGTCCCGCAGCGTTGTATCGAAGATATGGACCCGTTCCATAAAGACTCCTATGACGATGACAGTATGGGCGGGCGGAAGCAAGTCGTCCAATTTATATTAGTTGCATCGCGGATAAATCTCTTTTATACAGGGAGTTGGGGCCAGGAGGAATTTCGCGTGGATTTAGCGGCGTTGCAGGTGTTTCAGATGGTGGCCAACGAGCGAAGTTATTCGCGTGCCGCCGAGAAACTGTTCCGAACGCAGCCGGCGATCAGTATCGCCATGCGCAAGCTCGAAGATTGGGTCGGGCAGCCGCTGTTTGTAGCGGGTTCGGGCGCCCGGACCTTAACCGATGCCGGCGTGCTGTTACTGGAATATTCGAACCGAATGCTCAACCTGCGCGAAGAAATTCGCAAAGGTCTGCACGAACTGAAAGGGTTGGAGCGCGGGCAGGTCTCGGTGGGAGTGAATGAGAGTTCGATTCACGCATTGTTACCGTCGCTGATCGAGTTTAGAGAAGCGCATCCCGGAATTCGGGTTCGCGTACACCGGGTATTCTCGCGAGATGTGCCGCGTGAGCTGTTGAATCACCAGCTCGACATTGGAGTGATTTCGTACTTGCCGGAAGAGCGCGAGCTCACAGCTGTGGAGTTTTACCGCGATTCACTGGTCCTGATCGTGTGGCCCGGGCACCGCCTGGCGAAACGGAAGGACGTGGACATCGATGCCTTGGGCGAAGAGACTTTTGTCGCCCACATCGTTGAATCACCTTACCGGCAACGAGTTGTGCAGCTATTCGCGAAACATCGCGTGCCGCTGCGAATGGACGTGGAGCTGCCGACGATTGAAAGCATCAAGCGCTTCGTCGAACTGAAAAAGGGAGTCGCGATCGTTCCCCGCATGTGCGTGCAGGAGGAAGTTTCGCGCGGCGATTTGCGGGAAGTGACGGTAAAGCAGATGAAAATGGAAAGGCGCGTTTATCTGGTGTTCCGCCAGGACCGGCCGTTGACGGCGGCGGCGCAGGCGCTAGTGGACATTATTTTGCCGAAGAAGAAAGTTCGTCCGGCCCGATCGGACGCCAAATAGTCGATCGGGGATTTTCGCGGTTGCGATCAAAAATCGGGTGCGATCGCGCAAAGGGCGCTAACGCCGAAGAATTCGAGTCGTGTTGGGCCCTACCAATTCGTATTTGATTCCCCGCCAGACCATACGCCTGCTGACCAGCGATTTGATGAAGTTGTACGAAAACACGAGCGGAATGATCGGAGCGAGTACGGCCCAGATCCAGCTCCAATTGCTCATCGCCGAGCGCCACTCGGGGATCGCTTCGTAGATAGCGATGGTTCGCAACGCCCCCTTCATCGCGGCCAGCAGTGGAATCGCGAGCGTGAGCAGCAGCAGTTGTCCCCACGGATCGACGTCCACGATGCAGTACAGAATCATGTAAAACGCGAACAGCATGGTTACGACGTAACTCAAATGCGCGAGCGCGCCCATTTTCCAGCGGCGCGGCGAGTAGATACGCGTGATCAGGATTTGGCGGGTTGTGAACTCCAGCATGCTATCCAACGTCCAGGGATGCATTGTGGGCGCGAAGCACTCCGCACAAAACACAATCGGCTTCCCTGCCACTTCCAAGGCGTAGGTGATTCCAAAGTCGTCGCTCACAGCGCCCTTCCAGGTCTCCAGCACGTGAGCGTCGTTGAACGTAGTCTTGCGGATTGCCGTGCCGCCGCCCCAGCAGAAATTTTCGTGGGGTTTTCCGAGCATCGTGGCGATCGAGGCGTTCCATACCGAGGCCAGCGCGCTTGCGAATCCGTTCAAGCCGCTTCCATTGGGAATAATCCAACGATAGCCGGTGGTGGCGCCGATGCGCGGGTCTTGCAGCGGCGCAATCAGTTTCGTTAGCCAGGCGCGAGGCACGCGTACATCGGAGTCTGTGAATACGAACACTTCAACGGACTCCGGCAACGCGGCAACGGCGCGCGTGAGGTTATACACTTTTTCGCCTGAATCTTCGGACGGTCCGGCGATGACGATGTGAACGGGTTTCGAACTGGCCAGTTTTACCCGCTCGATTACCTTCAGTGCGGGATCGAGACTGGTGGCCAGCACGAAATAGATTTCGTAGTTCGGGTAATCGAAGCGCGTCATGGCCATTAAATTCTCTTCGAGGCCGCGTTCGTTCCCTTTGCAGGGGCAGATTAATGCCGCCGCCGGTGTGTAAAAGCCCGCATGTGTGCTAAGTCGCTGGCGAACCATGCGAAACCAGACGAACCCCTCCCACAGCGAGTAAACACCCAGCGCGATCTGCGCCAGCACCAACAGGTAAAAGACGATTTGCATTGGCGCGAGGATACCAAAGCGGAACAGCTCTGCATCGTTCCAACATGGCTACATGTGCGGTAATTGCAACGCCAGACGGCCTGCGAATGATGGCGGGGGTGGAGACTCTTTGCCCCTAGTAACTGGGGCGCCGAGAGAACACGCCGCGTAGCACTTTATCGGCCGAGAGATTGAGCTCGAGTTGGAATTTCGCCGCGGCGCGGCGGGCCTGCTCCATCATCGAGGGATCCAGCAGAAAGGCCGTGCGATCGACGAACGGTCCTGAGGCGACGGCGCGAGTCGTCCGACCTGCTTGGCGTTTCGGCTCTGCGGCGGTGAGGCTTTCGTAGAGATCGAGGTCCCGCCAGAAGGCCTGGGCGTCGGCTTCGGTCCAACGGAGCGCCTGTCCCAGGGCGACAAAGAACTCTTCGCGAAACAGATCGAGAAGAGGGATGGCGAGCGACCAGCCCTTTTTGGGGCGCTTCGACGGCCTTTTCTTGCCCTTGGCACCCTTCTTCGATCTTGAGGTTTTCCTGTGGGGCTTGGGACCGCGAACCGCGACGTGAACTTTCAGCCGGGCGGGGAAAACGGATTCGGCGCGAAGAACCATGGCGAGGATCGCTTCGCGTCGAATCGTTTCGAGTTGCTCGCGATAGTGCGAAGGCTGATCCGCGCGGCCGGGGCGCCGGTTTTCTGCGGCATATATGTCTAAAAACCGCGGCACCATTTCGTTGCGATCGAGCGTTGCGAGCAACAGGCCGGCAGCTTCTCGCGCGCGCATGACCAATTCTCTGGGACGGAAGGGCATCGGAATCTGTAGCTGTACGCGAAACCTCAGCACGCCGCAACAGGAAACGGCAGCCGCGCCACAAAAAGAAAAGGCCCGAGGATGGCTCCCCGGGCCTTGGTTGTCTGAGCACTGTCGCGACGATGGCCGACGAAAGCGCCGCGATGAATTAGTGAACCGGGCCCGCCAGTGGACGGTCGTCTTCCGGCTTGCCGCCGGCGACGGTTCGGACAGGCTTCTCGAATTTGCCCAGGGCAATTTCGAGCGCCTGCTCGGCGGTGCGAACGAAGTGGACCTTCATCCCTTCGAGCATTTCATCCGGCAAGTCTTCCTTCACGTTCGGCTCGTTTTCCGAGGGAAGAATCACTTCCTGGATGCCTGCGCGTTTCGCGCCGAGGACCTTTTCCTTGATCCCGCCCACGGGCAACACAATCCCCGAAAGCGAAATCTCGCCGGTCATGGCAACGCGAGGCCGAATGGCGCGACCCGTAAGCAAGCTCACTAGCGCCGTGACCATCGCAACGCCGGCGGAAGGGCCGTCTTTCGGCACCGCTCCCGACGGAACGTGGATGTGCACGTCCTGCTTGCGGAAGAAGTCAGGATCGATCCCGTAACGTTCGCAGTTGGCGCGAACCCAGGTAAGAGCGGCCCGCATCGACTCCTGCATGACATCGCCCAAATGACCCGTCATGGTGAAGGTCTTGCCGCCGCGCATCTTGCTCGCCTCGATGAAGACGATGTCGCCGCCAACGGGAGTCCAGACCAAACCGACCGAAACTCCGGGCTTTTGGACGCGCTCTTCCACCTCTTTTTCGAGGTGTACTTTGGGAATGCCCAGAACTTCGCGAATCACCTCGGCGGTAACGACCAGTTTGTCGGTCTTGCCTTCGGCGATGCGGCGAGCCTGTTTGCGGACGAGCGTTCCAACTTCGCGTTCGAGGTTGCGCACACCCGCTTCGCGCGTGTAATGGCTTATCAGGTCGTGCAAAGCCTCGTCGGTGAATTCGATCTGCTCGCCAAGCACGATACCGTGTTCCTTGGCCTGACGACCGATCAGGAAGCGCTTCGCGATGTGAACTTTTTCCTCCTCGGTGTAACCGGAGAGTTCGAGGATCTCCATGCGATCGCGCAACGGTTCGGGGACGGGATCGAGCCAGTTCGCTGTGGCGATGAACAGAACTTTCGACAGGTCGAATGGAACGTCCAGGTAATGGTCGCGGAACGTAGAATTCTGTTCCGGGTCGAGCACTTCCATCAACGCGGCGGATGGATCGCCACGGAAGTCACGGCCGAGCTTGTCCACCTCGTCCAGCATTACGACGGGGTCCATGGTTTCGGCGCGACGGATTCCCTGCATGATTTGTCCCGGCAACGCGCCGATGTACGTCCGTCGATGGCCCCGGATTTCCGCTTCATCATGCATTCCGCCCAATGAAATACGGACGAATTTGCGTCCCAGCGAACGCGCGATGGATTTTCCGAGCGAAGTTTTGCCGACACCCGGAGGCCCGACGAAGCAGAGAATCGGTCCCTTCATACCCGGCTGCAACTTCTTGACGGCCAAGTAGTCGAGGATGCGCTGCTTGATCTTCACGAGGTCATAGTGATCCTCGTCCAGGATTTCCTGGGCTTTGGGAATGTCGATGTCATCGGTGCCGGAGGTCTTATTCCAGGGCAGCGACGTCATCCATTCGAGGTACGTGCGGGCGACCATGTATTCGGCGGAAGCCGGAGTCATTTTCGCAAGCCGTTTCAGCTCACGATCGCACTCCTTCTTGGCTTCGGCGGACATGCCGGACTCTTCGACCTTCTTGCGAAGTTCGTCGATTTCGGCCACGCCATCGTCGGATTCACCCAACTCCTTTTGAATCGCCTTCATTTGCTCGCGCAGCAAGAATTCGCGCTGGCTTTGGTTTACCTGTTCCTGCACCTGGTCCTGAATTTTGTTGCGCAGGTCAAGGACTTCTCGTTCCTTGGTCAGTTCGCTGATCAGGCTTTCAAAGCGCTTACGAACGCTGAAGGTTTCGAGCAATTCCTGGCGGATCATGGTGCTGAGCGAAGGCAGCGTGGACGCGACGAAGTCGGCCATTTTCCCCGGCGCTTCGATGCTCATGACCTCGGTCTGCAAATCGTCGGAAAGTTGCGGCGAACGGGCCACCACTTCGCGAAACAGCTCTTGCACATTGCGCTCGAGCGCGGTCAGTTCGGAATCGCGCTGGGCCTCGAGGTCCGGCTGCAACTCGACGGTCGCCTTCAAGAACGGTTTGAAACCGAGGACTTCTTTTATGCGGATGCGGTCGAGGCCTTCCAGAAACGCGACCACATTTCCGTTGGGCATTCGAACCATTTTGTGAACTTTTGCAAGCGTGCCGACGCCGTGCAAATCGGTGCCGGTAGGAGCTTCGACGCGGGGATCGAGCTGCGCAACCACACCGAGGATTTTTTCCGTCCCTTCGAGCGAGTTCAACAGGGCCAGCGAACTCTCGCGCCCTACCGGCAGCGGCATAATCGCACCGGGAAATAGAACCGTGTCTCGAACGGGAAGAATCGGCAGCTCTTGAGGAATCGTTCTAGTAACTTTGCTCACCGTAGTCCCCCTTGGACTCTGAAGCGAAAATACATTTGGCGGTGAAGGATTTATCGACCGCTGGAAGAGTTAGATGCAGGGAATAAGAAAAAGGCTTCCATATTCGTCTCCATCTATCAAATGACTTGACAACGTTACACTAAACTATAGCACATAGCGGTTTACGTTTCCAGCAAGGCTTGGGGGCGCTCGAGGTCCCGCAAGCCTAGATATCTCATAAGTGTCTTTTTATCATGGATTTATATAGATAGAAGCCTATCGTGCGGCTCCGAAGTGCTCCAGGACAAATTGTTTCGCGGCGTCCTTATCTTTAACGATCCCATTGAGTTGCGCGTCCTCGACAGCGCTTAAAATATCCTTAAATGCCGGACCTGGACGGAATCCCAGGGATAAAAGGTCATCTCCGGTGAACAGCCTTGGCGGGGTGACTTGGTCGGGCGGCGTCTCCGCAAGGAATCGCGTGACGAGATCGTAGTTGTCGAGGTTGTGGTGGCTGGAAAGGCAATCGAAGCGATGCAACTCGAGGTGCTCGGGGAACCGATCGAGTCGAGCGAAGCGCTTGAGGGTGGATGGTTTCATCGACGACACGTCTTTGAAACGCATGTGGTTCATCACGAGCGAGGCGATTTGATCGGTGTCTTCGTTCGAGAAACGAAAGCGCCGGCAGATCTCTTCGGCCATTTTTACGCCGACTTCCACGTGACGATCGAAACGGATCCGGCCGTTCGGCCCGTCTGGCGGAGTAAAGGTAGGCGGCTTGCCAACATCGTGTAGCAAGACTCCCCACGCAAGCGTCCGGGCGCTGCCGGCTCCGATCATTTCGAGCATCAGCAGCGTGTGGGTCCACACGTCGCCTTCGGGGTGAAATTGGGGCGGCTGCGGAACGCCCTTCATGCGCGCGATTTCGGGCAGAAGTTGCATCAGCAGCCCGGATTCATCGAGCAGCTGAAATCCGTGGCGGGCCGCGCCTTCGGTGAGGATCTTGGTAAGCTCGTCGCGAAGACGCTCTGGAGAAACCTGGTGGATTTCGGGCGCTCGTTTTTGAATAGCGAGCATCGTATCGGCGTCGATGCGATAGCCGAACCGTGCGGCGAACCGGACGGCGCGGAGCATGCGTAATTTGTCTTCGCCGAAGCGCTTCTCCGGATCGCCGATGGCGCGAATGACGCCTTCGAGCAAATCGGCTTTGCCGCCAACGAAGTCGAGGATTTCGCCCGAAGCGGGATCGAGCAGCAACGCGTTGATGGTGAAGTCGCGGCGCCGAACGTCTTGTTCCGGCGAATTGGAGAACGTGACGGCATCGGGATGGCGGCCGTCGGAATAATTTGAGTCCGAACGGAACGTGGCGACTTCAACTTTCGATGCCTCTGGACGGTCGGGATCTTCCATCACCACGATTACGCCGAATTGCGCCCCGATCGCTAAAGTGTTCGGAAACAGTTTCTGGATGCGCTCGGGAGTCGCGTCGGTCGCGACGTCGTAGTCCGCCGGCTCGCGTTTGAGCAAAATATCGCGCACGCACCCGCCGACCAGATACGCTTGAAATCCGGCTAGCCGAAGCGCGGCGCAGATTTCGCCGGCGAAGTTACGAGCGTTCATATCGCGATTATGCGGCAAATCGCGAGGGGTGGGAAGTTCAGCAGAACCCGCTGCGGCAGAAGCGATAACGACCGCCGATTGTTTTCAGGCAGTGATCCGCAGCACCAACGCAGTAATGTCATCGTGCTGGCGTGCGTATCCGACGAATGAGTTTACGTCGGACATTACGCGGTTAAGCACCTGCGAAGCATCCCCGCTAGCGGCCGATTCGATGGAGGCAAGCAGCCGGGGCTCGCCGAACTCCTGGCCGGTTTCGTTGATGGCTTCGACGACACCATCAGTAAAGATGAACAGCAGATCGCCAGGCTGCAATTGAACGGTCGCGGATCCGTACGTAATTTCGTCGTCGGTGAAGAGAGGCAAGCCGAGCGGAGGGCCGCCGGTAGCAAGCCGTTCGATTACGCCGGAAGTACGACGGAGAATTGGATCGTTGTGACCGCAATTGGTGTAGCGCATCTGGCGCGTGGCCGGATCCAATTCAGCCAGGAATGCAGTCGTAAAGCGACGACCTTCCAGGCTATGAGCGCGAGCGTAACGATCCAAACCGGTGACGATCTCTTCCAGCGAGGCTGGTGTGGACGAAAGCGCATGCAATCCCGATTGAAACGTGGCCATCAGCAGAGCGGCGGGTACGCTTTTTCCCGCGACGTCCGCGACCACGAACAGCAAGTCCGGTGCAGCGGTGGCGTTCGGCTGAACGGGCCGCAAGAAGGCGTCGTAGTAATCGCCCGCGACGGTGTTCTGCGGGCGGGTGGCGAAGGCGATATCGGTGCCGGGCAGGTTCGGCGGGGCATTCGGGACGAGCCACTGCTGAATTTCGCGGGCAATTTCCAAGTCGCGTTTCATAGTCACGCGATCCGCCAATTCCAGCGCGAGAAGCACAAAAAGGATCGTCGCCCCCAGGGTGATGAAGTTCAATTCGACGGTGTCCTGACCTGACTTGAACTCGGGATGGACAATAATCAGCAAAAGCGCGGCTAACAGAAGGACTCGCCTGGCGGGCGAGAGCTTCATGAGCATCGCTTGAAACATCGCCCAGACCGAGCGAAGCGCGCGTTTGAATTTTGAGCGCTCCTTCTGGACCGCCTCCCAGTCCACATCCTTCGAGTAGAGCTGATAACCTTCGCGAGCCTCCGATTTGAACTGTCCCCATAGTTCCTGGATCTGGAAGCCTTCGGTAACGCGCGTCCAAAATGCGCGCAACCTGCGCGGCTTGCGTGGAAGGGTCCTCGGTGGTGAATTGGCGGGTGCGCCCATTATTTGTAGGGATTATAGAGCACATGCGGCATGGGAAGGGAACTGCGCTATCAACGCTGCGATCATTTCGAAGGCTTTCGCGGCGAAAGAGAGCCGCCAAACTGCACTTTTCCGAAACCGAACCGGTCGCGCAACTGATCGGTGGTCCGCGCCAGGCGCTCCAGTTTTTCGCGGCGCTCTGGATTCAGCAGATCGAGTTGTCCCGAGCCAGCCGAGAAAGATGTGAGGGCGGCGCCGACCAAGCGTAGTTTCGCTTTGCCGTCCCAGGCCTGCTGGAAGAGCGCCAGAATCGATTCTGAAAAAATGGTGTCGAGGTCGAAAGGCTCAGCAAGGGTGTGGCTGCGGGTAATGGTGGTGAAGTCCGCGTAACGGATTGTGAGCGTGACGGTGCGGGCGTGCAAACCGGCGTCGCGCATCCGCTTGGCGCCTTTTTGGCAAAGAAAGCTCAGCGTCGATTCGAGCAAATGACGATCGCTGGTGTCTTCGCCGAAAGTTTGATTGTGCGAGACGGATTTTGGCTCCGCGTCATGGAAGAATTCGAACGAATCGATGCCGCGCGCTTTTCGGTAGAGCGCTGTGCCCCAGCGGCCGAAAGTCTGTTCCAGACTTGCTTGCGAGTAAGACTGCAATTGCTCGATCGTTTCGATGTGCAGATCCTTCAGTGCCGCGTCGGTCACTTTGCCGATGCCGGGAATTCGGCGGACGGCGAGCGGCGCGAGAAACTTGTCTTCGCTGCCGGGAGCGACCCAGACGAGGCCGCGTGGCTTGGCTTGTTCGCTCGCGATCTTGGCGATCAGGCGCGTGGTGCCGAGGCCGCCAGAGCACGGCAATCCCGTCGTTGACGTAATTTCCGTAAGTAACTTGTGCGCTGCAGCGAATGGCGGCCCGTGGAGGCGTTCGGTGCCGGCGAGATCCATATAGGCTTCGTCGATCGAGGCCATTTCGACGATGGGCGAGTACTTCGAAAGAATCGTGGCGACACGATCGCTCCACTGCCCGTAGAGTCCGTGATGGCCGGGAAGAAAGATCGCGTGAGGGCACAGTTTGGCGGCGGTGCGAAGCGCCATGGCCGAATGAACGCCGAACTTCCGCGCTTCGTAACTTGCGGAGGTGACAACGCCGCGTTGATCGCGGTCGCCGCCGACGACCACGGCTTTGCCCTTGAGGTCCGGACGAGCGAGCAGTTCGACGGAAACGAAGAAGGCGTCCATATCGACGTGGAGGATGGAAGTGGGCGATTCGGCGGTTAGCGGAGCGCCCTCATCATGCTTGGCTCGGAATTGGGCGAGTTTGGCCATCGTCCGGCGGAAGTTTCAGGGTAGTTCGCGAGCGGAGCGAAATGCAACTGTTCGTATGCCGGCGGGAAGGGGCGCGAAAAAATCAGCGAGAACGTTGCGCGGCCAGCACGCGGGGAATCCTGGCGAGGTCGAATGTGATCGCCACGTTGGTCCAGCCGTGTTGCGAATCGAAGATTCCGCGAACGTGATCGGCGGAGTCGTGCCCAAGTTCGAGAACGAGAAGACCGCGATCGCGAAGCACTTCGGCCGCCTGGCCAATCAGGCGACCGTAGAGTTCAACGCCTGTAGGGCCGCCGAAAAGCGCGGCATGCGGTTCGTGGTCGCGCACTTCGCGCGCGAGCGAAGATTCTTCGTGGCGGCCGATGTAAGGAGGGTTGCTGACGATCAGGTCAAATTGTTTGGGAAGCGCCGCTGAGCCGTCTGCGGCGGGAGCATTTTCCAGGAACGGCCGGAGCAAATCGCCTTCGAGAAATTCGACGCGGTCGGAGACACCGTGGCAGGCGGCGTTGTGGCGCGCGACTTCGAGGGCCGCGGCGGAGATATCGGTGGCGAAAACTTTGGCGTGCGGAAGTTCGTGCGCCAGAGCCACCGCAAGACAGCCGGAACCGGTGCCCACATCGGCAACGAACAGCGTGTCGCGCGGCGCGCCGGTATCCATGTGAATTTTCAGGCCGCGTTCGCCCAGCCGAGCGAGCGCAACTTCCATCACGTGCTCAGTTTCGGGGCGGGGAATCAGGACGCTGGGATTCACTTCGAAGCCGAGGCCCCAGAATTCCTGTTTGCCGGTGATGTACTGCGTTGGTTCGCCGGCGGCGCGGCGATCGATGAAGGCGAAATACTTTTCGGCGATGGCGGTATCGAGAAAATCTTCGGGATGCGAGTAAATCCAGGCGCGATCGCGACCGAGTGCGTGCATCAGCAGGATTTCCGCAGTCAATGTATGAGAAGCAATGTTTGCCGCACGCAGTTGCGCCATACCATCCTTCAAGGCGCGGCGCACATCGATACGATTTGACTGGTTTGAGGCGGATGGCTCGTCGCGCAAATCGGCCGCTGAAAGTGGCAATTCGTCGCGACTTTGAAGTGGATTCGCCATTTGAGTGCGCTCGCGATTAGGAATCAAGCTCCTGCTTCAGGCGTTCGGACTCGAAGTGCGTCGAGAGCGGATCGACGATCGGGCCGAGCTTGCCCTCCATCACTTGATCGAGCTGGTGGAGCGTGAGGCCGATGCGATGATCGGATACGCGATTCTGCGGAAAATTGTAGGTGCGAATTTTTTCGGAGCGATCGCCGGAACCGATTTGGCCGCGGCGTTCTGCGGCGATGGCGTCGTGTTGTTTTTGCTGCTCCTGCTCGTAAAGACGCGCACGCAACACGCGCATCGCCTTGGCGCGATTTTTGATTTGTGATTTTTCGTCCTGTTGTGAAACCACCAGGCCGCTGGGAATGTGGGTAATGCGAACGGCGGAGTAGGTGGTGTTTACGGACTGGCCGCCCGGGCCCGAAGAGCAAAACGTATCGATGCGCAAATCCTTGGCTTCGATCTTGATATCGATTTCGTCGGCTTCGGGTAGAACGGCCACGGTGGCCGCGGAGGTATGAATGCGGCCGGCCTGTTCGGTGGCGGGAACGCGCTGGACGCGGTGAACTCCGCTTTCGTATTTCAGCTTGGAATAGACTTTGTCGCCCTGAATGGCGGCAACGATGTCTTTCATTCCGCCGATGGACGACGCGGAGCTTTCCATGACTTCGACTTTCCAGCCCTGCGTTTCCGCGTAGCGGGAGTACATGCGGAAAAGTTCGGCCGCAAACAGGGAAGCTTCGTCGCCGCCGGTACCGGCGCGAATTTCGACGATCACGTTTTTGTCGTCGTTGGGATCTTTGGGCAGGAGCAGGAATTTCAGTTCGCGTTCGACGGTTTCGCGGCGCGTTTCGAGTTCATGCTGTTCGTCGTGCGCCATCTGCTTCATTTCGGCGTCGTCGGTTTCGACGAGCATCTGCTTGGCGCCGGCGATTCCTTTTTCGATGTCTTTCCATTCCTTATACTTCGCGACCATCTCCGCCATTTCCGCGTGCATTTTGGCGAGCTTCTGGAAACGCCCGGAATCGTTGTGAACGTCCGGCGAGGAAAGTTGCTGGGTCAATTCTTCATACTTGGATTCGATCTGGTCGAGCTTTTCGAATAACGAGCGGTCAGCCATGGACATTCCCTTGAAAATAAGTTCGTTAAGAGCGCTAGGGTGAAAGAGGCAGAAAAATGCAGGCAACAAAGCTCCGCAGGGAGCCGGGGAGGGAATCGCTAATAAAACGGGGTAAAACGTACTTTCATAGCTGAGGCTAGAATAACGCGAGGTTTAGCAGGCGTCAACGGTGGCGCGCTTAGCAACCACAGGCTGACATGAAATACTCCGAAAACGATCGCTGTGGTACTGTGGCGCGAAAGGCGGACAAATGATCGAAGATGCAGCGCGGCAGACGTTGATCGACGACGAGCATTTGAAGCTGCTTTCGATCTTCTACATGGTTTCGGCGGGGCTGACGGCCTTGTTTTCGTTTTTCGGACTTCTCTACGCAGCGATGGGCGGATTCATCGGCTACGCGATCACTCACGCGCCGCAGGTGCAAACGGGTCCCGGCGGGCCGCCGCCGGAGTTCCTTGGCTGGATTTTCGCGGCGTTCGGCTGCGCGATTTTCGTTTTCGGAATGACGATGGCGGTCTTGAAGTTTTACGTGGCGCGATCCTTAAAGCGGCGAACGTCGCGGACGTTTTGCCTGGTGATTGCCGCCTTTTCCTGCCTGGAATTTCCCTACGGCACGGCGCTCGGTGTATTCACATTTATCGTGCTCGGGCGCCCGACGGTGATGGAGAAGTTCCACTAAGACTGTCTGCGTTGCATTTCTCTCGCGATATGTGCACGCCGGAAGATTCGTGTGTTGGATGTACCGCTAAGGCTGTAATACGATGGCCGCGATGAGCGCCGGTTCTCCGAACGTTGGCACAAGCGAAATGATGTGGGAGTTTTGGTATCCGGCGCTTGCGAGCGAGCGCGTCCACCGGCACAAATTGACGCGGGCGATGCTGCTGGAAGTTCCGCTGGTGCTCGGGCGGGATTCGGCGGGCACCCCGTTCGCGCTTCGCGATGTGTGCCCTCACCGGGCGTTTCCGCTGTCATTTGGGCAATTCGACGGAAAAAACGTGGAGTGCGCGTACCACGGCTGGAAATTCGACGCACATACGGGCCAGTGCCAAACGATTCCTTCGCTGACGCCCGATTCCAAACTGAAATGCGATCGTATTTATGCTGGGAGTTTTCCGTGCGAAGAGCGCGACGGATTCGTGTGGGCGTACATGACGAACCGCGAGGGAAGAGGCCTCGATGAATTGCCGCCGCCGGCGCCGGAATTGCCGACCTTCAGCGCGAGCTACCAGAGCGCGCACTTGCAGGCCGAGCTTCCGTGCGGCGTGGATCAGGCGATTATCGGGTTGATGGATCCGGCACACGGGCCGTTTGTACATCAGGCTTGGTGGTGGCGGACGCGGCGAAGCATCCGCGAAAAAGAGAAGAAATTCGAGCCGATTCCGAATGGGTTCCGGATGAGCGCGCACGCGCCATCGGCAAACAGCGCGCCGTACAAGATTTTGAAACTGCTGACGGGCGAACCGGCGACGACGCAGATCGATTTCGTGCTGCCGAACCAGCGGTTCGAGCAGATTCGCGCGGGGAAATACTGGCTATCGAGCCGGACGACGGTGACGCCGATCAAGCGGGATTTGTGCCGGCTGGATTTTTGCGCGGCGTGGAATATTTTGCCGTGGTTTCCGGTCGTGTCGTTCATCATTCATGTATTCGGGCCGCGATTTATCCGCCAGGATACGGAAGTGATCGAGAAGCAGGCAATCGGGCTGCGCGTGGAAGACCGGATGATGCTGATCGACGATGCGGACCGGCAAGCGCGGTGGTATTTCGATTTGAAGTCGGCGTATCAGGAATCGAAGCGGACCGGCGCCCCGCTGCGGCATCCGATGAGTGGGCCGGTGACGCTGCGCTGGCGGTCGTAGATTTTCCCCTGTCGCGCCAGCCTGTAATTCCCTTCCGGCAATTTCCGCAACAATTCAGTTACTGCAGACGATTCAAAGCCCACCGGGCGTGTTCGGCGATCAGCGGTTCGGGGGAAGCGGAGAGCTGCTGCAGTAACGCGACGACGCGCGGGTAGGATTTTGATTTGCGATCGAGCTTAGAATTGCCGAGCGCGACGCAGGCGTTGCGCACGATGCCGCGCCATTTCGCGCGTTTGATAGCGCTACCACGAAAGATTCTGCTGAAGTCTTCCTGAGAGAGAGAAGCAATCCATTCGAGTTCGGGTGCGAACAGAGATGCTTCGTTGTCGGTTGCGCTTGTCGTGGAGACGGAGCGCGGTTGAAAGGCGGGCAGGGAAGTTGTCGCGGATTTTCGGTTCCAGGGGCAAACGTCCTGGCAAATGTCGCAGCCGATGACGGCGCGGCCCATTTGTGGGCGGAAGTCTTCGGGGATTGAGCCGCGAAGTTCGATGGTGAGGTAGGAGATGCATTTTCGCGCGTCGAGGACGTAGGGCGCGGGGAAGGCTTGCGTGGGGCAGGCGTCGATGCAAAGGGTGCAGTTTCCGCAGAGATCGGCGGCGGGAAGTTCGCCGGGCGCGACGGAGGGCTCGAGCTCGAGTGTGGTAACGATGGTCCCGAGAAACAGCCACGAGCCGAGGTCTTCGTTGATCAGGCAGGTATTTTTCGCCAGCCATCCGAGGCCGGCATGTTTGGCGGCGACGCGCTCGAGGACTGGTCCGGTGTCAGCGTAGGCGCGGGCTTCGAAGAGCTCGTGCCATTCGGCGCGCATTGATGCGGTGAGCGCGTTGAGCTTTTCCCAGAGCACTTCGTGATAGTCATCGCCCCAGGCGTAACGGGAAATCCAGCCGCGGGGTGGTTCGTCGCCGGCTGCTGGAGATGGCGGTGCGTCGGTGGAATAAGGATAGGGCGAATTGTAGTTGAGAGCGACGACGATGATGCTGCGTGCGCCCGGCATGGCAAGCGAGGGATCCGTGCGACGAGGATCGTGAAGGTATTGCATTTCGCCGGCATAGCCTTTTGCCAGCCATTCGCGGAGTTGGGCGAACTCCGGGAGCGCGTCAGAAGATTCGAGAGAAACGATACCGCAAAGACTGAATCCAATTTCCTGCGCACGATGGCGGATCCATTCGGAGCGTTGGGCGCGATCCATGCGGAACATGATGCCACTGAAGACCGCTGGTCGATATGCGGACGAGCGCGGAGGTGGGCGACACAGCTCAACTTGCGGCCCGCTGAAGCGGGATGCACTCAGGCATGAGTGCCTGATCTACGCAAAGTGTGCCTGTACGAGCAGACCCGTGAGCATGTTTGCTATTACGTTGCAAAGAGGCTTTCCCGGGGCGCGGCAGGTTGGTGCAAGGGGCAATCCGCTGCTACAATGCCCGCCATGGCTGACTGGCGGCAAATTCAAGCGCGCATCCGCAAAGCGAAGAATAGTGCGGACGCTCGCGTAAAACTTTCGGAACTGTATCAGCGGACGCGTGATGCGATGGTGAGCTGGGAACTTGGGCTCGTAGAAGAGAAGGCCGAGCGGATCGAGGAAGCGATCAAGTGGTACACGGTTTCGTTCGAGCGTTTCCGGCGGTCGGATTGGAAGAAGAAGGCTGAGGAAGCGCTGACGCGCCTGGGCGCGCCAATTCCCGCAGCGGGAGACAAGGCGACGGAAGCGCCGCGCGTTGCGGCTGCGGCGAGCGATTCGGCGGAAGGCGAAAAAGCGGCGAGCGAAGAACCGCGTGCGGGACTGGCGGTGGGCGAAATTCCCGCGGACGACGAAGACGATTCGGAGGAAGAGAGCACCACGGAATCCGCAGTGGCCGGCGCTGCCAGTGCGGAAGGCGCCGCTGGTGAAACGGATGCGGCAGGGAAAAAGAAGCGCCGCCGCGGGCGCCGTGGCGGACGAGGTCGCCGGCGCAAAGGCGGAGTGGTTGCGGGTCCGGGCTTGCCGACGCAGGCGTTCGCAGAGCACAAGGCCGCGCCGGTAGCTGCGGCGCCGCAAACTTCGCAGTCGATGCCGCCGCGATTTCAGCCGGCTCCGATTCCGGGACGAACGGAACGATTCGAACGGCGACCGTCGGCTTACGTGGCGGAACATGAGCCGCCGTCGGCGAGCGCTGAGGCGTTTGTGCCGATGTTGCCGTCAGAGCGGACGGCGCACGGGCGCGCCGGCGACCCGGCTTTGGCATCGCGCATGGCCAAGCTTGATTCGATGTTGCGGCGTTTAGTGGCGAGCCCGCTGCATAAGATGGATGAGGCGGATTCGGCGCCGGCAGGTCCCGGCGTGTTTCTGCTTTCTGATTCGGATCAGATCACTTCGTATTACGTGGAAGCGTGCCAGACTCTGAGAGTGGGTCTGGGCAATCTGGTGCGAGGAAGTGGCGGCGGCCGAAGCAATGCGAAGCCGATGCGCGGCGGACGTCAGGTGTCCGAGAGTGGCCTGAAGGCGAAGCTCGCAGAGCATCTCGGGATTGGCGAGGCCAAGGTATCGCAATATTTGAAGGATCACTGCGTGGTGCGTTGGATCCAGTTGGACGATGATGCTGCGCATTTGGCACATTTCGCGATTGGCGTGCTGCGAACTCCGCTGAATACGGATTAGGGTCCGACCTCCGGATTGGTATCGAAACTTCCCAATCAAAAGCTGTAACGGATGCGCACTTCGCCGCATCTTGTAATGCTGTGGAAATATTTGGCTAAGGCGACGTTCGGAGAGGGGCAGATTTGGGACAGTCCCCAGGGTATACCGGCTAAATCGGGTCTTTGGGGTTCCCGTTGGCTGCGTCTGGATACCGTTTAATGCAGGAATTGTACCTTTGGACGCACGGTCCTAGACCGGCAGGTCTATAAGGGGCAAACTTCTGATAGCTTAACCGCTTACGGGAAAGGGTCCATCCCGCGCTGAGCTGCGGACCGTGGGTTCGGGTGGTTTTGGGTGGCGCGCAAACCGCGCATTTAAGGAGAGGTGAAGCAACATGCCGAAGACAGTAGGCAATCAGATTTGGAAGTCGTTCGATTGGGCGCTCTGCAAGGCAGCAGCTGCCACGTACGACTCAATCCAGTTTTTCAACAAGTACAGGCCGAATCCTTCGTTTACGCCGAAGTGGTCGGATAAGCCGCTGCTGAAGTCGTGGGAGAAGTCGAAGCCGACGCTCGGCTGGCCGCGGACGACGGACTCGCTGTGCCCGGATTGCGTACGCGAGGCGCGCGACCTGATCATCAACGGCAAGAAGGACTGGACCGACTTGGTACACGAGAAGGTCGGCGAGATTAAGGCGCAGATCATCGAGCGCGACGGGCAAGTCTGGATGGTGAAGGAATGCGCCATTCACGGAAAGTACGAAGACTTGATGGCGATCGACGCCAAATTCCTGGAATGGATCGAGAAGAACTTCCCCGGCCGCGATATCCCGGCGCACAACGACGAGATTTTGCACCGCCATGGTTCGAGCACGGTGCGGCACGGACGCGGGTCGGTATTGACCGTTGACCTGACCAACCGCTGCAACATGATGTGCGATCCGTGCTTCATGGACGCGAACCAGGTCGGATACGTTCACGAGCTGAGCTGGGAAGAAATTCAGGAAATTTTGGAGAACGCGACGAAGATCAAGCCGCGCCGGCAAATGTCGGTGCAGTTCTCCGGCGGCGAGCCGACGATGCACCCGCGCTTTCTGGATGCGGTGCGTTACGCGCGCAAGGTTGGATACAACAGCGTGCAGGCGGCGACGAACGGCATTGAGTTCGCAAAGAGCAAGGAATTCTGCAAGCAGACCTTCGAAGCGGGCATGCGGTATGCGTATTTGCAGTTCGATGGCATCGGAAACGACGCGAACGGACACCGCCAGGTCGGCAACCTGTTTGATGTGAAACTACGCGCGATCGAAAACATGCACGAAGCGGGTATTGAAATCGTGCTGGTCACGACGATCGTGAACAACGTGAACAACGATCAGGTGGGACCGATCGTGAAGTTCGCGATGGAAAATCCGAAGAAGATTTCGTTCGTGTCGTTCCAGCCGGTTTCGTTTACTGGGCGCGACGAGGAAATCACGCCGGAACGCCGCATCCGCCAGCGCTACACGCTTTCGCACCTGGCGCAGGATGTAAGCGCGCAGGTCGGCAAAGTGGAACCGACGCGCGACTGGTTCCCGATTTCGTTTATCAGCACGTTCGCGGGATTCTCGGATTTGGTTCACGGACCGGATTCGCAATGGGGATCGCTTTCCTGCGGATGCCACCCGAACTGCGGCGTGGGCACGGCGCTGATGATCAATAAGGAAACGAAAGAATGGGCTCCGGTGCCGCGTTTCCTGAACGCGCAGCAATTGACCCGCGACGTGGCGAACATCACGGACGCGGCGCGCGGCAAGAATTTTTCAAACTTCATGATGGCACTGGCGCTGCTGAAGAATTACAGCCCGTTCCAGGCGCCGCCGAGCCTGCGGTTGAAGGATTTGTGGAAGAAGTTCGACAAGACGTGGGCGCTTTCGAAGAACGCGGACAAAAAGTACGGCCGCACCAGCCCGGAGCGGACCTACGAGGACGCGATGAAGCGCCGCGCCGAAGATCCCTGGAATTTCCTGTTTATCGCGGGAATGTGGTTTCAGGATCTTTTCAATTACGATTTCCGCCGCACCGAAATGTGCATCATCCCGTATGCGACGCAGCAGGGTGAAATCTCCTTCTGCGCGTACAACACGGGCGTTGGCTGGCGCAAAATCATCGAGAACATGCACAAGAACGCGACCGTGGCGCAGTGGTACAAGGAACACGGCAAGCACGACATTTTCGCGAAAGGCAAGAAAGTCGATCTGAACAGCTACGAACATTCGCTGCGGATTGACGCCGAAGATGCGGCGCGCGTTCGTCACCTGGAGCACGACATTCCGCTGACGGCGGCCGAAGAAGACCGCATTCGCCGCAAGAAAGCGACGGAAGAAGCTGCCAAGGTTCGCCGCATTTACGAAGAGCTCGTGCTGAAGAAGTCCACCGAACCGGTGGTGCAGATTGGTTCGATGCAGCAGATTCTTTCGGCCGTGCCGGGCGTGACGGTGAAGCCGGTGCAGATTGCTCCGGCGGCTCCTGCAAAGCAAACGGAAGCAGAACCGGTTGCGGGCGACTAACCTTTCGTTGCTTTGAGTGAATTTCAACAACAGCCTCGGAGCGATCCGAGGCTGTTCTATTTGAGGGTGGATGTTTTCGAGTGTAACGGGAGCCAAGAGCGCGATGCCGATTTACGAATACGTTTGCGATGATTGCAGCGAGCACTACGAACGAATTGTGCTGAATCAAAATGCGCCTGTGGCGTGCCCGAAGTGCGAGAGCACCAAGCATACGATTCAACTTTCGGTATTTGCGGCTCCATCGGGCGTTACGAAGAGATCGAGTTCCGGCGGTATGAGCGGATGTTGTGGTGGCGGAGGTTGCGGCCGCCACTGAGTGCCGCTGCGAATCTCTGCGATGGTTTTCGCCGACGCGCGTAAGGCGGCCCGTTTCAAGCTCGCGCTAGTTTCTTAACGCTTTCTGAGACATCAATTCCCGCGTTCAGTTTTGGGTCGGGGATTGGTGTGCCTGCAACCGTCTTAAGTGGTAGCACGCCGGCCCAGATCGGAAGCGCGTAGTCTTCGGCGTCGTCCTTCGGACCGCCGACGCGGACTTTCGCGGAAACTTCCTTCAAGTCCAGCGACATCACGGTTGTGGCTTTCAATTCCAGGTCGGTGGGAGTGCGGACTTCGTCCCAGCGACCTGGCGCGACGTGATTCGTGAAAAGTTCGAGCGCACGCATTTTTTCGGCGCGATCTTCGACGAGGACGGCGCGGCCGAGGGCTACGACAGACCTGTAGTTCACGGAATGATGAAAAGCGGAACGGGCCATCACCAAGCCGTCAACGAGGGTGACGGTGACGCAGACGGGGACGCCGCCGGTGAGAGTCTTCAACATGCGGCTGGCCGCCGAGCCGTGGATGTAGAGCTTTTCGCCGACGCGCGCGAAGTTCGTGGGGATCACGAAGGGCTGGCCATCGACGGCAAATCCGACGTGGCAGACGAAAGCTTCGTCGAGAATTTTGAAAACGGTTTCGGAGTCGTACTTGCCGCGATCGGGAAGGCGCTGCACTTGCGTCTGTTTGGTGGGTGTGAAATCGCTCATCGGGAGAGAGTAAGCGCGCTCACTCGCGGCGGCAAGTGCCAATCTGGATCGCGACGACGGGCGTTCGCTCAGGATCGAATCGCGCGGACTTTATTGAGAAGCCGGCTTTCGCTGCGGCTCGGCGACTGGCTTCGGCGGTGGAGGAATGTGAACGATCCGGAAGCCGGTGTAGGGAAGTTCGGATGGACGATAGGCGGCCTTCGCGTCGGCGGGACGGTTGGCGCTGCCGCCGAGGGTTTTACCGGCGCCGTTTGCACCGACGACCCATTCAGAGACGTTGCCGCCGAGATCGAAAATCAGTTCGTCGCCATTTTCACCGTCGGCTTTGAAGGTGCCGACTTCGCGCAGCAGCGGGGCGTCGCCCGCGAGTTCGTTTACTTTCGATTCCAGCAGCTTGGCGTCTTCGGGATTTGGCGAATATCCGGCCCAGTAGTCGAGAGTGTTTTCGCCGGAGCGAACTTTGTAAAGTTCAGCGACTTCGGATTCGTTCGGCAGGCGATAGGTCTCGGAGGTTAGATTGCTAAGCCATTTGCAATACGCTTGCGCTTGCTCAAAGGTGATTCCGTTCGCCGGATAGTTTTCGGTTCCGATTTCGAATTTGTAGTCTTTATCGAAGGTGGCGTATTGCGCGCGCGTGATTTCGAAACGGCCCAGGTAAATTTCGCCGCGCTTGACGGTTTCGGGAATTAGAAAGCTTGCTGGAGCGCCTTCCGGAAGATCGGGGGGTTCAAATGCAATGCCATACAAGCGTCCGTCCTTCCGAATCGAGCGGCGGGCGAGCGCCACATCGAGAGGCGAGCCCTTTTTCAGGGCTTCGTTTTCCGGCGGGTTGATTTTGAATAGATATTTGTCGAACCAGGCGAGTTCCTCGTTCATTTTTCGCAACTGGTGAGTGAGTTTGCGCGGACCGTGCGCTTCGCCGGGGAAGAGGATGAATTTCACGGGCGCTTTGCCGATCGAGTAAAGGGCGCGATAGTGCGTCCAGCCTTGTTCGGTAGGGACCTGGCGATCGATGGTGCCGAAGAAAATCAGAGTCGGCGTTTTTACCTGATCCATTTTCAGAAGCGGAGACTTTTTCAGGTACAGCTCGGGATCTTCGAGCGGAGTTTTGCCGAAATAGTAGTGGTCGAAAGATTCCCCGAAGTCCACGTTGGCCCAATCGCTCATCCATTCGACGTCTCCGGCCCCGACGGATGCGGCCTTATAACGATCGGGGTTTGTGATGGTGAGCTGTATGCTCAAAATCGATCCGTTTGACCAACCCATCGCGCCGATACGATCCGGATCGACCAGACCTTTGCCAATCAAGCTGTCCACACCGCGCTCGATATCCGGAATTTCCAGTTCGTAATATTTGCCGCAACAGATCGATTCGACCCAGCGCAATCCGTAGCCGGTGCTGCCGTGGTAATTGGTCTTCAGCACGAAGGCGCCGCGTTCGGTGAGCTGATTCGGCGCGTACGCCCAGCGCTCGGACCACTCGTCGCGGTCGTTACCGGCGGGACCGCCGTGTGTTGCGACGATGAGCGGGTAGCTCTGGCCTTTTTTGAAATCGTCCGGGTAGTAGAGAATGCCTTCGACTTCGTCGTCGTTGGCGCCGGCCCAGTGAATGACTTCCGTTTTTGCGAAGGGCTTGTCTTTGAAATTGGGATTCAAGTCGGTGAGCTGTTGAGGAGTCGTGATTTTTATACCGTCCAGGCGCGCTCGATAGAATTGAGTGGGAATTCCGGGCGTGGAGTATTTGTAAACCAGGGTTTTCGCGTCGTCGCCCAGAGTAAATTCGAAATAGTGGCGGTCGTGCACGCCGGTGACGGATTTTTTGGACCACGACGAGCCGTGGCGAGTGTAGCGGACGGCCTTGGTGTAAACGCCATCTGCCAGCAAAGCTACGAAGCCGTCTTCGGTGGCTTCGAGTGAACCGCCCATGCCGCGGTCCCAGTCGATGTTTACCTCGACCGACTTTGCGGCGCCAAGGTCGTAGAAGTACACGCGACGCACGGTAGCGACCAGAAATTTGGGATCGTTTGAGAATGGAGCGATGACGTAAAAACCGGAATTGTCGCGCGCCCATACGAACGCGTTCGGCTGAATTCGTTCGCCGGAGAAAAGTTCGCTGCGCTCGCCCGTAGTGAGGTTGACCAGGTAGGTGGCCGGGGGAGTTTTCTGGTCCCACGCAAAGCTGAGCTCGCGGTTGGCGGACATGACAACTTTGGTTTTGTCACGGGAAACGGCGAACGATTCGATCCAGTCGTTGTTATCGGTGATGCGCGTCACCTTTTTGTCTTTGACGGAAATTTTGAAGAGGCGAACCGGTGACGCATGGGCGGAATCGTCCACCACGTTGGAATCGTCTTTCGATTCTTTTATTCCGGACTCGTATAGCGAAGCAGATTCTTCGGCGCTGAAAAGAATCGTGTCGTCATCGAGCCAGGCGATTTGTTGAATGCCGCGATCGAAATTTGTGAGCGACCATGGTTCGCCGCCCGACGGATTGATGAGCCAGAGCTGAGTGCCGGCGGCATTGGCGTCCGGCTTCGGCAGCGCGCGGCTGCTGAGAAATGCAATCAGGTTGCCTGAGGGAGACCAGTGCGGCTGAGAAGCGTCATCGGTGCCGCGGGTGAGCTGGATTTCTTTTTTTTCGGTGAGGCTCGAGACGTAGAGGTTCCCGTTGCGCTCGTTTTTTTCTTTGTCGGCAACGGTTTTAATCCAGACGGCCCATTTGCCGTCTTTTGAGATCTCGAATTGACCGGCGTCTTCCTGGTAGATGATGTCTTCCGGTTTCCATTTGAATTTCGCGGGAGGCGCGGGTTTCGCGCCGTCTGCAACGGAAGGCGCGGCTTCCGGCGATTGCGCAAACGCCTGACCGGCCGGAAGAAACGATAGAGCGGCCAACGTGGCGGGAATGATCCATCGCGATGTCGAAAAAAGTTTCATCTAAGCCTCAGATTGGGTGGGCATTACGTGCCGCAAATCGAAAAATCAGAACCTGAAAACTATCATAGACGGGACTGCTGAACCTAGCGGGCCGCGGAGCTTCGCCGTTCCGTAGGGTTCGGCTACAATTATGGACGCGAGGTCCAGAGAGGCTGAACGACAATGGCGATCCCACGAGAACAAGCGAGAGCCGAGCACACCAAGGCGTCGTCCCATTGTGAGTTTACAGAGACGATTTATGGCGTGCTGTGTTCAACATGCCACAACTACATTTTGATCGATAAGACGAACTGTCCGAAGAGCTGCCGGGAACACGAGAGTTGCCGCCTGGCCTACGCTTAGGCTGCTAATTTTTGAACCAACGGTTGGAGACAGCCCCGAATCGGGTGCTTTTCGGGTGAAAAAACGGCGATTTGGCGCACATCTGCCGTTGACGGAACTGGCTGAAAAACCATATAATTGGGGTTTGTCACGAGAGCTGGGAGGCAGCATGTACGCCGTAATTAAGAGTGGTGGAAAGCAGTACGTGGTCGAACCGGGCCTCACGATTCGCATCGAGCGAGTCGAGGGAAAGGTCGGCGGCAACGTGAATTTCAGCGAAATCATCGCCGTGCGCAACGACGACAAGAAATTCGTCTCCGCGGATGTGCTCGCGAAAACTAAGATTACCGGAAAGATCGTGGCCCAGGATCGCGGCCCGAAACTGAAGGTTCTGAAGTACAAGACGGGCGGTCAGTACAATATTCAACGCGGCCACCGGCAGAACTACACGTCGGTGAAGGTCAGCGAGATCCAACTTCCTTAAGAGGACGTCATGGCACATAAAAAGGGCGGCGGTTCATCAACCAACGGACGTGACTCCCACGGGCAGCGGCTGGGAATCAAGCGATTTGGCGGCCAACTGGTTACCGGCGGCAGCATTCTGATTCGTCAGCGCGGCACGCGTTACAAGGCGGGCCGGAATGTGGAACGCGCCAAGGACGACAGTCTATACGCGGTGATCACGGGCGTGGTGCTTTTCGAAGACAAGGGCGGCCACGGCAAGTTCATCAACGTACTTCCGAAAGAAGAAGCGCAAATTGGCGGCGCCGACCGGCAGAAGACAGCGGCAGCCAACTAGTTTTTCGATTTGGAATACGCGCTCTTCTGTCGGGGCGCGTATTTTTGTCTTCGGACGACCCCGGGCGTATTCTTTCTCCAACCTGTATTCCAAGTGAGCGACCAGTGTTTGCTGACGAAGCTAAAATCTCAATCAAAGCGGGCGACGGCGGCGACGGGGCCGTCGCATTCCGGCGGGAGAAGTACGTTCCGCGGGGTGGCCCGTCGGGCGGGGATGGCGGTGACGGCGGCGATGTGATCATCGAAGCGAATCCTCACGACAACACGCTTCTGCGTTACCGCTATAACCGTGAATTCGAAGCGCGCAATGGCGGGAACGGCGAAGGTTCGAATTGCCATGGCGCGAATTCCGACGATCTGATTTTGAAGGTTCCGGTTGGCACGGTGGTTTTCGACGCTGCGACGAATGAAAAACTTTTCGACTTCACCGAAGCGGGACAGCGTTACGTGGCGGCCAAAGGCGGCCACGGCGGACGCGGCAACGGCAATCCGAAATTTGTGCGACCATGGCACCAGGCGCCGCGAGAACACGAAGATGGGCGGCCTGGCGAAGCGCGCAATCTGAGACTCGAATTGAAGTTGTTGGCCGACATTGGGCTGGTGGGATATCCGAATGCGGGCAAGTCCACGCTGATTTCGCGCATTTCGGCGGCCCGTCCAAAAATTGCGGCCTATCCGTTCACGACGCTGGAGCCTCATTTGGGTGTGGTGTCCGCCGATGCGGGAGCAGCGCCCGGACAAGGGCGCATCTTTGTGGTGGCCGATGTGCCCGGCTTGATCGAAGGAGCGCACGAAGGCGCGGGGCTGGGGACTCGCTTTCTGAAACACCTGGAACGCACGCGATTGATCGCGCATCTCGTGGACACAAGCGATGCAAATGACCGCGATCCGATTAACGATTTCGAAGTCATCATGCATGAGCTGGAAGCGTTCAGTCCGGAGCTGGCCGAAAAGCCGATGATCGTGGTGGCGACGAAGCTGGATGCGACAACGAATCGCGATCACCTGGATGAACTTCGGAATTTCGCAGCGGAGCGTGGACTGGAGTTTCATGCGGTGTCATCGGCTTCAGGCGAGGGAATTCCGGAGCTGGTTCGAGCGTTCGCAGATGCGCTCGATCGTTTGCCGAAGCCCGCTCCGGCGGCAGCTCCCGCCCCCGCCCCTTATGCAGGGCGAATTGCGCCCGTCAGTGCGGGTTCGAATCGCGAACAAAACTCGGATACGGATCCCCGAATCGACGTCCGTACTGCGGATGACCTTGGATACGAGGATCGGCCCTCCGCGCTGCCGCGTCCGGAGAAGATTTGAGTCACGGGTCCGGTCACAAATCGCACGCCTCGGGGCATCGCCGCTCAGTTGCTCTATTTGGCGGCACGTTTGATCCGATTCACGCGGGACACATCGCCGTAGCCGAAGCGGCGCAAAAGCGATTTCATTTGGATACGGTGCATTTTGTGCCGTCGTCGCGTCCACCGCATAAGACCAAACCCGCGCTGACGCCTTTTCTGCATCGTTTTGCGATGGTGGCGCTCGCCTGTGCGGATCACGCCGATTTTCATCCGTCAACGGCGGAAGCTCCGGATGGTTCCGCTCCGCACGTTTTCTACACCTACGATACGGTGCGGCGGTACCGCCGCGAGCATCCGGACGATCATCTTTATTTCATTGTGGGCGCCGATCAATTTTTGGAAATTCCCACGTGGAAGAATTACGAAGGGCTGCTCGATTCGTGCGATTTCATCATCGCCAGCCGGCCGGGGTTTCGCGTGGATGCGCTGCGATTGGTCGTGCCGCCGGAAAAGCTGGGGCGCACCCAGTCCACAGACGTGAACACGATCGTCTTGCGAAAATCGAGCGTGTACATACTGACCACCGTATCCAGCCATATTTCCTCGACGGAGATTCGGCAGAGACTCAGTTCGCGGAAGAGCATTCACGGCCTTGTGCCCGCGCGCGTAGAGGAATACATTCTAGGACAGGGACTTTATCGATGACGTCGAACGCATTACCGGATTCGGTTCTGTGGGCGGTGGAAGCCGCGCAGGACAAACAAGCGCTGGATATTTCGGTGCTCGATCTCTCGGGGACCGGTGCGTTTGCCGATTATTTTCTGCTTTGCTCGGCCGAAAGCACGCCCCAGATTCAAGCAATCGGACACGCGGTGGAAGAAAAACTGCATGTGAAGGGCGGCCTTCGCCTGGCGCATCGCGAAGGCAAAGGCAGCGCCGATTGGGTGCTGCTGGACTACGGATTTTTTGTGGTGCACATCTTCAGCGAAGGGGCGCGGCAGTATTACGATCTCGAGCGGCTGTGGAGAACGACCAAGCGCCTGGATTTCCCGCCGAACGGGCAAGCAACGCAGGCCGCGCCGCGCGCTCACGCTGAATCCGAAGGCGATGTGAGCCGGCCGTAAGCCGCTGCGTGCAGGCGTTTACCGCACGACATTCTACGAACAGTTCACTCCTATGAATCCGGAACCCAACATCTCCTGGATTGCCCGCGACGCGGCATCGGTGCGAGTGCTTGAGATTGCGGGAAAGTTGGCCGATGCAGCAACGACGGTGTTGATTACCGGCGAGAGCGGAACGGGGAAAGATCAGCTCGCGCGGTGGATTCACGAACGGGGCGCGCGGCATGATGCTCCGCTGCTTAAAATTGATTGCGCCAGTTTGCCGGCGGAATTGGTCGAATCCGAGCTGTTTGGCCACGAGAAAGGCGCCTTTACGGGTGCGGTCGCGCGGAAACCCGGCCGGCTCGAGCTGGCGCGCTCCGGGACGATTGTGCTCGATGAGGTCGCGGCGCTGACGCCGGGGATGCAGGCCAAGCTCTTGCGGGTGCTCGAAGAAAAAAAGTTCGAGCGGTTGGGCGGCACGGAAACACTGCGGATGGATGCCCGGCTCATGGCGCTGACGAATACCGACCTTGCGAAGGCGGTGGAGACGGGGCGGTTCCGTGAAGATCTGTATTTTCGATTGAACGTGCTGGCGATTGTGGTGCCGCCACTGCGTGAACGGCGATCCGACATTCCGATCCTGGCCGAGTATTTTGTGGAGCGGCTTGGTCCGGTGCACGGCCACGTGGATGCATCTCTTGACCCGTCCGCATCGAGGCAGTTGGAATCCTACGATTGGCCCGGGAATGTGCGCGAGCTGAAGAACGCCATCGAGCATGCGTTGATATTCACGAAACAAGCGGTTCTGCGCCCCGAGAATTTTCCGGAAATCGTTCGGGCATCGGGCGGGCGAGACGCGTCGGGCGCAGGGTTACGGTCACTCGAAGACATTGAACGGGAAGCGATCAAGGCGACGCTCGATGCCACCCATTATAAGATCGGGCGCGCGGCGGAGATTTTGGGAATCAGCCGGAAGACGCTGCTTGAGAAGCGAAAGAAGTATGGATACATCGAATAGCACCGCTTGCTGAGCGCCTGTGACTCGGCGCCCTCTCGGGAAATGAAAATCCGATTCATCATGCTTGGTAAAACGAGAAGAGACGAAGCCCGTGTGCTGGTGGGCGATTACATTCGCCGAATCGGGCATTACGCCGAAACGGAAGTGACGGAAGTACGCGAAGCGACACCGGTGGCGCTGCGCAAATTGAAGATCGACTCTTCGTCGATGTTGGTGCTGCTGGATGCCGAGGGAAAGCAATTTACGTCGCAACAGTTTGCGAAGTGGCTTGGCGAAATTCGCGACCGGGGTGTGCGGGAGTTGATCTTTTTGTGCGGAGACGCGGCTGGTTTTCCGGACGAGCTCCGTGCGGCGGCCAAGCAGAAGCTATCGCTTTCCACGCTGACGATGCCGCATGAATTTGCGCGCGTGCTGCTGACGGAGCAAGTGTACCGCGCGTTCGCGATTCTGGCGGGACATCCGTATCCCAAGTAGGCACGGGTCCGAAGTGTGAGAATATACTTTCATGCCAGCCAAAATCTCGTACGACACGCACGCGCCAACGGCTTCCGTTGAATTGATGATTACCAAGCCTGTTCCCGATTACGATTTGGATGAAGTAGAGGCGCCCATTCCGCGCGATGTCGATCCGATGCTTGCGTCGCAGGGATTTTTGGATTTGCTCGATGAAGTCCGCGGGTTGCTGCAAAAGGAACTGGCGGATGGGCAGTTGGAAGTGATTCAACTGACCGGCGCGATCTGCCACGACCGAGCGATTCACCGTCCTGGGATTTGGCTGGTGCTGCGCGAGAAAACCGGCGAAACGCAGATGACCCTGCCGGCGCGGGATCGCGTGGCGGCGACGGGCGAAAAGATCGTCACTACGTTCGATCTGGGCTAGAAGGAAGAAACCGCGGAAGCGCGTCTGTTAGGCCAGCGCCTCCGCGGTGTTGGTGAACGGAGCCTTCGTTATTTCTTTTCGGTAATGTCCACGGAGGCTTGTGTTTGTTCCCAGGCGAGATTCAATTTGCATCCGCCGGCGGTCTTGTCGAGAGAGATCGTAAAATTTTCCAACGGTTCTGGCAGATGGGTGATCACCATATCGGTCCGCGCGAAGTCGTTGTCCTCTCCGGGATAGGGCGTGCCCCATTCGCCGGTTTTTTTGCTGATCACCAGAGTCCATTTGCCTTTGTCGGGAACGGCAAAGAGCGTGTAGCTGCCCGCGGGAACGGTTTTGGTCCCGACGACGACGGGAACGCTGGTGACAAACGTGGTCGCTTCATTTGCGCCGGCCCGCCAGACTTGGCCGTAGGGCACCAGGCCGCCGAAAATCTTGCGGCCCTTCATCCGCGGGCTGGAGTAATCGATGTTTATGGTCGCGCCGTCGGCGAAGGTGAATTCCGCGTGTGCGGGGGGACTGGGCCGTTTCGATTTGTCCGGCGCCTGTGCGGAGGCCATCGATGCGGTGGCCAGGATCATCAAGCAACAGACTGCGAATAATTTCTGCATTGCGTCAATCTCCTTGTAGCTCACTCTTCCTGTGTGGGCAAACGGCACCATGATACGCGAATTCCGGCACGGCTACATCTGGCTGGGCCCGCTTGACGTTTAGATGGGGTAACGTCAGTATTTCAAAGACGCTTTCAAGTCGCCGCAATCTTTTCAGTGTTGCCAGAAATGTACTCGATTTCGGAAGGATTCACGAATGCCAGAAGGGAAAGGCCTGCTGATTGTTTATACCGGTCCGGGAAAGGGCAAAACGACCTGTGCCCTGGGCACTGCGTTTCGCGCGGTGGGACAAGGGCTTCGAGTAATGATGGTGCAATTCATCAAAGGCTCGTGGCACTATGGCGAGCTGGACGCGGCCAAGATGCTGGGCGACGATAAGTTTGAAATGCGCCCGATGGGTCGCGGATTTGTGAAGGTGGGCGGGGCGGACACCGATCCCGAGGACGTTCGACTGTGCGAGCAGGCATGGGAATTCGGGCGGGAGCAGATTTACAGCGGGAAATACGATCTGGTTGTGCTGGACGAAATCAATTACGTGATTACGTATAAGATGCTGGACGCGGACGTGGTTGTGGACGCGCTGATCAAGCGGCCCGAACAAGTTCATGTGATCTGCACCGGCCGAAACGCGCATCCGAAGCTCGTAGAAGCGGCCGACTTGGTAACGGAAATGAAGGAAGTAAAGCATCCGTACACGAAAGGTATCCTCGCGCAGCGGGGAATTGACTACTAGCCATGGCCTGGTTTAAGCGCGACAAGAAACCCATCGAGAATCCCACGCCCGTGGAGGAACGCCGCGTCCGCACCGAGGGAATGTGGACCAAGTGCAAAGCCTGCCGCGCAATCATCTGGAAAAAAGACATGGAGTCGAACTGGGAAGTCTGCCCGAAGTGCGAGCACCACTTTCGATTGGGAGCGCGCCGCCGGGTGGAGCTGTTGCTCGATGACGAGCCGTGGACGGAATTGGACGCCGATCTCGCTTCGAGCGACCCGTTGGAGTTTACGGATACGAAGCCGTACGCACAGCGGCTGAAGGACGCGCAGCACAAACTGGGAATGAAGGACGCGATCATCACCGCCGAGGGCCACATGAATGGCCGCCCGGTGATTTGCTGTTCGATGGAGTTCAATTTCATCGGCGGTTCGATGGGAGCGGTTGTCGGCGAGAAAGTCGCCCGCGCCGCGGAACGCGCGGCGGAAAAACGGGAGCCGCTGGTTGTGGTTTCCTGTTCGGGCGGCGCGCGCATGATGGAAGGCGCGGTGAGCTTGATGCAGCTTGCGAAAGTATCGGCCGCGCTGGGCCGCCTGGATGAAGCCAAAGTCCCTTACATATCGATTTTGACCGATCCGACGACAGGCGGCGTTACGGCCAGCTACGCGATGCTGGGCGATTTGAATATCGCGGAGCCCGGAGCGTTGATCGGGTTTGCCGGACCGCGCGTGATCGAGCAGACCATCCGCCAGAAGCTGCCCGAAGGATTTCAGACCGCGGAGTTTTTGTTGGAACACGGATTCCTGGACGCGGTGGTTCCGCGAAAGGAATTGAAGGCCTACGTCTCGCAAGCATTCGACTTCTTTTTGAACTAGCATGCCGCCGGTGATTTCCTACGATCAGGCCCTTCACGCGCTGTTTTCGTTGGGGCGGGAACTGGCGTCCCCTCAGCAAGCCCGCGTACAGAAGTTCGGCCTCGAAAACATCTCGATCCTGTCGGAGAGTCTCGGGAACCCGCATCGTGCCGCCCCGTGCGTTCACATCGCCGGAACAAACGGCAAAGGATCGACGGCAGCGATGCTCGACTCGATTCTGCGGGCGTCGGGGCTTCGCACCGGGCTCTACACGTCTCCGCACCTCGAAAGAATCAACGAACGCATTCGGATCGACGGTGTCGATATTTCGGACGAGGATTTTGCGGCCGCTTGGGACAAGGTTCACGGCGAAATCGAATTGCTAATGGCTTCGGGAAAGCTGAGCGCGCACCCGACATTTTTCGAGTGCATGACGGCGATGGCGTTCGTGGCATTTGCCGCGCATAAAGTCGAGTTTGCCGTGTACGAAGTGGGGCTGGGCGGGCGTTTGGATGCGACGAATATCGTTGAGCCGGAAGTGGCCGTGATCACACCGATTGATTTCGATCACGAGAATTTTCTGGGTCATTCGATCGCCGAGATTGCGGGGGAGAAGGCCGGGATCATCAAGCCAAATGCGTGGGTGGTCAGCGCATCTTCCCGTGCGAACAAGTCTGGCGAGGAAGCCGCGAACGTGATCGCCAAGCGGTGCGAAGCCAGGCGAGCGCAATTATTTGAAATCGACTCGCAGTGGAGAGTCGAGGACAGCACGCACGAGGAAGGTCTCTATCGCGCCAAAGCGATTTCCGCGCATTTTCACGCGGCGTTGCAATTGGCGCCGTCTTTACCAGGACGATTCCAGATTCGAAATGCGCTGGCAGCGGCCACAGCCGCACGTCTATTGGCCGAGCGCGGCTTTTCGGTCGATACCGAATCCATCGAGAAGGGAGTGGCAACGGCCCGTTGGCCGGGACGCCTGGAGCGACTTTCGTCAAACCCCGGAGTTTATCTGGACGGAACACACAATCCAGCGGGGGCGCGCGAATTAGCCAGATTCTGGCAAGAAAATTTTGCCGGGCGGCGAATCATTCTGGTGTACGGCGCGATGCGCGACAAAGCCGTGGACGAAATAGCGGGCCAACTGTTTCCGCTCGCCCGGACCGTGATCCTGACGGAGCCTCGACAACCGCGTGCGATTTCGTCGCCGCTGCTGGCCGAGATGACGGCACACCACGCGACGGAATCGATAGTGATCAGGAACCCGGAGGAAGCGCTCGAGCGGGCGATCGCACTGGCAAATGCGGATTCCGAGGATCGAGGAGCCGTGTTCGCGACCGGCTCGCTCTATCTGGTGGGCGACCTTCGTGGATATTGGTCGCGCCGCAACCGATAATCGCGCTCCGGGTGGCGGCATTGCCGCAGGCAGCGTCGCGATGGTAGGATAACCAAACCATGAGTGCTGACCAAGCTTCCCGTCCGCGCATCGGCGTCCCGTATCGCACACGAAAAGAAGAACTTAAGCATCAGCGAGAGAGCTACGACAAGTACCTTGGTGCGATTTGTATTGCCGGCGGCATTCCGGTGGAAATCAGCCTCGGTTGGTCGCCGGAGGTTCTGGAAACGACGGCGCGGGGTGTCGATGGGTTCATTCTTTCCGGCAGTCCGGCGGACGTGGAGCCCACTCTTTTTCATGCACCAAGGCACGAAAAAGCTGCTGAAGCGGACGCCGATCGAGAGCGGACGGATTTCGCGCTGCTGGCTCACGCATTCGCGCAACAGAAACCGGTGCTCGCTATCTGTTACGGGATTCAAAGCCTGAATGTTTATCTGGGCGGGTCGCTCGTGCAGGACATTCCGAGCGAAATTGCGACCGGTATTCAGCACGCATGGCCCAAACATGACGGTCCGGAGCCTCATCACCCGGCGAAGCTGGAGGCGGATTCGCGGCTCGCGCAGCTTGCGGGCTCGAGCGAAGTGAACGTCAACAGCTCGCACCACCAGTCAATCCTCGAGGCCGGGAAGAATCTGCGCGTGGTGGCACATGCGCCCGATGGCGTGATTGAAGCTGTCGAATGGACGGGTGACGACAACTGGGTCACCGGCGTGCAGTGGCATCCCGAGCGGATGATCTATCAGGATCCCCTGGCACAGGCGCTCTTTCGGCAGTTCATCGGCGTCGCGCGGAAAGCAACCGTTCACTCGTAGCGGAAGAGGGGATGTGAAATGCGCAAGCGCGTTTTGCGCCCGGTACAGGTCTGTTTTTCGATTTCCGGCTTGGCTGACAATTCCAAATGAAGTGTTTAATCATCCTGGGGGACACATGATTTCGCTGGCAGGCAAGGCTGCAATCGTGACCGGTGGATCGCGCGGCATTGGAGCCGCCACGGTCAAGCTATTCGCACAGGCAGGCGCGGACGTCGTATTTAACTATCACAAAAGTAAAGAAGCGGCCGCCCAGGTAGAGCAGGAGGCGCGCAAACATGGAACCCGCATCGAGTCCCTCAAGGCGGATTTGAGCAAAATGCCGGACGCGAAACACCTGGTTGAGTTCGCACGCGAGCGACTGGGGCGGATCGACATTCTGGTGGCCAACGCGGGAGTGTGGAACGAGCAAGATACTCCCATCGGAAAGATGACCGAAAAAGAATGGGACGACATGATGCGGATCAACGTGAAGAGCGTGTACTCGGTAATTCATTTTACGGTGCCGCATATGATCGCGCAGAAGTCAGGACGAATTGTCGCCATCAGCTCCACGGCCGGTCAGCGCGGCGAAGCGTTTCACACCCACTACGGGGCTTCGAAGGGCGCAATCATCAGCCTGGTGAAGGGATTGGCGAGCGAGCTCGGGCCTCAGAACATCATCGTCAATTGCGTGGCGCCGGGATGGGTCGATACGGACATGTCCGCGTCGGTGCTGCGAACAAAGCAGGGCTTGAAGTCGGCGCTCGTGCCGATTCCGCTGAAGCGCGTGGGGACCGCGGAAGAGATTGCCGGCCCCATTCTGTTTGCGGCTTCGGACCTGGCAACCTTTATCACCGGTGAAGTAATCAACGTAAACGGAGGCTCGGTACTCTGCGGATGAACGCTCGCCCTGTTTTGCTGGCTCTTGCTCTCTGCGTTGGATCGTGCGCGATCAGTCCGCGCGCGCTTTGCCAGGATGCCAATCAGACGCAGGATCAACAGATTCTGCTGCCGGCGGAGAGTTCGGCGAAAGCCAAAGCGTTGCTCGATCAGGCGATTCAGGGCCTGGGCGGCGCGGCGTATTTGAACGTGCACGATATTACGTGTTCGGGACGCATCAGCAATTTCGGCCATTCGGGTGACCTGAATGGATTCGGGAAATTTATCGATTTCGCAATTCCTCCTTTCAAGGATCGCCAGGAAAATCTGCCGAAGCGAAACATCATCAGCGTTTTTGATAAAGACAAGGGATGGACCCTGGATCGCGGCGGCGTTTCCGAGGCTTCGATCACCGACTTATCGACGTTTGAGGAAGACACCAAGAAAGACATCGATAATCTGCTTCGCCATCGAATTCACGAACCCGGAATGATTTTCCGCTACGGCGGAATCGACATCGTGGATTATATCGAGGCCGATTGGGTGGAGATCGTGGATAGCGATAACCGGACTTTCCGGATTGCGATTGCCCGGAACACGCACCTGCCGATTCGAAAGGTTGTGGATACTCGCGATGCGAATACCCGCCAACGCAGCGAGGAAATTGAATACTACTCGAACTACCACCCGATCGACGGCGTACAGACCCCGTTTCAGATCACGCGCGACCGCAACGGCATCAAGATCTATCAAGTCTTCTTCGACAAGATTGAATTCAACACCGGCCTTACGGATTCGTTGTTCACAAAGGAATCGCTGGACGAGCGTTGGCTGAAAGTGGCGCCAAAGAAAAAGAAAGGCGATAAAGATAAGGACAAGGACTAGCCCGGACCGCCCGCTCGGCCCTTCTTTTCGCCGGCCTTACCCTCGAAAATCCTCGAAAGTGTCTCCGAGTGGCCCATCGCTTACGCGCGGGGTATAATCGAAAGATGGCAAACACCCAAAATAGCGGGCAGATGCACGGTACTACGGTGCTCTGCGTGCGCAAGGACAACAAAGTGGTGCTCGCTGCCGACGGCCAAATCACCATGGGCGACGGCGTAGTGAAGCACAGCGCCAAAAAGACGCGCCGTTTGTACAACGACAAGATCGTGGCTGGATTCGCGGGAAGCACGGCGGATGCGCTGTCGCTGTTTGCGCGATTCGAAGGAAAGCTGCAGGAGTTTCACGGGAATCTGGCGCGAGCCGCTGTGGAGCTGGCCAAGGAATGGCGTACGGACCGTTCCTTGCGGCATCTGGATGCTTTGCTGATCGTTGCGGACGCGAAGGGAACGTACTTGCTTTCCGGAAACGGAGACGTGATCGAGCCGGATGACGGAATCTGTGCGATTGGTTCGGGCGGCCCGTATGCTCTTTCCGCGGCGCGAGCGCTTTCGAAGTTCACGAAATTGAGCGCGAAGGAAATCGCGCAGGAAGCGATGCGCATCGCCAGCGAAATCTGCATTTACACCAACGCTAATTTCAGCGTTGAAGAGTTATGACCGAAAAATCGGAGAAAGATATGGTGATTTACCTATCGGGCGAAGCGCAGCCTGCCGAACCGGAACCTCTTCCGTCGTTCGACGAGCTCACCCCCCGCGAAATCGTCTTGGAGCTCGATAAATACATCGTCGGGCAAAACTCCGCGAAGAAAGCCGTGGCGATTGCATTGCGCAACCGCGTTCGCCGGCAGAAACTGCCGCCGGAAGTTGCCGAAGATATTTTGCCGAAGAACATTTTGATGATTGGTCCCACGGGCGTGGGCAAGACGGAAATCGCGCGGCGGCTTGCCCGGTTGGCCGGGTGCCCGTTCGTGAAGGTCGAAGCGTCAAAATACACCGAAGTCGGATATGTGGGACGCGACGTGGAATCGATGGTCCGCGATCTGGTGGAGACGGCGATCGACATGGTGCGCGAAGAAAAACTGGATGAGGTAGCGGAGCGCGCCGAGCAATCGGCCGAAGAGCGATTGCTGGAATTGTTGTTGCCCTCGTCGGCGCCACCGGCGGACAACACGGCCAGTTCCGAAGTGCAGCGCCGCGAACAAGCGGCTCGCACGCGCGAAAAGCTGCGCGCCCAGCTTCGCGAAGGAAAGCTCGACCAGCGAATGGTGGAAGTGGAGGTGCGCGAACGGTCGATGCCTTCGTTCGAGATTATTTCGAACCAGGGCGTGGATGAGATGGACATCAACGTGAAGGACATGCTCTCCGGCATGTTTGGCCAGCAGAAGAAAAAGCGCAAGATGACCGTGGCCGAAGCGTTTGACTATCTGATTCAGGAAGAGGAAACGCGCTTGATCGACATGGATCAGGTGACGCGCATTGCGGTCGATCGCGTGGAGCAGATGGGAATTATCTTCGTCGATGAGATCGACAAAATTGCAGGCCGCGAGGGCGGCCACGGGCCGGATGTATCGCGCGAAGGCGTGCAGCGGGATATTTTGCCGATCGTCGAGGGGACGACGGTGAACACCCGGTACGGAATGGTCCGCACGGATCATATTTTATTTATTGCCGCGGGCGCGTTTCACACCACGAAACCGTCGGATTTGATCCCGGAACTGCAAGGGCGCTTTCCGATTCGCGTGGAGCTCAGCTCGCTGACCGAGGCCGATTTCATTCGCATCCTCACCGAGCCGAAAAACGCGCTCATCAAACAGTACATCGCGCTGCTGGATACCGAACCGTTCAAACTGACGTTCACCGAGGATGCGGTTGCGACGATCGCCCGCTTTGCCGCGAAGGTGAACGAGCACACCGAGAATATCGGCGCCCGTCGGCTTCATACAATTCTCGAAAAAGTTCTGGAGGAAATTTCCTTCGAAGCTCCGGAGATGAAGAAGAAATCTTTCAAGGTGGATTCCGCGTACGTGCAGAAGCAGCTCGCGAATATCGTGAAGGATCAGGACCTCAGCCGCTACATCCTGTAAAGATGGCCACCCGACGACCTTTGGACTGGCCGCGCTCCCTCGGTTTGATGATTGGGTTGGCGATTTCTTGTTCCCTCGTCGTGTGTTTCGCCGGTTGTGCATCGCCCGGTGAGCCAAGCGAACGTCGCGCGCCGGTTCCAACGGCAATCACCGATCTGGCTGCGGTTCAGCAGGGGAATGATGTGATTCTGACGTTTACGTTGCCGAATCAGACGGTTGACAAACGTCCCCTGAAGAAAACTCCGACTGTAGAGATTTACCGGTCGATGGGACCGGCCCCGGCGGCAGCGGGCTCAAACTCGAATGGCAGCGCCGCCACGACCCATACGGCAGCTGTACCGTTGGATCTCTCGTTACTCGCAACACTGCCGCCAACGACTGTGGAGCAGATGACGCAGAAAGGCCGCATCCGATTTGCGGACGCGCTTACCGGGCAGGATTTTCCCGCCGCCGGGCGTACGTTCGCATCGTATAGCGTGCGGACACGGGAATCCGAGAAAAAGTCGTCGGCCGATTCGAATTTGGTTGAGGTTGCAATCGCGCCTGCATACCTCGCGATTCAAGACGCGAAGGCCGAAACCACGCCGGATGGCGTGGCGATTTCCTGGACGGCGCCTCTGCAGACCGTTACGGGCTCCAAACCAGCGATTGAAAGCTATCGCGTATATCGCGCGGCAGCATCCGCCGGCGATGGCGGCAAGGATTCGAAACCGAAAGGGACGTTGCAGCCAATCGGAGATTCGCCGGATACGAAGTTCGTCGATACACAATTCGAGTTTGGGACTTCCTACGTATACTCCGTGCGAACAGTGATCAAGAGTGAAGGAAAGGAAATCGAGTCGTCGGATTCAAATCTCGCGACGGTCACGCCACGCGACACGTTCCCTCCGTCCGCCCCGCAAGGATTGGTTGTCACCTTCATACGGGCCCAAACCGGCGATACTCCGTCGGCTTCGAGCCCGGCATACGTGGAACTATCGTGGGCGATCGCGCCGGAGAACGACGTTGCCGGCTACAACATTTACAGAAGCGACTCCGAAGGCGCACGGGGGGAACGGCTGAACGCTGAATTGTTGCCAACGCCCACGTTTCGCGATATGACTAGCGCACCGAATCATGTTTACTTCTACACCGTCACCGCCGTGGACCGCGCCGGCAACGAAAGCGCGGCGAGCGCTCCGGCACGAGGAAGCACGGCCCAATGAGCGTTTCCGGCCCGCCAACGCCAATGATTGACTCGATGCCCAACACGCCCGCGGCGGCAGCTGTTCGCGCGATGTCGCCTGCGTTGCCCACTCGAGCGGCGTTCAAGACAGGCCTCGTGACGGGAGCTTTGTTGAGCGCGACGATGGCCGGATCGTTGTTTGCCGCCAATCGAATTCCGGTGCTCGAAGCTCATGCGCTCGAACGCAACATCGCGTGTTGCGGATTGTTCGTGATCTTCATGCTGATTCCGGTCTTCCGGTTCTTGAACCGCCCGCTGCAGCTTTTCGGCTCGGCCATGCTGGCGTGGGGCATTTTCGTGATGAGTTATGATCTGGCGGGGATGTATTTCACGAGTCTATTCCAGGTTTTGCGAACGCCGCTGAACGCGTTTCTCGAGGGCGCGGTGGTATACGGTGTTGTGGCGGTCGGAGTGTGGGTGGCGATGATGATTTTGCACTCCCGCCATCACCCCATTGCACCACGCCGCAGGCGTTCCGATTTTTTCCACGACAACCGCCCATGAAGCTCTGCCGGTTTCAGGTCCCCGAATTCGATGCGAAAAGCCTGACGTTAAACGCCACGGAGAAACGTCCGGCGCCGCGCAGCGGTATTGTCCAAAACGGAAAAGTGATTGAATTGCGCGGCGATTTGCTGAATCCGCTCGAGCGTACCGGCAAATCGTACGAGCTCGAGGCCGTGCAGTTCGTGGCTCCTTGCGTTCCGTCCAAGATTGTTTGCGTGGGCCGCAACTATCTGGACCATGCGAAAGAACTCGGAAACGAAGCTCCCAAAGTCCCGTTGATTTTCCTGAAGCCGCCGTCGTCGGTGATTTCTCCCGAGGAGCCGATCGTACTGCCGGCGGCTTCGCAGCGCGTCGATTTCGAAGGTGAACTCGCCGTGGTGATCGGGCGACGCTGTTCGCACCTCGAAAGAGACGAAAAAGTCAGCGACTACGTTCTGGGATATACGTGCTTGAACGATGTTACCGCTCGGGACCTGCAGAAAGCGGATGTGCAGTTCACGCGAGGAAAGGGCTTTGACACGTTTTGTCCGTTTGGCCCGGTGATCGAAACGCAGCTCGACCCGGCAGGAGTGACGGTCGAGACGTTCGTAAATGGCGTCAGGAAACAATCGGGACACACGTCGGAAATGATGTTTTCCGTTGATGTTATAATTCGGTTCATTGCGGACGTAATGACGCTGGAACCTGGCGACGTGATTGCAACGGGTACTCCGGCGGGAGTGGGTCCGCTGGTTGCCGGTGACGTCGTGGAAGTGAGCGTGGGCGGTGTTGGTACGCTGCGAAATCCCGTGATGGCGTCGTCCGAATAGACGACGGTGGCGGCGCAATCAGCGTTGATGCAAAAGATGAAAGGCAGGCGTTGAAAGAGATTCTGAATGATTGGCGCGAATGGCTCCCCCTGGCAGGCGTGGCTGTGCTTGCCGTGGTCGGACTAGCGTTCTGGCTACGTCGCAAACCCGATGACCCCGCCGACGAAGAGCGAGAGCGCTGCGCCTATTTGAATCGCGTCGGTAGAATCGTAGAAGGGCAAATCATAGAGTTGACCGACCATGCTCCAACCACTGGAGACGCAGCACCGGCGCGGATGTTTCAAAAGCGCTCAGGTGGCGGCAGCGCGAATGGCACTCGGCGGCTTCTGTACTATTCCTATTCAATTTCGGGAGTGACCTACGAAACCGCGCAGGACGTGACCGGTCAGGAAGAACGAGTCCATTTACATCGTGTTGCCGCAGGGCAGACCGCCAGCGTGAAATACGATCCTTCAAACCCCAGCAACTCCATTTTGCTTGCCGACGACTGGTCAGGACTGCACTAAACTTCCTTCGCCCGTTTGCCGCACCGAACTCCGGCGTTTTCGATTGTCGGTCGCTTCTGCAAGCTCTCCGCAATGGTAAGCTCTAGTGCTTCAGGGAAGGAGTCGCAAGATGAGCGCAGTGTCACCCAGCGTTTGCCGCACCGCGTCCTACCAATGGTCATCGAACGCCTTCACGCGGCCGGGTTGGCTAGCGTTCAGGCGCGTTGCATCCCTGGTCGCGTTGTTGCTCTCGGTCGCTCCCGCCTACGCGCAGCAAACCGCCTCCCCCGTGGATCCAAGTGAATATTCGGCGCTGCGCTGGCGAATGATTGGTCCTTATCGCGCGGGACGCGTGTCTGCGGTTGCCGGCATTCCCGGCGATCCAACAACCTATTACATGGGGACGCCGGGCGGCGGAATCTGGAAGACCACCAATGCGGGCGTGGTGTGGAAGCCGATCTTCGATGATGCGCATGTGGCCTCGATAGGAGACATTGCCGTCGCGGCCTCGAATCCGAATATCGTGATTGCCGGCACGGGCGAGCAAACGGATGGGAACGGCGTTTACCGTTCGACCGACGCGGGAGCGACGTGGACGAACATTGGTCTTACCGATTCGAAATACATCAGCACGGTGATCATCGATCCGAAGAATCCAGATGTGATTCTCGTTGGTGTTTTGGGCCACCCGATTCTCGGCGTGGGACTGCCGAACTCCACTCGAGGAGTTTACAAAACGACCAACGGTGGGAAGACCTGGACGCATACGCTTTATCGCGATGATTTGGCCGGGATTTCGAATATGGCTGCCGACCCTTCGAACCCGCGAATTCTCTATGCGGGAATGTGGAAACCGTTCGATTTTCGAGCAGGGCCAACCGATCAAGAGACGCAGAGTTCCTGGATTTACAAGTCCGTGGATGAAGGATCCACGTGGGTGCAGGTATCCGACACCGGACTTCCTACCGATCCCCGCGACCGGCTTGGCCTCGCTGTAGCGCCGGGAACGAAAGGACAACGCGTCTTCGCGATCATGAGCCAGGGGCTTTATCGCTCGGACGACGGCGGCGCCACGTGGAGACAGATCACGAAAGACCCGCGAATCAGCGGGAATTTGTACATCTGCCGAGTCTATGTCGATCCGAAAAACATCGACACCGTGTACGTGATGCAGACCACGATGTACAAATCCACGGACGGTGGCGCGACTTTCATTGCATACAAGGGCGCTCCGGGCGGCGACGATTATCACGTGCTGTGGATCGATCCGCAAAATCCCTTGCGGATGTTTCTAGGCGTCGATCAGGGCGCGACGATCAGCGTGGATGGCGGCAAATCGTGGAGTTCCTGGTACAACCAGCCGACCGGGCAGTTCTATCATGTGATTACCGACAATCAGTTCCCTTATTATTCCTACGCCCCGCAGCAGGATAGCGGGAGCGTGGCGATTCCGAATCGGAGCGATTGGGGCGAAATTAGTTTTCGAGATTGGTTCTCCGCTGGCGGATTTGAGTTTTGTTACATTGCGCCGGATCCAACGAATGCAAACATCGTGTATTCCGGCGGCTGGTACGGCAGCGTGCTGCGATTCGACAAGACAAACTCCCAGATCGTTCACGTTTTCATTCGCGGGCTGAAAGACCGGATGTCTCAAATGCCGCCGCTCGTTTTTTCGCCCGAAGATCCGCACACCCTATTCCTGGGCGCACAGTACGTTCTGAAGACGACGAATGGTGGCGCAAATTGGACGCCGATCAGTCCAGACCTGACCACGGTCCCGGCGGCCGCCGCGACGACCGCACAACCCCGTTCCGAGAACTCCGCCGCACCGGCTCCCACTTCGACGGAACGTCCGGCCAGCGGCCGCTACCCGGTTGCCGACTTGGAGGACTCCGATTTTGACGAACGCGAAGCGGGCGGCAAAGACGACTTCGAACTTTTCCAGAGGCCCCGCCGAAGTTCGCTGACGGCGCTGGCACCGTCACCGGTGAGCGATCAAATCCTTTGGTCGGGTTCTTCAAATGGAATAATCCAGACGACGGACGACGGGTCAAAGACCTGGCGGAACGTAACCCCTGCCGACTTACCGAAGAACAGCGAAGTCGAGATCATCGAAGCTTCGCATTTTGACGCGGGTGCCGCCTACATGGCGCTCGAAGCGCGTCAGGATTCGACTCCCTACATTTACCGAACGCGCGACCACGGAAAATCCTGGCAGAAAATTACCGATGGGCTGCAACCCGGCTGGGTGGCTCGAGTGGTAAGAGAAGATCCGGTCCGCAAAGGGTTGCTGTATGCCGGTACAACCGATGCGCTATACGTATCGTTCGATGACGGCGATCACTGGCAATCCTTGCAACTGAATCTTCCGGCCACGGACATCCGCGACTTGACGGTGCATGGCGATGACCTGGTGGCGGCTACCTACGGACGCGCCTTGTGGATTTTGGATGACGTAACGCCGCTGCGTCAGGCGGGTGCGGATTTCACTTCTGCCAATGCGTATCTGCTGCAGCCCGCCACGGCTGTTCGCGTCCGGTATGACAATGACCAGGAAACTCCGCTGCCGCCCGAAGAACCGACGGCGAAAAATCCGCCGGACGGCGCGATCATTGACTACTACTTGAAGTCGGTTCCGAAGGGCGAACTCACGCTGGAGATTCACGACGCAGAAGGAAAGCTGGTTCGCCGTTTCACGAGCGCGGCCCCGCCCGAAGATACAACTCCGAAGAACGTGCCGGATTACTGGTTCGGTCCCCAGGCGCAGCTCAGCAAAAACTCCGGACTGAATCGGTTCGTGTGGGATTTGCGATATCCGCCGCCGGATGCCTTGAATTTCAGCTACTACGGCGGAATGCTCGATTACATCGAGTACACCCTTTCGGATCACGCGCTACCGTATGACACACCGCGCGAACAGACGCTGGGTCCGCTCGTCGCTCCGGGGAAATACGAATTGGTTCTCATCGGCGCGGATACGCTGATGAAGCAGACGCTGACGGTGGTGCCCGATCCCCACGTACACATTTCGCAGGCGGATTTCGAAGCGCAATTGCTGGCTGGCAAGCGAATCGATGCCGGACTTGCGTCGAGCGCCTCGGCGTGGCGCTCGTTGGAAAACCTTCGCAATGCAATCGCGAACCGGCTGGAGTCGCTCGGCGTGAAGCCGGACGACAAAACCAAACCAGCGTTCGGACAAGACACCCCGGGCGGGAAGGGTGCGGCGCCGGTCGCGGCGGCGATTGAAAATCCGAATGCAGCCGCGATCCAGGCCTTGAACGAACTCGACAAGGAAGTGCAGATCATTCAAGAGGGAACTCCGGCGGCACCGGGAGCCGGTCCCGTGAATCGCGATCTCGCCCGCATCATGTTTTTCGTTGGATCGGGCGATGCTGCCCCGAGCGAGCAGGCCAGCGCCGCACTCGACGAGGCTTGCTCGGCGATGACGAAATCGTTGGCCGCGATGCGCGATCTGGATACGCAAGCGATACCGTCCGCGAATGAAGCCCTTGCGAAGCATGCTCTGGCCGCTCTGCCCGTGGTCGCGCCTGGCAGCGTGGGGATCATGTCCGCACCATCTTCGGATGCGTGCCAGCCGCAATAATTTGAAAGGGAGCCGATCAGTTGACAGAACATCGAAAGCATCACGATCGCCTCGAAGAACTTCGCCGTCGGAACGCTGAGGCCGAAGCGGGAGGCGGCCCCGAACGCCGCGAGCGCGAGCGCAAGCAAGGCAAGCTGAGCGCGCGGGAACGCATCGACCTGCTCCTCGACGAAGGCAGTTTCGAGGAACTCGACAAATTCGTCCGCCATCACTCTCACGATTTCGGAATGGAGCAACAGCGTCCGCTGGGAGACGGTTTCATTACCGGCTACGGGCGGATCGACGGCCGGCTGGTGTACGTGTTTGCGCAGGACTTTACCGTATTTGGCGGATCGCTCTCCGAGGCGAATGCGGGGAAAATCATCAAGGTGATGGACCTGGCGCTGCGCAACGGCGCTCCGGTGATTGGCTTGAACGATTCGGGCGGCGCCCGCATTCAGGAAGGCGTGATGTCGCTGGCGGGCTACGCCGAAATCTTTCTGCGCAACACGCTTGCCAGCGGAGTGATTCCGCAGATCAGCGCGATCCTGGGGCCCTGCGCCGGCGGCGCGGTGTATTCACCGGCGATTACGGATTTTATTTTTATGACGCGCGACACATCCTACATGTTCGTCACCGGTCCGGACGTGATCAAGACGGTGACCCACGAGGAAGTGACCAAGCAAGAGCTGGGCGGGGCGATGACCCACAACGAAAAAAGCGGCGTCGCCCATTTTGTGTCCCGCGACGACGCCGAGTGCCTGGCAATGGTTCGCGAGCTGTTTGGGTATCTCCCGTCGAACAACCTGGAAGCCTCTCCACGCCGCGATTCCGGCGATCCGTGGGACCGCAAGGCGCCGGCGCTGAACGCCTTGGTTCCCGAAAATCCGCAGCAGCCCTACGACATCAAGGATGCAGTCCATCAAGTTGTGGACGACGGCAACTTTTTCGAAGTTCACGAGCATTTTGCGAAGAATATTGTCGTGGGATTTGCGCGACTCGACGGGCGTCCGGTAGGAATCGTTGCCAATCAGCCTGCTTTTCTTGCCGGCGTGCTGGACATCAACGCGTCGGTGAAAGGAGCGCGATTCGTGCGCTTCTGCGATGCTTTCAACATTCCCTTGATTACATTCGAAGACGTCCCGGGTTTCTTGCCGGGAACGCAACAGGAGTTCGGCGGAATTATTAAGCATGGCGCGAAACTGTTATTCGCGTTTGCCGAGGCCACCGTGCCGAAAATTACCGTGATTACCCGCAAGGCCTACGGCGGAGCCTATTGCGTGATGGCCTCGAAACACATTCGGACGGACGTCAATTTCGCCTGGCCTACGGCGGAGATTGCGGTGATGGGCCCCGAAGGCGCGGTGAACATTGTTTACAAAAGGGAGTTGGATCAAGCCTCGGAAGCGGACCGCGAGAAACTGAGGAAAGAGAAGATCGACGAGTTTCGAGAAAGTTTCGCAAATCCCTACGTGGCCGCTGAACAGGGATTTATCGACGCAGTGATCGAGCCGGCGCTCACTCGCTCAAAACTGATCACCGCCTTGCGATCTCTCGAGAATAAGCGCGATACAAACCCGCGCAAGAAGCACGGCAACATACCGTTGTAACGTACTTTGATACAATAGAAAGCAAGCAGGGCCGTCGTCTAGGCGGTTATATCGTTACCGCAACCCATAGCGCCGTCGCTGGCTTTTTTAAATAAACTTCGTTACTATTTGCCGGTTTCATTCGCCGTGAATATCTTGCAATTGCCCAGGAGAAGTAAATGCCGAAGTTAGACAAAGCCCCTAAGACATTGCTCGAATCGCTCGACGCACTCATCGCCAAGCATAATTTATTGCAACATCCTTTTTACCAGGCCTGGACCGAAGGCACACTCTCAAAGCAAGCACTCGCTCTTTACGCCCAGCAGTATTACCAGCACGTTCGCGCCTTTCCGGAAAATCTGAAGCAGCTCGCGGCTCGCACGAAACACGACGCGAAGTTAAACGCTCTCGTTCGCGAAAATCTGGACGAGGAGCTTGACGCGTCGGCTCCGCACCCGAAGCTCTGGCGCCAATTCGCGGAATCCGTCGGCGCTTCGGAATCGTCGCTGGAGGACGCCCGTCCGCTGCCAGGCGTCGCGGCGCTGCTCGATACGTACGACGAAGCCGCCACGCAGGGATCGCTGGCACAGGCCGTCGCGTCGTTTTACGCGTACGAAGCGCAAGTGCCCGAAATCGCGGGCGAAAAAATTTCCGGCCTGCGCCGTTTTTATGGAATCACCGAACCTCGCGCTCTGGCGTACTTTGCCGTACACCAGGAAGCCGACGTTCGCCATCGCGCTGCGTGGCGTGAATGGCTGGGCGCTCAAAAGGACGTCGATACCGTTGCCGTCTTGTGCGCGGCACAACGTAGCCTGAGGGCTTTGTGGGGAGCTCTTGACGCAGTGTATCCCGAAGGTTGCGTCTCGAAGAATTAGATCGTATATCGAAAATCGAATCGTACGGGCCGGCCGTCTAGCGACGCCGGCCTTTTTTCTTTGTGGCGGTGCGCGACTTCTTTAGGACTTCCACGCCGTCGCTGCTCCCCACAAATACTTCCGTCGCATATTCGAGAAACAGTCCGTTCTCCACAACGCCCACGATCTGATCCAATTCCTGGCAAACCTTCCAGGGATCATTCATCGCACCGAAAGCACAGTCCAAAATGAAATGCCCGCCATCGGTTACGTACGGCTTATCGCCTGCCGCAAGACGCAACTGTGGCTTGCCTCCGATTTTAGCGAGCCGTCGTTCCGTGATTTCCCATCCGAAGGGAACCACCTCGGTCGGCACGGACACGAGTTGACCCAGTTTTTTTACGATTTTCGTGCGGTCGACCACGACGGCCATGCGAACGCTGGCGGCAGCGACGATTTTCTCGCGCAGCAATGCGCCGCCGTGCCCCTTTATCAAATAAAGAGAGCCCGGCAGAACCTCGTCGGCTCCGTCGATGGTCAGGTCGATCCGCGTGTGTTCACGGAAGGTCGTCAGTGGGATTTTCAGCGATGCGGCTTGCTCGGCGCTGCGTTCGGATGTGGCAATCCCGATGACGCGCAGTCCTTCCTCGGCAACGCGGCGGCCGATTTCATCGATTGCGAATTTCGCGGTTGAACCGGTGCCAAGGCCGACGACCATTCCGCTGGTAACTTGCGCCGCCGCAGCAACGGCAGCTTCGTTCTTCCACTGATCCTGAGGCGAAAGGGCGGCGTGTTTGTTCATGGCGTGGGCGCGGCGCGACACATGATAGCTTCACCTGAGAGCGCTTTCCAGCCATTTACCGTCGAAGTAGACTCGAGGCGCGGGGAGCGACGGTGCTAGAATGTCGCGGCTACTCGGCAAACGAAATGATCAAGAAAATTCTCATCGCGAATCGCGGAGAAATCGCCGTTCGGATTATCCGTGCCTGCCGGGAAATGGGCGTTCGTTCCGTCGCCGTCTATAGCGAAGCCGACCGCGCTTCGCTGCACGTCCGGCTGGCGGATGAAGCGTACCCCGTCGGCCCTTCGCCCTCGCGTGAAAGCTACCTAGTCATCGACAAAATTGTCGGGGCTGCACGATTTTCCGGATGTGACGCCATTCATCCCGGCTACGGTTTTCTCGCTGAAAATCCCGCTCTGGCGCGCGCCTGCCAGGCCGCTGGCATCACTTTCATCGGACCCTCGCCGGAAGCGATGGAAAAGCTAGGCTCGAAAACAGCCGCGCGCAACGTCGCTCGCGACGTGGGCGTGCCGACCGTGGCGGGAACGCTCGATCCGCTCGCCAACGCAGAGGCCGCCAGCGAAGCCGCGCGTAAAACCGGATACCCGATTGTGCTGAAAGCTGTGGCGGGCGGCGGCGGAAAAGGCATGCGCTTGGTTGAGGCGGAATCCGACCTGGCAGGGGCGTGGCGCGACGCAACGTCCGAAGCGCAGAACGCTTTCGGCGATGGCCGAATGTATTTGGAAAAGTATTTGATTCGGCCGCGCCACATCGAAATTCAAGTTCTCGGCGACCGGCACGGTCATTTGCTGTATCTCGGTGAACGCGAATGTTCGGTGCAGCGGCGCTATCAAAAGGTGATCGAGGAAGCGCCTTCTCCGGTCATGACCGACGACCTGCGGAAGGCCATGGGAGAGGCTGCGGTCAAACTGGCTCGCGCAGGCGGATACTTTAACGCCGGAACGGTTGAGTTTCTCGTGGACGCGGAGCGCAACTTCTACTTCTTGGAAATGAATACGCGGTTGCAGGTGGAGCATCCCGTCACAGAGCTGGTCACCTCGCTCGATTTGGTGAAATTGCAAATTCAGGTGGCTGCCGGTGAGCCGCTGCCGATCCGGCAGGAAGACGTGGTGATGCGCGGGCACGCCATCGAGTGCCGCATGTACGCCGAAGATCCGGACAACAATTTCTTCCCTTCACCGGGGAAAATTCTCGAGAGGCGCGTCCCGACGGGGCCAGGAATCCGCCTGGACGACGGAATCTATGCCGGATGGACGGTTCCGAACGAGTACGATCCGATGCTCGGTAAGCTGATCGCATGGGGAAAGGACCGTGATGAAGCGATCGCGCGCTTGAAGCGTGCGCTTTCCGAGTATTACGCAAGCGGAATAAAGACGAACGTATCCTTGTTTAACAAAATTCTCGCCAGCGACGACTTCCAGTCGGGGGCCATTTACACCCGCTGGCTCGACGATTTTCGGCAACGACGCGCGGATGGCGCCGAACCGCAGCAAACACAAACGGGCTCAGGCGATGGAGCCGAAGACGCCGCAGCGATCGCGGCCGCTCTTTGGCACCTTTCACACCGCGACCCGAGTCGCAAAGCGACGGCGAGTTCCTCAAGGGAAGGGACGATGTCCCGTTGGCGCGCAGAGGCCCTCCGCGAGCAAGTAAATCGGGAGCCGCAACGATGAGCAAAACGAAATTCGGCGCGAAGTTCATGGCGCTCTTAAACCTCAGGAAAGCAGCAAACGAGCGGCGATAGAGTGATCCTGGAAATCGAACTCGCGGGAAAGAAACGACGCTTGGAACTCGCGCAGCGCGGCGACCGTGCGCAGTGGTCGATCGACGGCCGTGTGCTGGAAGCGGACGCTGTCGAAGTGGAGAGCGGGATCTATTCGATCCTCATCGATGGAAAATCGTTTGAGGTTCGCGTGGAACCGTTCGGGGAAAAGCTCGCCGTCTTTGTAGGTCCGCGCCAGTTCGAAGCCTCCGTTCGCGACCCGCGCGAATGGAACCGAAATCGAGCAAATGCCGCCGAATCGGAAGGACGACAGAAGGTCACCGCGCCGATGCCCGGAAAAATCATCCGGATTTTAGTGAGCGTCGGCGAATCGGTGAAGGCCGGTCAAGGACTTGTCGTGGTGGAAGCGATGAAGATGCAAAATGAGATCCGGTCTCCGAAGTCCGGCGCGGTCGAACGACTCTCCGTAATCGAAGGCCAGACGGTCAATGCCGGCGAAGCAATCGCAGTCATCGCCTAGCTGTAAGTTGTCCCGGCACGTATTTACCTTTACGTTCGATATTTGTTCGTGCCCCTTTTAGGTACTGTTCCGCCCTGCCACACTCATCCTACGAGCTTTATCGCTCGGTTTCTGTTGCCAATTAGGGAAGGACCACATGACCTCACATTTCCATTTTGCAGTCGTCGCAGGTTATCTGGCGATAGCGGTGATCTTCGTCCTGTTGGTCATGCTAAGCGGTTTCGTTGCAGCCCGGCTTGAAAAGGAAGGCATTGCGTTTCGGCCGGCGTTCCTGATTTGCGTTTTCTTAACGCCCATCGCGGGCTTCATCGCTGTTCGAATGATGCGCGCTGCCAAGGTCGAACGTTCCCTCGCTGCCACGACGTCCCGCAGTTAGGCTCGCCAAATTCCGCGCACGCGCGGACATCCGCTTTCCATTCGATGAACGGTATCGAGAATTCAGCTATTTTGAGGCGGGCAATTTACCGGCGGATTCCAGAACCTGCCGGGCTAGATAATTCGTTACGTGGGCATCGTCGCGAGCGTCCACCATGTAGGCGGAGCGAAGCAGCTGTTCCTTGCGGTTACGCAGCATGTCGCGGATGGACTGCTGCACTTGGGGGTCCGATAGTTCGCGCTGGCCGGAAGGCTCCTTCGCGACCAGTTTCAGGATGCGGTAGCCGCCGTTCTTGACTCCAATGGGCTGGGTCACGTCGCCGGCCTTCATCGATAGCACGCTTTTCTTCAGCAGTGGATCGGACTGGTTGAGCGCGGATTCCGGCACAAAACCCAAATCACCGCCGGTCGAAGCCGTGGAATCTTCAGAATAATCCATCGCCAGCTGCGAGAAATCAGCGCCGCTTGCGATTTTCTGCTCGAGCAGCGCAACTTTGCGCTTGGCGTCCGGTTCGCTTTGCGCTTTGTCGTTCTTGCGGTTGTGTACGGTCGGATCGGGATGCGGAGTGACCACGATCTGAGCGATGTGAAACTGAGGCTCGGCGACATTGAACTGCGCGCGATTCTTGTTGTAAAAGTCCAGTACGTCCTGGTCGGTGATTGAAATCTTAGCCACAACCTCGCGGTTCAGCAGTTTCTGCACCGATAGCTGCCGGCGGATGTCTTTCTTCAGGTCGTCCACGGTCAGCCCCGTGGCCTGAAGCTTTTTCTGGAATTCTTCTTCGGTGTAGGGGCTCTTCGATTCGGTGAACTTGTCCTCTACCTCCGCGTCGCTGGCCATCAGATTCAACTTCCCGGCGCGTTCGAGCAGAATTTCGTTGTTCACCAGCTCGTCGAGGATGCTCAGTTTCAGGGAGAGGGCTTCCTCCTGCGACGGGGTGGGCCCTTGCGCGTTCACTCGGGTGCGAAAGTACTTTTCCACATCCGCTCGCGGGATTTCCTTACCGTTTACCACCGCCCACACATCCGGTCCCGGCGCGCTTTCCTTCTTGCACGCGGCAGCGAACAAGCAAACTACCACCGCTGCGATGACCAGATATTTTCGTGTCAAGCGGAACTCCTTCTGGGGAAAAAGCCGGACGGATCGCGGCGCTTCTCAGGCAGCCTTCGTCACACGGCCGGAGCGGATGCACGAAGTGCACACGCGCATATGCTTGTTGGTACCTTTCACTACGGCGCGAACGCGGCGCAGGTTCGGGTTCCATCGACGGCGGGTGACGTTGTTGGCGTGGCTGATGGTGTTGCCATAAAGCGGCTTTTTGCCGCAAAGTTCACATGCAAGTGCCATTGTACCGTTGCTCCAGAGCGTAAAATTGTCGGATTCAGAGACTCTTTAGATTAACAGAGTTCCGGAGCGTCTAAAAGCACTTTGGTGTCGGATGGGAGCGCCCCGACCCGCTTCTGCGGAAAGGACCCCTGGGCCTAAGTTGATTCGTTTTATTCGTCTTAGAGGTCCATCGGGGTGGCGCCGCCCTCGATCATTCGAAAATTCTAACAATCGTTGCCTCAAAATTGCTGTCGCGTGATACTAGTACGCCCGCACGAGTTCGGCGGGGTGGCATTTTTGAATCTCGGAGGTCCCACGTGCCTGACAATCATTTGAACGAGCAGAAAAGCATACTAGTCATTCGAGCGCCTCTTTCCGAGGATGGCTTCGCGTCGATTCACTTTTCAAGCGCCGATGGACGTTTGATGACCGACCGCGAATGGTGGCATCTGAAGCAGGTGGTCGAACTGGCCAGCAAAGTCTTCGTGAAGCCGGACGAAAAAGAGAAGGAAAAAGCGGCGGCGGCAAGCGCTTAGATTCAAGGCGAAACGGAGGAATCCGGGCGCCGGCATGCACCACTTTTCGCCGCGCTAGTCCGGTTCTTGCGTCACAATGTGCACGTCCACGGCGGGCGCTTCGCTGAGAAACTTGTTGATCGCGTTCAAGTACCGCAGCTTCCGCCAGCCCTCGATCGCGCTTCGGCCGAAGATCACCTGGGTGATGTGTTTTTCGCGCACGAATTTCGCAGTCACGTCGGCTACATGGTCGCCCTTCAACCGCACCGATTTGGCGCCAAGGCTTTCCGCAAACTGTAAATTGGCTTGCAGCGATTTTTGTTCCTGTTCGTCGGCATCGTCTTCCAGGTCCACGTGCACGGCGTACAGCTCGGCGTCCATTCGCCGGGCCATCCTCGCGGCGCGAGCCACCAGATACTGCGCCTTCGGATTGGCGCTGATGCACACGGCAATTCGTTCGCGAACCGCCCAGCTTTCGCGAATGTCCTTCTCCTCCATGTAGGTTTCAAGGCTGCGATCCACTTGCTCAGCGACCTGGCGAAGCGCCAGTTCGCGCAGCGCAATCAGGTTGCCTCGACGAAAGAAATTGCCAAGAGCCTGTTCGACCTTCTCCTTACCGTACACGTCGCCGCGTTTCATGCGGTTCTGCAGGGCTTCCGGCGTAAGGTCCACCATTACCGTTTCTTGGGAGACTTGCAGCACCCAGTCCGGCACCGTCTCGCGAACCGACACTCCCGTGATGGCCCGCACGGTGGGCGCAATACTTTCGATATGTTGAATGTTGACGGTGGAGATTACGTCGATGTTCGCTTCCAGCAGCGCCAGCACGTCTTCATACCGCTTGCGATTTTTGCTTCCGGGAATGTTGGTGTGCGCGAGTTCGTCCACGAGGGCCACGGCCGGGCGCCGCGCAATGATTCCGTCCAGATCCATCTCGGCGAATAGAGTGCCCTTGTAATCGATCATCCGGCGGGGAACGGTTTCGAGCTGCGAGGAAAGTTCGGCGATTCCGCGCCGCCCGTGAGTTTCCACGACGCCGATCACCAGATCTTCGCCGCGGCTGGCGCGCCGAATCGCTTCGCTGAGCATGCTAAACGTCTTCCCCACGCCCGGCGCATAGCCCAGGAACAACTTCAATACCCCTTTGGTCTTTTCAGAGGGTTTCGATTCTTTCAGCCACTGTTCGGGTGTCTTGGGCATGATGCGTATTCTCTTCTATAGGGCGGATGCTAGCTACGATAGAATTGCACGGTGCGTCAGTCGTTTCTCACCAAGCTTTGGCGATTCGCTGCTTCCTTAATCATCGTCGCCGGCATTTCGGTCTTCTACCGGCGAATTCTTCCTGTAAACGCCACCACCGTTGCGTTGACGTATGTTCTGGCAATTCTGGCGGTCTCTACGGCTTGGGGCATTGTCGTTGCCGTCGGCATGTCGGTCGCCGCCATGCTGTTTTTCAATTATAACTTTTTACCGCCGGTTGGCACATTCACAGTTGCCGATCCGCAGAACTGGGTGGCGCTGTTCGCCTTCTTGACCGTCTCGGTTCTTGCCAGCCATTTGTCGTCGCGTGCGCGGCAGAAAGCGGAAGACGCCTCGGCGCGGCGCCGTGAAATCGAAAAGCTGTACCTGTTCAGCCAGGGACTGCTCGAATTCGGCAATGTAATCCAACTGCTCAACCGGATCCCGACCCAAATCGTTGACATTTTTGAAGTGGGCGCCGCCGCGCTGTTGCTTGCCGAAAAACAAAAGATCTATCGATCGGGGCCGGTGATTTCGCAACTCAACCTGGAAAGCCTCAAGGCTGTGGTCGTGCGCGAAGAGCCGTTCATCGATCTATCGAACAGCCTCAGTTTTGTTCCCGTGCGGCTTGGTTTACGTCCGATCGGCAGCCTGGGAATTTCCGGCACGGTACTTTCGCGGCAGACTCTCGAAGCCATCGGTACGCTTACCGCCGTAGCGATTGAACGCGCCCGCGCCATCGAACAACTGGGCCAGACCGAAGCGGCGCGCGAAGGCGAACGCCTGCGAACTGCGCTGCTCGATTCCGTCACGCACGCGCTTCGCACCCCGCTCACCTCCATCAAAGCGTCGGTGACGAATCTGCTTTCGAATCCGAATGTGACCGAAAAACAGCGCGCCGAACTGCTGACGATTGTGAACGAAGAAACCGACCGTCTGAATCGGCTGGTTGGCGAAGCGGCAGAGATGGCGCGCCTCGACGCTGGCGAAGTTGAATTGAACCTTGCCCGCCATCCCATCGAATATCTGGTGCACTCGGCCCTTGACCAGATGAAAGCCACTTTGGGCAATCGCGAAATACGAATACAGATTCCTTCGGGCTTGCCCGATGTTTCCGTGGACGCGGCGCGTGCCCGTGATGCGCTCACTCATTTGATCGAAAACGCCCACCGGTATTCACCGCCGGATCAACCAATCACGGTGTCGGCGGAGGCAACTCCCGATTTTGTCGTCACCAGTGTCGCGGATCGGGGCGCGGGCATCGACGATCTGGAACAGTCGCTGATCTTCGAAAAGTTTTATCGAGGCAAGGATCAGCGATATCTGGTGCAAGGCACGGGAATGGGTTTGCCGATCGCCAAGGCCATTATTGAGGCGCACGGCGGCACGGTCAACGTGACCAGCCAGCGCGGCCAGGGCTCCGTGTTTTCCTTCACCTTGCCAATTTACCGGAACCGCGTGGGAAACTCGTGAACGCATTCACGATTCTGATTGTGGACGATGAGCCGCAGATCCGGCGGGTGATGCGGACGACTCTCGCGTCCCAGGGATACACGGTGATTGAAGCTCTGAGCGGCGAAGAGGCGCTCGAGAAAATTCGCTCCGAGCGCGCCGACCTGGTTCTACTCGACGTAAACCTGCCGCAAATGTCCGGTCTGGAAACGTGCCGCGAAATCCGACGCTCCGGTGACGTGCCGATCATCATGCTCACGGTTCGGAATAGCGAACGCGATAAAGTGATGGCTCTGGACGCGGGCGCTGATGATTATGTGGTGAAGCCCTTTGGGGTCGAGGAGCTGATGGCGCGCATCCGTGCGGCGCTGCGCCGCAATGCGCCCGGAGAATTGACGCCGCCTTTTGTTTCCGACGAGCTTTCGATCGATTTCGAAAAGCGCGCGGTCTTGCTGGAAGGGAATGCCGTACGCCTGACTCCGAAGGAATTTGAATTACTCAGGCAACTGGTGGCGAATCCGGGGAAAGCCCAGGCTCATCGGCGTTTGTTACAGGCAGTCTGGGGACCGGATTACGGCGACGAAACCGAGTACTTGCGGGTTTTCATTAACCAACTGAGGAAGAAAATCGAACCCGATCCTCGCCATCCCCGTTACATCCATACCGAACCGTGGGTCGGTTACCGCTTCGAGCCTCCCGCGGCGAAATCGAAACATCCGCGCTCGCAGAAGTGACCGGCTTTGCCTGCCCACCGTTGTAGCCCTACAGAATTAGTGCATCGGGTGTACGGCGTCGAGATCTAAATTCAATTCGAGCACGTTCACGCGCGCCTCCCCCAGAAATCCCCACTGACGTTGTTCCGTGTGCTTTGCCACGAGGTTCCTCACGTCGGCTTCGCTCATCCCGCGTTCATGGGCGACGCGAGGGATTTGAAATTCGGCGGACGCCGGCGTGATATGCGGGTCAAGTCCCGATGCGGATGTGGTTACCAGGTCGATCGGCACTTTCGCGCCGGAATTTTCGGCTTGGGCTTTTTGCACGTCGCCCTGCACGCGGGCGATCAGAGCTTGATTCGTGGGGCCATAGTTCGACGCGCCGCCACCGGAGGCGTCTGCATCGTAACCGGCGGCGCCTGCGGCGGATGGCCGAGACCGGAAATAGCCCGGTGATGAAAAGGGTTGGCCGATCAGGCTCGAACCCAAGGTCTTTCCACCTGCGCGGATCAGTTCTCCGTTCGCCTGGCGCGGGAAAAGCACTTTGGCCATTCCGGTAACGGCGAGCGGGTACAGAATTCCCAACAGCAGCGTCGTTGCCAGGGTCATCCAAATCGATATCAGGAAGTTTTTCTTCATGTTCGTTCCTAGGCCAGCCCTATGTGGGTGATGATCACGTCAATCGCTTTGATTCCGATGAATGGCGCGATGATGCCGCCCAGGCCGTAAACCAGCAGATTGCGCCGCAACAATGCTTCCGCGCCGAGCGGGCGGTATTTCACTCCGCGCAGCGCCAGCGGGACGAGCGCGATGATAATCACCGCGTTGAAAATCACCGCCGATAAAATCGCCGACTGCGGAGTTTTCAGCTCCATCACGTTCAGCACGCCCAGCTGAGGCAGCGCCGCTGCAAACATCGCAGGAATGATGGCGAAATATTTCGCCACGTCGTTTGCGACGGAGAAGGTGGTGAGCGCCCCTCGCGTAATGAGGAGCTGCTTGCCGATTTCGACGACTTCGATCAGCTTCGTCGGGTTGGAATCCAGATCGACCATATTGCCGGCTTCTTTCGCCGCTTGCGTCCCGGCGTTCATCGCCACGCCGACATCGGCCTGAGCGAGAGCCGGAGCGTCATTGGTGCCGTCACCGGTCATCGCCACCAGCTTGCCCTTGGCCTGCTCGCTGCGGATTAACGCCAGTTTGTCTTCGGGCCGCGCTTCGGCCAGAAAATCATCCACGCCCGCTTCGCGCGCAATGGCCGCCGCGGTCAGCGGATTGTCACCCGTAATCATCACCGTGCGAATTCCCATCTTCCGCAAATGCTCGAACCTTTCCCGCATGCCGCCCTTTACGATGTCCTTCAGGTGAATCACGCCCAGCACGCGGTCGTCTTCCGCCACCACCAGCGGGGTGCCCCCGGAATTGGCGATGCGATCAACCGCGTCTTTCACTTCCTGGGGAAATGATCCGCCCGCTTCCTTCACATATTTCGCGATGGCATCCACCGAGCCCTTTCGAATCTGGCGGCCGTCCATGTCCACGCCAGACATGCGCGTCACTGCGGAGAATGGAATAAACGTGGTAGCCACCGAAGCCAGTTCCCGGCCTCGGAGCCCATATTTCTCTTTCGCAAGCACGACAATCGAACGGCCCTCCGGCGTTTCGTCCGCCAGCGAAGCCAGTTGCGCGGCGTCGGCGATTTCCTGTTCTTTCACGCCAGGAGCGGCGACAAACTCGGTGGCGTGGCGGTTGCCAAGAGTAATCGTCCCGGTTTTATCGAGCAGCAGCGTATCCACATCGCCCGCAGCCTCCACAGCGCGGCCAGACATCGCCAGAACGTTTTTCTGCAAGACCCGGTCCATCCCGGCGATTCCGATCGCCGACAGCAGTCCACCGATGGTCGTGGGGATCAGGCACACGAGCAGCGCAACGAGAACGAAAACCGATTGTGGCGCGCCGGAGTAAATGGCCATGGGCTGCAGCGAAACGACCGCGAGCAGGAAAATAATCGTCAAGCCAGCCAGCAGGATATTCAGCGCGATTTCGTTGGGCGTCTTCTGGCGGGATGCGCCTTCGACCAGCTTGATCATGCGGTCGAGGAATGTTTCGCCAGGGTTCGAGGTAATTCGAATTTTGATTTCGTCCGAGAGTACTCGTGTGCCCCCGGTAACCGCGGAACGGTCGCCGCCGGATTCGCGAATCACCGGCGCGGACTCTCCGGTAATTGCCGACTCATCCACGGAAGCGACGCCTTCCACCACTTCCCCGTCGCCGGGAATGAATTCGCCCGCCGTGACCATCACAAGGTCGCCCGAACGTAGCGTCGAGCCCGATACCGATTCGATCGTGCCATCCGCTTTCAAGCGTCGCGCAATCGTTTCGGAACGCGCCTTTCGCAGCGTCTCCGCCTGTGCTTTGCCGCGGCCCTCCGCCATCGCCTCCGCGAAATTGGCGAACAGCACGGTGAACCACAGCCAAAGCGTGATCTGCAGCGAAAAACCGAAGCCTCCGGTGTGGTGAGCTACGCCGCGAACGAGATCCACGCTGGTCAGAAGCGCTCCTACCTCGACGACGAACATCACTGGATTTTTCGCCAGAGTTTTGGGGTTCAGCTTGACGAACGATTCCCAAATCGCGGGAACGACGATGCCTTTGCCCCAACGGGATTGCTCGCGCGTGTTTGATGCCGTGGCCATGGTTGTTAAAACACCTTTCCTGCATGCATCAGCAGGTGTTCCAGAATTGCTCCCAAACTCAACGCCGGGAAAAATGTGAGCGCACTGACGATTAGAATTACGAACACGAGCAGGGAACTGAACAGCGGCGTTGTGACCGGGAATGTGCCCGCCGACTCCGGCACAAATTTCTTCTTCGCCAGGCTGCCGGCAATCGCCAGAATGGGAATGACCGCGAAGAAGCGCCCCAGCAATGTGGCGAAGCCAATCGACGTGTTGTACCAGAGCGTGTTCGCATTCAATCCGCCAAACGCGGAGCCATTGTTGCCGGTCCCGGATGTGTAGGCGTACAGAATTTGCGACAGCCCGTGCGGCCCGGGATTTGAGATCGACGGAAGCCCGAATTTCGGCGCCACGACGGCGATTGCGGTGAAGGTGAGAATCACCAGCGGAAAAATCAAGACGGACAGCATCGCCATCTTCACGTCAAACGCTTCAATCTTTTTCCCCAGATACTCCGGCGTCCGGCCCACCATCAGCCCCGCGATGAACACTGCCAGAATTACGAACACGATGATGCCGTAGAGTCCGGAGCCCACGCCGCCGAACACCACCTCGCCCAACATGATGTTGATCAGCGGAACCATGCCGCCAAGGGGAGTGAACGAATCGTGCATGGCGTTCACCGCGCCACAGCTGGCATCGGTGGTCACGGTCGCATAGAGCGCCGAATTCGCGATTCCAAATCGAACTTCTTTGCCTTCCATGTTTCCGCCAGATTGCTGCGCGGTCACGGATTGGTCGGCGCCCTTTAGCAGCGGATTGCCCTTGGCCTCGGCAGCGTATGCCCCGGTAACGCCGGCGGCGAACAAAACAGCCATCGCGGCCCAGACGGCCCATCCGTGCTTTTGGGATCCCGTCATGCGGCCCAGCGTGTAGGTCAGTCCCGAAGGAATGGCGAAAATCAGAATCAGCTGGATGAAATTGGTGAGAGGCGTGGGATTTTCGTAGGGATGCGCGCTGTTGGCATTCAGAAATCCGCCGCCGTTGGTGCCGAAAATCTTGATTGCTTCTTGCGAGGCGATGGGACCTTGCGGAATCACCTGCTCGCGCACCACTTGCGTCGTTGATTTACCGTCGGCGCCCGTCACTTGCACCGTCTGCGGATCGACCATCTGCCCGGTCGTGTAAGGATTCATGTTTTGGATCACGCCTTGCGACACGAAGATCAGGGAGATCACCAGGCACGCCGGCAAGAGCACCCAGAGAAAGCAGCGCGTTAGATCGACCCAGAAATTGCCGATCGTGTCCTGCTCACGCCGCGCAATGCCGCGAATCACGGCGATCGCCAGCGCGATGCCCACCGCGGCCGACGCGAAGTTGTGATACGCCAGGCCCGCCATCTGCGTGAAATACGTCATCGTGGTTTCGGGCACGTAGGCTTGCCAGTTTGTGTTGGTGGTAAACGAGGCGGCCGTGTTGAACGCCAGATCCGTTGCCACGGCGCCGAGTTTCTGCGGATTCCACGGCATCCATTGCTGCACGCGCTCGATCAAGTAGAGCAGCGCCATCGACACGCCGCTGAAAAGAAGCATCGCGATGGCATACTCCGTCCACCGCATCTCCTGGGTTTCGTCCACGCCCGTCACCGCGTACAACAAGCGTTCGAGGGGCCGCAGCACGGGGTCCAGGAACGTCTTCTTGCGTGAAAATACACGCTCCATGAAGACGCCGAGGGGTTTGGTAACGAGCAGGACGATCGCGAAAAACGCCCCGATTTGTAGCCAGCCGTTTGCCGTCATGTTCAGAACCTTTCCGGCCACAGCAAGGCCGCGAACAAATAAGCGAGGATCAAAACGCAAATTCCAAGCAGCACGATGTTTCCGAGCATTTCGTTGCTCTCCCTACTTCAGGCGGTCACAACCGCGCACGTAAGCGATTGCCACCGCGAAAAATCCGATCGTCAGCGCGATGAATACAATGTCTTGCACGTTTTGGCTCCCGTTTCACCAGCCGGATGCCGGGTTAAATCAAAGGCCCTGCGCTCCGGTTCGTTTCTTTCCGCTAGAAAAAGAAAATTGCGTCGCCGGCCGCCGTGAATTGGCTCTTTTTGTGGCCAAGGTCGTACGCCGGCCCGTCGTAGGAATGCTCGTAGCGAATTTCGGGCCGAAGCAAAATCGTCGTTCCAATCCAATGTCCCCATCCCAGCAAATGCTCGCTGTATCGTGTTTTCGTGCCGGTCCGCTGGCCGACCAGGTCGTCCACGTACTCGTTTCGAATGGAAATATAGTTTTTCGGACCGACCTGCTTCTCCACGTAGTTCAAGATCGCCCACTCGGGCGCGTAGCATGTGAGGGCCGACGGATTCGAGCAGTACGCACCGTTCGCGCCCACCTCAAGCAGCGGCGCCGAATTGGGATTGTTCAGGTTCGGAACGTTCTTTTCCCACATGTACCAGGTTTCTGTATCGGTGTGCAGCGACGGGTGCGTGCTGAATTTGTGGTACCAGGTGAAGTACATCGCGTTCAGATTGTTGTACGCATACTTGCCATCGTTCAGCGCATTCAACATCGGATAGATCGCGTCGTTGCCATTGTTCCAGATGTACTGAAATCCCAAATTGAGCGTTGGCTTGGCGTCCTTCGTATTCCAGGGCGGAGTTTCGCAACCCGCTGAGATTCCCGCTTGCACCAGCCAATGGTCGTTCAATTTCAAAGTCGCGTTGATGCCCGTCTGCGTATAGCAGTCTTCCGTATAGGTAATCGAATGACTGTAGGTGTAGTTGTTCGGCGCGAGCTGCGCTTCAATGTCGGGCAGGGAAATATAACGTCCGATGCGAATGTCGAGTCCGTCGGCCACTTGTCCCCAGTAGAGGTCCGCGTAGAACATGACCGGGTCGTACCCGTACTCGAGGTTTTTTCCCAGCAATTGATTGCTGAAAATTCCTTTGGCAGTCGTGTACCGATAGTCCAGTCCGTAGAGATTTGCGAGACGGAATCCCCAGTCAAAATGATCGGTCTGCACCGTGTCTGGCTGCCGCTCAATGTAGAGAACTTCCTGATCGGGCTGAATGGAATTGGGCACCACGTCGTATGCTTCCGGAGCATTCGCGTAGCGGCCGCGATTCGAAGTGCTTACATCGAAGCCCGCATCGAGCCATCCGTAAATCTGGATGCCGCTGCGCTTCCATGCGTCGCCGTGCGAGCCGCTCCAGATCGCCTGCATCAACGGACCCGATTGCGTCCACGGCGCGCCGATCGTGGGCGAGCCGCCATAGGGCCAGTCGGCAAACGGGTACGGGGGATTCGTCACCGGTGCAGGCAGTCCGCGACGAGGGGGCGTCGGACCGCTGGGAGTGGTGCCGGCCCAGTCCTCTTTGTAAGCGTTCAGAAGTCGATTGAAGAAATTTCCTTCGAGCACTCCGGCCGAGGGATCCGCGGCGGGCGCGGCTGCCGCGGTTTGCGCGGCCGTCTGTGCGTCCGATGTCGACGCTGACGACGACTCATCGCCAGAGGTTCCGTTTGAATCAACGTTCATCGCGCCGGCTCTTGCCGTCGCCTCGGTTGTTTGTCGCTGATCCGCTGGCGTCGCAGTCGTCTGTGCCGTTAGTGCGCTGCACGTAAGCCCGACGGCCGCTATCGCGATTGCCACAAAACGAAGTGGAAGGCTGAACTTCACACGCATCGATTTTTGTCTCCCGAAACTTTGCTGCTGATCGTTTCTTCTGAGGGTCTGCAGGAAGACTACGCCGTGGATATCAGGCGGGCGTAAGTGAGTTGTAAGGATTTCGTAAGCTACCGAGAACTTTTCACAGCCGGAGAACGGCGGGGTTATGCGATGTTAAGTCCTTTCTCTGGTGCGTGTTTCAGAAGCGAACAGGAAAACGCGCGCAGCTCCGCTGCCATGCTCGCTCGTAACGGCGACCGTAATATGACGGCCGCCGTGATTCGTTCCTTTTCGTTCGACCCGAGCGGAAACAATGGCTCCCCGCTTGTCCCTATTCTCGCTGTAGTGCCGGACCGGAGAGCATCTGGACCGCGTCCTCCGGATACGCGAGCATTCCGAATTCCGGCACGTCCAGACCTTCGAGTTCTACTTCCTTCGAAACCCGCATCGACTTCACGGCGTTTACGATCTTAAACACGATGAACGTAAATCCGAAGGCATACAGTCCAATCAGCGTCGCACCGCCCAGCTGCAGCCAAAATTGAGACGCGTCCCCGTGAATGAGCCCGGTCACACCCTGGCCGGCTTTGCCCAGGTACGATGCGGCACCCACTCCGTTCCATCCCGCGCCGTACGTGCCATCAGCGAAGATTCCCACCGCGACGGCACCGAACCAGCCGCAATACCCGTGAACCGAAATGGCGCCGCAGGGATCGTCGATCTTCAGGATCCTTTCGTTGAACAAAACTCCGCCGCAGACCAGAGCCCCGGCCAAAACTCCGATGATTACCGACGACGTGGGCGTCACAAACGCGCAAGGAGCGGTGATCGCGACCAGCCCCGCCAGCATTCCGTTGCACGCCATTGTTATGTCCGGTTTGCCAAACATGAAATACCACAGCAACATGGCGGCGGCCGAGCCGGCTACCGCTGCCAGATTCGTGTTCACCGCAACGACCGAAATGCGCAGGTCGGTCGCTCCCAGCGTCGAACCCGGATTAAATCCCATCCAGCCGAACAGCAAGACAAACGTGCCGGTCACAACGAATACGATGTTCGACGCTGGAAACGCCCTCGGTTTTCCATCGGGGCCGTACTTGCCAATCCGCGGTCCTAAGATCACCGCCAGAGCCATGGCGCAGAATCCGCCCACTCCGTGAACGACCGACGATCCGGCAAAGTCCACGTATCCGTGTCCCCAGTGCATCGAAGCGCCCAGTTGAGACAAGAAACCGCCGCCCCACACCCAACAGCCCGAGATTGGATAGAGAAGGCCGCCGATGAACAACTCGCAAAGCAAAAATGCCCAGAACGTAATCCGTTCGCAAATCGCGCCCACGATGATGTAGCCCGCCGTTTCCATGAACACGACTTCGAAGAGAGTGAAAACGTTGCTGCTCACATCGTAGGCCGGGCCGGACAGAAAAAATCCTTTGCCCCCCAGGAATCCCCAGGAGCCGCTGCCAATCAGAAAATGATTCATCGTTGGAACGCCGCCCAGATTGGTGGGAGCGGCATTGATGGCCACGGCGCCGAACTGAAATGCATATCCGACCGCGTAGTAGGCGAGAAAGGCAAACACGTAGGCCGCGAAATTCAACATCATTAAATGGCCGGCGTTTTTCTTTCTCACCAGGCCAACCGTCAGCAGCGCGAACCCGGCCTGCATAAACAGCACCAGATACCCCGTCAAAAGCGTCCACGAAAAATTAGACGCGACGCGAACGTGCCCCACATCGTCGGCAAGCTTCAGCGCCAGGGGTTCTTTCGCGGCCTGCGCCATGTACGCGTCGTACGCCTTTTTGCTCTCGGCGTAATCGGGCGCCGTCGTGTCGGTGGGTTCCGGTACCACGAAGGGGTTTCCAGCGGCGTCCACCGCGGAGGTCCGATCGCCGGTCGCCGTGCCGGCCGGATCGGGCTTGGTGTCATCCGCCAGCACGATCGACGCTGCGCCGAACCAGATTTGCGCGCAGACAAGTGCGATCAGAAACCTTACCAGCCATCGTTTCCGGTCAGTCATCGATGCTTTGAACATCTTGTCGCTCCTGTTTCATTGAGAGTCGTTAAGCCGTCGTCGCGCACCGCGTTGCGATAGAGAAAGTTGATTCCGGAAAAAGCTAAATGGCGCTCATGCCCCGTTCACCGGTGCGAATTCGAATGACCTCGTCCAACGACGTTACCCAGATCTTGCCATCGCCGATTACTCCCGTCCGTGCTCCCTCCACAATCGCCTCCACGACTGGATCGACCAGGTCCTCCGGCACCACCATGCACATCAACAGCTTCGGCAAGAATTCAACGTTGTACTCCGCGCCGCGGTACGTCTCCGTATGTCCCTTTTGTCTGCCGAACCCCCGCACTTCCGAGACCGTAAGACCCGTCACGCCCAGGCCGGTCACCAGTTGCTTCACGGTCTCCAGTTGCGAAGGCCGAATTACCGCATCAATGCGTTTCATATCGGATTGCTCCTTTCCCCAATGACGACTCCGGTGAGCGTCGTGGCTCGGCCGGGCAACGGCGCATTTCTACTGGAAAGCCTTTTGCCAGCAGACGCGCGACTGCACAGCGATATGTCATGGAAATGTTCGTGACGCAAGAGGGAAGTAAGAATTTTCGCGGGGACGTGGAAGGCGGCTAGCGAGCTACAAGTCGTCATGCGATCCGAATCGATACAGGCTCGAGTTTTCATGCAAACCTTCGCAATCGACAGTTCTCCCCAACCCACGACCGGAAAATTCGGACGCACGCGTACAACACCCTACACCCACTGTAAGCCTCGGTGAAAATCCAATATTCAAGCCGCTTGGATAGAAATTTTCACTGTGGGCTGCGCGAAGGGTTGTGGCCGGTCGGTTTGCTGATTCGGGTGCGGCATACGCGAAGCGATGATTTCGCTTTTCGAAGTACAGGCCCGCTTGGCGATGGGCAATCTGTGATTTCGAGTGAAACGCCGAATCGGAACACGGCGGCTTGCTTCGCGATTTCGGCGATCGGTCCCGTTCCCTTCGACATTGCGGCTTCCATGAGTGTCCAATCAGTTGTTGTTTAGGATTTCGCGGTTTTCGAATTCATCCAAATATTCTAAACTCTATAGTAGCCCCTCAATATGGGCGTGTAGCTCAGCTGGGAGAGCACCTGCTTTGCAAGCAGGGGGTCACCGGTTCGATCCCGGTCACGTCCACCAACTTTTTCTCTGATCGCAAAGCACTTAGCCGATTCATCTCGGGCTCGGTCCCCGCTTTTTAGCCCCGACTGTGCACGAACTGTGCACGAATGGGCCTATTGCACCGCAACTGTGCACAATGGAAGTGCGAGCAAATCCCTCGATTCCACTGGTGCGACCTCGTTCGCTTGGCGGTTCAGCCTGGTCAAAGCTTCGCGTTTCATCTGCAGTTTCATCTGCGAATACTTCTTGAAGACTTGCGCGTCGCTCTGACGAAGCATCTGAGTCACCCACTCATCGGCTACTCCTCCGGCACTGAGCCTGGTTGCATAAGTGGACCGGAGATCGTAAAGCCGAAAGTAGGAAACCTTCGCCCGGCGAAGAGTTCTTCGCCAAACAGTTTTGAGAGTCGTTAGAAATCCGCTCGCATTCCGATCGCTCGGAAATAGGAACGGACTTCCACCCGCATGTGCCATCTGGTCTTTGAACGCCTCGACAGCAAGCGAACTCAAGGGAACTTCGGCAACACCAGTCGGAGTTTTCGAATCCGGTATCCAGACAAAGGCATTTTGCAGATCCACTTGGTCCTTCCTCATCGAAATGAGTTCCTTGTAGATACGCAATCCAGTTTCCGTGATGATTCGAATTACGTTCCGCAGGTACTGCGGAGCGGATGATTCGATTCGTTGCTGCTCCGACCAAGTTACATAGTGAGGCCGGAACAACCCTTTCACGGCAACCGGAAACTCAGCGCCCGAACACGGATTCGCTGGTAACAGCCTTTTCCGGACCGCCACATTCAGTACACGGCGGAGAACTCTAAACTCCTGGTGTATCGTCGTGGCTTTTACCGCCCCGAGTTGCTTGTAACCGAGTTTGGCTTTGATTCGGACTCTCTGACGAAGGCGTTCACGAAGATACAGATCGATCGAATCCGCGGTGAGGTCCACCAGTCGGCGTGTTCCAAACGCAGCCTTAAGGTGTCGTATGCATCGCTGGTTCGCTTCGTGCGTTTTCGCAGCACGTATGGGCGGCTTGGAATGGTTCTCCAGAAAAAAATCCGCCCATTGCCCGAAAGCCAGTGTCTCGCCCCGTCGAACGACTTCGAGGAAATTTTCGTCCCTCGCCTGCAGCCGCTCGCGGAGCCTTTTGTTCGCTTCTTGCCAATCAGCGGTCAGGCTCGACTCTCTTCGGGCAACGCCACTGCGATCCCGATAGCGAATCCACCAGATGGCGGTACCCGCCCGCTGATAAACCATTCCGTCGTACTTTCTTGCTCTAGGCATTCTCCATCTCCTGTTTGAAGGACGCGCGGAATGTCTCGAGATCCGGTTTCAGGAACCGGATGTTTCGACCCATTACGCGGAGATGGGGAATCTGCTTCCGCTCAACCCAAAGATATACAGTTTGCGGGCTAACACCAAGAAATTTGGCCGCCTCGCGAACGGTCAGTGGACATTCTTCTTTGGGGAACCACGCGGTCTCTCCGGCCGCGGCAAGTTCAGCACGGTTCATGGCACGCCTCGTTGATCTTCAGAATTTGGTTGCTCTTCCGTTGCAGTTGGACCGAGTTCTTCAAACTTTTCGGTTCCGCGGCGCAGGTCGGCCTGGGCTTTTAGGACCGTGCGGCGGGCGTAGTAGTCCGGATCGGATTTCTCAATTCCGCGATAGTCCGCGATGCGGCTGATCACGACTTCGGGATCGTCTCCCCGTGCGAGCGCGCGTTTGGCATAGGCCCAGTCGCGTTCGGACTGACTTTTGTGATCGCGAGGCGTGTGCGCCGTGGTACGCGTGGGCGCAGAATCCCGAGCTGTTTCCGGAGATCCATCGTGAATGGCGAAATCGCGAGCCTGGTGAATCGAGTCGCCTTCCTGCCGGGCTCGCACGATGAACTCGTCGGGAAGTTTTTGATTCGCGAACCCTGGCAGCCGAAGCACCCGCGTTGCATCCGTCGCGGCGAGGTCTCCGCCGAATTGACTTGCGAGACCGTGCAACAGTGACTCAGCCTCATCGACTGTCATTCCACTCACTTTCCACACGACCTGATGTTTCTCGGGAGAGGTGTCGAGGACGAAGTTAGGCGCAGGAACGTCGGATGAATTCCGGATCGCTTCCAGAGCCCGGTCCGCATTCCGGTCCAAATCGAGGTACACGTGGCGGATCGTTTTGATGTCGCTTTTGGTCCGGCTGAAAGCGCCCTCCTTTATGGGGTTCATCCCGACGTACACATCCGATCCGGCGGCACTCTGATGGGCAAGCCAAGACTGAAAGGTGGGACTCGCGACAGATTCCACTCCAGCGATTCTCTGGACCGTACGTCCGGTCGAGCGATTGCGGATGAGGATGGCGATGTTGTCCTCGGAACCAAAAAGTGCACGGATATACTCCGAAGCCGCGAGATTTCGCGGTTCGTACCCGGAGTCCGGTCTCATGGCCGCTCCTGCTTCGCCAGAAACACGGTTGCGTAATCAAATAGGTCCGCATCAGGATCGTATCCGTTGATCACCAGCACCTCGGAAATGTATCGGCGTCCGGGTCTGCGTTCGACATGCACGACTACGTTGAGCGAATCGGCGATGCTCGTCTTAATGGACCTGTAGGGCAAATCGACGCCGCTCTGAAGCACGCAGCTGGTAAAGCGAGATAGCCCTAAGAGAGCGGAATTGGCATGGATTGTTGAGAGGGTGCCGGAGTGGCCTGTGTTTAAGAGCTGCAACAGATCGAAAGCCTCGCCGGACCGAATCTCCCCCAGCACGACACGGTCCGGCCTATGACGGAGGGCGGCTTTGAGCAGGTCGCGGATCGCCACCGCGGGCAGGCCGTTTTGTTCACGTCGCGCCTCGAAGCGAACTAGATTTTCCTGCGTCAGCCGAATCTCGGCCGTGTCCTCAATCACGAGTACGCGTTCTTCCGGTGGAATGAATTTCCCGAGGATCGATAACAGCGTCGTCTTTCCGGTACCCGTGCCGCCGGTGATCAGGATGTTCTTTCGCGCAAGCACGTAGTCTTCGAGATAGTTCGCAAGGGCACGATCCAAAGTCCCCTCGCGGATGAGATCGGCCATCTCGAAATGACGGCTGTTGAATTTGCGGATGGTGAGTGTGACGCCGGCGAGACTGCAGGGCGGAATGACAACGGCTACGCGGCTTCCATCCGGCAGGCGCGAGTCGAGGATCGGTTTGGCCTCCGAGATGTCATCGCCCAGCCGGCGTGCGATGTTTTTCACCGCGACCATAAGCGAACGCTCGCCGAGAGCCACGTCTGGAACAGCTTGAAGGAAGCCCTGTTTTTCGACGAAGACATGGTCTGGTCCGTTGACCATAACTTCGCTGATCGAGTCATCAAGAATCAGGTGCTCGATGGGCTTGAGGAAGGGCAGAATCATTTCGAATCCATGCATCAGAGTTTTCCTTTCTCGAGCTGAACGAAATACGAATCGTTCGGGTCGTTGTAGTGCGGCTTCAGGTAGCAAAACATCGGCGGCGTGGGATTGATTCCGTCGTACGCAATCACGACGGACTGTGCGTTCCGCAGCTCCATGAATGTCTTCATATCGAAACGGTAGTCGGAATGGGTGTTGTAGCTTTTGGAAGCGACCAGGTTCGCCTTGTGAGAAAGAGCCTTTCCACTGAGCCAGCTGACCTTCGAGTCCTGTCCGCTCTCGGACAGGCTGTAGCTGACTTTCAGCTGGTCCTCGCGTCCGCACAGGTCGCTTGCCGTCCGCGCGGAGAAATCGTCAGAAAGGGACAGAAAAATCTTGGTGCGAAAGGTCTGAAGAAGCGTCCGCCAGCTTTCTCCCGGAAGGGCAGACCGGAGCGAACTAATGCTCTGTGTTGCGACGATCGGGATGCATTTGGGCTGGCGCGAAAGACTGAAGAACTTTTCATCGCCGGTTGGGTCGCTTTCTCCCACTGTCGCGAAATGCTGGTACTCATCGCAGAGAAATAGGACTTGGCGGAAATACTGCTCGGGATGCGCCTCCATTTGTGGAACCCGATTGAGCACAGCGCGTTCGAAATCGAGCTTCATCATGACGCCCAGTGCCTTCGCGAGACCGGCGTTCATCCCGATCGGGAAATTGAGCGCGCAGACGGCGCCGTGTTCGATGAGCCAGCTGAACGAGGGCAGCGGTTTTCCGAACTGATTTGCCGCGTTCTTCGCCGGGTCATAGCACTCTTTTTTCGGACAGAAGACGCGCTTCACTTTCGGGTTGTCGTCGAAGAGGGAAAGAAAAACCGACACGCCTTCGACGATGGAAGTACGAAGTTTCGGTTCTATTCTTTTCCAGTCGTCATACAGCCATCTTTTTACGGCCTCCAGCTGCGACAGCTTCACGGGGTCCGCCTGGGCGGGATCGAGAACGGTTCGGGGCTCGAAGGGAATCCCTCGTACCCTTAATAGCTCGGGAAGTTCTGCGGTTCGCAGAGCCAGGAACCGGTCTTCCTTGCTGTCGTGCTGGAAGCCAAGTCCCGCAAGATCGGCGGCGCGCTCACCATAGACATGCGGAGTGAGGGCGACATAGTGACGGCCGAGGATGATCTCTTCGGCTTCGGCGACGCGTTCTTCAAGAAGAGGAGGAGAAATAGCGCACTGGTAGACATCAAAGAATGTCACGTAGTCGTACGCGACTTTGTGAAGCAGGATGATGAATTTGACGAGGTTGGTATAGGCCTGTTGCCAGAACGGTTCCTTGCCCCGGCCGAACAGATTGTTGAGGAGCGATGCGATGTTGTAGGCAAGAGCGTAGGCGTCGAGATCATTGTTTAAAGGGTTGTAGCAATATTCGGAATCGAGACTGATCTCGATGTAATCCTCCGCGCGCTGGTATCGCTCAAGAATCTGTTTTACCTGTCGGCAGAAATCCCCTTTGACTTCAAGAATCAGACCACCGATCCGCTTGCCTTGGTCAGAGCACCGAAATCCCAGAATCTGTTCGGCGAACGGAAGCATGCAGCAGGATGTCTTGCCGCTGCCGATCGCACCCAGTATCGCGATCCCTGTGAAAAGTCCACGTTCGGGAATGGTGAGCCAGACGGGGGCTTCGGCCGGAACCGGCTTTCGCGGGTTGTGAACCTCGCCAACGGTAAGGAAAAGTTCGTTACGGGTTTTCGGGTCGGGATATGCGGGAAGGCGTCCTGGCGGTAGCGGAGCTTTTGGTCTCAACGTAAAGATATAAAGTCCCGAAAGCACTGCGGAGTATGCGAGAAACGGAGTCGTAAATAGGAGCGTGTAGTAGACGTACTTGAAACTCCGAAAAGCGTCGGGCGCTCGAAGGGCGATCACTCGGAGAAAAACCTGATCTCCGGGGAACGGCCGCATGTAGTAGAGGCACACGCCTGTACCCATCGCGAAAATCGCGGAGAGGAATAAGCGCGATTCAAGCGCCCTTCGCATCAGTCGCCCTCGCGCGTATTCGCGGTCTGGGTTTTGGCGGCGCTCGGCGGCGCAATACGCCGCGCGTCGCGCCACTTGCGGTAATCCTGATCCCGCCAGAGGACTTTCTTCAGAACCGCATTGACGACGTGGTCTGCGCTGCTCTCGATGAAACGGGCATAGTCTTCGAGCAGCTCGCTAACCGGAACCTCGAGTTTGATTTCACGGGTTGTGATGTCGGGAGCTTTCTTTACGATGGGCATACCGTTCCTCCTTGGTTTGTGACTTCTTCTGGACCGAGTTGGCTCTCGGAAAAACATCCGGCATGATCTTGGCCGCGTGGGCGGGAGCGACCCCACGAACTTTTTGGGCGGCTGAAAGCCGAAAAAGTGGGGTCGCTCCCGCCCGATTTGGTGTTTTTTCCGGGGTGACTTTCGTCCCGCTCGTTTTTGGTTTCTGGTACGAACAAAAGACATTGCTGGCGCCACAGGCTGAAGGACAGCCGGAAGGCAACCCTGAAGCCGGTAGTCCGTACCTTCTTCAGGCATTTCTCACTTCCTTGCGTTCGGTATTCCCGAATCTTTGCAGCAGCTCCGCCGAAAAATGCGCGATCGTCCGGCCGCCGATCAATCCAAATTTCTGACGGATATGGGATTCGGCGATTCGTCCCGTTTTCCATTCGCGATAGAGATGTTCGAATCGCGGGCCGACAAAACGCGACCGGGCTTCATTGCGAAAAATGAGGTCGGCCTCCGTCAGTGCTGTGTAATGACCCAGATCCCAGGCCTTGCGAACCCGGAAGTACCGAACGAGGTCGGCGGAGACATCCGAACCGAGCGGAGTGGCGACGATGGAGTTGAACAGTTCCTTCGCCTTTTCGAAGTGGAAATCGACCCGGGAGAGGTATAGAAAACGGAACTCCGGAAGCTTCCGAAACAGGGGCAGGTAATCTTCGAGATGATGGATGAATTCGGAGTGGCTTACCGCCGGACCCTGAAGGTAGGTAAAGGTCACAACAGATGGAGACGAATTCGCATCGAGATACATCGGAAAGCGGTCAACAAAGTAACGAACGGTCGGTTGCGAGGTTGGCTGACCGTGATAGATCTTGGCGGGCAGAACCTCGACCGGAACGTTACAGCCTTCGCGGAAGAATTGGACCTTCTCCGGTTCGGTTTCGAGGTACGTACGACCGGGATGCGCGAGAACGAAATCGAGTATCCCGATACGCCGCAGGATGTACTCGATTTCGTGCTGCCGGCGATTCCGAATATTCTCCCGGCCGAGCTGCCGATAGATCCGCCGCGAATACAGATGGTAGGCCGTGCCACTTTTCGGAAAGCGTTCCGTACGAACGTGTTTCTTCGTCTGGAGCTTTTTCCAAAATGCGGCCGTCCGCTCGCCCCACTGACATCCGGCGAAGCCAAGAAACTGGCGCGCCACGAAGTAGCCCGAATGGGTTGCCACAATGTAGAGAAAGCGCGCCTCGGTTTCCGTATACCCGAAGGCCTTGAGAGCATCGAGATGGGCGTCGGCGATATTCATAGCGTGAAGATCTCTCGCGTGATTTCGCGTTCGTCGAGAACGCGCCGCAAGCGCGATGCATCGGCTGCGCGGCCGTAAACAGCAAAACCTGCGGAAGCCTTCGCAGCCACGGCGCGCGGGCGGTAGTTGCGGGTGGCAAGTTCGAGGTCCACGTGCCGCAATTCGAGCTCCGGCGTTTCATATTCGACGCGGAGATCGGGCACTGAAATTCGTCCGTGCACGATCGGAAGAGCATGTTTGCCGGCAACTTCCGCTCTTCGGTTCGGATCGTCCTTCTCTGTGCCAAGCCGAGCCAGATCACGGTTCAAGTGGCGCTTGATCTCGTAATCGAGAAGCACGCGAACGGGCCTTCCGCCGGCACGTTCGATGCGAGCGGCTTCCTTCTGATAGAGCTTGTACAGGTCGGCGTCGTGCGAGACTTCTCGCGGCTTCTTCAGGCCGTGGTAAATCGGCTGACCTTCGGGAACCCGGTTTGATTCAGACAGGAGGCGATGTCCGGTCTTCGTGAGAGTCACGACACGAAGAGACCGATTCCGTGAGATTTCGAGAGTGTTGTCTTTCAGAAGAGCTTGCTGCGCGAGACCGCGAAGATCCTTCTCGTTCCGCGCGCGATCCCCCGCGTAGGAATACGTCGCAAGATCAGAAACAGCGATCACCCGGAATTTCCCGATTTCCTGGAGCGCATGCATCTGAGAATCTCGGAGAAGATAGGCACGGTCGCGGACGTAATAAGCCCGCGGAGAATCGTCGCGGTCGTCCCGGCTCGATTCACGATCGGGACGAGTCGTTCCTTGGCCCGGCCCTTGGGTTTCAGCGTCGCGACCGGACCTGTCTGGGAGGTCAAACGACGGCGTTCGCCGCTGTCGAATTGCGTTCCGATCGTTCCCGTCCCGCGCGGACGATGGTTCGCGTGCATCACCGGAAAAGGCTTCGCGCGACATCAGCGAGACTCCTCGTCGCGCGGTGGCATGGGAATTCCGGACTGGCCGAGGCTGAGCTGGTTGTCGAGATGGGAGAGTTTCCGTCCGGTATTCTTCAGGAGAAAATAACGGCTGATGAGGAGGGCAGCGCCGAATACGTTCGCGAAAACCAGGGCCAGATAGACCGAGATTGTCGCGCCGTACGCATGGTAGAGAACGGTCTGGTAACGCGCCATGAATTTCAGCTGATCCATCAGCCAGAATCCATAGGCCAGCAGAATCGCTACCGTGACGAGTACAGCATTCGCAATCATGGCGCGGTTCTCCCGAAGAGTGCGGTTGTCGGCCTGATTCGTGTGGGGGCCGGGAGCTTGGCGCTGAGTGCAGCAAAAAGGAGGCTCTTCTGAGGCGCGCCGCTTGTTGTAGAGGCGAAAACCCGTGAGTCTGGACGTGGCGATGGGAAGCAGCTTGGTCGAGCCCTCAGGTCCGAACTGGCGTGCCGAGGTTGGGCCGACGTTGCGGAACGTGCGCCCGCGACCTGTGTGCGTAAAGGCGCTTTCATTTGAAAGCCTGGTCTTCGCGGAAGTAGGTAATCGTCATTCCGAGTGGATTGATGGGAATGAGCTCGTTGGGGACCTGCGATTTGAAAAGGAAAACGAAGTTCGCAGTGTACAGGTCGCGCTTGAGTTCGCTGTGATCGGCCGGCGCGTAATACACGAGATAGAAATCGACACGCGCCCGGAACGGCGGTGTCTGCATTTCTTCGAGCGCGACTTTTTTCACATCGACGTTAACCTCGGGCGCGGCCGAGTTCGTTATGAATTTCTTGATGATGTCATCCTTGCGGTAGGCGTCCAGAATGCCGTTGGCGAGTTTGCCGTCGAGGAAGTACAGAGACTTCGAAAAATCATCCTGAATCGTGTAGCGGTTGCGGCGGTAGTAGAGCGCGCAGAACTCGGACAGAAAATACTTGGCCTCGGCGTCCTGCGGCTTGTATTCCAGGTTGTGGTAGTTGATGGCCTCGGCGCGTCCCAGATCGTCGATTCGGATGACGAGCGGACGAAAATTCTGGAACGTGCGGATCGTCCGCAAATCGACCAGCACGAGGCCGACGGCGACAAGCGCAAGCAAAGCGAGCGCGATCTTTAGATAGGTATTTGTGACCATGGGATCCCCGCACTGTTCAAGGTAGAGGCGTTTCGCGTCGTGAAAGGTGGCGTCACGATTCATCACATCACCCGATTCAGGATCGCGGCGGGGGCTTCGAGAAGCCCGGCCGAGGAACCGCCGGCGGTGCCGCTGAAGATGTGGTTGGTGAGCGAGGGAACTTTCAGAAGAACGTAGATCGATGCAAGAAACGTGATGAACAGGACCGGGAACCAGCCAATCAGTTGAACGGTCGACAGCGTGCCTGCGGGAGGCAGCTGGAGGGCGCCGAGCATCAGGTTTCCGACGATGTAAACGACGGCGGCGGCGACGACTTGGTAGAACGCGTACTGCAGGAAGCAGCGGAACCAGCCCCAGAACAGCCACTCCATCTTGGGAACAATGAAGAAAGGAACGAAGACCGGTCCGACGAGCACGCACACGGCGGTCGCGATGAATCCGTAGGCGATGACCACAATCGCGATCGCCTGCGCGGCGGCCAGCAGAATCGTGATCACGACATATATCGATGTTCCGAGAAAATCGCCCCAGCTGGGCGAGTCCATGCGAGCTTCAAAATTTCCAACCTGGGTTACGACGGTCTGAAGCTGTGCCTGGTCGATCTGGCTCGACAGAAATTGTGCTTCATCGGTGACGAGATTGTGGAAGCTCGTCCCGACGCCGGGAATCGGAACGCTGTAATAATTGACCATCGCAAAACCGAAGCTGATGGTGAGAAGCAGGCTCGCGAAATGGTCGAACTGGAAGGCGGGCCGTCCGCTCGCGGAAGCGAGCGCCGACTTGATTCCGAACCAGGCGATCAAGATCGTTGCAAACGATCGGTAGAGGTTCTGGCCCATAGTGTCGAAGAAACCGAGGTTCTGGGTGAGCAAGTTGTTGATGGCCTGGAAGATGAACTGAAGAAAATCGGTTTGCATGGCCGTCGGCTCCTTCGACTCTGAGGGTCTGTTTTGTTCGGCACGTTACGGCATGCGGAAGTTTTGAATCGAACTGGTCATGCTGCCGGTGACTTGGGCGATGTTTCCGGCAAGACTGGCATCCCGTCCGATGTCGACGTTGATGGCGTTGGTGGTTTGATCGCGTTGCTGTTTGGCAAGAATGGTCTGCTGCTCAAGAAGCGAAGCGAGAAGTTTGTTTGAATCCTGGAGCGTCCGAAGTGTAAGTACTCCGGAGGCGTTGATTTTGTTGAGGACGGAGACCTCGCTGTTCAGACTGGAATCACCCGAGAACGAGTCGTCTTCGAGGTTTCCGATTTGCGTTTGAATGCCCTCGGCTGAGCCTCGAATTCCCCCGATGGTGGCCATGGCGTTGATGTTTGCGCCGTCGGCCAGTTCAATCGAAGCGTACTGGGATTGCACGCGGCCCAGCTCGGTCGGATCCATTCCGGACAACTCGTAGGAGCTGTAAGGCGAGAGCTGTGTCGTAGATTTGAGATACCCCGTGTTGATGTTCGGAAGGACGCCGGTGTTGATCCCGTTGATCCACGAGACGGTATTTCCGAACGAGTTCAGCGAAGTCACCTTTCTCCACTGAGAAAACAGCGCCTTGTACCGGGCCGGCATGTTTTTGACGAACTGCGCCATCTGCAAGGCGAGGTTGAGTTGCCCGGTGATTTTCGCGTAGCTCTTCTGGAGTTCAAGGAGATGCTGTTGGAGCTGGTAGTAGCGCAATAGTGCGTTGTGATAGTTGGTGGGATCGTAGACGATTCCGCTTCCGAGCTGGGCGGTAGCGGTTCCGACACCCAATCCGAGGACAAGAATGCAAATCAGGATTTTTCTTTTCATCGCGATACTCTCCTTTCGCCTTCACAGATCGGAAGGCATTTTGTGATCGTTGTAGTCGGGTAGCGCGAGGTCGCCGGAAAGATAGACTTTGACCCGGTGCCCTTCGCGGATGGTTACGGTGGGCATGACATTCAGAAACTTGTCGAGGATCTGCGCCGAGGATTGAGCGGTGCTCTGGGCGAATCCCTGACGCATGAGATCGGCGTTCGATGCGTTCAGTCCGCCTGCCGTTCCCGCTTCTCCGATCGCGCCCAGAGCGCCGATGGCGAGCGACACACCGAAGATGCGGGCGTAGTGGTTGTTGACCTGATCTCGCAGACCGGTGTCGCCGATCTGATTGAGACCTTTGAACTGATCGAGGCTAACCGAGTAACCGTCCGGCATGATCACGCGGTGAAAAACGACCGCGAGACGCGACTGACCGAATGTGTCGACCTTTTTGGTTTCTCCGAGCAGCTTGGAGCCCGCAGGAATCAGAAGATGCTGGCGGTCATTCGAGTAGACATCGGTCGAGAGCAGGCACTCGACCGGTCCGGCAAAGCTCCCATCGAGCCGGTTGATGAGAACGGTTTCAAGGATGGTTCCTTCAAACAGCAAATAGGGCTTTCCTGCCGACGCATTGCGAGAGCCAGCGGAGGCGGCCGCAGGATTTTTCGGTTCCTCCTTTCGATCGTGATTTATTTCCGAAGCATCCTGGCGACCGGCTGAGGCGAGGGAAGCGGTGGCAGCAGACGCAGCGCCCTGCTGCATTTCCTTCACGAGTTGCGCAACCTCGGGAGCGGCAGGCCCGACCGGGACAAGACTTGAGTTCGAAGCAGCCGGTTCGGGGTCCACCGGTGCCGGAGTTGTCGTACCCTTGCGATACGTCAAGGCAACATTCGAAGCAAACAGCGAGACGTAGGCGCGCCTTTTACGCTCGGCCTGCTCCGGATCTTCCTGTTTTTGCTCGGACGTGCCCACCGGTGTTCCGCCCGGGGCGGATTGCGGGTCCTGGGGCCCATTTGCGATCAGCCGCGTCTGTTGCGCAAGCGCGCTCTGCGCAACAAGCTGGTCGCGCTGCAATTCCTCAATTCTGCTCTGAAGTTCATTGATCTTGGTTTCGTTCACTTCGAGTGGCGCCTGGGTAGGAAGCGCAAGCGCGGCAGCCTTCGCGGGTGCCGGAGGTTTTTTGCCTCCGGTCAGCCACATGATGGCGACCATGAGAAAGGCAAGTCCGGCGAGAAGCCAGGACTGCACGTTTTTCGGCAAAAGACCCTGCGGCTTCGGCGCTTTTTCCTGGATGTCTGCGGGCTGATTCATGTGAGTTCCTCAGTTCGCGGCGGTACGGCGCGCGAAGGGCAATTTTTTCTTGCCGACGGCGAGATAACCGGAGTCGATGACTTTGGGAGCGATGTACACGCCGTTCTCGACCTGAAAGCTAATCAGGTTCGGTTTGCCGTCCTTCACTTCGTAGAGAGTCGGTTTTTCCCGGGCGGCACACTTGATGTAGGTGAACGCGTCGTCGTGATAGATCGCGGTCAGCTGGAAGGGTTCGCGCGCAGCTTTTGGCTCGAAGACGTAGTCGAACTGAATTTTCGCAGCGTAACCAGCGCGGAAATGATTCTCCTCCTCGGCGACGCGGGCTTCGGCCGCGTGGATTTGTTCGGCGGTCTGCGACCGAATGGTGTCGAGTTCCTTTTTGTAGGCTTCGGCCTCCCCCGCGCTCACATAACCGTGCAGGCCGGACGTCGAAGCGGAGACCCCCGATTTCTCGGCCGGCTCAATGAAAATCTTGAGATCGGGATCGGCACTGGGTTCGTTACTGATTTCAGTCAGCAGGAACGAGTAGACGTGGCCGCTCGCAGTGATGAGATTCAAGTTGCTGCGAATTCCGGTCTGAGCCGGATGCACGTAGCACAGGTTGTGCGCTCCGTTGATGATCCAGAATTCCTTGTCGCCGGTCGTGAAGTCCAGAATCTCTTCGTCATCGGGGAGCACGATGAGGGTCGAGAAGCGAAGTTTGGCGCGGACCGGAACGATGTCCTGCTTCGCGTACTTCACAACGCGCGCTCCATCGCCTGCGGCCTGTGCCGGCGCATGGATCAATCCAAGGCCAACAAAAGTGAGAACGAAGATGCCATGCAGAATCCGGCGTTTGAGGACAGCTGTAGAGTGAGGTTTCATGATCCGCTCCTTTTAGAGGTACTAATTTTTCGAATGAGCCTTTCGGCGATCCATCACGCCCGCAGCGAACCACACGGCGAGGAGTAAAGCCGCGGCGGCGAGCGCGGCGAAGCCCAGCCATAGTGGGTCAAACAGCGCGATAGGCAAGTGCCAGGAAAAGATTGAACGAACGAGAATCACAGCCGGCCTCCCGCGAGTGCTTCGAGTCCTTTTTCAAATCCAAGGGTCTCGAACGCCTCTTTGCGTTTCTTGTTGTCGTAAGGATCGTTGGTATAGAGCCAGTAGCTTTTTGGATCGACGTGGAGATTGGCGATCTTCGAGAGCTCCGGCGTCTTGATCAGGAATTGCTGCTTGGGAATGAGACCAGAGATCAACGCGACTTCGTTTTCGTTCAGATGAAACTGCCGCCGGTAGAGTTCCCGGTCCATGTCCGGATTCGCGAGGAAGATTTTCGTCGAGCAGCTTTCGATGATGACGTCGAGAATGTCGGACCGTTTCAGCTCATCGAGCGACTGCGTCGAGAGAATCATCGCCGCATTGTGTTTTCGCCACGTTTTTAGGGCTTCGACGACGTATCGCTGGATGCTGGAATTTTTCAGAAACATCCAGGCCTCATCGATGAAGAAGGCCTTGAACACCGAAGAGATCTCGCGGTCGGCGATGACGGCATTCGCGCGATGCAGGATGTAGAACAATAGCGGTTCGAGCAGTTCCGGATACTGGCTCATCCGCTGAAAGTCGAAGCACTGAAAACGCGAGAAGGAGATGGTGTCTTCGGCGTTGTCGAACAGAAATCCAAACTGACCACCGCGAGTCCATTTGGAAAGCCGTATCGCGATGTCATGCCCCAGCGTGTTCGCCAGCACGCTTAGGGTGCGCAGAGCAGGGTCTACCGAATAGAGATTCTCGATTTGATGGAAGAGTTCGCGCTCGGTTGCCGGATCGAGTCCGGCCCCCTTCGGTCCCTCAAGCAAGACTTTGAGAAACAGGGCGAGGAAATCGAGATTCTCCTTGGTCGGGGGCAGCGAAAACGGATTGATCCTGAAGTCGTCGGATTCAAGTCCCACACGGACGTAAGAACCCGCAAACAGCTGCGTCAGACTTTCGAAACTGCCTCCGAGATCGAAGATGAATGTGTGTGGTGCGTACTTCTGGAGGTTTGTTGCCAGGAAATTCAGCAGAAAACTCTTCCCGGCGCCGGTGCGCCCGAGAATCATGGTGTGGGCCACGTCTCGGTAATGGAGGTTCAGGAAGTACGGTGTGTGGTGGTTCGTTTCAAGGACGGCAAGATATTCCGCCCGCAGGTGTTTGTTGCGGGGCTCACCGGAATGCAGTGTGAACAGGAATGAAAAATCGGCATAGTTGGTGTTGAGCAGATACAGCCGCCGGAGATTAAACACGTGGTTGCCGGGAACGGCCGCCAGGAAGGCATTCAGCAGGTTGTATTTCTCTTCGTAGAGTTGGGCGTCGTGGACGCTGAAGACTTTGTAGAAGTCGGCGCAGGCCCGGTCCACTTTCGCAAGATCGAGGTCGTAGATGACGACGGTCAGCGAGAATTCCCCGAAGTAGTTGCCGTGGAGTTCAATCTCCTTGACGCCTTCTCCCAGTTCCCGGACCTGCGATTCCTTCGAATCGTCGAGCAGAACGTCTTGGGGAGCGGTGTCGTTCATGCTGACCTGGCTCGCGAAGGACCTTTTGGTGTTGTGGAAGTGGCGCCGTTTGGTCTGAATGATCCGGCGCATCCTTCCAGAATCTTCCTTCTTCCATTCGGTGACGACGTAATAGTTGGCCTCGACTTCGAGCAGGCGTTTGAAAATGAGCGGAAAGCTCTGCGAAGAAGGTTCCTTCAAAGTCAGAACCTTCACGTAGTAATCGTCAACGCGCAGATGGCCGCGGTGACATTCCACGGCCGATTCGGGCAGGTAGTAATCGAGAAATGTGTCGTGTTTGAGCGCCGCGAGCTCGATCTTCTCCGGCGCGTAGTTGAGGGTGCGCTTCAGCACCCGGAAGGCATCCTGCTTTTCGAGCAATCGCACGGTCACGAAGTCGCTGACCTGCAGAATGAAACTGCGGGCCTTCTCGACAAGCCGGTCCTCCGCGTGCGACACGTGGCGGCCGAGCGTGACGGTCTGTTTCTGGCTGGAAAAATGGGCTCGAAGGTCTCCGAAGGCTTTGCGCGGGTTGCCCGGCAGTTGGGCGAGAATTCCCCCGAGCTTGGCGGAGACGTCGAATCCCTTGTAAAGCACGACGTAATAGACCGAAAAGGAAAACAATGTGTCCGCTTTCGTCGCAAGGTAGGAGATGCGATTCCGGATGGCGGTATCGACGATCGGATTCCCATAAAGGTTGTAGGGAATCCGTTCGTTGTTTCTTTTGAACAGATACTGATAGACCCGATAGTTGTCGTCGAACAACTTCAGGGCGGATTCAAGACGTTTGGTGAGGCCGTCGATCGTCGCACCATCGAGACATTCGTAGTCAACGCCGCGCACTTCGAGAATGACTCCAACCTCGCCGCTCTTGGTGAGAAACGCCGACGGACCGATAAAACCAAACAGATTGATCTGCGCGCTTAGCGAGCCCGCCTCGCTGTAGTTCTTGAAGATCCGGCTAAGCCTGAGCATGGTGGTCCCGCCGAACTGAAATCGGTGTGAGTTTCATGGGGTCGTACTGCGCTCGCATTTTTGTGGCAGCAAGCAGGAAGCGAAGAATCTGAGGATCGGTGTTCGTGGCGCAGCGGGCGAGAAAATACAGCAGAAAGAAAATCAGTACACCGCCCAGCAGGCTGTTGAGCAGGTTGAACGTCGCGGCTCCCAGACACATGGCGAAGAAAAACAGCTTTCGCTCGGCACCGAGGATGGTGAGGGGCCGTGAAATCGATCGATGCACGCGGTTAAGTCTTCGAACTTCCGCCATCGGGTGCTCCGTCGCGAAGGCCGGCGACTTCAGTTGCCGGGAAAGAGCCAGGTTAGGAAATTGACCGCGGCGATGGCCATGCCGACGCCGAAGAGAACTCCCGCGAGGACGCGCTTGGAACCGCCCTCTCCGAATGCAAACGTAAGGCCGGCAACAACGATGGCCACAAGAGAGAGACCGCGGGCGATGGTGCTGGTAAAAGCGGTCTGGAGAACAGTCACAGCGTTTTCCCAAGGGGAGTTGCCGGCTCCTTGGGCGAAAGCGGGAGCCGCGAGGGCGAGCGCCACAACAGCACCAAACGCACCGCGTCCGGAAAGCATCCAGCTGGGAAAGTGTTTCCTGCGTTTCATCATTGCGGCACCTCTGTCGAAGTTTTCGAGCGCACGCTCGAGAGCGAAGGAAGTCCACGCGAGCGTTGCGGGCTGCGGGGCGCAGTCGGAACGCACTGGTCCGTAGACACGCTAGGCTTCCCTCGGAAGATCCTCGCCCGTTGCGTCTTGACGCCGCGCAGTAACGACGATTCCGTCGCGTGAACTCCCCTCTATCTACCTATTCAGCGTATGAATCGGAAAATGTGTCACCGGTAGGCGAAGTTATTTTTGACGGGCTTTGAGATGTAGTTTGAATCCTTGCGCAAGAAGGAATCCCGCAACGAGGGCACAGCGAGTTTGTCAGCTGAATCCCGCTATATACTGAGCGTATATGGGCGACGATTTCTCAACTCCGGTTAAGGGAGTTCTGGCCGCGCGCGTTGGCAACCTGTGTTCCAGGCCAGAGTGCCGGGCACTGACCAGCGGTCCGCAAGCCGATCCGGCAAAGGCGCTCAATCTTGGAGTAGCGGCGCACATCACCGCTGCATCACCCGGTGGCCCGCGATACGATTCCGGACTTTTGCCCGAGGAGCGCAGTGCTCCGGCAAACGGTGTTTGGTTATGCCAGAACTGCGCGAAACTCATAGACAACGATGTCTCTCGATTTTCCGTTCAGATTCTTGAGACATGGAAGGCGGACGCGGAAGCGCAGGCCCAAAGTCGGATCGGGAAAACTGCGTACCTTCAAGACGTGATAACGACGCCGCGTCTCGACAAAGGTGCAAGAGTACGAATTTCGCCCATTATCCCCCGGCTACACGAGCAGTCTGATTTCGGCGTCGAGAATGAGCGGGGTGAATGCTTCGTACTGCAGAAGTTCGATTCAGGCCGGCAAGTGGAGATCCCGAAATCCTTCATCGAACAGATTCACAAGTTCGGAGATGCCAAACCTTCCCTCATTCAACTCAAGGGCAGGCTTCAGTGGGTTTCCGCGAAACGGAAATTTGAGCTGTTCACCGATAAGCCAGTCTGGTCAGCGAGCGCTTACGGAATCGGAAAGGATGTGGACCCAAGTTATGTCCGACACATCAGCATCCTTGGGAAGAATAGTTTTGTTCGCGAATCCCGTCTTCCGCAACTTCTCGCCCAAGGCTGGTACGTCTACTACGATCTGGACGGTGCGTACCTGAGATGGCCGGGTCCCGACACAAATCAGATTTTGATTGTTGATCAGGTCTAGAAGACACCCACACCGAAGCACGTCAGAGGGTTTCGCGCGACCGATCGCGGTCGATAGCAACTCCAATCATGATTGAGCTTCCTAGAGGGGCGGTCAGGAGTTTTCGTCCTCAGCGATACCCGCAAGAATTGCGTTTGCGGTCTGTTGGACGAACGTAAGGCTCTCGATGAGTAGTTTGGCATCGCCGTTATACAGCTGAATGTAGTCCTTGGCGGCGGAGCCTATGTCCAGGCCGATTGCCTGTCCGACCACGAAAGCGACGGCCTCGGCTTCCGTCTCGCGAATGCATTTGGTGGTGGTGTTTCGTCGCTCGCTGCGATGCAGTAGCTCGTGCGCAAGTTCATGCGCCAGCGTCACGAATTCTTCTGCTACAGGTCGGCCGGGAAGCAGCGTGATCCGTCCACCCGACGAAATCCCAAACGCCGGAGCGATCGCACTCGAGTACTCGATCGAGATCCCGCAGGCGCGCACGAAGTCCGACAACCGCTCCTTATATGCGCCGGGGTCGCCGGCGATGGCACAGATTCCGGGAAGTTCCTGTCCCTCGGTTTGTCCGATATCGAAGACATGGACGGAGCGAAAGCCCTTAGCAGCCGTGGATTCTTCCGTTTCGTGCCGGGCTGGGGCATCGATTCTGCGCCACACGATCGGGGCGGATATCAGGATGCCTTTCTCGCCTTTCCTAACGAATCGTCCCAGTGAGTGCCAAGTACGAAAGCCTGCGACGCGGGTAGCGTCTGGTTTCTGCGAAGCAATGAGCATGATATTGCCAAGGCTGTACCGATGAAATCGACCCATCGTTGCGAGGTAGTGCGTCAAGGTTTCGCTGCGCCCCTCGTTGAGAGCATCGATAAGCTGCTGGGTTGCTCGGTCTGTGATTTTCTTGATGTCTTCCGATTTCATGTTCTTGTCCTTTCGGTGAGTAAGATTTGGTTCCTTCAAGACAGGCAGGAACCAAATTGGAACGGGTCACCGGAAGGACAGGAAGTGTTCCGCGGCTGAAGCGCTTGGCAACGGGCGTGACAGGGAACCACTGCTGGCTCGACCGTGTGCGCGCGGAAGGAAGTTCAACCGTTCCGGTCTGGAAAAGTGCCGGTTTCAGAGAATTTCAGGAGGACTTTGTGCGAGCCTCCGCAATTTTCCGAGCAGCCTTTTCAGTTTCTGTCGTACCGCGTTGGTTGAATTTCCGTTCGAACCGTTCACCGTTTCGAGAGAACCTCCGTCGAGCTTGAACTGGACGAGGAGGTTCAACTCAGAATCCGTGATGAGCTTCTTCGAGATACACCGGTTCAGGAAATGCCGCAGCAGCAGATGTCGTTCGAACGAATCCCGCCCTGCCATGTCCTCGGGCGCCGCGCCGTCTCGGTTCGGAACGTTTCCGTAACCCCGACTTTCGCGTTGCGCCCATTCAAAGACCTTTCGTTTTACGGCACGCGAAATGGCGAAAGCAAAGTGCGATCGGCGTGCTCGGAGATCATCGGAGCGCAGATATTCGAGCAGGACGCTCAGCGACTGTTGCGCGATGTCCTGGTGCGACAGAGCGGGTTGCTGTCTTCCAACCTTTCGCACAGTCGCGTGAAGCGTGGGAAGAAAGGCGAGAATGAGAACTGATTCGACGAAGGACGGGTTCAGCGGACGGGCTACCAAAAGGTCGCGCAGGGAAGCGTCGGAGTTTGCATCGGCGCTTGAGGCCTTCAGATGCGAGAGCAGCTCTGGAACCGAGGAACATCGACTGAGAGCCTCGGACATCAGGAACAGTCCGTCGATGGCTTCTTTTTCTCTCGGTGACAGGGCCGACAGAAGACGCGGTTCGAGATTACAGAGCGTGCAAGCGCACAGGACTGGCGGGGACATGGCTCAACTCCCCTGGCACCCGGAAACACACGGGGCCGAAAGCGAGAACGGGAATACGTTCTCGACAGCTCTTAATCAGCAACGAATCAACCTTCGGCTGCGGAACCGACCGAAGTTGCGGCGCCGCTGACTGCTGAGGATCAGCGGGGGAGGCGTATCCTCCGCAATTGCGGGCGGGGCATGCCGGATTTGTTTTGCGCGGCAGGAATCGAGGACAAATAAAAAAGGCCCCCGGGCGGAAGCCAGAGGGCCTTTCAAGAAGCGACTCAGTACGCGGTATCTCCGGATTCCGGGGCCGCCTCGGCCGCCGGGGCGGTAGGCACTTCCGCTTCGGCCCGACTCAGCCGCCGGACAGAGTTAGCACGGACGCTCCAGAAGATGCTGAGCTTTGCGGTTTTGGCTTTCTTGGACTTGCCATTCTCGCGTTCGTATTTCGAGCTGACGAGCAGCCCGTCGACGAGCACGTGATCGCCTTTGTGAAGCGACTCCGCGATGGACTCACCGAGCCGGTTGAAGGCTACGACGCGGTGCCATTCGGTTTTCGACTGCCACTCGTCCTTCGAGTCTTTCCAGGACTGCTGCGTTGCGACCGACAAGACGGTGAAGTTCGTGCCGTTGCCGCGGACTTGCCGCTTCTCCGGATCTTTTCCGAGAAAGCCGATGAGTTGGACGTGATTGAGGTACATGTGTGTTTCTCCTTTTTTGCCCCATTTCCTTGGGGCACCCAAGGGCGGAGAGGATGCTGCTCCCAAGGCGAGCGTCTGCATTCCGGGAGGGACCCGAACGACTTAAAGGGAGGAACCGGGAAAGCAGAAGACGGGAAGCTGCCGGGCGCAGGAATTATCCCGGAGCCGTGCCCAAGGAAAGGGGAGGCACAAAAGGACAATGGATCGACTCAATTCGCTGGTCGGTGACCCCGAAAACTGAGAGTGGCTCAAACCGTGCCGGGCGCTGACGGCCGTCAGTCGATGGCACTCGTTTCCGTGATCGGGGAACGCTCCAGCCGACTGAGCGACGTCGCTAAACGTAAAATCGACGACCTTCGGTAAATCTTGGGGAAGAAAGATTTTGCAATGTTTGCATACGACTCAGCATTTCGTAGCGTTGCGTAAAGGCTCCTTTGTTCCACCGTGCCGCTGGATTGTTATAGGGCTGTTGTCCTCCTGAATGTTAAATTCCTTTTTTGTTACTACTCATACGGGATAATGCCTAATATTCAAGACCGAGCAGGCACTGGCTAAGCGCTTCAAAGTCATGATAAAAACTCACCACGTTATCGATAACGAACCAGCGAGAAACGCGAGTGTGGATTAGCGTTCTACAGAGGACAAGTGCGAGCGCATGAGCGACATTGACCAGTTTTTTGACCATCCGATTCTAAACTCTCCGTACACCTGTCCGGAGCGCCATTGGGAGCTCGACGGACAAGGTCAGCCAACTCAGAAAATAGTTGAAAATCGCCGCTCGGCGGAATTCATCACGCCGATCCCGAAGCCGAAAAAGCGGGGAGTAAAGCAAGAGGACTTAGTTTTTGACGAAGGACTGGGACTCTCGTCCGCGAAACAACGATACAACCACACAGCGATCATCAACGGCGTCCGCAATCAGGTCGACAAATGGAGGCTCTTACCGAACGCGAATGATTGGCGCGTCACACCTGAGACGGCAAGGTTGCTCCAACATTGGCGACATCATAAGTTCAGTGGCATTCGTCCTTTCTTTTGCCAAGTGGAGGCGGTCGAAACGACGATTTGGCTGACGGAAGTTGCGCCGCAGATAGGCAAAGTCGGGGAAAGCTTTGTCGAGCATCTCGTCAACGCGAGTAACGACGCAAACGCAGAACTTATGCGTCTGGCCTTGAAGCTTGCAACAGGTGCAGGCAAAACGACGGTTATGGCGATGCTTATTGCCTGGCAAGCCGTCAATGCAGCTCGCCATCCTCAGAGCAAGCGTTTCACTCACGGATTTCTAGTTGTAGCTCCGGGTCTCACGATCAAAGATCGTCTGCGAGTGCTGCAACCAAACGACCCGGACAGTTACTACTCCAGTCGCGAACTTGTGCCGAGCGACATGGTGGAAGACGTCAACCGCGCGAAGATCGTGATTACGAACTACCACGCGTTTAAGTTGCGCGAGCGCATCGAATTGTCAAAGGGAGGGCGGTCGCTCCTTCAAGGGCGAGGCGAAGAGCTGAACACGCTCGAAACCGAAGGGCAAATGCTGCAACGTGTGATGCCCGACCTAATGGGGATGAAGAGTATTTTTGTGCTGAATGACGAAGCACACCATTGTTACCGAGAGAAGCCGGGCGCGGAGGATGACGAAAACCTAAAAGGCGATGAGAAGAAAGAGGCTGAAAAGAACAAAGAAGCTGCTCGCGTCTGGATTAATGGTCTCGAAGCGGTCAACCGCAAGCTGGGCGTCGCGCGCGTGATCGATCTGTCGGCGACTCCATTTTTTCTAAGTGGTTCCGGCTATGCGGAAGGAACTCTTTTTCCCTGGGCGATGAGTGACTTTTCGCTCATGGATGCTATTGAGTCTGGGATCGTGAAATTGCCGCGCGTGCCCGTAGCGGACAACATACCCGGTGCGGAGATGCCCATGTTCCGCAATCTCTGGGAGCACATTGGCAAGAAGATGCCGAAAAAGCGGCGAGATAGGGAAAGTCCGCTCGACCCGCTGAGTTTACCGCCGCAATTGCAAACTGCGATTGAAGCCCTTTACGGTCACTATGAAAAGACCTTCAATCTCTGGAAGGAAGCAGGAATTCGCGTTCCTCCGTGTTTCATCGTGGTTTGCAACAATACGTCCACGTCAAAACTTGTATACGACTATATTTCCGGATTTCTGCGCGACAACGACGACGGTTCGAAAACACCGATGGCCGGCCGCCTAGAACTCTTTCGGAATTTCGACGAACACGGAAATCCGTTTCCGCGCCCAAACACACTTCTAATCGACAGTGAGCAACTCGAATCAGGGGAAGGGCTGGACGATAATTTTCGCGCAATGGCTTCGGATGAAATCGACCGGTTTCGGCGTGAGATTGTTGAGCGGGGTGGCAAGTTAGCGGAAGAGATTCACGGCGGTAAGGAGCTGGATGATGTGACGCTCCTTCGAGAAGTCATGAATACCGTCGGAAAATTTGGCCAGTTGGGCGGGGCTATTCGCTGCGTCGTCTCGGTATCAATGCTCACTGAGGGCTGGGACGCAAATACCGTCACGCACGTCTTGGGGGTCCGCGCTTTTGGCACGCAATTACTTTGCGAGCAGGTTATCGGCCGAGCGTTACGTCGTCAATCCTACGATCTAAATGACGAGGGTCTTTTTAATGTTGAATACGCCGACGTGCTCGGCATTCCCTTCGATTTTACCGCGAAGCCCGTTGTTGCGCCGCCCCAACCTCCGCGTGAAACGATTCAGGTCAAGGCAGTGAAGCCCGAACGGGATGCCCTTGAAATCCGCTTCCCGCGCGTGGAAGGTTATCGGATTGAGCTGCCGGAAGATCGACTCGAAGCGGAATTTAATGACGACGCCGTGCTTGAACTGACGCCAGACCTTGTTGGCGCGACGGAAACTCAGAACTCCGGAATCATCGGTGAACGGGTGGACCTTAACCTTGTTCACACAGGCGACGTTCGACCGTCGCAGGTTTTGTATGAACTAACATCACATTTGGTCCTGCACAGGTGGCGTGATCCCGGTGATGAAGCAAAACTTCACCTCTTTGGTCAACTCAAACGCGTAGCAAAACAATGGCTCGACGGTTATCTCGTCTGTAAGGGTGGCACTTATCCGGCCCAGCTTAAGTACAAGATGCTCGCGGACATGGCGTGTAACAAGATAATTGCCGGCATCAACAAGAAATTCATCGGTGACCGGCCGATTAAGGCGGTGCTCGATCCATACAACCCGGTCGGTTCGACGATGCACGTTAATTTCAACACGTCGAAAACGCTACGTTGGGAAACCGATGCTCGGCGCTGCCACGTCAATTGGATTGTTCTTGATAGCGATTGGGAGGCCGAATTTTGCCGCGTCGCCGAAACGCATTCTCGCGTACGAAACTATGTCAAGAACCAGAATCTCGGTCTTGAAGTGCCCTATCGCTACGGCTCAGAAATGCGGAGGTATCTGCCGGACTTCATAGTGCGCGTTGACGATGGCCACGGCAACGACGATTTGCTAAATCTCAGTCGTCGAGATCAAAGGTTATCGACGCGAAGACGCAAAGGAAAAGAAAGCGACGATGGATACCTATTGGGTGCCTGGCATAAACCACCTTGCTTCGCATGGGCGTTGGGCGTTTGCGGAATTCACAGATGTGTACAAGATTGAATCCGACTTCAAGGCGAGAGTAGAAGGCGAATTCAACAAAATGATCGAGGCCGTATCCACGGCAGGATAGGAATAAAAACGATGGCCAAAAAACACTCCAGCGCCAAGACCGTCGAAACCCTCAAACACGAGGAGGCCAAGCGGAAGAATATCCCGACGGCCGAATATCAATCCGTCCTACAAAAGAATGAACAAAGTCCTGTCCGCGTAGCGTACGAACGCCGAAACCGGGATGTCGATCCACAGTTGGTATGGCGCGGCAAAGATGATCAAGATTGGTCAGACTTAGTGGTCCACGCCTCTCCCTTATATATTCAGGAGAAAGTGCAACCTAAAGCGCTGGTTGACGAACTGCTTCGAGAAACGCGCGAACGTGAGCATGAAAGCGGGCAAATAACCGCCGATCTCTTCTCCGATTTCAACGGAATTCCCAAAGGCGTGGACAAGACCGAGTTTTATCAACACGACCAAAATTGGTCGAACCGAATGATACTCGGCGATTCATTGCAGGTTATGGCCAGCCTCGCCGAGCGCGAAGGTTTACGCGGGAAGGTGCAGTGCATCTATTTTGATCCGCCATACGGCATCAAATTCAACAGCAACTTCCAGTGGAGTACGACTAGTCGAGATGTTAAGGACGGAAATGTAGGACACATCACGCGCGAGCCGGAACAGGTCAAGGCTTTTCGGGACACCTGGCGTGACGGAATTCACAGTTATCTTACATACCTCCGGGATCGACTCACGGTGGCCAGAGATTTGCTCACCGATTCTGGGTCAATCTTTGTGCAGATCAGCGATGAAAATGTGCATCGCGTCCGCGCTCTGATGGATGAGATCTTCGGCGCGGAGAATTTTCAATCGACGATAGCGTTTGTAAAGACTTCGGGCCTTCGAGCGGTTGATCGCCTTGATGCAACCTTCGACTCGCTAATATGGTACGCAAAGGATTCAACGCAAGTGAAGTTTCGACAGATTTGGTCGGAGAAATCGCTGACTTCTGTCAACCGATTTGAGTACGTTGAACTCGACGACGGGGAAAGACGAAGACGGACACGCGACGAGTTGGATGGTAAATCAGCGCCACCAAAGGGCAGTAAGACATTTGCTATTCCAGACCTAACGAAACCCGGCCCCGGAGCAAAATATGAGTTCGAGTTTTGGGGGCAGGAATATTCGTCTGGCACTCGATGGTGGGGCACTCCAAAGGCATCTCTAACCAGGCTTCAAAGAGCAGATAGGCTTTTCCCAGTAGGTAAACTGCTTCGCTTTGTTCGATACTTAGACGATTTTCCACTGGGAGCTCTCAATAATCTCTGGCCAGACACGGGAGTGAGCGGCTTCGGCGATTCGAAGATTTATGTCGTCCAGACGAATGTTCGCGTAATTGAACGCTGTCTCCTAATGACCTCCGACCCCGGGGATCTTGTGCTCGATCCTACTTGCGGGTCTGGCACCACTGCTTTTGTGGCCGAACAGTGGGGGCGGCGTTGGATAACCCTCGACACATCGCGTGTTGCGTTGGCGTTGGCGCGAGCGCGGATAATGGGCGCACGTTATCCATATTATTTGTTGGCGGATTCAGTAGAAGGACAAGAGAAAGAGGCCGAAATAACGCGAACGCTACCGAGCTCCCAAGCTGTCAGAAGGAATCTCCGACATGGATTTGTTTATGATCGGGTACCGCATGTAACTTTGAAATCGATAGCCAACAATACCGAGATCGATGTCATTTGGGAAAAATGGCAAGTCAGACTCGATCCGCTCTTGGATTCCCTTAACGCCGCGCTAAGGAAAAAGTGGCGAGAATGGGAAGTGCCGCGTGGTCTCGAGGAGACCTGGCCTGATATGGCAAAGAGTCTCCATGGAGATTGGTGGCGCGACCGGATGTTGCGGCAGAAGGAAATGGAGGCGTCCGTTGCAGCAAAAGCCGAATTCGAAAGGCTTTGCGATAAACCGTACGAAGACAAGAGAAAGGTACGTGTCGCCGGTCCGTTCACTGTGGAAAGCCTTTCGCCGCACCGCGTACTTGGCGTTGATGAAAACGATGAATTGATCGATGAGTTGAAGAAAACCGGGTCTGGTCAAGGGGTGAAACAGACATTCTCTCAGATGATTCTGGAGAATCTCAAAACCTCCGGCGTCCAGCAAGCTCACAAAGAAGACAAGATCACGTTCAGCGCACTTACGCCGTGGCCGGGTGACCTTGTTTGTGCCGAAGGGCGTTATGTTGACGGCGACGGGAAATCCGGAGCCGAAAGGCGCGCTGCGATCTTTATCGGCCCGGAATTCGGCACAGTGACGAGGCCAGACTTGGTCGAGGCTGCACGTGAAGCTGGTGACGCAGATTTCGATGTTTTGATCGCTTGCGCGTTCAACTATGAAGGTCACGCGACTGAATTCAACAAGTTAGGACGCATTCCCGTCCTTAAAGCGCGGATGAACGCTGACCTGCACATGTCAGACGACTTGAAAAATACAGGAAAGGGAAATATTTTCGTGATCTTCGGGGAACCGGACATTGATGTTATTTCGGCCGATAAGGGAATGATCCGAGTAAAAGTGAATGGCGTTGATGTCTTTAAGCCCCAGACGGGAGAGGTAATAAGTGATGGTGCAGACGGTATCGCATGTTGGTTTATCGACACTGATTACAACGAAGAAAGCTTCTTCGTTCGTCACGCGTACTTTTTGGGCGCAAACGATCCCTATAGTTCATTGAAGACCACTCTTAAGGCTGAAATCAATCAAGAAGCCTGGGCGACGCTCAATAGCGATACGTCGCGCGTGTTTCCGAAACCAAAATCGGGGCGCATCGCCGTGAAGGTCATCAATCATCTTGGCGATGAAGTGATGAAAGTGTTCAAGGTGGAATGATGGAGTTTCGGATCGCCGACACATTCACGGATAGCCTCACTAGACTTACCCGAGACGAGCAAAAGGCAGTGAAGACTGCGGCGTTCGATCTGCAGCTGAACCCAGCTAGTCCAGGACTCAGTTTTCATCGCGTCGATAAGGCGAAAGATAAGTGTTTCTGGTCGGTGAGGGTTGGTAGCGATATTCGTCTCATCGTTCACAAAACAGATTCCAGCATTTTACTATGTTACGTTGATCATCACGACAAGGCATACGCGTGGGCGGAGCGGCGCAAGTTGGAAACTCATCCCAAGACGGGTGCGGCGCAATTGGTAGAAATACGCGAACGCGTCGAAGAAATTGCTGTTCCTGTTTATGTAGAGGTTGAACGACCTAAGCCCCCAAGACCACCGCTATTTGCGAACCTAACCGACGAAGTACTGCTCACTTATGGCGTCCCACTGGAATGGGTCACCGACGTCCGGCAAGCAACTGAAGATAGTATCCTGAATTTGTTGACCCACTTACCGAGTGAGGCTGCGGAGGCATTACTCGAACTAGCCACCGGGGGCAATCCGCGCATCGCTCAACCGATTCCTGCCGTTGTTGGTCCGTTCGCCCATCCCGATGCACAGCGCCGGTTCCGCGTAATGAACGATGTCGAAGAGCTGGAGCGCGCGTTTACTTACCCGTGGGATAAGTGGACGATATTTCTTCATCCGGCCCAACGCGAATTGGTGGAACGCGATTACACCGGACCAGCTCGCGTTTCCGGTTCAGCCGGTACGGGAAAAGCCATTGTCGCGCTTCACAGGGCGGTTTTTCTAGCACGTTCGAACCGAGATAGCCGCATTTTGCTTACGACTTTCAGCGAGACGCTAGCGGATGCTTTGCGGGCCAAGCTGAGGCGATTGATAAGCAACGAGCCTCGGCTGGGCGAAAGCCTGGAAGTACATGCTCTAAACGCAATTGGAGAGCGCCTATACGAGCAGCAGTTTGATAAGCCGAAGATAGCATCTGGAGATGTGATTCGGCGATTCATGACTGAGGCTGCTGGGAAAGTCGCAGATCTAAAATTTAATCAGCGCTTTCTAATTGCAGAATGGGAAGAGATCGTTGACGCATGGCAACTGCAGAGTTGGGAGTCATATCGAGATGTAGCGCGCTTAGGAAGAAAGACGCGTTTGCAAGAGGCTCAGCGAGCAAAGCTGTGGTCAGTCCTTGAGGCCGTGCGTGCCAGACTGAGCGCGGAGGGTTTCATCACCCGCCCTCAAATGTTTACTGCCTTGGCGGATCAATGTGGCAAGCGAAAAAGCCTACCTTTCGAGTTTATTGTGGTCGATGAATCGCAAGATTTAAGCGTCGCACAGTTGAAATTCATCGCTGCTCTTGGTGGAGCAGGGCCGAATAGCTTGTTTTTCGCTGGCGACCTTGGGCAACGTATTTTCCAGACGCCCTTCTCGTGGAAGTCGCTTGGAGTCGATATTCGCGGCAGGGCGCGCACTTTGCATATTAACTATCGAACTTCACACCAGATTAGGATGCAGACTGACCGACTTTTGGGACCGGAAGTGTCCGATGTCGACGGTAATACAGAGCACAGGCGTGGCACGGTTTCTGTATTTAACGGACCCACTCCCGCGATCAAGAGGTTCAAAACCCTGGACGACGAGAACAGTGGCGTTGCTGAGTGGCTTACGGAGCGTGGCCGGGAAGGGGTCAAGCCACACGAAATGGGCGTGTTCGTCCGTTCGGATGCAGAACTTCAGCGTGCCCGACTTGCGGTTGGAAAGGTTGGCCTGGAATTTAAAATGCTCGATGAGCATGTTGAGACGACAGGAGGAAAAGTCTCAATCGGCACGATGCATTTGGCCAAAGGACTCGAATTCAGGTCCGTTGTCGTAATGGCCTGTGACGACGAAATCATGCCGCTGCAATCTAGAATCGAAAGTGTTTCGGACGACGCCGATCTCGAGGAGATTTACAACACAGAGCGCCATCTGCTGTACGTGGCCTGCACGCGCGCGCGAGACCATTTGCTTGTAGCAAGCGTTAACCCCTCGTCGGAGTTTCTGGACGATCTCAAGCAACCCGAGATATCGGATACTAAATGAGCTACAAATCTGAAACGCTTGCCTCTGTCCTATCTCGTATCAACACGAGCTTCTTCTTTCCAACTCAAGGTGAATTCGTGTGTAACGTAGACCAGATAACCCCCCTTCTTGAATCGTTAATGGTCGATAGTGGTGCCGAAGTTGAGGTTACAGGCGGTTGTGGTTATTAGCCTGTTAGGAGGCAGGTTTTATGACGATTTGGATTCCTAGCGTGCAAATCCAATGGTGGCCGTCCAATCTAGGCCGTTGTTTGGCGGGACCACTAGCACAGGATGAGATCTTCTCTGTTTCGCTTTTTGTTCTCCTATTGTTAAGATTCAAGCGGGCTCAACCGTTGGACGTCGGAATGGCGGCGTTCCGCAGTCTGCTGGGTAGAAGTACACCCGACTCTTGGAAAACGAACAGAGAATGACTGACCGTACAAAATGGCTTATCGATCTCGACGCTTCCGCAATGAACTTAGGCGTTGACGGACTCATCGCCGTCAGCGGATACGCTCACGACGGGCGTCCTCCCGAGGAAGTTGCGATGGTCGAGAAGGCCGCTGCATATGGTGCCCAGGCAGTTCTCTTTGAGGCGGGCCGCAACGGTCGAGCTCCTATCGCTCAAGCGTTCGTGTTTGTCTCGAGCGGACCTGCCGACGATCCGGAATTTGCAGCGATCCATCAGCGGCTTTGGTCTTGGGGCGGTGTGCCCCTGCTTTACCGGAAAACACCAGGCCTTGTGCAGCTCTTCAGATGCGCCCATAAAGCGGACTTTATCTCCGCTACCGGAAAAACCATTTGCAAACCTTACAAGACCCTGAGTTTGGCAGCAAGCATCAGCGATGACCCTTGGTGGGACGCTGCCCGATTACGTAACGGCACTTTATGGGACGATCCCGCTGTTTGCAAGGCGATGTTGTCGGCTAGGAAATCTGCCCACAAGTGCCTCATCGACGCGGTGAAGCAACTCAACGACGATCTGAACGAGGAGGGTATTCTCAAAAAACACCTCCGGCGGAAGCTCCTGATCCTCTCGTTGCTAATCGCGTATCTGGAAGAACGCGGGGCGTTCCCAGTAGATTACTTCGGACAATTTCAGAAAGGCGCGACGCGATTTTTTCAGGTGCTTGCTAACGGCAAGCACCTAGTAAAACTGTTGGCAGCGTTGGAGGAAAGATTCAATGGGCATGTGTTTATTTTGGATGATGCCGACTATGAATCCCTGAAAGATAGCAACCAACTCACGCGCTTCGCTCGGCTCGTGGAAGGACATGAAGAGTTAAATGGTCAGTTAACTCTTTGGCAACTCTATTCGTTTAAGGACCTGCCCGTAGAACTCATTAGCCACATTTATCAGCTATTCGTCAGCGACGCCGACACCTCAGTTTACACTCCACCGTTTCTAGTTCGATTGATGCTTGACGAGGCCTTGAGTTGGACAAGGCTTGACGATTTGCATCGAAAAAACGAAGTCATCCTCGATCCTTCATGTGGCTCTGGTGTATTTCTCGTTGAAGCCTACAAACGGTTGGTATTGCATTGGCGTAGTCGAAACGATTGGAAACGCCCTGGTGTGACCGTCCTCAAAGGGTTACTCAAGAAAGTACATGGCATTGATCTGGAAGAAGGCGCCGTTGAACTCGCTGCGTTTAGTCTATGTTTAGCTCTTTGCGACGCTCTCGAACCGGAAACGATCCGTTCGAGCATTAGGCTCTTTCCTGCTCTTGCGGGAAAGACACTACATTGTTCCTGCTTTTTTGAAGCCAAAGAACGCGGCTTAATAAAGGAATCCGTGGGCGTTTTGACGGGAAATCCTCCTTTCACCTCGACCCTCACAACACAAGGGGCACAACGGAGTTACGAGCGCTACGAAGCGGCCTATGGCTCTCTGCCGGACAAGCAGTTGGCGTATCTCTTTCTTCACGAAGGGATGGAAATGGTAGCGGTGGGCGGCGTCCTCAGTATGCTCCAACAATACAACTTGCTTTATAACCAAGGATCGCTCGGTTTCCGGCGCGCCTTCATTTCCAAGTGGGATGTGCGGGAATTGCTCGACTTCACCTCTGTGCGTGGATTATTTCACAAGGGCGGAGCCGACACGAAAGTAGTCGTCATCTTAGCCGAAGCGACTACATCGCCTGCAAATCGCAAAATTCTTCACGCCACTTTTCGCCGTAGCGGCCGCGTCGATGCGGAGCAAGGATTTGATATCGATTATTACGATCTGCACTGGCTACCCCGTTCCCTTGCACTGGAGAACGATGGCGTTTGGCGATCGGACTTACTTGGCGGCGGGCGCGTACTGAGCTTCATAGACCGCCTGAAGAAATTTCGAACTCTTGATCAATATGCTACGGATCGAGGATGGGATTTTGGAGAAGGTTTCATCGAAGGGCAAAGGGATGTATCCCGACCTGCCGATCACATCATCGGCAAACCGCTACTCCCATCCGAGGCGCTGACTCTGGACGGCATCGACGCTTCGGCAATCGGGAAGGCTCCGAACAGATCGATAGAGGGCCCACGATCCCAGAAACGCTTCGCTCCGCCACTGCTACTGGTGCGAGAGCAAATGGATCTTCCTCATGCAATCTGGTCGAAACACTATCTTACGTATAAGAACAAAATCGTGGGATTCGCAGCTCCCAGGGAAGACTATTCGTGTTTGCGTGACGTTAACGAATGGTTGACGAAAGAATCGACGGCTTTGCGGGCATTTGCTGCCGGCGTGAGTGTGCGACTTTTTACGCAAAAGGCGACGACGCTTTCTGCCGCGGACATTCTTGCTATACCGTATCCTCAAAACGGCAGCCTCGATCTGAGTTCGAACGAAAAGATTCTTGTAGATGACCTCGTGGAGTACCAACGCGACCTCATTAGATTGGGTGAGGACTCCGCGGTAATGAAGAATAGCGGCGACTCTTCTTATGCCGAGTTCAGTGAAGTATTTGTTCGCCAAATAAACACAATTTACAAGAAAAAGCCGTTAAAGCCGTTGGCTCCCCAATCTTGGCCGGGGATTGTCTGCCAAGCATTTTCGTTCGACGGCGGCAACATAGACTGGAACGGGACAAGCGATTTGAAAGGTAAGCTGGATGCGCTTTTGCATGAGCAGAAAGGGACAGCACTTCATGTAACTCGAATTGCACGCATCTATGATCAGAAGTTTATTTTTCTACTAAAGCCTGACAGATTGCGTTACTGGCTGCGGTCTGTGGCACTACGCGATGCCGATGAGACGTTGTCGGATCTTCGAGCGCAAGGATTCTGAGTCCATCCCCATGCTTGCAAACAATACGAATAATTCCGCCCAGTTCGGAACGCTTGGGCAGGACATCCACGCACCATCCACGTTTAGAGAAGAACTTCTTGAATTCATCGGTGGGGAGTTGCCGACTTGGAGGGACCGATCCGACCGGCCCAATGAATCGTCAGAAACAGTTCTAACATCGCAACTATGTGGTCATCTCAATAGCGCGGCAAGACACTCCGAGGGCTGGGACAATATTCAATTTAGGGTCGAGGAAGCCGACGAGCAACAGAGAGGCAGAAAAATTGACTTGGTCGCCTCGGCGTGTGGCCCGGCGATCCATATAGAGGGCCGGAGACATACAGAGTTCGATAGCCTAATGCCTCTCGAATGCAAGAGGATGCCTACACCAGCGGCCAAAGAAAGAGACGAACGTGAATACGTCTTTAGCAAATATTCTTCGACGGGCGGCATTCAGAGATTCAAGGCAGGACATCACGGCGCGCTTCACAATCTTGGGGCAATGGTCGGATATGTCCAGGCTGAGACGACATCTATCTGGGATAACCGGGTCTCAGCTTGGATTGAGAACTTAGCGGGTGAACAACCAGGATGGACGACGAAAGATCTGCTTCGTCTGGAGAAAGTGGACTCGTCTCTCCGTTTTGCCGTCTATCGGTCGAACCATGCCAGAACGAACGGCTTGCCGGAAATTGAGCTTCGCCATTTTTGGCTCGAAATGAGTTAGCAAATCCATCGATCCGTCTACATTGTTCATCGCGTTGCATTCGATCTCCAGTGTGAATTTAGCTTTCTTGAGCAAGTGCTGCGCTAAATTGGAGTTGAGTTCACGATCACACTTAAGAATGCGGAATTAACTGCGTCCACACTGAGTATTCGGATCATCCTCCCGCCTTTTGCGGGCTGGTTGTACTGTGCGTAGTTCTCGGATATTGTTTTCAAGTTCAGCAGCGTAGATTTCTGCACGCGCGTGGATTCTGGCATTTCTGATAGCGACGGCTGCGGCGATTGCCAGCGATTTGGCCAGACGAAGGTGTTCGTTCGCAAATGTGTTCGGATCGTGCGCACCGAGCGAAAGAATGCCTAGGACGTTGCCGGCGGCGATCAGTGGCACACCGAGCCAAGACCTTATTCCTACAAGGGGCTGTATCCCTCGCCATTCGTTCTCGTTACTTACGTCCCTGAGAAGAAACGCCCTCTGCTCGAATAAGACCTTTTCCAAGAACGTATTTTCGGACGCCCTGAACGTTACTCCAATTCGCCTAGGTTCGATTCGCGGTGCCTCGCGCGCGACCATTAGGGTTGTAGAATCTTCTACGAATAAGACCGTAGCGACATCGAAGGGAACGAGTTCTGAAATACATTGGAGAAGGGTGTCTAAGACCGAATCCATTGCAAGATTTTGACTCAGAGCTAGGGTCGCTCTTCTGAGCGCTTCTGCCTCAGCCCTCGCAGCTTCGGCGAGGTCAAGATGCCTCGCGATCTGCGCTTCGGCGAGTTTGCGTGATGTGATGTCTTGTGCAGTTCCAACAAACCATCGCGTACTTCCGTTGTCTGCGACTGGGAAACCTTTCGCCCATGCCCATCGGACTTCTCCGTCGGCTCGAATGAAACGGCACTCTTCGTCAAACGGTCCATATGGCGTGAGTTCCTGGAGTCTAGAAAGAATACGAATTCTGTCTTCGGGATGGATTACGTCGCGATACGAAAGCGGATTCTGCAATACACGCTCCACGCTGTGTCCGGTAAGAGCGTGATAGGCGCGATTGACGTAAACAAGTTCCTGCGTCGTAGTGTCCAGCATCCAAAAGATCTCTTGGATGTTGTTAGCCATTTGTTGGAATCGTTCTTCGCTTCTGCGGAGGCGCTCCTCAGTGCGAACCCTTTCGGTGGCGTCGCAGAGAATAAATACATGGCGGCCTGGTAGATAATTTGCAGCCGCCGTGAGGTCCGCGATTACAAGCGTTCCGTCGCGGGCAACCAGCGTCGCTTGACCTCGTATGTATCTATTGCTAAGGAGTAATTTCCAGAGTTGGTCGAATTTGACTGATTCCAGAAACATGTCCCTGATCTTTCGGCCGATAAGATCGTGTCTGGGAATGCGCAAAAATGCAGCGGCGGCCGGATTAGCGTCCAGACAACAACCCATTTCATCAAGCAGAAGAATCCCGTCTAGGACATTTAGGAAAACAGATGAGAATTCAAGGTCCGCATTGCGGAAGGCTTTGTCTGCTCGCCGATGGTCCTTCGTGAATTGAAGCCACGAACAAGTAGCCAACAAAAACGAGCAACACATCACGATTGCAATGGCCGGAACGAACAGTGTAGCGAGGCGCAATCGGTGAACGCCAACCGCGATCGACATCAATAACAGACAAAGTGAAATTAGGAGCAGAGCGAATGAGCCAATACGAAGCCAGAACGGAGCGGATCTTAGTGAGTTTATGAGTTGCCAATGAGTAGTTCGTCGGGGCATCCCCGGGCTCCGTTTGACTCACATCTGGATCGTCTTGGGTTCCCCTTTCGCCGCCAAACAGATTATTCAGCGAATCGCTGAACTCTTGCTCTGCGGCCTTACGGTGTCTGTGATTGAAGACAACCGCCCCAACGTGGGGAGTTCATCTCGAAAACTCAAGAATCTTTGCCGCTTCTGACCGTGTGGTTGTAATCTCAATTAGTTACTTTGGCGAAAAAGAAGGATCCCGCCGCCGTCGCTCTTGGACGGAAGGGTGGGAGGGAGATCGCCAAGCGCGGCTCAGAGTACTTCAAAAAACTTCAAGCCAAGCGCAAGAACCGAAAGGGCGGTCGCCCTCCCAAGTCCAAGAAAGCTCGCTAAAAACTCCGCTAGAAAACAACGAGCGCTCGCAGTAGTATGTTTTTCACTGTGGGCAACTCTGCGACAGCTCGCCTTTCAGTATTTCCGCCCGATACAAAGGTAGATGTAGAAGCACGCGACGTCCTCGCACCGGAAGTCTTAAATGACCAAGTGCAGGACGACACCCTAATCGGACGAATCGCGACAGGCGACAACGATGCGCTTTCGCTATTGTTTTTTCGTTATGCAAATGTGGCGCGGAATATAGGTAGGGCAATCCTACGGCACCACGCGGAAACTGACGATCTCGTTCAAGAGGTCTTTCTTTACATCCATAGGAAGAGTGCGCTTTTCGATAGCTCGAAAGGTTGTGCCCGCTCATGGATAATTCAAGTTGCCTACACTCAGGCGCTCCTCCGAAGACGGCAGCTTAAGTCTCACGGTTACTATTCGTCCGGAATCATGGACAATCACGTCGAAAATCTCTGCGACAGCGTTGAAAGCACAAACTACATTGACACAATCGAAGGTCTATTCGGCACTCGCGGCTGGAAGACCGCGTGGTCTAGCTTGACTGACTTCCAGCAAGAGACCTTTCGCTTACATTTTTATGAGGGCTGCAACTTCAACGAAATCGCGGAAAAACTTGGGCAGTCCTACGTTAATATCCGCCATCACTATTATCGCGGTTTGGAAAAGCTTCGGAAGCACGCGGAAGATAACGGGTTGCGTTGGCCGTGACTGTTCGCCTTAGAAGAGACCCGGAGTCGGGGAAGTTGAGGCGTTGTAATTTATGAGTTCGCACGAGAAGTACCTGGAATTGTGCGCCGCGTCAACCGCTGGGGAACTATCCCCCGAAGAGCAAAAGATCCTGGAAGATCACCTTGCGGAATGTGCGTTGTGCCGGCGGGCCAAACACGAATTCGAAATAACCGTTCAAAGCGCTGTACCTGCCCTCGTTGAGGAGGTCGCTCCAAACTTCGATAAACACGACGCTTCGTGGTCCCTTGAGGAAGCCGAAACGGCACTGTTCCGACGGCTCGACTCCGGAGAAGGGCAGACCCTTCCCGCCGACAAGCCGCTGCCCAACGCTGTCGCGGACTTCCCGGGTCGACGATTCGCGTATCGTCCTTCCCAAATTCCTTGGGTCGAACTCTGGATGCCGATTGCGGCCTGCGCAATCCTCGCGGTCGCGCTCGGCATCGTCGCGTATCGAAGCGGCGTGAAACGTGGTGCCGACTCCGCGCAGCAACCAATCACCAGCTCCACTACCCCTCACGACTCTGTTGAAGGGCAGATTAGCGATCTGGGGCATGAGCGGGCGCAGCTTGTTGCGAAACTGGCGGACGACGACCGGACAATCCAGCAGTTCAGGCTTTCACTGACGCAACAGTCCGACGAGATTAGACGCCTCAAAGACTCGATCGCCGTCGCCGGCGGGAAAGACACGGATGTCGGTCGCGCGGTCGCGGGCAGCTCGTCCGGGGCTTCGGGTAGTGAGGCGCAGTTGGTCATTGCGCAAAAGAACGTTGCCGAATTGCAAGCGAAGGTCGATACGCTCGCGCGCGAGCGCGAAGAATCAGCAAGCCGCGCCGAGTCTCTCGAAGCCAAGGTCGAGGAGCTGACGAAACTGGCCACCGATCGCGGAGAGACAGTCGACCAGCAGCACGGTGAAATCGCAAAACAGCAGGAACTGCTCGACCACGACCGGGATATCCGCGAGCTGATGGGCGCTCGAGATCTGTACATTGCAGAGATTCACGACGTGGCGGGAACCGGTGAGACTGATAAGACGTATGGCCGCGTTTTCTACACAAAAGGGAAGTCGCTCATCTTTTATGCCTACGACCTCGACCAGGAATCAGGGCTGAAGACCGCCAGCACCTTCCAAGCGTGGGGCCGGCGCGGAGTCGACAAGCAGCAGGCTCTCAGCTTGGGCGTGTTTTACCAGGACAATGCGAGCAAGAAGCGCTGGGTCCTGAAGTTCGACGATCCCAAGGCGCTGGCATCCATCGACGCTGTCTTTGTAACCGTAGAACCGAATGGTGGAAGCCATCATCCAAGCGGCAAACCGCTGCTGTTCGCCTACCTGCGCGTCAATTCGAATCATCCTTAATTCGGCCCGAATTTCCTGTCTGGTTTCCGGGACAAAAGTTTCGCTGGCACAAAAACCGCCACAGTTCGCATAGACCTAGTAGCGAGAGAACGTAACTCGCCATCGAGGCTCTTTTGCGAGTGCGAACGAAAGTATTATTCCTCCCGCTCATCTTACTTTGTGCGTCGCTGAGCCACGCGCAATCGCCGACGGGAACAATCAGCGGAATCGTTCTCGATCCCTCCGGCGGAATTGTCGGGGGCGCGGATATTCTGATCGTCAGCGACACGACCAGCGTTCAATATCCGACCAAGACCGACAGTGAAGGCGTGTACCTCGTTGCGAATCTTCCGCCGGGCCCCTACCGCATTCAGGTTTCGAAAGTCGGGTTCAAGACGATCATCAAGCCCGACATCGTCATCCACGTGCAGGACGCGCTCGCGATTAATTTCCGGCTTCCGCTGGGAGCGGTTTCGGAGATCGTGACCGTTCAGGGTGGCGCACCGCTTGTGAATACCGAATCAGGATCGGTCAGTACGGTTATTGATCGTCAACTCGTCGAGAACCTGCCCTTGAACGGCCGAAGCTTCAACACACTCTTGCAGCTCACGCCCGGTGTCGTGATCGCGCCTGCGAACAGCAATTCTCCCGGCCAATTCAGCATAGCGGGTCAGCGAACCAGCTCGAACAGCTTCAGCGTGGACGGAGTGTCCGCAAACTTTGGCGTGCAGCCTGGATTTAGCGCAGGTGCTGGGTCGGGCCTCGGCCAGTCGCAGGCCTTCAGCGCGCTGGGCGGAACCAGCAGCCTGGTGTCGGTCGATGACCTTCAGGAATTCCGGATCGAAACGTCGTCGTTCGCTCCCGAGTTCGGGCGTCAGCCGGGCGGACAAGTACTCCTTACAACTCGCTCCGGTACAAATGACTGGCATGGAGGGGCGTTCGATTATTTCCGCAACGACGTCATGGATGCGAACGACTGGTTCGCGAACAATGCGGGGCTCGGGCGCGCCGAGGAAAGACACAATGATTTCGGTGGCTACCTGGGTGGCCCCGTCTGGAAGGGCCGGACGTTTTTCTTTTTCTCGTACGAAGGCGCTCGCCTGCGACTGCCGACTACGATCCTTACGCCCGTACCTTCCCTCTCGTCGAGGGAGAGCGCGCCCACACCGCTCGCGCCCTTCCTCGACCTTTACCCTCTACCGAATGGCCCGATTTCTGCGGACGGATATACCGCGCAGTACGCCGGCAACTATTCGAATTCCGGAACGCTGAATGCGACGAGCCTGCGGATCGATCATTTCTTCAGTTCGCACTTTTCGATCTTCGGCCGTTACAACTACGCGCCGTCCGAAACTGTCAACCTGAGCAGTCCGTCTGAGCTGGATACGCTTCCGGTAGACACGCAGACCTTTACGGTGGGAATCAACTCGGAGTGGAGCAGCAGCACTTCGAACTCGCTTCGCGGCAACTACTCAACGCAGACTTCGAACATTCAATCGGCTCTTCATGCAATGGGCGGTGCAACGCTCCCCGATCCGAGTCTTTTTCTCGGCAACCTGCCCTTCCCGGCGAACGAGTTGAACTTCGAAACGTTCGATACGTACTTCTTTGCAGCTGGATCGATTGGTCACAACCAGTCGAGACAGGTGAACATCGTGGATGACTTCTCCTGGACGTTGGGCCGTCACAAATTGAAATTCGGAGTCGATGGACGAATCCTGTTTCTTGACGTTCATCCAGCAACGGCGACGCTGGGCTATTCCGCCGACAGCGTCCAGGATTTCCTAGCCACCGGACAAACCGACCTGTACGCGACGACAACGAGCCCTGCCAAGATCAAGGCACCGGCGCTGTCCTTCTACGCGCAGGACACCTGGAATGTCACGGCGAGACTAACGCTCTCCTACGGATTGCGATGGGACTTGAGCCCGGCGCCCTCGGCAAGGGGAAACACGTATCTTGCGTCGTGGGAAAACGTGAATGATCCGTCGGCGATCGCGCTGGCACCCGCCGGCACGCCGCTCTGGAAAACGCGTTATGCGAATTTTGCTCCCAGATTCGGATTGGCCTATCGGCTCAACGCCAAGGGCGATTTCGTCGTTCGCGTTGGAACTGGGATTTTTTATGACTTGGGACTGGGTGCCGCCTCTGTCGTTCCGTCGTACTGGCCGAATTCCGCGTCAACGTACTATCCGGTGGTTTCGGTCCCGCTCGCGAACGCTTCGTCGTATCTTCCCGCGTTGTCACTCGAGCCGCCCTATTCGGATCAGGTCTACGCCTTCTCGCCAAACCTCGAGCTTCCGAGGTCGTACCAGTGGAACGTGGCGCTTGAGAAATCCTTCGCGGGAAACCAAGCGCTGAGCATCACTTACGTCGGACAGGCGGGCAGGGACCAACTCCGGAAGTCGGCGTTCGAACAGCCCAATCCTAATTTTGCGGGCATCTTCTATCTGACGCAGAACGACGCTCTGTCGAACTACAACGCGTTGCAAGTGCAATACAGGCGTCCATTATCCGGGCACGTGCAGGCGCTGTTGAATTACAGCTATTCGCACTCGCTCGACAATGTTTCGGACGACGATGTCGCGGGTCCGTCGAACACAGTAATCCCTTCCAAGGGCGACTACGCATCGTCCGATTTCGATGTACGACATAGTTTTTCGGGGGCAGTGACTTGGGCATTGCCCTCGACCCACGGAGAGCGCGTTCTGTCGGCCGTCACGCGTGACTGGTCGCTCGACTCCACAATCGTGGCGCGCTCTGGATTTCCGTTCAATGCGAAGGTGGATCTGGGTGCCTCGGAAGTCGCGGGACAACTGACGCGTCCGGACCTGGTCCCGGGGGAACCCCTTTGGCTTGTAACCCCCGGAGCTCCGGGAGGAAAGACGCTCAATCCAAATGCCTTCGTGGTTCCGACGAAGGTGCGCCAGGGAACGGAAGGAAGAAACGACATCTCGGGCTTTGGACTTACGCAAGTCGATCTTTCGATCGTTCGAGTTTTTCCTTTGGGTGAACGAGTAAAACTGCAATTTCGCACGGATGCATTCAACGTGCTGAACCATCCGAACTTCGCAAATCCGCTCGGATACATTCAGTTCGGTCCGTTGTACTTCCAGTCCACACAGATGTTGAACCAAGCCTTAGGCGGGCTAAATCCCCTGTTCCAGGGCGGAGGTCCACGCTCGCTGCAGGTGTCGTTGAAACTAACCTTCTAACTCGCTAAACGAATCGTGGCTTCGACTGCGGCAGAAGCGCCGAACAGTCCTTGCTGGAGGTGTGTCCCAAAATGCGGCGACTCATTTTTCTCCTCGCCATTCTCGGAATCTCCATCGCGTGGTTCCCGGCCCGCTTGGTTGCTCAGGCCGTCGAGGGCGCGGCGTTTGATCCTGCGCCGGTCGAACTAAAGCAAAGCGTCGCGACAAACGCTCGGCCCGTAACACCGATGGATCTGCTGACGCTGCGCGACGTGAAGGGTATGAGCCTTTCGCCTGACGGAAGTCGCCTGGCATTTGTCGTCGGTCAGGCCGAATACGAAACGAATGGATACCGTTCCGGCCTATTTGTCGTTGCGACCAAAGGTGATGGCCGCGTCGAAGCGTTGGGGACGGCAGGGATGCCGCATTGGGACGACATCAATCAGTGGATCGAAGAATCTCCCGAATGGTCACCCGACGGGCAATGGATTGCCTACCGAACGCGGCTGCGATCGGACGAGCACTGGGAGGTCACTATTTGGAATCTGAAATCTGGGCTCGTCGAAAAAGTCACGTCGGTTCCCGCCGACGTCGAAAGCTATAGGTGGTCCCCCGACGGCACCGCTTTATTCCTCACGACCGTGACGCTGCAGGCGGGCCTCGATGTCGGGAAATCATTTGACGCCGGAGTGCTGTTCAACCAGGCCATCCATCCCTACCAGGTTATTCCGGTCCACACGCAGATGGAAGATGCCAAAGAATCGGAGCACCGGTACTGGATGTACGATCTCAAAACCCAGCAGGCGCGTCCGGCAACTGACGAGGAGAAGGCGAGGTGGAAGCCGTGGAACGCGGCATCGGAAACGGAAAAAGCGTCTCCCCTTGCGAAGTACAACATACTGGATGCCGCCCCTTCGCCTGATGGATCGAAAATCGCTTACCTCTACGGAGTTGATAATCCCGCACAGTCTAAAACGTGGGCGACGAGGCTTCTGATTACCTCGGACCAAGGCCGCAAGCTTCTGGAACTGACACCGGACGCGCACCGCGTCGATCAGTTCTGGTGGACGGCGGACGGAACCACGCTGTACTTCACCGAGCACGACGGAAGAGGACATTCCGCGGAGCTTTGGGCACTGGGCTTGGGGGATTTGAAGCCGCATTTGTTCTACCGGGCTCAACCGAACGAATATCTCTCTTCGTTTACGTCGGACCGCGAAGGAAAGGTATTCGCTTGCCTGCGCGAGAACAACACCACGCCGCCGCAGATTGCCGTGATCGATGACTTGACCAAGCCCGTTCGTATCATCGTCGATTTGAATCCTGAGTTTTCCGTTCTCGAAAAGGGCGGCACAGAGCGTTTGGAAGGAATGAATTCTTATGGTGAAAACTGGTTTGCGTATCTGGTCAAGCCGCCCGATTTCCTACCGGGCAAGAAGTATCCGCTGATCGTAACGACGTATCGGAGCGGCGATTATTTTCTGCGGGGAGCTTCTGGGGATGAGAACCCCGTTCAGGTGTACGCCGCGCAAGGTTTTGCGGTGCTGTGCGTCGACTCAGGGTGGATTCGAAACCGAGTGACCGGTAACTTTGACGAAACGCTTCTGACCTGGGCTTCTCCTACGGCATCGATCCTTCAAGCCGTTGGGCGTCTCGCAGACCAAGGAATCATCGACCCTTCGAAAGTCGGTATTTCGGGATTCAGTCACGGGGAAGAAATCGCCGGGTACGCGTTGATTCACAGCGAACTGTTCCATGCCGCTTCGGGTGCGCAGAACTACGATCCCTTCTTTTACTTTCTGGGAAGCGATGAATGGCATCGTATTTTCGAGCAGTGGCGGCTCGGCGGGTGGTCCGGAGGTGTGTTGAATCCCGACTGGAAGAAGATTGCGATGTCGATGAATGCGGACAAGATTGTCACTCCCATCCTGGAGAATGCTTCCGACACCGAATATCTGATCGATCTTTCAACGTATCGTTCGCTCCGCGATCTCGATAAACCGATCGAGCTCTACATCTACCCGAACGAACTGCACGTCCGCAATCAACCGCGACACAAGCTGGAAATCTACGAACGAAACCTGGACTGGTTCCGATTCTGGCTGAGGGACGAACAGGACCCTGACCCTCGAAAAGAAGCGCAATATCGAAGATGGAATCGACTGCGTGACGAAACGGCCACGCGGCGCGAGGATTCTTTGTCGATTCCGGCGCGGAGTTCCTCTCTGTCGAAATGAAGAATCCCGGAGGATTTAATTTCGGAATCCTCCGGGATTCCACCGCTACTCCTCGGCTAGGTACGCGCCGGGCGTCTGCCGATGCGGGTTCGTGAGGTCTGCACCGACGATGCTCTTAACGAGCGAGTCCTCGGAGCAGATCGCTTCGGCTGCGTCCGCAAGCTTCGTCATTTCGGGCTTTGTGTAATTCATGAGTATCACCTCCCTCCGTTTTAGATTTTTACGGCCATTGCTCGTTCTCGCCGAACGGCGGCGAAACATCGCCGTTCGGAAACACCTCGGGATCTCGTGAAGCGGAGATCCCGTCGTTGGCTTACTCCTCCGCGAAGTAAGCTGGGTTTGTCTGCTGTCTCGGATTGACCGAATCCATCCCCGCAAAGCGCTTGATCAAAGAGTCCTCGGAGCAAATGGCTTCCGCTGCCTCCGCGAGCTTCGTGATTTCGGGCTTTTTGTAATTCACAGGTATCACCCCCTTTTTTCCCTACGTTTCTCGGCCGAGAATCTGATGATTGCCGTAACCGGCAACTTGAATTTCGCTAGGTTTCTGCGGCGAATTCGTCCTCGATTCGCTCTCCTGCTGACGAAGGTTTCTTAGCCACCCTTCGAGGGCGAGTGTTCGGAGCAGCGGCACGGTCGCGACGTCCAACCCCTGTTCTGCGCCTTGAACGGCGAGTGACAATTCCCGCGAATCGACAATTCCCATTTCTTCCGTTCGAAGTGGACCGGAAATCCAGAGCCGTATGTGCTCGCTCGTGATGACCTTCACGAGACCGCGACTGACGTAAGCTTTTCGTTTGCGATCCAGAATGTCGCGGGGAACGATGTCGAGAAGAGCCCGCCGCATCAAGGAGCGGCGTTCGCGAGGACGGACCAGCTGTTCCCGGGGAATCGAAAAGCAAAAAGCCATCAGATCGCGATCGAGATAGGGATAGCGCCACTCGTAGGTCGGACTCGACTCGAGCGCCATCGAGGAAAGCTGCGCGCGAAGACTCGCGACCGCTTGGAGGTTCGCCTGAAAGCTGGGAGAGCCTCCGGCAATCGTCATTCTTCGAGGTCGAGACTCAAGTTCGTGCCGGTGACGCGCCGCGAAGTCGGGTGTGAGCCACGGGAGTTGTGTCTTGGCAGGGCGCGAACGGAACGAAAAATCCGGAATAAATTGCCGAAGAACCGAGCCCCATAGCCCGACGATGGGTTTTCTTTTCACAAGGGCCCAAGCGAAAGACTGCCGCAGGAAGCGCTTTACCTGGAGACGGCGGAGCAGGTCAGCGAGTTCGGGAATAGGAGTGGGCACTCCCCCAAGGAGCTCGTCGCCGCCAAGTCCGGAAAGAACGACTCGATAGTCTCCGCTCGAAACAAGGCGACTGAAAGAATCGGCGGCGGAGCTTCCGGTGTAGGGCGAAGTGGGAACGGCGCGAAAACGATCGTGATTTGGAGTTTCGTTAAAAGACTTCGGTCCAACGTCAATGTGGGTGCCGGCACGGCCCCGCTTTTGCTCCACGATTTCGGCGTAAGGGAGTTCGTCCCAGTTCGGTTCCTCGGCGTCGAAGTAGGTGACGGTATCAACGTGCGGACTCTGGCACTGGCCCTGTGCGATCAAGGAATCCGCCGCACAGACAATGGAAGACGAGTCCATCCCGCCACTCAATTCGGCGAGGATCGGCGCCTGCGAGGCGAGACGCCGGCGAACGGCTTCACGAAAGATCGCACGGAACTGTTCCTCGTATTCGTGGTCGTCGCGGCAGCGAATTCTCTGACGTGAGTCGAAGTTCCAGTATTTGCGAATCAACGTATTGCCGTCTCGAATTCGAACGACACACGACGGAGGAACACTCAGGATGCCTTTAAAAGGTGTCAGTTCCGAGGCCGGGACCGACGACAACCATCCCGCGAGATAGTTCTCAGAAAGTGGAGGCGTCGTACCGAAAGAAATGAGCGGCTCAAGGACCGTGGACCAAACGATGGAATCATGTTCGATCCGGTAGAACAGCGGACGTGTTCCGATAAAGTCGCGGGCCAGGATGACTTCCCGTCGATCTTCCGAATAAACACTTACGGCCCAATCGCCGACCAGTTCAGAAAACATTTTGCTGCCCAAACATCCGTACCGGTTCGCTGCGATTTCGACGTCGCTCGAAGATCTGTCGAGGTCACGGCTTCGGTCGATGAGTTCTCCGCGATTGTCCAGGCGACCGTCCCAGAGCATCCAAGCCCGGTTCGGTAGGCTATATGGCTGTCTTGCGCTCGGGATGGGCCCGGTTTCGAATGAGCCATAGAGAAGAACTGCCGATTCTTGACGAATACCTGCGATTCCGTCCGGAGCATACGGAGCGAGAAGTCGCGCCGCACGCTCGAAATCGGCATTGGCAACCGGAGCTCCGTTGAAATTGCAGATGCCGAACTGGACGCTCATGAAAGCTTCTCCGCACAAACTCTTAGCAACGGTCTAAGACGGCATAGGTTTCCGTGGCGCTCAATTTGTCATTGACCACAGCGCCATTCACTTCGACCCAGGCGTGCGCCCGGAATGGCAACGGCTGCGCTCCGATCACCAGTTCGGCGGCAATTCCCAACTGCCTGAACAGGCACACGGTGGCGGCCGACCGCTGCAGGCATTGAACGTCGGTGAAATAGAATGCACAGGCGCGGTCGATCGCCTCGCACACGTAGGCAGACATAAGGGCCGGCCGGGCGTGGCGCCGTATCGGTTCGTTCCGGACTCGCGTGTAGAGACTTGCGAAATCGTGATGCCGAATGACGGACTCAAACGAAAGCAATAGCGCATAGGCTCGAAGCGTCAGTGCGCTCATCGAAACGCTCCCATCGTGCACATTCTGCGAGTCTCGGTCCGCATCCTGCGAAGCAGTCCCAATAGATATTTCGTACGATCGGCGTCTTGCCCAGTGCCCCAGGTCGAAGCCGACCACAGCGTGGTCGCATACGTGAAGAGTGCAAGAAACGGAGAAACACAAAACAGCTTCTCGATGTCTCCTCGAAGATCGAGGCCGTGCCACGGGACGAGGTACGCGGATCGTAAGCGGTCCTCCAGAGCCTGTTGCTTCGGGAACGCCTGTCGAAAATGTTGCAGAAGATATTCGAAGGAAAGCGTCGGCGGCCCTACGAATGCCTCAGCCCAGTCGAGAAACACGGCGCGTTCGGACTCACAGAAAATGTTTTCGGGATTGAGGTCCATATGCCCGACGGTCGCGAGCGCTCTCCGGTCGTGGCAACTGTCGAGAATCGCTGTCGTGGTTTCACGGAGTTCCGGAATGTCTCGAACCGTCAGGTCTTCAGGAATCGCGCCGCGCGACGAGCCGATCGCGTCCTCGACAAACGCGAAGAACGGGTCGCGTGCCAACTGCAATTGAGGAATCCGCGCATCCCGGGCGCCGGCTTGCATGAGTTCTTCCGAGTGCTCCAACGTGGCGACCTGCAGATTCGCCAGGCTGGCCGCGGTGGCCTCCCAGATTCCGATTTCCGGTTGGGAAGCCAGGGAATGGCCGTCCGCCTGTGGACAGAGCCACGCGTTCCATTCTTTCGACGAGGCAAGCATCCGAGGTACGAACGAGGGAGAAATGGCGGCCAGCGCATGAGTGACTCCATATTCCCTGAGGTTCGGATCGCCAACAGCTTTGAACCAGACCGGAGTACGATCCGTTTCGAAGCGAATCAGGCTGAAGGTCTCGCTGGCGTTGAGTTGGTGGAATTCACCCGTGAGTTGAAACGACCAGACACGCGAGGCCTTCTCGACCCAGTCGACCACGGCTGAAAACCAATCCGGTCTCAAAAACGCCTCCTCCCCGTTTGGCGATGGCGCGCAAAGTTTCGATCGAAAAGCGCGGACGGCTTCGAAATCGTGCTGTTGTGGGAAGGTGGTTTTCGTAAGCGATGGCATGGCGGTCCAGCGGGTTCCCGCGCGCGAGTCCCGAGCCTTCCCGATTGCGGCGACCGCGTGATACGGAACACAGCCGAGTTGCCCGGGGACGTCCGCCTGGAGTGCGTAGAGAGAAACAACGCGCAATCCGAAGTCTCTTTCGACCACTCGATTGATGTTGGCGGCAATCCTCTCGTATCTCGGGATCTCGACTTCAGGTAGCGCGCCGTTCGCTGTGACGAGTACCTCGTCTGCCTCGCCGCGAACTACCAGCAGGCGCCAAGTTTCCGAAGCGTTGTTTGCCTGAGGAATCATGCGTCTCCCGATTTCGTTGGGATTTCCGCGCCGTCACCTTGAAGCAAGCCGGCAGCGCGCAAGGTCGAAAGGAAGTCGTCGATATCGGTCTTGACGACCGATTCAGAAGCGCCGAATTCCTTTTCGATAGCGCTCAGGATCGTCGCGTAATCGGCGCCCGCCTTGAGCAGTTCAAAGATCCGCGTCGCCGCGGAGTTGAGATGAAAGAAAGCGCCCCCTCGCAGATCGAGAAGAATCCCGCCGTCTTGAGATTTTCTGAGTCGCACGTCTTCGGAAAGAGTCAGCATGCTTGTCACCGCACGGGCGACTCTGACAGTTTCGGAGGGATGCGGCTACGTTCGGCGGAAAGTGTTCGCGATTCGACTGCCTCACACGATGGCGGCCATGCGCTTAGTGCAAGGGCCGAAAGTCCGTGGGATTTCGGATCAGCGTTCGGCGGAGTGTCTTCGAACCACAGCGACCACCGTGCCTACAACTTCGATTTCCTGCGGCCGCGCCAGACGTACCGGACGACTGAAACCATTCGAGAAAGGACGCACAACCAGCGTTCTTCCGTCAGCGGCACAGGAGGTGAACAGGTAGCTGCCGTCTCGTCCTACCAGAACGTAGGACGGCTGCGCCCACAGCGGCGAGGCACGATAGGTCAATATGCGCTTTCTTCGCCGGTCTACAACGATCGCCAGCACGTTCCGGAAATAGGGATGGAACGAGGCTCGCGGGCCGCTGATTACAAAGATGTCCCTGACGGATAGGTGAGGCATTTTCAGAAAATCCGCGGCGGCGGTCCCGAAAAAGAACGGAAATTGCGCGACCTTACGTTCGTCGGGCGGGGACTGGAGTTCGCTCGAGGGAAACGCGGAATCGTGAAGCTGCGGCGCTGTCGCGCGAGCTGTGAACTTTTCGGGCATGGTATCTTTGCCGCTCTTTTCAGGATCGAGCCCGGCCGCGCGCATAAACTCCCACGCATTGAGCGAATACAAAGTGCACAGGGAAAACATCTTGTGAACGTGACGGGGTGGCTCGGTTGTCAACTCGTAATCCGAAAGCGATCCAGGTGCGCAGAAGAACTCCGCATGGCCCAGAGCTTTCGCGATGAGCGCACTTTTGGCGGAGGCTTCACGGAACGTGAGACCGGCTCGTTTCCGCGCGCGGCGAATGAACTGATCGAGCCGTGCGACGGCGGTCGTTGCTTCGAATTGCTTTGGGAGGTGAAAGCGAGCGAGGTCGCTCGGAACCCTCGCGCAGGCTGGAATACCGGCGGGCCGAAACTCAAAGTCTACCCGGCCGATGATTCGGGCGTGTTTTTCCAGCTCAAGCTCCAACTGGGCGAACGCCAGCTCGATCGGGCGCAAGACAATGCGATTTGGTTCGATCCAATGAATCCTCGAGCACACAATGCCGCTGTCGTACTGGACGAGGAATAACGAATTATCCGGTCTTGCGAATTGCGACGAACGGTCACTACCGTCTGAGGTATCGATGCGCACGATGCTTCCAGGAACGAGTTCCGGGAACGCGAAGGCATCGTGGCTGCCGATCTTGGCATAGATGAAATGACTCTCCGCGCGGGCGGAGCGTCGCGATCTCACGATTCGAACAGATTCCTGCAAGGGACGGATAGAGCCTGGGGAAGCGTCGGGCCTCAAAGGCTCGAACGTGAGGAATGGAGCCGTCTCGTCGTACAGGGTGCTGTCGATTACGGTTGTGTATCGCGCCGGCAACGCCATTTGGAGACGGGCGATTTCGTCCAAGTTCACATCGAAGACGGCCAGCCAGTCCACCAGCCGATAATCGGAAATCCGGCTGAGAGCGAACAACTGGAAAATGCTCGGGCTGAATCCTTGTCGATCGAGGGTGTGGTAGAGATTCGGGGGCACGTGAAAGCGGGGATCTTGCTGAAACAGATTCCGTGAAGCGCGAGCGGCAATCGATAGAGAAAGACCGCGACTGGCGAGAATCATCCGTGTTCGGAGAGCGGCGGACGAAGCGGGCTTCGGGTGACGCATTCGTTCTCCCGGAAAGTTGAGCTGCGGGTCTGCGAGACTTGCGCCGGGAGAGTGTGGGGAGAGGTCGCGGGAATTGGTGGAAATTATTTCAGATGGCCGGGGTTCGGGACAGCGAGGCCGTCTGGAATACCAGACAGTCCCTAACATTTGAGTTAAAAATGAAATGCAAGTGGTTTAATGTATGTACGTTGACGAGCTGTTTACGTAGTGTGCGTACTAATGGACGACGCCTCTCTTGCCGGCTCGCCCGGCGCGAAACTTCGGGAACTTCGTGTCCGGTTGCGTCTGACGCTACGCGACGTCGAGGCGGATAGCCGCAAACTCGCTGCGCTGAAGCAAAACCCCGATTACATCATTTCGCGCGGCTGGCTCAATAATGTCGAAAAGCAATCGCTAACTCCGAGCATTTACAAGCTCTGGTCGCTCGGAGCGATCTACCAGACGAGCTGGACGAACATCTTTTCGTTCTTCGGGATGCGTGTGAATGAACTGGGCCGGGATCAGGCTCTTTTCGGCCGTCCGCAGACACAGCTCCTGCCCGATACGGCGAGTGACGATGTTGAGACCATCGAAGTGCCCCTTGGTTCCCGCAAGGATTTGCATCTCGACAAGACGAGCCTGCTGTCACGTCTAGTTGAAATCTGGGGAGAGATTCCCGTTCGTCTCATTCAGCAACTCGATTTGAGGAAATCCATATACGGCGTCATCGGCACGGATGACTTTACGATGTACCCGTTGATCCGTCCCGGTTCGATCGTGCAAATCGACGGCAATCAGAGAAAGATACTTCCGAGAAAATGGGAAAACGAACACGAGCGTCCGATTTACTTCGTAGAGCTCAGGGATGAGTACATTTGCAGCTGGTGTGAAATCCGCGACAACCATCTATTGGCGGTGCCGTATCCGAATTCACGCTGTGAGATCCGGCAGTTTTCCTATCCGCGGGAAGCGGAGATCGTTGGCCGTGTTACGGGCGTGGCGATGCGGCTTGCTGAATCGCGGCCATGAAGGTTGGAGGAATCGGCTATTTCCGTAAGGAAAGCGTATTAGGATAGACGGGCCGTACGGAGCCGCCGATGGCCAAGGGAAAAGCTCCAACAGGAAAGAGAGATCGTCGTCGCAAACACCAGCACTGGCTGGTGACGATTATCTATCCCGACGGCGAACGCTTCGAACGCGTCTATCTCGACCGGGAAAGAGCGAAGAACTTTGCCGCGCGGCAGAAAAAATCGCCGCTGGTAAAAGCAACGCGCACGCGGCTTCTCAGTTGATCTTCCAAGCCTTTGCTGGCGTCCAGGTTCCATTCAACTCGTGACGGTCCCGCGCCGCCCGTATGACAGGGGAGAGGAAAGCTTTGAGTCGATCGACGACTTCGTTTAATTCGGCATCGGCGATATAGGGCTTGTTCTTATTCACGTATGCGCGCCACTGTTTGACCTTGGTCTGATCTTCATAAAAGTCCGCTGTGAAAGCGAACGGCACGTCCGCCGGTGGTAATTCGGTCTGTCGTTTTTGGAATGTGGCGCGTACGGCTTCGGCGAGTATTTTTCCGTCAAATTCGAACGTGGTGGAAAGTGTGTCGAGATCGTGAAAATCCTTCATGCGGCTGTTCGTGATTCCGAGTTTGACCATTGCTTCGAGCTTTTCGGCTACGACCGTTTCCCGGGGATAGGCGAGCAAGTGAGGATGAGGAAAACCCAGTAGCGTCGGATATTCGGTTCGAACCGAACCGGGTGTGACGGTGTCACCGAATCCAACGTCGATCTGGATCGGTATCCGCGCGTTGTCGAGCGTGCCGGTGAACGTGACGCGCACGCCTTCGTAGTCAGCGTCTTCCTTGATGCGTTCGGCCCGGACCGATGCGGGGTCGAACCGTATGCCGTCGCCCGCGATTTCGGCGGAACAGATTTCCCGGAAGATCGCGCCGAAACGTTCGGGAGAGCTGTCGCCGGTCGCGAGAAAGTCGGCGTCGCGCGTGGGACGATAACGTTCGTGGGTCCACACCTCGAACAACAGCGCACCCTTTAGAATAAAAATGTCGCGATGCTTCGAGGTGCTCAGACGAAAGAGGACTCGCTCAAGTCCGTACTTGGTGAGCAGAAGTTGGAAGTCTTCATTTCGTTCGCGGGCAAGATTGAGCAGTTTCTGTCGAACCGAAGCGGGGATGTTTGCGAGCTTGGGATCGCTCATTTAGAGCGAGTCCATGTAGGGCCGCATCACATTCGCGACACGGCAGACTTTTGCGGCAGCCCAGATTTCGTCGATCGAGGCTTTTTTTAGTCGACGGCACTCTCGCAGCGCTTCGAGAGCGACATCTGTGCCGATCTTGTTGCGGAACTTGAAACAGTCAGCGACGGTTTTTGCCGGCGTGTAGACCTTGAGCGTTCCGCCGCGAACGGGATATTCCTTCACGCCAAAGCGAATGGCGGGCCCGGACATGCGCACAAAGCGAACGAGGGAAGCAGGGCCGCGCGGCGTCCATGCTTTGACATCGATGGCCATCCAGACCTGGTGCGGGGACTGCGTGGTGAACTTATGGAATTGAAGTGCGGACAGCAGGCAGATGATTCCCTTGGGAATCCGGCAGGCCGCTTCGAATAGAGACAGATGCTCGGTCGTGGGCGACGATTGGGACGCATAGAGTCCGCGCCCGAGCTTTTTAAGGATGCCTTTTTGAACGAGCCGGGCGAGATAGTTCTGCGGGATGCCAAGCGCCGACACATCCTTCGCGCAGAGGATCTGCCGGTGGGCCGCCAGATTGATGAGGCGATGAGACTTAGATTCCATGGAATAGGCTCCACAAAAGTGTATCAAATACTAGGTAAATGTCAATAAGTACCAAGAAATTAAAACAACTACAACTCTATCCTTATATAAGGCAACGTCGAGCCTCCAAGGAACACGTCTGCGGCGATTGCGAACGCGAGGACGGGCCGTGACCGAACCACGGCCCGCGCATGCGGTTGAAGTTCGAACCTACTTTCGATTCGGGGCCACGGCTTTTTTTCGCGCGCTCTCGGCACCCTCCTTCTTCGCCGCGAGTTCGGAGCGCACCCGCGCCGCGATCTTCGGGATATCAATCTTGTAACGTACGGCAGTTCGAGCAAGCCTCGAGTCTTTTGCGAGCGCCCGTCCGGGATTGTATCCGGGGCAGTAGAGGTCCGATGCGAGAGCGCACACGATAAGAAATCGTTGAACGTCCGGCGTGCTCATTTCCCGAACCGATTTTGCCGCAATCGACTTGTAATCCACGACAGCATCCAACACAGCCTTGCGCTTTTTCTCGTTCCACCCGAAGGCACGGCACAGGCGGCGATGGTTGTCGTGACCGAGCCGTTCGAAATAGTCGAGGACCGCCATTTCAAGATCGGGACGCGACAGGGCTACCGGCAGTTTCGCGCGAATCGCGTTCAAGGTCTCAAGCCGTGTCTGTTTTTCAACCCGCTCGGCCAATGCCTCCTTAGCTCGGGCAGCGCGTTCCTTGGGCGAAAGATGGTAGCGCGTGACCGCCGCGTGAACGGGACACTTTTCCTCGCGACACACATGAACGAGACGGCCAGCGCCTTCGCCATCGACGACAATCGCGGACTGTGTGTGTTTGCACTCCGCCGCTTTTCCAACCGTGCGGAACTGTCCGTCATACAGGACTTCGGAATCGCGGTTACGTACCTGCCACGGCGGAGTGTGAGACACGCGGAGAGGCTTTTCCCCGAGTGCTTCGAGCGGTCGAACTTGAATCTGAACCAGCGCTTCGACCTTCCCACGATAGCAAGCGGGATCGCTGCATACGGACTTCCGCCGCACTTCGGGAAACAGCAGTGGATTATTCCCGGTCCGTTTCGGACACTTCGCGCAGCTTCCGGCAGACGGGACGAGCTTCTCGTCATGCAGATCGAAAGGAGCATTCAGGAGGTCGAGATGGATTTCTCTCGCAATCCAGTCGCGCAGCTGTCGCACGGTGATGGCGTCCGACTTCTTATCTTTGACGGCTGCCGCCACAGTACGGTGATTCGGAAAGCATTCCGCAAAGGCGCGTCGCTGATCGTCCGGCTCAAGCCGGGCAATTTCGAAAGCGTGCGCGACGGAAAGCTTACCGCTGTAGAACGCCTGTTGAATCTCCCCGACCAAGTACGTCAGGCGAAGCCGGGAGTAGACGTACTGTTCCGAGCGACCGATCTTTTCCGCGAGAGTCTCAACGGTGTAGACCTCGGGTTCGATCTGCATCAGCGCGGCGTAGCCTCGGGCCTCGTCC
>CAWAVW010000003.1:0-467212 GCA_963785585.1 uncultured Acidobacteriota bacterium
ACGCCGCGCTCTCTGGTGAAGTAAAGGCATCCAGCTTTCGAAAAGTGCTTCGACTGCAGCGGAATCGCCGGCAAATGTTGGCGAAGGCAGCGACATCGATTTCGGCTTGCGAATGGCGGCATCGATCAAGGGTGGCTCCTTCGTCAGCAGGATTGCTTCAGAAACTCTTTTCATTCTGCTCTACTGCATTTCCGGTGCCACGTTCAATCGCAGCAATGGAAAGTTTCGTTCGTGCGTTTTATCGCCCTTTTTGTTCGCGAGCGTGAATTTAACGGCCTCAGCAACCCGTAGCTCCGCGCGGCCCGCCGAAGCCCACCTCGCACAACGTTCGGTTTCCTTACGCGAATTGTGCGTTTCTTACACAGCCGCGCCATTACCGCCGTGAGGAACCGAGCCGCTTCAGGGAACTTTTTCATTTCCCGTCGCTTACGTTAACCGCGCAGAGCGCAGGCTGTGGCATCGATCTTGCCATGAGGCTCAGTGACTGACTGTCAACGAAAGGCGCGGCACATAGCGCGCTCGGGTCGGCGGCAATCGTCGGTGCGGTGCAATGTATGACCCGAAGAATTGTGATCGGCGGAATCCGGGTGCTGGCAATCTTCATGCTCGCGGCGCTGGCGGTCATTGTGTGGTTTACTCTGCCGCAGTGAGATTCCATCGCGCGGCGGCGCGAGGGGCCCCATGGAAGTGATCAACGGTACGATTCGCGAATTTGTTTACACCGGTGCAGGCGTTCCCTCCGGTTTTGTGATCGACGGCGGGATGGAGGTTCACTTTTCTCCTATGCGCGCGCTGAACGCTGCGCCGCTTCTGCTCCTGGGCGCGTGTCTGAAATCCGCGGCGTGGCGCGCCGCGGTTCTCCCGGCGAACCGCATCTGGACGCCGTGCGGATCACCAGTCATGACGGTCACCGCTCCGTCGATCTTCAGGAACTGCCTTCCTCCACTGAATCAGGGACGCCGTTCCGAAACCGCCCCCCCGGTTGAATCGACGTCCCTGATTCCCCCTTCCCGATTGCGCGACCCCGCCAATCCAACCTTCGCCGACTCGCTTGCCGAAAAAGTCTCCGGCGCATAGACCCAGCCCAAAACGTTCGTCGGCTCGCGGTGCGCCGAGCCGCGCATCCAACCCGCAGGTAGCCGCGGCCCACGCGATCCAGATTGCGTATGACGGCTTCCATCGCACGCAGGCTCTGGTCGCGTTTCTCGCAATCCTGGAATTTCACGAGCAGGCTCTGGGTCCCATGCTGCTCAAAGCCAAGCACACCTACGAACAGGCGTGCTCGAATTATTTGCACAACGAGTTCGCCGTGGCCTCGGCGGACCTGCTGCGCTCGGTGGAAGTGGTGATCTCGCGCGTGTTTCGTTCCGACCCCACCTATCCGCGTCTAGTGGCTCCGCCCGAAGGCTACGGCACTGAACCCGAGGCTGTCGAAAAGGTGCAGCTCGATTTTTCCCGAGTCCGCCGGCTGGTCGCCCGGATTCATTGGCTCCTTGAGAACGGCACGCTTCCGCAGGAACACAAAGATCAGATTCGTAAGATCGCGACGTGGAGCGGCATGTTTTACGAGCAGGGTCGTCGCCTGCTCGCGAACGGTGCTGTAGTCGAAGCGTCGTGCCTTGCCAGCGCCGCCGAAGCCGTCGCGCATTCCGCGGAGCACGTCTGCAAGCAGGATTACATTGCTCACACGCCCATGAGCCAGTCGTCGTCTTCGCGGTCGTAGTGGCGGTAAGATGGTCCCGGCCGACATCCCGGTAATGGAGTTGATATGATGGTCGGCGGCACTGGTTCGCGGTCCGGGTCCAAGGCCAGGATCCTCCATGGTCATTTTGCCGTGCGGCCAAAGTACTCACTTTCGAATTTAAGTTTTCGCGCGCAGGTTCTTCTGCTGGGCGGAATGGTGGCCGTGTTGATTGCCGCGGTGCTGATCGCCAGCGTGGCTGCGCTGCGCTACACCAAATATTCGGTCCTGAGCGAACAGAAGAAAAATCTCCACGAAACCGCGCTCACGCTCGCCCGCGAGTACATTGACCGCGCTGAATTCGCGCATCAGAACGGCGGTGCCCCTCCGCTGGATTCCGAGGTGTCCGCTTCGTCCAGCGCCGCGCTCACGAAGCTCACTCGCAACGTGATCGAAAAATCAGAGGGCGTCTCGGCCGGTTTTTATCAGTCCTCTTCGGACGAGCTGGTCGGTTCGGCCGCAGCGGAGCCATCCTCCGATGGCGCAGGAGGATCCGTTCTCGATTCGCAGCGTTCCGCCATCCTCTCGGCGGCGCGCACCGCCGCGCGTTCGCGCCGTCTGGTGGACTCCCTGGTCGCCGCTCCCGACGGCGTAGTGCTGATCGATGCCGTACCGATCGGCGACGATCCGCTTCCTCCCGGCAGCGCTTGGACCGTGAAGCGGTTCGGCACGCTCCCGGGTGCGAATCGCTTCCGCGCCTATCTCACCGCGGTGGGGCTCGGCGCCGCAGCTCTGATTTGCGTGTTCCTCACGTTGCTGGTTACGCGAAAGCTTCAATCCGGCGTTCTGAAGTGGAAAAAGGACTCGAGGATCTTGAACAGAATCTTTCCTCGCGCATCGTGGCCGACGACGATCCCCAGGAAATCCAGCGCATCGCCTCCGCCATCAATCGCCTCGGCGCCACTCTCCGCGAAAAAATTGCCGGCGAAAAGCAGATTGAAGACCAGCTCCGGCACGCCGAACGCCTCGCGGCGCTCGGCCGCCTGATCGCCGGAGTCGCGCACGAAGTCCGCAATCCGCTCGCGACGATTGGCCTCCGCGTACAAATGTGCCAGCAAATCTCCGGCGACGAAGCCGTTCAGGATTCCTGCGCCGTGGCACTCGCGGAAATCGAACGCCTCAACGGAATGGTGAGCCGCCTGCTCAGTTTCTCCCAGCCCGTTCAGCTTCTCACGGAGCCGGTCAACATCTGCCAGCTCATCGAGGAGCGCCTCGAGCGCGCCGCCGACCGCGCACGCAGCGTCCGGGTCCGCTTCCTCACCAATTTCCCCGTGGATCGCCGGCCCGTTCCGCTGGACGCGAGCCGCATGGCTCAAGTGTTCGACAACGTCATCCAGAACGCCATCGAATCGATGTCGCAATCGGGCGGAACTCTTTGCGTGAACGTGGCGTCTAACGGTACGAAGCAATCGGGCCGGCAGGAAATGTGCGTAGAGTTCAATGACACCGGCTCGGGCATGGAGCCTTCCGTCATGCGGCGGGTGTTCGATCCCTTTTTCACCACCAAGTCCACGGGTACCGGACTGGGCCTGTCCATCTGTCACGAGCTGATCCGAGCGCACGGCGGCGAAATTCAACTGCGGAGTTCCATGGGCCACGGAACGAGCGTGCGTCTTCTCCTGCCCGTGGTGGAGCCGTCGCCGAGAACGAGTGCGGCCTAAGGAAGCCGCGCGATGAGCAAAAATATTCTGATCATCGACGATGAAGTAAACCTGCGGAAGACGCTGGCGACGATTCTACGGGGCCGCGGGTATTCGGTAACCGAGGCCGGCGACGGCACTGACGCCATCTCTCTGCTCAGTGAAACCACGCCTGATCTGATTTTCACCGATTGGAAGATGCCGGAATTGGGTGGCGAGGAGGTGCTTCGCTACATGCGCAAGCACGCTTCGCTCTCGAGCGTACCCGTCATCGTTATCACGGCGTTCGGTTCCAGTCACAGCGCCATCGAAGCGGTCCGCCTGGGCGCCTACGATTTCATTGCCAAGCCGTTCGACCTGCAGGAAATTTCGCTCACCGCGGAGCGGGCTCTTGCGCACTCCGCGCTCAATCGCGAAGTGACTCAGCTCCGCGCGCAGGTCGAGCGTGCATCGCCGGTTGGCAGTGGCCGGATCATCGGAGCCAGCGCGCCCATGGTCGATGTCTTCAAAACGATCGGCCGGGTGGCGGACACCGATTCGACGGTCCTGGTCTGCGGGGAGTCCGGAACCGGCAAGGAATTGGTCGCGGAGGCGATCCATTGCTACAGTCGCCGCCGCGACCGGGCGTTCGTGGCGGTAAACTGCGCGGCGCTGCCGGAAACTCTTCTGGAATCCGAATTGTTCGGCCACGAACGCGGCGCATTCACCGGCGCCGTTTCGCGCCGCGCCGGCCGTTTCGAAATGGCGGAAGGCGGCACGATTTTTCTCGACGAGATTGCGGAAATCTCGCCCGCCCTTCAGTCGAAACTCCTGCGCGTCCTGCAGGAGCGCACCTTCGAACGCCTCGGCGGCACTGAAACAATCACCGGCACGTTCCGTGTGATTGCCGCTACCAATCGCGATTTGGAAGCCTGCGTCCGCGAAAAACTTTTCCGCGAGGATCTGTTCTACCGCCTCAACGTCGTCCGCATTCCCGTGCCCGCCTTGCGCGAGCGTCGTGCGGATATTGTCCTTCTCGCCGAGCACTTTCTCCGCGTCTACAGCGAGAAGAACAGCCTCGCCGCGGTCGGTTTTTCCGACGAAGCGATTCTGGTGCTGCAAACCTACTCGTATCCCGGCAACGTCCGCGAACTCGAAAACATGATCGAGCGCGCCGTCCTGATGGCTCGGGGCCGCATCATCATTCCTGGACATTTGCCCACGCGCAGCGGCGACGCGGCGGGCGGCGCTCCTTCCGCCGACCTGCTGCAGCTGCCCTTTCACAAAGCCGTCGCCGAGCTGGAAAAGCGGCTCATCGAGAACGCTCTGCGCGGAGCGGACGGGAACAAGACGGAAGCAGCGGACCACCTTGGGATCAATCGTCGCCTGTTGTACGACAAGATGGAAGAACATGGAATGAAGCCCGGCGAGTAGCGGCCGCGCGCAGTTCGAGTCCGTTCGAAATCTGGTCGAAATCGTGGTCCAGAACTTCCGCCCCTTGTGACTTGTGAACCGCTTTCACTGCCGCAACGATTTCCGTATGCGAGGAACACTTAATCTCCGGAAGAGAAGTACTCGAAGTTTTTCAGCTAGCCAAGGCATCTCGAGGAAGTCTTAAAAATTAAAATTCTGAGGAGTCGGCGTTGTCCTGCACTCCTAGGGTGGAGACGTACGCAGACCTGGCGTCACCCACAATTTACGCTGTACGCGGACATCGCCACTTTTGGGGAATCGCCCGACCGGATGGCTTGCCATGTCCTCGGCGGTCGATCTTCTGATTATTTCCACATTGGCCACACGGGGAATTGCGATGTCGCCGCTGCCGGTGTCGATCGTTGCCTATGAATTTGCCGCGGCTGTGGTTTTATTTTTGGTGATGGGCGTCGCCAAAATTCCCGTTTTCTGGAGACTGGGACTCTCGTAAAGAAGCATTGACCGCAACCTCGCGGAATCTGAAAGCGGCTTGGGCAGCCGGTCAGCTTGAAACGAGACTCTTTTCCGCTTACTTTTCTTCGCGTTCGATAACGCGACTTGTGAGAACTTGGAGTGGACGACGACGGGCTGGACCGGAAAAGCATTGTGTTGCGGGAATCGAGAAGCGTAGGCTGGGAGAGATGCGACACGCATTACAACGATTCCGGATGGCGACGGCACTTTCGCTCGCGCTGTGGATCGCGGCGCTCGCTTGCTTGACCGGGTGCGTGGTGCCGGCGTTTGCGAGCGGCTGCGCGACACAGAGTTCGTGCGCGGAGGACAGGGCGGCGGATTCTGACGGAATGGACATGATGGCGGGGATGGCGAGCTGTCCGGACGCTGGACATCACCGTCCGGCAAAGCCGCAGGACGGAAAGTCGGTGCCGGGCGGCGGAATGTCATGCTGCGTTCTGAATGTGGACGTTCCAACGAAGATGCACGCCCCTGTACCGCAGCTGACGGCGGCGCACATGGCAATTCCTTCGGCGATTTTCGATGTGAATCCGGCGGGGACGCATTCGGCGCGGGAACTTTCGGTGCCTGTATTCCACGAGGGTAGAGATACCTTGCTGCAGACCCGTCTGCTGCGGATCTAGAAAATTCCTATCGCAGGTTCCTTTGGATCAGGCTGGCGGCAACGCCGGCGAACGAAACCCTCACCGATTTTCAAAGGAGAAAATCCATGAAGAAGCTACGAGCAGTACTTTTGTTGACCGTGATCGCGCTCGGTTTTGCGGGCGTGGTGCATGCGGAGAACTTGGCGTGTTGTGACTCGCCGGATTGCTGCGCCTCGTGCGGCGGCAGTTGCTAGCGCAGTAGCGACGTGAACGAGAGGCGCGGGCCGATTGGCTCGCGCCTCTTTTTTTTGCGGCTACCCGGTGAGGAGTGTTTCGGATACAGGCTGTGGGGCGAGCCAGCGGAACAGCAGGGTGGCGGCTAGCGCCCCGGCGAGCTGGGCGGCGATGAAGGGGGCGACGTCGAGCGGGCGGATTCCGGAGAAGGTGTTGCTGAGGGAGCGGGCGACGGTGACGGCGGGATTGGCGAACGAGGTGGAGGCGGTGAACCAGTAGGCGGCGGTGATGTAGGCTCCGACAGCGAAGGGAATCATTTCGGAGCGGTGGCGCGAGACGCCCCAGATTACCGAAAGCAGGCCGAAGGTCGCGACAAACTCACTGAAAATTTGAGCGGGGCCGCTGCGCGTGTGCATGGAGAGCGAGACCGCGGGCAGAGTGAACATGGCGTGCGCGACGAGCGTGCCGCCGATCGCGCCGGCGCACTGAGCAACGATATAAGCGGCGGCGACGGGCCACGAGATGCCGCGCTCAAGCGCGTCGGCCAGCGAGACGGCGGGATTCAAGTGCGCGCCAGAGATTGGGCCGAAAGTGAGAATCAGTGCGACGAGCGCCGCACCGGTGGCAATGGTGTTGGCGAGCAGCGCGATCGCGACGTTGCCGCCGGCGAGCCGTTCGCCCATGATTCCGGAGCCGACGACGGCGGCCACCAGAAAACCGGTGCCGAGAAATTCAGCGGCGAGACGGCGTGGGAGCGTCGCAGTCATTCGTGGCCGATGCGCTCGACGGCGGATTTGATGGTGAGCTGGTCGAGGCTTTCCAGCGGCAGGCTGAGAAACAAATTGATGCGTCGGCTGAGAGTGAGAAAAGCGTCGCGGAAGGCGCGTTCGATTTCTTGCGGCGTGCCTTTTACGGCCGCGGGATCGGGGACGCCCCAGTGAGCGGTGATGGGTTGGCCGGGCCAGAAAGGGCAAGCTTCTTTCGCGGCCTGGTCGCAGACGGTGAAAACGAAGTCCATTTTCGGCACGTCGGGCGCCGCGAATTCGCTCCAGCTTTTGCTGCGGGCGTTTTCTGTGGGCAGGCTGGCGAGCTCGAGCTGGTGGAGCGCTTCGGGGCGAACCGTACCGGAGGGCATGCTGCCGGCGCTGAACGCGGTGAAATGCGGATCGCGTTTTCCGTTCAGAATGCCCTCGGCCATGATGGAGCGCGCGGAGTTGCCGGTGCAGAGAAACAGCACGTTGTAGTGTGGCGGCATGGCGCGTTCAGTTGCAGCAAGTCGGGCCGCAGCAGGACTTTGCTTCGACGGGTTTCGTGGCGCGGACGAAGGCGCTAAAAAACTTTCCGTCGATTTGCGGCGCGATGGCGTCAACGTCGAGGCCTTGGCCGCTGAGAAATTCGCGGGCGTCTTCGACTTTGTAAATGCGAGTGGGCTCGATGTCGATCGCGGAGAAGCCCGCGGTGGTGAGATTCGCGCGGTAATCCGATTCTTCCAGGGCGCCGGCGATGCAGCCCACCCAGAGCAGGACGTTCTTACGGATCTCGGGCAGCATTTCGCCGCGCGTGACGACGTCCGAAACGGCAAAGCGGCCGCCGGGCTTGAGGACGCGAAAAGCTTCGCGCAGGACGGCGGCTTTATCGGATGAAAGGTTGATCACGCAGTTTGAAATGACGACGTTAACGGAATTGTCGGGCAGCGGAATTTTCTCGATCTCGCCTTTCAGGAATTCGACATTTTCGAGGCCGGATTTGCGTTTGTTTTCGTTGGCGAGGGCGAGCATTTCGTCGGTCATGTCCAGGCCGTAGGCTTTACCGGTGGGGCCGACGCGGCGCGCGGAGAGCAGGACGTCAATGCCGCCGCCGGAGCCGAGGTCGAGAACGGTTTCGCCGGCGTTGAGCTGGGCGAGGGCGGTGGGATTTCCGCAGCCGAGCGAGGCTTGCATGGCTTCGGTGGGAATCTGGCCGGCTTGCTCTGCGTCGTAGAGATTTGAGGTGATGGGATCGACGCCGTTGATCGCGGATGCTCCGCAGCAGGAGCTGCCTCCGGTGGTGGCGCGCAACGCGGCGCTGCCGTACTTCTCTTTCACAACTTCCTTCATCGTTGGTTCGGTCATGGTGCGTCTCCTTACTTGCAGATTTGTACGACGTCGCGCGGGGCGACGGCTTTATTTCGCGTGCAGCATTCGGCGTAAAGAAATTGGAGGACTTGCTGCAGCGCTTCGGTGTTTGCGGTGTAGCGCAGAAAAGTGCTCTCGCGATTCACGAGGACAAGATTTTCGGCACGGAGCTTGTCCAGGTGATGGGAGAGGGTGGAGTTCGGGATGTCGAGTTCGGATTGAATTTCGCCGACGACCAGGCCTTCGGGATGGGCGGAAAGCAGCAGCTGCATGATGCGCAGGCGGGCTTCGGTGCCCATGGCGGAGAACATGTCGGCGAACTTGGCGACCTGCTCGGCGTTCTTTTTGGAGGCGGAGAGCGTTGGCATATTTCGATAATTGCAGAAATATAGATAGCTGTCAATCGCTCGGAACGGTTTTCCCCCATGACCGAGCGGGGGCCGATGATTCAAACAAGGCGACCAACGCATATAAAAGCCGTAACTCGACACGTGCCGATCCGCCATCAACTCCCGACCACACCGTTCCGAGCGGTGCAGGTATGATCATCGTGCCCGCGCTACGTGCCTGGAGCGGTGAGCGTGATAGCTCTCAGTGGAAGCTCGACCGTGCCAATGCGGTCGCTGTCCACGTCGCGCACTCCGATCCGAAGGAAATATTGGCCTTTCGCGGGTGCGTCAATGTCTTGACGGAATTCCAAACCGCTCTGGAGCAACGACTCATATTTTTCCACGGACAGATCAATTCTGGCGGTTTCTCGAACTGCGTTCAGCAACTCGCCGGTTGCGTTGTAGAGAAGAATCTCGAACTCAAGAGATCCGTGATGAACAGTGTCGGTTGCTGTTGTTAACGAAAAATCCTTGATGTTCGTGCCAACCCAAACGGAGTAACGCCGATATGGCGGTTTCATCCTTTTCAAGCTCGGCTGATTGTTTTTTGGAAGAGCATGCTCCGTCCCTGTCGTCGCTTCAATTCTCGTGACGAACGGAATCTGCGTAGCGTCGGCTGCGCCGAACAGCATGGCTGCGTCCATCATTTTGGTAGAGGAGACGTTGCCGCCGTGCGGACCGGTTGCGTTAGGGCCGTATGCAAAGTATCCCGGTCGATAGAACGCATGGAGCTCAGATTCCTTCAACACCACCTGAACGTTTCGATAGCGGCCGTTCCAATTACGGTCTATGGGTGCGTAAGTGAGCGTGTAGTAGTTTGAGCCGTTGTTGATGGCGTCGTTCACTGCGTCCGTGAGACCGTTCGTGTCATAAAATGCTTTACCGCCGGTACTCTCAGCCAGCTGCTTCATTGCAAACTTTTCGCCAGCGCGTTCCCCAAGAAAGTGGCTCTCCGATTCCGTAAACCCGCCCGTGCCCGGCGGTCCGCCACCCGGAGGGCCAGCGAATTGAGCGCTCAATTTCGGGTTTGAAAACAGACCGCGCGCGTCGATGGGATACACCGCCACACGGGAACGCGTCAGGAGGTAGGAAGTTGCCTGCGCTTCATCGGCGAGGTTCGATGGTGTTCCGAAAACATTCTTCCGATCTTTAAAAGAGAGGATGCCATGTTCAAAGGAGCCAGCGAACCAGATGAGATTCTTGCGTCCCGGCAAGCCCGCCAGGTACCGAGCCAATTCGTCGATCGCCGCCAGCGTGTACCAACCTCGCAGGTTCGGTGGAACTGCGGTTTTGGAAGCCGTGAACATCCGTATCGCCGTCGTTACCATCGCAGGATCGGACGTGATGTCCTGGAGTGTGTACAGACGGTTGGACAAGCCGAAAATCGCAATACGAGTACCTTGCGGTATCCTCTTGATATATTCGATGACCTGCTCGCGTAGATACATTTGGTCCACGGTCGCCGTATTCAATGCGTCGAATAAGAGTACGTTGAGAGGTCCATCGTTCGGCGTGGCGCTGACGTTAGTGAAGACGTTCGGAGGCAGAGTCTTGCTAGCCGCTATAGGTAAGGGCTGCTCGGATCGGTCCGAGCGATGCTCTTCAACGTTTTGTAATGCCATATTCTGAGCTTGCTCGAAAACCGAAAAGTCAGAGGATTTCAAACCATGTACGGCCTGCCCGTCCTTGTCGATTACCACCACATCGAGGACTACCAGAGCGGACTCCGACTTCAATACACTCTGTCCCGTGGAACGATCTTGAGCCAGAGCGCCTTGCGCGTAGAGGCTGGCCAGACAAGCCAGCACCATACACAACTGAATACCGTCGGTTATTGTTCGTACGCGTGGAGTCGTTCGGCTTCCGGAATTTCTTTCTAAATCCACGGATTTTTCCTGAGTGGCCAAGAGCCGTCACAGCAGCAGTTCGCCAGCGTGATACGAAACCGTATCTAACGTGACAGACGCGTTCCGAAGCTAAGCAGTTTCGACTCGCTTTCGATTATGGGGCAGCCCTACCGGTCCGAATTCCATTATTGAGCCCTGTGCATTTTTGTCCGCGCACAGTAAGACACATGAGCATCACTGAAGCCAGAAAAGGGTATGGAAACGCCTCCGTCACCGGTGCAATCGTGAATCGCCGCATGTGCGATGAACAGTTGGAAGCTTTGGACGAAGGAGGTCGAGCTAGCGGAGAGCAGCGAGGTCAAAGGTAGCTTCGAGATGCTGGCCGTCGGGAGAGTCGACCGAAATCGTGGTGACGTCGGAGTCGAATTTGTGAGCGGGGTATTCGAGATCGATCTGAGCCCCAATGGGACTAATTGGACCCCGATCGTCCGGACCGCTGTTCGCATAGATGAGGTTGCCGCCCTCGGATAGTGGCCGGATAACATGGCGGTCTCCTTGAATCATATTGATTTTGAAGTCCTGCCAAAAGGGCCGATAGGACGGATTGAGCGAGTCGGGCGAGTTAATTTGGTCGATCTTGAAATCGTCCGCGACGTAAATGGTGACGTGCGCATAGAACTTCATCGGCTTGTCCTGAAAATCCTGCACGGCGGTCGGCGCGTCGTAATTCGCGGTGCGCGAGGCGTGAGCAACGATTTGCGAGAATGGCGTGACGATCCCGATGTCGGCAACGTATGGCCCGCTGGAGGGCTTGTCAAAGTGGCGCGTGTACTTGAGCAGAAAGTCGGATGTGATTTCGTCGTTGCGGTGGCCAATGAAGTAGGCGTCGCGAATATCAGTGGAAGACAAAGGGTAGACATACGCCGCGAATGCCGGCGCGACGAAACCGATAAAGAGAAGAGATACGGCGGCGACGACGAACCGCGAGCGGGAGTAGGCGTTCATGGCAGCCTCTGAATGCGACTAATCGATAAGACGGACGCGGCCGGCGATTGGTTGCAGGCAATTACACGAGAAGTGACCACTTTCGGGCTGCAACGTCGCCGAGAGCATCCCATGGAAGTTATAAATGCGGTAATTTCAGAAGTGTATCAGATGCCCGTACTACGCGAAGGTCATGAAGACATTCGAACAGAGAAAAAGAATAATCGTTTTCACGCCACGTCCAGTTTTCGATGATGCGGGTCCTCCTTTCAGGCAGGCGCCAACACTCGGATATGGTTCATCAAGACAACTAAATCGCGTTTGGGAACCACGACATCGACGGGAGAATCTCCCATGAAAGGCAGCAAGTTCATGTGGTCCGTGAAAAGGATTATGGGTACTTCGGGCATTAGTAGTTTTAGTTTGCGTGCAGCGTCCAGACCGTTCATTACGGGCATCGACAAATCGAGCACGATCAGATCAGGCTCGTGATGCAAAGCTAGAGCAATCGCCTCTTCGCCGTTTTTGGCTTCTGCGCAAAGGTCGTAATCCGCTTCTGTCTCGAAATGTCGGCAAAGCAGTTTACGAATGATCTCGCTGTCGTCTGCGATGAGAACGGTTTTCGCCATGAATTGTCTCGGGCTCGCGGAGGAAACGATACTGAGCGCGATGGTGTTGTCTCACATCGTCGAGACATTTCTGAATAGGTGGAAGTCTGTAGGCTGCCCTACAGACGGCGAGTCTCTGCGCGTACGCTGGCGTACCGAGTATTTTTTAGGGCGAACCGGCGGCATCACGTCCAATCCAGTTTCGCCCGGTTCGGCGTGGCGTCGCTATAACGATCATCGCCGCAATGTCTCTCCGGCGTCGGGTACCCGTTGACGCACGGCTCGGATCAGCATCTCGTAGACGGCGGCTTGGCGCGATGCTCTAGCGCGATCCAAGATACAAAGATCGAGTCTGGCCGACTCCAAAAGCTTTGCATCAGACATCCGTCCCATGGTGTGAACCTAGGAAAAGGCGGGCCCCCCGGCGGACGCGCTGAGAAGGCCCAGACCTCTGGAAGTCTGTCGTTAGGCAGTCACCGTTTCATTGCACAAAAAACATGCATTCCGCATCGAACTCGCAATATCATCCTCAGATTGCCATCGCGATTCGGCACGAATGCTGCGGGGCTAACCGATGATGAGGCCGCCGCGTGGAAACCAAGAAGGTGTGATGGAGATCTCTCGTTTCGGTGATCGAATAATCGCACGAACACGGGCGCTTGGACACCCGCTATGCGTCGGACTAGATCCGTACCTCGAGCGAATCCCGTCGCTATTTCGTCGTGGCGCCATGCAACCCCAGCACCCCGAGACGGCACACGCTGTCGAAGAGTTTTGCTTCCGCGTTATTGATCTAATTGCCGCGGATGTGGCTGTCGTCAAGCCCCAGGCATCGCTCTTCGAACGCCTCGGCTGGAAAGGGTGGCATGCGCTGGAACGGGTGATCCGATACGCGCGTGCTGCAGGTCTGTTGGTTTTGCTGGATGCCAAGCGTGGGGACATCGCCGAAACAGGCACCGCCTACGCGCAAGCCTATCTCTCTCCCGATAGTTCGTGCAACGTTGACGCCATGACAGTGAATCCGTATCTCGGGCCGGAGAGTCTTGCGCCATTCATAATCGAGGCGGAGAAGTTTGGACGCGGAATCGTCGTCCTAGTCCGCAACAGCAATCCTGATTCTTCCTTCTATCAGGCGTTGGACACGGCCTCGGGACCATTCTTCGCGGTAATCGCGGCCTCGTTGGCGAAATGGCAGGATCGCTTGGCCGGCGAGGTCTCCGGATGGTCGTCTTTGGGGGTGACCGTAGCTGCAACTCATTCTGACGATACCGATCGGATTCGAATGGCTTTACCGCACGCCTTGTTCTTGGTGCTCGGTTACGGTGCCCAGGGTGCCTCTGCCGCGGAAGCTGTGCGCGGCTTTCGCCGGGGCCCTGCTGGATTAGAGGGTGGTATCGTCAGTTCTTCGCGGCCCATTCTGTATCCAACCGCATTCTCCGAGGCGGGCGCCAGCAATTGGGAGAGATGTGTACGCTCCGCGGTTGCCAGAGCCACTACCGAACTCGGCGAAGCTGTCGCATAATCGAGTTCCCTAGCTGCGAAGAGTTTCGTCCCAATGCCTTTTAGGCAGCGAATCGCGAACGAACTTCGCGCAACCGTTGCACTGATCCACTGAACCCGCAGCATTAACCGGACATCTCTAACAACGCCGGCTCTGTCAAATCGTTTTTGGAAAGAACTTCTGCGCCCACTCCGGAGAGCGTTTGGTTTGATCTGATTTCGTTGACCCAGTGTCGATGACCACGGCTCGCTTGTAGTCTTTCGGTCGAATTTTCAGTCCCACCCATACATCTCTTCGATCCTAAACTTCAGACCATGATTATTATTTCAAACTCCCTCTCGCAAGGGAGCGGGATGCCCGTTCATGTGGACGGCGTTCGAGTGCACGCTATGTCCGGTACCGAGCTGTCCCGCGTTCGAACCGAATTTGACTCACTCTGAATATTCCCAGCCGTTTCTCCACATCCAGTACAACCGCACGCCGAGTCTCCGGGCCATGGCCAACTTGGCGATGTTCCGTTGCCGCCGCATCGCCAGGTGCATGTACCGTTGCCTCCAGTCCGCATCACAACGCACTGCCGCCTGTGCTGCTTCCACCAGCAAGAAACGCAACAGCGCGCTGCCTTGCTTGGTGATGCGGCCCAGCCGTTGATGACCCGCGCTGGAATCTTCCGCAGGAATCAGGCCGACATAGCTGCCGATCTGCTTGCCGCACCCAAACCTTTTCGGAGTTCCTTAGACTGAAGGCCAGCGCCGTGATCGGTCCTACGCCGGGATGCGTCATCAGACGCGCGACTTCCGTCCGTTTCCTGGCTTCTCGCTCGATGGCTCGAGTGAGTTCTTCGATCGTTGGGTTCATGCGGTCCAGCAGTTCCAGCAAATCCTTGCGGCGCCGCGAGGCCAGCGGAGGTAACGGAAGTTTTTCCAGTTGGGTCCGTCCTTGCTCGCTCCACAGCTTCTTCTTCCGTCGCTGGCCTTCGTTCATCGCCAGCGCCTGTAGCTGGTTCATAATCCGCGTCCGCATCTGCACGATGCGGTGCCGATGCCAAAGCAGTTGCCGCAGATCACGGTTCTCCGGACTCGGAACCCAGATCCGGGGAAAGTTATCTTCCAGGAGCAGCTTCAACAGAAGTCTGGCGTCGTTGGAATCGGTCTTCTGCTTGCGGACTCGTCTGGTCTTAATCTCCGCCGCATCCCCGATCCACAGTTCGATGCCCAACTCTGCTAACAACCGCTCGAACCAGCGTGAATAGCCGGTGGCCTCCATCCCCACACGCACGCTAGCCGCTCTCGATTGCAGGTCCCGATAGAACTTCTGTGCTTCTCCATCATCGTGGTTCAATCGCCGTTCGCCACACTCTCCTGTCTCGGTGTCAGCAAACGCGATGTACTGATCGCTCGGGTGATAATCCACGCCTATAATCAGCGTGTCCGGCTCCTTTCTCCCGAGCCTTTGGTCGTCGACAAACCAAGTCTACTCGGGTCTAAGGAGCCGGCGTTGTTATGCAATCAAGTGAAACTCGTTCGCTCAACGACGTTGCCACGAACAAACAGCGGTCTTATACTGTGCATCAACTGTGCACAAACGAGTTGTTTTCAATACATTTGAGTTAGCTTCGAGCGAGAGGCAGATTCCCCAAAGTGTTGAAAACATGAGAAAGCAAAAGACGAGAAAGAGCTGATAGAAGCGGCACTCTTGCTTTGCAAGCAGGGGGTCACCGGTTCGATCCCGGTCACGTCCACCATTCCTTTCTTGAAGTTATCCGCGCGCGCGAGATTTTGCGCCTGATTTCCCCGAGCGGCGGCGAAGCCGGATGCGTATCGGTTCGCATTTTTCGTGGTGGTGACGGTGGTGCAACGGCTCGTCGCCGGCGCTGTTTATCTGAATATCAACGGAGTTTCGCTGCAGCAGATGCAGGAAAAGCTCGGAATTCAGGGAAGCAGAAGGTTGCGGAGAGCGGCGAATCTCACAGATGGTCGACATCTACGGCGTAGATTTCCTGGATGCTTTGGTCTCGCAATAGAAGCGGAGACCCGTCCGGTGCGGTGGACATCCAGCCGCCCCAGATCCCTGTTAATCCCTCTGGTATTTCCACGGTTGCGAAAGGTTCAACCTTCAGGTCAGCCACTCGCAGGCGAAAGATGTGATACGACCCACCCGGCAACTCCGGGTCGCGCCCCAGATACACATATTTGCTGTCGCTCGACCACTGAGGCCAGACCGAACCAGTTACCCGCCCCTCGACCTCAGACCATTTCTGTGAATTGCGATCGAAAAGAAACGACCGGTGCTCGCCTTCGATCTCGGCAAAAATAAGGCGGCCGTCTGGAGAAAGACGCGGACTATCCATCCGCTCCGATCCCGGAACGACAGATACACGGCGAGTGCGCAGATCGATGATCGAAATCTTCGTTTTGGATGCGGCCCACAGCGAACCGCCAAAGACGAGCGAATTTCCGTCAGGCGTCCACGTCGAATCGACCTCCGCCTCGCTGGTCTGCGAGATTAGTTCAGGTGTGCCGCCATTCGCCGAGATCACGTAGATCGAAGGATTGCTTCGGGGACGGAATGCGCTAAACGCTATTCGCGTGCCGTCCGGAGACCAGCGAGGTACCACCGCGTGCAGCGGTGGAGTCGATAGTTGCAGGCGCTCGCTGCCATCCACTTTGCTTCTCCACAACTCGCCTTCAGGAAACGTTACGTACGTCACCCACAATCCGTCTCTCGAGAAGTCCACCTGCTCCGCAGGAATCCCAGAAAGAAAAGGCTCCAGCTTGCGGGAGTTCAAGTCGTAGCGGAGTAACTCTCCGTGAGACATACCGCCGACCGCGAAAATCGTTTTTCCGTCTGGACTGAAAGTCGGAGCGCCAAAGCCGATCGGGCCCGACGTGAGTTGAGTGGGGGCACTCGTCCTGGCCGGAAAAATCGAGCGCATTCCCCCAATTACCCAGAGGTCCGAATCGGCGGCGCATAGAAAATACTTTTGGTCGGGACTCGCGCTCAGCGGCCCCCAGGAATGGTCGATTTCCTGTGGGAGCTGCCGCACGCGATGAAGATTGGTGCCGTCCTTGGAGATCTCCCAAATCGAAGTAGCGTCGGAGTCGGAAACGACGCTCAATCTGAGAGCATTTTGATCCGGCGACCAAAGAATCGTTAAAACGAGGCCCGACTCGATGCGTGCGACTTTTCGCGCCTGGGTTCCGTCCTTAGAGGCAATGAACAAATCGTTGGGAGGGCGCCAAACACTCCCGGTGACGTAGGCGATACTTTGCCCGTCCGGAGACCATCCGGCAGCATGTCCTTTCAGGTCGCCGATCTTATGCGCGAGCCCGCTCACGACAGATAGTGCCCATAGTGGGCCGTCCTCCGAAGCGGGGTCGGTAACGGCAGCGCCGAGCAATTCGGTTTTGTCGGGAGAGATATCAAAGACAGGGAAGCAGCCTAAGGGGTTTGCAACATCCGTGACCTCGCCACCGCTTGTGGAGACTTGTTTGAGGCCGAATCCGTTCTCGGAAAAAAAGACTCGAGCGCCGTCGGTGACCGTTCTTGACCCAAGCGCGGAATCACATGGCTTGCCCTTATCCCTGCGATCCGTCGTCAACTGCCTGTAGCGAACCACTCGTGGCACCGACAAGGACGATCGAATCCAAAAGTAGCCCGCAGCCAGCAGGAAGCACAGGGTCGCCGCCGCTACAACGGCGGTTTGAATTTTTTTCCGGCGATTCGCTTCCGGCAAGCGTTTCTCGGCCTTCTGTTCCGAGGTCTCAGCAGGAACAAGAACTTCAGCCGGCCCTGTCAACGAGGGCGCAATGGATCCCACAAACCGGTACCCGCGTCGCGGTACCGTCTCGATATAACGAGGACGGTCAGCATCATCGTCGAGCGTCTCGCGCAATTTGCTGATGGTTTTGTTCAGGCCGTGTTCGAAATCGACGCAGATGCCCGCAACCCACAGCTTTTGTTGCAATTCCTCGCGCGTAACCATCTCACCGGGCCGCTCGAGCAACATCGCCAAAACCTCAAACGGCTGGCCGTGGAGCTTGATTTTAATCCCGCTCTTCCGGAGCTCGCCGGTGCCAAGGTTCACCTCGAACCGCCCGAAGCGCACAATTCTGCCGCGTGCATGTGCGGCGGCGCTCTCTGTTACCCGTGGGGAGACGTCACTCATTGAAAACTCCCGGCACAGCGAGGGGACTATAGCACAAAGGGGGTGCTTCCGGCCCCCGCACGCGGGGGAGACGCCCTCGTAAGGCCATTCGCCTCAATTCGTTAGACGGTGACATTCATACCATGGTGCAGGAACGCGCCAGCAATTGAACTCCCACGCCCGTCGCCGCCAAAGTGGCGACATCGCGCGACCTTCGTCGGCGGTTGCGAGGCCTGCGTGAAATCCATCACGGCTCACAAGGAGATCATCGTGAAAGCACTTCGATTTGGACTTCTACTGACGGTTGTATACGCCTTGAACGGGTTTTTCGCACCGAACGCGAATGCCCAGGTGGTAGAGCGAGCGCGGTTCACTTTGCCATTCGAGGCGAATTGGGACGGGCGCGTGCTGCCTGCGGGGGACTACACGCTTTCTGTGACGAGGATAGATAGCAGCCGCGACGTGGTGTACCGCGTGAACTTTGTGAGTGGAGGCAAAATCAGTTCGACGGTTGCCGTGAGACAGCTGGGGCCGAGCGTTGGTGAACACAGCGCGCTGGTTGTCGAGGCCAGGGGCAAGGCCCACGCGATCCGCGAGCTGCAATTGCACGGTGCCGGCCTGGTGCTGAAGTTTCGAGAGCCGAAAGCGGATGGGGATCGGAGCGCCGATCGCCAGGAGCCAATACGCGAGTTCCCCATTCTGGTCGCTGAGAACTAGTCTCACCCTTTCAGCCGCTGCGCACTCGAATGGCGACGTTCACCAATTCGGAAAGATTCCAGCGCCTGGACCGGCGTTCGGTTCTCCGCTCGCTCGCTGGGCTGGGACTCGCATGGAAAGCGCGAGCATCGGACAAGAAAGCCGAACCCGCGTACCACTTTGTAACGCCGCACGGCCAGGTGGACATGGCCGTCCAATATTTCGACAGTTCGTCGCTGGATGGATTTCGTTTCCGGGATCAGCAGACCGGCCGGAGTTTTTGCCTGTCCGCGAACGGCGAAGATCACGGAGGTTGTTTGAAACGGTTCGTCGGTTCCATGGCCATCGCCCAGTACAACTTCCGACCGCGGTCGCCGTCACGAGAGTCGTTCCATTTGCGCGAACGCGTGGTCACCATCGATCACGACAACCGCTCGAGTGCTCGTCCTGCCTTCGAGAGAGCTTTGCCGGCCGAAGACGGAATGATCAGCGACATTCAGGCCTTTGGTTACAACGCCGATGATCCGGACCCAGCGGCGTCGAGCGCACAACCGTACGCGCCTTGGAGTATTTTGCGTCAGGAGCTATACCTGAACGGCGAGACGACGGAATTTCTGATCGTCCACTGGAAGCACACAGTGGACCTTATACGCCTGGTGGACGTAATTCCAGGCGATGGAGTCAAACAGATCGAGTAAGTAGGATTTCGCACCGAGTATCGGAATCACTCACTCAGCAGGACAAATCCCTCCCAAAATCGACCGCCACCGTATTTCCGCCGCAAATGAGCACACCGACCTTCTCATTGGGTCGCGTTTCGTATCGGCCAGAAAGCAGCGTGGCAAAGGCCGCGGTCCCGCCCGGCTCGGCAACCACTCGCATCACTTTCCACAACATCCTTTGAGCTTCTTCAATCGATTCGTCGGTCACCAACACCGTTCGCCTGACATAACGTGAATTACTTAGGTTGCTGCATGTATTCGCGGTACTTGGTGACGAATACCGATTCCCATCCCTGGTTGTAGCTATCGCGGCTTTTCTGCGCATCGGCCGTCAGTTTTTCCCAGCCGCTGTGCGTCAGCACCACTTTTGCGCCTTCTGGTATGGACGAGAACCTTACCTCCACTCTCTGCGCTTCTTTTTCATCGCGACCGGGATGAAAGCTGAACGCCACCGACCCCGGCGGCTCCCAGGACAGTACCGTTCCCCAGGGATACTCCTTTCCCGCGTGAGTCCGTTCAAAGATGCGGCCGCCGGCATGGGGCTCGAAAATTACATCCGCGGGACTTTCCTTGAATTCGCTCGTGTACGCGACCACCGACTGCGTGGCGGCCGGCCACCACCTGCTGAAGTCTCGAGTGAAATATTGAAAAGCTTCTTCCGGTGTACAGGCGACCGTTATGGTTTTGACGACGGGCTCAATCGAAACGGAGTTGTTTGTCATGTGCTGTCTTTCCTTGTTTTTCCTTGGTCTTCGGCTGGAGGCCGGATTTCGCTGTGGCGCGCTGTTGGTCCGCCACATAGGCAGCGAAGGAGTGAAGCGCCTCCTGCCACATCGAATCCGCATATTCCCGCAGTGCCGCAAAGCCAGCGGGATTCAGGCCGAAATAGTGCCGCGTGCCTTCGCGCTGTTCCCGGACGAGCTGGGCGTCCTTCAGGATCTTGAGGTGTTGAGACACCGCCGGGCGGCTTACCGGCATCTGGCCGGCCAACTCGCCTACAGTCAACGGCTTGTGGCGCAACAGGCCGAGCAGCGAGCGACGGGTGGAGTCGGCCAGGACCGCAAGGATTGGGGAGTCATCCGGCGTTCCTACCTTTTGGTAAGCCATAGCTAACGGTAAGTATAAACTTACATATTGTCAAGGATTATTTGATCCCCTAATTCGCCGTCCCGTCCGCGATTCGGGAGAAGTTAAATGTGCGCTACCGTACGAAACGTGCTAGCATCACGGCATTCTCCCCAATGGCCGCACAGCGATAGCGCGCGGGCAAGCGAGTTTGGGGGGTGCCCACCCACGCCAGCGTAGGTCTCGGCACCAGCGAAATGGGGTCTCACAGGGATTCGTGTGGAGGCTCGGGCGGCTGGAAGGCCGAACCGGACCTGTGGAATTTCGCGGGGCAACAGCCGGGAACTCTATGAACGAAGGAAACAAGCAAATCGTCGATAAGCACATCACCGTTTACTTCGCCGCGTGCGGCCACAACGCCATGATGCCTGTCGCACACAATGCGCAGGACACTTCGCTATGTCTCCATTGCCATCCTGAGCTTGCGCAGAAATCGCTGCCGGGATTCTGCCCTGCTTGCGGCCGCCTGAACGGTACGAAAAAGGTCCCGGTCCGCGGACGGCTCACCAGTCTCTAAGCCGTGCACTCGCTGCAATCCTTCCATCAGCTCACGGCGTCAATGTTCCGTGAGTCTGAAACGCTCCGACACCGACGCTCGAATTCTCGAACGGGAAAGCGTTCGTCATGTTTGCGCGGAAAGCTCCGAAACCCCTTTGGCAATCGCGTGAGGGTTACCGTCTTATTCTTGAAAAAACTGAGTTTCCGGTATCCCGGATTCCAAAAGTCCGGCGAACTGCAACGCGCCGACCGGCCGGCTGAAGTAATATCCTTGACCCTCGTCGCAGTCGTTGGTGCGGAGAAACGCCAGATCTTTTTCCGTTTCGATACCCTCGGCCACCACCCGCAAATTCAGGCTTCGCCCCATATGAATGATCGCACTCACGATCGTTGCCTCGTCGGGGGCCGTCGTAATTTGTCGGACGAACGACTGGTCAATCTTCAGGGCGTCTACGGGAAATTTTCTGAGGTAGCTCAGGCTGGAATAGCCCGTGCCAAAGTCATCGACTGCCAGTTTTACGCCTTGCGTTCGCAACGCATTGAGAATCGATTCCGCGGCTCCCACGCTTTTCATGAGAACACTTTCGGTCAATTCCAGCTCAAGAGCTGCCGGTTCCAATCCGGTATCGGCGAGGATTTCCGAGACGCCGTCTAGAAAGTGTTCGTCTCGAAATTCAAGCGCGGAGATGTTCACCGCGATCGTGCCCAGGTGCAATCCTGCGTCCGCCCATGTGCGGGCTTGTGTGCAAGCTTCTCGAAGGACCCAATTGCCGATCGGAACAATGAGTCCGCAGTCTTCCGCAATGGGTATGAATTGCCCCGGTGAGATTACGCCTTGCGTGGGGTGAGTCCAGCGCACCAGAGCTTCGGCACCGGCAATTTCTCCGGTCTTGAGGTTCACTTTGGGCTGGTAGTGCACCTTGAATTCGCTGCGATCCAAAGCGCGCCGGAGACTTTCTTCGATCGATTGGCGCTCTACCGCGCGCACGTTCATCTCTTGTTTGAAAAACTGAAAGCTGTGACGACCCCCTTCTTTAGCCTGGTACATCGCCAGATCCGCGTTCTTGATCAGCGTTTCCGCATCCAAGCCATCGCTTGGATAAAAGCTGATTCCGATACTGGCAGTGACGTGAAGATCCTGTCCATCGACCGAGTGCGGCTCTGCGATGGCCCGCAAGATTCTTTTCGCTGTAATGGCAGTCTTATCTGGGTTCTCCACTTCAGAAAGAAGAATGATGAACTCATCGCCGCCTTGGCGGCTAACCGTGTCGGAACCGCGTATGCAGGTCGCCAGCCGTTTGGCGATCGACTGAAGAAGCTTGTCCCCGACGGTATGCCCCAGCGAATCGTTGATGTGTTTGAATCCGTCGAGATCCAGGAATAGCACAGCCACGTTTTTCCCATGGCGCGGCGCCATACCAATCGCCCGGTCCACGCGGTCGTTCAAGAGCATTCGGTTCGGCAAGCCTGTCAGAAAATCATGCTCCGCCGCATGGGCCATGTCCGCTTCGCTTTTCCGCAACGCCTCTTCGGCCTTAGCTCGTTCGGTGACGTCGATGTTGACTCCAATCACTCGGCTGACTTTCTCGCCATCATCGAGAACAGCTCCTTCGATTGCCGAAATATTCTTCGTTGTGGCATTCGCCGAGATAATTCGAAACTCGGCCGTTCCGCGGCCCTTCTCGTCGATCACCTTCCGTAACGTAGCTTCGACGAATGGCAAATCCTCGGGATGGACAGTCGCCGACCACCGTGCGTACGGCATGCGAACAACGGGAGCGAAGCCGTAGATTTCAAACATTGTCGCGTCCCACGTCAAATAGTTGCTCTTCAGGTCCCACTCCCAAACGCCGACTTTTGCAACGGCGGTGGCTAACGAGAGGCGCTCCGTCAATAAGTGAAGCTCGGACTCCGCGCGTTTATGTGCGGTAATGTCGTTGTTAATCGTAAGGACTCGAATCGGAGCGCCGTCGGCACTGTATTGCAAGGATGATCGACTCGAAACGATCAAAAGCGAACCGTCGCGTCTTTCCTGGGTGGCCTCTCCCTCCCAGTAACCGTCGCGGAAGAGTTTAGCTCTCATATCCGAAGTAGGCCCAGAAAAACGTGTTTTCAGCAACTCAAAGGTGTTTCTCCCCATCGCCTCGTTGCGAGTCCACCCGTACACGCCCTCGGCTCCGCGATTCCAGAAAAGCACGCGGTCGTTCATATCCCGCACGACGATGGCGTCTTGCGCGAGGTCGAGAAGCGCGGCTTGCTGTTTGAGGCTCTTTTCTCGCTCAGCTCGTTCCTGGAAGAGAATTTCGCGTCCCAGCTGGCTGGCAATCCGTGCGCCCACCGACTGAAAGAGCGCTTGATAACTCGCATCGAAGGGCAGCCGCGGGCTGATGCCCATCACAAGAACTGCTTTGGTCTGGGATTCCGGAATAGCGACGGGTTGCAGATAGGCGCGAGTAATGGACTCCGGCCAAGGTTCACAGACAAGTTCACCGAAGCGCTGCTGCAGGTCTTCCAGGAGCAGCGGGACTTGGCGGTTGAGGACTTCGGCGAGCGGCCAGCAATCCGGGCGAGCCACATACGTCTTCGCGGCGGCGTTGCCGACCTGGATGATTCCGTCGCGATGCAGGATGAAAAGTGCAGCGAAGGGAAAGTCGGCTGGATTATTGCCGAGAGTGTTCACCGTGTTCTGTGCGAATACCGATAACGGCGAGGAATCCGGAGGTTGGTTTTGCGCTGGACAACCGATGTCTATTGCCAGAAGAGTCCGGAGTCTGCGTTCGCCGAGCATCTGTTCCGTCGTATCAACGGTTACAACGAGCGTGCCTTCGACAGTTCCATCCCTCCCCCGAACCGCGCTGTATCCGTACGTCCAGAAGACTTCTTCGAGTTTTCCATTTCGACTTATGGGAACAAGATGGTTTCTGTGAAACGTAGCGCTGCCGCCGGCCATGACGGCCTCTATTTGCGGACCGATGACCGGCCATATTTCACGCCAGCACTCCATGCCGCACTGACCGATAGCGGCCGAATCTCTGGCCGCGCCGATGCTCGCTCGAAAACTTTCGTTGTAAAACTGGATAAGGCTGGGCCCCCACCACAAAAGCATGGGGTGTCTTGATGCGAGCAGAATGTTGACAGTAATGAGGAGCGTCTCTGACCAGGTATCCGCGCCTCCCAGCGAAGTGGCAGCCCAGTCGAACCGTCGAATCCTGTCCGCCATTTCGCCTTCGCCGATGATCCGGGAAGACGAGCGGTCAGGAATGGATTCCTCGCAATGCGCCGTAAGATCAGGCATGCCCCACCGAGCCGGAACGCATCGCCTGTCCGAAGAACTGATAGCTATTTCTACCGTTCTCCTTGGCTTTATACATGGCGGCGTCCGCATTCCTGAGGAGCGTCTCCGCATTGAGGCCGTCGTCGGGATAACAGCTCACGCCGATGCTGGTGGTGATCCTGAGGTCGTAGTGATCGATCGAATGAACGTCCGATACAGCCTGGAGCATGCGGCTCGCAGCGATCGCGACATCTTGCGGACCGCCGCCATCCGAGAGCATTACCGCAAACTGATCGCCCCGTTGCCGGCTTACAGTATCCGTGGAACGCACGCAACCGGAGAGACGCTTGGCGACGGATTGCAAAAGATCGTCTCCTACGGCATATCCCAGCGAATCGTTGATGCGCGCGAAGCGATCCAGATCCAGAGATAGAACAAATATCTGCTGGCAGTTACGGGATGCGCCGTTGATTGCCTGACTGACGCGATAATGCAAAAACTTACGATTGGGCAAACCCGTCAGAAAATCGTGCTGCTCAGCGTAATTCATTTGATTCCGCCGGCATTCTCGGTTCCGCCAACGCACTCATGGTAGATCGGTATGGCTTGGTTGTTTCGGAGTTCAAACAGTACCGATAAATTTGTTGAGCTCACATCGTAAGAACGGCTTGTTGAGCGCTTGCGCCGATACTGTTCCTCGCCTTCTGGAAAAGTGCACGTTTCTTGCTTGCACGCGCTGCCGCGACTCGGTCGGGCGGGAAGCGAGAGCGAATTGACCTTCAGTAAAACCACAATTTTCCTCCGGTTCCCGGCTCGAAGTCTGGTAGCGACTTCCAATTGGAAGGATCCCCGCCGCCTCAACCCTTGTCCTGACGACGGATCGATGCAATCGCGTGGCCATGTTGGTAGCAACTACTTCAATGGCGGCCGATCAACCCTCGCCGTCGTACAAGTGCGGCGAATCGCTGGGAAATCGCGCGGTGTCGCGCGACCTAGCCGTGACAATCAAAGGCACCACGATGGACTGGCAGCTGCTTGGGAGAGGTCTTTTGGGGCGAGCCGATCCAGCCGTCTCAGATTCAGACAGTCGGTTTAAATGCAGACACATCCTGAAATCGAGGTCGAGGTTTTCAATTTGCTGATTCGTTGGACGGTGTCCACTCGTTTGGCTGAATGCGAAATGGACGTCCATTCCGTACGTTGTGGAACGATTTTGTGGATTCGTGTGGTCGAACGTAGCTCAAAGGTAATCATCGGCGTGCGCGCGCCTGCCGCGATCCGAAAGACCGGATCTCCCGCCGCGAATCGGGCTTTCGAACGGATTCGTCCGCGCATATCCGCGCCGAGCCGGACGCCTAAAGCCGCTGGATTCATTCGTTGATTGCATTCGCGCCCGTTAATGGGCATCGAATTGCACATTGCGAGCGGGCGCAGTGCTCGGAGCAATGTGGGTGCGCGTTTTTAAGTATTTCAGATAGATGTACTCGCTTCTGAAAAGCCTTTGCTAAGAGCCACTGGCGAAGCCTCGTTTCATGAGGCTGCAAATGAAGCTAGACAACATTCCAATCGCAGCAGAACCCGAAGCGACCCGGCGATGGCACGCCATCTACGTGCGGCCGTCGCACGAGCTCAGCGTCGCAAAACGGTTCAGTGTTCGCGAAATCGAAAGCTACCTGCCGCAGTACCGCGTCGAACGTCGCTGGAAAAATCGCTGCACTGCAAAACTAGAGCTTCCCTTGTTCCCAGGCTACATTTTCGCCCGGATTGTCCCGACCGAACGCGTGCGTGTGCTGGAGGTTCCGAGCGTGCTGTTTTTGGTCGGCACCGCGGGACGGCCCACTCCGATTCCAAACGACGACATCGAGGCCCTTCGCGACGGTCTGCGTTCCCGCAACGCGCAGCCGCATCCTTTTCTGAAGGAGGGAGAGCGCGCTCGCATTCGACGCGGCGCTTTGGTGGGAATGGAAGGCGTGGTGGTCCGCAGTAAGAACGGCCTCAGGGTCGTCATCAGATTGGATTTGATCATGCAATGCGCGGCGGTGGAAGTTGATTGGGAAGATTTGCAACCCCTGGGGCGGTCCGCGTAAATGAATGGCGCGTATCGGCTCGTCAGCCTCTCTTGCCTACCGTTTCTTCGCCAGGAGAGGGAATTCGAATGAATCGATTCTCGGTCCTGCTCGTTTGCCGTTTGTTTGCGCTCCTGGTTTTCGCTGCGCCGCCAATGTTCGCTCAGTCCTCCGGGATCAACCCGTACTACAGATTCGATATCCACCTCAGCGGCAATCCCGCGCTGAATTCGACCGCAGCGAACGCCCTTAAGACTGAGAATGCAAATGATCTCGCGGGACTGCCGGCGCATGACCGGTCCAACATCGATTCGAGCGGTCTGCCCGACAAACCCGAGCGGAAAGCTGAAAACTTAAACTTACGGTCTGAAGCACCAAGCTCGGATTTCAGAACCCGAGACAGTCCGCCGATGGGATACGGTGCGTACCGCGATTCGACGGCAGGCTATTCGATTCTGACGGCCTCGGTGTACGGTTCAAACATTACCGCGATCGAACTTCTGCAAGGGTGTCTGGGAAATAACAGATGCCGCACGGTTCCTGGGCCGATGCGAGGCCGTCCCGCCATGTACATTACTGGTCTCGGAGTGGCAACCGGAGTTTCATACCTGGGCTACTACTTGAAGAAACGGAACGTTCGTTGGTGGTTTGTACCTGCCGTCTTGGCGACATCGTTTGACATGGTGTTTGTGATCGGTGCGGCCAAACGCCAATAGTATTCCTCTTTCAAATCGTACATCCCCGGCAATCTCCATTAGACGTATATCCGCGCCACGCTTGAGACAAGCTTTGCCCATTTTAAATACTGTATGAAAGACACTCAGCTAATTTCGACAGCGACGAACGCAGAGCTAGAGCGCATGCGCGTCTCGGGCGCTTTTCCGCTGACCGTCGAGTCCGACGCCGACCATCTGTCGATTGTCCAAATCTGGCGAGTTCTTCAGAAGCGGCGTTGGCTGGTTCTTGGAAGCCTCAGCCTCGTCGTGATCCTCGTTACGGCATATTCGTTCAGCCTCCCGCGCCGCTACGATGCGAGTTCCCGGTTGCTGTTAGATCTGGAGGGTTCAGCAGATTTGGCTCTGGACCAAGTGGTGATGCCCGTCGGAATCGACTTGGACACCAAGCTTCAAACGCAAATTAGCATCGTGCAGAGTGACACCATCGCGACGAGCGTAATCGAACAGCTTGCTCTACAGGACAATCCGGCATTCGTAGGCAAACATGCGCCTCATAACGGCCGGTCTTTTGACGCTCTCGATCTGCGATCCCGCGCCGTGCTCATTAATACTTTCCATCGATTCCTGACGGTGGAACTGATACCTAAGACTGAAATCATAGAGATTCATTTTCGTAACGGAGACCCCGCACTCGCCGCGGACGTCGCAAACGCCGTCGCAAAAACGTATATCGAGCACAATTTCCAAACCAAATACCAAGCGATGAGGCAGACCTCGGATTGGTTGACGAAGCAGCTCGACGACGTCAAGAAAAATGCCGAAGTCGCCGAACAGCAATTGATCTCCTACCAAAAGAAGACCGGGCTGCTGGGGACGGACGAGAACCATAATATCGTGGTGGATAAATTAGAACTGACGAACAAGGCCCTCTCGGAAGCGGAAGAAGACCGCATCCTGAAGGAAGCAAAATATCGTATCGCATTGACAGAAAATCCGGACGTGATCGCAAGCATTGTTCCCGATAGCCTGATCGGAACCTTATATAAGCAGCGCGCGGAAAGCAGATCCGAGTACGCCCAATTGGCCGCTAAGTACGGCGCATCTTACCCTCGAGTGATTCAGCTGCAATCGCAGCTCACCGAACTGGATTCCAGTATCGCAGAGGAAAACGTTAAGGTCCGGGAAAGCCTCCGGACGGAATTCCGCGCAGCTTTAAAGTCTCAGGAGATGTTGCAGGCGACCTTCGACGAGCAAAAAGACAACGCTTTTAAAATGAATCAAGATGCGATTCAATACGGCGTCATGCGACGGGAAGTGGACTCCAGTCGCGACCTGTACGAGGGACTACTCAAGCGGCTCAAGGAAGCAGGCATTCTGGCCGGACTTCGATCCAGCAACATTAATGTGATCGACACGGCAAGCGTGCCGGTTGCGCCGGTTGAACCTAAAATTCCGCTCAATATCGCCCTGGGTTGCCTCGGCGGAATTGTATTCGGCATAAGCTCGGCGTTCATCGCGGAGAATATCGACAGTTCCATACGGACACCGGAAGATATAGAAACGTATTGCTCGCTTCCGTCACTTGGAATTATTCCGAGCGCGGTGAAGAGCGAGGGTGCCGCAGCCAATGCTTTAGCGCCGCGCAAAGCACCGCGCATCATCCTTCCTGTTACTTTGGAACATCGCAACTCCGGCAGCGCGGAGGCGTTCCGCGCCCTCCGAACTTCCCTCATGCTATCGTCCCCGGGCGCGCCGCCCCAGGTGATTCTCATCACCAGCGCCGTTTCGGAGGAGGGTAAGAGTTTTGTTTCGATCAATCTCGCGGTTGTGCTCGCGCAAACGGGCCAGCAGGTTCTTCTGGTCGATGCGGACATGCGCCGACCATCCATAAACACGTACCTGGGTATTCCGACGAATCCCGGGTTAAGCGCATGCCTCGCGGGAACCAGCGATTCCCAAGACGTAATCATTAAAATTGAAGACGTACCGGGCCTTCACGTGATGCCGGCAGGTCGCACGCCGCCTTATCCCGCCGAATTGCTTGCTTCGGAAGCGTTTCCCCAACTGGTGATGCAGTGGCGTGAGCGCTACCGCTACATCGTAATCGATACGCCGCCTGCCCTTGCGGTAACGGATTCAGTCGTGGGCGCTCGAGTCTCGGACGTGGTTGTTCTGGTCGCTCGATCAGAAAAGACTCGCCGCCAATCGCTCGCCAGGGCTCGCGATTTACTTACGAAAGCCCGCGTGCACATCGGTGGGGTTGTGGTGAACGATCTTTCCTTCGATTCGATGGAGTATCGCCATTACTACGGATATTACGGAAAGGACTATCAAACCTACTATCGCGATGGCGGCGAGACGAACGGTGACTGATGCGAGTTTTCGTTCCCGGTGCGCATAGCGCAACGTATTCGAGACTCGATGATAAGGAACTCGTCATGAGGAAATTCCACAGTCGCCTGACATCCTTTTTCGCCTTGCTGGTTCTGCTGATTCTGGCGGCTACTCCCGCGACCGCCCAACAAAAGGGCGGTATGAACGGGGCCAGCAGCGGCAGTGCGGGTTTTGGGAGCGGTTCTGCGGGACTGATCGGCGCGGGCGACCTCGTCGACATGAGTGTGTTCGACACGCCGGAGCTCAGCGGAAAACTTCGCGTGAGCAACTCAGGCGACGTGATTCTTCCGCTCGTTGGTTCGCTGCATGTGGCGGGACTCAGTGCAAACGAAGTGCAAAATCTGATCCGCCAGCAATTAATGGATGGCGAGTTCTTGAAAGACCCTCAGGTGACGGTTTTTGTTACGGAATACGCGACACAGGGCGTCTCTGTTCTTGGCGAAGTGAAAACGCCCGGCGTCTATCCCGCGTTTGGGCCTCATAACCTGGTTGACTATATCTCTTTTGCGGGCGGGCTTACACCTCTGGCCGGCACTGATATCACGATTACCCGGGCCGGTCATCCGAACGATCCCGAAAACGTGAAGATTTCGTCCAGTTCTTCTTCCAAGCCGCTGAATAATCCGGAAATTTTACCCGGCGATTCGATTTTCGTAGGGAAAACAGGGCTTATCTACGTCATTGGAGACGTCGTACGGCCGGGCGGGTTTCCCATGGACCACGACGAGCATCTCACGATTGTGCAAGCCATCGCTCTGGCTCAGGGAACGACATATGCAGCGAAAATAACGAACCTGAAGATTATCCGCACCACGATGCAGGGCCACGAAGAGATTGCGGTCAATCTTAAGCAAATACTCGCCGCAAAAGCCGCCGACCAGCCGCTGCAGGACAACGACATTCTATTTGTGCCCACGAGCAACTCGAAGCTTGCGTTGAAGACGCTAGAAACACTTATCCCAATCGCCGCCTCAGCAACGATCTATCGCGTTCCTTAAAGCAAATTCGCGCGCTCCCCAACAACCTCGGGAGCCTTGAACCTGCACTGCAAATCACCGACAGTGGCAAGCGACGAACGGTCAAGTACGGCGGCAGGGCTAACTTCGGCCGAATTGATATCACAGCTGAAGATCGACGTGCCGCTACGGTCGTGATCGAGCTAGAGAAAGGCACGGCGGGCCGAAGCGCTCTTGGACAAATTCCGGGCTACGTGGGAGCTCTCGTGCTCTGGAAGCAAGCGATGCGCGGCATTTTAATTGCGGAAGAGTCTTCCCTCGAAGCATAGCGGCGGCGCATAAGGTACCCGCCCTCACATTGAGGATGTACATCTCCCGACGTCGAAAGCTTGCCTTTGAGGTTTTCGTTGCGGATTAGGCCACCGAGCCGCCGGAAAATCGGTGCACTACGCCAATCTCGTGATTATCCACCTTAGGTTTTCGGTCACTTATCTGCGATGACCCGAACGGTGCCGAGTAGAGTTCTATTCGCGGTCACGTCAGCTGTCTCTTGGATTTTCTTTAGGGGCTTGGCTGGGCATCTGCGTTGTGCGGGGTTTGAGCCGACGTTGCTTTCGTCTCCCGGCCCGGACTTGCAAGCGATAGCGTTGGACGAGGGAGTCGCCAGCGTCGAAGTCCCGATGGAGCGTGAAATTGCTCCCATCAAGGATTTGATTGCACTCTGGAATGTGTACCGAATCGTGCGGAAATCCCGGCCGCACATCGTGCAGGCCAGCACTCCGAAAGCGGGCTTGTTGGTCGGAGTGGCTGCATGGTTCGCGAGGGTGCCTTGTCGTGTGTACTACCTCTTTGGTTTGCGCTTGGAGACCACTACCGGCGTCAAGAGACTCGTTTTATGGATGGCGGAATGGACCTCATGCGCGTGTTCCCATCGCGTCTTGTGCCTAAGTCCCAGCCTTCGAGAGCGGGCAATTTCTTTGAAACTCGTCTCTCGCGACAAGACGTTAGTAATTCAGAAAGGAAGTAACGGGGTAAACCTGGATCGTTTTACTGCTTCGGACTCTTACTCATTGGTAGAAACCAAGGGGTTGTTGCTTCAGCTCGGCATTCCGGAGCAGGCCCAGATTGTGGGCTTCGTCGGGCGACTTGTACGAGACAAGGGGATTTACCAGCTTGTCGAAGCCTTTCAGAACTTGCGGAAGAAATTTCCTGGTCTATACCTGCTGGTGCTCGGAAATTTTGAGGATGGTGATCCCGTCGAACCGGAGGTCCGCAGCTTCATCGAATTGAATGATGCCGTCATTCATCCAGGTTTCGTGAAGGACACCGCGCCCTATTATCGATTAATGGATGTATTGGCATTCCCGACGCATCGTGAAGGCTTCGGACAGGTCTCGCTCGAGGCACAAGCCAGCGGTGTCCCGGTTGTCACTACGATGGCGACGGGCGCAAGGGACTCGGTGATCGATGGAGTCACCGGCTTCCTCGTGCCGATTGGAGATTCGAATGCCCTTGCAGCCCGCATTGCTCAGTTGCTGGCGGATGAAGAACTGCGTTCGAGTATGGCACGCGAAGGCCGGGCCTGGATGGAACGGGATTTCGGTCAAGAAGGAATATGGGCGGCGCAGACAGAGTTCTTTCGCCAATTGGTATCGGGAGGTTCGCGGTGGGTCTCCAATCCCGGCAACGGCAACTAACCAAGCGAGCGTTTGACATATGCTTTTCGATCCTTGCGTTGCTGCTGTTATCTCCCGTGATCGCATTTGTGGCGGTCTTGGTTCGAGTGTTGCTCGGAAGCCCGGTCTTTTTTATGCAAATCCGGCCGGGCCGGCACGCAAAGCCCTTTACGCTTCTGAAGTTTCGCACCATGAGTCAAGCCCGGGGATTGGCAGGCGAAGATCTTCCCGATGCACAACGAATGACGGCATTCGGGCGTCTCCTTCGATCGACGAGCCTTGATGAGTTGCCCGAATTAATCAACGTCATCCGCGGCGAAATGAGCGTAGTCGGCCCGCGCCCACTACTTTGGCAGTATTTGGACCGCTACTCGCCGGAGCAAAGCAGGAGGCACGAACTTCGTCCAGGAATTACGGGTTGGGCACAGGTTAACGGTAGGAACGCACTCGCCTGGGATCAAAAGTTTGCCCTGGATGTTTGGTACGTTGACCACCAAAGTTTCGTTCTCGATTTGATCATACTCGTAAAAACGGTGTGGCTGGTTCTCATGCGCGACGGCATTTCGCAGGCCGGTCATGCCACGATGGCGGAATTCTTCGGCATTCGAACCGAGCGAGACGGAGATAATTCCTAGACCACCGACGCGACCGGCCCACTCTTTCTGCCGCGATGGCGTTGCCGCTGAACAATATTTGCGTCGAGCCCCTCAACTCCGCTGAACGCAGACCACTGACATGGCTATGGATGCCGCCCAGACATTCGACACTCCGCCCGTTGAACAGATCTCGATGAAAGTGCGTGCGGGCGCAAGCTGGTCCTTTGGAAGCTTGATTGGCAAGCAGCTGATCGCGCTTGCTGCAACCGCCATCCTGGCGCGCGTTCTCTCGGTTTCCGATTATGGTCTCTTTGGAATGGTGGTGGCTGTCACTGCGTTGATGCAATCCTTCGCGGATCTCGGTCTATCGTGGGCGACGATTCAACAAAAAGAGATCACACGGTCACAAATAGATTCGCTATTTTTTATCAATGTGTTTTCGGGGCTGCTGCTGTGGGCAATCTGCGCATTTTCAGGCAGATTTCTGGTGGCTTTTTATCATCAGAGGGAACTTGCAGGAATCGCCGCTCTTCTAGGCGCGTCCTTCTTTTTTTCTGGTTGTGCCGCACAGCCGCGAGCATTGTTGCAGCGCCAGATGCGCTTTAAGGAAATCACCCTTTCCGATCAGTGGTCAACGTTGGTCGGGGCGGTCCTAGGCGTCACGGCCGCATTGAGCGGGCTCGGCTATTGGTCGCTGGTGATTCAAGTGGTCGCTCAGCAGTTTGTGTTTGCATTGCTTCTTCTGGTGCTCGGAAATTACAGGCCAAGATTTCCGCGCGAAGCGCATGGCCTCGCCGGCCTGTTGAACTTCGGCGGATATATGGCGGCTTACGGCGCCATCAACTATTTTTCCCGCAACCTCGATAATGTTCTGGTCGGGCGATTCTGCGGGCCGGAGCAGCTTGGATATTATTCGCGAGCCTATTTTCTAATGACATTGCCGACCTTACTGGCGTCGGGAATGCTTGCTGGGGTTATGATTCCTGCTCTTTCTGCTTTGCAGCAAGATCACGCGCGAATGGCGTCAGCGTTTTCACGTTCCGTTCGATGGATCGGATTGCTCGGTTGTCCGGCAGCGATCGGGCTCGCGGCCTGCGCGCCGGATTTTGTAAGGTTTGTCTATGGACTCAAGTGGATGTCTGTTGTGCCCATACTTCTTTGGCTTTGCCTCGCCGGAGCTCTCCAGCCGGTCCAGGCGGCGGTAGGTTGGCTTTACGTTGTAAACGGCAGGGCCCGCGCGATGTTTCTAATTGGACTGGTTACAAGCTCACTCACGATCGGCGCATTTTTCGTGGGAATACGTTACGGCGCCATTGGAGTGGCGCGAGCGTACGCACTCATTAATACGGCCCTGGCGGTACCCGTCATGCTCATTGGACATCGAGTCGCCGGCCTGAGGTTACGAACGACGTTCGCTGGCGTTGCACCAATCTTCGCAGCATCGATAGTCATGGGGTTTTGCGTCACGCTCGCCCGGTTAGCGCTTCAAAGTGCGGATTACCGAGCCCGACTCGCTGTGGAAATTGCGGTGGGCGTCGGAATGTACCTTCTCTGCATACGAGTGGGAATACCGACGATGTGGCGGGAGGTTGCGGCACAACTTCTGCCTCGAGGGCCCGTCGCGGTTCCGGGTCAAGAGTTGACGTGAAGACAAAGCGAGCAAAGCCGTTATTTGCCTGGTATTCGAACACATACCTCCAACGGTCTGAGGTATTCATTCATCAACAGCTTTCGGGCATGTGCGCGGCCGATGTCCAGGTACTTTCCCAGTGGACGGTCAATCTCGATGAATTCCCCGCGGCGTCGATTTACTGTGCCGAGAATTCCGATAGCTTAGCCGGGCGGATCAATAACGCGATCGTGCGCCGGGTACAGCCGGTTGGCAACCGTTTCACGTTGCCTGAATATGCTGTTCGACGACTTACCAAGAAGATGAAGGCCATATCACCCGACCTCATTTACTGCATATTTGGTTGGAATGCTTCTCAACTGTTGGACGTACTCGATTCAGAAGCATGTCGCGGAGTTCCATTTGTGTTTCTGGCCGCTGGCTCTGACATTAACGCAGCCGCGTCGCTGGGGCAGGGATACGTCAATAGGCTCCGTAGAGCATTTGACCGCGCTGCCTTGATCCTTTGCGGATCTGAATTTCTCATGTCGAAAGTTCTCCAGGCAGGGGCACCCGCGGACAAGGTAAGGCTGCATTACATCGGTAGAACCATTCCTGCTGAAAAAGCGATGTCGGATCCACGCCCTCTCAATAATTTTAGAATTCTCGCGGTTTCGAGACTGTCTCCCGTTAAAGGAGTTCGACATACGATCGCGGCCTTCGCGCGAGTATGTGCCGAGATGCCGGATTCCATTCTGGAGATTATTGGCGACGGCGAAGAGATGAAAGCTTGCAGAGACCTGGCGAAGGCGCTCGAAGTTGCGCAGCGCGTGCATTTTATGGGCAGCCAGTCGATCGCGGCTGTATATGCCGCAATGCGAAACGCCGATCTTCTTGTTCAGCACAATATGCGTACGGCCGATGGGCAGGAGGAATCAATCCCCGGATCCACCATCGAAGCATCCGCTCATGGTTTGCCCGTGATTGGAACGAGATCGGGCGGCGTCAGTGAGATCGTGGTGGACGGCGAGACCGGCCTGCTCGGTGAGCCGGGTGACGAAAAATCGATGGCCCAGTCGATGCTGCGACTGTATCGAGACCCGGAATTGCGTTCACGTTATGGACGAGCAGGCCGCGAACGCGTTAAGCGAATTTTTGACTTGGAAAAGCAGAACCAAAAGCTGGAACAAATGTTATTGGCGGTTTGTGGCCGCACTGCGAGCCGTTGTTCCGAGGATTTCGTGATTAAGACGGAATACACCTCCGCGACATCGTGAAATTGTCAGGTTTTTCCTTCTCAGTGGCGATTTGGCCGCGGCCGTCCATGGCTACTCACTTCGAGCCACCTCCTTAAATCTTGACCAGTTCTAATAAATCATGAACATCGGGTTTGTTTGTAATGAGATTCCCCCCGGTCCCAGCGGAGGAATCGGCGTATTCACCGCGGAACTGACGCGCGGTCTAATCGAGCGAGGGCACTCTGTTCACCTGGTTTCGGTCGATGCGATCGCCAAAAAAGATGACTGCGAAGTGCTTTCAGCGGCTTTGACGATACATCGCTTAGCCGGTGGTTCCGGGCGATTGCGAGGGTATCTGAACCGACTCAGACTCTTTCGTCTGATTCGGAAGTTGGCTGCGCAACGAAGAATTGACATCGTCGAAGTCCCGGATTTTGAGGGTTGGTGCGCCGGTTGGCAGAAGCTTCCCGTGCCTGTAGTAGTCCGGCTGCATGGCTCTGCCACGTACTTTTCGGCGGAAATGCAAAGCCCACTTTCTGCGTCCACAAAAGTTTTGGAGAGGTTGGCAATCCAACGAGCTGACCATGTGGTTTCCGTCAGCAACTATACGGCGGATCGCACAGCCGCAATTTTTGGTTTGCGTTTAGCGCCGGCCGTAATTCACAACTGCGTCGTTTTACCCGATTCCGCTCGGCTCAAGGCCCAGTATGGAAATCGCGATTTGGTTTGTTACAGCGGAACGCTTGTTCAGAAGAAGGGTGTATTTTCTCTAGCCCGAGCGTGGCCGTCGATCAAACAGCGTCGCCCGAATGCAAGATTGATGTTGATTGGAAGAGATGGACGGCAGGGAGATCGTTCTTCCGTTGAAGTGATCCGGGAACTGGCTGGAATCCACGCAGAATCAATCGACATTGTGGGTCACAAGGCCAAAGCGGAAGTGGAGGCTTTGCTGAGCGCCGCCGATGTCGCCGTCTATCCTTCTTATAGCGAGGCCTTCGCGCTGGCGCCCATGGAGGCAATGGCTCTCGGCGTTCCCACGATCTACTCGATAAGGGCCAGCGGCCGCGAACTCATCCGAGATGGAGTGGATGGTTGGTTATGCGACCCGGACAACATCGATCAATTGTCGGATCAAGTCGCGACTCTGCTCGAGGACGAATCGCTGCGACATAGGTTAGGCCACGCAGGACGGCTTCGAATCAGGGAAGCCTTCTCTTATGAGAAATTCCTCCAAGACAATATCGACCTGTATCAACGGTGCATCAAACAACGCGATGAAGTTTCGGGACTCGCGACAGAAATCTTTCCGCTCCATGCTCCCTCCAAACCGATCTAAATGAACAACGAAGTACAAATCGGCGGACACGAAACGAATCTCGACGTAGTGCGGGCTATCGCCGTGCTCATGGTGGTCGGCTCTCACGTCGGCCGTTACTTCGGAGACGTACACTTCAGTTTTTTCGAATTCTCTCTGCTCGGTACGTTGGGTGTGGCAATTTTCTTTGTGCACAGCGGAATTGTGAATTTGTCTTCGATCGAAAGGCATGCTCGAAAGTATGGAGAACATCGTCTTTTTCTAGCGTTTATGACCCGGCGATGCCTGCGGATCTATCCGCTCGCGGTGTTCGTAGTGTCCCTGGTCTATCTGACGCATATACCGGTGGCGCATATCACGAATTGGAGCACCACCATCGGGAACCATCCCAAGGCAGAACTAATTCCGAGTCTGCTTTTGGTTCAGAATTTCGTGCAATTCGACCAGCTTCTACAACCCTTATGGAGCCTTCCGTTCGAAATTCAAATGTATTGCCTTTTCCCGTTGGTCTATCTGATCCTTCGCCGCTTCAAGTCCTCGAAAGTTCTGCTTTTCGCTTGGGCTGCGTTGGCAACCGTACAATTTGTAGGTGAGCCTCATCTTCTAAAGCATTCGAATCCGGGACAGATTTTTGCGATTCCAGACATGTTGTTTTTTTTCCTTTGGTTTCTTGTTGGATTTTACGCGTACAAGGAAATGCAAACGTCCAAACGCATTCTGCCCTTTTGGGTTTTGCCGGCCCTCCTGATCTTTTTGTGCCTCGCGTGTACGCTGTCCTACGACCGAAATAGGTTCATATTCATAAGTCTGTGTTTCGGAGTAACGCTTCCCTACGTGCAGAGCTGCAAGTCTTTGAGTCTGAATCGGATTTGCGCATGGATTGCCAAATATTCCTATGGGATCTACTTATTGCACGATCCGTCGATCTGGCTGGGGTTCGTTCGATTCGGCCATGTTCCCTTCATCGCGCAGGTGAGCATCTTCCTGGTGACAACCTTTGGCGGCAGCGTACTCCTCTACCATACGCTTGAGCACCCCATGATTCTGATCGGCAATAGAGCTTCGGCCGCCATCTGCCGTCAAAAGCCTTCTGGCGCGCTGCAGGTCGCAGCAGCGGTGAGCGGATGACCCGAAGTGTGCTGATCGTAACTCCATTTTTCGCGCCTCAGAATCATTCTGCGGTTTTCCGCGCGTACAAACTGGCAAAATATCTCCCCCAGTTTGATTGGAAACCGATTGTTCTGACCGTAAAGACGCAGTATCAGTTTTCAGAGGATGAACGATTGCTTGCCGATTTGCCGGGCGAAGTCGAAGTAGTTCGAACTCGGTATATTGAGCCCACGCTGAGAGGCGTGCGCATGGCTTTGGGCGGCCGCGATCGATCATTTGCAGCCACAAGATCTGCAGCTAGCGGCGATTCAAACGCTCGTTCGACTTTTGATCCGCAGTCTCCGTTACGCCGGGCCTACCGGTCCTTACGGGAGAAGTGGCTGCATTCGCCGGACGACTATTGGACCTGGGCGGCGACGGCGATCCGAGCAGGGGAAAAGCTTCTTCGTGATCGCGCAATCGATCTTGTTTTTACGACGGCGCCACCCTTCTCCTCACTGATTGTCGGAAGCGCTTTGCAGAAGGCCGGCGCTACCTGGATTGCTGATTTTCGCGACCCGCTCGCTTATACGCAACGGCTGTCAAGCAGCTCCTCTCGAATTTATTGGCGGCAGCGGAATATTGTGAAGAACGCGCTAGGTACTGCGGACGCAGTTACCGTGGCTGCTTCCTGTTTCAGCAGCATTTATTTCGATATGTTCGGCGGACAAAAGGTCGAGCCGGTCTTTATCCCGACCGGGATGGACACGGAAACTTTTTCACCGCCAACCGGACAAGCCGAGCAGCGACCGCCTTACCTGTTGTTTGCCGGCGAATACCTCCCCGATTATGATCCCGGTTTCCTCGAAACTTTTGCCAACGCCCTCAAACATCCAGACGTCAGGCAAACGGGAACGAAACTCCTGGTTGTGGGAACGCTGGAGTTGAACCGCACCCGCATGCTGCCCTTGATTGAACGATTCAATCTTCTCGGAAATGTGGAGTTTCTCGATCAGCAGCCCCAACGAGAGGTGTATAGGCTTTTGTCCGCAGCGCGGGCGGGGGTGCTAGTTCCGGGGTTTCGCGCGTACGGGTGGACAACTTTTGCGAAAATGACGGACTACATTGGGATGCGCAAGCAAGTATTGGCAATGGTGCCTGACCCGTCTGAGGCCAGAGCGGCGCTGACCCGCTGCGGGCTCGGGATCTTTTTGGACGGTTCTTCGAGCGAGCGATCCGAGACTCTTTCCAAGTTTCTCTTGTGTAAAGACAAATGCCGGGCTCCGAATGAAAAGGAATGTGAGCGGTATACCGCGCGGCAGCAGGTTCAGTCTTTCGTTGAACTCTTCGAGTCTCTTACTAAACACCATTACTGTTCTTGATGATGCGGACCTATATCCCCTTGGTGTCCATTCTCGTCCTCGCCTCGCTTGGATTTGGCAAGAGTGGAGCGGACGCCCGGGAACGGAATCGTCCGAGCATTTATTATATCTCTTCAATTTCTGGAAACGATAACAACGACGGGCGAAGTCGCGCCAGGGCATGGGCGCATCTCTCGAAGATCTTCCAGAAATCGAATTCGGTGGATAAGTTCCAGCCGGGAGACAGCATATTGTTGGAAAGAGGCGATCAGTGGGACGGGCAAATTCGTTTGCAGGCGAACGGGACAGCCCAAAACCCCGTGACACTTGGAGCCTACGGCCAGGGGCCAAAGCCCGTACTCTATGGCGACAACAGCAACCTGCAGTGGCAGGCTGTTGCGGGTCACCCTGGAATTTACACCGCGGACATGGGAACGGGCAGCGTACTCGGTGCAATTTTCTTGGCGGCCAAAAACGTAAGAGCTATTTATCCCGGCGGATCTTTGAATCGGAGCGACTACCTCGATGCGTTTCTCGCCGAACTTCAGTCCGGAACGTTCGCGGGCCAGTTCGATGGACGACTTTGGATTCGAACCGTCGAGAGCGCGCTTCCGCGCGAAACGGTGCGCGTGTTCCGGTCTGCGGGAGTGATGTTGTCCGACTCAAGTTACATCGTGGTTGAGAACCTCGACATTCAGCGCTTCTACACGGGCATCGACGCGACGAAGTCTCAACACATCCTTATCCATCACAACGATATTCAGGATGTCCTTGGAATCGGCGTGTACCTTCGATTGCAGGACGTCAATTGTCTTGTAGAAAGCAACACCGTGCACCGAAGCGGCAATACTGCTCTTTACGTTTTGAAAGGCGATGGAAATACATTTCGCGACAACTGGGTATCTCACGTGGACGCGACGGTTCTCGGGATTCCAGTCGGCGGCGACAAGATGGGTATTGGGTTGCAGGAATCGCAACAAACTGTCGTCGAATACAATTACTTCACCGAAAGCGGCGGCGTGGATTTCTTTCACGAACATGAAAGCAGTGTTCGATATAACTACCTTTATCGCGTTCGATCAGCAGGTTCGCCGAACGGGACAGACCTCAACGTTTACGGGAATATCTACAACCTCGGAGGAGCGGCGGGGAAGCCTGCTGCGACGGGGATAAACGTCGGCGTCATAGGCCCCGGCACGATAAGCATTTTCAATAACACGCTTGTGAATGCTCGCGGATATTTTCTGGTGGGGTCTTCCAAAAACGAGGGCAGGATTCTGTTTGCCGATAATCTCTTATGCTCGACGGATGGCGGCACTCCGCTGGTTGTGTTTGGGTCCAATGTGACATCCGCGCACAACTGTTTCTTCACTTCCGGTTGACCGATTTTTGATTATTCTAACGAAAAGTTTTTTACTCTCGAGTCCTATCAAAAGGCATCTGGCCTTGACGCCGGGTCAATTTTCGCCGACCCACAGTTTCTCGCGAAGAGTCCGGTCACGCCGCTGGATATTCGGCTTAGCGTCAGCTCACCCTGCAATTCGCCCGCTCAATTCGTCCGGGTACCAAACGATCCCAACGGCGTTACGTACGATCACGATCGCGAAACTACAGGCGCGCCGGCCACCGGCGCGTTTAGCATCACGACAAAGCGCAGCGCAATCGCCGGTGTCGCGCGGTCATGCAAAATTCACTGCTTTGGACACTCGTTTACCGTGCCGAGCGGAGTTTATCTCGTTAGTTTGCGCTTCACTCCCGTAGCGCTGAGTGTACCGACGGAATTCAGCTTCACGCTCAACGGCCGGAAGGTAGTCGCCGAGTTCGATTCTCTGACACGCAGTGAATCGGATGACCCCCTGCGCCGGGATTTTATCGTGCGACCCGAGAGGCACTCGATCGTTCTTAAGCCTGACGCAGGCACGGACCTATCGGTCGTGACCGACGTCGAAATCCGGACCTTTGATACAAATCACGGTCGTGAACTTCAGGTCGTTGCCTGGTAATCCGTAGCAGTCCCCAATTAATAACCGAACAATGAAACGAATCAATCAGCTGGATGGCCAGCGCGGGATCATGCGTGCAGTCTTCGCCCTACTGCAAAGAACAACGTCCAGCGGATGGTTTCTGCCTCAAATTGACGGTTTGCGGTTCGTGGCGATAGCGACCGTGTTCGTCGTGCACGTTATCGCGAACACGGTTTCGACCTTCCCGGGCTCAGAATCGTCGTCCTGGCTGAAGGACAATTACGTAAATCTTGCCAGGGGCGTCGAATTATTCTTTGTAATTAGCGGTTTTGTAATCGCGATGCCGTTCATGAAGCACGTCGTGGCGGGCGCAGGACGAGTCTCCCTGAGAGAGTTCTATGTTCGACGCTTGACGCGCCTGGAGCCGCCTTTTCTACTTGCCATGTTGCTGACGTACCTTGCTTTGGTGGCGGTACATCATTCTTCGGCCGTTGCTCTTCTGCCGCACTTCTTAGCTACCTGTACCTATACTCACGTGATGTTGTATGGGAGTAAGAGCACCATCGCTTTTATTACCTGGTCGTTGGAGATTGAAATTCAGTTTTACCTGATTGCTCCGCTGCTGATGATGTTACTCGGGCATCGACCATGGATCAGGCGAGCAGCACTCACAGCGCTCGCCTTGACTTCGCTCGGAATTCAGACCGTGATTGTTGTTTCCCACCCCGTTTTGGCGACATCGCTGATCGGCTATTTGCCTTTTTTCATTGCAGGTATTCTTGTCTGCGATTTTGGAATTTCGAACGGTTTCTGGGTGAATCGAAGGTCACGCGCGTGGGATATCGTTGGAGTCGTTGCGCTGTTGGCGGCCTACTGGATACCTGTTTCAAGAATTGCCTCGCGCGGATTGATGCCGATTCTATTTGGTTTGTGCGTTTTGGCCGCATTCCGAGGCGAGGCTCTGGCGAAAATGCTTGCCCTGCCCGCGTTCACGACCATCGGCGGCATGTGCTATACGATTTATTTGTTGCATGTTCCGGTGATCTACCTTTTTGCGCATGCCAGCCGTCATGCATATTTCGGGCACCAATTAGCAGCGAATGCCGGGATTCAAGTCCTGTTGTTCGTCGTGCCGGTACTTCTGGTCTCCTGTGTATTTTTCCTCTGCGTCGAAAAGCCGTGCATGAACAAACGTTGGCCGCACGACTTGGTGTGGTTCATTCTGTCGCGCGCTCAGAATCGTTTGGATCCCGAACACGTAAATGGCTAATTCGATGGAAACCCCGAAAACATCCCCAGCCCTCGAATTTGGCGATCCGGAATTACGCCGCAATCGCGCCGTAGATTCGAGTGAACTCCTGCTGTTCGCATTCGAGTATCCGCCTGGGTCAGGGGGCATTGCGAGACTCTGCGACGGAATAGGAGGCATTTTGGATCGCGGCTGCGTGCCCGGCCGGGTGCTTACTCAGGAACGTTCGGCGCCCAATGACTTTCCATCTCTTCCAGAAACCCGCTTTGTGGCTCGCCGGCCGTTCCGCGAGTGGCAGGCGTTCCGGTGGCTGCGCAAGCGAATGTCGCGAGCCCCGGCAAGCGTTTCGGGAGTTATTTGTGGCGTCTGGTACCCTGAAGGACTGATCGCATACCTTTGCGGCGTTCGCCCGCTGATAATCCTGGCGCACGGGGCGGAACTGCTGCCACCGCTGAATCGATTGCGAAGAAAACTGTGGAGCGCCCTGCAGCGTCGAGTGCTTCAACAGGCCGACCTCATTATTGCCAACAGCGAATACACAAAGCGCCTGTTATTGCAGGCGGCTCCTCAGGCGCGCGTCGAAGCGATTCCGCTGGCAGTCGATCCAGAGCGGTTCGCGCCGGGCGACCGCGAGGCGGCAAAGACGAAGTTCGGAGTCCTCGGTAAGCGGGTAATCTGCTCCGTGGCGCGCATTGAGCGTTATAAGGCGATCGACACCGTCTTACGGGCAATTGCAAATCTTGCAGTAAGCGACCGCGAACAACTGGTTTACCTGATCGCCGGACGCGGACCGTATGAGCCGGCTTTACGAAAACTGGCGGCCGATCTTGGAATTGAAGCTCACGTGCGCTGGCTCGGATTTGTTCCTGAAGAAGAACTGCCCCAAGTGTACAGGGCTTCCGACTTATTCGTGCTTTGCACCCGAGATGCTCCCCGAGAGCGAGCCGTTGAGGGATTCGGGCTTGTTTTCATCGAAGCACAATCCTGCGGAACACCCGTCGTCGGAACTCGGACTGGAGGAATTCCTGCGGCGATTCGTGCGGGAGAGGGTGGATGGTTGATCGAGCAAGACGACATCTCGGGGCTCACGGATTTGATTACGGCTCTCGTGCGCTCGCCGGAATTATTTTCCGCGGAAGGCATAAAGGCTCGCCAGAGGGTCCTTCGAGAGTGTACGTGGGAATCACACGGACAACATTTGGCAACCGTTTTGGAAACGGTTGGTATTTCGCTGGGTGAGTCGACTACGAATCGGCCCCCGCCGAGCGTAAGTAAACTTGGCAGAGGAGTTTCGATTGTAGTACCCACGCTCAATCGCGGACCGTACCTGATGGACACTCTGCACGATTTGCTCGCGCAGGACTATGGGCCTATCGAAATACTCATCGTTGATCAGTCAAGCGAAGAAAATCCGGCCCTGCTGAGCCTTGCTCGGATGCATCCTGCCTCGATTTCCCACCACCGAGTGGCATTTCGCGGCTTGCCGCGCGCGCGAAATTACGGGTGGCAGTTGGCTAGCTACGAAGACATCGTGTTTGTCGATGACGATATCCGCTGTGGGCCATCGCTGATACGCGAGCATCTTCGAGGTCTCTCGCAGCCCAACGTAGGAATGGTGGCGGGCGGAATCGACGAGGGAATACCTGCGATGAAAAGCACTTCGCCGCCAGGACAATTTAATTCCTGGACGGCTACCCCGGAGCGCAACTTCGGGGCCCACGACGAATGCCTCGTTCAACATGTAGCGGGCTGCAATTTTTCGGTTCGTCGTTCCGTCCTGCAAGCCGTGGGAGGATTTGACGAAGCCCTTGCGACAGGGGCAGCCTTGTACGAAGAAACCGACTTATGTTTGAGAGTTCGTCGATTCGGTTTTCAAATTTATTTTAATGGCAACGCCCGGCTCACGCATTTGTCAGCGGGAAACGGCGGATGCCGTGTTCCGGATCTTGCGAAATATATCGAATCCCTTGCCCATAATCGGGCGATTTTGATTGGGCGAAACCTGCGCCTTCTTCAAGTTCCCGTTGCATACGCCAGGCTCTTTTTTCTCTGCCTTTCGTACGCAACGCGGTATCGCTCCGTGAATATACTTGCACCGGGTATCACCGGATTTCTAAGAGGTGTGAAGGCTGCGAAACACTCCCCCGTATGCACTGACTTTACTGCGTGGGTGCGCGCATGACGCGGCTCTGGCTTTTCCTCTTTCCACTCCTGTTCCTGCCCAATATTGGGCTTTCATTGCACACGCACTTCGGGGTGCTCGAAATCTCCGATTGGCTGATCGTTCCATTCATTGTCCTGCTGATGATCGCTCCCTCCGCCAAATTTCAGCAGAATATCTCTAAACTACAGCCACTCTTGTGGTGCTTCCTGGTTTGGGCATTGCTATCGACACTATCGATTCATTTCCGTTATGAGTATCTGAACGATGTCCCCGTGGTCATCGGATCCTCCCTGAAGCTCGCCAGACTGGTTCTCTATGGGGCCGCAAGTATCTCGATTGCCACAAAACTTTCAAATGCAAGGGTACGAAGCGAATGGCTATGGTCGTTACTTGCCGCCCTGTTTATTCTCAGCATTGGTTTGTTGGCTAGCCGGGGAGATGCGGGCGCCCAGCCCAGCGAGGCACTTGAAGGATATAAGTCGTACAACACCATCATCGTCGCGGTTGCGATACTTTGTTCCTACATTGGCGGATTGTGGATCGACAACGTAGGCGGCCGTAGATGGAGTCAATGCGCTGGCTTGACCGTCGTGATTGCTGTCGGCGCCGTCGTTTTGTCGAGTTCGCTCACCAGTCACGGGCGAGGCGGCTGGGTCGCCTTCGCGGTGGGCTTCGGTTACGTTCTTTGGAAACGAACGCAGGCCGTCAAGTCCTTTGCGATTGTCAGCGTCCTCTGCTGCACCTCTCTCGCGGCGTACGCGACCCTTCCCACCTTCAAGTCTCTCGTCGATTTGACCGTTTCGCCCAGCGCAGACCCAAATTCGCCGTCTGTTGACGACGGGGCCCGGCTCGCCACATGGGCGCACGAAGCTCCGAAGCTGACCAATGCTCCACTATTCGGCACGGGATTTTACCATCGCGGGGGCTCGTCATCCCTTTGGCCCAGCGGCTCACACAACTTTTTCATTCAGATGTTCCTGGAGACCGGAATCATCGGGGGCACTCTCGTATTATTCGTCTTTGGCCGAAGCTGGCGCCAAGCTGGACTCTCCGTCGCGAGGCGCTACAGGATCAGCGTGGCAACTCGCGCCGCGCTGATTGCAGCGATGGTCGGCGGCATGAGCGGCGAGTATTACTACGGTGGTATCGGTCTGTTGGTTCTGTACGCCGCATTCGCAATGGCCGGCTCACTGCCCGACGTACGAGGAATGCATCTGACAGAATCGATTTGGCCATCACCATTGATCGACCCGACGGGTAGCGCAAGTTGCCCCTGATCTCGGTCGCAATGCCGCTGTTCAACTCGACCGGCACACTCGCGGTAGCGCTTGCATCCCTCCAAGCACAGGTCTACGAGGACTGGGAATGCATCGTGGTGGACGATGGCTCGACCGACGATCCCCAGCCGATTATTCAATCCGTTGGCGATCCTAGAATTCAGTATCACCAACTTGATCGAAACCGGGGACGTGGATATGCCCGTCAATTCGGCCTGGAGCGCGCGCGAGGTAAATACATCGCCTTTCTTGACGCGGACGATTGGATCTATCCGGAAAAGCTGCGGAACCAGTTGGCGGTGCTCGAAGCGCAGCCGTCTGTCGCGTTAGTCACTACGGGGATGGCAATCTCGAACTCGTCTGACGAGTTCGTGGGAGTCCGAACCCAGGGTAAAAACTCGTGCACCATCTACCCTCCTGCGGAACACCTGGGAATGCCCACTTTCGCGTTTGCACCTTCGATGATCGAAAGCGACCTCGCGAAGAAAACTGGTTTTGATACGTCATTTCCGATCGCCGAAGACGTGGACTTCCTGTTGAGAGCTCTTTCTGGCAAACGGCACGCCGTCTTGCACGCTCCTTTGTATGTGTATCGTGAGCAAGGTTTGATAAGCCCGAAAAAGGTCGAACGCTCGTTGAGCTACTGTTGCCGGATGTTCGCAAAACAAGCGGATCGGCATCCAGTACAGAGCGTGATTCAGATCGCGAAGGTTCGGGCGAAGCAAGGTATCTATCGCGCTGCTTCGATCTGCGGGCTCTGGGATTATCTGATCAACCGGCGTTCTCGGATCCCGAATGCAACGGAGCTGCGGAGATTTCGAGAGGTCCAGCAGCTTATTTCCGCGAAAGTTGGCGGATACCGGGTTTCGGTTTGACTGCTCCAAGCAGCATTCTCAAACCAGTCTTCCCCAAAAGCTCTCTTCGGCGATAGATCCTCAATGCAATCCAGGCTGCGAGCGGGCAGCTTTCGCCCAAAACGTTCATACGTGTCTGACGAGCACGACGGCGACGCCAATACCAACACCAACCTTGCCGAACCATACGCAAAGGAAAACTTACCGAGGAGCTCTTCTATGAAAGCGAATCGTAACGCTTCGAGGAGTCGCGAGATGATCGGGCCACATATCCCGACGCAAGGCTACGCCCTGAATCTCCCAGAGATGACTGAATGGATCAGGATTGGAGACGACATCACTGCAATGCGTCGAGAATTCGAAAGCACGGTCTTGGCACCGGCTCCGAAGGTTCTGGCATGAACTGCGCTCCCGGATCGCAGACAGCAACGGTCTTGGTGTCGTCCGTCGGGCGCCGCTCTCAGTTAGTTGAGTGCTTTCGAGAGGCTTTTCGCGAATTGGGCGTTTCGGGGCGCGTAATCGGCGTTGACGTTGACCCCGAGCGCGCACCGGCCGGCCACCTTGTCAACAAATGCTATCGCGTCCCGCATTGCAGCAGCCCTGAATTTATCCATGAGCTTCTTCGAATCAGCCGAGAGGAATGCGTTTCCCTGATCGTGCCCACGATTGACCCTGAACTGATTGTATATGCGAACGCGCGTCGGCTATTCCTGCGCCAGGCGATCACCGTGGCAATCTCGGACCCGCAGACCATCGAGATCGCCTGCGACAAGACGGAGACCAATGAATGGCTTTTGAATAATGGGTTTTCCACTGTGCGTCAAGACACGGTTCAAGACGTATTGGCCAACAAGTGGAAATGGGCATTCCCTCTGATCATGAAACCAAGATTCGGGAGCGCCTCGATGGGAGTTACGAAAATTACCTCGTTCAACCCCCTCGAAGAGTTAGCCGAAAATAAAACCGACTACATTGTGCAGGAATTTGCTCGAGGTGCGGAGTACACCATCAATGTGTTCGTCGAGGATGGTAGGTGCGTCTGCGCCGTTCCGCACCGCCGAATCGAATCGCGCGCTGGCGAAGTGAGCAAGGGCCTGACGTCGAGGAACGCGAACCTGATCAAGCTCGGAACCGAAATTGCAGAGAAGCTTCCGGGAGCTCGCGGAGCGCTCAACGTTCAGTGTTTCGTGGATAGCGGTGGAAACAGCAAAGTCATCGAGATTAACGCAAGGTTCGGAGGAGGGTTCCCACTGGCCAACCGCGCCGGGGCGAAGTTTCCTCGATGGATGCTCGAATCCTTGCTTCGCCTTCACAGTACGGCAAGCGGCGATTGGGAAGACAACCTTCTGATGCTGCGTTACGATTCCGCCATTTTCGTCGGTGGTTCGAAATCACTGCGATGAGCAAGAAGGATCTTTGTGTGGTATTCGATCTGGACGACACACTGTATCTGGAGCGGGACTACGTTCACAGTGGCTTTCAAGCAGTGGGCGCCTGGTGCGAAGACAAACTGAAATTGTTCGGTGTTCAGGAACGCGCCCAGTCCTTATTCGACCAAGGTAAGCGAACATTCATTTTCGATACGGTATTGGAACAAATCCATGCGGAACGGATCGATGAAACAGTAACAATGTTGATTCGCGTGTACCGCGAGCACACTCCCAAAATCACGATGTCCTCGGACGCCGTCGATTGTCTGGCCAAACTCTACGGACATGTTCATTTAGGGCTACTGACCGACGGGCACTCCACCTCGCAACGCGCGAAAATTGCGGCTCTGGGTCTGCAGCACGTTTTTGATGAAATAGTTGTGACGGGAGATTGGGGTGCTGAGTTCTATAAGCCGAACCCAAGGGGCTTCCGGCATTTAGAAGCGCAACTCTCCTCCTCGCGGTTTATATATGTCGCCGACAACCCCATTAAGGATTTTCTGGCTCCGGCACAGCTTCAATGGGGCGCGATCCGTGTAAACCGTCCCGACAGTCTTCACCATAAATGTCCGTGTCCACCCGAAATGAGCAATTGCGAAGTTGCTGACCTGACCTCCGTAGCCGATTACTGCTTCAACTTATCGAACGTTTCTCCCAAATATAAGGACGCATAAAATGATCCCCAAAGAAACAGCAACGCCCGCCGCTGGATCTCCGTGGCCATATTTCGCTCCCGAAGAAATCGCTGCGGCAACGCGCGTCCTAATTTCCGGAAAGGTGAATTATTGGACGGGCGAGGAGGGACGCCTGTTTGAAAAAGAATTCGCGGCAGCCACCGGATGCAAATTTGGGGTGGCCTTATCGAATGGTACGGTTGCGCTGGAAACGGCATTGCACGCACTAAACGTCGGGCCCGGAGACGAGGTGATCACCTCGAGCCGGACATTTATCGCATCGGCGAGCTGCGCCGTTGCGGTTGGGGCACGCGCCGTATTTGCAGACGTCGATCGTGACAGCCAGAACCTGAATGCGGACACCATCCGGCCCATGATCACACCTCGAACAAAAGCAATCATCGCGGTCCACCTGGCGGGCTGGCCTTGCGACATGGACGGGATTATGGAATTGGCCCGCGAGCACGGGTTGAAAGTGGTGGAGGATTGCGCGCAGGCCCAAGGTTCCACATACCACGGCAGAGCCATCGGATCGCTTGGCGACGCGGCCGTATTTTCTTTTTGCCAAGACAAGATCATGTCAACAGGAGGTGAAGGCGGCATGCTTACCACAAACGACTCCGGAATATGGGAGCGCGCGTGGAGCTACAAGGACCACGGCAAGCGCTATGAAGCGGTGTACCACCGTGCGCATCCAGTCGGATTCCGCTGGCTTCATGAGTCGATCGGTACGAACGGCAGAATGACGGAAATGCAGTCGGCCATTGGACGCATTGCGCTGAAGAAAGTTCCAAGCTGGGTGGAAACTCGACGCCGGCATGCGGCGATCCTCAACGACCGTCTCGGCGCGCTCAAAGGATTGCGCATCGCCACACCTGCCGCGCACTCGTATCACGCTTACTACAAGTATTACGCGTTCGTCCGCCCCGACATGCTGGCGCCCGGTTGGAACCGCGACCGCATTCTGGAAGCCCTCCACATCGAGGGTGTTCGGTGTTTCGTCGGCAGTTGCAGCGAAATCTATCGCGAAAAGGCTTTCTGGTCGCAACACGGAAACCAGCATAGACTTCCCGTCGCTCGCGAACTTGGCGATACCAGCCTGATGTTCGAGGTCCACCCGACGCTGTCGGAGAGTCACATTCGTGGCATGTGCCGTGGGATTGAGAATGTGATGGCTCGGGCAACTCTCAAGGAACCTGCGAGTCCTTCACAACCTTCCACAGGAGAAGTGGTCGTAGAGTCCCGCTAATTTGATCGTCAGGAACGAACGGATTTAGCACGTCGAAAAAACTCCGATCTCGCAGGCCGATTCCGACCTTGCAGGCCTCACCGGATACCTCTCTGCACCGTCGCGGTTGTAAACCCTTATCGTTGCGCCAACGCCAAAACGAGTTCCCAAAGGATGCCAATGCGATTAACACCCCGCTCCTCGGCAATTGTTGCGTTGCAAACCGTTTTAATTCTTGCCTCTTGGATTTTCGCATGGCTCTTACGCTTCGATTTTGTATTGCCCAATTACGTACTGCTGTTGCTTTGTCTCCCCGTTCTGCTCATCTTTCGGCTTGTCTCGATGGCGTTGTTCAATTTGTTAGACGGCTATTGGCGTTACACGAGTGCTCGTGACATCGAAGACCTTGTGATGTCGGTCGCAGTTGGCACAGCCGGGTTTGTCGTCGTAATCAGATACGCGCTTGCCTTAAAAGCTCTACCGATTTCGATATACATTCTCGAAGCAGTTCTCACGACTGCATTGCTCAGCACCGCGCGCTTACTGTGCCGCCGTCACTTGGCCAGAACCGCCAAACGCAGACGTGGAGATTCCGGGAAACGTGTGCTGGTGGTGGGCGCCGGCGATGCTGCGGAATCCTTAATTCGCCAGCTAGCGCGGGGCGGCTATGCCCCCGTAGGATGCGTGGACGACAATCCAGAGAAGGCGAACTACACCGTGCATGGAGTTCCGGTCCTCGGAACCACAAATCAAATCTGCGAATTGGTTATCGCGCATTGGATCGATGAGATTTTGATTGCGATACCTTCCGCTACAAGCTCGCAGATGCGACAGATCGTTGAGCAGTGCAAGCAAAGCAAGCTCCATTATCGGACTGTGCCAGGACTGATGGAACTTGTCGCTGGCAAGAGCACATTGCAGCAGCTACGGGAAGTGACTCTAGAGGACCTTCTCGGCCGCGATCCCGTGCAGATGAACCTAGACGCGGTGCGAAACCAGATTGAGAACAAGGTTGTCCTGGTGACGGGAGCAGCCGGGTCGATCGGCTCCGAGCTCTGCCGGCAAGTGCTTGGTTACAGTCCCGCGAGCTTGATTTGTCTGGACCAGGCGGAGACACCGCTGTTTTATTTGAAACAGGGCTTCGCGGATCATCCCTTGGCGGCTCGCGTCGTCTACTGCCTCGCCGATGTTGGCAATACTGAGTCGATGCGCAGCATCTTATTGCAGCAGGGCGTACAAATCATCTTTCATGCGGCCGCCTACAAGCACGTCCCATTGGTTGAGGAAAACCTTTGCGAGGCGCTGAAGAACAACGTTTTCGCTCTGATGAGACTGCTTGATGTTGCGTCCGAGGTCGGTTGTGCGAGGTTCGTGCTGATTTCGTCCGACAAAGCTGTACAGCCCACCAGCTTCATGGGATGCACGAAGCGGCTAGGTGAGCTAATTATCTCCGCGCGGCCCTCCTCTCGGATGACGTGCGTGTCGGTTCGTTTTGGGAACGTGTTGGGTTCGCAAGGAAGCGTTGTTCCCATTCTGCAGGAACAGATTCGAACGACGCAAATCGTCACGATCACTCATCCGGATATCACTCGATATTTTATGACGATCCCGGAATCGGTTTCGTTAGTGCTGCAGGCATTCATCGTTGGAGAACACGGGAATGTACTCGTCCTAGACATGGGCGAACCGATTCGAATCGTGGATCTCGCCAAGACTCTCATTCAGCTGTCTGGACGGTTGGAAGATGAAATCAAGGTCGTATTCACCGGCTTGCGACCAGGTGAAAAGCTTTACGAAGAGCTTTTCTACGAAACTGAACAGCCGCGCCCTACTTCACAAAAAAAAGTGCTATGCACGGTCGCGAATTCAATGAATTGGTCCACACTAAGTCAACATTTAGACGAGTTGAGCCGGGTGGCCGTAGCAGGAGCCGATGCTTCAATTCGTGCCAAGGTGAAGGAAATCATCCCCGAGTATCTCCAGATCGCTCCAACGCCGGCTCCGCAAATTCCAACTCTTCATGGAAGCGACGAACCCCTGTCGTTCCCCGCAATCACTCCTGCGGCCTGTGTTAACGCTGGCGATTAGCGGTACTACTTTTCCGAAAATCGAATGCCGATACAGAGCGACGAAACATTCGGCGTAGGCACGATCCATTCAGTTTCTGTAGGAGATCGACCGGATGCATCCGATACCAAAGCGCTTAGCAGAAGCCGGGGTTGTGCGGCGAGCTCTCCTTCCGCTCTTTCGCCTGCTGAATCCAGGCGATATTACCATCCGTCACCATTGGACCGGCGAACGCATGGTTCTCCATTCTTTTCGTCACAAAGGGTACTGGTTTTACGGGCGAGAAAGAGAGCGGAACAGCATGTCGATCTGTGCAAAGTTGATTCGAGCGGGCGATGTGGTCTTCGACGTTGGCGGCCATATTGGATACACCGCTTTGTATTTTGCGAAATTATCGGGACGCCTTGGGAAAACCTTCGCATTCGAGCCCAGCCCCTTAAATCTTCCTTACATTCGAAAAAACATAAAAAACGCCGCGCGCGAAAATGTAGTTCTGGTTGAGTGCGCAGTTGGATCGCGGGAAGGCTTAACAACTTTCTGGTCAGAAGATCTAACCGGTCAAAATGGCTCGATAATCCCGAATTACTGTGCGGTTGCATCCACCGCCAAATCCCACGGCATCCGAGCTCAGACGAAAGAGTTGACGCTGAAGGTCATGAGTCTCGATGCCTTTGCGGCTGGCCTGCGTGTGTTCCCGAATTTTGTGAAAATCGACGTTGAAGGGGCGGAATCGCTCGTTTTGAGCGGCATGAGGATTGTGCTCGCCGCCTCGCGTCCTCGCCTAATGATTGAAGTTACGAATGAAGGCGAATCTGTGTTCAACACACTGACGCAAGCGGATTACGTCTTGTTCGATGAGAAACAGCAAAGGTTGAGCCATTTCGTCCGGTCGCTGGGGGCTGGACCGAATCTTTTTGCCGTTCATTCGAAGGACATGGATGGGCTGGAGCGGATGAAGCTTCCGGAATGAGATTCTAATATCCATTTCCGTAAACTTTAGTGGCGATGTGTGCGAGACGTAAGAAATGACAGATTTGGTTTTGCCCCGAAGGGCGCGTGGTTGCGCCCGCGAATGCGACTCAGGATCCATGAGGCATTGGTCTGTCCCCCTTTTGTCCAGCCGATTTCTTGCACTGCGGCATTTATTGATTTCGAGCTGTTTTATATAGCGTTGCGGTTCTCATGTTGATACGGTGAACTTGTTTACGAATTATTCGGTCAAGACCTCGTTAACAACGACCATGAAATTGAACGGACGAAAAAAACAGAACGGCTTTGAATTATTCGAACCGACTGTCTTCTTGAAAGTCGATCGAATCGCGGGCAGGATCGCGACCTTTCAGAACGGAGAGCGGGTCTTTTCCCGAGGCGACGCCGCTTCTTCCCTTCTATACATCAAGCAGGGGGACGTGGAATTATCTAGGTCGAATGGAACCAAATCTGGCTTTCTCGTCTCTCTATTTAGCGCGGGCGACATTTTCGGTGAGGAGTGCTTGGTAGGGCGGACGCGCCGAAAAGGTACGGCGACGGTGACCAGCCCGACCACTTTGTTGGTCGTGCGACGAGACGCATTCCTGCGAGCGCTCAGAGAGAATCCGGAGCTATCGCATCAATTCATCGCCTACCTTCTGGCCCGCAACTTTCGAATGGAAGAGTGCCTTGTGGAGTCTCTTGGCGGTAGTGCCCCCAAGCGTTTGCCAACGACGGTCCACGCAATGAGAAACGTGCCGAAATAGCCGGTCGTCGGCGCATCGTCACCGGCCAAGGAGTGGGCGCGCTTCAGGAGATCCAGCTCTGGCGAGGCGCCGTTCTCTCATGAACGGATTTCAACGCTTTGTGGGAGCGCTCGACAAGGCGGCGGCCCCAGACCCAGCGAAAGACTCGTTCCCTTCCGGCGTTTTGCCGACAACGAACCGATCGACGTCTCCGTGTTCTTCGACGTACGCTTTCGCGATCTCCTGACGCGCGATTCTTGCCGCCGCTGAAACCTTCTACCTCCGTTCCGGATAGCGAACTGGATCAGCTGTCACAGCTTCAACTCCTTCCACGGTTTGTTCCTTCCTGCTCGTCGAAGAGGCGATCTCGCATCGATTCCTGCCGTTCGCTTTGGCCCGGTACAGGGCGTCGTCCGCCAGACGGAGCATTTCATTTGGATCGAGCGCGTTTTCGGGCGTGCTTGCGGCAATGCCAAAGCTGACTGTGACCGAAATCGTGGCTCCCTCCATGCGAATCGTTGAAGAATTGATTTCCTCACGAATTCGCTCCGCCAGCCCCAGCGTGGCGAGCTCGTCGGAGGATGGTACGACGACGAGAAATTCTTCGCCTCCGAAACGCCCGACCGAGTCGTAGGGGCGAATCAAACTCGAAATACGCTGGGCAACGTCGCGGAGGACAACGTCGCCCACAAGATGGCCAAACGTGTCATTCACATTCTTAAAATGATCGATGTCGGCAATCACGATTGAAAATGCTACCGGTTCGCGACGTTGCCGGGAGTGTTCCTTGCGAAGACACTCCAGGATGGTCCCCCGGTTGATGATTCCGGTCAAACTGTCGTGCGTTGCGCGAAATCGACTTTCGTCAGCGGCCGCGACCAGCTTGTCTTGCAAGGAAAGGATTCGCTCGCCGACGATTAGACGGGCGCGTAGTTCCCGCGAGTCGAACGGCTTCGTGAGGTAGTCGTCAGCTCCCGATTCAAGTCCATCGAGCACGTCCTGTCTGCTTGTCCGCGCGGTGAGCAATAGTAAGTAAATGTAAAGCCGGTCCGGCAATTCACGAAGATTTCGACAAACCTGCACGCCTTCCATCCCCGGCATCATCCAGTCGAGAATCGCCATTCGCGGTGCATCCACGCGGCTCAGTTGCTCCAGAGCCTCTGGGCCCGTCGTGGCGAGCTCAACCTCGAACCCCCACTTCCGTAGAAGGACCTCCAGCAGGCGGCGGGAAATCGGATTATCTTCGGCGACGAGAATTTTTCTCCCGAAAACTGCCGGCAGATTCATCCGGGAATCCCGCCATCCACATGTTGGGATGCAAACGCGATTGCATCCTCCGCAATTTTGAATAAAGCGGTGAAATGAAACGTACTGCCTTTCCCCGGCTCGCTTTCCACCCAGATGCGCCCAGCCATTAACTTGACGAGTCGGCTGGCGATCGCAAGTCCGAGCCCGGTGCCGCCGAAATTGCGGGTAGCCGAGCTGTCGGCTTGCGTGAAGGCCTCAAAAATGACCGCCTGCTTGTCTGCCGGAATGCCGATTCCGGAATCAACGATTCGGAAGTGCAAAAGCAGTCCGTCCGCTGTCTCCCTGGCGACGCCGATGTTCAGCCGGACGAATCCGCGCTCGGTGAATTTGATGGAGTTACTCACCAGGTTGATGAGGATCTGCCGCAGGCGAAGAAAATCTCCGAACAAGGTACGCCGCGCCGACGGGTCGAGCTGCCAGGAGATCTCAAGCCCCTTTCGCTCGCCCTCGAATCGCATTACTTTCATCATCTCGTTAACACCGGTTTCCAGTGAAAAATCGGATGGTCTCAATTCCATCTTCTCTGCGTCCACCTTTGAGAAATCGAGAATGTCGTTAAGTAGTCTAAGAAGCGCGTCGGCAGAGGTCTTGACCATTTCGAGGTATTCCCGCTGTTCACCGGTCAACTCGGTATCGAGAATCAGGGCCGTCATCCCCAAAATTCCGTTCATCGGAGTGCGGAACTCGTGACTCACGTTTGCCAGAAAGTCGCTTTTGGCACGGCTGGCCGCCTCTGCCTCTGTTTTGGTGGACCTCAGATCGTCCTCCATTTCTTTGCGACTCGTAATATCCCGGGAGGTCATGCAGACCGTGCACGAGGAACCGTCGTCCGAATAAATCGGTGTGACCCGGGCAAGAAACCAGCGTAGTTCGTTCTGAACGGGAATCGAAAATTCAATGCTTTCGCCGCGGCGGGCGGCCGTGACCCGCGAGAAAGCCCCGAGGCACTGCGTCGAGATCTGTTCGCCGAAAACATCAGAAATCCGCTGTCCCACTAAGCTCTCTTTCGAGCGGTCCAGAATCGAATCATCAATCGACAATACGTTCCACAGAGTTCCCTCACCATCGAATTCAAAAATCGTCTCATCAATCGCCGAAACAATCGCCTTCAAACGCGCTTCGCTACGGCGAACCACCTCGGCCCCCAAAAACTGTTCGGAAGTGAGGGTGCCCAACGCTAAGCCCGTAAGCGAGACGATGAGCATCAGAAACTGAAGTACCGCCATGTGATGAGCGTCCACCCGATGGAATCGCAACAGAATCATGGAACCAAGGTTTAAGACGAAAATCGCGGTGACCACGCCGCGAATTCCGCGACGAACGGCGATCCAGATGATGGGCACGAAAAACAAGTAAAACAGATCAGAGCTCTCTCCGAGATGCGACGCGAATACAATCCACATAACTAAAAAGAGAGAGGCTAGCTGCGCTCCTTGTTCTGCAATTGTGCGTCGCTCTGTACTTCCTCGCGGATAGGATGGGGGTGACGGAAATCTTAGGGCGCCCCGTTGCGTCTTCCTTGCATGCCTGATAAACCAGGGCATTACGTGAACCAGCAAAAACGGCGCTACCGCCACAATTCCTACCCAATCATCCACGGCCCAATCGATCACCATCCGCGGGTATTGCAGGGCCAAGCGAGGATTATCCTGGGTCAGCGTGAGCGCCCCGATGAGAGCGACGCAGGAGGATGTGACCATTGCGACGCCCATGAATCGAAAAACATCGGCGACGGAACGGAATGTGGCGTTTCTGACCAGCTTGCGGCGAAGTGCAAAGGCACCGACCGAATAGCCGCCCGTGATCACAATTGCCTGGATCCAATACGACAATGTCAGCGGCGATTCATGAAAGTTCATCCGCAGAGAAATGAGATTCGCAAGGAATACGACCGGCATAAACGAAAAACCCAGTCTCAGCAGGACGGCAAATTCCAAGCCCGCGGGTGGATACCACGCGCTGATGACGCCGTTTCCCATTTCGAACGCGAGCGTCAAACGATCGAGCGCAAAATGTAAAATGATAAACACTGCGCCCGCGCCGAAGGTCCAAGAGTTTACAGGCCAGAAGGAATACACAATCTTCAACAATCGCGACCGCACCATCGTCATTGCTGAGAGTCGATCGGGGAGGGAAGTCCGGCGGCCGTCACTCGACGTCACTTCGCCACCGGAATGCCCGCGTTCTTTGGGCGGATTGGGGTTTCGTATGATTGGCGTGAAGAAAAATATCCAGGAAGTCGCGTTTGCCTGCGAGAGCACTCGCTCCTTTCCGCCGTGTGGATAATTGAGACTTCGGCAAGTTGGTCGTTAGCGCCGAGGATGATCTGCGAACGGCGGGTCACCTGCCGGATGCTTCCGTCGAATTGAAGGGTTCCGATTACCATAAGGATTGGACACGCGACGGATGTCGTCAAACGCTCTAAAACCTTCGATTTGCACAGTCGCCCGAGCACGCTGGCGGCGATGGGCCAAAGTCCGCGCATGAGGCGAAAAAGTCACCCTGTCCCGGCGTCGAGGAGCTCTCCGCAGAGAGGTCGATGTTCGGACGCCCGTCACGCCTTGTCTGTCCAATTTTGGACATGCTCTTCGTTCGTCACGCGTTCGCTCACCGAATCCATGGATAGAAAAGATTTCCCGGAGAAACGATCTCTCGGAGCGGAATTTCGATTGGCTCGGCGCCGAGTGCTGGCAATTCTGAGAGCGGACACGAATCGTTGCGGCTTCTATCGGTGGGAGCGCCAGCCATCGACGTTGGCGTTGCCGCTACGCCCAATCGGCGATCCATGACGAACGATGGTCTTATTTTCGCCGGGGTTCAGATACGCCAAGAGAGTCAGTTTTCCGCGCACGAAGCAGAAGAGTGCAAGCTCCCGATCACTCGTGTAACACCACGCTCAGGAGGGAGCTGTTGATTTGAAGAGAACCGTTATATTTGATGAATCCGAGTTTCCGGAATTTGTTCATGAAAAAATTCACTCGTGGGCGAGTGGTCCCCACGATCTCAGCGAGCGTTTCCTGCGATACATTATGGATGACCCGTCGAGGCACTTCGCGCGATCCGTAGCGCGCGAGCAGTAGCAAAGTGCGCGCGAGCCTCTTTTCGCTGGAATTGAATAGCTGGTCGATTAGGTTCTCTTCGATCCGGATATTTCGCGAAAGCATAAACATGATAAACCGCTCGGAAAGAGCGGGTTCGTTGTGCAGCGCTCCGATCATCTCGGCCCGGTCGATCATCATCGCGCTTCCGGCGGTCATTGCCGTCGCGCTCCCCATTCGGACGGGCTGACCGGCTAGGCATCCCTCGCCAAAAAAATCGCCCGGACCAAGAACGGCGACGATTGCCTCTTTGCCCGCCTTGCTGACGACGGATTGTTTTACTCCGCCGTACTGCAAGTAGTACACGTGTTTTGCATCCATCCCTTGCGAGTAAATTACATCACCCTTCGAAAAGGCGACGATGCGCTTCGCCACGCCCGCAGACTCGAGGAATGCCTGCAATTCAAAAGTTAGCTTTTTTTTGGGTGCCCGCAACACTACAGGTTTCTTGCGTTTTGATCGAGTCATACGCGTCCCTTTTTTGAAAGATCAACTTCGGGGCCGATAGTGATTGCGTATGAATCCCTCACTACAAGATGTATTCGGATGAATATCACTGTCGAATATAAACTTCAAGCCGGACCGGGGGTTCCGCGGCCGATTTGAATGTTGCCCGTCACGTATAAGAAGCCCACCACGATTCTCGAACGAAATCTGCTTGGTACCGGTTCATTTGCAGTATGAAAGATCATCACTTCTGTCGTTCCAACTCTACCCTCTATGACGCCATCGCCTCTTGCCTATAAGTTTTGAGTCTGCGATAGCAGGTCGTTTTCCCAATCCCCAGTCTCCGCGCGGCGGCAACTACGTCTCCGTCCGCTTCCCGGATTGCTTCAAGAATAGCGCTGCGCTCCATTGCTTCGAGCCTGATCGACCGTTCACTCGGAAACTCCGATTCGGCGTCGGCCTGCTTGGTTCGAAGGCTAACCGGTAGATCCGCTACATTTAGAACAGGACCAGATCCCAGGGCCACCGCCCGTTCGATTGTGTTTTCCAGCTCCCGGACATTGCCGGGCCAATCGTAAGCCGTCAGGCAAGCCATCGCTGGCTTGGATACCGAGCGTGTTGAGCCGCTCGTCCCGCTGAATTGCTTCAGAAACGACTCGACGAGGATGGGAATGTCTGCTTTTCGCTCCCTTAGCGAGGGAATGTTGATTTGTACGACGTTTAACCGAAAAAATAGATCCTTCCGGAAGGTGCCCTTTTTTACGGCAGCTTCAAGATCCTTATTCGTTGCAGCGATCACCCGCGCCGAGAAAGGCACGCATCGAGTCGCACCCACGGGGCGCAATTCCCGTTCCTGCAGCGTGCGCAACAACTTCGATTGCATTTCCGCCGGCATTTCACCGATTTCATCCAGAAACAACGTGCCGTCTTTCGCCGACTCAATGAGGCCCGACTTCGTTTGTGTCGCTCCCGTGAATGCGCCTTTTACGTACCCAAACAATTCCGCTTCAATAAGTGTTGGAACCAGGCAAGAACAATCCACGGCAACAAAAGGCCGGCCGTTGCGCCATCCTGAATAATGCGCTGACCTTGCCACTAACTCTTTTCCCGTACCGCTTTCGCCTACGATCAATACGGGAAAATTGTGCTGGGTAACCTTCTCCACCAAACGATAGACGTTCTGCATGGCCGGGGATTTGCCGATTAGACAACCAAACCGATCGCCTGCGCGCGTTTGATTCGGTGCTCGTGCAGCGCGGTCGGAGAACACCTCGAAATTGGCTGCGTTCGCTTGATTCTCGATCTCGATCGCGGCCATCCCCACCGCTTCCTCCATGAAATGCAGCTCCGTCTCGCTGGGAGGACGAAGAGCCCGGCAAAAGAAAACCATCGTACCCAGAACCCTTCGATCTTTCGACAAAACAGGAATCGACCACGCGCCGCGAGCCGATTGTCGGAGCGCAAGACGGTGAGCCATGGCAAGCGCGGAAACATCGGTCGCATCCCCGAACTTGGGACGGCGCGTTTCGATTTCGGCAAGCTGGAAAATACGAGGCTCGACCGGTCCAGGCGAGCGAGGCACCGGCACGTGTTCAGTTCTCCGCGCAATCGCACCTCTACCGAGCCGTAGTTGCTCGCCGTCAGGATCGAGCAGAAGGATGCTGGGAACTACGCCAGGCAAATTGGCGTCGATAAAGTTTTGGATGTCCGTCAAGTCATCCATCAAAAGCAAACCGTATGCGGAATTGCCGGCGTCCGAACTTGTGAGGTTGGCGGAGTGGACAAAGTCTTTGCGCCCTTTCCCCGAAACGCCACGAATGTCATCTTGCTGATAACTAAATCAAACTGTGGCTTCCGAGGAGTATAACCATAGCGATATCGTATCGTGCCCGCTGTTCAATTCGAGACACCCCTGGACTTTTCCGCCGATGGCGGCTTTCACGGGCGAATGGTGGCTGCAAATCGTCTGGCGATAGGCCGACGAGTTGTTCATTCGTCCAACGCGCCGGAATCCAGTCGAATTGGAAAGCCGGCGCTTTCCGGATCGTCAGGTAGAGTTCGCCTTGTCGGGGGGGGCGTCTGTAACCTGACTCTGCCGGTTACTACGAAACAGAACCACCCTAAGCGCCGAAAAACTTACAACTCCGGACGGGGGAAAACTTCGTACGAATATTTCGCGCTGGGTCCACAAAACGCCGTGAAGCTAGTTGTCCTGCAGTATCCAAGCAGCGGTTTTATTCACAAACGAAAATCCATACTGTCGCCATAGAACCGTCGGATCGCTCCTGCGGGCGACGCGGACGCGGCCCGCCAACTGTTCCTGGCCCGAGAGAAGATACACGTCCAGGACCGCATCCTTCACGAGAAGGGCTTTGCAAGAGCAGATGAATCCTCCGGCGCTTAGATTTTCAGTAACAGTGGACTCTTCAAATGGATTTCCATTCGTGTCTATGCCCCGCAATTTAATCGGTGTGCTGAGTCGAACTCGAACATGCGCGCGACGCTCCGTAGGAGTCGCAAGAACAACCTCGGCGAGACGCAGCTTCAATCTCTCGAATTCGACAGGCTTCTCGAAGAAATCCTGTGCACCCAGAGATCGACATTGATCCCGGTAGCGCGCCGCCGACTCGCCGCTAACAACGAAAATCGGTATGCGTGACGTATAGCTCAGCGAATGAAGGTTTTGGCAAAGCTCAAACCCCGAAAACTTCGGCATCATCAAATCCAGAAGAATCGCTGCGGGTTTATGCTCCAGCACAAGTCCGACTGCGTCGGCTGGCTGGTCGGTGTCGATCACCTCATAATGGGCCGACAGGCGCATTTTCATCATTCGCCTGAGCGCTTCATCGTCATCTACGACCAATAGCTTGTGCACCAGCGAACTCCTTGGCGGCCTTCACCATGTATGCTTGCGATTGCTGCGCGGTCCTCGATCGTCGGTTTATTGCGATTGCGCGCGTCTCAAAGGGTGGGTACGGACTCCACACTCCCGAACGCCTCCCTTACTTTTTGCGTCAAAGACTCCCTTGAGTATGGCTTTTGTAGAAAATGGATGGGTTTCCCGGAATCGCGGTTCTCCCCCACCGCTTGGCCCGTATATCCAGACATGTACACAACTTTCAGTTGCGGCATCATTTCGACTAACCGCTTCGACAGTTCCCAGCCGTTTATCCCAGGCATGATGATGTCGGTTAGCAAAAGATCGATGGAGCCGGCATTCTTGGTCGCCATTTCCAACGCCTCTTCCCCATTGCAGGCTTCCAGGACGCGGTATCCTCCGAGCTCCAGCAAATTGCGACTCAGGATCCGAAGCGACTCTTCGTCTTCAACCAGCAGAATGGTCTCGTTGCCGCGCTCGGGAGACTTTACCTCGGTCAGTATCTTTGGCTCGACTTCACCTGTGGCCACGATCGGGAAGTGCATGATGAACGAGGCTCCGTCCCCCGGTTCCGACTGCACCTCGATGTAACCTCCACTCTGTTTCACCACTCCATACACGGTCGATAGTCCCAGTCCCGTGCCCTTGCCTTTTTCCTTGGTGGTGAAGAATGGCTCGAAAATGCGCGCCTGCGTGGCAACGTCCATCCCGACGCCCGTGTCCTTCACCGTCACTCGCGCATACAGCCCCGTCTTTACGGGGAACGGATATAGCCGCACGTATTCATCATTCATTTCGAACGATTGTGTTTCGATTCGCAGTTTGCCGCCTTCCGGCATGGCGTCCCGAGCGTTTACAGCTAGATTCAGAAATAGTTGTTCGATCTGGCCATGATCGGCCTTCACGCGCCCCAACTGTGGATCCAGCGACGCCGTTAGTTCAATGTCTTCACCGATCACGCGCCGGAGCATTTTTTCAATGTCGGTCACGATATGATTCAAATCGAGAACCTCAAGCGCGAGGACCTGCTGGCGGCTGAAAGCGAGAAGTTGGCGAGTGAGCGAAGCGGCGCGGTTTCCGGCTTTCACAATTTCGTCGGCGCTTACTCGCAAAGGGCCCGTTCCTGGAACGTGCTCTTGCAGTATTTCGGCGTAGCCGATAATCACGCCGAGTAAATTGTTGAAGTCGTGCGCAATCCCGCCGGACAGACGTCCGATCGCCTCCATCTTGTGCGCTTGCCGGAATTTCTCTTCCAGATGGCGTCGCTCGGTGATGTCCCGATTGACGATCACCATTTTGGTCGCAGTGCCGTGGCTATTCGGCACCACGGTCGCCGTAGACTCCAGCAGGCGCCACGAACCATCCTTATGACTCATCCGATACTCAACGCTTCGTCCCACTCCGTCCCGTTTTGCTTCTTTCGAAGCAACGATCAGTTTTTCCCGGTCATCCGGATGAACTTGTTCGAACGACGATGTTTTTTGTAATTCTTCAGGCGTGTAGCCGAGAACTCGATGGTATGCAGGGCTGTTGTATAGCCGGTTTCCATTCATGTCCACGACCGCGATCATGTCTTGCGCATTTTCGGTGATCAGGTGAAATAGCTCTTCCCGCTCGGCAAACTTTTTTCGGATGCTGCGTATCTCCACCTGCTGATAGATCGAAAAAACGTCGAATAGGAGGGCCAGTGCCACGAGGCTCCGTACGCCGGTGGACATCTGAAATCCGCCAAGATCGGCGTCGTTTGCCCGGAGCACCGGCAGCACGATGAAAACAATGGAAAGCGTCAGCAAAAACGTGACGATAATTGCCGACAACCAAAGCCACAATTCGCGGCGGCGAATCTGATCGAGCCTCGAAAAAAGGGCCGACGGTGAGGCCGTTTCGAGAGTCACTGCATAACAGCATCCAGCTGGTCGGTCCTCCAGAGATTCGCGAAACGCCTCGCTGACAAAGGTTCGCTGAACAAATATCCTTGGCCTTCGGTGCAGTGCTGGCTCTGAAGGTACTTTCGCTGTTCCTTGGTTTCCACACCTTCGGCGACGACCTGATAGTTCAGGCTTCTTCCCATGCTGATGATCGCGCTGACGATTCTCGAGTCATCCGGGTTGTGCGTGATCTGTCGAATGAATGATCGATCGATTTTTAGCACGCTGATTGGAAACTGTTTCAGGTAGCTCAGGCTGGAGTAGCCAGTACCAAAATCGTCCACGGCAAGCCGGACTCCGATCGATTTCAGTTCATGGAAAACGGAGATCGTCGCTTCCGCGTCGTCCATAAGAACCCCTTCGGTAAGCTCGAGCTCAAGGTATCTCGCTTCCATGCCAGTCTCCGCGAGTACGGAGCGGATTCCGTGCACGAACCCATCCATTTGGAGTTCCAGCGCTGAAACGTTGATGGCAATCGGCAACATCGGAAGGTGCGCGCGCGCCCATCGGCGTGCTTGCCGGCACGCTTCTGTCAAGACCCAGCGCCCGATTGGGACGATCAGCCCGCAATCCTCGGCAATTGCGATGAATTGAGCCGGTGCAATAAGGCCCCGCCGCGGATGTCGCCATCGAAGCAGCGCTTCGACTCCCGTAATCTGGCCGGAATCAAGATTTACCTTGGCTTGGTAATGGAGAAAGAACTCCTTGCGATCGAGCGCTCCGCGTAGATCGCCTTCGAGCGACTGTCTCTCCATGGCCCTCAGGCTCATTTCTTTGGTGAAAAACTGAAAATTGTTTCGCCCCAATTCCTTCGCGTGGTACATCGCCGTATCCGCGTTCTTTATGAGCGTTTCGGCGTCTTCCCCGTCTTTGGGATACACGCTGATGCCGATGCTGCCGTTAATGTGCAGCTCTTGTTGATCAACAGAATGCGGAGCGTTCAGCAGGGCGAGTATCTTTCTGGCGCTGATGGCCGCGTCGTCTTCCGATGAAATATCGGAAAGTAGAATTATGAATTCATCGCCGCCTTGGCGGCTAACCGTGTCGGAACCGCGCAATCCCGCCACCAGTCTCCTTGACACGGACTGAAGCAGGTGGTCGCCGATGGCGTGTCCCAGCGAATCGTTTATATACTTGAAGCGATCCAAATCGAGAAAGAGCACTGCGACGCTACGGTTTTGACGATGAGCCATGGAAATCGACATGGAAATGCGATCGTTCAGAAGCAGGCGGTTTGGCAGATTTGTGACGACGTCATGCTGCGCCGAATGCGTCATTTTTAGAGACATCGCGCGGGCCGAGCTCACGTCGTGGAAGACGATCACCGCTCCGATCACGTGACCGGACCGGTCGTGGATGGGAGCCGCTGAATCTTCGATCGCCGCTTCGTGGCCGTCGCGGCGAATGAGGACGCAATCGACGGTGAGGCCTACGGTCTTGTCTTCACGGACCGCCATCTCCATTGGATCGCGAGCGACGGCGCGTGTGGTGCCGTCAACGATACGAAAAACTTCTCGTAACGGCTGCCCCGCAGCTTCCTCGCGCCTCCACCCGGTCATCACTTCAGCAGCGGCGTTCAAATACGTAATCTTGCCAAATACGTCCGTACACAAGACGGCATCGCCAATCGAGTTGAGCGTCACCATGGCGCGTTCCCGTTCGAGGTACAAAGCGTCATCGACGATTTTTCGTTCGATGGCTTTGCTCAGTGCACGCGTGAGTGAGTACGTATCGAGGTGGCCCGCCAGGAGATAGTCCTGCGCACCTCGACTCACGGCCTTTTTCGCCAGCTCCTCCCGTTCCGTGCCGCACAGCACGAGAACCGGGACCTCAGGCGCGGCGGCGATGAGCGAACTCAACGAATCCATACACTCATCGTCTGGTAGCGAGAACCCCAGCAAGACAGCGGCCACTTGTTTGTCGGGTAAGTAACCCAGTGCTTCGGTTGAGTTTCGCACCCATTCCAAGTCGTATGACGCTCCCTCCGCTTGCTTGAACGCTTCCCCGATCCCGGACGCAATTCCCTCATCACTCTCGACGAGAAGTACTTTTGGACACTGTTTAGTAGCGGACATCGCGCTTCGCCCCGATTTGTTCGCGGCTTCGACGTCATCCTGGGAAATGCGAGAAGCGCAACCTAACAGCGTGTAGCGTACATTGGCGAGCAATCGTCGTCTGTTCGCTATTAGACAGCGATTGAGTCGCGAAAATCGGCCTGGCAGCGTCGGCGAGACGCACGTTTTGGGCCGGCAGCGGTTACTACGGACTAACCGCTGCGTTTCCCTTTGTGCTTCCGGCCCGCAGAATAGCGAGCCGAGATGACTATAATCCGCAAAATCGACCACCGGTGAGACCTGGGTGTATTCGTTTCGAGACACTGTCTCGCCGTAGTGCGGCCAATCAACGTTGCGGCATCGCATTTCATTTCGCGATGCACCACGGGACAGGAGCATGCGAGCCCAAGACTTCGATGGTTTTCATTCGAGGTGCGAGCTTGCCGCTGTCCTCTAGTGAACATACAACTCCCTTTCGTGAACTTATGTTTGCTCCGCGCACGATGGCCCAATTCCGGGAGCCGGTCGGGCAAGGGGGGCCGGCCCCCGGAGCCTTGGACCGTTGTCCGTTGACTCCATCACCTTCCCGTCGAGAGCTGTGATCGAAACGAAACGAACATCGCACACGCAACGCCAAAGGTTCATTTCCATTCGCCGGAAATCACGGCACTGATCGCCGATTCGATTAATGGACTCTTCCCTGATTTCTCAAACGCTTACGTTTCGACGGATTAACTGAAGCGTACAAAGCGACTGTCTAAACGGAGACAGACAGTCTCGCGCGGACACGCGAGAGTGTTTAAGTTATCCGCCTGAAGTTTCCGAATCGTTCGGAATCGGAGTCATTATTTTGGTGTCAACCGCTCTCACGCTAGATGTGTCTACGGAACTCACGGAAGTTCGTCGCTTCAAACTACTTCGGATTTACAGCTACGGTTCAGCGATCGCCGCCATTCTGGTGGGATTGCATCAGCTGTTCGTTTGGATGCTGCAGCCCGAGGGAGTGCAGTCAATGCTGGCCGGTCTCGCTTCCACGCGCATCAATACGGCCCTCGGTCTGATATTTTCCGGCACATCGTTGTGGCTTCTGATTCCTCCCGTGTCTCGGTCGATGCGAAGGCACGCAGGGCTATTTTTCGGATCGCTTGTGGTTTTGGTTGGCGCGATGACGCTCGTGGAATGTGTGTTGGGCGGAAATTCATGGATTGACCGATTCTTGTTTGACCAGACCGCAGCCACTTTGGCGACGCTGTTGGCCGGGCGGTTGGCGCTTGCGACCTCTACCGTTTTTCTTGGAATGGGCGCGGCATTGCTGATGGTCGGAAGTAAGACCGCTCGCGTTCACCGGTCCGCTCAAATTTTCAGTCTCTGGGCAGCGCTTGTGGCGATGATGGCAGTCTCCGGCTACCTTTACGACGCCTCTGCGCTCTACAGAATCCCGCTCTACACAAGGGTTGAACCGCATATTGCGGCGACTCTGTTTCTGATGAGCATCGCGATTTTCTTTGTTAGGCCGAGGATTGGAGTCGCCGGAGAACTCACGCGAACAGGGGCCGGCGGCTCACTGGCGCGCCGATTTCTGGGAGCCATTTTTGTGACGCCGATTATTTTCGGGTGCATCCGCATACAGGGATCCAAATACGGATTTTTCGGACCGCCACTCGGTCTCGCATTTGAAGCATCCGCAAACATTATTGTCTTTGCGTCGCTGATTTGGGTGAGCACTCGAAAGATCAATAAGGAACAGAATCTCAAGCTGCACGCCGAGTCTCTCGCTCGCGAGCGAGACCTTTCGATCAGCACGGAAGTCACCGAACGCATGAGGACGATGGAATTCCGAACTGGGTTACTCCGCGACCAGGCCACGCTTCTGGAGCTCGCACAGGATGCCATTTTTGTGCAAGACATGGAGGGGCGGATCTCGTACTGGAATCGTGGCGCCGAAGCGACGTACGGTTGGGCTGGCGACGAAGCTGTCGGAAGAAAGGCCGAGGAACTACTCAAGGCGAAATTCCCGGTTTCGACCGAGGTCATCGACGCTTCTCTGTTCGCCACCAACGCGTGGGAAGGCGAAGTGATCCATCACACCCGCGATGGCACCGCATTGATCATCGCAAGCCGCTGGGTGCTGCAGCGCGACGCGGGAGGCACGCCTCTGCGTGTTCTTACCACCAACAACGATATTTCAAATCGTAAATTGGCCCACTCAGAGCTACAAGCCTTGGCCGAGCGTTTGTCACTTGCGACGGCGGCGGCGAAGGTAGGCGTATGGGAGTGGGATCTCGCAAGCAATATGCTCACTTGGGATCCGACAATGTTCGAAATCTATGGATTGCCCCGAGTTGTACCGATGCCTTACGCCGCGTGGGCAGCGACCGTTCACCATGAAGAATTGCCTTCGGTCGAGGCTGGGCTTCAGAGTGCCATCGAACGGAAATCTGAGGCAAATGCGGAATTCCGTATTGTCCGTACGGACGGCGCTACGAAGAATATTTCCGCGGTGGCAAGAGTCGTGCTTGACGATGCTACGCGCGTCACCAGGTTGATCGGCGTCAACATGGACGTTACCGAACAGAAGCAGGCGGAAAAATCTCTACGGGATATGCACCTGCGCATCAAGCACTCGGCGCAGCACGATGCACTGACGGGTTTACCCAATCGAATTCTGCTCGACGACCGTCTGGACCAGGCCATCGCCCTGGCAGTTCGCTACGGAAGGCAGATCGCCGTATTGTTTCTCGATTTGGATGGTTTTAAGCGGATCAATGACTCGCTGGGCCATGCTGTCGGTGACCAGGTGCTCCAATCCGTCGCAGCGAGGTTATTGGAATGCGTCCGCACTTCGGACACCGTAAGCCGTTTAGGAGGCGATGAATTCGTGGTGTTGCTTCCGGAATTGGCACATGCGGAGGACGCGGCGTTAACAGCTCACAGAATGTTGCAATCCGTCGCTAAACCGCATCTGTCAGGCCGTTACGATTTGCAGATCGGCGTGAGCATCGGCCTCAGCATCTTTCCCGATGACGGCCGCGATTCGCAGACGCTCATTAAGAACGCAGATACCGCCATGTACCAGGCCAAGGAGACCGGCCGTCAGAGTTTCCGGTTTTTCAAACCCGCTATGAATGACCGGGCGGCAGAGCGGCAATCGACCGTAGAAAGCTTGAGGCGCGCCGTGGACCGGAACGAATTCACTCTCCACTATCAGCCGAGGGTAAATCTAAAATCAGGAAGGATTACCGGAGCAGAAGCGCTGTTGCGCTGGATGCACCCGGACCGCGGCCGGCTATTCCCCGTTGACTTCATTCCTTTCGCCGAAGACTCCGGCCTTATCGTGCCGATCGGCAAATGGGTCCTTCGCGAGGCCTGCCGACATGCGCGGTCATGGGCTGATCAAGGGTTCTCCAACCTCACCGTTTCGGTAAATGTTTCAGCGGTCGAGTTCCGAGACGAAGGCTTTCTGGATGGCGTCTTCACAATTCTCAAGGAAACCGGGATGAACGCTCAATCTCTCACCCTGGAATTCACCGAGAGCGTGCTGACCAAGCCCGCCGGCTCCCTCGCGTACGTTCTGCAGTCGCTGAGCGCCAGTGGGATTAGGCTCGCCATTGATGACTTCGGTACAGCTAATTCCGGTCTCGGTGATCTGCGCAAGTTGCCCATCGATGCCCTCAAAATCGATTCGTCGTTCGTTCGCGAAATCTCGAACTCCGAAGACAACGGCAAGCTGGCGAGCACGATCGTCAGTATTGGCAAGTGTATGAATCTCAGAGTGATTGCTGAAGGTGTGGAATCGAAGAGGGAGCTCGAATTTCTTCAGCTGCGCAAGTGCGATGAAGCGGAGGGATATTTCTTTAGCCGGCCTGTCCCTCTCGATCAATTGATCGGATTATTCCAGTCTGGACGCAGGGGGCACCCTTCCTTTGCCACTCAGAAATAGGATTTTCGACGGCACCCCGGAGCGGGGTGCGGCATCGGTTTCCTCACCGAAGTAGACGGTTTGCTTGGAATTTAATCGATATGCCAAAGGTGAATCATGAAATCAATTCAGCAAACATCCGAACTCCGTCACTCCGTCAAACCGAACGAGAAACGCTGCTGTCCCCGCTATCCCTTTTCCCCGGCCGTCGAAGCATTGGATGTTCTTGCCAATATTCGAATCATCGGGCGCTTGTCGGACATCGCCCGCAACGGATGTTACGTCGATACGATCAGCCCGTTTGCAGCGAAGGCAGCCGTTGCGCTTACGATCATGAGGGACCGCCAAGCTTTCAAAACCCTCGCAACCGTTGTGTATTCACAAATCGGAATGGGCATGGGCCTTTACTTCACTCGCGCGGAACCCGAACATCTTGTCGTGCTCGGAACTTGGTTGGATGAACTGGCCGGCGTGCACACCCCTAAACGGGATAACGGGAACGCAGAGACGCCGCGCGATCACGGCTCATCAAAGCTGATCGATCAGGAGCTGCGAGACTCGTTCGCCGAGCTCACCCGCCTTCTCAGCATTAAACACGTCATCAGTGATTCCGAAAGGGGAGACCTCTGCCGAAAACTGTCCCGGTGATTCCGAACTTTAAACGGAAACCCTCAACGCGCTTTTGGCCATATGGCCTGAAGGCGCTTGTGCCGCCTTCGATGCCACACGGATACGGCCAACTTCCGTGTCTCGATGCGTCATTCCATTACGATTTGATCGGGCGTTCCGGCGATCGAGATCCTGGATTGACGCTCCAGCAATAAAGGCCATGGTAATGGCCTTCGAGCGGCCTGTACGCAGATTGAGTCACGCTGGTCGTAATGTATTTATTTGATACGGAGCACTGGTCTCTGATTGACGCTAACCCCAGGAAACCAAGAAGAGACGCGGCTCTCTAAGTGGGTGAAATCGTCGGCATGCGATGGAATTAGCTCAAACGCCGAGTGCAGTTGATATTTCGGATTGCGAACATATAAGAGCACTCGCGTGGCCATCATCGTGCAGCGCAGAAGTGCGAGGCTCGAGGTCGGTCTCGTTACGCGGTAGGAACACTTACTAAAGGAAAGTGCATGAAAATTGTCCGACCTCCCAAGATTTTGCTGCACGGCAAAGCATCTACAGGTGTCGAGGGTTTTGACAACATTACTTCCGGCGGATTACCGCAAGGACGCACGACGCTGCTGGTCGGCGGCCCCGGTTCCGGCAAAACGATTTTCGCCATGCAGTTTCTCGCGCACGGAGCGCGAGACTGCCGAGAACCCGGCATTTTTGTCGCATTCGAGGAGTCACCGAAACGCATAATCGCCAACCTTGAAGGTTTCGGGTGGCGACTCGGAAGCTTGCAACCGAAGAAGCTTTTTTTTCTCGACGCTCAGCCGACGCAGGACCTCATCCAGTCGGGAAATTTCGATCTGCGAGGAATGCTGGCTATCCTTGGATCCAAGATCAAGGAAATCGGCGCCCGACGAATTGTCTTCGACGCGCTCGATATTGTGCTGGCGCTGCTGCCGGACCACGCGTCGAAAAGGCGCGAAGTGTACCGCCTGCATGAATGGCTGCTGCAGCACGGCCAGACCAGCATCATCACCGGAAAATCGGGTGACGATGCCGTTCGCTCGCTCAGCGACGAGCCCTTCGGTTTCATGCAATTCATGACGGACTGCGCGGTCATGCTCAACCATCGCGTGGTAAAGGGCGTGTCGCAGCGCAATATCAGAATTCAGAAATACCGCGGATCGAGTTTTGACGAGAACGAATCTCCGTTCGTAATCGGAAAATCGGGATTCGATGTTGCCATTTCGCGCAACTTGGAAGCCAAGGAGAACAATGCTTCCGAAGAGAGGGTTAGCAGCGGCGTCGCCCGTTTGGACACTATGTTGGGCGGAGGCTACTTTCGCGCCGCCAGTGTGTTGATCACCGGTTTCCCGGGAACCGCCAAAACAACGCTCAGCGGAGCTTTCGCCGAAGCCGCGTGTATCCGTGGCGAGCGCACCGCATTCGTGAGTTTCGATTCGGATGGCTCCGAGATTGTCCGGAACCTCACGTCAGTGGGAATATGCCTGGAGCGCTTCATAAAAGCGGGCCTGCTGCGGATGATCTCGGCGCGAACCATTACCGGTAGCGCGGAGACTCTTCTGGTGCGAATCAAGGCCATCGCCAAGGAACATCGCGCCCGTTGCGTGGTGATCGATCCTGTCTCCGCGCTTTCGCAATCAGGCAACGAATTGACCGCCCATGGTGTAGCTGAAAGGTTGATTGACTGGTCAAAATCGAAGCACGTTACTCTGGTGTGTACGAGCCTCCTTGACGAGATGTCCGGACCCACGCACAACAGCACTCCGTTGCAGATCTCCACGCTGGCGGACACATGGATTCACTTGAACTACCTCGTGCAAGCTGGCGAGCGAAACCGCGGTTTATCGATCATCAAGTCCCGTGGTACGTCTCATTCCAACCAGGTGCGCGAACTGATCCTGAGCGATGCCGGCGTGAGCCTGGCGGATATATACACGGCGGGGGGAGAGGTGTTGATGGGTACGCTGCGCTGGGAGAAGGAGAACTCGGAACGCCTCGCGCATGAGGTCGAGAGAGTGGCGGGCCAGCTCAAACGAGTGCAGCTCGATGCCGATGAGGCCGAGCTCAAGGTTCGTGCTAAGTCCCTCCGGACCGAGCTCGTGGCGAAAAGTGTGGAGAAGGCGTTATTGACCCGCATGCACCAGAGCCGGGAGATGGAGCTCGCTCGAGGGAAGCTGCGGACGCGCCAGTTGCGTGGCGCCGACGTGGCGACGGCGGCAGGGAAACCATGACTCGTACCACTAAAATTAAGCTCAAGCTCTTCGTCGCGGGGGATACGGAAAACTCGGTTCAGGCGATGACCAACTTAAGTGCAATGTGCACGGAGTTAGTGCCCCATAGCTGCGAGATCGAGATCATCGATGTGTTCCGGTATCCGAAGCGTGCAAGTGCCGCAGGTATCTTCATGACTCCTACTCTGCTGAAGATTTCACCAGAACCCTGGCGAACGGTCGTGGGGACGCTGAGCGAGAGCCAACCCGTCCTGCAGGCTTTGGGGCTCGGTACGGTTACGAAATGAGATCCAGAAAACTAACTGCGCCGCCGGATGTGAATGAGGAAGTCTTCGCCCTGATCGAAACAATACGCGACACCGGGCAGCGGCTCGAGGAATTGACCGGAGGCCAGGTGGACACGGTCGTGGACCGTGACGGCCGGGCCTTTCTTTTACGCGGCACGCAGGAGCAAATGCGAGATGCGGAGGCCGCGAGGCAAGTCCTCGTTCTCAACGCGCTGCCCGCGCGTGTCGCATTGCTGGACGCCACCGGAGTGATTGTTTCCGTAAACGAATCCTGGAAGAGCTTCGGCCACGCAAACGCAGCATCGGCCCCGGTGGGCGGCATCGGCAGCAATTACCTGGAGATCTGTGATGGCGTGCCCGAAGAGGAATCAGCGGAACATCACCTGGTAGCGGACGGCATCCGTTCCGTTCTGACTGGCCGGGCCAAGAGCTTTTCGCTGAAGTACCAGTTTCGTGCGGCGGCGGATGAACTGTGGTTTTTGCTACGCGTAACGCCTCTTTCCAACGACGGACCTTACGGCGCCGTGGTCATGCACCTGAATATTACGGAACAAAAGCGAGCGGAAGACGAGCTGCATAATTCGGAGCGCCGCCGGGCCGCCGAATCCGACGCACGGACCCGCAACGCCGAATTGGAAGTGCGCGTAGCCCAGCGAACGAAGGCTCTGGAGGAGCAGACCGCAATTCTTGCGCAGCAGGCGGCGATGCTTGATCTCGCTCAGGATTCCATCATCGTGCGCGATACCAACAGCCGCATCCTGTATTGGAACCGCGCGTCGGAATTGATGTACGGGTGGACGTCGGAATATGCGGTAGGAAAGATTTCGGAAACGCTCCTACGATCGGAATTCACGCAAACCTTCGACGAGTTGATGGTTACGCTGATCGAACGCGGCCACTGGGAAGGGGAAGGCGTTCACCATACACGCACGGGTAAGCGAATTAGCGTCAATACCCGCTGCGCCTTACAGCGCGACGTAACCGGCGCTCCGGCCCAGATTCTCACGATCACCAACGACATCACCACCCGCAGACTAGCGGAGTCGCAGCTTCGAGCATCGTCCGAACGTCTCAGCCTCGCCACGTCCGTTGCGAACGTCGGAGTTTGGGATTGGGACCTCGCCAGCAATACGGTCACGTGGGATGACACGATGTTTCGAATGTACGGCTTTGCGCATGTCGGCCCGATACCCTATCAACGATGGTCCGGGGCCGTTCATCCCGACGACTTGCCCGAAGTGGAAGCGATACTCCAACGCGTTATCCGGGAAAAATCTCAAGATACCGCGGAATTCCGCATTATCGCAACCTCGGGAGAAGTGCGAACGATTTCAGCAGCGGAACGCGCGGTGGTGAACGAAAATTGCGAAGTCGTTCGCGTAATTGGCGTGAACATGGATATTACGGAACGGAAAGCTGCCGAGAAGTTACTGCAAAGAAGCGAAGCGCATTCCACCCACTCGGCTCAACACGACTTTCTGACCGGCTTGCCCAATCGCATGTTGCTCAACGACCGCGTTAGCCAGGCCGTCACCGTCGCGCCGCGCCACGGCAAAAAAGTAGCCGTGTTGTTTCTCGACTTGGACGGTTTTAAGCACATCAATGACTCGCTCGGCCACTCGGTGGGGGACAAGCTTTTGCAATCCGTCGCGGGGCGGCTGGTCGATTGCGTGCGGGCTTCTGACACTGTCAGCCGCATGGGCGGTGACGAATTTGTCGTACTGCTTTCTGAAATGGCGCACTCCGAAGACGCTTCCATAACAGCTAGGAGAATGCTTCAAAAGGTCGCGGAGGCGCATTCCATTGATCATCATGAACTTTACGTAACGGCGAGTATTGGCGTCAGCGTTCATCCCGACGATGGAATCGATGCAGAAACTCTGATCAAGAACGCGGACACCGCCATGTATCAGGCAAAAGAGAATGGCCGGCAGGGCTACCAGTTCTTTAAGTCAGCTATGAATGTTCGTGCTGTCGAAAGGCAACTGACCGAGGAAAAGCTCAGGCGTGCGTTGGAACGGCGCGAGTTCGAAATCTATTACCAACCGAAGATCAATCTCGATACCAATCGGATCACGGGTGCGGAGGCTTTGCTCCGCTGGCAACATCCCACGCGGGGCATACTATTGCCCGCACAATTTATTTCGGTCGCCGAGGACTCGGGTCTTATGCTCCCGATCGGAAAATGGGTCCTTCGGCGTGCCTGTCAACAGGCGCGAGCCTGGCAGGATGCCGGTTTGCCGCTCCGCACGATCGCCGTCAACATATCTTCGATTCAATTCCGGGACGATCAATTTGTGAAAAATGTTTTCGACGTACTTCACGACAGCGGCCTCGATGCTCGCTCGCTAGAGCTGGAACTAACGGAATCCGCCTTGATGAAGCGTGCGGATTGCGCGACCAGGGTATTGAAAACGCTGCGCGCCGGTGGAGTGCGTGTCGCTCTCGATGATTTTGGAACGGGCTACTCGAGCTTAAGCTTCCTCAAGCGATTTCCGATCGACGTACTGAAGATCGACGAATCCTTCATCCGTGAGATCGTCCGAAGTCCCAACGATATGTCGATTGTCGCCGCAGTCATCGGTTTGGGCAAAAGCCTGAGGGTCCGCGTGGTAGCCGAAGGTGTTGAACTGCCGGAAGAACTCGCGTTCCTGCGCTCGCACGAATGTGATGAGGCCCAGGGATTTTATTTCAGTGGTCCGCTCGCCGCGAAACAATTCAGCGACCTGTTAAAGACGGGGTTTCGCGAGACGAATCGTCCCGATGATGGGTCGTTGAGAATGCAATTATAATAAGGATCGACGCAGAAGCGACTCGTTTTGGTGTCTGGCGAAGTGCTTCTGGAGTCCCACGGTTCTCGACTTGCGTGCAAGCATGCGCGCAGTCAGCAGCGAAGTAACATGTTGGATGTTTTACGTATTTATCCCCAAAGGTATTCGCCCTTTCAGATCAGCTCAATCGCCTCGATTTCATCATTGGGTTCATTGGCCATCGCAGAATCGACCACTCCGCGAGCGAGCAACCGGTATAGTTTCGCGCGGCTAATTCCGAGTAGCTCAGCGGCATGCGTCTTACTATGAACTCTTTCTACCACTCGGCGCGAGTAGCGTCTCTCGATTTCAAGCAGCGAAACGATTTCGTCCTTGTGTTCCAGTAAAGATCGATCGGTTCGCCGGCTTTGAAACCGTTCCGGCAAATTCCGGATGTCGATGATGTCTTTCTCGGCCATGATACATGCGTGTCCGATCACGTTCTCTAATTCGCGGACGTTGCCGGGCCACGAATATCTACCTAGCGCGGTTTGAGCGCGGCGAGTGAGTCCGCGTATGCGCTTCTCCGACTGCAACGCGAACGAGCGCACCATGTGCCGTTCGAGCAGCGGTAGATCCTCGCGTCGGTCCACCAGGGACGGGACCTCGATTTCGACCATCGATAGGCGATAGAACAAATCCTCTCGAAATTTTGATTCCACAACCATGCGCGGCAGATTGCGGCTGGTCGCCGCAATTACCCGAACATCCACTTTTCGCACCACGGGCGAACCCACGCGCTGGATTTCCTGGTTTTGCAACACCCGCAACAGCTTGGCCTGACTGGTAAGCGACATTTCTCCGATTTCGTCAAGCATCAGCGTTCCACCGTTGGCGTGTTCGAATACTCCGGCTCTGTCTTGCGTGGCGCCCGTGAATGCGCCCCTGACCGAGCCAAACAACTCCGTTTCCAATAGACTGTCTGCCCACGCGGAGCAGTTGCACGCCAGAAACGGTCCAGCGGGGCGAGGGCCCAGCCGATGGAGCGCTTTGGCGACGAGCTCTTTGCCGGTGCCCGTTTGCCCGGTCACCAGGATTGTCCGAAAGTGGCGCGCTACGCGATCGATCTTGCGAAAAAGTTCCAGCATCAACGGACTGCGCCCGATCATTCCCTCGAATTGAAAAGCGTCGATCATCTTGCCTTCCAATTCCTGGCTGTGTTGTCGAAGCCTCGCATCGGATAGCAGATGGCCGACGGTGTCTCGCAGCCGTTCGAGTGAAAATGGTTTCGTTAGGTAGTCGCAAGCCCCTCTCTTGATGGCATTGACCGCGTCATCTGTGGAATAGTGGCCCGTGATGAGGATTACGTCGATTCCCGGATCGATTTCCAATATCGTTTCCAGGGTGCGAAGCCCTTCAAACGTGTCCTTCTGTATATCCATGAACACGATACTCGGGCGCCTTCGCCGGACCAGATCTAAACCCTCCGCCATATTGACGGCCGTCATCACATCGATAGGCTCGTCAGCGAGTGCCAGGCGTATCAGCGAAGGCGTTTCACCATCGTCGTCGATGATCAATAGGCGCAAAGCCACTTCTTTGGACTGTGTCATCGGTTGAACCAGAATCGTCAATTTACTGGGAAAAAGTCTCGCGAGTTTTCGGGCACGCGTAGCAGTTCTCAACATCCATTCACGGGAAATCCATCGGCAAGATGGAAGACAAGGGGGGACCGGCGATGGCGCCGTTCAGCGCTTCTCACAGGTGAACACAGTGTACACGTTTCGTTCAGGATTGTATATTTTAAATACGTTCCCTAGTTGGAATCCTCTGTTTGAGCCGGAATACAGCTTCCCCTCGTTTTTTCGTCCGCCAGTGAAACACTTCCTATGAGATGCGCTCTATTCACGATGCTTACTCCGCAAATATCCTGGTAACGCTCTCCCCTGACGGCCGCAATCGAAATACTTCGAGCGACGCAATTCTTTAGGAGCCCGAATTTTAAGGGCACTTTCGGTGGCATAGGACGCTCTTGCAAGCCCGGAACGGTCCGTTTTCAGGGGCGAAAAGGCCAACAAACCGGAGGCTCCCTTTGTTCGCGGCGCTGATTCGACTTTTCTACCCAGCTTCGTCCCCCTCGAGTGTCGGTAGCCGCTGGTTGCTCCGGCCCGCGCAGCGCCTTTTGTCTTCGTAATCTGTCCGGCTGTGAGACATTCTGCCGATTTACGACATCGCATTTCTCCTAAATTGCCTGTTTTACTTCGGTTCGAATTGGTGCCCCACGTGCCTCAGTGCGGGGAATCGTGCCTCGGGGAAATACCGAGTGGGAAGTCACGGTGTTAGCCGCCATAGCGACATGACTTCGGTTTGAATTCGCTACTGCGCCGACGTCTTGCCGAGCATCGATAGCGGCGTTCGACGACGAACCCGGTACAGGCGATCGATCGATTATTATCGCCGACAATCCCGGGAGCAATTTCGCTCTCGGACATATTCTCCGAACACGACGCGGGGGTTCCTTTGAGACACGCGATAGGGACGGTGGTCTTGGTGTTCGTGCTTTTCGGCACGGCTCGTGCCCAAACTCCTGCCGGACGTTGGCAGGTTCTGACCATAACGGGCGATCAACCAGCTCAGGTCAACTCGGGAACCTCGATGATGTTTGATACGACCGTGACCTGCATCGGCAATCTCTGCGGCGCCCACAACATGTATACCCACGACAACAGCATTTGCGACGACGTTCGCAACGGCAACGTCAGCTCCGGGGTGGGTTTCGATCCTGGCGGTACCGTGCTGCAGTTCGGAGTTGCGGGGCAATATCAGGACGTAAACAATTTCTTTGTATATACGTTCGTCGGCCAGCTCACCGAGACTTCGACCAACAATGGTTTCCTCTCTGTGGTGACCAGCGCGACGATCGTCGGTAATTACGGATCGACTCCCGGCGGCTGCAACAACGGTGTAGCCTCCGGGCAAGGATTATTCATCGCGCGCTGGTATCCGCCTCTCAATGTGTCTCTCCTCGGTGAACTTACGCCCGCAGATAAGCGAGGGACTCCGATTGGCATGCAATTGGTTCTCACTCAGTCCGCGGAAGGCAATCTCACTGGTCAAATCGAAACCGGGACGGTATCCGAGAATCCGCAAACCGGCATTCCCATGATTGAGCCTGCACGAAGTTTGTGTTTCTCCTCCGACAAGCTGGAAATCGTCGGGACCACCTTAAACCCGAGTGCCGCCATCGGGCACACGTTTCAGATTTACGCGGTGGACTCCGTGGGTAGTCGCCTCACTTTGAACGGAGTGGCTACCAAGCCGGCTTCGAATGATGTCTATTCAGTGCAATACGAAATCGTAGGCGGGGCGTGCACCGGCGAGACCGGCACGAATGCAACATTTCGTTTGCCCGCGCCGCCTCCCCATCGCGTCTCACCTCGACCAAGAGATCCGGTGCGATAGTCGAAACGGTTCGGGGGTCAACCAGGTAGCGGGCAGGGAAGTGTGATGGAACCCGTCTGCCTTTCTGGTAATTCGATGGAGCAGAGATTGGAAATGTAAGCAAGCCGATTCAAAAAACTTCATCACCGCGCATGAGCGAACAGAACATTTCCGATCGTACGTCCAGTTTGCTCGCTCGTCGCGCGCTTTTGATCACGCTCAGCTTTTCCTGGGTCGGAGCGTCGCTTGGCGTCTTGGGCGCCCGCTTCGGCACGGTGTTTGGCCAAGAGTTGATGCTGGTCATCTGCTCCCTGCTGTTCTCATCCACTGCGTTGGTCGCCCTGCTTCTCATTCGCAGTATCCCTTTGCAATCGATCGCGACTGTCTCGACGTTGGGATTTTTAGCCAATCTCAGCGCCGGCATAATGATCGCCGCATTTGGGCTGGGCGACCCGCTCAATATCTTTGTCTATTTGGTCTGGTTCTTCCCGCTTCTGGTATTCAACAAGCTCGTAAATAAGCCGTCCGTCGGAAAGCTGCTCTCGAAGGTCATTTTAGCCACTCCTCTGGTATGCATCCTATGTTTGCTGCCTCGCTTGGTTTCCGTCTTTCGCGCGTGGCCCTTGATTCTGCTGGCTGTTTACTGCCTGAGTTTCGCCGGATTCGGGCTCATGTTCGATATCGTTACGCGATACCGCGAGGAATTTGTCATCGAGCGCGAGCGTGCGGAGTCTCTCAAGCTGGAGTCCGAAATCCTCGAGAGTATCTCCGATTGTTTCATCTCGTTGGATGCAGAATCCAGGCTCATTTATCTCAATGATGCCGCATGTGCGGAGTTTGGTGTCGAAAGGCAGCTCGCCCTGAAGCAGACTCTCGCGACTGCGGCTCCGGGATTTTTCCCTCCTACCGTGCGATTGGAAATAGAGAATGCCGGCGCGACGACCGACGCCACTATCTTCGAAGCACACAACCAGGAGCGAGACACTTGGTACGTGGTGCGTTGCTATCCCAGGCCCGACGGCCTTTCGGTCTATTTTCGGAACGTAACAGAATCGATCTTATCGCGCCGCGAACTCGAGCGTGCCCGTGACCGCGCGCGCGAACAAGCTGCACTTCTCGACAAGGCGCAGGATGCGATCTTCGTCGTCGATATGGAATACCGCATTCGATACTGGAACAAGGGCGCGGAACGCCTATATGGGTGGGCGTCCGGCGAGGTAGAAGGGCTCCTCACAGCAGACGTTTTTCACTACCCTCATTCCGAAATGAACGAACGCGTCGTATCTCTTTTGAGCACGGGAGAGTGGGTAGGTGAGATATCGCAACGCCACCGCGACGGTCGAATCCTGACAGTGGAGAGCCATGTAACTCTCGTGAAAAGTGAACACGGTACGCCCCAGTCGATCCTGGCAATTAATACGGACATTACCAGACGAAAAGCGGTGGAAGCTCGAATGGAGCGACTCGCGTTTTATGATCCTCTAACAGATCTGCCAAACCGTCAGTACCTGCGAGAGCGCCTCGAAAGGGCGCTGAACATGGCCGTTCGAAACAAGACCACAGGCGCTCTGCTATTCATCGATTTGGACGACTTCAAGACCCTCAACGACACGCTGGGCCATCATATTGGTGACTTATTGCTTCAACAAGTCGCGACTCGCCTCCAATCCTGCACGAGAAAAACAGATACCGTCGCCCGGCTCGGCGGAGACGAGTTCGTGGTCATGTTAGAAGGGATGAATGAAGACGAAAAGACCGCTAGTGCCGCCGCGAAAGTCGTCGCCGAAAAAATTCTGGAAGCGTTTCTTCCTCCTTACAGCCTCGGCACGTATGAGACCGAAAGCACAGCCAGCATCGGCATCACCCTGTTCTCCGGATCGTCCGACACCGCGGACGACTTGCTGAAACGCGCCGATCTGGCGATGTATCGCGCGAAGGCACAGGGACGAAACGCTATGTGTTTTTTCGATCCCGAAATGCAGACCTATGCCACCTCGCGCGCCGCGCTCCGTTCGGATCTGCGGCGAGCCGTGCAAAACAACGAATTTAAGCTCTTCTATCAGCCTCAGGTGAATCGCGACGGGTATGTGATCAGCGCCGAAGCATTGTTGCGATGGCCGCATCCTCAGCGGGGGATGATTCCGCCCAGTGAATTCATTCCGCTTGCTGAAGACGCGGGCCTTATCGTGGAACTGGGCCGTTGGGTGCTTGAGACTGCTTGTTTGCAGTTGGCGAAGTGGGCCGAAGACCCGAGTTTGGCGCACCTGAGCATCGCGGTAAATGTCAGCCTCCGTCAATTGCTTGATTTTCGTTTCGTCGATGTCGTGCTGGAGGTTCTGCGGAAGTCCGGAGCGGATCCGCGAAAACTTAAGCTCGAGATCACCGAAAGCGCGATGCTCGAAAAATTAGAGGACACCATTGAAAAGATCAAAGCTCTAAAAGCCCATGGCATCGGTTTTTCTCTCGATGACTTCGGCACGGGATACTCGTCGCTTTCCCATCTGAAGCGGCTCCCGCTCGATCAGCTCAAGGTGGACCGCGCGTTCATCAGCGACCTGCTCGTCAGTCAAAAGGGAGCTTCCATTGCCTGCACGATCATCGCCCTGGGACAGAATCTCGATCTAACCGTTATCGCCGAGGGTGTGGAGACCGAAGGACAACGTCAATTTCTCGAGCGGGAAGGCTGCCATATGTACCAGGGCTTTCTTTTCAGTCCAGCACTGGATTCCTCGAAGTTTGAAACATACGTGCGAAGCGCCTTGGAAGTGAAGCAGATCTAGAAGCAAGTGCGGTGACAAAGATTCGAATCCTTAAGTTCCAAACTGCCGGCAGACCGATCCGATCAATCTTTGTTTGAATCGAATTCTACATGTTCACGCTCAGAGCAGCCTCTTCGGACTTAATCTCAGCGCGCTCTCGTATTATACCGAGCCGAATTCTGCCGAAAATACTCATGTAAACATTCGCCACCCAAACCAGCGAGAATCCAGCAATCAGACACACTCGCCAGTCTGGATACAGAAGTTCGAAGCGGGTGGTGATCAGGAAGGCTGCTGCTACGTAATGGCTGAAACAGTATTCGCAGGGGAACAAGTAGAAGAATTTCCGCTTCATATTGGCTACACTCCGAATTTGGCGTTCGCCCCAGAGAAGCTTGTCCTAGTCAAAATTCGGCATTCCGTCCAAATGAATGGCGTTGATTGCGACGACTCCGCCTTTCCAAAGACTCGCGCCACAATCCGGGAGCGTTAGGCCAAATGATTGCCTCGAAACTGTGCTGAATTGCACAGTGCTGGCCGTTAAGGCGAGTTCGCGATGGGTACGTGAGTTACAGACTCGCTACGGCGAATGCCGGCTAACCGTGTCTGTTCGACTGCGGTCGCAAATCAACGTGCTGAGTCAGATCGACGAGGATTAATAATTTTTGCGGTTTAAGCCAAAGCCCCAGAATCCGGAGGGGGACTTGGGAGATTTGTTTGAATGCTATTCAAGGATTTCCGGAATTCGCAGTTGGATCGATCCAAACAGAGGTCGCTCATCGCGCGTTTCCGGAAAGAGCGTTGCAATCTTTCGATTGAACCGCGCCTCGACTGATGCCGCCGCACGACGGAACCTTCGTGCCCCAGAAATCCCGTCCGCCATTTTCGGCAATCTTCGTTCCGCTCGACTGCTCCGGCGAACCCGCCTTCAGATCGTAACCATGCAGAGTCGGCAGTCCCAATCGCCCGCTACCACCCGCGACGAATCCCGGATCATCATAAAGTGCGCTGGAATCCTCAGGAGGCGTGTCCACTTTGAAATAGGAGTTCGATTGAAACGTATTTCCCGTGCTCGGTCCTTGGCCCGGCTGCGTTGTGTACGCGCCGTTCGCTGCGCGCGAAACCCCATACGAAAATCGCGCCTCGCCGGCTGAGTAGAAAATATTGTTGGCGAAAAATGCCTTCGCAGACCATCCCTTCCAGTTCCCGAAAAGCAGCATGTCCATCCGGCGGTGGGGCCCAAGGTAAATCGTGTTGTTGTAAATCTTCGTATCGGATATCGGCCCGGTAAGAGTTATGCCGCGCGTTCGATCGTTCTGGCTGATGTTGTAGCGCGCGATCGTGCCGGTGTTTCCGGCATTCTCCGATGGATCCACGCCGCCATTGTTGCACACCAGCAGAAACCCCCCGTCATTGTCGTGGCTGTAGTTGTACTGAATTACGGTGTTGCTGCTGTTCCAATCGGAATCAAAGCCTTCGCCGTCGCGTTCACTCTTTGTTCCGTAGGCTTCGTTGAACTGAATCACCGTGTTATCCGAACTCCACGCCCAGATCGCGACGTTGTAATCCGCCGATCGCTGGTTCGCGCGTCCCACCACGTTCGACTCGATCACCGCGCCGTCGGCGGCCACAACCACGATTCCGTCTCCTCCGATGTCGTGAAGCGAATTGCCACGCACCACGATTCCGAGGCTGGGAAACCACTTCCTGCGAACCCATGCGTCAGACCAGCCGAAAATTCCGCTGCGGTCCACGTGATAAATCTCGTTATTTTCGATCCGCAGATCAATGAACCGGCTCGGCTTTTTCGCCCCGTCGGCCGTGTAATCGATTCCGCCGTTTTGCTTTAGCTCGTCGGATCCGTTCACGTCATGGATGGTGAGATTACGGATGTAAATGTGGTGTGCCTCGCCGAAATCCTGAAGCGCAACGTGCACGCCGCGCCGAACGGCGGTCGTCGCTCCTGTGTTCGTAACCTCGAGTCCTTCGATCTCCCAGTATTCCTGGTTTTTCAGCAGAATCGCGTCCTCGGCCAGCCCATCGCATTCGATCAGAGGTCGTACTCCGCCTCCATAGGAAGACACGAGGATCGGATGGCCTTCGGCGCCCGAGCCCTTTGGCCAAAGTTGCCCTCGCCACACGCCGCCGGACTTGAATAGGATTTGCTGGCCCGGTGCGAACGACGTGCGATTTACGCGATCCAGCGTCTTCCAGGCCGACGATGGACTCATGCCGTCGCGTTCATCGTCGCCTGTTTCGGAGTCCACGTAGTAAGTGGCCGCAGCTCCGATGCCGGAATCTCGCCAGGCGGCGAGTCCGCGGATCGAAACGAGAAGGACGATCAGAAAGAGCAGCGTTTGCCACGCCGCTCTCTTCCTCAACGAAATGTCGAGCGACCGTCCTCTTCTGCTATCCGGTCCAGTCCAAATCACTGTTCCGTCTTATCAGAAAATGAACTTCGCTGCGAACTGAATGATTCGTGGATTGTCGATCGTCTTGTTGATCACTCCGAATGTCGAAGCGGCGGAAAGATCGCCTCCCGGATTCGCAAAGTGAGGTGTGTTGGTCACGTTGAAGAATTCAAATCGCGTTTGCAGCTTCATTCTCTCCGTGAACGCGAAATTCTTGAAAATCGAAAAATCGCCGTTCACCAGTCCGGGCCCGCGAACCAAATTCCTTCCGGCGTCGCCGAAATACGAATTGGGTTCGTTCGAGGGAGTGGCGGGCTGGCAAGTGGTCGTGTTCGGATCGCAGAACGCGCTCGTATTGAAATACTTTTGCAGCGTCCTTTGGCCCTTGGGCAGATTCGGGTCGCCGGTCACGTTCGGCCGCAGACCCGGTTGGTTCGCGTTGTTGCCGTTTTGAACCACGTTTACGGGCGTTCCCGATTGCGCCACGAATATTCCATTCAGTTGCCAGCCACCCAACACCGCATTCTCAACGCTGTTCCAATCGGACCCAAACTGTTGACCGTGACCAAACGGCAGGCTGTACGCCGCGCTGAAGACAAACAGATGCCGCAAATCGTAGTCCGCCGATGCCTTCTCGGGCCCCAGATCGAACGGATTCTGAGGCTGATTGTGATTGATCCCCAGGTTGAACGGCGCCGGTCCGTTATCGATATTGTGGCTATACGTATAGGCGCCGAGGAATGTCAGGTTCTTACCCGCGCGTTTGGTGGCCTTCAGTTGCAGCGAGTTGTAGGTTCCCCATCCGAGAGATTCCTGAGCCTCGATGTGCCCCAGATCGCTGGTGATGGCGTTGTTCAAATTAATGTTTCCGATAGCGTAGGGAAGCGCCCGACTGACGGAACCGACGTAGGCTGCTTCTGCTGTCATCGTCGAAGTTACTTCACGCTGCACCGTCAGGTTGTACACCTGCGAATATCCGGTTCGCAGGTTCGGGTCCACATAATACGAAGTCTGGATGTTGCCGTTCGGAATGGTCGAAGGATCAATCGACGACTGCCCCGGAGCCAGCGGAATCGTCGTGCTCCTCGGTATCCCGGCGTCAATCTGGTAAGTAAAGGGATACGCGTACGGGCTGTTGTAGTAGATCTGCTGCACCGCAAAAGGATAATTCTTGGTCAGCACTTCTTCACGACCGTCGTTCTCCGGCGTGTAGAAAAGTCCATACCCGCCGCGGATGACCGTTCGTGGCGTCACGCGGTACGCAAATCCCAGACGAGGTGAAAAATCATTCTTCCGTGCGTTCATCAGCGCGGCCGAATTTCCGCCGCGCCCCGCGATCAGAATCAGATTGGTTGCCGGATCGAAGTTCGACTGGTAATTCGACGTTTCGGTGTACGGGTTCTGGTATTCGTAGCGAATCCCATAGATCAGCGTCAGCTTCGAAGTGATTTTGAAAGTGTCTTCACCGTAAAACGCAAGCTCCCAGCTTCGTGTGTGCGGATTGGTAAGCTGCAGGCCCATTTGGTTGGTTTGCGGCAGTCCGAGCAGCAGGTCCGCGATGTCCGATCCGCCTTGATAGTAGGCTTCGCCGCCGTTGTAGCAGCACGAGTAATCCTGCGCCGCCGTCAGCGGGCCGTTCGGCGCGTAAATATAGGGTCCTGCGTAGTACTGGAAGCCCGTCGGGAAAACCGAGAAGTCCGGATTCGAACTCAACCGCCGATACTCGCCGCCGAATCGAAATTCATGCTTTCCCACCGAGCTCAACGTCGCGTTGTCCTGGATCTGGTAGTTGCTATCCAAAAAGAACAGCGGTTTGTACGTCGATCCGCCCGTCTGGTAGCCGGCGCCGAGGTAGATATCCGGAAAGCCGGACGTTTGCGGAACGTCGGGAATGTTCACGTTCGGTTGGCCGTACTGGTCCGCCAGACTTTGGCCGTCCAGCAGGCTGTCTTGATTCAACCGGTAACGGCTATACCCAAACCGCAGCTCATTCACAAATCGATCGGAAATTAAATGCGTCTCAGTTACAGACAGCTCCTGGCTCCGGGAGTTTGTCTTGTCCCCTTGGTCCGCGTCGCCGCCGCCGGCCACCGGGATGGCCCCGTGAAAGGGATCGTCCGTCATCGAATTGAAATCGGCATAGTGATAAACCACCGAAAGCCGATCCTTCGCTGAGAAGTCCTGGTCGAACCGGCCGCTGCCCACGCGCGAATTAAACAGGTACGGCGCGTTCACCAGAAAATTGCTGTAGTAGCCGTAATCCGTCCCGGGAAGATTCGGCTGCGGAAAGAAATTCTTCAGCACCGCCAAACCCGCTGGGCTGACGCAGCTTCCGTCGGGGGCGAAATTCGCGGGGCAAGCCGGGATCACGTTTCCTGGAAATTGCTGAGAATAAAAATTCTGTGCGTAGAACGCAGGGTTATAAATCTGCGTCGGAAATCCATTGCCCGGATCGAGAAGCCGCGACAGGTCCACGCTGCCGTCCGGGTTGTAGGTGATCTGGTTTTGCGGAGGCACCGAATCGAGATACGTGATCGTGTTTCGCAGGCGCTCTTGTTCGTAGGAAACGAAGAAGAAACTCTTGTTCTTCTTGATTTTCCCGCCGAGCGTTCCGCCAAAGTTATTTTGGCTCAGGTTCGGCGATTGCCCCGGCCCGCTGAAGGAGTAGTTGTCGGCTGCCGTCGCGTTCGGCCGGTAAAATTCGAAAACATCGCCGTGCAGATCGTTGGTGCCGGACTTCGTCTGAATCGAAATCACCCCGCCGGCGGCGTGGCCGAACTGCGCCGAATAGTCCGAAGTGGCCACCTTAAACTCATCCACCGCGTCCACGCTCGGCGTCAGATTCGTATCGTTGTTGCGGTTGCCGCTCGCCTCCACTCCGTCGATCAAAATCGAGTTGCCGAATTCCCGCACCCCGCTCACCGAGAGATCGAGCGTGTTATCTCCGCCGCTTCCAGACGTCACGCCGCTCGTCAGCCGTGTAAGCTGCAGAAAATTCCGGCCAAGAAGCGGCAAATCAAGGATCTGGTGCGATTCGATCACTTCGCCCGTTTCGATGCTCTGCGTTTGCAGCAACGGCGCTTCGGCCGTCACCGTCGTCACCGTCGAAATCGAACCCACCACCAGTTGAAAGTCCTGCGAAATTTTCTGGTCGATCAGCAGCACCAGATCCTTCGTCGTCGCCAGCTCAAATCCCTGCTTCGTTGCGCTCAGCGTGTAGGTCCCCGGGGGCACGCTCAGTACGGCATAGTGGCCGCTGGAATCCGTATCGCCCGCGTACGTCGCGCCGGTGGATTGGTTTGTCGCGGTCACGTGCGCTTGCGCCACCAGGGCGCCGGATGAGTCCGTCACCACTCCGGTAAACGAACCGGTCGTCGCCTGCGCGCGCGCGTACTGCGCTCCCACCAGCAACGCCGCGATCAAAACGCAAATTTGTAGAAGACTGGGCCGAGCGTGCTTCATAGGAATCTCCTGTGATTCGTTCGGGGCAACGGTGTGAATTCGGGGCGGTCGGCGGACAAACCTGGCGTCGAAACCAGAACCGTCGCGTGATGAGCGATGCCGGCAGTTCGAAACGTCAAAACGGGCCACCCACCTTGGCCTGCCGGCGCAAAAGGCCATTACAGGCTCAATTTCAAGTAAACGTTTACAGCAATTCAGCAGATTCTAGCGCCTATATTTTGGATGTCAATCATTTGTTTCTTGAATCTGCCCGCACATCTCCCGCCGCCGTAGCTCTGCCAGGCGTCGCATTACCACTCAGCTCGCGGGACGGCAACGCGGGTGGGAAATCGCTCGAAAATTCGTTTACGTGCCCAAATCAATTTCTCGGAGAAACGCCCGGCCAGTCATCGGTTCGAAACGGCGAAGCAGGCAACCCGGCCTGATTGAAAAGGTTTCCGTGCGGATCGTCCGCCCAATCGTAGCGAACCGAAACCGGCTCACGCACCTCGGCACTTGAGACGATGACCGCATCGCCATCCATCCGGGCGTCCGCCCAGTGGAACTGGCGATCCGCCCCGGCGATCGCGAAGCCTTTTAAGCTTATACCGTCGTGTATTTCCAGCGGGGAATTGCTCGGCTTGAACCGGACCCGCATCGCCGCGCCCGAAACCGTTGCCGAATCGAAAAGCGGGGAGGAGTACGCGATATCCTCGCCGTAAACGGCTCCGAGCGCCCACAGTGCCGATCGCTCTCCCACTTCTTTCTTTCTGGCAGGATGCACGTTCCCCGCGTCGCCCAGATCAATCGTCACGACCAGTCCGACGTGCGGCAGCGATTCCGCCGTTTGCAGTTGTGCCTCGCGTAATTCCGCCCACGCGGAATCGCCCAACTCCGGACTCGATCCGTGATTTGGCAACTGAACGATCACAAATGGAAAATCGCCTTCGCTCCAGACATTACGCCAGCCATCGATTAGCGCCGGCAACAACGTCCTGTATTGGTATCCGCGCAAACCATTGCTCTCGCCCTGATACCAAAGCGCGCCGCGAATTCGATAGCGCACCAGCGGAGCGATCATTCCTTCGAACAGTCCCGACGGCGGCCTTGGAACGTCGCCCTCCGCCGTAAAGCTTTCCAACCGGAAACCCGTCAGCGAACGAATCGTAAACGGTTGCTTCACGCCCCAACCAGCCTGTTCCAAATCCTGGAAGGCCACCGTGTACGCTTTCCATTCCGTGGTTACCGGCACGATGGGGCTCGCGTAGTTATCCCAGTCCGAAATGCTGGGCTGCAAGCTCTGATATTGAAACGCACCGTTCCCGCGCGCCCAGAATCGGACGCCCTCGAAGCCGCCGAGGTCTGCCGGCGCATCGTTCCGCGAAAAATCCGCCTCCAGATACGACGCGTTCGTCCCGTCGAGCTCGCCTGCCGTTCGTACACGGAAACCGCTCCCCAGCCGGCCCGGCGGCACCCGTTCAAACCACGTCCCTCGACCGTTCGCCCAGTCATATTTCCATTCACCGTCGTAGGGCGTTCGTCCGCGGCTTTCATTCAAAATGGAAATGGGAGCGCCCGCTGAATTCGGTTGGCTCGCGGGCAAAAGTTCGAAGTCGTCAAAATCAATTTGAAACGCCCGCGGTTGTGCCGCGAACGACTTCACCCCCGCCGGTTGCGCGTCCCACTCTTGCAGGATCGGCCGCAGAGCTGGCTTGCCACGCAGCGCGCCGGGCGGAGTCCATTCTTCCGCGGCCGAACCGGACCACGCGCTCAGGATCACGCCCACGGGCACGCCCAGCCTTTTCTGCAGGTCTCTCGCAAAAAAATACGCTACGGCCGAAAACGACTTCGCAGTTTCCGGCGTGCACACATGCCACTCAGCGTCACGAGTGTCCTTTTGTGATTCGATCGCAATTTTCTTTGGCACCGTGAAAAAACGAAGCGCGGGATGATCCGCGCGCGCGGCCTCTTCCGCGCCGCCTGCGGCGTGGCTCAATTCGAAAACCATATTCGACTGCCCCGAAGCGAGCCAGACTTCGCCGATCATCACATCCGTCAGGTGAATCGTCGTATTGCCGTCAACCTCCAGCACGAAAGGCCCGCCGGCGCTCATTGGTGCAAGCGTTACCCGCCAGTTGCGGGTCGCTTCGGTTGTCGTCGTGCCGCTCGCGCCTGCAAGCGAAACAGAAATTTTCTCGCCCGGTTCTCCCCATCCCCATATTTCGATCGGCGCGTCGCGCTGGATCACCATGTGATCGCTGAAGAGATGCGGCAGCGACGGCGCAGCACGCAGAGTGTGAGGACAGAATGCGCACAACCAGATCAGCACAAACCATGCAACGGCCCGTCCGTGTGCTGTTAGGAAAGTCATCGCCGAACCCTGCCAGAAACATCCACCCGAATCTCATACTCAGGCGTAAGCGTCATTTGTTTCACTTCGGAAACTTGCGAATCGGGCGGTAACGCCGGCCGGGAACCAGGCTCCACGAATATGGGAGCATCGCTGCGCAGCGGCAAAATCTTCAAAAGGAAATCGGACGCGTTTCCGCCATCGAGAAAGCGTTTCAAGCCGATTTCCCAGTCTCGGCCATAGAAAAAATCATCGGCCAGGAAAGTCGAGCCGCGATACAAATGCGCCACGTCGCCCTCGTACTGCACGGTAAGGAAAACGTCGCTGCTGCCCTTCGGCAAACTGTGCGGATATTCGATTCGAAACTCCGCCGCATGCTCGAAGTCCGCTTCTGTCGGAGCAAGCGCATTGTAGGTGCCCTGCTTCACCGGTCCCGCAGCATCGGACGCGCGGAGTTTTGTCCAGTTGGACTGCAAGTCTAACCGCGGCGCCTCGAAAGAATAATCAGTGAAGATTCCATCCCGCTTTCCACCGCTGGCGGGCGCATACGAGCCCGGCCTTAGCGCGGGGAACACAGAAATCCCAAGCTCCTTTGGTTCTCTCGATCGCAGATCGAGCGTCTCTCCGTCAACAAATACATCCGCCGCCGAAAGGATCAGTCGTTCTTCACCGCCAACCCGCACTTTCCATGCGTTCTTCGCTTGCTCGCCAGACAGCAACACCACATTCACTTTTCGCCCGCTCAAAGATGTGGCCGTAGCGGCGATCTGCAAACCGGGCTTGACGCCCTCCACATAAAAATCCCGGCCCTCGCGTTCCGCGTTTTGGTTCGCAGCTCGGACGGATTGTACGGTTCGCCCATCAAACGCGAATTCGGCGGCAATGCCAGGCTGTTCGAAAAAGAGATAGTATTCCTCGCCGCCGGCGTCCAGCTTGCAAAGCAACTGCGCCGTCGCGTACTTCAGCCGCACTCCATTCATGTCCAAGTTGAATGGCCATACAAAGTACGAACCGGAACGCACCGTCACGGGCTGTCGCGGGAAAGCGATCGTCGCGCCCGGCAACTTCATCTCAAACCGCAAGTTCCGTTGCTCTCTCATGCCGTATTCCCGCACATAGTTATTGAAGAACAGAAACCCGCCATCGGGCCCTACGCGCGCCGCCAAGCGCGGCGTTGTCAGGTCGCCGCTGCCGGCCGGAACCTCCGCCGGCGCCACGGGAATCATCTTCGCGAGCGCGCTCCCGAAGTCGTTCAGAAACAGGTGAAATTCTTTCAGCAGGCGGTACGATCCGCGCACCTGGCCAAATTCGCCAAGCGGAGCCTGAAAATCGTAGGAGATCACCGGCAGATCGTACACACCATCCACCGCCGCCGATTCCTGCATCGTGCTTTTCTTCCCGATCGGATTCGACCCGCCTTGAAATATGTAGTAACCGTACAAATTCGCGCCCGCTCCCACGTGCGTCACCAGCAGCGCGGCCACATCGTCGGCCGAAATCAGCGGCCTGCGGTGATACGCCACTTGCATGCCGCCGCCCGCTTCGGCCAGAAAATAGGGATACTGTCCGATTCTTTTCTCGTCGCTGGTTGCGGATGCTTGCGGGTCGATCGCAATTCCGCCCAAATCGCGGCGAAACGAAAACGTGTAGCCTTCGTTCGGCGGCAATTCCTTCAGCGAACTATCCCAGAATGCGTCCGGATACACCCCGAAAACGGGGATCACCTCTTTCGCGGGAAAGTCCGGATTTCCCCATCCGGTCACGGTGTAAAGCGGCACGTCGAGCCCAGCCTCGATCGCCATTTTCTTCAGTTCGGAAATGTGAGCGGCTCCGGCGTCGGCGCCGCGCATGAAGTACTCATTCTCAATCTGAACTCCGATCACGCTGCCGCCGTCTTTCCACAGTTCGCCTCGCAACTGCGTTCCAATTTGTTGGTAGTACCGCTGCACTTCCGACAAATACACAGGGTCGTTTCGGCGCGTCGGCCCTTGCTGCACCACCCAGTCCGGAAACCCGCCGTTGCGCGCTTCGCCGTGAACATAAGGACCAATCCGGACGATCAGCAACAGGCCGTGTTTTCTGCAAAGCCTGGCAAAACGACCGAGGTCCCGATTCCCGCTCCAATCGAACTCGCCCTCGATTTCTTCATGATGCAACCAGAACACGTACGTCGATACGATCTGCACGCCTCCGGCTTTCATCTTCAATAATTCTTCTTCCCAGTATTCGGCCGGATAACGCGAGTATTGAAACTCCCCCATCACAGGTAACGCCGGCTTGCCATCCAGCAGCAGGTAGCGATTGGTCAACGCGATCGAGTGCCCGTCCGGCGATTTGCTCGGCGCTCCCAGCAGCACCGGAGCAGCGGCATCAAGCGCATGGGTCGCGTCGATTCGGAGCACCCGTTCGCCGGAGGTTTGATCCACCTGTGCGATCGCTTGTACCGAAGAGACAAACAGAAACGCGTAGCAAACTGCTGCCGCGAAACGCCCGAAGAGATTCTTTCTCATATTTGGATCATTCAAATTCAGCCAGAGCGCTCTACCCCAGCGTCCTACTTTGCCGCCGCCGCATCGGGAAGTTTCACCGAGGCGACGCAATATCCTCCCAGCGTGATGCGGTCCGAATCGACCACGACCAGCGAAGGGGGATGGAACCCCGTCGTTTGATCCACGAATTGCTCGGCGCCGCCCTTTGCTCCTGTCACCGTCACAATGGCTGGCCGGTCTCTTTTGTTAATCAGCAGCACGCGGCGTTGCCCGTCCTTTCCAATCACGGCCATGGCGTAAACGTAAGGCGTGCTGCTGCGGCTCTCAACCAGCGTGTCGCCGGGGCCAAAATTGTCGCGTAATACTTTCAAAACCCAGTAACGCGCGTTCGGCTGTCCGGTGATCCAGTCGACCATCGTCACGCTCGGAAACTGCGTGGGATACCCCACCAGCTGGGATTCGCCCGCCACATCAATTCCCAGATGCGTCAGCTCGCCGAACAAATATGCAAACATCGCGCCGGAAAGATTCCAATACGAAGCGGGAATTGGTTCGCTCTTTTCGCCCGGAGCGCCTTGATTCGCGCCCTCCGACGAGATGGTGCCAATTTCATTGATCATCGTCTTCGTCTGCGGAGACTCGCGTTTGCGAATCGCTTCGATGTAACGCACCACGTTCAGAAACCCGTCCGCCTGCGCGAAAAATGTGTACTGCTGCGTGGCCGCGTCTTCGTCCGCCGCCGGAACGGCATAGAAGTGGTAAGAGATGTAATCGAGGGGCGCTCCCGCGCGATGGTGCTTGGAATCGAGGAAGTATTCGAAAAAGTCCGGGCTCTGCGAAGGCGTGGCGAGCGACGCGCCCACGAACTTCGTATCCGGCGATACCTTGTGAACCGCCGCGGAAACGGCATCATAAATCCTCGTGTAATCCGCGGCGGAAAGCGCGTGCTCGTAGTCCGGCTCGTTCAGAATTTCCCAATACGGAATCGTAAACGCATAGCCCGATCGATGCGTGGCCCCGAACTCGTCCGTAAATCCGCCGCGCGTGTACCAGCTCACCAGCCGCGCGTAGTAGTCTGCCAATTCCTTTCCGCTGGAATCGCGCAGCTCGGCGCCTTGCTCGTAATCCCATACGACTTCATTCGGGTCGGCAGCCACCGTTACCGGCCGGTCCGTCTTGAACATCCACTCCGGAATTGTGCTGAAGTTGACGACCGTCGAATGCCCAGCCGTTGCGTGAAAGAAATCGAGCACCAGCGGATCAATCAGCGAAAAATCCCACGACGTTTTTCCATTCTCCGGCGCATACAACTCGCCCACGCCCAATCTCGGATAGGGTTGCCAGGGGACGTACCGCACGTAATCGGCGTTCATGTCCTTCAGTGCGGCAAATGCCTGATCGTGAATCGGGCTTTCGCGGCGCAGCAGCGGGTTCACCACCACCTGCAGGGTAGGCGTGGTTCTCGAAACGGAAAGTTTCTTGTCCCATTCGATCGTGACGGTTGCCGCTCCGGACTGCGCGTAGGTTTGTCTGCCGGAGCAGAAAATAACTCCGAGCAGCAGCGTGATCACTCGAGTTTGCAGCGACGTAAGACGCCTCCGACCATTTCGACGAATCGAATCCCGAAAGTACTTCTACTTTTTGCGGTGTTTTGCGGGTTCTGAGTCTTCCGCAAGGTGAATCACGAGCTTGCCCGTTGCGTACGCCTTGGCCCCGGATGTCGCATCGGGAATTCGCACGCGAATGCTCGAGATTCCATCTGGAGACGTAACAATTGTGCCCCCATCAATCGATCGAATTTGCTCCGCGCCCATCACATCGATTCGGTACGTCTCCCCGGCGATGCCTTCCAGCTGTGCAGTCAAGGTATCTCGATCCCCGGACCACGATTCGCTCACCACCCGCAAGTTGCGACTCGCGTCGCCCGCCTCGGGCTTTACGTACGGCACAGCCAACTCGAAATCATTCCTCGTCCGAATCCGGAGCACATTCGTACCAGGCACGAGCGGTGCGCTCACCCGTACATGCTGATCTTCGGAATTCGAAGCGACCTTGAATGCCACAGCGCGTCCGTTGAGTTCTACCGCAACGGCCTTCGCCCGCAGGCTGATTGCCGGGTTGAAGTTGAGCGTCACAGGCGATTGCCCGGAAGCCTCGACAGTCAGCGAAATCTCACCCCGTTCTCGCCGGTAATTCAAATCGATGTGTTCCGCACCGATCGGAAGATTCCTCACCGAAAACGTATTCCAATCCGCCGGCACGTGCGGCGCAAACGATATGCGCTTCGCGACCGCGTCCACTTCGATACCCATCATTCCGCGCAGCAGCGGGCTGATCACCATCGCCGCCGACCAGATTTGATCGGATGTGCTCCCGGAGAGTGCCGTGTATCGATCTCCAGACAGCACTTCGGTCGTGTGCCCAAGCGAGCCGTCCAGCGCCAGCATCGCATTGGCGCGCAGGTTCGAATATCCCGAGAGAGCTCGGTGATATCGATACTCGCCCACGGACGCCCATCCCGTGAACAGCGGCCACACCGATCCGAAATGGTAGCCGGACGCGCCATAAACGGGATCGGTCGTCGCGAGCAGCCGCATGCCCCAATCGGATTCGAAGTCCGCATTCGACAATCGATCGATGGTGGTTTCGGTTTTCCCCTCGTCCGTCAGCCCGAACCACATCGGAACGGTGGCCAGCGCTGTCAGCGGGCCGGACTGTTGTCCGGCTTGGTTCAGCGAAAATACAAAGTAACTCGCTTCGCTCGACCAGAATCGTTCGTTCAATTTTGATTTTTGGCTTTCGAATTCGCTCTCCGCCGATTTCGCCGCATCCGGGTTTCCCGCGAAGCCCGCTAGCTCCGCCCATGACCGCGCAGCCTGGACGCCCAGTGCCGCCTGGTAGAATTCCACATCGGCAGGATGCAAAGGTCCGCCTTCGATCCATCCGTGCCCCACGCCTCGATTCTGCGCAAATCCTTCCGCCGTTTCGGTGGACTGTAAGAACTGATACGCCTTGTCGAGCTTTTCCCAGTTTTGCCTGGCGAAATCCACATCGCCGCTCTGCTTCACATAATCGTCCGCGCCAATCAGCAGCAGGGGCGTCGCATCGGCGGAAGCGTACGCGTAAGGATATTTGGCAAACCACGGAACGACGCTGGCGGTCTGCACCACTTCGTGCGGAATTTTTCCGTCGGCGCGTTGGTACTTCAATAGAAAATTCAGCGCCGTGCGCGAGGTGGAATAATCGCCCTCCGCGTTTAAAGCGAGCGAAGTCCACATCGAATCGCGCCCAAAAAACCACGCAAATCCCGGCCTCAGCTCGTCTCCGGACGCACGGTAGCCGGCGACCAGACCGGTCCCCACGTTCGGCGCTTCCACCAGTCCTTGCACCGCGCTGATTCGTGACCAGTCATAGGCTCGCTGCAGGTTCGCGTCCGGCAAATCGAGTTGCACCGTCCTCTGCAAATACGATTCGTAGTAGCTCTTCGCCTCGGTCTCGAGTTCCGGCGCGTGACTTGAAATCTCTTTGTACACTCTCGTCCCGGCTTCGCGTCCCTCCACCGAACCGGCGATAAAGATCGATTTCGATGGTGCGCCCGGTTCGAACGTCGTCAGCCGGAACGACGATTCTTTCGCTCCCGCTTCCGACGAACCGTAATCGACGACCGCATCGGTCGCATCCGGAGATCCGACCAGCGCCGAATATTGATTCAAGTCGTCGGCAAACCAGAACGCGTGCAGCGCTGCGTCCCAGCCGAGATAACTTCCCCCGATGGACGCGGGCCACATCAATTGAAAGTCGCGCTCGAATTGCACTTCCACCTGAACTGCCTGTGCGGATGAAACTTCGATCGTGATCACCGCGCCCTCGGCATGCACCGGCACGAAGATCGTTTCCCGCGCGATATACGTATCGCCGATATACAAAATCGTCGTGGACTCCGGCCGCACCGTGACGCTTCGCGCCAGCTCCGAACCGGGTTCCACGTAGCCTGCGGAAATGAACCGCAATTGCAAGTTTCGTAGGATCTTCAGCGGATACACCCAGGCTTCCAGCCTCCCCGACTCATCGCCGAAGATCGCGGATTGCTGGCCCAGCGCGGAAATCGACGTCCACGGGCGAGCGCTCCTCGACAATTCCGGGTACTCGCTCGTTTGCGCCCTGAGCGCCGAGGGCCCCAGCGAAAAAAGCGCCGCCAATGTAAATAGGCGAGCGGCCCAGGAAAAAAGTATCGGAATTAGAGAACGCGAGGCGTTCGACCTTCTTACGCCGTGGCTCAACGCAGTATGCATGAGGGAAAACGATTCACTTGCACGGGCGGGCGCGATTCTCGCATGTGCTTTTAACGAATTGCAACCAGGATTCAGCCGCCTTCCAACGCGCAGGTATCACGCCGCAGCCGCCCTCCCGTAATTCTTTGCGTTCCATCTTCGGCCGCGACTCTTGTTTCCAAAGGGAAAGCCTTAGCTCGCTGCGCCCGGCCGCTGCAATCCCATCGCTTCTGCCGTCACGTCTGTGTACTTCAGTCCGGATCCCGTATTGAACAATACGACCCGATCTTTCGCCGTCAAAAATCCGGATGCGAGCAGCCGTTCGTATGCCGCGGTTGCCGCTGCGCCTTCCGGCGAAAGAAAAATCCCTTCATGCTTCGCCCAGTCCCGCAGGGAAGCCAGAATTTCGCTGTCCGGAATCGCCAGCGCCACCCCGCCGGATTCACGCAGAATCTCCAGCATAATCGCGTCGCCGTACGGTTTCGGAACGCGCAGCCCGGACGCAAACGTCGCCGCGTTTTCCCACATCTCGCTCGCATTCGCCCCCTTCTCGAACGCTCGCGCTACCGGCGCGCAGCCGGCGGACTGCACCGCGATCATCCGCGGCCGTTTTCCCGGCCGCACCCATCCCAGCTCTTCCAGTTCCGCGAACGCCTTCCACATCCCGATCAACCCCACGCCTCCGCCCGTCGGGTAGAAAACAGCATCCGGATATTCCCATCCGAGTTGCTCCACCAGCTCGTAACCCATCGTTTTTTTGCCTTCCACGCGAAATGGCTCTTTCAGCGTGGAAATGTCGAACCAACCTTCGCTCTTGCTGCACTCCGCTACCATGCGCCCGCAATCGGAGATCAGGCCGTTCACCAGCGTAACGTTCGCTCCGTACGCGACCGCCTCCACATAATTCGCAAACGGCACATCCTTCGGCATAAAAATATGCGCCTCAATCCCGGCCGCAGCCGCATACGCCGCCAGTGCCCCCGCTGCGTTCCCCGCCGACGGAACGGCGAGCTTTTTCAATCCGCAATGGCGCGCCATCGTCACCGCCAGAGCAAGGCCCCGCGCCTTGAACGAGCCCGTCGGATTTGCGCCCTCCTCCTTTATATAGGCGCCGGCGTGGCGACGGCTCTGCAGCATCGGCGTCCAACCCTCTCCCAGTGTCACGGGTTTCACATCCGGCAGCACCGAGCGGTAGCGCCACATTCCGGGCCACGGTGATTTCGCCGTTTCCCGCGCGATTGCATCCCGGGCGGCAATGCCGCAAAGCGCAGCCAAATCGTAGCGGACGTACAGCGATCCCTTGCAGTGCGGGCAAAGCGTTTGCGGTGTTTCGGCCGAGACGCTCGCCTTGCATCGCGAGCACTCGAAATTCCGGATGGTGGGCATGAAAGCGAAGATAACAGATGCCCCGGTCGCGAAAAAGATTTCGAATGCGGCCATTTCGGGTAAGAATCTCATGCGCGCGATCGACGAACCCGAGGCTTACTCCGCCGCAATGAACGAAACTCACGCCACGCACGCGAAACTCTCTCCGCAACGCGAACCCTTACTCCGCGCGCTCACCTATGCCGGGATCGCCTTGTTCGCCGTGGCTGCGCTTTTGCCAATTCACATCGGGCCGCACGCCTGGCTTTTCGTTCTGCGATGGATCGGCCTCGCGCTCGTTGCCGCCGGCGGCACACGCCGCTCATCGCTTACCTATTGGATTTTATTTGCCATGCTGCTCGGCGGTGAAATCGGTCTCGACGCGCCGCGCTTCGCCGAGCATCTCCGTTTCCTCAGCGATATTTTCCTCCGGTTGATCAAGGTCATCGTCGCTCCCTTGATTCTGGGCACTCTCGTCACCGGCATCGCCGGCCACGGAAATCTCCGCGGAGTCGGCCGCATCGGAATCAAAAGCCTCGTCTACTTCGAAGTCGTCACCACCCTCGCGCTGCTAATCGGCGTTTGCGCCATCAACATCAGCCGCGCCGGCGAAGGTCTCTCCACGGCCGCGCCACTCGCCGAATCCTTGCCCGCCTCCGCGCCGCTTCATTGGGACGATTTTCTGGTCCGCGTGTTTCCGGAAAATATCGCCAAATCCGTAGCCGAAAATCAAATCCTGCAGGTCGCCGTTTTCGCGATTTTGTTCGGCATCGCCCTCGCGCGTCTTTCCGACGCGAAACGCGCGCCCATGCTGCGCTTTTTTGAGTCCCTCACCGAGGTGATGTTTTCCTTCACGAACTTCGTAATGTACTTCGCTCCCATCGGCGTCGGCGCGGCGATGGCCTACACCGTCGGCCATATGGGCATTGGCGTTCTCCTTCCGCTCGCGAAACTTCTCCTCACCGGCTATGCCGCGCTCGCTGTGTTTTTGTTGTGCGTCCTTCTGCCGATTGCTCGCCTCGCCCGGATTCCCATCGCCCAATTCATTCGCGCCGTTGCCGAGCCGGCCACGATCGCTTTTGCCACCAGCACGTCCGAAGCCGCTCTGCCTCGCGCCATGGAAGCGATGGAGGCGTTCGGCGTGCCGCGCAAAATTGTCGCCTTCGTGATTCCCGCTGGTTACAGCTTCAATCTCGATGGTTCGTCTCTCTATTTGTCGCTGGCCGCGATCTTCGTGGCGCAGGTGGCGGGCTTGCACCTTTCCTGGACGCAGCAACTTTTCATGGTCTTCACCCTGATGATTACCAGCAAAGGAGTCGCAGGCGTTCCCCGCGCCGTTCTCGTCGTGTTGCTGGCCACCGCCGGAACGTTTCATCTGCCCACCGAACCGATCTTCATGATTCTCGGAATCGACGCGGTGATGGATATGGGCCGCACAGCCACGAATGTAATCGGCAACTGCCTTGCCTGCGCCGTGATCGCCCGATCCGAAGGCGAGCTCAACACTTCCCCTGTCCTTCGCCGGGAAGCGAGTTTGTCCTGACGCTGACCACGACCAGTACCGTTCAAAGCATCCTGTCTTCAGCGTTTGATTGACATCCCCGAAAGTTATTGCCACACTGTCCGAGATGAATTTGTTGACCATAGCCGGAGCATCTTGCGCCCTGTGTTGTTGTCACGCGTGCGCACACGTGTCCTTCGGCATGGGTGGAGCGGGCATAACGAGCTAGCGTCCTCACTCCAATCGAAAGTTTTCGATACCCACCGCCGAGAGGTTTCCGGCCGGTGGGTTTTTTGTTTTTTGGGCCTGTTTTTGATTCGAACGAACGACTACGCAAAACGGAGACAAGCGCCATGCGACTTGCGGATCTGTTACCCGATCACATGATTTCCAAACCTCATCGGGATCTCCTGGTATTCGGCGTCACCGATGACTCTCGCGAAGTGCGCTTTGGCTTCATCTACTGTGCTTCGTCGCGCGCTCTCGGCAATGGCTCGCAATACTGCTCGCAGGCCGCCGCTCGCGGAGCCCAGGTCGTGATCGTTCCCGAGGGAACATCCAACGAGCATCTGGGCCTTTCCGAGTTCGAGAAATCCAAAGTTCTCGTGCTCAGCCATCCGAACGTCCAGAGTCTTTACGCCCAGCTCGTTGCCCGCTTTCATCCTGGACGCCCATCCGTCCTCGCCGCCGTCACCGGTACGAACGGGAAAAGTTCCACAGTTTCGTTCGTTCGCGATTTGTGGACCTACGCGGGATATCGAGCGCTCAGCCTGGGCACGCTCGGCCTCCGATCCACCGGAGCGCTCCACACCAATGTGCAATCCTCGTTCACAACCTTCGACGCCAAGTCCACCCAGCTCATTGCCTCGAGCGTGGCTTCCTACGCTTCCCACTTGGCGCTCGAAGCTTCCAGTCACGGTCTCGATCAGGGCCGCCTCGACGGGATGGAGTTTGACGCTGCCGCTTTTACAAACCTCACCCAGGATCACCTCGACTATCACCAAACGATGGACGCCTATTTTGCCGCAAAGCTTCGCCTGTTCACCGAGCGCCTCAAATCAGACGGCGTGGCGGTCGTCAACATCGACGACAAACGCGCCGCCATCATTTCCCGTGCGGTCCGGGAGCGCGGCGGGCGCGTCATCACTTTCAGCGGAAGTGGCGCCGGCGCCGACCTGACTTTATTGTGGCGATCGGCCACCGAACGCGGCCAGATTCTCCTGGTCTCGCTTTTCGGTGAGACTCATGAAATTCAGGCGCCCGTCGCCGGCGCGTTTCAGGCCCAAAATATTCTCGCGTCGATCGGCCTTGCGGTCTCGACGGGAGTTGCCGTGCGTACCGCCGTCCAGGGCGCGGAACGCCTCGAATCCGTCACCGGACGCCTCGAACGAGCCGCCCTGCTGAAGAACGGCGCCGCCGTGTACGTGGATTTCGCCCACACGCCAGACGCGCTTCGCAACGTTTTGCTCAGCTTGAGGCCTCACGTGCGCAAGGGTTCGCGTCTGCACGTGCTCTTCGGTTGCGGCGGAGAGCGGGACTCCACCAAGCGCCCCCTCATGGGGAAAATTGCTTCCCAGCTCGCGGACGTGGTGCTGGTTACCGACGATAACCCGCGATCGGAGTCGCCTCTCGAAATACGCAATGCGATTCTCGCCGCCGCTCCCGGCGCGCGGGATGCGGGCGAGCGCCGCGCCGCGATTCAATCGGCGCTTTCGGGTTTGAAGTCGGGTGACGTCCTCGTCGTTGCCGGGAAAGGGCATGAGGACTACCAGATTTTGAGCCTGGACGCCGAGGCGCCTCGCACCCCGGACGCAGCCGCGCGCACCTTCAAGGTTCCATTCTCGGACTCGCAAATTGTCCGCGAGCTTGCTTCTTCTTTGGATCTTGCGCCGGAGGATTCCCGGATTCAGACCGCCGCCTGATCCGAAGGCATCGAGCCCGACAAAGTTCTTCGTGTTTTTGGTTAGAGGCCGTCGCGCGCGGGCTTCTTTCTGTCGAACCTTCCGCGCAGCGCGTGGATTATTTTTTCACGCGTGTGCGTCGCGACGGTCCTTGCTTCTTGGCCGCCCTTGATTTGGTTTTGCTCGAGTTCGGCGGAAACGTCGTCGTGCTTCTCTGAATCAATCGAGTCTTGAGGATGTACTCGGTTCCTTCCGGCTCGGGAGTTTCGCGCTTCGTTTCCTTCAACAGCGCATGAAACGCCTGCGTCGCCAGTTCCGACTGCGACATTTGCACCGTCGTCAGCGGAGGAATCATGAAATCCGCCATCCGAATATCGTCGAATCCGATGATCGATAATTCCCGAGGAACCTCGATTCCGAGCTCGAAGGCCGCTCGCATCACTCCGATCGCCGTCATGTCGTTCGAGCAAAGCAGCGCCGTCGGTCGCTCCCGCAGTCCAACCAGCTTGTGAAGCGCCCGGCCGCCGCCTTCCGGTTTATGGTTTCCCTCGACGACGAACGCGGGGTTCACCGCCAGTCCCAGCTCGCGCATCGATTCTTCGAACGCGTTTTTTCGGGCCATTGCTGATTTCAGTTGTAAGGGCCCGGTGATGAAACCAATTCGGTCATGCCGCAGCGCCGCCAGATGCTGCACCGCTTGCCGGATTCCGTCGGCATAATCGACGCGAATGTTGCTCACGCGCGGCGCCTTTGGTCCTACGTCTACGAAAACCAGCGGCAAATTCCGAAAACGCAGATCTTCCAGCAGCGCGTCTTCCATCCCGAACGTCAGGATCGCCACGCCATCCACCCGCCCTTCGATCATTCTTCGGACCGCCAGCTTCATCCGCTTCGTGTCGTGCACCGTCGAGGTCAGCAGGATTTCGTAATTATTTTCGACCGCCAGGGTTTCAAACGTCTGCACGATTTCCGGAAAGAACGGATTCGTGATTTCCGACACAATCAAACCGAATACGCGGCTCCGTCCGGACACCAGCGCCCGCGCTTGCCGGTTCGGGTAATACCCCATCTCTTCGATCGCTTTCCACACGCGCTTCGCCAGTTGCGCGTCCACCGTCGAAGCGTGGTTCACCGTCCGTGAGACCGTGGCGGTCGAAACCTTGGCGCGCTTGGCGATATCCCGAATATCCACGAATCCTCTTTCGTCCTGCGAGGCAAGTTTCGAGAGTATATGCTATCCCCGCTTCTAGCCAACAGCGTCTGGCCAACACCGTCTGGCCAACACCGTTCAGCCAACACCGGGTGGCTGCGAGCTCCCATTCGCGCCAGCCTCGCAAAAACCTTCGCTTTTTGAATTTCTTGCAATCGCCCTTCGTTGATGGTAAACGTTTACTCGTTCCGCTCGCTCTACCCCGGAGGCCGCCGTTCCATGAAACTTCCCGCGATCGCTGCTGCCTTCCTCGCTATCTTCCTGTTAAATGTCTCATTTACCCTAAAAGGGGTCGCTCGCCACGTGCAAACCTCTCCGTTCGGAAAAACCAAAGACGGCCAACCCATCACCCGCTATCTCCTTACCAACAATGCGGGCGTCCAGGCCGCCATCATCAATTACGGCGCCACCTTGCAATCATGGAAGGTTCCCGATCGCCACGGCAAATTCGAAGACATCGTACTTGGCTACGACGATGTGGCCGGCTACGAATCCGGTAAAGCGTTTTTCGGCGGCACCATCGGCCGTTATGGAAACCGCATCGCCAAAGGCCAATTTACCCTCGATGGCGTCGTCTTTCATATTCCCACGAACGATGGCCCGAACAGTCTGCACGGCGGCCTTGTCGGATTTAACAAGCGAGTCTGGACGGCTGTCGATGAATCCACTCCGAAAGCCCAGGTGCTTGCGCTCACTTACACCAGCCCCGATGGCGAAGAAGGATTTCCCGGCACGCTTCACGTAAAAGTCACCTATACGCTTCCCGCCGATTCCAGCGAATTGCGCATCGACTATTCCGCGGTCTCAGACAAAAACACCGTCCTGAACCTGACGAATCACAGCTACTTTAATCTCACCGGAAACCCGACCGAAAAAATTCTGGATCACCAGCTGACTCTTCACGCCGGTAAATTCACTCCCGTGGATGCCACCTTGATTCCTACCGGAGAACTCCGCGACGTTCAGGGGACGCCGTTTGATTTCTTGAAGCCCGCCGCCATCGGCGCTCGCATCAATCAGGACGACGAACAGTTGAAGTTCGGAAAAGGCTACGACCACAACTGGGTCTTGGACGGAAAAGCGAAAAGCGGCCTGGCCGTCGCCGCGGAAGTCTTCGAGCCTTCCACCGGGCGCGTGCTCGACGTCTCGACGACCGAACCCGGCATCCAGTTTTACAGCGGAAACTTTTTGGATGGCACGGCCGTTGGAAAAGGCTCCGTACGTTACGGCTATCGAACCGGCCTTTGCCTGGAAACCCAGCACTTTCCCGATTCGCCCAACCATGCGAATTTCCCGTCCACCGAGTTGAAAGCAGGGCAAACGGTTGAATCGACCACGGTCTTTCGGTTTTCGGTCCGAAAATAGCGCGGCCGAATATACTTCTCGACCGCGACGCGTCCAGTGGGAAAATGCGAAGCGGAAAGTCAGCCGGTAGCTTGGCTTCGAGCGAAGCCTGCGGTTCCCGGCCGAACGGCACCTTGAGCGGGATATGAAAAGAAAGAAATTGCTCCTGGCAAATCTGCGTGAGGAAGTTCTCGAGTCCAACCTCGACCTCGTTCGTCGAGGTCTGGTGCTTTCCACATTCGGCAATGCCAGTGGCGTTGACCGCGAGAAAGGTTTACTCGTTATCAAGCCGAGCGGAGTTCCGTACCGGGAACTGAAGCCGAAAGATATGGTCGTCACCGACCTCAACGGGAAAGTCGTCGAGGGAACCCTTCGACCTTCCTCCGATTTGCCCACGCATGCTGCTCTCTATCGCGCGTTTCCTTCCGTCGGCGGCATTGCCCACACCCATTCGGAATTCGCCACGGCCTGGGCGCAGGCCCGCAAAGCCATTCCTTGCTTTGGCACCACGCACGCCGACTATTTTCACGGCCCGGTGCCGGTCACCGAGGTGCTGAGCGACTCAGAAATCGACGGCGACTACGAAGAGAACACCGGCACCGCAATCATTCGCCTGTTTCGAGCGAAAGCCATCGACCCATTGGCCGTGCCCGCCGTGCTCGTCGTAAATCACGGACCTTTCGCCTGGGGGGCAAACGCCGCAAAGGCCGCCGAGAATGCCTGGATGCTCGAAGCGGCGGCTCGCATGGCGTACCTGACCATCAACATTGATCCGCACGCGGCCGCCGTCGGCAAAAGCCTGCACGACCGCCATTTTTTGAGAAAGCACGGCACGAAAGCGTATTACGGCCAGCAAAAAACTGCGAAATGAGGCCCGGTCCGGTGAATCTTCGCTCCGCCGGATCGCGCTGATACATGAGGGCGATCGATACGCAATTCTAAAAAGGAATAACGAAACGCACATGCCAAACAAGCGAAAAATGACGATGGGCGTGATCGTGGGAAACCGCGGATTCTTTCCCGATCATCTGGCCAAAACTGGGCGCGACGAGATCCTCCGCGTTTTGCAAAGCGCTGGCATTGATGCCGTCGTTCTGTCTCCCGAACAGAGTAAACACGGTGCCGTCGAGACCTATGAAGACGCGACTCGTTGTGCCGAGCTGTTCAAGTCAAAGGCCGATGCGATCGACGGCGTCATCGTCACGCTTCCAAATTTCGGCGACGAACGCGCGATTGCCGACACCCTGCGGCTCTCGCGTTTGAACGTTCCCGTGCTCGTTCAGGCCACGCCGGATACCCCCGGTAAAATGGCGATCACGCACCGCCGCGACAGCTTCTGCGGAAAAATGTCCGCTTGCAACAATTTGCGCCAGTATGCGATTCCGTACTCCCTCACCACGCTTCACACCGAAGCTCCCGATTCTCCGGAATTCGCAAAGGATCTCGACTGGTTCGCCGGCGTGTGCCGCGTGGTAAAGGGCCTGCGCAATTTGCGCATCGGAGCGCTCGGTGCCCGGCCCACCGCCTTCAATACGGTTCGCTATAGCGAAAAGCTTCTCGAGGCCAGCGGCATCAGCATCGAAACTTTGGATCTCAGCGAAGTCCTCGGCCGCATCAGCCGGTTGAAGGACACCGACGACACCGTCGTGCAAAAACTCGCCGCCATTCACAAATACGTTTCCACCACCGATATTCCGCAGCAGGCCTTGCTAAAAATGGCCAAGCTCGGCGCCGTCGTCGATCAATGGATGAAAGCCGCGCACGTCAACATCAGCGCCGTTCAATGCTGGACGTCGCTTGAGGAAAATCTCGGCGTCGTGCCCTGTACCGTGATGAGCATGATGAGTGAGTCGCTGCTCTCGAGCGCTTGTGAAGTGGACGTTTGCGGCGTACTCGGCATGCACGCCCTTCAACTGGCTTCCGAAACCCCCAGCGCGCTTCTCGATTGGAACAACAACTACGGTGCCGATCCCAACAAAGCCGTCTGCTTTCACTGCAGCAACCTTCCGAAGCATTTCTTCAAGGATGTGAAGATGGATTTTCAGGCCATCATTGCCGGCACCGTCGGAATGGAAAACACCTTCGGCACTTGCGTGGGCCAGGTAAAAGCCGGCGCCATGAGTTTCGCGCGATTTTCCACCGACGACGTCCATGGAAAAATCCGCGGCTACACCGGCAACGGCCGGTTCACCGACGATTCGCTGCAAACCTTCGGTGGCGCGGGCGTCGTCGAAATCGCCGGGCTGCAAAAGCTGCTTCACTTCATCTGCGAAAACGGATTCGAACATCACGTCGCGGCGAACTTTTCCACCGTCGATTCCGTCGTTCACGAAGCGGCCTCTCGATACTTGGGCTGGGATATGTACGCGCACACGGCGTAGGCGGCACGCCTTTCGGAGAATCCGTCCTCATCTATGGCAATCGTTGCAGGAGTTGATTTCGGCACCCTCAGTGTTCGCGTCTCGATCGTCGATAGCGATCGGGGTTTGCTCGCCACCGCGCTCGCCGAGTATCCGTTGCACCGCAAACGCGAAGACCCCGAATACGCTACGCAATCCCACGACGATCAAATGAACGCGCTCGCCGCGGCCACTCGCGACGCCATCAAACGCGCGGGAATTTCCGGCCATCAAGTCGAAGCCATCGCCCTCGACACCACCGGTTCGTCTGTCATTCCCGTGGGCAACCAGATGCAACCCCTCGGCGAATACTATTTGTGGTGCGACCATCGCGCCAAGGCAGAGGCCGCCGAAATCACCGAAGCCGCCCGCCGCGAAAATCTGGAAGTGATTCAGTGGTGCGGCGGTGTTTATTCCTCCGAATGGGGATTTTCGAAACTCCTGCACTGGTTGCGCCACAATCCCGACAAGCGTTCCGCCTTCGCTTCGGCGTTCGAGCATTGCGACATGGTCGCCGCCACGCTCTGCGGAATCTCCGATCCTCGCAAAGTGAAACGCAGCGTCTGCGCCATGGGCCACAAGTGGCTTTGGAATCCGCAGCTCGGCGGTCTTCCCTCCGAGCAATTCCTCGTCAAAGTCGATCCGCTATTCGCGGGCGTCCGCGAAAAACTGCAGGGCGAATACCTCACCTCCGACAAAATCGCCGGCACGCTTTCGCCCGTGTGGGCCGAAAAGCTCGGACTCAAACCCGGAATTCCCATTCCCGTCGGTGCCTTCGACGCGCACTGGGACGCGATCGGTGCCGGCTGTCGCACCGACGATATGGTCAACGTCGTCGGCACCTCCACATGCATCATCGGCATTACGCCATCCGCGAATCTGGTTCCCGGCGTTTGCGGAGTCGTCGAGGGCAGCGTCCATCCCGGCCGCACCGGCATCGAAGCGGGCCTCTCCGCCGTCGGCGACATTTTCAATGCCATCGCCACCCGCGCCGGCACCGACGTGGCGAAATTGAGCGAAGGACTCGACAAATTCAAATCCGGTCAAACCGGCCTTCTGCGCATCACCTGGGACAACGGCGACCGCACCGTGCTCGTCAACCCCAACCTGCGCGGAATCACCCTCGGATGGAATTTGCAGAGCTCCGCGCAGGGTGAACTCTTTGCCGCGATCGAAGGGACCGCGCTGCACACGCGAGTGATTTTGGATCGAATGGCCGAACACGGAGTCAAGATCGCCCGCGTCATCAACGCCGGCGGAATCCCGCAAAAAAACAATTTGCTGAATCAGGTGTACGCGAACGTCCTCGAACGGCCCGTTCTCGTTCCCAATAAGAGTGTCGTCAGTCTGGGTTCCGCAATCTTTGCGTTTCTGGCAGCCGGGACTTTCAAGTCCGTCGAAGAAGCGCAGGACAAAATGTGTCCGCCGCACACCGTCTTCCAACCCAATCCCGCCGACCAAAAAGTCTATGCCTCGCTCTACGCGCTTTATCGAAAGCTCTACTTCGCCTTCGGCCAGCCAGGCGATCAAAGCTTTGGCGACGTCCTGCCTTCCTTGATCAAAATTTCCCAGCAACAAACGAATTAGCTAATCCTGTGCTAGCGATTGCGGCTTGTTTCCAAATCGCTCCGCGCTTCGCGCCATCGCCTTGGCCGCTTCCGCCGCCCGGTCCTTCGGCCGCGCCGTCGTTTCCAGGGAGCGCAGCAACCGTCCCGAGGCCGCCGCAATTTCATCCACCGCCAGCCCGAACGCAGCCTCATTCGCTTTCGACGGCTTATGGAAGCCGCTGATTTTCCTCACAAACTGAATCGACGCCGCGCGGATTTCCTCGTCCGTTACGGGCGGCTCAAAGTTGTAAAGAGTCTTGATGTTTCGGCACACCGGCGGCTCTCCTTCGAACAACGTTTTTTCCAACCTGCCTCGCTATTCGGAGCGAAGTGCTTCCACCGCATCCACCCGCGCGGCGCGAATCGCCGGCAGAGCCGACGCGACCACCGCCGCGGCCAGAATCACCAGCGCCGAGCCGGCCAACGGAACCGCGCCCGGCATCTGCACTTCCGCCGCGTATCGTCCGATAAACCGGGCCAGCGCAAAACCCACGAGCGCTCCCGCGATTACCCCGATCACCGCAATCACAAACCCATCCATCAGCACATTTTTCAGGATGCTTTGCGGTTGCGCGCCCAGTGCCATGCGAATGCCGAATTCACGCGTCCGGCTGCTCACCGAAAATGCCAGCACACCGGCCACGCCTACGATCGAAATCAAAAGTGCCACGCCGGCAAATCCGCCAAACACGAGTGCGTTCAGTTTGTTCGGCGTCAAGACTTCGGCGCGAACATCCTCGAGCGTATTCGGTCGCTCGACCGGCTGGTCCTCCGCCATGTCGTGTATCGTGCGCGTGATCACCGGTACGAGCGCATAGGGATCCTGTTTCGCTCGCACGAAGAGCCGCCCGTTCCAGCCTTCCTGCTCTGTGGTCTGATAAATCGTCATCGACGGCGACGGGATGATGTTTTGATCGTCCACGTCGGGAACCACGCCGATAATCCGCCGGGGCTCGCCGCTGATGCCGATGAATTTGATCACCGGATCGGTCCACTGCATGTGCCGGTTTACTGCTTCTTGTCCCGGAAACAGTTCCTTCGCCACACTCTCGCTGATAATCACCACGCGTTCCGTGCCGTCGCGATCTGTCTCCCTGAAATCGCGCCCCTCGAGCAGCGGCACTCCCAGCGTTTCAAAAAATCCCGGCGAAACCGATCGGAACCTTGCGCGCGGATCGTCTCGACCGTTCTCCCGAGTCGCGCCTTCCACCGAGAATGTAAAATGAATATCCAGGTACCGCGCGTCGCGCCAGGGAACCCCAAATCCCGAAGCTACGTGCTCCACGCCGGGCAACGTGCTCACTTTCTCTCGTACGTCGCGGTAAAACGCGCGGATTTGCTCGGGACTTTTTCCGTAAGCCATCACCGGTAAATTCACAGCCAATACGTGAGCGGTCTCAAACGGCGGTTGCGTCTTTTCCAGCGTCAGCAGCGTCTTGATCAGCGCTCCCGCGCCCGCCAGCAGCAGAAAAGACGCGGTAATCTGCGTCACGGCGAAAACCCGCAAGCGCCGGTTGTTTCCTCCGGTCACGCGCAACCCGCTGCTGGTGAGCGCAAAGCCCTTTGACGCGTCAGCGCTCGGCAGCCGCGGCACAAACGCCAAAAACACCGCCGCGATCAACGCAAGCGCGATGCCCACCCAAACCAGACTGAAGTCCAGCTTCAGCCCGTCGGCCCTCACCGAGTAGCGGGAGGCGTATCGTGCCAGCACCGCCACCATCGGCACCGCAATCAGCAACCCCGCCAGCGCGCCGCTGCCGCACAGCACCGTGCTTTCCGCCAAAAGCGCCCGCCGCAACGCGCCCGTCGTGGCTCCCAGCGCCGATCGCACCGCAAGCTCGGATTCGCGCCGCACCGTCCGGGCGAAAACCAGGTTCGCCACGTTCGAGCACGCAATCACAAACAGCAATCCCGACGCCGCGAACAACACCCACAAGATCGTGTTCGCGCGCGAATTGATCTGGTCGTGCAGCTTCGTGACGGTGATTTGGTAGTGGTCGTTCGGCTTATAGGTTTCGGGATGTTCCGCGATCATTCCGGCATATTTCGTCTGAAGCTCGGCGTTCGCGGCGTTCAAGTCCGCGCCGGGCGCCAGTCGCGCGAACACCTCGGTCATTCGATGCTCGCGCCCCGTCACCATCGTCGCGGAAAGATGGTGCGGGCTGGTCACCACGTTCGCGATCAGTTCCGTTTCCATCGGGTACGGCACCGAGGGCTCCAGCACTCCCACGATCACCGCATCCCGCCCTCCTTGGTCGCTGCCCAGGCGGACGGATTTCCCGATCACGCTGGGATCGGAATGCAATCCGGTCGTCCAAAATCGATATGTCAGCACCGCCGCGCCTGCGGCGTTCGGTCCATCATCCGCTGGGCCAAGCAGGCGCCCGATTACCGGACGCAGCCCCATCACTTCAAAATAGTTCCCATCGACCACGCCGGCGCGAATCTCCCGAGGCGCGCCTAACCCGACGATCGTAAAATCAATCTCCGAAAAGGTTCCCAATTCCTTGATCGTGTGAAGCCCTTCCCCCATGTCCCGGATTTCCGGAACCGAAAATGTCGCATTCTCTTCGCCGATTCCGGGCGCGCTCTGCCGCACATAAAGCAGCCGTTCTTCGTCGCGATTCGCCAGCGGACGCAACAGCACCCCTCGCACAACGCTGAAAATCGCCGCGTTCGCTCCGATTCCCAGTGCCAGCGTCAGCGCCACCGTCAGCCACAGCGCCGGAACTCGCGACAAAGACCGAACCGCGATTTTCAAATCGTGAAGGAATGCCATGTTCTCCCTCGCTCGACCAAAAGTGTGTGAATCTTCGGCCCCGGAAAACTTCTAAGCCTTTCCGCCCGGCATCGGCCGCGGATGAAGGATCATCCACGAAGTGCCGAACCTGTCCCGCAGCATGCTGAAACGATACGCAAAAAACGTTTCCGCCATGGGCATGAAGATTTGCCCTCCCTCGGCCAGCAGTGCATGCACCTTTTCCGCTTCTTCCGAACTCCCGACCGTCAAAGACAGATACGCGCTTCGCATCGGTTGAAAATGCTCGGGACGCACATCGCTGCCCAGCAATTCCGTTTCTCCGATCGATATCCGGGCGTGCAGGATCTTCGTGCTCCAGTCCGGCGGCGCGATGTTCGGATCAGGCGATTCGCCGTGAGTCATCATCGCCGTAATCTTGCCGCCCAGATGCTTTTCATAGAACAGGAATGCCTGCTCGCAGTTTCCGCCGTAGTTGAGATAGGTGAGTAGTTTCACCGCCGATCCTTTTGCTTCGGTTTCTCGGTTGGCTGCGTAAATGGCGGAATCAGGGGCGTTGTATCTCGATTTTCCCAGCGCCGGTACGTCTCCGCCAGCACGGCCTCCCGGTTTTGCGCCATGTGCTCGATGAACGAACACGGCGCGTCCGTATCCTCGTGTTTCGCGGCCCACACCAGAAGCTCCAGCATCACGGGCGCCAGCGCGATTCCTTTCGCGGTCAGCCGGTAGTAGTCGCTTCTTCCGTCATCGGGCACCGGCTCCCTCGTCACAATCCCTGCGCTTTGCAGCTTTTCCAGGCGATCCGAAAGGATGTTCGTAGCGATCCCTTCGCCGGCGCGCTGAAATTCTCCAAACGTTCGGTAGCCCCGCACCATCATGTCGCGCACCAGTATCAGCGACCACCGATCGCCGAAAATATCCAGCGACACCACCACCGGACATCCCGACCGCCGCTTGCTACCCAAATGGCCCGCCACCGGCAAAACCTATATCACCTCACTTGCGATTCGCAAGTAATATGTGACCAGTGGGCGCCGCCCCGCTACCTTCGCCTCTCTGCAACCTTGGAAATGAAAAACTTTGTGACGAATTGGCTCTAGCGCGGGACGTTGCCTGCTCCGCGAGCCATCGTCCGCCTCGCCGCGGATAATTCAGCAACGGTTGCATTGCCGCGGGCCACGCGTACGTTTACAATCCCGCCGGTGCATCGATCCACACAATTGACGTCCCAGAGCGTCGGTCACAACGGTTGTTTGGCGGCGTCGATCGCAATACGCTCTTCCTTCTCGCTCTCCGCTCGTTGTATTCCATCCAGCCGCGCGCCACAGGACGCTCGTTGAGCGCATCGAACGTGCCGGCAAAATCCCAATTCACCAATTTCGTCGCGCACATCCTGTTGTGTTTTGCGTTCGTGATCTTGTTCGCGGCCTTCCCGGTCTTCTCGAGTATCCAGTCCGATGCCGCCGGTGACCTGCCTCACTGGATCGATATCACCCGCTCCGCCGGCATCCAGTTCGACCACGTTTCCAGTACCGACCAAAAATACATCGTCGAATCCATGGGCGGTGGCGTTGCCCTCATCGACTACGATCGCGATGGCTGGCCCGACATTTATTTCACCAACGCCCAAAACGTCCAGACCGCTCTTGCCGGGAAAAAATCGCGCGGCGCTCTTTACCACAACAATCACGATGGCACGTTCGCCGATGTAACCGCGAGAGCCGGCGTCGGCGAACCGTGTTGGGCCATGGGTGCTGCGATCGGCGACTACAACAATGACGGCTGGCCGGATTTGCTCGTCACCTGCTACGGCGGCGTGGTCCTCTATCGCAATAACGGTGACGGCACTTTCACCGACGTCACCAAAAAAGCCGGACTCTCGAACGATTCCCAGTGGGCTACCGGCGCCACGTTTGGTGATTACGATGCCGACGGTTTCGCCGACCTCTTCGTTTCCCACTACGTCGAATTCAATCTGAAGGATCTTCCCGCTTTCGGCTCCAGCCCCACGTGCAAATTCCGCGGCATTGCCGTCCAGTGCGGTCCGCGCGGTTTGAAGGGCTCGCCGTCCACCCTGTATCACAACAACGGCGATGGCACGTTTACCGACGTGTCGAAAATCTCCGGCATCCGCGATGCGCCCGACGCTTTCGGCCTCACCGCCGTGTGGTCGCATTTCGACGAAACGAGCGCGCTCGATCTTTGGGTTGCCAACGATGCCGGTCGGAATTATCTCTATCAAAACGATGGCGCCGGGAAATTCAAGGAAATCGGTTTCGAAGCCGGGGTCGCCGTGAACCAGGACGGCGCCGAGCAGGCCAACATGGGCGTCGCGCTCGGCGACTACCTGAACTCCGGCCGCACCTCCGCCGCCATCACCCATTTCAGCGATGAATACACGGCGCTTTATCGCAACGACGGCAAAATGAATTTCACCGATGTCTCCGAAATGGCCGGAATCGCCCAGCCCACCACGCCGTACGTCGGATGGGGCGACGCGTTTTTCGATTTCGACAATGACGGCTGGCTCGACCTCGTCCTCGTCAACGGTCACGTCTATCCGCAAGTCGATTCCATCACCGCCGGCGCCCGTTACAACGAACCCGCCATTTTATTTTTGAATCAGCGCAATGGAACGTTCCAGAACATCAGCAAACGGGTGGGTGAGGTCTTTCAGACCCCGCGTGTCAGCCGCGGTCTCGCCGCCGGCGACCTTTTCAACGACGGTCACATCGATCTCGTAATCGAAAACTTACAAGGCGCCCCGCTCCTTCTTCGCTCGCAAGGCGGCCCCGCCAATCACTGGATCAGCCTCCAGCTCGAAGGCGCGAAAAGCAATCGCCTTGCTTTAAACGCTCGTGTGCGCATTACGGCAGGCGACTTGATACAGACCGGCGAAGTGCGCAGCGGAGGCAGCTATCTCTCGCAAAGCGATTTGCGCATTCATTTTGGCTTGGGTAAGAAAGACCAGGCCGACAAGATCGAAATTTGTTGGCCGTCGGGAAACACGGAAGTCCTTACCAATCTCGTCGCCAATCGGTTTTACACCGTGCGGGAAGGGCAAGGCATCCTTCCGGCCGAAACGCGAAAGCCGACCGCTCCGAAAAATTGACCGGCGCGATTCCAATCGCCGTCGTCCATCGAGATTTAGCGCGAACGCCCGCTAGCCCCCTGCCGGCTACCCAGGCGGCCTTTCTTTGTCCGTCGGCATATTTTTCTTTACGTCCATGTACTACTGTGTTATCATGGGTCGTGCGTCAAATCGGCGCCCAGTGAGGTCGCAGCATGTTCGTTGCCCCACAACTTAGCCGCAACTCCCATCGCGCCGCGGGCATTCCTGCCTATGAGCTCCTCACGCGGCGGCGCGCTCTTTCGACTCGCCCTTCACCCCTGTCCAATCGCCCCGCAAGCCCTATCTCGCCCATTTCGAATCCACACAAATTACGCATCCGGTGCGCACTCCCCGTGTCGTCTCTCCGCCTTTCCTCTGTGCCCTCTGTGTTTCAATCTTTTGACTCTGCCTTCCCGCCCTCGCCCGCAACCTGCATCCGTATTCACCGCAATCTCGCGTTCTTAGATCCCGCAGAAATCCACACTCCAGAATTAGAATTCAACGTAAACCATTGAAAACAAACACCGAATCAATTTCTAATCGCAACACTTTTTGCGATTAGAAATCGACCCCGCTCGCTTCAATCGGAGTTGGCAGAACGCCTCGAATCTACGGTTGTACGGCTGGGGCCGCATTCGGTGGGGAGCTGTTTGGCGCCGACGCCGCTGTCGGCGGGATCTGCACCGCCAGGTACGCCCGGCCAAACGCCGAGTGTTGCGTCCCCGGAGCGATCGCCACCGCCTGCACCGTGTACCTCCCGGTCGGCAGCTTCCCGAGCGGCAAGCTGATCCGGAACGATGCTGTGTGCGTCTGCGGATCAACGCTCGTCGGCTCCAGCAGCGGCGTCGCGTTGATCTGCAATCCGTTGCGGAAAAAAATCAGTCCCGCGCGCAGCGTATTTAGGTCGATCGCCTCGTCCGGATTGCTTTTTGCCGGCGCGTACGCTTGAAAGAACACATAGAGCGTTTGCGCGGGCGTAAAAAACCTCATCACGCTCGGAATGATCGATTGCCCGTTCATTTCCAGCGGCGAGCTCACCAGCTTCGCCCGCACGCCTTGCCCTTTTGTTTGCACTTCGCTGGTCTTCTGCGTGGTCACGATCTGGCTGGAAAGCAGCACGCTGCTGATCGTCAGTTTTCCCGGCGGCGCGCTCGGAACAAGCAGGTCCTGCTCAAACGTCCCGATTTTTCCGGACTCATTTTCCCTTGCCACAAACTTCAGTTTGTAACGTCCCGGCGACAGCACCACGCCGCCCTGGTAGAGCAGATTTTTCTTGCTCACCTCGTCGAACTTTTCCGCGTTCAGATTCACGTCCGTGGTGTCGCGAAGCTGGGCGATGATCCGTCCCGAAGGAACCGCGCGCACATCCACCGCGAAATCGAATTCCGCCTGCCGCTTTCCGTGCTTCTCCGCCCAGTCGAGCGCGCTCGAAGAGATCTTCGCTGCGATCGGCACGTACGTTTCCTGCTCGCTCACTCGAAACAGCGCCGTTTCCACGGCCACCGGCAAATCCACCACCGGATTGTCGGAATTGATCGCATCCGCCAGTTGCTGGTCGCGATCCTCTTTTTGCAGGTGCTGGAAATCGCGCGGCGCATAGTACCCATCGCGAAATCGCACGTGCGCTCCCGCCGCATTCACCTTCACGTGCACCTGGCGCCAGCGGCCGTCGCGCTTCACGTCCGCTCCCAGGCTGTAGCCGATCAGATAGTAGCCGCCGTTATCCTGCTGGATTTTCGGGAACGCTTCGCTCAAGTCTCCCAAATCGAAAAACGCCTTTCCGCCCGTGTCCGTCGATAGCGTCGCCAGCGTATCGCGGGAATCCTCGCGCTGGTCGGTCTGATGAAACACCGCGGCGCCTGTGAACATCGAAGTTCCCGTCGCGGCGTTCGCCGTCGCGTCTCCTCCCGGGGGAGCGGCGAGCAACCCTCGTGAGTCGATCGAATAGATCGACACGTCCGCGCGATTCGCAGCGTCGGTCGCGGCTCGCAGTTGCGCGCGATTCTCTTCGCCCGTTTGCGTGATCCCGCCGGTAAATTCCACCATCGCCTTGCGGCCGGGAATGCCGGCCAGCACATTCGCAAGGCCCTCTACCGCCGCGAGTTTCTGGTCGGTATTGAAAACGTTGAATTCGGTTTCGTCTGCCGTGTACGCAGCGCCGGTATATTCCTGCACTTCGTATTCGCCGTTTGCGGCGGCTGCGTACGAGTTGCTCGCAAGCGCGTTCTCACCCGTCGGCGTCAACTGCGCGATTGCCTTTTCCAGCACCGCGTGATCGTTGGTGAAATTCGCCAGCACATTCAACCGGGTCGAGAACGCGACGATCGCCACCACATCGGCCTTGGTCATTTGGGTTTTCACAAACGTTTCGGCTGCGTCATGCGCCCGGATCAGATCGTCGGTCTGCATCGAGGTCAGATCAAAAAACAGCACGAGAAGCCGCCGATTCTGCAACGGTTCACTCGCCGCTTCCGCCGACGGGGTATTGGGTCCCTCATTGTCCAGCGGAACGATGATCGGCTTCGAATCATCGGCCGCTGCTGTTTCGATGTTCTCGATGTCCGCATAGGAAAAGCTTGCGATCGTCTGGCGCTTCCCGTCGTCCGTCACTTCGAACTGTTTTTGGTCCAGCCCCTTGATCGGTTTTCCGGACTTATCCGTGACTTCCACGTCGATTCGCACAAAATCCGACGACGACCGTAGCACCGAGGAAGCGGGAGACTTCGTATTTTGCTGGCGCGCGTTCGCGGGCGGCGCAGGCGCGGGAACCGCGATCGGCGTGCTTGGGTTAGCAGCCGGTACGGGCGACGATTGCTGCTGTTGCTGAGCAATCGATGGATACGCCGTGAGCATCGCGGCCAGCACAACCGCTGCCGATCTTCGGAAGAAGTGTTTCATCACCAGTTGTACCGCATCGTGATATCCATCGTCCTCATCGCACCTGCCCCGGTCACGCGCCCAAAAGACGACGAGCCGAGCAGTGTCGAAAGTCCCGAAAAACTCGGCGTGTTCGACAAATTCTGTATTTCCCAGCGCACATCGATATGGTGCCGTTCTTGCGGCCCGTAACGGAACGATTTTGCCAGCGACGCATTCCAGTTGAATTTGCACGGCCCTTCAATCGCGCCGCGCCTTTCATTTCCGTACGAAGTCGTCGCCGGCGTCGCAAACGCCTCGGTATTGAAGAACGCAAGCGGCGACCCGCCGCAGATTCCGAGATTCGGATCGCCCACCTGATCCGCCCGCAACGAAAAACTCGCGCCCGTCCCGTTATCCGCTGAAGTTCCGCCCAGGTAAGCCGTCGCCGGCGTTCCGGTTTGCCATGTGACGATGTTTTGCAATCGCCAGTTACTCAAAACGTGCGATTCCCATCCGTGGTTCCCGTACCGGTGGTGTTCTCCGAACGGCAATTCGTACAGCGTCAGAAATCGAACCTGGTGCCGAACGTCAAACGACGACAGCCCGCGTTCCGCCGCGTAGTTGCCATCTTGCTGCACCACCACCGCGCCCGTTCCTCCGATCGTGCTGGCGTTGTCCAGCGACTTCGCAAACGTGTAAAACGCCTGCAGCGAAACGCCCTCCGTGAACCGGTGCAGCAGCCGCACCTGCAGTCCGTTATAAATCGAGTTCGCGCCGGACTGGTCGAAGTAAAAGCTGTTCGCATTCGGTATCTGCAATTCGTTCTGGGTATTCAGCGGACTGGTGCCAAGCGGCGCCCGATTCGGCGCGCGCAGCAAATCCAGATTCGACCCCTTCGTTCCGGTGTACGTCATGTCCAGAATCCAGTTCTGGCTGAAGGACGTTTCGGTTCCAAGCGTCCAGATCTGCGCGCTTCCGTCCTTGTAATTCGGATCAATTCCGCCCTTGTTTGCGATCGTCGTGCTTGCCGGAAATCCGTTCTCCAGCGTCAACGTCTGCGTTGCAGAGGTAATCAGATTGAGCGACGTCGCAAAGGGCGGCTCGTAGGTCAAATATTGTTGCGCGAGAGTGTTGTAAACACCTTCGTTGTAGAAGATCGAATATCCGCCCCGCACCACGGTCTTCGGTTTGATGAATGGCGGCTGCCACGCAAATCCGATGCGCGGCGCCCAATTTCCGTAGTCGCCGTGCACCAGCGCCCGGGGATACGTTCCGCTGAATGGTCCGGTGGTTCCGGGCGTCACCACGGCTACGGCGGTCGCTGTCGCGTTCAAATCGAGATTCGCGATCTGATCGTACTTGTCCACCGGCGGCGTCACGGCCTCGTACCGAAGCCCATACAGAAAGGTGAAGTGCTTGTTCACGCGCCAATCGTCCTGCGCGTAGGTGATGAAATCCCAGCTTCGCAAATACGCGTTCGGTCCGAACTGAACGCTGGTCGAATACGGCAATCCCAAAAGGAAATCCGCCAATTCGTAGTAAGGCTCCGTTTGCGGAGTGGCCGGAACCGGTTGTCCGTTTGCGTCGAGTTGCGACGTCAGCAGGCCCGTAAAAGTAAAATCACCTCGGGGCTGCGGATTGGATTCGGAGTTCAATTGTATCCGCCGCACTTCGCCGCCGAATGTCATGGTGTGTTTTCCGCGCACCCATTTCAAACTGTCGGAAAACCGTAACGTCTGGTTCCGCACCAACGACGGCAACGGATCGTCTAAACCCGAGAAGCTCGTGAAGTTGATCGCCGGAATGCCGTAGGTCAATGGATCGGTCGAGACTCCCGTGATTCCCAGCTCGCCCGCCACGTCATTCGTGTAGGAATTGTCGCTCAGCACTTCTGTCCGAGCGCGGCTCCAGTTGAGCTGCGTGGTTTCCACCAGGTACGGAGTCCAGTTGTGCGTCAGTCCCAGTGTCACCGACTGGCTCAGGGAAGATTGCTTGCCGGCGGTATCCAGAAAGTTGCCGTATTCGTGCTGCCGTTGTGAATTTAGGTTGTACCCGCCGGTCAGGCTGAACTTTGAGTTCAGCGTGTGAATTACGTGCAGATTCAAAACGTCATTGTTCACCGGCACGGTCGTCTGCAGCAGGTAGTTCTGCACGGTGCCGGGCAGGTTCGGTTCGGGATAAAACGCCAGCAGCCCTGCCGCCGCCGAATCGATCGTTGGAATCTGGCAGCCGTTGCCCAGCGGAGTGCGCGGGCCGCTGAAATTCGAAAACGGATTGTAAAGCGTGATCCCCAGTCCGCAGAAATTTCCGGTGCGCTCGGCATCGGTCGGCACGGTCGAATACGTATCGATGGCGCTCGACTGAACCTCGTGCTGATAGTTGATGAAAAAATAGGTTTTGTCGCTGCCATTGTAGATGTGCGGAATTTTCAGCGGACCGCCGACGTTGCCGCCGAAGCGCTCGTCGAAATGGCTCGGCTTCGGCACTTCATTTCCGGTGATCGAGTAGGGTTTCGCGTCCCATGCCGAAGTATCAAACCGATCGTAAAAACTAAATCGCACGCGATTCACGGCTTGCCGGTTCAGTCTTCCTCGTCCGCCAAACATCCCGCCGCCGGGACCGCCTCCTCCCGGCCCACCGCCCGGACCTCCCTCCGGTCCGCCGCCTTGTCCCCCAAATCCGCGACCGCCTCCGCGGCCGCCCTGGCCTTCTCCTCCCGGCGCGCCCGGCACAAGCTCGCCCGGACCGAATCCTCCCGGCCCGTTGTTTGCCATCAAGCCTTGGCCAACCGTCCCCTGCAGCAGAAACGAATCAGCACTCGCGTTTGGATTGGCCCCCGGCGAAACCGACAGATTTGCTTGCGTCGAATCATTTGTTGAGTTGCCGCTATCGCCGGACTGCGGTCCCACACCTTCGCCCGTCAAGTCGGTCTGCTGAAATCCGCCGGCAATTCCCGCGCCGATTGCATTGGCGACGCCCGCCGGCACTTGCCCGCCGCGCCCGGCGCCACGCTGCGGATTACCGGTACCCGACCCGGGACCGGAATTACTCGCGGCTGTTCCCGGAGCGTTTTGACCGTTGCCTCCGGCGCGATTGGGTCGTGCGTGATGCGGCGCCGGATTTTCCGGTGTGGCGGACAGCTCCGCCTGCGTCGCCACGCGCAGCACAACGGGAATCGGTCCCGCGGGAACGACGGGAATTTTCACTGTTACCGAAGCAGACTCAAACCCAAGTTGACTGGTCTCAATCCGGTACGTTCCACTCGGAATCGCAGGAAAACGGAAATTGCCCGTTTCGTCTGTCCAGCTTTGCCACGAGTGATTCGACTCGGTGTCGCTCAACTTCACTGTCGCCCCGGGTACGGGCGTGCCTTCGGACGTCTTCACCGCGCCTGTAACGTTGCTCGGCGCACCCGGGTTCGCCGGCGCCCCTTGCTGCGCGAAGCTCACGCACGCGAACGCAAGCCCCAACGCAAACGCCGTCACAAAGCGGAAGCGGAATATGCGCCGGACGGTCTCGTCGAAGCCTAAAAATTCCATTTCATTTTCTCTGTGTATTCGGACGCTTGAATCGCGACGGAGGTTTCCCTGCTCGCGCGCGAGAGCTATCGGAATCTTCTCGCACACGCGATGCCGGCGGGACCACGAAGAGGATTCAGGTTTCACGGCCTCACAGTTCCAAAAAGTGAAAGCCCGGTTCTGCGCGAGTGCATCCGACGGAGCAAATTGATTATGATGTCTCGGGGATTGGCACGGCGGGAGGCTTCTATGACGCTGTCAAAATACAACGAAAAGCGAAACTTCAAGGTAACTCCGGAGCCGGCCGGCAAAGTATCTCGCGCGAAGTCCGCCTCCGACGAGCGAATCTTCGTGGTTCAGAAGCATCGTGCAACGCAGCTTCACTACGACTTCCGCCTCGAATTCAACGGTGCGTTGCTTTCATGGGCGGTTCCCAAAGGTCCATCGCCTGATCCTTCCGTCAAGCGCCTGGCCATGCAAGTGGAGGATCACCCCATCGACTACGCGGACTTCGAAGGCGTGATTCCCGAAGCAGAATATGGGGGCGGCACGGTGATGGTTTGGGACAAGGGAACGTGGACCCCGGAGTCGCCCGATGTCTCCGCGGCCCTCGAGAAGGGCGACTTCAAATTCACGCTTCATGGCAAAAAGTTGCACGGCTCCTGGGTGCTCGTCAGGACTCGCGGTTTCGGCGGAAGCTCGAAGCCGACATGGCTGCTGATCAAGCATCGCGACAAATTTGCCTCCACGGACGACCTTGCCGCGAAGCACCCCAAGTCAGTTCTGTCGAACCGTCTCTTATCCGATATCGCGCGCGACGGCCATGGCGACATCGAGAAGGCCGCTACCGGCGATCCTCAACCCGCCAAACCGAAATCTCGCGCTGGAAAAACCAAAAAGTCAGCCAAAACAAAATCCTAGCGGGTGTTTGCGCCGGGCCCCGACTCGATCGCTCGAAAAGGTCCACACGGCGAGGAAAGCGTCATCGACCTCGTGGTAGCAGCCAGCCCGCTTTCGACCGAACGTACAGCGAAACCCTCAAGAAAATAGGGATTGTCGAGGATACAGCCGCCGGCACAATTCCCCTATCCTCGCCACTAACCGTTACGAGCAGACCGAACGAGCCTCCCTGGTCGCATCTCGAACGGCATCGCCTCTCCGAATCGAGGGTATCGTGGCAACACAAAACAGCACTGCTCCGCTGGCCTTTCAACTCCAAAATAGCCAGTCCTTCGGCGCGAACGCGCATACCGAAGACCTGCACGATCCCGCGGCGCTGATCCCTCGCGCACGCGCCGGTGAACATCGTGCTTTCACCAGTCTGGTGGAACCGCACATGGCCAAAGCCTTCAAGGGAGCTTTTCGGATCACGCGAAATCGCGAGGATGCCGAGGACGCTTGCCAGCAGGCGCTTTTGAAAGCCTACTCCCACATCGACCAGTTCAACGGCGATGCCCGCTTTTCCACCTGGCTGATTCGCATCGCGATCAACGAAGCGCTGATGGTTGTGCGCAAACGCCGCACCGAAGAAAAACGCACGCAGTACGAGACGGAATTTTCCGAGGGAACGAGCCTGGTGGAAATGGTTCCGGCGGGCGACCGTTGCCACCCGGATTTCCTTTACGAGCGGAACGAGAAAAACCGCGCGTTGCGCGCGGCAATCGACGGTCTTGCCGGCGCTTCCCGCGACGTGGTGCATCTGGTGGGCTTGCAGGAGCGAAAGACGAAAGAAGCAGCTCGCATCTTGAAGGTTTCGAGGTCGGCGGTGAAGAACCGCTTTTCGCGCGCGCGGCAATTGCTTCGCGAATCGCTAGCCGGCCAGTTATAAACTCGGGCGGCCTGCCAATTTACAGCGCCGGCGGTACGGCGATCGATTCCGCGCCGCTCCGACGAATGACCGTATCGGCGAATCGGTCCATCTCCTCTGCCTGCGGGCTGAATTGCAATAACAGCAAATCCACGCCCGCCCGTTCGAATTCTCCGATTCGGTCGGCAATTTGTTGCGGCGTTCCCACCAGCCCCGCGTGCAATCCGCGATTCGATACGGAATAGTCCTCGAGCGAGACGCGCCGTTCGAGTTGTGTATTCGCCAGCCACTGTTCGTAGTTCTTGTATCCGGCGGCATTCTGGCGAACATCGGTGATCCGTTCGAGTTCCTTCTTTGCTTCTGCTTCGTTTTCGCGGACGATCACGTATCCGGCTACGCCAAATTTCATCGGTGGTAATTCTCGTTTCTCGCGCCGTGCCCGCATATCCTGGATTTTTTCGGCAATGCGGTTGGGCGGGTCGCCGTGCATCACATAGGCGTCGCATTTTTCCGCGATCAGGTTTTTCGCCGTTTCCGATTCTCCTCCGGCATAAATCGTGGGCCGCGGAATCGAAACGGGCTTGGGCTGCAGCACCAGGTCGTGCACCGAATGATATTTCCCTGAATACGAGAAGTGGTCTTTCTTCCACGCGGCATCCACGATATCCAGCCATTCGGATGTGCGCGCATAGCGGTCGTCATGCTCGTCGAAAGAAACTCCGTATTTCTTCGCTTCTTCGGCCCACCACGACGAAACGACGTTGAGCGACAGCCTACCGCCGCTGATTCGATCGATATTCGCGGACTGCTTCGCGAGCAGGGCCGGCAAATGAAATGTGGGACGCACAGCAACCATCAATTCAATCGATTTCGTCACCGCTGCGAGCGCCGCCGCCGTGGACCACGCGTCGAGTGCCGGCGCATCCACGCCCTTGATATCGTTGAGATTCAGCTCCGCGATGAGCGTCAGGCTGTATCCGGTTTCTTCGCTGCGCCGCGCCAGCCGCGAAATGTATTCCCAATCGATGGCCATCTGCTCGTCTTCCACGTTGCGCAGCCATCCGCCGAAAACGGGAAGCCAATAGCCGTAGCGCATCATCGCCTCTCCCGCACGAGATAATCCACCAGCCGGTCGAACGGATCGAATCCGATGACCCTCGGAGCATCCGCCACGAAATTCGATAGCGCGTTCACGTCGTAGAAGTAGAGTTGCCCGTCGCGATCATCGATCACGTATTCCACGCCCCCGACTTCGATCTGGGCTTCGCTGAAAATCTTCTCGATCGATGCAATTACGTCTGCGGGAGGCGTGTATGCTTCCACGCGCAATCCGGATTTTGCGCCCTCGATCACGCACGTCGTGCTCAGCTCCGTCCCATCGCTCGTTTTGCAAATGTCCATCGGGCACAAATCAAACGTATCGCCGGACGTGAACACGTGGATGCCGTAGAGATATTTGTAGCCAATCGTTTCCACCCGCGTGATGTGACCGCCGCGCGCGGGGATAAATTCCTGCACAATCGCGGTCGAGTCGAGGCCAAGCGCCATCGTTTCGTTTTTCGTTGCCCGTTCGATTTGCTCGGGCGTATCGAAGCGAACGATGCCCGCGCCGCTTCCGCCGATATTGGGTTTCAAAATCACCGGAAAACGCAGATCGCGCGCTGCTTCCGCCGCTTCGGACGCGTGATTGATTACCACGGACCGCGGATAGGGAAGCTTCAAGGATTGCAGCAGCGAAAGCTGCAGCGCCTTCGACGTTTCGATGCGAAATGCGTGGCTGCCATTTACGACGCGCGTTCCCAGTTTTTCCAGATGCGCGAGGTAGCTGAGCGTATAGAAAATCGCGTTGGCGTTGCCGCGCGTCCAGGCCGACGGGCTCATGCGGTTAAAGATCAGGCCGAATGGCTGGTCGCCGTTTGGCACCAGGTCAAAATGATGGCGCGCGGCGTTCAGTCTTACGAATGGCACGCCGCGCCGCTCGAGCGCCTCGAATAGCGGCACGAACCAGCGCTGCTGTTCGTAGTAAATTCCGATGGGCCGGACTGTCTGCGGCACGAAAGCCTCCTGAGGGCGAAAGCGCCTGTTAGATGCTAAGGAATGCGCTTAGTTTCGTCAAAGCCTCGGGCTTCTCGAACCCCGTGCGCCGAAGGCGTTTGTGGTAGGATTTCGCCCGGTCCGTGCTACCCTCCCACGGGTCCGGTTGGGCATCGCAAACCGGAGAATCCGGCTCTGCATTTTGCGGCGAACATTGAAGTTACGGACCGTATCCGGATACGGCCACTCGATCTTGGTTCGATAGGTTTGGTTAGCGCCTATATATAAGGACTGTAGGGACCTGAGCGTGATCGCACCTCGCCGGGAATTTCGTTCGCGTTCGGTTGTTCGAAGCATCGTCGAAATATCGACACTTGCGGAAGGAGGCTGTCAATGAACTCGTTGCTCGCCGCGGTTCTAACGGACCGCTTGGTTCATCTGGCGCCCGTCGATCTCGTGATCGTGGTGTTTTATTTTGCGCTGGTTCTGGCGATTGGTTTCTATCTGAAGGGACGCTCGAACACCGGCGAGGATTTCTTCCTTGCCGGCCGCGAAATGACGGCTTGGGTCGCGGGGCTCAGCTTCCTCTCCGCCAATCTCGGCGCTTTGGAGTTGATGGGTTGGGCCGCTGCTTCGTATCAATACGGAATTCTGGCGGCGCACTGGTATTGGATCGGCGCGATTCCCGCGATGTTGTTTTTGGGGCTCGTGATGATGCCCTTCTACTACATCTCCAAGACGCATTCCGTGCCCGGATATTTGAAATTGCGATTCGGCGAGTCCAGTCGCGCGCTCTCCGCGATTTCTTTCGCGTTTATGACCGTTCTGATGAGCGGCATCAATATGTACTCGATGGCCCTGGTGATGAAGGTCGTCCTCGGCTGGGACATCAACTTCAGCATCCTCGTTTCGTCCATCACCGTTGCGGTGTACGTCACGCTCGGCGGATTGCGCTCGGCAATCTTTAACGAAGTGCTTCAGTTCATCCTGATCTGGGCCGGCGCGCTGCTGATCCCCATCATGGGGTTGATCGAAGTCGGGGGCTGGCGCCAGTTGCAGGAAAGGGTCGCGCACAACACCTCGGCTGAATATACCCATATGTGGTCCACGCTGGGTTCTTTCACCGATAACCCCATGGGGATTCACTGGACCGGCATCGTCCTGGGTTTGGGATTCGTCATTTCGTTTGGTTACTGGACGACCGATTTTCTCGTCGTTCAAAGAGTCTTGGCCGCCAAGGATCTCCGCTCCGCGAAGATGGCTCCGATCATTGGCGCGGCCTTCAAAATGTTCGTGCCGTTCATCGTCGTCCTCCCCGGATTGCTGGCGCTGGCTTTGCTGCCGATGAAGCTCACCGGCGAAGCGGCGGCGGTTGCGAGCGGCGGCCAAAGCCACAGTTACAACGAAGTGCTGCCGTTGATGCTCGCCCGGTACTGCGGGCCGGGATTGCTCGGCCTGGGAATCACGGCGCTCATCGCCGGATTCATGTCCGGCATGGCGGGAAACGTAAGCGCTTTCTCCACCGTGTGGACGTACGACATCTACGCCGCGCTCATTAAGAAGAACGCCTCGGACTCGCACTACGTTTCGATGGGTCGCTGGTCCACCGTTCTCGGCGTCGCGGTCAGCATCGGCACGGCTTACCTCGTCATGCAGTTCCTCAGCATCATGGATTATGTGCAGGCGCTATTCAGCTTCTTCATCGCGCCGCTTTTCGGCACCGTGATTCTCGGCATGTTGTGGAAACGAGCGACGGCAGCCGGTGGATTCTGGGGCTTGTTCACCGGCACGGTCTCGTCCGTAGGAATGTATCTCTGGGTGAAAGCTGATCCGACCGCGTTGCGCTATGTGGCGCTGTCACCGAATGCCCGGGACATGGCCGAAAACATGTACCGCGCGCTTTGGTCCTGGGTCGTTTGCGTTGTCGTTACCGTGGTGGTCAGCCTGCTCACGAAGCCGAAACCCGTCAGCGAGCTGACGGGACTTGTTTACGGCGCGACGGATATTCCGTCGGAAGACAACGTGCCGCTTTATCACCGGCCGGCTTTCTGGGCCGCCGTTGTCGTGGTGGTTTTTGCGGTGCTTAACGTAATTTTCTGGTGAGGTGCATATGGAACCCGATTCATCGATCTCGATCTGGTTTTTCATCGGGATTTCGCTCTTGGTCAATGGCGTGTTGATTCTGGGCGCGGGACTGTACCAGCTCGTGCATCCGCCCGCGCCGGCACAGCAGGTGGTGCTGTACCAGTATCACGCCAACGTCTGGTGGGGCGGGATTCTTCTGCTGATCGGCGTGATTTACAGCATCAAGTTTTCTCCGTCGCGCACGCGCTTGCAAAGCTAGCTCCGCGGTTGTCCGTGCGGAGGCTTCTCCGGCGAGAGTCCGCTCTGTAATTTCGTCTCGATTGCATGTGATTCGGATCGAGTTTTCATGCGAATCGTAAGGGGATGGGATGGCAATTCTGGTTACCGGCGGCGCCGGCTACATCGGTAGCGTTACGGTCGAGCGACTGCTGGGAAAGGGCGAATCGGTAATTGTCCTGGACGACCTGGTGCGCGGCCACCGGGCTGCATTGAACGCGAGCGTGCCGTTTTACGAAGGGAAAGTCGGAGACCGCGCGTTGATTGCTCGAATCGTCCGCGAGCACAACATTGAATCGTGCGTTCATTTCGCCGCACTCGCCTATGTCGGCGAATCCGTCACCGAGCCGGAGCGCTATTTTGAGGATAACGTCGGGCAGGGAATTGCGCTGCTCGGCGCGCTGCTGCAGGCCGGAGTTCGCCGGTTTGTCTTTTCGTCTACGTGCGCTACGTATGGCGAGCCGAAGGAAATTCCGATCCGCGAAACGACTCCGCAGTGGCCGAAAAATCCTTACGGTTGGTCGAAGCTCGTCATGGAACAAGTGCTCTCGTCCTACGACCTGGCCCACAACTTGAAATTTGTGGCGCTGCGGTACTTCAACGCTTCCGGCGCCACCGAACGCCTCGGCGAATTCCACGAGCCTGAGTCGCATCTGGTTCCCAACGTCCTGGCGGCCGCTTCCGGCGAAAAAGCCGAACTTTCCGTTTTCGGCCACGACTATCCCACGCCGGACGGCACGGCCATTCGCGACTACGTTCACGTGGCGGACCTCGCCGACGCGCATATTCTCTCTCTCGCGTATTTGCGCGACGGCGGTAAATCCGATTTCATCAACCTCGGGACGGGACACGGGTATTCCGTCCTCGAAGTCATCGAGTCCGCCCGGAAAGTGACCGGCCGCCCGATCCCTTTCAAAAAAGAGCCCCGTCGGCCGGGCGATCCTGCGCAGTTGGTTGCCGATGCCGCGAAGGCGCAAGCCGTTTTAGGTTGGAAACCCGTGAAATCCGATATGGCTACGATCCTTCGGTCGCAGTGGGAATGGCGAGCGCGCAATCAGAATCCGTTTCAATCGAATTGAAACACTAGGACATCGTGCCATGGCGAAGAAGTTTCTCGGCATTGACATCGGAACCAGCGGAACGCGCGCGGTTCTAATTGATGAATCGGGCCGTGTGCTCGGCTCGGCTACGGTCGAGCATCGCCCGATTTCCTCTCCGCATCCCGGATGGGCCGAGCAAGATCCGGATGACTGGTGGAGCGCGGCGTGCCGTGCGATTCCCGAGTGCCTCGCCAAGGCGAACGCGTCCGCTTCGGAAGTTCTTTCCGTGGGACTCACCGGCCAAATGCACGGTTTGGTTTTGCTCGATGCGGAAGGAAAGGTTCTTCGCCCCTCGCTCATCTGGTGCGACCAGCGCACGGAAGCAGAATGCCGCGAAATCACGGAAGCAGTGGGTGCAAAACGATTGATCGAGCTGACGGCCAATCCCGCACTCACTGGTTTCACGCTGCCGAAGATCTGGTGGGTGCGGAAGCATGAGCCGCAGATTTGGGCGCGCGTGAAAAGAATCATGCTGCCCAAAGATTACGTCCGTTTCCGGCTGACGGGCGCGCACGCAATCGATGTTGCCGACGCGTCAGGTACTCTGATGTTCGATGTTGTTCACCGGCGATGGTCCACGGAGATGCTGAAGGTTTCAGGTCTCGCCGAAGAAATGTTGCCGCGTGTTTTCGAGTCGCCCGAGGTGACCGGTAAGGTATCGGATGAGGGCGGCCGAGCGGCCGGACTGCAATCCGGAACTCCGGTGGTGGCCGGTGCGGGCGACCAGGCAGCCGGCGCCGTTGGGATGGGCATCGTGCGGCCGGGTGCGGTGAGCGCGACAATTGGCACGTCCGGTGTCGTCTTTGCCGCCACATCCACCCCGACGTTCGATCCGAAGGGCCGCATCCATACCTTTTGCCACGCGGTTCCGAATCGCTGGCACGTGATGGGTGTAACGCAAGCCGCCGGCTTTTCGCTGCGCTGGTTTCGCGATCAATTTGGCGCAGGTGGCGATGGCGCGCGAGAGCCCTACGAACAGCTCATGGACGAAGCGGCGAAAGCGCCCTCGGGGTCGGATGGTTTGTTATGGGCTCCTTACCTGATGGGTGAACGAACGCCGCACCTCGATCCGCATGCGCGCGGCGCGCTGGTCGGCATCACGTCCACGCACACGCGCGCGCACGTCGTACGAGCGATTTTAGAGGGTGTCGCGTTCAGCCTGCGCGATACGCTCACGATTTTTGCGGAATTGAAGTTGCCCGTTGCATCCATCCGCCTGGGCGGCGGCGGAGCGCGTGGCGGATTGTGGCGCCAGATTCAAGCCGACGTGTACGGCATGCCCGTCGATCTCGTCGAGGCCGAAGAGGGACCCGCGTACGGCGCGGCGCTCCTAGCCGGAGTCGGCGCTCGAGCGTGGGACTCGGTGGATTCGGCGTGCGAAGCTTCGGTCCGCGTTGCGAATCGCGTCCAACCGAACAACCACAGCATCGGCGTAATGAACCGGCAGTACGGCGCGTATCAGAAATTGTACCCGGCGTTGCGCGACGTGTACTCCTGAACCGTGTCTTTGTAATTTTTATTTTTTTCCGAACCGGCTTGCACATTCACCTGGATGGATTCTCCGGCACCCACTCTCGATCGACCGAGGCATACGATGGCCAGCGAAGCATATCAACCGAAACCAGCGGACAAGTTTTCGTTCGGACTTTGGACCGTCGGAAATCCGGGACGCGATCCGTTCGGCGAACCGGTGCGCCCGATCCGCCCGCCGGTGGAATTGGCGCACCTGCTTGCAGAGGTCGGCGCCTGGGGCGTCAATCTCCATGACAACGATCTCGTTCCCATCGACGCGACTCCTGCGGAGCGCGACCAAATCGTCAGAGATTTTAAAGCGGCCTGTGCCGCGGGCGGCCTCGTCGTCCCGATGGCGACCGTGAATCTTTTCACCGCGCCGGTATTCCGCGATGGCGCATTTACGGCCAACGATCCCGCGGTGCGCGCCTACGCGGTGCAGAAGACGATGCGTGCCATGGATTTAGGCGCCGAACTCGGCGCGAAAATATTCGTTCTCTGGGGCGGCCGCGAAGGCACCGAAACGGATGCATGCCGCAAACCCGAAGACGCAGTAAAGCGTCTGCGCGAGGCGCTCGACTATTTGTGCGAATACTCGATCGACCAGAAATACGGTTTTCGCTTCGCCATGGAAGCCAAGCCGAACGAACCGCGCGGAGACATTTACATGGCGACCACGGGAAACTATCTCGGTCTGATTCCCACGCTCGCGCATCCGGAAATGGTGGGCGTGAATCCCGAGTTTGCTCACGAGACCATGGCCGGTTTGAATTTTCTGCACGCCGTCGCGCAAGCATGGGAAGCAGGAAAGCTGTTTCACATCGACCTCAACGACCAGGTGATCGGCCGCTACGATCAGGATTTTCGATTTGGCGCGGCGAATCCGAAGGGCGCTTTCTTCCTGGTGAAATTTCTGGAAGAAAACGGCTACGACGGCCCGCGACACTTCGATGCGCACGCCTATCGCACCGAAGACGTCGAGGGGGTTAAGGATTTCGCGCGCGGCTGCATGCGCACGTACCTGATCCTGAAGGAAAAAGCCGCACGCTTTGCGGCGGACAAGGAAATTCAATCCATCCTAAAAGATATCGCACAGCCGTCGGCGCCCTCTCCTACTGCCGGTAAATTTTCAAAGAGCGGCGCGCAGGCATTGCTCGGTCATGTTTTCGACCGGTCGGTGCTCGCTGCCAAGCGCTTGCCCTACGAACGGCTAGACCAGCTCACGATGGAAATCATTTACGGGATTCGTTGAGTTCGCCACCGAAGGAACGCTCTTACCTTCGCAAAGCGCTCTCCTTGCGTCCCGTGACGTCTAGCCGCACTCCCTTGGTCGGCAGAATCGAGATTTTCGATTCGCACCCTCGCGATTTCTACCCGCCCGTGCTTCCCGCTTGACGTGGGTTTCTATAATGTTAGAGTCACCATCAAAAGTTAGTCGAACGCGCGCGGGTCCGTCCTTCGACGTTACTGCAAAGGCCTGGAATATGGGACGCCAACGAAAACCGAAAGCCGGTGCTTCCGCCGTCCGGCTACACGGCAACACGAAAGCTCCGTCGCTCCAGCGGAGCACTTCGGCCGCTCGCCACTCCCCCAATACGGTGGCGTCTCCATCCGCCGCTCCTGGACTGCGCCAGCGAAAGAAGGAGCGCTTGCGCGCGCAGATCATTGAAACGTCGCTTCGTTTGTTCCGTGAACGCGGATACGAAAACACGCGCGTCGATGACATTGTCCAGATTCTGGAAATCAGCCAGCCCACGTTTTTCCGCTATTTCCCCAGCAAAGATGCGGTGTTGCGTGAAATCGGGCGCCGCGCTTTCGCGCGCCAGGCCGAGAGCCTGAAATCAGAGCTCTCGACGAAGTCCTCCACCGCCGAAAGGCTCCACAGGTTTTACGACACTCTTGCGAAAGTCACCGAGGTCGGCCGTCCGTTGTGGCAAGCCGTGATTCTGGCGGGCGCGATGGATCCGATCCGGTCGCCCGAGTTGCGCGGCCCCGAACAAGCCACCGTTCAACTTCTTCGCGAGATTCTGGAGCAGGGGCAAAAGCGCGGCGAAGTGACAACCGCATTTCCCGTTGTCCACCTCGCCGAATTCATGGAAGGACTGTTTAACACGGTCGTGCGGCAGTGGGCCGTTGATCTGACGGGTCCGCACAAACTCGCGGAGCGTGCGCACAGCGCCGTGGAGTTTTTCCTGCGGGGCGTGAAAGCCTAGCGCGCGGGTTGCGGAAGCCCGATACCAAGCCGTGAAATCCAATGCACTCGCATCTCCCGGAGCGCCACGCATGAAGGCCGCCGTCTTGCACGAATTCAAAACGCCGCTCGCGCTGGAAGAAATCGCGCGGCCTGTTCCCGCCGCGGAAGAGGTGCTGCTTCGCGTCGAAGCCTGCGGCGTTTGCCACTCCGATGTGCATGTCGCCGACGGTGACTGGCCGCAGATGGCGCGCATCGTGAAGAAGCCGCTGATTCCAGGTCATGAAGTGGCGGGAACCGTCGTCGAAGCCGGTGCGGACGTGAAGAGCTTGCGTGTCGGCGATCGTGCAGGGATTCCCTGGATTTTCTGGACGTGTGGTGAGTGCGAATTTTGCCTCCAGGGAAACGAAAACCTTTGCGCCAGGCAAAAAATCACCGGCGTGAGCGTGGACGGCGGCTATGCCGAGTATGTGAAGGCGCCGGCGAGCCACGTAACCAGGATTCCGGACGGCCTTTCCGCCATCCAGGCGGCCCCGTTGTTTTGCGCGGGCGTAACGGTCCATCGCGCCTTGAAGCACGCGAAAATCCAGCCGGGGCAGCGACTGGCGATTTTTGGCGTGGGCGGCCTTGGCCATCTGGCGGTGCAAATGGGGCGCAACCTCGGCGCGGAGGTATTTGCGATCGACGTCTCGGAACAGAAATTGGAACAGGCAAAGTTGCATGGTGCCGCCCACACGTTGAACGCAGCCGCCGTGGATGTAGCGAAAGAAATGCGGCGAAAAGGCGGCGCCCATGCCGTGCTGGTAACGTCCGCGGCAAAGGCCGCCTATGATTCGGCGTTTGGCTGCATACGGCCCACCGGAATTCTGCTTGTGGTCGGCCTTCCCGCCGAATCGATTTGTTTCCCTCCGATTTCGATGGCAGGTCTCGAGGTGCGCATTCAGGCATCCGCCGTCGGCACGCGCGAAGATCTGCGCGAAATATTGTCGCTTGCCGCGGAAGGGAAGATCGCCTGCCAGGTGTCTGAGCGCCCTTTGAGCGAAGCCAACGTAGTCCTCGAGCAATTGCGCCGCGGCCAGGTTGCGGGACGAATCGTTTTGCGTCCGTAAACCGCACAGTGGCCGGTTGCCGCCATCCTTCTTCGTATTTCGCCCGCGATTGTGTGTCCCCGTTCGGTTTTCGCAACAGGCGGTGAATTTCGCGTGCCGGCCAGCGGGTTAGTTCTTGACGTTAGTCTCTTTAATGTGATACGGACTATCAGAATTTTGAATGGGTGGATGTGTTGAGCGGGCCGAGTGGGCCAATCGAGCGGCTCCCGCGCGCGAGCGACTCTTCTCGACGGGTTCCCTTTGACCCTGTACTCAGCTGATTGCGGAGGACTTATGAAGGCAATCCTTAAGATAGTCTTTGTCGTCGCGGCTCTACTCGTCTGTTTATCCGGCGCGCAAGGGCAGGGTGTGGGCGCTTCTGGTCAAATCCAGGGCACCGTTACCGACCCGACCGGCGCGGTGATCGGCTCCGCATCGATCACTGCCACAGACATGCTGAAGGGCCTGCAGTACACCACGCAAACCAGCGCGGGGGGCCAGTACCAAATCGCCGGACTGCCGCCCTCCACGTACAACATCACGGCGAAAGCGACAGGATTTCAGATTCAGACGCAGACCGGTCTTGCGCTGACGGTCGGGCAAAACGCCGTTATCGACTTCCGGCTGGCAGTGGCGACGTCCACTTCCCAAGTGGAAGTGACGGCTGAGCCTCCCGTCGTTGAAACCGAGCGCGGCAGCCAGGCGGACACGGTGACGCAGCGTTACATCGAAGACCTGCCGATTTCGCGGCGCGACTATTTGACGTTCACGCTGCTGATGCCGGGCGTCAGCAACTCCAATGTGATCGCCAGCAATGCGGATTTTCGCGTGCAGCAAACTCCCCAGAGCGGACTCTCGTTCTACGGCAGCAACGGCCGCGGAAATAACGTGACGGTTGACGGCGGCGAAGCAAATGACGACGCCGGCGGCGTACGCCAGACGCTCAGCCAGGATGCCGTGCAGGAATTCCAGGTGAACCGCAGCAATTACGGAGCGGACCTCGGCTCCGGCAGCGGCGCCAGCATCAACATCGTAAGCAAATCGGGGACGAACGAAGTTCACGGCGGGCTGTTTGGTTTCTTCCGCAACGACGCGATGGATTCGCGCGATCCGTTCTCGTTTGCTCCCGCGCTATCACCCGGCGATCCTTTTTCGCTCGACGCGCAGGGCGCGCCGATCAAGGATTCGTTGAACCGCCAGCAATTCGGCGCCACGATCGGCTTTCCGATCAAGAAAGACAAGACGTTCCTGTTCGCGGCGTTTGAGGGTTTGCGTTCGGACGCGCAGGATTCGGTCCCGCTGCTGACGAACTCGGATATTTTCGCGCCGACTTCGTCGCAACAGGCAATTTTTGCGGGCCTCGCCGCGTTGCCGGGCAATCCGGCCGTTCCCTGTTTTTCCGATCCCTCCAATCCGCTCGGCGGACCTCCCACGTTTTTGCCCGCACAGACCTGCGCGTTCCTGCTCGGCAGCTGCTTGACGATCACGCCGTCCACGTCTTCACCGTGCCCTGCCACGTTTACAAATGCCGTGAATCCATTCCTGATCAATCAATTCGAAACGAACGGCGGGGTATTTCCGTTTCCGATTCGCTCCTATCAAGGATCGGTCCGTCTGGATCATCATGTGGATGAAGCGAACCAACTCGCCTTCCGGTACAGTTACGCGCACTTAAATGAGCAAGATCCCAATCTGCAAGCGCTCACTGCCTATTCGCGCGGAACCAAGATCACCAGCTGGGACAGCGCCGCGCAGGGCGCCTGGTATCACCAGTTCAGCCCTACGACGCAAAACGAACTCCGCCTCCAGTGGGATTGGAATTACCTGGGCGTAAATACCACCGATCCCGGCGGCCCGGGCTTGGACATTGAGGGCTACGGATTTTTCGGGCGCCAAATTTTTCTGCCGAGCTTCACCACCACGCGCCGGTACGAAATCGCCGACAACGTCACCTTTATTCGCGGCCGCCACACCATTAAGGCGGGATTCTACGAGCTGATTCGAGGCAACAGCACGACGTCGCAGACGTTCTTCGCCGGTCGGTTCGAATTCCTGGAATTGCCGGGATTCCTTCTCAGCCCGTGCTTGTACGTTCCGGCCGATTGCGGACTGGGCACCGGTCCTGCGCAGATTACAACCCTGCAATCCGCCAGCCTGGGGCTTCCGTCCTTCTATGAGCAGGGCTTCGGCAATCCGACGTACTCCTTCAACCGTCCACTCACCGCCGGTTATGTGCAGGACACCTGGCAAATCCGGCCGAACCTGACGCTGAACTACGGACTCCGCTACGACCTCGATTCGCAGATCAGCCTGCTGCATACGACGAAGACAAACTTCGCGCCTCGGCTCTCGTTTGCGTGGGATCCTTTTAACGATCACAAGACGGTCATCCGCGGCGGATTCGGCATTTTCTATTCGCCGATTTACGCGCAGATCGACAACGTGGTGAAAACTCTCGGTGATGTGAATGGCACGCGCCAGATCGCCAACACGCTGGTGACGCTCAACGGATTGAACGGCAGCCCCACGACGCCGCCGAATCCGGCAGTGAATTCCGGGCTTTTGTACCAGGCGCTCTTCGCCCAGCAGAAGATCCAGTGCGGCACGCCGCCCGCCGGGCAAGTGGCGTGCGTCACGCAGCAGGATTTGGCGAACCTGGGAGTGCAAGTCAGCAACACCGGCCCGCTGCCTCCAGGCACAGTGCTGTTCTACGGCCAGCCCGGATTCAAGAATCCCTATTCCGAGCAAGCGTCGCTGGGAATCGAGCGGCAGGTGGGCCCAAGCCTGACGGTGTCCATCAGCTACATTTACGTGCACACTTTGCGTTTGCCGGTTTCGATCGACACGAATCTGACGAATGGCGCGCCGATCACAACGGACGGAATTGCGGCAAACGGTTTGCCGACGAATGGCATTCCATTTCAAAACTGGGGCGGACCGGGATGCGTGAACGCGTATAACCAGCCGTCCGGCACACAGTGCTGGGTGAATCCGTACATCCTGCAGAACAACGAATACTCGTCGATCGGATCGGCGCTCTATCAGGGCGGCATCATCGAAATGCGCAAACGCTTCGGCGACCATTTCACGATGATGGCGAATTACACCTACAGCAAAGCGTTCGACAACTCGACCGACTTTAACAGCGACTACGCTCCGTTCAACGAAACCCAGCTGTATGCCGAGCGCGCGCTTTCCGACTTCGACCAGCGGAACAAAGTCGTCGTCGCCGGAGTGTTCGACAGTCCCTGGACCAACAACGCCTTTCTGAAGGGATTCCAACTGTCGCCGGTTTTCAATTACAACAGCGGGCATCCCTTCAACTTGCTGGCGGGTTCGGACATCAACGGCGACAACCACTTCACAAACGATCGTCCGCCCGGCGCGGGACGCAATAGCGGACTCGGACCGAACTTCATTTCGTTCGACATGCGCTTGAGCAAGACCATCAAGTTCGGCGAGCGCTACGCGCTGCAGTTGACCGCGGAAGGATTCAACATCGCCAACCGCACCAATTACGCGAGCGTAAACAACATTGTCGGCGCCGATTTTGCTCCGCCATTCGATGTGCATGGCACCGCGGCGCTTTCACCCAGCCAACCGCTGGGTTTTACGGCGGCGCTGCCGAAGCGGCAGGTGCAGCTCGGAGCGCGATTTAATTTCTAGCCCGGCATCTGGAGACGCCGGCGGGGCTGTGGAGCGCCGCCGGCGTTTCAGACGACTCGCCCGTTTTTCCTTTTTGCGTCCGCATCCCGCGGTATGGAAGTGTCGCTCGCGGACTGCGTGAGCGGCCAATATGGAAAGGAAGATTTTATTGAATCGGCTCGCGTCCGCGGAAAAGAATTCATGAAAATCCAGCAACTCTTCGATCTCACCGGCAAAGTGGCGATCGTTACCGGCGGCGCGACCGGCCTGGGACGCCAAATGGCCGAGGGCTTGGCGGAAGCGGGCGCGGATTTGGTCCTCTGTGCCCGAAAAAAGGAACGGTGTGAACAGGCTGCCGAAGAATTGCGATTGCTCGGCGGGAAAGCGCTGGCGCTGGCGTGTGACGTGAAGAATCCGGCCGACATTCGAGCTGTGGTGCAGACGGCCATTTCGAAATTCGGGCACCTGGATATTTTGATCAACAACGCCGGGACTTCCTGGGGCGCGCCGGTCGAAGAAATGACTCTCGATCAATGGAACAAGGTAATCGAGACAAACCTTACCGGAACGTTTTTATTCTCGCAGGCCGTGGGCAAAGCGATGATCGCGCAGAAGAGCGGAAAGATCATCAACATCACGTCGGTGGCCGGGATGCACGGCGCCCCTCCGGAATTCCAGGCGATTGGGTATCACGCGAGCAAAGGCGGCGTGATCGCCTTCACCAGAGACCTCGCCTGCAAGTGGGGTCAGCACAACATTCAAGTAAACGCGATCGCGCCCGGGTGGTTTCCGACAAATATGTCCTCGGTGGTGATCGAGCGAAATCGCGATTTGTTTCTGCGGCGGTTACCGCTCGGCAGATTTGGAAATGAAGACGATCTCAAGGGCGCGGCCGTGTATCTCTCGTCCAAAGCTTCGGATTTTGTCACCGGCCACGTACTGGTTGTCGATGGAGGGCAAACGGCCTGAAGTCCGCCATTTCCGCTTATGAATATTCCACTTACTCCGATTCGGTTTTTGCGCTACGCGGCCGAACAGTTTCCACGAAAGACCGCCGTCGTCTGCGGCGCCGAAAGATTCACCTACGCGCAGTTTGGAGCGCGCGCGAACCGTTTGGCGGGCGGCCTGCGAAAGGCGGGAGTCGCCGAGGGTGATCGCGTCGCGTTTTTGAGCACGAATTGTCACCGTTTGCTTGAAGCGTATTACGGCGTGCTCGAAGCGGGCGCCATACTGCTGCCGTTGAATATTCGGCTGTCGCCGCCGGAGCTTGCCTACATCCTGAAGGATTCCGGCGCGAAAGTTCTATTCGTCGAAAAGGCGTTTCTACCGGTCGTCGAATCATTCCGCCGGGAAATCCCCTCGGTGAAAGCGATCTATCTGCTCGACGCTGACCCGGAACACGACTGGCTGGAGCGAGAGAACTACGAAGCCATGCTCGCAAACGCCGAACCGGTGCAAGCCGACCTGCTGAAGGTCAACGAGAATAGCGTCGCCGAGCTTTTCTACACGAGCGGCACGAGCGCCGATCCCAAGGGCGTGATGCTCACCCATCGCAACGTATATTTGCACGCGGTGCATTCCAGCATTTCGGTGCATGCGGAAAAAGACCCGGTCGAGTTGCACACCATTCCGCTATTTCACGCGAACGGGTGGGGCGTGGCCCACTCGCTCACCTATCGCGGTGGCAAGCACGTGATGATTCACCGCTTCGATCCCGTTGAAGTATTTCGCCTGATCCAGGACGAAGGCGCGCAGACCTGCAGTCTGGTTCCCATTATGGCGACCGTGTTGGTCAATTGCCCGGAGCGCACCAAGTTCAACCTGAGCAGCCTGAAGAGAATTTCGATTGGCGGGGCCGCGTCTTCTCCCACGCTCGTGCGTGAAGTGGAGGAAAAACTCGGCGGCGTGTGCTGGTCGGGCTATGGCCTCACAGAAACGTCGCCGACGCTTTCCATTTCCCAAGCCAAACCTGGGCTCGAATGGCAGGGCGAAGACCGCTACGCGGGCCAGGCTATGACGGGCTACCCGGTATTGGGCGTCGAAATGAGAGTGGTGGACCCGAATGACAAGGACGTGCCGCGCGACGGCGTTGCCATCGGAGAAATCGTGGCGCGAGGCGACGGAATCATGGAAGGCTACTGGAACCAGCCAAGAGCCTCGGCCGATGCGCTCCGCGGCGGATGGTTTCACACCGGCGACATGGCGACCGTAAATGAGGACGGATATTTCCTGATCGTCGATCGCAAAAAGGACATCATCGTGAGCGGCGGCGAAAACATTTCGTCGCTGGAGATCGAGAAAGCCATCCTCGCGCATCCGGCCGTGATGGAAGCGGCCGTCATTCCCGTTCCCGACGCCAAGTGGGGCGAGGTTCCCAAGGCTCTCGTTGTTTTTAAGCCGGGCGCCGCAGCGTCCGCCGACGAGTTGCTCGACTTCTGCCGGTCGCGCATTTCGCACTACAAATGCCCTCGCTCGGTGGAATTTGTCGAGAGCCTGCCGAAAACCGGTACCGGAAAGGTTTTGAAAAAAGAATTGCGCAAGAAATATTGGGACGGCAACGAATCCATCCGTCCCGACGCATTCGATGCGAAGCGCAAACTGGCTTCGAGTTAAGCGCACGCGGCGCCGCTGCCGGGACTGCTGAAGGAGTTTTCCGATGGATCTGAACCTCACAACCGAAGAGAGAGAATTCCGCGACGAGTTGCGCGGTTGGTTGGGCGCAAACCTCCCTAAAGACTGGGACGAATGGCGCGAGAAACCGATCGAAGAGTCGTTCTCCTATTTGCGCGCATGGCAGCGCAAATTGCATGAAGGCGGATGGGCGGCAGTTTCCTGGCCGAAAGAATACGGAGGCCGGAGCGCCACGCTGATGCAATCGGCGATCTTCTGGGAAGAAATGGCGCGAGCCGAAGCGCCGCCGATGGCGAATTCGCTGGGACTTGGCTTGATCGGTCCCACGATCATCGCCTACGGCACGGAAGCGCAGAAAAAGCGTTTCATTCCGAAAATTTTGAGCGCCGAGGAAATCTGGTGCCAGGGATTCTCGGAACCCAACGCCGGCTCTGATCTGGCGAGCCTTCAGACCGAAGCGCGGCTCGACGGCGATCATTACGTGGTGAACGGACAAAAAGTGTGGACCAGCTACGGCTGGGTGGGGAACTGGTGCGAGCTGGTCGTACGCACCGATTCCGCGGCCGCAAAACACAAAGGCCTCACCGTCCTGCTCGTGGATATGAAGGCGCCGGGCGTGGAAGTGAAGCCGCTGCGCCAGATGACCGGCGAATCTGAATTCAATGAGATCTTTTTTCGCGATGTGCGCGTGCCGGTCGAAAACGTATTGGGAAAAGTGAACGACGGTTGGAACGTCGCCGTCAGCACCCTCATGTATGAACGCGGGTCGTACGGCGCTCGGCTCCATCTGATTTTCACCAGAAATATCAGCCGCCTGATTGAGCTTTCCAGAAAAATTCTGCGCAACGGCAAGCCGGCGTCCGAAGATCCCGTGGTACGGCAAAGGCTTGCGCAGTGCTACGCAGAAATCGAGATCATGCGGCTCAATCAGATGCGCGCCTTCAGTCGCATGACCGCTACGGGCGTTCCGGGGCCTGAGGGCTCGATTCAAAAGATTTTCTGGAGCGAGCTCAATCAGCGTGTGCAGCAACTGGCGCAGGAGATTCTCGGGCCCTACGGCCAGCTTCTGGCGGGTGACTCGCATGCGATCGACAATGGAATCTGGTCATACGGCTATTTGCGGACGCGAGGCAACACCATCGAGGCGGGAACGTCGGAAGTGCAGCGAAATATCATCGGGCATTTTGTGCTGGGCCTGCCGCGAAGTTACTGAGGCCCATTTCCGCCGTCGGGCAACCGTCTGAGATACCCGGAGAAGACCGATGCAATTTGGATTGAACGAAAGCCAGGAGCTGTTGAAGTCCAACGCGCGGAAGTTCTTTGCCGGCGAGTGTCCGATGGAAACGGTTCGCCGCCTGATGGAGACGGAGACGGCTTACGACGCCCAGCTCTGGGGAAAGATGGCCGAACAAGGTTACACCGGCATCATTTTCCCCGAGGAATTCGGTGGAGTTGGCCTGGGCACCGTCGAACTGGCGTTGCTGATGGAGGAGGCCGGACGTGCGCTGCTACCCGGCCCTTTGTTTTCGACGGTAGCGCTCGCCGGCGCGACGATCAACGCCGTTGCAAGCGTCGAACACAAGCGCAAATACCTGGAGCCGATTTGCGCGGGGGACGCCCGTTCGACGCTCGCGTTCCTGGAATCAACAGCGAGCTGGGAACCGAGCGAACTTTCGATGACTGGCTCGAACGGCAAACTGACCGGCGAGAAATTATTCGTTACGGATGCTGCGATTGCAGACTTCCTGGTGGTCGTCGCTCGGAACGGCGTGTTCGTGGTACACCCCAGCGCGCCGGGCCTGAAAATCAAGCCGATGCTCGGGATGGATATGACCCGAAAGCTCTATTCCGTTTCATTTTCCGGCACCCCGGCGGACAAGATCGGCGAAACGAACGGGTTGACCAAAGCGCTTGATGTGGCAACGACAGCCCTGGTGGCCGAAATGGTGGGCGGCATGCAACGTACGCTCGACATCACCGTCGAATACGCCAAGACGCGAAAACAGTTCGGAAAGCCGATTGGAATGTTTCAGGCCGTTCAGCACCAGTGCGCGGACATGTATTTGGAAACCGAAAGCTCGCGGTCGGCCGCTTACTACGCCGCGTGGACGCTTCAGCAAGGAACGGCGGACGCGCCAGTGGCCGTGTCGATTGCCAAAGCGTACGCGAGCGACGCAGGCCGCAGCGTGGGGAACCACGGCATTCAAGTCCACGGTGGAATGGGCTTCACCTGGGAAAACGATATCCACCTGTATTACCGCCGGGCGAAAGCGTCGGAAACCATGTTCGGCGACGCCACTTTTCACCGAGCGAGAATCGCGGGGCAGGTGATTGACGCCGCGGCTCCGACGGCGAAGAGCGCCTAACGAATCCGCATGCGAGGGGATGTATTGAGATGAGCGATTTAGTGCAGCTGACACGCGACGGCGACGTCGCCGTCATCACGATCAATAACCCGCCGGTCAACGCCTTGAGTCCCGGCGTGCCCGAAGGAATTTCAGATGCTATCGCGCGAATGAACGAGGATCCCGGCGTTCGCGCAGCGGTGCTGATGGGCGGAGGCAAGACGTTTGTCGCCGGTGCAGACATCAAAGAGTTCGGAAAGATGACGTCCGGAAAAGGTGAACGCGGGCCAGGGATGTTGCCGTTTCTTCTTCGCGTGGAGGACAGCAAGAAACCAGTTGTCGCGGCCATTCACGGCACGGCATTCGGCGGCGGTTTGGAATTAGCGATGGCTTGCCACTACCGCGTTGCGTCGCAAACGGCGCAGGTGGGCCAACCGGAAGTAAAGCTGGGAATTATTCCCGGCGCTGCGGGAACGCAGCGTCTGCCGCGCCTGGCCGGGGTCAGCGCCGCTGTGGAGATGTGTACCGACGGCAAACCCGTTTCCGCCGCCGAAGCGTTCAAGCTTGGCATCGTCGACCGGCTCTTCGATGAACAACCGGGAGGCTTACTCGCTCAGGCTGTAGCGTTCGCGCGTGAAATTGCCTCGGCCCCCGCGCGCAAAACTCGCGAACGAAACGAGAAGTTGGGATCGCCAGAGGCAAATGCAGCAATTTTCGCCGCGGCTCGGGAGAACGTTCGCAAGAAGCAGCGCGGGCTGAAAGCTCCGCTCGCCGCGATTGATGCGATTGAAGCGGCAACGCGTCTTCTGTTTGAAGACGGTTGCAAAGAGGAACAGCGCCTTTTCGTCGAATGTCTTTTCTCCGATCAGTCCAAAGCGCTGATCCACGTTTTCTTCGGCGAGCGCGAAGTAGCCAAGATTCCCGGCATAGCGAAGGAAACTCCGGTACTTCCCATCGCTCGAGCGGCAGTCATCGGCGCAGGCACGATGGGGGGCGGAATTGCGATGGTCCTAGCCAACGCGGGATTCCCGGTGGCGCTAAAAGACACCGATCAAGCCGCGCTCGATCGCGGTCTGGAAACGATCCGGAAGAACTATGCAACGTCCGTTAAGCGAGGCCGCATCACGCAGCAATTTGCGGACGAGCGGCTGAAGTTGATTGCGCCCACGCTGAGCTTTGACGAATTCAAGAATGCCGACCTGGTGATCGAAGCGGTTTTCGAGGGCATGGCGCTGAAGAAAGAAATTTTTCGGGAGCTGGACAAAATCTGCAAACCGGGCGCGATCCTGGCGAGCAACACCTCGACGCTCAGCATCGACGAAATCGCGTCGGTGACCGCGCGACCCGGCTTCGTGATTGGCACTCACTTCTTCAGCCCCGCAAACGTGATGCGCTTGCTGGAAATCGTCCGCGGGAAAGCCACGAGCAGCGAAGTGATTGCCACGTGCATGCAACTTTCGAAGAAGATCGGAAAGATCGGAGTGCTTGTCGGAAACTGCCGCGGCTTCGTCGGCAATCGCATGTTTGGCCCGTATCGCCGCGAAGCGCAATTCCTGGTCGAGGAGGGCGCGAGCATCGAAGCGGTCGATCAGGCTCTCTTCGATTTTGGAATGGCGATGGGTCCGCTTTCGACCGGTGATCTCGCCGGCCTTGATGTGGGCTGGCGGATTCGCAAAGAGTTCAAGCATTTGGAGAAGCCCGGAGTACGCCAACCAATTCTGGAGGACAACCTCTGCGAACTCGGCCGATTCGGCCAGAAAACCGGCGCCGGTTGGTACAGGTACGATGAAAACCGCCGCGCGACTCTGGACCCGGAAGTCGTGACGCGAATCCGCGAATGGGTTGCGGAAGCTCGAATCTCACAGCGGAAAATCGACGCCGCGGAAATCGTCGATCGGTGCATCTACGCGCTGGTAAATGAAGGCGCGCGGATTCTGGAAGAGGGCTTTGCCCTGCGCGCCGTGGACATCGACATCATCTACCTCAACGGCTACGGGTTTCCGGCGTATCGCGGAGGTCCCATGTGGTACGCGGACACGGTGGGCTTGAAGACCGTTTATGAAAGAGTGTGCGAGTTCGAAAGGCAACACGGCGAAATTTGGACTCCGGCTCCCCTGCTGAAGCGGCTCGCGGAAGAGGGTAAAACGTTTTCGGGATTCAGCGCGAGTGCCGCCGGCGCCTAAGGGACTGCGACCGTTGCCCGCAAGAGCCTGCCGCTCTTGCAACACGAGAGCTTCGAGTGAGACGCTCGGCACAGAATGAGCCGCCTATTCTTCGTACGTCATGCCCAGGCTTCCTTTTTGGAGGCGAACTACGACCGTCTTTCGCCACTTGGCGAGCAGCAGGCGGCGCTCCTCGGTGAATACTGGGCGCGCCACGCGCTCAAGTTCGACCGCGTTTGCACCGGGCCGTGCGTTCGTCAGATCGATACGTGCCGGATCGTCAGCGACGTTATGAACCGCGCCGGACTATCGTTTCCGGAGCCGACCGTGTTTCCGGAGTTCGACGAATACCAGGGCGAAGCAGTCATGAAGCACGGGGTACCGCAACTCGTCGAAAGCGAATCGACCGTTCGGGATTTGTACCAGGCTTATGATCAGTGCGGCGAACCGGGCGACCGTTACCTTGCGTTCCAGCGGCTGTTCGAGGCGGTGATTACGGTCTGGGTGAACGGAGAAATTACGCTCGACGGCGTCGAGCCGTGGTCGAATTTCTGCGCCCGCGTCAATCGAGGGCTTTCCACGTTTCTGCCGGCGGGGACTTCGCGTGAACAAGTTGCGATCTTCAGTTCCGGCGGCCCTACATCGGTCGCGGTGCAGCGGGCGCTCGCGTTGACGCCGCTAAAGACCGTCCAGCTTTCGTGGATGGTACGGAATTGCGCATATTCGGAATTTGTCTACACGAACGATCGCTTTTCGCTGAGCGCGTTCAACGCGATTCCCCACATCGAAGACGAAACGATGAGGACCTACCGCTGATGGCCGAAAGTGATGCCCGTCGATTGGCGGACTCGTGTGACCGGCCCGGCCCCATCCGAGCCGGTGAGGAATTGAATCGCGCCACGCTCGAGCCCTACTTGCGGGAGCATTTTCCGGATGAAACGGGACCGATCACCTTCACTCAATTCCCCAGCGGGCATTCCAATCTCACCTACTCCGTACGATTGGGACAGCGCGAAATGGTTTTGCGAAGGCCGCCGTTCGGCAGCACGGTGAAATCTGCGCACGATATGGGTCGTGAATATCGTGTCCTTGCGAAGCTCCATCCGATCTATCCTCCCGCACCGGAGGTTTTACTTTACTGTGCGGATGATTCGGTCCTCGGAGCGCCGTTCTATCTGATGAATCCAATTCGCGGAATCATCCTTCGCCGCGATCCACCTGCCGAAATTGAATTGGATGCCGCAACCGCTCGGCGCCTGAGCGAATCATTCGTCGATAATCTCGCTCTTTTGCACAAACTCGATTACAACGGCGCAGGACTGGCGGATTTAGGCAAGCCCGAAGGATACGTCGCCCGGCAATTAAAAGGCTGGACGGAGCGCTACTACGGTTCGAAGACCCACGAACACGACGAGGTAGCACGCGTCGTCGAATGGATGAATCGCAACGTGCCCGTCAGCGGACCGCCCGCCTTGATTCACAACGACTACAAATTTGATAACGCGGTTCTGGATCCCGCTGACATTCCCAGGATCATCGGGCTACTCGATTGGGAAATGTGCACGATTGGCGACCCGCTGTCGGACCTCGGAACTCTGCTCGCCTACTGGGTCGAACCAGGCGACTCGTCTGAAATGCAGAAGATTCGATGGGGACCCACGAATTTTCCCGGCATGTTACGCCGAACGGAGATCGTGGAGCGATACCGGCGCATCACCGGGCGTGACGCTTCCCACATGGTGTTCTATTTAGTGTTTGCACGCTTCAAGCTCGCGGTCATCGTCCAGCAAATCTACTACCGCTACCACCAAGGTCTGACGAAAGACCCGCGATTCGCGCCGATGCATGAACTAGTGAAGCTGCTCTTGAAAGCGTCGCTGCAATGTGCCCAGACCGGAACGATATAAACGGAACGCAGGCACGATCTGTCAACTGTAGTAACGCACCACCCATTCCGCTATGCAGTTTGGCTTTTCCACGGCTTCCGATTCGACCGTAACCGAAAACACAGCTTCGACCGCTCCGGGCAATTCCTTGCATGAAAGCACGGCGAACCGGCCGCGAATTCGCGAGCCCGAGCGAACGGGACTGGCGAAGCGGACTCGATTCAAACCGTAGTTCACGGCCAATCGAATCGGCGGCTGGAATTCAATGATCTGCTTCATGAACGAGCTGATGAGCGAGAGCGTAAGAAATCCATGGGCGATCGTTCCCCCAAACGGTGATTCAAGCCGCGCTCTCTCGGGATCGATGTGAATCCATTGATTGTCGCCGGTGGCCGCCGCAAATTCGTCGATTCGCTCTTGCGTTACGGCAAGCCAGTCGGATACTCCCAGTTCGGTCCCCACCAGCTGGTTCAGTGACCGCACAGAATCAATGACGACGGGCGGCACTAGGTTTTCCCTTTTGCCAATTCGATCTTGGCGACCGATTCGAGGTGAACTTCGTCAGGACCGTCCGCCAGCCGCAGGGTTCGGACCATCGCCCACGAACTGGCGAGAAAGGTATCCTGCGAAACTCCGGCGCCGCCGTGGGCCTGGATCGCACGGTCGAGCACCTGCAGCGCGACGTTCGGCGCCACGACCTTGATCATGGCGATCTCCGCGCGAGCCGCCTTATTCCCCGCGACGTCCATTTTGTGCGCCGCCTGGAGCGTAAGTAAGCGCGCTTGGTCGATCTCGATGCGCGACTTTGCAATATCCGCGCGAATCGTGCCCTGTTCCGCGAGCGCTTTGCCAAACGCCTGTCTCGATTGCACTCGCGCGCACATCCGCTCCAAAGCACGCTCGGCGATGCCAATGCAACGCATGCAATGATGAATCCGTCCCGGTCCGAGCCGTCCCTGCGCAATTTCGAATCCTCGACCTTCGCCCAGCAGCATGTTTCGCGAGGGCACACGTACATTTTCAAACGCAATCTCCGCGTGGCCGTGCGGCGCGTGGTCGTATCCGTACACCGTGAGCATCCGGACGATTTTTACGCCCGGCGTATCGAGAGGCACCAGAATCATCGATTGTTGTTTGTGAATCGGCGCGGTGGGATCGGTCTTACCCATGAATATCGCAATTTTGCAGCGCGGGTCACCGGCGCCGGAGGACCACCACTTCCGCCCGTTGATGACGTAGTCGCCACCGTCGCGAACGATGCTGGCCGAAATATTGGTCGCGTCGGAAGAGGCTTTGTCCGGCTCCGTCATGCAAAAACACGAACGGATTTCGCCGGCCAGAAGAGGCTTCAGCCAAGTTTCCTTCTGTTCTGGAGTGCCATATCGCGCCAGCACTTCCATATTTCCGGTGTCCGGAGCCGAGCAGTTGAATACTTCCGGTGCCATATGGCTGCGGCCCATCACTTCGCACAGGGGCGCATATTCCAGATTTGTCAGCCCGGCGCCGTATTCGTCGTGCGGCAGAAACAGATTCCACAGGCCCTCGCCCCGCGCCTTCTCCTTCAGGCTCTCCACGATCCGCGTCGGCGTCCAGCGGCTGGCTTCGATTTCTCGTTCAAAAGTATTTTCGTTGGGATAAATGTGCGCGTCCATGAAGGCGCGCAACCGGACGTGCAAGTCTTTGGTTCGCTCGCTGAATTCAAAACTCATGCAAGGTTCCTACTTGCCGGAAAAAACGGGCGGACGCTTCTGTAGAAAATGCGCGACACCTTCTTTGAAGTCTTCCGATTGCAGGCTCGCCAGCATCTCCCGCTCGGAGGTTTCGAAGGCAGCTTCCAAGCCCTGAAACATCGCGTCATAGACTTGCCGCTTGATAATCCGCAGTGAGCGCGGGCTTACATTTTCCGCAAGATCCGCGGCGTACTGGTTCACTTTGTCCATGAAAACGTCTTGCGGGAAAACTGCATTCACAAGGCCCATTCTGTGAGCCTCGGCCGCGTCGATCATGCGCGCGGAAAACAGCAGATCGAGCGCGTTCGCGTGGCCCACCAGCCGCGGCAGTATCCAGGCGAGCCCATACTCAGCGATCAGGCCCCGCCGCGCGAACGCAGTGCTGAATTTGGCCGCGTCGGAAGCGAATCGAAGATCGCAGTATAAGCTGATCACGAGGCCCAGACCGACGTCCGCTCCGTTGATGGCCGCGATCACTGGTTTTTCGATGGCGGGGAAGTAGGTATATTTTTTCTGGAAATCCTGGCGCACGGATGATTTCGCGCCGCTGGCGCAATTGCGCAGCGCCTGCTCGCGCCCCCGTTCGTCGAGTCCGAACTCGGCGACGTTGCTGAGCAGCCCCATATCCGCTCCGGCGCAAAATCCGCGTCCCGCTCCGGTGAGAATGATCACCCGGACTTTGTCGTCCTTTTCGGCGTCTTCGAACGCAATGCTGACTTCGCGCTCCATGACGGCCGTCCAGGCGTTTAATTTGTCGGGGCGGTTCAGCGTTACGGTGGCAACGTGGCCGGCAACGCTATACAGAATTTCGAGGTTTGGCATGATGGCCGCGATTATATACAATGCCCGCTGCGATAGTAACTTTCATGTGTAAGCGACTAACAGAAGCCCGAAGCGGTTCCACTCCATCACGCCCGGAGATATTCCCATGACAACCGTGAATCACAAGTTCGAACTCGCATCGCGTCCCGTGGGCCTGCCGACGCGCGACAACTGGCGCTACACCGAAGAGCCGGTCCGCGAGCCCGCCGACGGCGAGTTTCTGGTGAAGATTCTTTACATCTCGCTCGATCCCGCCATGCGCGGATGGATGAACGAAGGTAAATCGTACGTTCCGCCTGTTGGAATCGGCGAAGTGATGCGGGCTCTCGCGCTGGGCCGCGTAATCGCCTCGAAAAATGCCGCATACTCCGTCGGCGACATCGTCACCGGACCGTTTGGCGTCCAGGAATACGCCATCTCCAATGGCGCCAGCGTAAACAAAGTCCCGTCCGTTGGGATTCCACTACCCGTATTTTTGAGTACTCTCGGCATGACCGGCATGACGGCGTATTTTGGCCTGCTCGAAATAGGAAAACCGAAAGCGGGCGACACAGTGGTGGTCTCCGGCGCGGCCGGCGCGGTCGGCAGCGTCGTGGGTCAAATCGCGAAAATAAAAGGCTGCCGCGTTGTGGGAATCGCAGGCAGCAAGGAAAAGTGCGAATACATCTCGAAGGAACTCGGCTTCGACGCCGCGATCGATTACAAGAGTGAAAACGTACGACAGGCCCTGCACAATTCCTGTCCGAAGGGAATCGACGTCTATTTTGACAATGTCGGTGGTGAAATTCTCGAAGCCGCGCTGGCAAATCTGGCGCGCGGGGCGAGGATTGTGCTTTGCGGCGCGATTTCGCAATACAACAACACAACGCCGGTAAAAGGCCCCTCGAACTATTTGTCGCTCCTTGTGAACCGCGCCAGCATGACCGGAATGGTGGTCTTCGATTACGCGGACAGGTATCGCGAAGCCGCACAGGAAATGGCGGCGTGGATCGCTCAGGGAAAACTCAAAACGCAGGAAGACATCATCGATGGCATTGAAACTTTCCCCGAATCGCTGCTGAAGCTGTACAGCGGCGAAAACAACGGAAAGTTGATGCTGAAGGTCGCGAACCCGTAATCCGGATTCGTGGTATCGGAGTCGGTGCCCACAAAAATTGCCCGCACCAGAGTGAGGAAGCGTGCCATTCGCGGAAAATAACGGCGCCAAAATATACTGGGACGAGCAGGGAACCGGCGAGCCCCTTTTGCTCATCATGGGTCTCGGCTGGACTTCACACATGTGGTATCGCTCGCGGCCCAGTTTCGTGGCGGCGGGCTATCGCACGATTGCATTCGACAATCGCGGTGTCGGCCAAAGCGATGTCCCGTCTGGCCCGTACGCACTTTCGGTGTTGGCGTCAGACGCAGCGGCTGTGCTTGACGCAGCGGGCGTTGAGCGAGCGCACGTTCACGGCGTATCGATGGGTGGAATGATCGCCCAGGAGTTCGCGCTGCAATACCCGCAGCGTGTTCGCTCGTTGATTCTCGGCTGTACCGCGGCGGGCGGGCCCAACGCCGTTCAGGCGGAGCCGGCGGTCATTCAAACTCTTTTGCGAACGGACTTGAATCCCGAGCAGGCAGCGGAAGCCGCGAACTCGTTTATTTATGCGGCGGACACGCCGCGCGCACACATCGATGAGGATATGGCGATACGGTTGAAATGGAGCCCGAAGCGCGAGGGATTTATGGCGCAGCTTCAGGGAATCATGATGTGGGAGGCGGATAGCCGCCTATCGCAGATCGCGTCGCCCACGCTTGTGATTCACGGCGACGCCGATAAGCTGGTTCCCTCGGCGAATGGGCGGCGAATCGCTGGTAGAATTGGCGGCGCAGAGACGTTCTGGATGCCCGGAGCCGGGCACATTTATGCTACCGACCAACCCGGCGTGTCTGAGAAAGCGATCGTCGAGTTCCTGGCGCGCGCCAGCCAGAACTGAGCGGCTGTGATTCGCCTTTCCGGACGCAACACGGAAAGACAATGCCACCCGCAAATACTTCGGGCGACAGAATCGCGCGTCTGTCAGAATTCTCCATCAAATCGCCATGCCTGATCGCGAGAATCCGCCGAACCTTTCCGTCACTTTTCGCTCGGCAGACGGAATCTCGCGCCGTCGATGGATGATTTGCGGGTTTCTGTTCTTCGCCACCACGCTCAACTACATGGACCGCCAGGTGCTGGGAATTCTGGCACCCGACCTGCAGCGAATTATTGGGTGGAATGAACTCCAATACGGCTACATCATCGCGGCGTTTCAATTCGCATACGCGATCGGGTTGCTGCTCGCTGGCGGAATCATCGATCGAATCGGAACCCGCCTCGGATATGCCCTGGCTATCTCAATTTGGAGCCTCGCGGCGTTGTGCCATGCGCTGGTGAGCACCGTGCTCGGATTCGGTATCGTGCGTTTTTTTCTGGGATTAGGCGAGTCCGGCAATTTTCCGGCTGCATTGAAAGTGGTGGCGGAATGGTTTCCCAAGAAAGAGCGCGCGCTGGCCACGGGAATTTTCAATTCGGGTTCGAATATCGGTTCGATCGTGGCACCGCTCACAATCCCCTGGATCGCAATTCATTGGGGCTGGCGTTGGGCGTTCGTGTTTACGGGCGTTTTCAGTATTTCCTGGCTGATTGCCTGGTTGGTGTTTTACCGTTTGCCGCAGCAGCATCCGCGAGTGTCCGCGGCCGAGCTCGCGCATATTGAGTCCGATGCCATCGAACCCATGGGCCGCGTGCCGTGGTCTAAAATCATTCCATTTCGCCAGACATGGGCTTATACAATCGCCAAATTTCTAACCGATCCGATCTGGTGGTTCCTGCTCTTCTGGCTGCCGAAATTTCTAAACACGTCGCATGGGCTGTCGCTCGGCAAGCTCGGCCCGCCCCTGGTGGCCATCTACGTGATGGCGGATGCCGGCAGCATCGCCGGCGGGTGGCTTTCTTCGGTGCTCATCCATCGAGGGTGGCCTGTGTATCGCTCGCGCAAGACCGCCATGCTCGTTTGCGCTCTTGCCGTTGTCCCAATCGTCTGTGCCGCCTCGGTCAGCAGCCTTTGGCTCGCTGTTGCGCTCATCGGGCTCGCCGCCGCGGCGCATCAAGGCTGGTCGGCGAATCTGATGACTTTCCCGTCGGACATGTTTCCGCGGCGCACGGTCGCTTCCGTGGCCGGGATCGGAGGTTTCGGAGGCGCTGTGGGCGGAATGGGTATTGCGGCCTTCACAGGGTTGCTGCTGGAATGGACGCATAGCTACGTCCCCGTCTTCGTGATCGCTGGATCGGCCTATCTCGTCGCGCTTCTGATGATCCAACTTCTCGTGCCGCGTCTGGAGCGCGTGGAAGTGGATGCATGATTCTGAAACTACTTCTATACTCTTCGAAAAGTTTATTCCGCTTGAGGTGGAAGCATGCCGTTGAAGGTCAAGAGTAAAGATGTTTGCCGCTGGGACGCGCTGAGCCTGGGCGAAGTGATGCTCCGATTCGATCCCGGCGAGAAGCGCATCTGGACGACGCGCAATTTTGATGTGTACGAAGGCGGCGGTGAATATAACGTAGCCCGCGGATTGAAGCGCTGTTTTGGAAAAGACACGGCCATCGTTACGGCGTTTGTGGATAATCCGGTGGGCCGGCTGGTCGAGGATCTGATTCTGCAGGGAGGAGTCGATTCTTCTCTGGTTCGATGGGTTGCCGACGATGGCGTCGGTCGCACGGCCCGCAACGGCCTGAATTTCACCGAACGCGGATTTGGCGTTCGCGCCGCGCTCGGATGCTCAGACCGTGGTCATACAGCAGTTTCGCAACTCAAACCGGGCGACATCGACTGGGACACGGTGTTCGGCAAGTCGGGTGTTCGATGGTTCCACACGGGCGGAATTTTCTGCGCGCTGTCGTCCAGCACTCCCGCAGTGGCCCGTGAGGCGATGGAAGCCGCAAAACGCCACGGTGTGGTCGTTTCGTACGATTTGAACTACCGCGAGTCGCTCTGGAAAAGCATCGGCGGCAAGAAGCAGGCGCAGGAAGTGAATCGCAGCCTCGCGCCGCTGGTCAACGTGATGCTCGGCAACGAAGAGGATTTTTCCGCCGCGCTTGGGTTTGAAGTGAAAGGCGCCGATGAATCTCTGAGCCATTTCGAAGCGGACGCGTTCAAAGGCATGATCGAGAAGGTGGTGAAGACATTTCCATTTCAGGTCGTGGCGACCACGCTTCGCAAAGCGAGAACCGCCACCCGCAACGACTGGGGTGCTATCTGTTACGCGGAGGGAGAGTTTTACGAGGCAAAAAATCGCGAAGACCTGGAAATTCTGGATCGAGTCGGCGGCGGAGATTCGTTCGCTTCCGGTTTGATCTACGGTTTCCTGGAAGGGAAAGGGCCGCAGTGGGCCGTCGAATGTGGCGCGGCACACGGCGCGATGGCGATGACGACTCCGGGCGACACTTCGATGGCGACTTTGAAAGAAGTTTTGCAAGTAATGAAAGGTGTGGGCGCGCGCATTTCGCGATAGCTATTCGCCCGGACGAAGGTACGCGGTTTCTTCAAATATTCCCCAGCGGAAGGTGGCGTTTCGATGCATCGAGAAGAGATTATTCGCCGCATCCGCGATATTGGAATCGTCCCCGTCATTCGTGCGAATTCGGCTTCCCATGTGGACCTGGCCGCCGACGCCGTTCGCGCCGGGGGAGTGCCCATCGTCGAAATCACCATGACGGTTCCCGGCGCGGTTGAAACCATCGCAAAGCTCGCTCTGCGCGAGGGCGATAATCTTCTAATCGGAGCCGGAACGGTGTTGGACGCAGCCACCGCGCGTCTCTGCATCGACGCCGGCGCGCAATTCATCGTCAGCCCTGGCCTCGACGTTCCGACCGTCGAATACGTTCGCGGTGCAGGAAAGGTGATGATGGCCGGTTCGCTGACTCCCACCGAAGTGATCACCGCCTGGAAAGCCGGATCGGACTTCGTAAAAATATTTCCGTGCGGCGCGACGGGCGGCCCGAAGTATATTCAAGCGCTGAAAGGCCCGTTGCCGCAAATCCCAATGATTCCTACCGGCGGCGTAAATCTTTCCACGGCCGCGGATTTCATCCGCGCGGGCGTCGAGGCGCTTGGAATCGGAGGCGAACTTGTATCGGCTGCTGCGCTGAAATCCGGCGACGTCAGCGCCATTACCGAATCCGCGCGGAGATTCGTGGCAATCGTAAAAGAAACACGCGCCGCGACCGAGGCGAACTAGCAATGCGATGCCAGCGGGGCGTTCTCGCGCTCGTTGCTCTCTGTTTTCTTGCAAGCCTGCCCGCGCAGGCTGACTCCCGGATCAAGTCGATCAAAATTGCGGTGCAGAATCCGTCTGACTCCGCGCGGCCCGCCTCGGACATCGTGATTCCGATTGCGGAGCTGAAAAAAATCGCGCCGAACTTCACACCGGGCGCCGCGATTGTTACGACGTCGGACGCCGCAACTCTCGCCGAAGATGCGGCCGTGCTTGCAACCACGGAGCTTCCTTCGCAAGTGGACGGAATCGAAGACGAGCGCCACGCCGATGAACTGGCGTTTCAAGTCGATTTGAAGCCCCACCAGACGCGAATCGTCACCATCTCTTACGGGGAAGGCGATCGGATTTGGCGGCTCCGCGGCGACTACGCAAAGCGCACCGACGCTTTATTCAGCACAAAGTTCGAAGGCGCCGGCTGGGAGTCGGATGTTGACGCGTTTCGAATCTACTTCGATAAGCGCAACGGCATCGATCTGTACGGAAAGGTCCGGCGAACGATTCAGCTTCGGAAAATCGGGTCCCCCGACTATCTCTACTACGATGAATCGCCGGAGGGCCGCGACATCTTTAAAGTCGGGAATTCTCTGGGGATTGGCGGTGTAGGAATTTTGGTGAACGGGCAGGTCGTAAAGCCGGCGGACGTGAAGAATCGTTCGTGGCGTGTCATTTCATCCGGGCCGGTTCGGTCAATTCTGGAACTGACCTATTCCGGCTGGGCCGTGAACGGAAAGACGGTAAATCTTCGTTCGCGGTTCACGATTTGGGCCGGCGAGTATGGCTTTCATCATTCCATCGTCACGGATGCCGAAAGCGCAGGAACGATTGTCACCGGAGTTCCGATCAAGCCAAACATCGAGGCAATCCTGCCAGATTCGCAAGCGACGAGCACGCCGTGGCTCGCACTGTGGGGCGAACAAGTGGTGAGCCCTGGCGCGGCCGAATCCGGGACCGTTGCGGGCCAAAACCTCGGCATCGCCGTGATTACGTCGGGGCTCGAAGCCGCCTACGACAAAGACGATTTGAATTATTTGCTGAAGCTCAAGCTCAGAACCGGGCAGGCCGAATGGTTCGCCATGGCCGCGTGGGACCAGGAGGGTACAAACCGTCTGGTCGGAGCCGGCCCACGAACGGCTGTCGGATTCGAAACGAATTTCGTGTTGCCGTCGGACGGAATCCGTTCGCGCGAGCAATTTCTCGCCAAAGTGAAGGATCAAGCCGACCGCCTGGCGGAGCCCGCGACGTACGCAATACTGACGCCGATCGTCGAAACTCAGGCCGCTGTCCCGCGCAACACGCGAACGTACCGTGAAGCGATTGATTTGCTGCGCACCCAAATCGACCAAACCGCCGCCGCGTGGGCGCCAATCGTTACTCCGATCGCCGCCGATAAATTCGGACCCTACATTGGCCAGGGATTTTTTACCGAAGGCAGCAACGCGACGGGCGAATGGATTCCGCAGAATGGTTACTACTGGACCGGCTCCTTCTGGCCAGGCGAGCTATGGCAAATGTACGCGCGCACTCATGACGAAAAATATAAGGCCTGGGCTGAATTGTGGGGCTCAAAGCTCGCGGGCCAGGAAATGAACCAGAATCACGACGCTGGGTTTCTGTATTTCTATACTTCGGTGCTGGGCTACGAACAAACGCACGATCCGTCGATGCGCGAAAGTGCCCTGCGCGCCGCCGCACGTTTGCAGCAGCTTTACAATCCCACGACCCACCTGATCGCGTCGTGGGCCGTGAACGGCAACGATACGATCATCGACACGATGATGAATCTGCAATTGCTGTGGTGGGCCAGCCGCGAAACGGGCGATCCGAAGTGGCGCGACATGGCGCTCAGCCACGCGCTGCGCGCCAGCGAATGGCTGGTGCGTCCGGATGGTTCGACGACACAGTCCGTCCATTACAATCCCGGCGACAATCCGCAGGAATTCCAAATCACCAGCGGGCCGGGCGAAAAAAACTCCAGCTGGATTCACATTCCCAACAACATCCCGCCCGGCGAAATGATTTTCACCCACACGCATCAGGGATTCGCCGCCGATACCACCTGGTCGCGGGGCGCCGCATGGGCGCTGTACGGATTCACAGCGGCGTACGCCGAAACCAAAGATCCTCGCATGCTGGCCACGGCGCAGAAAGTGGCGGACTACATTGCCGACAATCTTCCGGCGGATGGCGTTCCCTGGTATGACTTCGTGGACGAGGGTGTTCACTTCAGGAACCGGGATACTTCGGCTGCGGCGATCGCCGCCGGCGGATTCCTGCGGCTCTCGGAGCTTGCCGGCGACGCGGAAAAGTCATCGCGTTACCGTCGCGAAGGCGAACGCATCACAAAATCTTTGATCGACAATTACCTGACGCCGCTCGCGCCGGATGATCGCCGTGCGCACGGGATCTTAATCGATGGATGCAGCGTGCGGCCCGATTCGTCGCCACTCATTTACGGCCAGTACTATTTGCTGGAGACGCTTCTCTGGCTCGACGCGCGGGACGAATCAAAGGCGCACGCATCGGCCGACACGCGCGGCTACTGATTCACGCCGCTAGCGAGAAAGCCCCCATCTACCACCAGCACCTGACCGGTAACGAACCGCGCTGCTTCCGACGACAGAAAAACCGCCGCCCCCACCAGTTCTTCCACTTGCCCGAATCTTCCCATCGGAGTCCGCATTAAAAATTCTTTGCCGCGCGGGGAACTATCGAGCAGGTTGGTATTCATCGCGGTGCGAAACACTCCGGGAGCAATTGCGTTGACGCAGACGCCATCCTTTGCCCATTCCACCGCGAGCGATTGCGTCAGCGAAGCGACGGCCGCTTTACTCGCAGAGTAGGCGGCTACTTCCATGAGCGCTACGAACGAACTCAGTGACGCGATATTCACGATGCGCCCATATTTTCGTTCGATCATGTGGCGACCGAAGACCTGGCAGGAGCGCAGCGTTCCCGTCAGATTCGTTTCGAGGATTTCATTCCACTCCGATTCCGGCAAGTCCAGCGTCGGCGTCCGCTTCGTCCGCCCCGCGCAGTTCAGCAGAATTTCCACGCTGCCGAATTCCGCTTTGCACGCGTCGAGCAAACCTTCCAGGCTTTCGCGGCTGGTCACGTCGGTGGTCACGGCGAGTGACCGCCGGCCCATGGTTCGAATCTCGTCGGCCGTCGAAGCTGCCAGATCCGCGCGCCGGCCCGTTGGAACCACGTTGGCCCCGGCCACCGCCAGGCCCTTGGCCAGTGCCAGGCCGATTCCAGAGGTGCCGCCAATTACCACAGCGGTCTTATTTTTCAAATCGAGTTCAGGATGCCCCATCGAAGTTGTTCCTCTCGGCGAAAATGTTCGAGCAGCTATTTAACCACAGCGTTGCCGCGCGCGGCCCACGGTCGCGGGTCGCGTCAACGTTCGCGGTAGCCTCGCGGCGCTCCCTCGTGTATCGTTTTGCCATCCTGTCGAGCCAAGAGTCCGATGAAAATAACAGACGCGAAAGTAATTATCTGCAGCCCGGGACGCAACTTCGTCACGGTGAAAATTACCACCGAAGACGGCATCTATGGCGTCGGCGACGCTACGCTGAACGGACGGGAACTTGCCGTCGCTAGTTATCTTTCCGATCACATTTTGCCGCTGCTGATCGGACGCGACGCGCGTCGTATCGAAGACATTTGGCAGTACCTTTACAAGGGCGCATATTGGCGCCGCGGGCCGGTCACCATGTCCGCGATTTCGGCGATCGATGTGGCGCTCTGGGACATTAAAGCCAAGAGCATGGACGCGCCGCTTTACCAGCTTCTAGGCGGAGCCTCGCGCGATGCGGTGATGGTCTACGGCCACGCCAGCGGAAACGATCTGGACGGAACGGTCGCCGCCGTTGCCGAGTACATGAAGCTCGGCTATAAAGCCATCCGCGCGCAATCCGGAATTCCCGGCCTGGCCAGCACGTACGGCGTAGGTCGCGGCGCCATGTACTACGAACCGGCCGAGAAGGGGTCCGCTCCGCAGGAAAACGCCTGGTCCACCGAGCATTACCTGCAGTTTGTTCCCAACCTGTTCGCGCGGCTAAGAAAGGAGTTCGGCTCCGAAATTCATCTCTTGCATGACGTTCATCACCGTCTCACGCCGATCGAAGCGGGCCGGCTGGGCAAGAGCCTGGAACCGTACCATTTGTTCTGGATGGAAGATCCCGTTCCCGCGGAGCTGCAGGAAAGCTTTCGGCTGATTCGCCAGCACACCACCACGCCGCTGGCGGTCGGTGAAGTCTTCAACTCGATTTTCGATTGCCAGCAACTGATCGAAGAACAGTTGATCGACTACATTCGCGCCACAGTTGTCCACGCGGGCGGAATCACGCACTTGCGAAAAATCGCCGCACTCGCCGAGCTTTATCACGTCCGCACCGGCTGCCATGGCGCCACGGACCTGAGTCCCGTGTGCATGGCCGCGGCACTCCACTTCGATCTGAGCGTCCACAATTTCGGAATTCAGGAATATATGCGCCACACCGACGCCACCGATGCGGTCTTTCCGCACAAGTACCGGTTCGAAAACGGCTTCATGCATCCCGGAAATGCGCCGGGCCTGGGCGTGGATATCGACGAAGACCAGGCGGCGAAGTTTCCCTACGAACGAGCGTACTTACCCATCAATCGCAAACTCGACGGCACGATGCACAACTGGTAGCAATCTTTATTGCGGAGCCCATGCGACGATTTTCTGCCGCGATTCTCCGAGCGAATCGATACCCAATTCCACCACGTCGCCCGGCTTTAAATAGGTCGGCGGCTTCATTCCCAGCGCCACTCCCGCGGGCGTCCCCGTGCTGATTACATCTCCGGGCAGCAGGGTCATGAACTCGCTGATGTAGCTCACGAGTGTCGGCACGTCGAAGATCATGTTCGCCGTTGTGCCTTGCTGCCGGAATTCCTGGTTTACTTTCAACCACATTCCCAGTTTCCCGGAGTCAGGTATCTCGTCCGTCGTTGCGAGAAATGGACCCAACGGCGCAAAAGTGTCGCAGCTTTTGCCTTTCACCCATTGCCCACCGCGTTCCAACTGAAAGCTGCGCTCGGAATAATCGTTGTGCAGTGCGTATCCCGCCACATGGGCAAGCGCGCGCTCTTTCGGAACGTAGGAAGCTTTCTTCCCGATGACTACGGCCAGCTCTACTTCCCAGTCAACCTTTTCCGCGCCCCGCGGAATGATGACATCGTCGTCAGGCCCAATCAGCGATGAAGTGGATTTGAAGAATAGAATGGGTTCTGCCGGGATTTTTCCGCCCGTCTCCGCCGCATGGTCGCGATAGTTCAGTCCGATGCAGACGATCTTGCTGGGACGGCAGATCGGGGGGCCGAGCCGCTCCGACGCGCTCACCCGCGGGGCGCTTTCTCCTCGGCTTGCGAACCACTGCCGAAGCCGGTCGAGCCCGTCGCCGGCGAAAAAGAGTTCATCGAAATCGCGGCCGAAGTCCGATGCGTCAATGCGGACGCCGTCGCTCCGTAAAATTCCAGGCTTTTCGTTACCCGCAGGGCCAAACCGGATGAGTTTCATGGATGCTCAGCTAATCTCGCCCCCGTCGAACTGTCAAGCGGTTTCCAGTCATTTCCAGGTTCTTCCGGGCGTCTTCTCGGCGATTCGCGGCGCCCCGATCCTGTCCGATAGGCCATAGCGCGAACGCCGAAACGGGAGTAATCTGCTTGGCGGCTTGATCGCGGGGAAGGCACAGGAAGCCCACACGCCGTGGACTTTCGGTGCCAATCGAGGGTGCGCACTTGACGTTGACAGCGTTAGATTGGGTCGTAATCGTCACGTACTTCGGTTTTGTTCTTTCCATCGGCGTCCTGCTTCGCCGCTCCAATAAGACCAGTTCCGACTTTCTGCTCGCGGGCCGTGCGATGCCCGCTTGGGTCTGCGGACTGGCCTTCATTTCCGCAAACCTGGGCGCACAGGAAGTGATCGGCATGGGCGCCTCCGGCGCAAAGTATGGAATCGCCACGAGCCATTTCTATTGGATCGGCGCCATTCCGGCCATGGTATTTGTCGGCATCTTCATGATGCCGTTCTATTACGGTTCGAAAGCTCGCTCCGTTCCGGAATACCTTCGTTTCCGGTTCGACGAAAAGACGCGGGCCTTAAACGCGATCGCCTTCGCCACAATGACTTTATTTTCGTCGGGCATTTCGATGTACGCGATGGCGCGGCTCATTCAATCGCTTCATTTGCTCGACGGGGTATTCGCTCACTTTGGCCTGCCGCAAACGATGATTTTTCATGTCAGCGTTGTGGCCTCGGCTGGAATCGTACTGGCTTACGTGTTCCTCGGAGGCCTCACCAGCGCGATCTACAACGAAGTGCTGCAATTTTTCCTGATTGTCGCCGGGTTCTTCCCGCTGGTATGGCTTGGACTTCGGAACGTCGGCGGCTGGCCCGGCATCGTTCAGAAATTACCGCACGCCTATACGCATGCGTGGCAAGGCCTTCGAAGCGCGCAGACAAATCCGCTCGGCGTCGAGTGGTTTGGCTTGGTGATGGGCCTGGGTTTCGTGCTTTCGTTCGGCTACTGGTGCACGGATTTTCTGGTCGTCCAGCGCGCCATGGCCGCGGACTCCATGGGAGCCGCCCGCAGGACGCCGTTGATTGCCGCGATTCCCAAGATGCTCTTTCCGTTTCTTGTGATTCTTCCCGGGCTGATCGCCATTTCGCTGCCGGTGCAAAACTCCGCCAAGAACATGTTCGGGCAAACTCTCTCGCCCGCTGCGATCGAACAGCAAAAATACAGCAAGGGTTTGATTCCGATCAAAGTGGACGAAAGCACGGGACAACCGGTTTTCGATCATGACGGTCACCCCGTTCTGGATTATGACCTGGCCATTCCGAACCTGCTCTTGTACTACTTTCCGACCGGATTGCTCGGACTCGGGATTACGGCGCTTCTCGCCAGTTTCATGTCCGGAATGGCTGGGAATGTCACCGCGTTCAATACGGTCTTCACCTACGACATTTATCAGTCTTATATTCGCTCAGGCGCGACCGACGCCCATTATTTATGGGTCGGGCGGATGACAACGGTTTTTGGCGTGGTGCTGTCGATCGTCACGGCCTACATGGCCACGCGATTCAACAACATCATGGACATGCTGCAGCTCGTGTTCGCCTTTGTGAACGCGCCGCTGTTTGCCACATTCCTGCTCGGTATGTTTTGGAAGCGGACGACCGGCCACGCGGCCTTCACTGGCTTGTTGACCGGCACGTTGGCCGCTGCCCTGCACCAGGGAATGACCATTCCCGCGGGCGCGGCGCCGGGTCTGAAAGGCGGATGGATCGCCATTCTGCATACCTACCCCAGCGAAATGGCGCAAAATTTCTGGACGGCGATCTGGGCCTGGACGGCGTGCTTCGTTATCACCATTCTCGTTAGCCTTGTGACCAAGCCCCATCCAGAGAAGGATCTCGTCGGCTTGGTCTATTCCTTGACGCCCAAACCCGACGATTCCGAAACCATCTGGTACAAGCGTCCCGCGGTACTGGCCTGTGCGGTTCTGGCTATGGTCGTCGCTCTCAACTTGATTTTCCGGTAAAGGAGACAGGCTCATGCGGATGGATATTCGCATTCCGATTGGTTCGATGTTTGCCGTGCTGGGAATTCTACTGGCTGGTTACGGGGCGCTAGGTCCGCACGACATTTATGAAAAATCTCTCGGCCTGAACGTCAATCTCGGCTGGGGTCTGGTGCTTCTGGTGTTCGGCTCAATTATGCTCTTCCTGGGATGGCGCACCGATTCCACCGGCAAATCCTCCACAGCGCCTCACTGACCTGAATCAATGGAAACCGATTCCGCCGCTGGCATCACGCCCACCACAAACCCAATCGCATCGCGCGCCAATGCTCTTCGGACCCGATTTCGCGAATTGTACCGGTGCGACCCGCGGATTTTTCGCGCTCCCGGCCGCGTGAATCTGATTGGCGAGCACACCGATTACACCGAAGGTTTCGTGATGCCGCTCGCCATAAATTTGCACGCATGGGTTGCCGCCGCGCCGCGAGACGATCATCGCATCTGCGTCTATTCCGAGAACGTCGGCGAGTCTGCCGAGTTCGATCTTTCCGATTCTAAACTGAATTTGCAGGGTCATTGGAGCGCCTACATTTTGGGAGTGGCCGCGAGCCTGGTATCCGCGGGCCAAAAAATTCGAGGGGCAGACCTGCTGGTTCATGGCGACGTCCCGATGGGTGCTGGGCTTTCCTCGTCCGCGTCCGTTGAGGTTGCTTCGGGATTCGCCATGCTGGCGGTGTCCGGACGATCCATGCCACCCGCCGAATTGGCGAAAGTCTGCCAGCGTGCGGAAAATCATTACGCCGGCGCGATGGTCGGAATCATGGATCAAATGATGGCTGCCTGCGGCCGCGAGAATTATGCGTTGCTACTGGATTGCCGCACGCTTGATTTCGAGCGATTGCGCCTGTTCGATGGAGCGCAATTCGTTGTGTGCAACAGCATGGTGAAGCACGACCACGCTGCCAATGAATACAACCAGCGCCGCGCCGATTGCGAAACCGCCGTGCGGATTCTCTCGACGAAACTTCCGGGCATTCGTGCCCTGCGAGACGTGAGCCGGACGGAGCTCGAGAGGCTTTCGGCCGAGCTGCCTCCCACGGTATATCGCCGTAGCCGGCACATCATTACCGAGAATGCCCGGGTGCTCGCAGCAAAGGCCGCCATCGAGAAAGGTGACCCCGCGTCGTTTGGCGAGCTTATGAAACAGTCGCACGCCAGCTTGCGAGACGATTACAACGTGAGTTGCAGGGAAGTGGACATCCTGGTGGAGCTCGCCGATAAATCGAAGGGAGCGTATGGCTCGCGCATGACCGGTGGCGGATTCGGCGGCTGCACGATCAGCCTCGTGAAATCGGAAGATGTGGATGCGTTTAAACAGACGATCACCCGGGAATATCACGAGGCCACCAGGCTGACGCCGGATGTGTATGTGTTTCGCGCATCCGATGGTGTGCAGGAAGTTTTCGCCTGACGCTGTAACACGTGGGAGTTGCGTGGTATGTCCGGATTCGATTTCGAAAAACACTCGCACCGCCGCTTTAACCCGCTCACCGGCGACTGGGTGCTCGTTTCTCCCGGCCGCACCAATCGGCCGTGGCAAGGCCAAATCGAATCCCTTGCGCCGCCAACGGTCCCTTCGTACGACCCGGCGTGCTATATGTGTCCTGGAAACAAGCGAGTGTCTGGTGAAATCAACCCGAATTATCCGGGCACATACATTTTTAAAAATGATTTCGGCGCGCTGCAATCAGACGTACCGGCATTCGAACAAAGCGATTCTGGCGTGCTCGTAGCCCAATCCGAGTCGGGCGCCTGCCGCGTCGTCTGTTTCTCGCCCCGTCACGACCTCACGCTCGCCCGGATGTCCGCTGCCGAAGTGCGCGCCGTCGTGGATGTGTGGGGAGAGCAGTACGCGGAACTGGGAAGCCAACCATCGATTCACTACGTGACGATCTTTGAGAATCGCGGTGCAGCGATGGGTGCCAGTAATCCCCATCCCCACGGGCAGATCTGGGCGAACGCTTCTGTTCCCAACGAGCCTGCCAAGGAGCAGTCAGCGCTCGAAGCGTACCGGCGAAACCACGGTGCCTGTCTTCTCTGCCGCTACGTGAAAATGGAATCCGAAAAAGGCGAACGCATCGTTTGTGAGAACGACTCGTTTCTTTCCGTTGTTCCGTACTGGGCGATTTGGCCGTTCGAGACTCTGATTCTCAGCAAGCGCCACTTCGGTTCAATGAGCCATCTCGAAGATGCGGAACGCGATGCGCTCGCCGATATTCTTCGCCGCACCACCACGCGCTACGACAATTTGTTCGAAGCGCCATTCCCGTATTCGATGGGATTTCATCAGTCGCCCACCGACGGACACGCGCATGAGGAATGGCATTTCCACGCCCACTATTACCCGCCGCTGTTGCGTTCCGCAACGGTGCGTAAATTTCTCGTTGGGTACGAAATGTTGGCTTCCCCTCAGCGCGATATCAGCCCTGAATTTGCCGCGGCGCGCTTACGAGAAGCAGGCGACAAGCACTATCTCGCGAAGTAGAATTGCAGTCGGTTGGCTGTTCACCGGGCGCCTGGAATCTGGAAACGTAACGGAGACGAATTCGATTCGATGCAGCAGGTACTAAAGCTCGACTCTCGCGACAATGTTCTCATCGCCCTGGCCGATTTGCGAAAGGGCGATCAGGTGCATTTTTCGGGTGAAACGTACGAATTACGTTCCGACGTCTCTGCAAAGCACAAGTTCGCGACAACCGATCTCCCCACGGGCAGCGACGTAATTATGTACGGCGTTCTCGTGGGAAAGACAATGTCCGACGTTTATCGCGGCGAAGTCCTCACCGTCCGGAATCTGCACCACGAAGCCGCGCCGTTCCGCGAAAAAGCGGGCGATTTTCATTGGAACCCGCCGGATGTTTCGCGCTGGCGCGACAAAACTTTCCTGGGTTATCACCGCAGCGACGGGCAAGTGGGAACTCGAAATCACTGGCTCGTGGTTCCCATGGTCTTCTGTGAAAACCGCAACATCGGCGTCTTGAAGCAGGCCTTCGAAGAGGAACTGGGTTTCGCGCCGCCGCAGGTCTATCGCCGGCAGCTTGCCGAGCTGATTTCGCTCTACAATTCCGGACGTACCGCCGAGATCGCAAACTTCACGGCTCCTGCGGCCAGTACTCTTCGCCGGAATTCCAACATTTTCCCAAATCTGGATGGGATTAAGTTCCTGCTTCACGAAGGCGGCTGCGGCGGCACGCGCGAAGATGCAAACAACCTCTGTGCGTTGATAGCCGATTACATTCATCACCCGAACGTTGCCGGCGCCACGGTCCTCAGCCTTGGCTGCCAGCATTCGCAGGTGGCCATACTTCGCGGGGAACTGAAGAAGCGCGACCCGAAGTTCGCCAAGCCGCTCATCGTATTCGAACAACAGCAGAGCGGCTCCGAATTCACCATGCTCTCGGAGGCAATCCGGAGAACGTTCCTCGGAATGATTGAAGCGAATAAGCTGACGCGTCAGCCCGCGCCTCTTTCTCATTTGTGTTTGGGCTTAAAGTGCGGCGGATCCGACGGATTCTCCGGGCTGTCCGCCAATCCTTCGATTGGCCACACGTCCGATCTGCTCGTCGCGCTCGGAGGCCGCACGATTCTTTCGGAATTTCCCGAATTGTGCGGCGTGGAGCAAGACTTAATCAATCGAAGCACAAACGATCAAGTCGCCGGCCGATTCATTGGGTTGATGCGCGACTATGCCGCGCGCGCGAAGGCCGTCCATTCCGGATTTGAAATGAATCCGTCACCGGGAAATATGCGCGACGGGCTTTTGACCGATGCGATGAAGTCCGCCGGCGCCGCCAAGAAGGGCGGCACGTCCCCGGTAACCGCCGTGCTCGATTACACGGAATATTCGACGGTTCCGGGCTTGCATCTGCAGTGCACGCCGGGAAACGACGTCGAATGCGTCACCGCACAGGTGGGCGCCGGCGCGACCATGGTGCTCTTCACCACCGGCCTCGGCACTCCCACCGGAAATCCGATTGCGCCGGTGGTGAAACTTTCCACCAATTCCGAACTCGTCGCGCGCATGCCGGACATTCTTGACATCGACACGGGAGACGTCATCGTCGGCAGAAAATCGATCGAACAAATGGGTGAAGAGATTCTCGAGCGCGTGATTCAGATCGCCAGCGGTGAAGTGAAAACAAGGGCGGAGTTGTTGGCTCAGGACGATTTTATTCCATGGAAACGGGGAGTTTCGCTTTGACGGGCGGCGCACACGGGAAGGGCAGTTTCCGGCTGGACGGCAAAGTCGCGGTCGTAACGGGCGGCGGAAGCGGCATCGGCGAAGCCATTGCCGAGACGTTTGCGAGAAGCGGCGCGCGCGTTTGCATCCTTGATGTGAATGCGCAAAACGCCGAGAAAGTCGCCGGGAAGATCGTTGCTGCCGGAGGCCGCGCCACGGCGCACGTTTGCGACGTCTCGAAGCATCAACAGGCCGCAGCCGTTATCGACCAATTGACCGCTGAGACCCGCATCCACGTTCTTGTGAACAACGCGGGAATCTCGCAGATCGCCAATCTGGAAGGAACCTCCGAAAGCGATTTCGATAAAGTCTTCCAGGTAAACGTAAAAGGTTTCTACAACTGCATGAGCGCCGTAATCACTCACATGAAAACCTCCGGAGGCGGCGTAATCCTCAACATGGCTTCCATTGCCGCTTCTTCCGGGCTTGCTGACCGCTTCGCGTACTCGATGAGCAAAGGCGCCGTTGTGGCAATGACCTACTCCGTGGCGAAGGACTACATCGCTCACAACATTCGTTGCAATTGCATCTCGCCCGCCCGCGTTCACACGCCGTTTGTGGACGATTTCCTGCGGCGGCATTACCCCGGCCGGGAAAAGGAAATGTTCGAAAAACTTTCTCAATCCGCGCCGATCGGTAGAATGGCGCAGCCGCAAGAAGTCGCCGCGCTCGCACTCTTTCTCTGCAGCGACGCAGCGAGCTTTATCACCGGTGTGGACTACCCGATCGACGGAGGCTTTTTCAACCTGCGTTGATCGTCCGCGCAGCTCCCGCCGCCATGCGAGTCGATGCCCATCAGCACTTCTGGCGATACGAGCCCGCAAAACACAATTGGATCACGGACGATATGGCCGCCCTGAAGCGCGATTTTCTGCCGCGTGATTTGGCGCCCCATTTGGCCCTGCATGCTCTGGACGGCAGCGTGGTGGTGCAGGCCGATCAGTCGGAAGAGGAAACGCTGTTCCTATTGAAGCTCGCCGAAGATTGTCCAGCGATCCTCGGTGTCGTCGGCTGGGTGAATTTACGGGCGGACAATTTGCCCGAACGGCTCGCATTTTTCTCGCAATTTGAAAAGCTTTCCGGTTTGCGCCACGTCGTACAGTCCGAGCCGGACGACCGTTTCCTGCTCGATCCAACTTTCCTGCGCGGCATCTCGCGCCTCGAAGAATTTGGTCTCACCTATGATCTGTTGATTGTACCCAGGCAACTGCCGGCTGCCATTGAATTCACCGCGAAGTTCCCGGCGCAGAAATTCGTTGTCGATCACCTTGCCAAACCCAACATCCGCGAATTGCAACTCAGAGGCTGGAGCGAACAGATGCGCGCGCTGGCCTCCCATCCAAACGTACTTTGCAAAGTGTCCGGCATGATTACAGAGGCGAACTGGTCCGCCTGGCGCCCCGAGGATTTCCAGCCGTATCTTGACGTTGTATTTGATGCATTCGGCACCGATCGTCTGATGTTCGGTTCCGATTGGCCCGTTTGCCTGCTCGCGGGAACATACGAGCAAGTGTACGAGCTGGTTGTATCCTGCACGCGTGCTTTCCCGGAGAGCGAACGAGCCAAAATATTTGGCGAAAACGCAGCGAAGTTTTACGGCCGGGAGCCCGCCACGTAATGGACCTACAGCTAAAGGGCAAAGTGATTCTGATCACCGGTGGCGCAAAGGGCATTGGCGCCGCAATTTCACGCGTGTGCGGCAATGAGGGAGCTTTGCCCGTGATCGTGGATCGAGATGCCGAAGCCAGCCGGCGTATCCACGCCGAACTGCATCGCGCCGGCGTGATCAGCCACATGATCGATGCCGATCTGTCCGAATCCCACAATTGCTCGAGCGCCGTGGAGCAGGCGATCAAAGCATTCGGCCGCCTGGATGCACTCGTCAACAACGCAGGAGTGAACGACGGGATCGGCCTGGAAAAGGGGACTCCTGAAAAATATATCGAATCACTCAAACGAAATCTGTTCCATTACTACGACATGGCGCACTTCGCGTTGCCCTACCTAAAACGGGCTCGCGGTTCGATCGTGAATATCAGTTCGAAAACGGCCGTTACGGGGCAGGGAGGCACTTCGGGCTACGCCTCGTCGAAAGGCGCCATTCTGTCGCTCACGCGCGAATGGGCCGTCGAGCTACTTCCATATGGCATTCGCGTGAACGCCGTTTTGCCCGCGGAAGTGATGACCCCGCTGTATCAGCAATGGCTGAATACTTTCCCAAATCCCGACCAAAAACTCGAAACGATTGTTTCCCGGATCCCTCTCGGCAAACGCATGACGGGCGACGAGGAAATCGCCTCGACCGTGGCCTTCCTTCTTTCGCCGCAATCCGGTCACACCACGGGTCAACACCTCTACGTCGATGGCGGGTACGTGCACTTGGATCGCGCACTCACATAGCTTTTGCTTACAAAGCCAACATGCCCATGACAAGACGATATTGCCTGACGCTCGACCTGAAAGACGACCCAGCACTGATCGCGGAATACAAACGCCAGCATGAGAACGTGTGGCCCGAAATTACCCAGAGCATTCGCGACGCGGGTATCGAAGACCTGAGCATCTACCTGCTCGGCAACCGCATGTTCATGATCATGGATGTGAACGAACATTTTTCATTTGACGCGAAATTAAAAGCGGATCAGGCGAATCCGAAAGTCCGCGAGTGGGAAGAGTTCATGTGGAAATTTCAGCGGGCGCTACCTCAATCGAAGCCCGGCGAAAAATGGTTGCTGATGGAAAAAATCTACGATTTGAAGTCGCAGAGTTCCTAGCTGAGCCCGGCGGAAACTCGATCGAGCTTTGGTAATCACTCGTCCTTCAGTTTTGCTTTATGAATCCTGGGCGGCCCTCGCGAATTCTTTTCGAAAAATCGAGCGCGTTTCCAGCGGCCTGGGCGGCGGGATTGATATAGGCGGCCTTCTTTAAGTCTGCGAAGGGCAAGCCTCCCGCCAAATTTCCCTTTTCGTATTCCATCTGGTCGCTATGCCCATTCAGCAAGTAACGCCAATCCAATTTCGGCGGCGCGCCGAGAGTCAATTCCGTCATCTGCTTGAAGATCACTGTAGTGCAATTATTCGTCAGCGCGTTGTACCACTGGGGGTGCTGGCGAAGCTCGTCGGCTCGCTTCAGATATTCCAAAAATAGTGCTTGGGCAAATGCCGGATCGGCTTTCGTCCGGTACAGGAACACATCCTCGCCCTTGCGATAATTCGTTCGCAGCTTGATCAAATCGCGTTCGTCGGCAATTACATAGACGAGCGTATATTTGCGGAAAAATCCCTGAATCGCGGAATACTCCTGTCCGGCGACCTTGCGCGTCTCAATGGACATTGCTACATGGTCATCGTCGCCGATCTGAAAACTCAGAATGGTGTGGGCGATCCAGGGCGAGCCCCAGTATGTGATGAAAAAGTCGATTCCGCGGACATCGGATAGTTTTACTTCTTTCGTAATCCACGAACACGTATAGTCGAATTCGCTTCGGTACTCGCAGTGCCGAAAATTGTGAATCAAGACGTCTTCGCCGCGAATCTCCGCCCACGGCATTTGCGACACGTCCGCCTGCCACGCCCGGTCGTTCGAAGGCTTCAGCGATAGCCACCAAACGAGCACGATCAAAAACCCTCCGGCCAAAATGAGCATTCGAGGTTGAGAGCCGCTGAAAACGAAGCAAGCGCTCAGAATCAGCGCAGCGTACGCGATCGAAGCAGGGATTCGCAGGGAAGGAATGTTGAAATCAAAATATAGCGCCGCGCAGCACCAAATGGTTGCCAGAGTCAGCGCGAAAAAACCGAACGTCAACCCGATTCTCCGGCAAACGCGCTTCCAACGGGGGCTCGTTTGCTCAGTCTGCATTTATTGGCCCGTCGGTGCGATTCACCGCGTGGCAGGCGTGCTTCTTCTCGACGCGATCGCCAACGAACGTCCGGCTCATGGCTTTGCAGGTTCGTTCTTCCAGAAATCGATTCCCGCCGCTTGCGATCCTACGTCCAAAGTACCGACGGTTTTCAATGACGCCAGATCGATCACTTCCACCGTTCCGGGTTCCGCGCCCACGCCCTCCACCGAGACGAAAGCATATCGATCGTCCGGAGTCACCACGACGCCGTGGACGACTTTTCGTTTCGTTGGCAGATGAGCTAATTCCTTGCCCGCTTTTGGATCGAACACCGACACCGATTGTCCGCGCTTGTTCGTCGCGATTAAGCGGCCGTCCTTCGTCATGGCCAGATTATAAACGCCGTTGCCGGCAGGAAATCTCCGTGCCGCCTTCCAGGACGCTACATCGATCGCCACGATCTCGTTGGACTTGTTGCAGGCGACGTACACTTCGGATCCATCGTTGGAGGGCTGCGCCCAGGTGGGCACGCACGTCAGCGCCGCCATTTTCATTTGCCCGTGCGGCGCGCCGTCCATCCCCATTTCTTGTCCGGCATTCAAAAGAAAATACCGCGCCACGGCAAACTGCTGCGTATCGATCTCCGCCAGCATGTCGTCCATCATGCAAGCCGAATAGTGCTTCGTTCCTTGCGGATTTAGCCGAGAACCGTGCGGCATCGTGCACGTTGTGATCCGCTTTACTTCGACCATTCCATCGGTTGCCACCACGGAAATCGACGAAGGCTCCATCGGTCCGTGAAAATTTGCGTTGGCGACGTAAACAAACTCGCCATCCTTGGAAATATCGGTCGTCGCCGGAAACAATCCAAGAGGCGTGTACTTCACCAGCTCGTCCGTGCCGGTCTTAAATTTCCAGAGCGATCCATCGGGTTGTCCATGCCCCACCGATACGTACAAAAATTGCTTATCGGGAGATACGGCGATGCCGTGCGGTCCGTTGATGTCCATCGGCATCAAACCGATGTGCGTTTCATGTTCCTTGGTCAGCCCGTGCGGTCCATATCGAACCAGCGTGATTTTGTCTGCGCCTTCGCTAACCACGTACACCAGATAATCCTGCGTGGGCCCTGCAATCGGAGCTTCGAGTGGCGGATGATCGGGTGCAGCGCTTTGCGCGAATAGGCGTACAGGAACGATCAGGCACGCGATAACAGCGAACGTGAAAAATACCAGACGCACAGACCGGACTTCACGACTCGCCATGCGCCTTCTCTCGAACATCAGATTCGCCGCTGGATATTGGGGAAATCGAGCCACACTTTTATTCCGCAGAAGTGCGATCCTTCCGTGCAGATCGGAGTCGAAATTCCCGCGCGCAGATGGCAAGGCGGACCGATGTATCGCGCGAGTTCGGGAAACAGCTTTCGCACTTGTTCCACTTCTTCCATCGATGACTGGTAGATTTCTTCCTGAGCGTTGAAGCAAGTCCGCATCGTCCACTTGTGAAGTAAATGCAGCAGTGCGCCCGTTTCCACCAGCCGGATCGATTTCGCATTGGGTAGCAAGTAGAGCGCGAACTCGTGCGGTACGCCGCGATCGACCAAATCGTTCTTGGCCGTCCAAGCCTCTTCCATCGCTTGTTGGTAAATCTCTCGGGCGCGAGGGTTTTCGCGGATGAGCGCGGGCGTGATGTAGTCGGGCGAACGCGTGTCGGCGAGCGTCAGAAGGGGCCGCGAACCCGGCACCATCCGGTGCCTTTGGTCCTGGCTGTCTGCCGTATGGCTGATCTTTTTCGCAAACGTAAAATTCGCGTGTTGTAGCGCGCGCATGATCGGCGCGTGTACACCCACGTTGAGTGTTTCGCGCCGGTAAGCATTCCGCGCTGGATTCATCACGCGGTCTACCGCTTCGGCATCCGGACATTCCGCCGATGTTAAGCCCATCACCGCACGGTAGGACTCCGCAATCACGGTCAGGGCATTCGGCGAGTAGTCCACCAACTTCGCCGTCAGGCCTCCCAATTTCCCGTCAAACTCGCGCGCAAACGCCTCGCCGTCGTGGATCGGCTGATTCCATTCCGGGGGAGCCTCCATCGGCTCGTTGTCGAAGCGGTCGAAGAATTCAGGTTCTACTTCCCGGACGCGCTCGACCATCTCGCCAATTACAGCGCGCGCTTCGCTGGGCGTGTCGCTGGCCGCCTGCATTCTGCGAAGGCGGTGCAGCACGATTCCAGAGACGGTATGGACCATCGTGGTGAATGCAGCCACCGGCAAAACGTAACGCGCGACCTCAATCGCGCGCTTTCCGGATTGCCGCTCTACCTTCTGCACCCGCTTGGGATGCGACATCTCGCTCACGTGCCAGATGTCCGCTAATATCTCCCGCGCCGATGGCTCGAGCACCCTCGTCAACTCGCGATAGTGCTCCCACGACCTCGCCACCGCATTTTCGTAAATCGCCCGCTCGGCGGCGCCAAACGAAGCACTCTCCGGCGGCATGTATGCCTGCGCGCGATCCAGTCGCACGTAGCGCTGGCTCTGCTGCTCGGAGTTGTAAAAGGGATGCGCGTGCAGGAATGACCAGACAAACTGCCGGCTCACGTTCTCCAAGCCGAACTCGAAATGGGCGTGCTGGAAAACGGTATGATGGCCGGAATAATACGTCGCCGAGCCGATGGTGACGCGCTGCTTTTCGGTGATTTCTTCCGGCCCGATCAAGTGAGTGGAATAGCAAGTGCGGGCTGCCGCGATCGCAGAGTCAAACGAGCCGCGGAAATGGTTGCGCAGGGTAACGCGAGGCGCTCCCGTTTCCATCCGCGGTTCAGAACCAGAGTCGGAAGCTTGCGATACGCGCGTGGCCATTGGAACCCGCATTGTACACCGACCACGCTCTGCTTTCATTCCGCCAGCGCGCCGAAACAAAAAAGCCCCGGCCGGATGGCGCGGGGCTTTGACTTCGCAATCTTGAACGACCGAAAACCCAACCGCTTACTTCTTAACCGATGCGGCCTTATCGGCGTATTTCTTCTGGAAACGCTCGACGCGGCCCGCTGTGTCGATCAGTTTCTGCTTGCCGGTGAAAAATGGGTGGCAGTTGGAGCAGATTTCCACGCGAATCGTCTGGCCCTTGAATGTGGACCGCGAATCAAACGCGTTTCCGCAGGCGCACTGAACTTTCACTTCGTGATAATCGGGGTGAATTCCTTCTTTCATAAATAGCTCCTGTTGGCTGGCCGGTCTGCGCGACTCTTGACCCAAGCGATACAGTCGCGTCGCTAGGCTAGCGGCTAAACCTCGATTATACCGTAGGCCTGACCGGAATCCAAGTTGGTCGTCGTGAATGCGAAATCGAGCCAGAATTGCGGATAATTTGGGGGCGTGAGCCTCACGAAACGAAGGAACAGCCCACGCGTGCTCGGCCCGAAGAAAGCCGCAACGCGTACGTCTTCCGAAGCATTACTCGCACCGGAGGCAAGATCGGCACGTGAAGTACCGCGTTGAATTGATTGGGAACTTCGTCTTCGCGATCGAGTACTAACGCTACACCGCCGTAACTGAGATCGAGAACCGTCGCCGTCCTCTGAACCGCGTCGGAGAGTTCTGCGTAAGACTTCGTCCCCGCCAGCGAGATTCGCTCCCATTTCCTGTGTTCCGACGACGTCGCGGGAGTACCAACGGGGGTCGAGCTGGGTCCCGGAACCGCCGAGATCCGCGACGACCCGCTCGCGGGAACGACTTCGGGACTTGACGTTACCCTCTCAACGCGCGAAAGCGTTGGCTCTTGCCGGGGCTCTTGTCGTGGTTCTTGTCGTGGCGCTTGCATCAACGGAGCATCTTCGCGCGGTGGGAATGTCTCGAGCGGGATCACCCGAGCGGTTCCTCGCGTCGAGTGTTTCAATTGGTAGAGGCGCTGGTCCGCCAGATCGAGCAGCGCACTCTTCTGATCTCCATCCACCGGATGTACTGCGATGCCGAAATCCAGTGTCACCCCGACGGTCAACTTCAGCGGCCTAACATCGTTTTCGTACTGCGAACGGACGCGACGGCATAGCGTCATCGCTTGCTCCGGCTCGGTTTGGGGTAGCAATAGCGAAAATTCATCTCCACCAATTCGAAAGGCAAAATCCGAAGCCCGAAGCGTTTTGCGCAGCGTGGACGCCGCGAGTTGCAAAACCTGGTCGCCTTGCAGGTGTCCGTGCCGGTCGTTCACTTCTTTCAGCTTGTGTAAATCCAAAATCACTACGGAAAGCTGCTGTCCATAGCGTTTCGCGCGATTCAATTCTTTGTCGAAATATTCGTCGAACAGGCGCCGATTATAAAGACCTGTCAACGCGTCGGTGGCCGCGTTGATTTGCAATTTCTTGAAATCGTCGTATTCCATCAGGATCGGAACACGAAGAAAATTCGAAGAAGCCAGCACGTCCACCATCGCTGTCTTCAGCGAAACGCGCTTGCCCAGCGTTTCGGAAAGTTCGCGGCGGCGCATCAGGATGCGATCCCAATACTCGTTGCTTTGGGCATCGCTGATGTCGATCTGCGCAATGGTGCGGAAGAATTGCCGCAGAAATTGTCCGCGGACCGATTCGTCAATTCCTTCCAACGTCTCAACAAGCAGATCGAGGAAAGAGTCTTCCGCCGAGGGCTGCGGCTGGGAGGCTTCGCCGGGCTGGGGCATCAATAGGTTCCGAATTGGTAAAACATTCCCTGTTTCCAGGGACACGTGCGGGGGCTACTTTATCCTTGCAAGGGATAGTCCATTCATAGGCGAGAAATACCCGAGAAGGCTGTGCCCTAAGTCGCTTTCAGGGCTTAAGTTAACACATTTTCGCCAAACCTTCACGGCGAACGGCAATATGATCGCGTGCGGGAGGGTCAAACGATTCCACTTTTCGACAATGCTTCGACCAAGAACCGAGTGCGAAAAGTGGTAAAAAATCAGCCAATCGGCTTCAGGAATTCGACTCCCACCAAGTGCACGTCACCGGCTTCCTGTTGGCGCTTTACGCGCGCCTGGATGGGCGGCATTCCAGCCGGCACCAAGGCCGACGAGGTTATCGATGGGGCCGGGATCGTCAACGTCACAATTTCGTTCACTCGCAGCGCTCTTGGACAGGTTACAAAAGCCCCTAAAGCACTAATATCAAGAGTCTTAGCAAGTTCCAAGAACTGCTCTCCGTGGGCGTCTTTACCGCGCACAAACAGAGGTACCTGAAGATGGATTCTCTGGAATCGTCGCCGTTCGTCGTAAAAGGAAGATGCCGAGACCCGCTGCTGGAAAAGTGTTTCTTTCAACGCCATTGGTACCCCAGTTGTAGTACTGCTACTGGTTCGCAATTTGAGTGCAACTCGCTGTTCATATTTTACATTTTGTAAACGTTTCATTATCAATCGCTTGAACCGTTCCCATTTTGCCACCACTTACTGACCACAAGTCATCCGTGTGATTTTACTCCCTAACATTTCCACCATTGTGCAAACTAGGACGCATTTACCATTGACACCCCAGTGACCCTTTGCGAGCATTGCCCTTCCTGACGATCTCTCTTCGCTTTTTCGGCGAAAGGTGTGAAGTGGTGTATTTTTACCACGTTGGGGACGAGGCGCGTGGCCAGTTTGACTAAATTAGTAACAGCGGACCAGCAGGCGGTTAGCCAGCAGGTTTTTCAGTTGGTTGCGAGCCTTTTGGATTCCCTTGATCGCCCCCTGATGGTCACGGACCGCGCGGGCCAATTGCTGTTTGCCAATCTGCACGCCCACGACACCCTGAAATCGAAAGGGAAAAATACTTCCGACGGTTTCAATTTGTTCACCGGCCTGTTGTTAGTGGACCGAAAGCAAATTCTGGCTCAGCTGGAAGGCGGAGAGCAGGAAGTGACCCTCTCGCTGGATAACGCGGAGGAACGCAATCGCGTTCGCATCCGGTGGCTCCCGGAACCGGATTGGCTGGTCGTTTTCATCGAGCCCGTTCTGGTTTCGCCCACCACGGACGAAGCAGAAATGCGTCAAACCGTTCAGGAGCTGATGCAAGAGCGCGAGATCACGTATCGCAACTTGCTTGCCGCGTATTTGCGCCTGCAGGAAGTAAACCGCCAGAAGACTGTATTTCTCGCCTCCGCCGCTCACGAGTTGAAAACGCCTTTGGCCGTTATGAAAGGCTACTACGACCTTTTGCTGACCGGCTCTCTCGGCAAAATCAACGATCGCCAGCGCGAGACTCTTTTAGAGTCCAAGGAAAGCTGCGATCGGCTGGTCCGCCTGGTTTCCATGTTTTTGAATTATTCCGCGCTCGAGAGCGGAAAGCTCGTACTTCAGCTTCGCGAAAACGACCTTCGCGATTGCATCAACGATATCGCCGGGCGGTGGCAGGATGCCTTTCAGCGCGCCAAGGTTCGCCTGGAGATCAAAATCCATCCGGAACTACCCGCGTTCAAGTTCGACTACCAGAAAGTTCAACAGTGCATTGCCAACTTTTTGGACAACGCGCTGAAGCATACTCCGATCAACGGATGCGTTACGCTGGTCGCCTCGCCTCATTTCTGGGAACGCCGTACCTCCGTCGCGTCTCCCACAAACGACCGGCGCCGGCGCGACGGCGGAAAAATAAACAGCGTACTGGTGTCCGTGTCCGATACAGGCAATGGAATCGCAGCCGAGTTTCATCAAGAAATTTTCGAGGAGTTCGTTCGTGTAGATCCTTCGTCTTCCGGCATGGGATTGGGTTTGGCAATCACCAAGCGATTAATTCAGGCGCATCGCGGCAAGGTCTGGGTGGACAGCGTGATCGGTACTGGCAGCTCGTTTTCATTCCTGCTTCCGATTAACGTTGAGTAACAGAGATTGGGGTTCGAAAGCAGTCGAAAGAGCGAAAGTTGGGCTGCGGACATCCTCCGCGCCATAGGAAATCACGATGTCTGACAAAGAAAACATTCTGGTTGTTGACGACGAACCGAGCATTCGAAAGTACCTGCAAACGCTTCTCGAAGTGGACGGTTTCGGCGTCGAAGCCGTTTCCAGCGGCAAGGAAGCCCTGGCGCGCATCGGCGACGGTGAGCGTCCTGATTTCATCATCCTGGACGTCTTGATGCCGGAAATCGACGGCCTCGAGACGCTTCGTCAATTGATGCAGATTGATCGCTCGCTCAACGTCATCATGCTCTCGTGCTCCAACGAAGTGACCACGGTGGTCGAGGCGATTCGTATCGGCGCGCTCGACTACCTCACCAAGCCTTTCGAGAAGCCCGAACTCGATGCGGCCTTCCTGAAGTGCCGCCAGAAACAGCAGCTTCGATCCGAAAATAAATCACTGCGCGAATATTGCGAAGCTCTCACCGAAGACCTGTCGTTTCTGGCCGCCAGCCCGCAGATGCTTAAAATCCGACAACAAGTGCTTCAGATCGCGCCCGTCGATGTGCCTGTGTTTATCAGCGGCGAAAGCGGCGTCGGTAAAGAGGTAATCGCCCGCATGGTGCATCTGCGCTCGCTGCGCCGCGTTCAGCCGTTCGTAAAAGTGAACTGCGCCGCTTTGCCCGGTGAACTGCTGGAATCCGAACTCTTCGGATACGAACAAGGCGCGTTTACCGGGGCCGTTCGCGCCAAGCCCGGCAAATTTGAAATCGCGAACAAGGGCACGATCTTCCTCGACGAAATCGCGGAAATGAGCCCACACCTGCAAGCCAAGCTGCTGCACGTTCTGCAGGACGGCCAGTATTCGCGTCTCGGCGCCCGCGCCGTGGTGAACGTGGACGTTCGCGTGCTTGCCGCGACCAACGTGGACGTAAAAGAGGCGATGCGCTCCGGCCGCTTCCGAGAGGATTTGTACTACCGCCTCAACGTGCTTTCGATTCACATTCCGCCGCTGCGCGAGCGGACGTCGGAAATTCCCCTGCTGTTCCGTCATTTCCTGGCGAAATACAGCGAAAAATATTCCAAGCCGGCTCCCGATCCGTCAAAGCACTTGCTCGAAGCGGCTCTTCGTTATCAGTGGCCCGGTAACTTGCGCGAGCTGGAAAACTTCGTCAAGCGTTACGTGATTCTGGAAGACGACGAGGGCAGCTTCCGGGAACTTCTGGAAATGACCGGCCAGCAACAGCGCACCGCTCCGCGCGAAGAAGCTCCGGCGCCCAAGGAACAGGGCTTGAAAGCGCTGGTGCGCGGGCTGAAAGACGAAGCCGAGATGGAAGCAATTGCCGACGCCCTGGAAAAAACGAATTGGTGCCGAAAGGACGCCGCGAAAATGCTGGGCATCAGTTACAAGGCGTTGCTCTACAAAATGCGCCAGTTTAATCTCGACTCCGGCCGGGGAGCACGCTCCGCTGCAGCTCGCGCTGCGCGTGAACTCGCCGCCAAGGAAGCGGCCGCGAAAGACGGTGATTCAAAAGAAACGAGCGCTGCCGAATCTGTGCCCGTGATTCGCGGATCGTAATCGGCGCTAGAACACATTGCGTTTCGTCCCAAAGCGATCTGTGGAGCCTCTGTGGTTGGCGACAGAGGCTCCCGAAAGATTTTCTTCGCCGCCTCCATCCCTCGAAACTCACTCCCAATGAGTTCCATTACCTGCGCAAACTGTTGCACAACTAGAGCACGCCGCTAGAGATTCCGCTAGGCTTCCTCCCCTCGATTGGTCTAGTATTCCGTTCCGACGCGGGTTCCAATCGGCCTCGCGTGGCAGTTTGGGGAACGCCCCTCCCTTCGCTTGGTTTGGCAGCTCATTTCGTTGCTGCTTTCAAAGGGTTTGTCGTGCGTGGAAGTTTGGATGGCGGTACTCGCAGAGTGGCGAAACTGATAGTACTCGCAGGTACTTGCGGCGTTAAATATATAAGTGAGCTTTGGAAGGGAAGTTGCTAATCTCCTGATGGGGAAATCGATTTTTACTTCAGTTTGGGAGGAGTGGTGGGGATGACGGAGCGTCGCATGGCACGCCGGTATGATTTGTCGCTACCGGTGAACGTTCGCTTGCCGATCAATCGAGAGACCGGAACGCATGGTGGCCAAACGCGTGACATCTCCACTCGGGGCGTTTACTTCACAATGCAGCAGAATCTGGCACCCGGTACGGAGGTTGACTTCACTCTCACCCTTCCTGCGGAAATCACGCGCGGTGCGGAGGTATTCGTCCGTGCGCACGGCCGCGTCGTCCGCGTGGATAAGCAACACGACGAAAATCCCGAAGCGGTCGGAGTCGCCGCGGTCATCGAACGCTACGACATCATTCGTGGCGAAGGGACGCCCATCTAAATTTCTTTCGCGCTCACGCCGACCATCGGCGTTTCCAGGGCTAAGTCTCAGTTTTCCCGCCACTTAGTGTAAAACTGCCGTAAGCCGGGTCTTTTCGATCGTCGAATGCGCTTCCCGGATGGGCCTGAGCTCAATCGAGGAACCCTGGTTCCCGAAAGTGCTCAGCGTTTTCTGATTCAAAACGGGAAACCATCGATCGTCTCCGTTTGTCTCGCAAATCGTCCCCATAGCCACGACTTTAGTAAGGCTATCCATTTCAGCGGCTTGCGAGATTTCCACAGGTACTTTCGTCCTACAATCACACTTTTGTAATCCTGCTGGTTTGGAGTCCGGTGTGCAATATCTTTGGCGAATCGCACATGACCGACTCTCCCCAAATGGAACTCCATGGCATCGGCTGCTGAAGCTCGGATCGCTCCTCTTTCTCATCTCGGCGAGCTGCCGCCCGATCACGTATATTTCGGGCCTTCGGAGACCATGCAATCGGTTCGGAAGCGTGTCGATCGCGCTTCGGGGCTCAATGTTCCCATTTTGATCCTCGGCGAGAGCGGCACCGGTAAGGAAATCCTTGCGCGTTTCATCCATCTCCGGTCTCCCTGGCGGGAAGCACCCTTCGTAAAAGTAAATTGTCCGGCGATTCCTGCGACGCTTATCGAGAGCGAGCTTTTCGGATTTCAGAAAGGCGCGTTCACAGGCGCGCACACCTCAAAACCCGGCCGCATCGAAATGGCGCAGGGCGGCACTTTATTTCTCGACGAAATCGCCGAGATCGATTCAAGCCTGCAGGCCAAACTGCTGCATGTCTTGCAGGACGGGCACTTCACGCGCATTGGCGACCACGACGAGAAGCGAATGGATGCTCGTGTGATCTGCGCCACCAATCGCCTGCTCCAGAAAGAAATCGCCAACGGTGCGTTTCGTGCGGATCTTTTCTACCGCATCAACGTGATCACCATCACTTTGCCGCCTCTTCGCGACCGTCGCGACGATATTCCTTATCTGGCCGAATATTTGCGCGTTCAGTTTAACGCTCGTTTCCGGCACGACGCGCCGCCGTTGTCTCGCGATGCCATCCAGACGCTGCAACAACGCGAGTGGCCGGGAAACATCCGTGAACTGGAAAATTGCGTGGCGCGCTACGTAATCCTCGGCAACGAGGAAGCCTTTCATTCCGACCCGAATCACTCGGGCGGGAAATCTCCTTTGCACATTTCGTATGAGCTGAATGAAGAAGGCAACATTCCGCTGAAGCGCATCGCCCAACAGGTTACGCGCCGCATGGAGCATGACGTCATCTTGAAAGTTCTGCAGGCGAATCAGTGGAATCGCCGCAAAGCTGCGGAAGTCTTGAAAATCAGCTATCGCGCTCTTCTTTACAAAGTCCGGCAGGCCGGACTGCCCGCCAAGCGCCCCCAACGTCGGGGCCAGGCGGGCGAGCCTGACCTCGAACAATTCTCAACCTAGTCCGTGTCCCTTCTAATTTTGACCGTCTAACCGCTCGAATACTCCGCTTGCTTATCGTTACCCTTTCATAACAATGAGTACCAGTGTTGATTATGAAATTCCTCATTCTAACCAGCTTGCCCGTGCGTACAGATTCCGTTAGCCTAAGCTTCGATGGCCAAGGCATCTGCGCAGCCGAAACTGAAGGTCTGTCTTCTTTCCCCGCATCCCATGGTGCTGGACGAGTTTCGCCGTCTGCTCGACGAATCCGGATTTCAAATCGTCTCGCGGCAACTCGAATCCATGTTGGCGCCCGACCTTCGCAACCTGGAGGTTCCGCGCGCCTCGGTATATGTAATCGATGCACACGCCGCACGGCAGGCCACCGGTGCGCTGCTCGGAAATATTTTGGATCACAACGCCGCCGCGCGGCTGCTGGTCGTGGGCGACAATCTGAAAGAGGCGGATAGCTATACGCTTCTCCGCCAGGGCGTGAAGGGAATCCTCAACTACAAAGAAGCGCGCGAACAATTGCCCCGCGCCCTCCCACTCGTCGCATCGGGCGGTTTTTGGGTGGCTCGCACGGTGCTGTCGCGGTTTGTCGATTCGATTTTAAGTTCCACCCAGGGTCGCCGCCTTCGCAGTGATTCACCTGCCGAACTGAGCCGCCGCGAACAGGAAGTTCTGTCCGGCTTACTCGAAAACCTGGCCAACAAAGAAGTTGCGGATCGCCTCCATATCTCTGAGCGTACGGTAAAGTTCCACGTATCGAACCTTCTGGCGAAGTTTGGAGTTCGCCGCCGCGCGGATTTGATCTTGCTTTGCTACCAGCGCCGCGGCGCCGGTAACTAGCCTCTTCTTTCCCGCCGGTTCGACTTTCCTCGATCTCGTTTCGGCCTTTCCAATCGCTGCTATACTCCTTGGCTGCGCTTGGCTCCATTGTGCGCAACCTTTGTCATGGCCACTTTCTCGATCGAAAATTTTGGCTGCCGCGCCACCGAAGCGGACGCCGCCGCCATGCGCTCTTCTCTCGTGGCTCGCGGTCTGACGCCGCTGGAAGACTCCTCGCTTGCGGACGTGGTAGTTCTAAACACTTGCACGGTGACCGCAGCGGCCGATTCGCAAGCGCGCGACGCGGTGCGCAAGCTTCATCGCGCCAATCCCTCCACCCGGATCATCATGACCGGATGTTATGCCCAGCGCGCGCCCGAGGAACTCGCGGCGCTTCCCGGAGTCTCCCACGTTGTAGGAAATTCCCACCAACACGCCATCGCGGAAATCGTTGACGATTTTTCATCGCGATCTCTGCAACCTCGCACACGCGCGGACGGCAAACCTCCATCCGAACAGCGCGATTTCGTGCCTCTTGCGGCGCTCGGCGACGAGCCCATGTCGCTCTCGCGCGGCCCCGCTAAAATTCTGACGGGCGACATCTTCGAGCAAAATTCGATTCGGAATTTCACGGTCGACGGTGCTGGAGTCGACCGAACCCGCCCGATCTTGAAACTTCAGGACGGTTGCAACAATCGCTGTTCGTATTGCGTCATTCCGTTCGTCCGCGGCCGCAGTCGCAGCCTTCCGCCCGGTCAGGCGATCGCCGAAATTCACAAACTCGTTGCTCTCGGAGTTAAAGAAGTCGTCTTGAGCGGCATCAATCTTGGTTCGTATGGCCGCGATTTTTCTACGCGCGTCGAACTAGCGGATTTGGTTCGCCGCATTCTCGACGAAACAGACCTGCCACAACTCCGTTTCAGCTCGATCGAGCCGCAGGACATCACTGAAGACTTTGTCAGTCTTGTGGCAGCGTCCAACCGGTTAGCGGCTCACTTCCACGTGCCGCTCCAGTCGGGCTCCGACAGAATCTTGAGAGCCATGCATCGTTGGTATCGCGCCGCGCATTACGCCCAGCGAGTCGGTACGATTCGCCGTTTATTGCCACACGCCGGCATCGGTGCGGACGTCATCGTTGGATTTCCGGGCGAATCGGACTCCGATTTTCAAACCACGATCGATTTCATCGACGCTTTGCCCGTTAGCTATCTTCACGTCTTTTCGTTTTCGCCCCGTCCCGGCACCGCTGCCGACAACCTGGCCGAACGAGTTCCAATCCAGGTGATCCGCGAACGCGCTCGTAGGCTTCGGGCGATTGGGCAGCGCAAGTCCGCCCAGTTTCGCGAGCGGCTGGCCGGTCAGACCTTTCGTGCGCTCACTCTCGCGCGGCAAAGCGACGGCTGGACCGAAGCCATCACCGGAAATTATCTGAAGGTTCGAATCGCCGGGAAAAATCCCGCGAACGAATGGTGCGAAGTGGAAATGCCCGCGGAAGAATTGAAAATCGTGGAGCGCGCCGCAGAATTGACGGTCTAATTCAGCTTTCGAAGATCACTTGGGCCAGCGCCAGATTACCGCTGTGCGTAATCGTCAGCGCGATATTCTTGACTCCCATCTTCGCCGCTCGCTCGCCCGCCGCACCATGCAGATGCAGGCCCGGCTTTCCACCCGGCTCGCGAACCACCTCCACATCCCGCCACCGTACCCCCATTCGCCATCCCGTACCGAGCGCCTTCATCCCCGCTTCCTTCGCCGCAAAGCGTCCCGCGTAACGTTCGAATTTATTTCGATGGCTCTCGCAGTACCTCGATTCCTCGCGCGTAAACAAACGCTCCAAAAGCGCCGCTCCGTGCCGGGTAATCGCCGCTTCGATTCGGTCGATCTCCGTGATGTCCAGTCCCAGCCCGACAATCATTGGCCTGTCTCCAAGTTGCCCCGTGCGCCGTTCGCGAAAATGGGATTATACCTATAATCTAGGGGTGCCGCGTTTGCGCGGCTAAGCGCGAATCATGCCAACCAGACTTCTTAAAACCAGACAAGCTCGGAAAGCCAAATCGAAGGGGAAGCGCGAGCTCGCCACGAAGCGAATGAAATCGCCGATGCCGTCCGGCTGGACGGTTCACCGCTCAGCGGGCTTACAGATCCTCGAATCTGCGCGCCTCGCCCATCTTACGTGGCTCATCAGCGGGTTCAGCACGGTTTCCGGCGGCGCAAGCCCTCTCGAACGATCGCACGGCGCCAAGAAATCCGTCGAACACGTATTGAACCTCGGCTTCACCGATTGGGATCGCCGCGAACACGTAGTCGAAAACCGAAAACGATTCCTCCGCGCGCTCGGTGCCAGCAAGATGCGCACCGCCAGCCTCCGCCAGATTCATTCGGACATCATCCACGTGGTCGGCCCCCAGGAATTTCCACAAGGCGAGGACGCCCCGAAAGGCGACGCCCTCATCACTCGCGAGCCGGGAGTTTTGCTTACCGTCCAAACCGCCGACTGCATTCCCATACTTCTCGCCGACACAAAGAACCGGGCCGTCGCCGCCATTCATTCCGGTTGGCGGGGAACTTCCCAACGCATCGCTGAAAAAACGCTCGGGCGTATGCAAATGGAGTTCGACACCGACCCGCTCCATGTGATCGCTGCGGTGGGTCCAGGCATCGGCGGTTGCTGCTATGAAGTGGGTCATGAAGTCGTGAAAGAATTCGCCACAAAATTCGAAAGCGCCGCGGATTGGTTCGTCGGCCCCTTCGACGCTCTCACCAACAGCGACAGCGATTCGAATTGGCTTCCGTGGCTCACCATGCGCCCGCCGGGCCACGCTCCGCCGCCTCCCACGGCCCAACTCGATTTGATCGCCGCAAACCGCGCAATCCTCGCGGGCGCGGGAATACCGGCGGCGAATATCGCAGCATCGGAACTATGCACCGCGTGCCGGCCGGATCTCTTTTTCAGTTATCGCCGCGAACGCGCCACGGGGCGAATGATGGCCGCGATCGGTATCCGGTAGGGAATCGCGTTCAGGATGAAGCCGGCATCAACTCGCGGGAGATATCTGCGCCAGCGGTGCCAAAGCGCCGGCAGATTCCAGCAGCGCCAGTTGCCCGCACGCCGCCATCACGTCTTGCCCGCGCGAGTACCGCACAAACGCCGGAATGTTCTTGTCCGTCAAAATCCTTTGAAACTGATCGATCCGCGCTTGATTCGGCGGCTCGTAGGGCAGTTCGCCCGGATTCCACGGAATCAAATTCAGCTTCGCGCGCAAACTTCCCAGCAGCTTGGCCACGCGTCTTGCATCATCCGCCGAGTCGTTGAACCCGCCCAGCAGCACATACTCAAACGTCAAATGCTCCCAGGGCCGCAGCGGATAGTTCGCGCACGCTTCCAGCAGTTTTTCGATCGGATACTTCCGGTTGATCGGCATAATTTCGTCGCGCTGCTCATTCGATGAAGCGTTCAACGAAATCGCCAGCTTCGGCCGCACGCTTTCACGGGCCATACGGTCGATTCCCGGAATGATTCCGCTGGTCGAAAGCGTTGCGTGTTTGGGCGTGATCGCGAGGCCATTCGGATCGAGCAGAATCCGCAGCGCCGCCATCACCGACTCGTAATTCAGCAACGGTTCGCCCTGCCCCATGAGCACCACGTTGGTTTGCGGTTTCAGCGTCCCGCGATTGTCCTCCAGAGCGATCAGCACCTGGCCCACAATTTCCGCCGCGCTGATATTCCGAATCAATCCCAGTGTCGCCGTCAGGCAGAAATGACAATCGACGGCGCATCCCGCCTGGGTTGAAACGCAAATCGTCTGCCGGTTTTCCTCGGGCATAAAGACTGTTTCGATCGTGGCCGGTTTCGTCGCACGCCCGTTTTCTCCAGCGTCCGCTGTGGCGAGGGCCAGCACGTACCTCACCGTTCCGTCCGACGACCGGTAAGTCCGCACAATCTTCGGCAGGTCGATTGCCGCGTCCCGCGAAAGCTTTTCCCGCAGCGATGCCGGCAAGTTGCTGATGTTTGCGAAATCGTTTCGCCGCTCCGCATACAACGCGTGGTAAATCTGGCCGCCCCGGTAGGCTGGCTCTCCCAAAGACACGGCGAGGGCCCGTAATTGCTCGAGTGACAATCCCAGCAGATTCCTTCGCGATTTAAATTCGGGCTCCGCCATTTTGCCCATAGTATCACGCTGGTTGGCGCGGGATTTCGCCGCCGCCGGCTGCCGTCGGCGTTATAATCCTACAAGGCAAAGTGAATTCGCCTTTGCCGGGAGGCTCGCCGTGGATTCATCCACCAACGTTCAAAACGCCACGTCCATGCAACTGTTGACCATCGATGAATGGGTGCAAAAGCTGGCCGCCATTCCCGAAGACGAATTCACCATTCAAAACGTGTGCGATTTCACCGCACGCAACGGAATTCAGCCCGAGACTCTCGCGCCGTACCTTTTCTACGCGCAAAATCACTACACGCGAAACCTGATTTTCAAAAATAATCTTTTCGAAGTGCTCGCCATCTGTTGGAACGTCGGCCAGGTGAGCCGCATTCACAATCACCGCGACCAGAATTGTTGGATGGTCACTCCGATTGGCCGCCTTCGCGTCCAAAATTTCCGCGTCGAGGATCGCGACGCAAAAACGGGCAACTGTAGACTCGTTCCGACCGAGTCCTACGACATGGACCCGGCTCACCCCGCTTTTGTTCAACCCGATGAGCCCGTGCATCAGGTCCTGAACTTGCCCGAATACAACCAGGCCTCCACCAGCGTTCACATTTATTCCTACCCCTATCAATCGTGCGAAGTCTATTCGATCGATAAAGGTGCTTACGCCGACGTTCCCCTTCACTACTCCAGCGAATACGGAAAGCTTTCTCCCGACGAAAAACTTTCGTAGCCGTCCCCACGCCTGCGCCGCGAAGTTTTCGCCGCAAGACGCATTCGGGAAACTTTCGCGCCGCGCCGATGACTTTTGCCTTTCCGGCATGACACAATGGACATACCCATGGCTGCACCCAGCGGTAACGTCCAGAAGGAAGTTCTGCCCAACGGCCTCGTCGTCATCACCGAGGCGATGGAGCATGTCCATTCCGTGTCCGTCGGCATCTGGCTGCGCACCGGTTCGCGTCGTGAGCCTGCCGCGCTCAACGGAATATCGCATTTCATCGAGCACATGGTTTTCAAGGGCACCTCGCGCCGTTCGGCCGAAGATATTGCCCGCGAAGTGGATAGCGTCGGCGGCATGCTGGACGCCTTCACGTCAAAAGAAATGGTTTGCTTCAATACGCGCGTTCTCGACGAGCACCTGCCGAAAGCCTTTGACGTCTTGAGCGACATGGTTCTCGATCCGAAATTTGCCGAAGACGAAATCGACCGCGAAAAATCCGTGATCCTCGAAGAAATCCGCATGACGCAGGACAATCCCGAGGATCTGGTTCATGAACTCTTCACCCAGAATTTTTGGGCTCCGCATGCGCTCGGCAAGCCGATTCTGGGAACTCCCGAAACGGTTTCGTCGTTCTCGCGTGACTCGCTTCGCGCCTGGTTTGGCCAGTGGTTCGCCCCGAACAACATCGTCATCACGGCCGCGGGACACCTGACCCACGCGCAGTTGCTCGATCTCGTCGCCGAACGGTTTTCAAACAGTACCGCCTCGGGTCCCGGCGAAGCCGACCCGAAGCCGCAGCACGCTCCGCACATTACGTTGCGCACCAAGCACGAACTCGAACAGGTCCACCTCTGCCTCGGTGTTCCCGCGCTGCCGATGACCGACCAGCGCCGATTCGCTGTTGCGGTCCTTAACAACGTACTCGGCGGCGGGATGTCGTCGCGCCTGTTCCAAAATATTCGCGAACGCCAGGGTCTCGCGTACTCAATTTTCAGCGAGCTGAGCTCCTACCGCGATACCGGTTCATTGTCTGTATACGCCGGCACTTCGCTCGACACTGCTTCGCAGTTGGTCGATTCCGTCCTCGATGAATTTCGCCGCCTTCGCGACGAACCTCTCTCCGCCGATGAGCTTCGCCGCGCCAAAGATCATCTGAAAGGCGCCACGCTGCTGGCTCTTGAGGGCAGCGGCCAGCGGATGAACAGCCTGGCGCGCTACCACATGTACTTCAACCGCCACTTCACCGCGCAGGATTTGATCGCGCTGCTCGAAAGCGTCACCGTCGAAGACGTACAGCAGTTGGCCCGGGAATTCTTCCAGCCCAACCGCCTCGCCGCTTCCGTCGTCGGCAACCTCAACGGCTTCAAACTTACTCGCGAGCAGCTCGCGATTTAATCTCCTTCGTTGTCGAATCGTCCCGAACCGTTGCATCTGCGCGACTTCGTATTGACCCGCGCCTCGCAGTTTGCCATCATCGCTTGCAGCGCTTCATCAATGGCAGCGCTGCAACGGGGGAGCCTCGTATTTCGTTTCGCGTATCCATCTTAGCGTCGGGCAGCACGGGCAATTGCACTTTGCTCGAATCCGGATGCACCACTCTCCTCGTTGACGCCGGGCTCGGCAAAAAAGAAATGCTGCGGCGGTTCGAAGCTCTCGGCCGCTCTCGCCCCGAACATCTCGACGGAATCCTTCTCACGCACGAACACAGCGACCATTCGAACGGCCTCGCCCAGCTCTCGCGCGATTGGGACTGTCCCGCGTACCTCACCGAGCCGGCGCACCGCGAAATCAAGAAGATGTTCGAAGATGGTCCGAAATCGAAACTCCATCGCGTCGAATACATTCGTCCCGGCATTAAATTTGTCATCGGCGATATTGAAATCACTGCATTCTCGATTCCGCACGATGCTGCCGACCCCGTCGGGTATGCCTTTCGCGCCAACGGCAAGAAAGTCGCCATCGTCACCGATCTGGGCTATATGCCCGAACTCGTGAAGCACCACCTGCGGGAAGCCGATTTCCTGATACTCGAATCGAATCATGACCTCGAAATGTTGAAGGTCGGACCGTACCCCTGGTACATCAAGCAGCGCGTGATGAGCCGTACGGGCCATCTTTCCAACACCATCGTCAGCGAATTCCTCGCCGACTCCGAACTGTTCGACGCGCGCGCGCGCCATCTCGTTCTCGCTCACATTTCCGAACAGAACAACACTCCGGACCTTGCTCGCATTTCCGCCGAAGAAGCACTAAACCGTCGCTCGAGCGAATACGCCTTCCGCGGCACGCTGCACGTCGCCTCGCAGCGCGTCCCCCTCGGCCCCTTCGACCTCTAGTTGCGCAATTCCGTGCCGTCCTCTCGCTCTATTCGTGCCTTCTGTGCCTCCCTGCGTCCTCCGTGGCCAATTTTTTAACTTCGTTTTTCGCAGCCCCAGCGCATTGTCCTCGCTTCTGAATCCATCTCGATTTCAGTTATCATGGTTTGTACAACACACCGAAGGGAGCCACGCTTGATTTCACGCTATACCCGCCCGGAAATGGGCCATGTCTGGAGTGAGCAAAACCGTTTTCAGAAGTGGCTGGAAGTCGAGCTGGCCGCCACCGAAACTCTCGCCGAAGCCGGCATTGTCCCGAAAGCCGCCGCCGCGAAACTTCGTGAGCGCGCCAAGGTGGACGTGGCCCGCATCAACGAAATTGAAAACAAAGTCCGCCACGACGTCATCGCCTTCACGATCGCCGTTCAGGAATCCGTTGGCGATCCGGAAGCTGCACGTTGGCTGCACTACGGCCTCACCTCGAACGACGTTGTGGACACCTCGCAAGCGCTTCTGATTCGCGAAGCTTCGCAACTCATCGAGCAGAAAATTGATGCCATGGGCGCGATTCTCGAAAAGCGGGCCTGGGAGTTTAAAGACACTCCGGAAATCGGCCGCACGCACGGCATTCACGCCGAGCCGATCACCTTCGGCCTGAAAGTCGCCAACTGGTACGCCGAAAATCGACGCGACGCTGCTCGCTTCGCTCTGGCAGCCCGACAGATCGCGGTGGGGAAGATTTCAGGCGCCGTCGGCACTTGCACTCATCTGGGCCCTGAAATCGAGCAGAAAATCTGCGCGCGACTCGGCCTGGCCACCGCGCCGATCACTTCACAGGTGATCGAACGCGACCGCCACGCTCAATATCTCTCGACGCTGGCCATCGTCGCCGCGTCGCTCGAACGGATCGCCCTCGAAGTTCGCCATCTGCAGCGCACCGAAGTTCGCGAACTGGAAGAACCTTTCGGCGGCGAACAGCGCGGTAGTTCCGCCATGCCCCACAAGCGCAACCCGGTGTCGAGCGAACAGATTTGCGGACTGGCGCGTGTCGTGCGCGCCAACGCGTCAGCCTCGATGGAAAATATCGCTCTGTGGCACGAACGCGACATTTCCCACAGCTCCGTCGAACGCGTGATCCTGCCGGACTCGACCATCCTGGTCGATTACATGCTCTATCGCACCACCGAAATCGTCGCCAACATGAAGGTCTTCCCGGAACGGATGAAGCGCAATCTGGACGCAACCCAGGGCCTGGTCTTTTCCGGCCAGCTTCTGCAGGACCTCGTCGAACACGGAGCGCCACGGGAAGACGCCTACAAATGGGTGCAGGCCCACGCCATGGCCGCCTGGGAATCGGAATCGAGCTTTTACGACCGCATCGCCGCGGACTCCAACATCCATAAATTCCTGGACAAAAAAGCCCTCGACCATACGTTCGACTTGCAGCGACAGCTTCGCGCTGTGAATGCGATTTTCGATCGTGTGTTCGGCGAGAAGAAAAAGTCGGCAAATTCCTAGAGAAGTCCCGCCGCCGCTCGCGGCGCGAGCCGCAGGGCTGCCTGGCCAGGCGAAACTTGCTGCAAGCTATTGCGGCTTTGGGGCAGCCGGCACGTCGGGCGTCCGGGGCGAATTGCCTGGCGGCGCCGGGGTTCCGGGCTCGTCGGTAATCGGCGCCGAAGCTCCCAGGCGTACTTCGGAGGAAAATTTCCGGTAGTCGCTGTACCGGTCGATCTCGTTCTGCTTGAACTTCACAAACGCGATCCGGGCCGACGCGTGCACTTCCGCGTACGATGGCAGCCACACTTCCTCGTTAATCCGCGCTTGCTCGAATACGAGATTCGACCCCTTCGAGAGCGAGCCGACGATGCCGCCGCCGATTTTCGCCGTATCGTTGAACCGCGCTTCCAGGCGCGCCACGTCCCGCGCCTGCTCGTCCACCCAAACCACGCCTCCCAGCTTCTGAACGATTTTTTCCGCCAAGCTTTTTGGCTTGTAGTCCGGATTCGGCCCGAAGTCGAACACGATCACCTCGTGTCCTCGAAAGATTTCCCGGCGCGGGTTTGTAAACTGTTCGGCGCGCAGAAAATCGGAAATCTGTTCGTCTTGCTTTTCTTCCTCTTTGGCCTGTTTCTTCGGGTCGTTTGCCAGTTCCGCCTGCTTCTTTTTCAGCTCGTCAAATTCCTTGCTGAATCGCTCCTCTTCTTTTTTCTTTTCGTCGCCTTCCAGGGGCTTGCCGTCCTTCGCCAGCAACCGCCGTACTTCATTCTCGCCGACGTAATAAACGTCGTAGTCTCGCGTTTCGCGGCTGCTGGTCTGGCCATTCGAATCGACTTTTTCTTCCTCCACGTTCAGATGGCAGGTGTAGAGCTTCTGGATTTCCTCGATCGCTTTTTGATTGCGATTCATGTCCCGCAACAACTGCCCGATTTCCGGCAGCGGACGCGTGTCCTCCCGCGGAAAGTTAAACGTCGCATCGCTCACCGGGGAATTGCTTTCCACCCTCGCGACGGAAATCCTGTACACCGCATCGCCGCGCCGGATCTCAATTCTTCGCGGCTCCTGGACTCCGTTCGAGGCTTGGTAATCGAAGTAATCGATTTGCTCGGCCGATTGTTCCGCCCTACCGGGGACGGTTTCTCGCGTGATGAGGTGCGTCGCAGCGTCGAAAAACACGTCCCGCGTCACGCCCGGCCCAAAAGACAGCTCCATGTGATAAGCCTCATGTTCGTTGACGTCCTGCATTCCTACCAGCCGCGCGCCGATTTTATTGCGTTTCAGATTGAGCAGGCCCCCATTCAAATACCGCGCCGTCGCTTCCGCCGTATTCTCCTCCGCGCCTGTCAGCGTCTGCGGAGCGGCAGTGCCAATTTGCCTCCACGCAGACTTGCCGTTGTACGCCGTCACCATGCGCGACCCTGCAATCAGAGTCTCGGAATAATATTGATTCGGCGCCTTTATGATGAGCGAATAGCTTCCGGTCGGCTCGGCATCGTCATCGCTTGTCAACGTCGATTGAACTTGCACGCTCCCGGCAATCGTCAACGTCCGCACATGCGCCAGAGCCTTCGCGCCCCCCGCCGCCCGCACATATTCATCGATAATTTTCTGCGGAGACTGTCCGGTGCACGGAACCGCAAGGGACAAAAGCGAAATCAGCGTCGCGAATTGTAGCCATCGCGCAGCAGAGCCGGTAACAGGCCCGCTCCCACCGCCCGTGGATACACCCCCGCCGTTCGCATCGTTTTTCATGGTCGAAATCGATTGTACTGGATGGGCTGGCTGCTAAGGATGAACATTCCCGCCCTGGCTGCGGATCCACTTGCCAGGGCGGGACCACGCCGTGTTGTTACTGAATTCGCTGAATGTACCGTGCTTCCGAAGTATCCACCTTGATTTTGTCGCCGGTGCCCACAAACGGCGGGACGTTGACAATCAGTCCCGTTTCCAGCTTCGCCGGCTTCATCACCGCGCTGGCCGTCGCCTTCTGAATCGTCTGCTCGGTTTCCACCACGGTCAGGTCAACAGTATCGGGCACGAGCACCCCGATCGCTTTGTCGTCGTAATACTCGATCTTCACCGCTAGATTGGGAATCAGATAATCCTTGCTGTCGCCCACGATGTCGTTGCCCAATTCGAGCTGTTCGTAATTCTCTGTGTTCATGAAATGGTGCGTGTCGCCGTCACTGTACAAATATTCAAACGGCAACTCATCCACCACCACTTTTTCCAGCGTTTCTTCCGCCCGGAACCGGAAGTCCATCATGTTGCCCGTGCGGATATTCCGCATTTTGGTCTGCATCGAACCGCGCTTGTTTCCTGGCGTCCGGTGATCCACGCTGTAAATCACGCACAGATCGTTTTCGAATTTGATGATCATCCCCGGACGCAGTTGGGTTGCCTTTATCATTTCTTGCTCCTGAACTTTTGCGCGGTAATTCCCCGGAAGGGGTTTCGGTTGCCACGAAGCTCGGGCCAGGGGCCCACACTGCGGCGAACGCACTGCGCTGAAGCCTCAATTATAACGGCCCCTCGCGCAGCCGGTCAATTCGCAAGCCAACGGGTAAGCCTGTTCAGACCCCGGAAGGCACTACTTGCCGGTGTACGCCACTCGCCAGATCGCGTTGGAACCATCGTCGGTAACCAGCAGCGATCCGTCGGTGGCCACCGTCACACCCACCGGACGACCCCATACGTTTCCTTCGGGCGTTACGAAGCCGGTCATAAAATCCTCAAACTCGCCGGTTGCTTTACCCGTCTGGTGCAGCGGCACACGAATCAGTTCGTAGCCGCCGCGGATGAATTTGTTCCAGGAACCGTGCTCGGCCGCGAAGATGTCGCCGGCATATTCGGCAGGGAACTGCTTGCCGTTGTAAAACGTAATTCCGAGCGATGCGAAATGAGGCTGTAAGACAACGTCCGGCGTGATTACTTTTCCCTGCAATTCGGGATGCGCTCCCAAGTGACGCGGGTCCTGATGTCCGCCCATATACCACCACGGCCAGCCGTAGAACCCACCCGGTTCCACATGCGTGATGTAGTCCGGCACCAGGTTATCGCCCAGTCCGTCGCGCTCGTTCACGGAAACCCACAGCTCGCCGGTTTTCGGATCGATCGCCGCGCCGCCTCCCCCATTCCGGATTCCGTACGCATAAATGTTCATGCCGGAGCCGTCGGGATTGAACTCCAGCACGTCGGCGCGATTCAGTTCTGCCGGCGTCGTATCCGGATCATCCACGTTCGAAACGGAGCCCACCGGCACATACATCTTTTTCCCGTCCGGCGAGAAAACCACCGGCCGAGTCCAGTGGCCTCCGCCTCCCGGTAAATCCGCGATGTGCTCGGGAACGCCAGTGGCCTTCAGGTCGCCGTTCTTATACGGAAATCGCACGACCGCATTCGTATTGCCGATATACACCCACTTCGGATCGGGACCCGGCGGATAAAACGCAATTCCGTAAGGTCGATTCAAGCCTGTCGCATACGTTGCCACCAACTCCGGTTTTCCATCGGACGTGATGCCGCGTGCGATCTTCACGTTCCCCGGACCGCTTTCCGCGAAGAAATAATCTCCATTGGGCGCGGTTACGATACTTCGCGGCTCTTCGATTCCGGTCGCAATGTACTGTTCGACCTTGAATCCCGCCGGAACCTTTGGCCACGCGCCATCCGGTCGCGCGATCACTCTCGGTCCATTGTTCGCCGACTTGGTGGCAAAAGGCGCCGGCAAGTCCGCCAGCGTGATTTTGTGGATGGTGCCTGGGCTCTCGGTTCGATAATCAAGGAACGGAGCCTTCGGCATCGGCGCGTTGGCCACGCTGGAGGCAGCGTCGGCCTTATCCGGCGCGCTTGGTTTCGCCGGAGTCGCCGCCGAAACCGCGGCTTTCGGCGCGTTGATCGTCTTCAGAAACGTCACCAGTTGCCAACGCTGATTTTCCGGCAGTGTATCCCACGCGGGCATTCCATCGCCCGGCGCTCCGTTCGTTATGAACCAGAAAAGCTCTCCGTCCGTCACCGTCTGCGTGGGCCCTTTCGCCAACGCGGGAATATTCGCCATACCCTGTGCCTTCGTGCCATGGCACAGCACGCATTTCTGCTGATAAATTGCAGCACCCGCCGCGGCCGCCTCCGGCTTGCGTCCCATGGGGTTTTTCAGCTTCTTTTCGCTCGCTGGGGCGTTATGAAAATCCGCATTCTGCGCTTGTGCCGCGCCATACTCTCCCATTCCGGCGGCGCCGAAAAACACAAGCAACCCAAACGAAACTCGCATTGCCGCTCGCTGCAAACTCTTTCGCGTCCGCATCTCTACTTCCTCCGTCCTCGGAACTCCCGCGCTTCTCTTCCTGAAATCACGGCGCTCGCCGCACCCATTCTACTTCCACAAAAGCGAGGCACGCACGAACGATTTCTAGCCAGCCGGGCGGCTTTCTATCGTTCCGGCTTTTCAATTGCCCAATTTTGGTGCCGCGTTTTTGTTCAGCCATTCCCGCATTTTTGGTCCCCATACCGCAATCGTTCGAAACAATCCGCCGTGGCCGAATTCGAACCCTTCCGCAATTTCCAGGTACGTGGCGTCCTTCAGCCGCTCCGCCGCGGCTTTTGCGTCGCCCAACTCCCTCGGCACCGCCAAATCTCCGGCCATATTGATCATCAGCACCGGCACATGAATTCGATCGAGTTGGCGCCACGCGTCGAACCCGTCATTCATCCTCACCTGGTAGATGAAATCGTTGGCGTCCGGATTCGCCGAAGCCTCGATGCTTTCAACCGCCTTCTGCGCCGCTTCCCGCGTTGGATATTCCTGCTGCAAACTGCCTGCCCCACTTAACAATAGGCCGTAAACCCGCTGCGCCAGCTGCACGCTCTTGGGATTCGTTTTGTAATTTCCATCTTCGAACGCCGGATCATTCCGGATAATCGCTTCGGGCAGCAGGTCGATCATGGCCCTTCTGCCGGCGTTTGGTTTCGGCGAAGAAATCATGGGCACCAGCGCATCCATGAAATCCGGGAACTGGACTCCCCACTGCCACGTCCTTCGCCCGCCGAGCGAAACTCCCGCCACCACCGCCAGATGATGCACGCCGAGGCTCTCAACCAACTCCTTCTCGGCGGCGGCTGCATCCTCCAAGTCGTAGTGCGGAAATTTCTGCCGCAAGCCATCGCTTGGCCTGGAAGATTTTCCGGAGCCAATCGCATCCGGCGCGATGACGTAATAGATGGTCGAATCGAGAGCCCCGCCCGGTCCGAGCAGGTGATTGGACGCGTCCGCCGTGCCGTTCGTTCCCCCGAAGTTGATGCCCGCGCCACCCGTCCCGTGCAGCAGCAGCGCGGCGTTCACCACTTCACCCGCCGCATTTTTCTTCGGTGTGCCCCACGTCGCATAGTGAATGCGCAATTCCGGCATTACTTCGCCGCCGTGAAAGTGAAAATTATGAATGGCGAAATCGCCCTGTGTGGACGCGATGCTGCCCGCACCCTGCGGACCTCCCCACAACACGCCCGCCAAGACCGCCAACAACCCGATCGCTACGGCTGCCCGTACACTTTTCATCGCCATACCTCCTGCTATTTTCGCACCGAGTGTAACTCCCCCCGCCACTTTGCCGCGCTAGTAACCAACTAGGCTCAAAACGCCCTAAAATCGCGGTTTTTACGATTTGATTCGTATTTTCCTGCAAGCTGTGCTATCGTGTTGTCGCGCTAAATACTTCGGTTGTGTTGTGCGGTCCCTCTGGACAAGACGTTCACCTGAGAATACCCGCCATCAGTAAGCTCCGTCCGTCATTCAGCGTAATTTAAAAAAAAGACTGGCAACGCAGGTTGCTGTGTCGCGCACCAGTGTGTGTCCGCGCCGCCACCGCTCCGCCAATTCAAAGGTAAAACACCAGATGGATAGCATTACAGATACAGCTTCACTTTTTTCAGAAATGCCGATTTCCGCTTACACCAGGGAACGGCTCGCGTTTGGCAAATTTTCGATTCCTACTCCCGTTCAGGCCGCGGCCATTCCGCAGGCTCTTGACGGCAAGGACGTACTTGCCACCGCGCAAACAGGAACCGGCAAAACACTCGCCTTCCTGATTCCCGTGATCGAACGCATGTTGCAGGAAAAAACGCCCGGAATTTCAGCCCTCGCGCTGGTTCCCACGCGTGAACTCGCGATGCAGGTCGTCGAACAATACAACGCGCTGCGCGGCAAGCTTTTGGGCCCCGCCGCTCTCGTTGTCGGCGGCTTGTCCGAAGGCGCTCAGCTTCAATCGCTGCGCCGCGGCGCGCGTCTGGTCGTCGCCACTCCGGGGCGCCTGGAAGATTTTCTGTCTCGCAAACTCGTTCACTTCCGCGATCTTCGCGTCCTGATTCTGGACGAAGCCGACCGCATGCTGGACATGGGATTCCTTCCGGCCATCCGCAGGATCGCTTCCGTGCTCCCGAAAGATCGTCAAACGATGTGCTTTTCCGCCACGATGGAAGCTTCCGTCGCGCACCTGGTGAAAGACTACATGAAGGCTCCCGTACGCCTGGCGTTCGGCTCCATCTTGAAGCCTTCCGAAAATGTGCGCGTTCAGGCTTTCGAAGTCCCGTCGGATCGCAAACTGAGCTTGCTGCAACGCTTGCTCCAGAAAGAAACCGGCCGCTGCCTCATCTTCGCTCGCACCAAGCGCGGAGCCGAGCGGTTGGCCATCAGTCTCACGCGCGATGGCTTTGCGGCTGCCATGATTCACGGCGGCCGTTCGCAATCGCAGCGTACCGCGGCATTGACCGGGTTTCAGCAAGGGCGCTACCGCGTCCTGGTTGCCACCGATCTCGCGTCGCGCGGCATTCACGTGCAGGATATCGCTCACGTGATTAACTACGATCTGCCGGATCTCGCCGAGAATTTCATCCACCGCGTTGGCCGCACCGGCCGCGCTGGCGGACGCGGCGTGGCTTCCACTCTCTTCGGTCGCGATCAGCGCACCGAACTGATGCAGCTCGAACGTACGCTCGGAATCAAGATGGAACGGATGCGCGCGGAAGGTGATCCGGGGGAAAAAGAACCACCCCCGATGAAAAGCGCTTACGAACGTTTCCAATCGAACAAGAAGTCCAGAATCGACCGCCTGCCCGGAGAAATTCTCCAAGCGCAAGTCTAAGCACAGGCATGAATCGTTGCTGTGATTTCTGAAAACGGAATCCGAAGGTGATAACCGGCGGCGGCGCGAAAACGTAGCCGCCGTTTTTATTTGTTACTGCGCCATGCCGCCGGATCCAGCGGGGGTTTTGGCCATTGCCGCTTCCACTTCCTCCGGTGTTCGCGGCAGACGGCCCGATAGGATCTTGTTTCCGTCCGCCGTCACTAGTACATCGTCCTCGATCCGCACTCCCAATTTTTCCTCTGGAATATAAATCCCGGGCTCGACGGTCACCACCATTCCCGGTTCCAACGGCCGATTCCTGTCGCCCGGATCGTGTACATCCAGTCCCAAGTGATGACTCACCCCGTGGATGTAGTATTTCCCCAGCGCCTCGCCGTACAGGTCTTTTCCGTGCGTGTTGATGTACTCCATGCTGATCCCCATCAAGCTGTCTTTCCCGCCATAGAGTTTCGCTCCGGGCTTTACCGCCGCAATCGCGGCGTTCTGCGCGCCCAGCACGATATCGTAAATTTCGCGCTGCCGCGGCGTAAACTTGCCGTTCGCCGGAAGAGTGCGCGTAATGTCGGCGGCATACCCGCCGTATTCGCCGCCCACGTCGATCACCACCACGTCGCCATCCTGAATTTGCGCGTCCAGAATGTCGTAATGCAGCACCGTTGAATTCAGTCCCGTCCCCACGATCGGCGCGTACGCCTCTCGCGCGCATCCGCCCCACTCGTGAACTTCCTTCATCCGCGCCGCGATTTGATACTCGTACAATCCGGGTTTCATCTGCTTCATCGCGTCCAGATGCGCGTCCACGGAAAGGTCGATGGCCTTCTGCAGCAGCGCCAGCTCGCCCGCTGACTTCACCTGCCGCATCGCGCTGATCGCCGGCGCAGCATCTTTCAACGTCGCGCCCGGAGCTGTGGCCTTCACCCACTCCGTCGCCTTCGTGAAATGCGGATAACCCGTCTCATTCTTCGGCGGCAGCAGCGTGTACAAGCTCGAATACTGTTTCGCCGCTGCGGCCAGATCGTCTTTCAACTTCGCATAGGGCCGGACCGTCGCGAAGCCGGTTTTCTCGGCGACCCCTGCATCCTCGGGCCCCATCTTTACGCCTTCCCATTTCTCCGAAATCAGATTCCGCTCGGGCAAATACAAGATCTCGCGTGGTCCGTCCGCGAACTTTCCCGCTGGAGCGTCGGGCAACAGCAGCAGCGCAGCTCCCGCTTCGTCGTGTCCGGTCAAATAATAGAAATTGGGCTCCTGAAAAAAAATCGCCACTTCCGAACTGTCTTGCGCCGCCGTGTACCCAAAAATCACCACCGGACCGTCCAGCTTGGCTCGCAACGCCGCTCTTCGCGCTTGATACTCGGCGGCAGGCTGCGGAAACCGCGCCTGCGCGGCCGCGCACGCCAGTAACACAATTCCGCACAGTACCGCCAACACCCGTCCGCAACGCGTTCGAATTTTCATGGATTCACTCCGTACAAAGTCCAAATCGGGAAGGGAATTCCGTACGCCCAAATTGCCGAAACCCCCTACAACGCAAAAAACCTAAAATCCCGGCGCGCCCGTGGACGCAGGCCGCACTTCACCGGACTCCACTCCGAACCGCAAGCGTTCCAGATACGTTTGCGCCAGTGACATCAAACCTGTGTACAGGTAGCCCCACACGAACAGCAGCAGGAACGGCACCGTCGCGTAATTCTGATTATCGAGCGCGTACAAAACCGCCAGCGCGAAATACAATCCCAGCCCCACTTCCGCAAATGGCATCCATCCCGCGCTCTTGCGATAGGTCTTCTTCGACCAACCGGAACCGCCCGACCCGCCGTGGGCTCCTGCTTCCACGCGGTACTTCGGCGTGCGCACGAATTCTGACTTCACGCCAAAGATCGCTTCCATCACCGCTTTCGCGTTGCGCACCGATAGTCCGATGCCCACGGCCATCACGAAAGGCAGATACAAAAACGTGCGCTTCCAGGTCTTCGGATACAGTGCCCGCTCCGCCGCCAGATAAAACGACGAAATCGAGCACGTCGAAGCCATAAACAGCGGCAGATCGATGACCAGAACCTGAAACCATCCCTGATAGAAACGGACGATCATCGCCGGCAGCAAAATAATCGACATGCAAACCATCAGCGGATAGCTGATATTCGCAGTCAGGTGAAACACCGCCTCGGCCTTCACCGCGGCCGGCGCATTCGACCGCAGCACGCGCGGCAAAATCTTCTTCGCCGTTTGCATCAAGCCCTTGGCCCAGCGCGCTTGCTGCGACTTGAACGCATTCATCTCCACCGGCAACTCCGACGGGCAGTCGATCTCCGGCAGGTACACGAAATGCCATCCGCGAAGCTGTGCGCGATACGAAAGGTCCGTATCTTCGGTCAGCGTGTCATGCTGCCAACCGCCGGCATCCTCAATGGCTGCCCGCCGCCAGATTCCCGCCGTCCCGTTGAAATTGAAAAACAGGCCGCTGCGAAATCTCGACGAATGCTCGATGATGAAGTGCCCATCCAGCAGAATCGCTTCCACTTCCGTGAGCGCCGAATAGTTACGGTTGATATAGCTCCAGCGCGTCTGCACCATCGCCAGCTTAGGATCCTGAAAATAGGGAACTGTCCGCCGCAGAAAATCCGCCGGAGGAATAAAATCCGCGTCGAAAATTGCCACAAACTCGCCGGCCGACGTCGTCAATCCCTCTTGCAGCGCGCCCGCTTTGAATCCTTCCCGATTGTCGCGATGGATATAGCGAATCGGCACGCCCAGCTGCTGGTATCGCTCGACGCAATCCCGCGCCACCTGCTGCGTCTCATCCGTCGAATCGTCCAGCACCTGAATATCCAGCAGCTCGCGCGGATAGTCGAACGCCGCCACCGCTTCCACCAGCCGCTCGATCACGTACCGCTCGTTATAGATCGGCAGTTGCACCGTCACGCGTGGCCACACCTTCACTTCCGGCGGCGGCCCGGCCACATTTTTTCGGTTTTTGAAGTAGTTATAGACCAGCGCGTAGCGGTGAATCCCGTACACCGCCAGAATCGTCATCACGAAAAAGTACGGCAGCATGATCGCCAGATCGAACGCATTTGCGTGATACAACCCGCGAAACGGGTTCATCGTCGGATCGGTGTTCCGCCGCCAGAAATCCGTCACCGGATTGCTTCCCGGATGCAGAATCCAGCCAGCCGCGGCAACCGCTAAATTGATCTTCCTGATCAATCGAATAGGCCTTGGGGACGCTTCACTCGCGGCTCGAATCGACTCGCGCCCGCCAGCCCAATTACTATAAAGCGTTGTGAAACCGTGTCAACGAGCGCCTTGCCAACACGCGATGGAGCGGGGACAAAATCGAAATTCGGCATTTAGTTTGCGGAATGATCCGCATTCGTTGACACTCCCAGCGCCTCCCCATACGATACTTACCATTGCGCCTTCGTCGCTCGTCTTAAAGGTCGAGGAGAGTTCACGCCATGAATTACCGACGCACTCGATTCTGTTTCGCGCTTCTCGCTCTAGTTTGCTCGCTCGCGGCGAGCGCGATTGTGGCCGCGCGCTTAGAGGCGCGCTCCGGCGCTCGGCCGTTTGAGGCCCCACCTTCTCTCGGCGCCGCCGCGCCATCCAGCGCGCTCGACGACGCCGTCCTCGCCAAAGCCTACCGCTTCGAACGCGGCGGCTGGATCTACGTTCACCTGGAAGGCTCGCCTCACGATATCGGCTACCAGCATGGGGTTCTTCTCTCCTCGGAAATCGCCAGTGGCTTCGCCGCAGCCAGCCTGGAAATGACGCACAGCTCCGGCCGCGACTGGGAATTTTTCCGCCGCGCCGCCCGTCAAATGCTCTGGCCGAAAATCGATCCTGAATATCAGGCCGAGCTGCAGGGCATCGCCGACGGCCTCGCCGCAAAAAGAGTAAAGCTGGATCTCGACGATGTGGTGGCGCTCAACGCCTTCATGGAACTCGCCGATTACTACGTCCCGTGGCTCGACGAGCAAACCAAGTCCTCACGCCCGCCCGTTGCCGCCGCGCACGAGCACTGCAGCTCCTTCGTTGCCACCGGCCGTTACACCAAAGACGGCAAAATCGTGATCGCTCACAACAACTGGACCAGTTACACCGAAGGCGCCCGCTGGAACATCATTTTCGACATCGTCCCACAAAGCGGTTTCGCGATGTTGATGGACGGCTACCCGGGCGTGATTGCCAGCGACGACGATTTCGGCGTCAACTCCGACGGCATGATGATCACGGAAACCACGATCTCCGATTTCAAGGGCTGGGACGTGAACGGCAAACCCGAATTCGTCCGCGCGCGCAAAGCCATGCAGTATGCCGGCTCGATCGACGAGTACGTGAAAATCATGCTCGATGGAAACAACGGCGGGTACGCCAACGACTGGCTGCTTGGCGATCGCAAAACCGGGGAAATTGCACGCTTTGAACTCGGCCTGAAGCACACCAAAGTCTGGCGCTCGAACGACGGCTACTTCGTCGGTTCGAATTTCCCGAGCGATCCCGACGTCACCCGCGACGAAACCACCTTCGATCCGAACAATCCCGCCGATTCACCCAACGCCCGACACGTCCGCTGGGATCAGTTGATGGAGCAGAACAAAGGCAAAATCGATACGGCCCTCGCCGAAGCTTTCATCTCCGATCACTACGATGCGTACGAGAAAAAGATCGATCCGAATCACCGCACGCTCTGCGGTCACGGCGATCAGCCCACGCCCGGCGATCCTTCCCGCGAGAAAATTCCTTTCAACCCCACCGGCGCGGTACAGGGAAAAGTGATGGATACACACATGGCCGAAACCATGAGCTTGATGGCGCGCATCGGCCATCCTTGTGGCACAAATTTCAAAGCTCAGCCCTTTCTCGATGCGCATCCGGAATTCAGTTGGCAGGCGCCGATTCTGGTCGACATGGACGCCGGACCGTGGACTCAATATCACGCCGGCGAACACCGCCCGAGCGCAGCTGCCGCTTCGTCCGGCGCGCCTTCGTCAAAATAATTTCTTCAGCGCCGCTGAAAATCGGGCGACGCCAGCACATAACCCGCCACCAAGCGCAACGCGTCCACCGGCGAATTCGCGATCAGTTTCTGCGCGTCGGCATCCTGCATCTGCGTCCGGATAATTCCCTCGTCCTTCTCGGATAAATCGCCGGACAGCAGCGCATTTTCGATGATCGCAGCCGCGGCGTCGAACCCTTCCCGCCTCTCGGCAGCCGTTGTCTTCGATTGCGCCGCGGCGCCGCTGTACACCACTCCCAGCGCCACCAGATTCCCCGGATCGAACTGCAAGCCGCTCAATTTTCCCTGCGTCAACGCCGTCGCAAAATTGATCCGTTGCAGCAGGCTTCCTTCCGTCTCCCAGGTTTGCGCCTTCATCGAATATCCGGTTGGAACCGCCATTCCGTAGGGCTGCATTCCCATCTGATTCAAATTCTGCAGCATCGAATCCGGCTCTGTCGCATTGGCGCCGCTCGCCCGTACCGCGGACACCATAAACTCCAGCGGCGTCTTCAGCTTTGCCCGATAGACGTTTGGCGACCAGAACTCCGGCGATTTCAGCATCGCTCGCATCACTTCGCGAATGTCGCCGTCGCTCGACTGGTAGGTCGCGGCCATCCGCTGCACCAGGCTTTCCGGCGGATCGTCGGACACAAACCGGGTAGCGATACTCTTCGAAATAAAATGGGCCGTCGCCGGGTTCTTCGCCAGCATTTCGAGCGCTCGCATTCCTTCGTCGCTGCCCGCCTCGTAAAACTTTTCGCCCAGCACCGTTTTCGTTCCGGGTTCGTGCCGCTTCGGGTCAAACTGAAATTGCCCTCCATCGTCGGGATTCGCGATCGTCCATCCCGTCAGGATGCGCGCCAGCTCGGTCACGTCCGTCTGCGTGTATCCGCCGTCCGCTCCCAGCGTGTGCAGTTCCATCACTTCGCGGCCGTAATTTTCGTTCAATCCGTTTTTGCCCTTATTCCCCGCTGCTGAATTCGGTCCGATACTCAACCAATTATCCAGATACGTCAGCATCGCCGGACTTTGCGCCGTGGCCACCAGTAAATCGCGAAATTTGCCAAGCGCGTGCGGACGAATCACATCGCGTTCGTACGCCGTCGTGTAGTACGCGCAACGGTCCTTCCCCTGGTAAACGTTGAAGTGATTGATCCAGAAATCCGTCATCACTTCCAGCAGTTGCCGCCGTGAATAAATCGCGCGCATCAGCTTCGCCTGTTGCAATTCGTACGTCACGACGCCCTGCGGATATCCCAGCGCCCTCAGGAGTTCCCGCTCCTGAGGGGTCGCATCCGCGTTCAATCGGTCCCGCTGGTCGCCGCGCAGTTGATTCGGAAAATTCACCAGCTGCTCGGCCGGCAAATTCTCCAGAGCCGCAATCCTCTGATTCTTCGGCATGGCCAGCAGCGTGTCCCCAATCTCGCGAGCGCGGTCTTGCGGCGACATCTCCGCACCCGTCATCTCCATCGGACCGCTCACCGTCGTGTCGGGCGCCGCGCCCTTCGTATCTTTACTCGCATCGGCGTTCCCAGCCTGCGGCGTCTCGCCGTTTGCCAGCGCCACCAGCGCTTTCGCTGCTTCCTTTTGTTTCTCCTGCTCCTGCATTTTCGCCACGTTCACCGCGTACACCAATTTCTGTGCTGCATCCGTCGGCATCGGACGCTTCCCCGCAATCACCTGCCGGATCACGCCGTCGCTCGGAAACGCAGCCGCCAGTTGCTTCGGATTCATGCGCGTCGTCGCGTAGGGCGCGAGCTTTGCCTCCAACGCCGAATCATCGATGCTTTCCGGATGCAATTGATCCTCGATCCATTCGTCGAGACCTTGCCGCATCACGGCTTCCACGTCGCCGGGCCTCGGCCCAAACGTCAGCCGGTTCAAAGCGTGGAGCGTACGTTGGCGTTCGCTGAGCGGCGCTTCGTGATCCGTAGCGGACGTCACAGGCGATTTCTTCTTCGCCTGCGCGACCTGCTGTGTTGCCGGCGTCTGCGATTCCGCCGGCGCTGCGAGTGCGCAAATCAACGCAATCGCTACTGCGTGTTTTTCCAGCCCGCCCTTCATCCCAAACCTCCATCACCCACGCGCACGCTATCCTGAACCCTTAATTCCTCAACAGGTTTCGGCGGCCCGACAATACCATTAGCCCTCTCCGCATAAGTCGTCGCCAACTAGCTGCTAACGGATTGAGCGCACGGTCCTTGCGCTCGCTGGAAAACGCCCCAGCAAGGCGATTAAAATCGAAGGAATCAAAGGTGTGTGTCGTGGCTGAGAACTGCACTGCCAAGGGTTGCAAACTGTCCGTTCCCACCGGCCTCGCGGCCGAGCATCTCTGCGTTATGCACTTCACTCTATTCATCGAAAATGAGTGTGCCGAGATGCGGCGCGAAACCGCGCTTTCCAACACCAGTCACGACCGTCAGCTCGAGTTCATGCAACGCATATCGGGTCGAGGCGAAGCGCTGGTCAACGTGGCAACCAGCGGATTTTCCATGTCTGATGAGCTGAAAGCCCGCGTTCTCAGCACTTTGCTGACGCTCATGAATACCCGCGAAAATATGGACCGCGCCGCCATGCGCCAGTCGGCGCTTCGTCGTTTCGTCGGCTAGCGACCGCGATCCGCGCCGCCGCCGAGAGATCGCCTTAGTTGCCGATATATCGCGCATAGAGCGACCGAGCCACGGCGGGATCATGCGTCCCTTTCACGATCGCTCGCCCATCTGCAAAGACGGTCATCTCGTAGGGCGCGGCTTCAAAGCGCAGCAAGTGCTCGTTTCGCCGCACCGATCCGTTTGCCGTTGCTCCCAGACGTTTTCCCAGCTCCGCCAGGTCGATCCGCCGCCCGCGCTGATGAATCTGCACCGAATCCCGCCCGCACATCGAAATATGCGGTTGCGCGCTTCCACGCAAATATTTCAGTTCGCGGCGCACACAAGCGCGGCAGTCTGGATTTCGCGCCACGCGAATGGATTGAAACTTTCCCGTCCACACATCGCACGAAATCAGGCGTCCGTTCAGCGCCCCGACCTTGCCTGCCAGCAGTTTCGTCGCTTCCGCCGCCTGGATCGACGCGACCACACCCACCGCAGCGTTTAACACGCCCGCTGTGTCGCACGTATCTTCCGCGCCCAGCACTGCGCCATCGGCCTTCGTTCCGTGTTCCGGCGATTCCAACAAACACGCCAGGCAAGCCGTTTCTCCGGGCAAAATCGCCATCGTCACGCCGTAGCTGCCCACTGCCGCCGCGTAAATCCACGGCACTCCCATGGAAATCGCCGCATCATTCAACAGCAGCCGCGTTTCAAAATTGTCGGTTCCATCCACGATCAGGGGAAACTCGCCCAGCAATTCCTCTGCATTTTCCGATGTCACATCCTCCACAATTCCTTCCACCCGCACGTCGGAATTGATCGCCCTCAGCCGCCGTTCGGCCGCCACCGCTTTCGGCAATGCTTCCCGCGCATCCGCTTCCTCGAAGAGCGTTTGCCGCTGCAGGTTGGACGCCTCCACAAAGTCCCGATCGACGATGCGCAGACGCCCTACCCCGGCTCGTACCAGTAAATTTGCGCTCGCCGTTCCCAGCGCGCCGCACCCCACCAATACCGCGCTCGATGCGAGCAGTTTTTCCTGCCCTGCTTCGCCCAGTCCCTCAAACAAAATCTGTCGGGAATACTTTTCGCGTTGTTCGGGAGTCATCGTTCTATGAATCGCACGGTTCGCGCTGGCGAAACCCTTTCAGTATGCGTAGAAGCTCAAGCATAGCGCCTTTTCGCGTCCGGCAGGCAACGCGCCTATGCTAACCTTCCGTCTTAACCTTCTGGTCGCATGATAAACGCCCTGATTTCATCGTTTCGACGAGCGCGCCCGAATCGGTCTGCCGCTGCTTTCCTCGGCATGCTGTTATGCGGTTTTTCCCTCTCTTCGCGCGTCTCCGCTCAATCCGGTCCCGAGCCGATCAATGCCTCCCAGGCTGCCGGTCTCGAGGGCCAGATCGTCTCCGAAATTCGGATCGTCGAAGCCTCTGGCAACGTACTCCGCACCCCTCCGTCCAGCCTGCCGTTGGTCGTCGGAAAGCCTTTCGATTTTGCCTCGGAGCGGGAAGCCCTTAGGGCGCTCTATCGCTCCGGCGACTATGCTGATATTCAAGTGAACGCCGTCTCGCAGTCAGGCGGTGTTCGAATCGATTTCTCCGTCCGCCGGAATTTCTACAACAACGTCGTGCGGGTCGAAGGTTTAAAGGAGCCGCCCACCGAAGCGGCTGCCCAGGCCTCTCTGCGCCTCACTCTCGGCGAAGCCTTTCGCGAAACCTCGCTCCGCGACGCCATCGAGCGCCTCAAAGATACTCTGCATAGTGAAGGACTGTTCAAAGCGGAAGTCACATGGAAACTTACTCCGCACGAAGAGACCCGCCAGATGGACGTGCTTGTCACGGTCGTTCCCGGTCCGCGCGCCACAATCGGCTCTTTCATTGTAAAAAATCAAACGCCCTACCCGGATGCAGAACTGATCAGCCGCTCGAAGATCAAATTAAAGAACACCCTTACCACCGCCCGCGTCACCCGCGCGACGCAGCGCTTGAAAAAATATCTCGTGAACCAGGGATATCTCGGTGCCGGCGTGCTGATCACCGCTGGCGATTTCAATCCGGCCTCTGACCAGGTGCCGCTGCAATATTCTGTCACGGCGGGCCCGCGCGTCCGCGTCACCATCACCGGCGCGAAAATCGGCAAAGATAAACTTCGCCAGCTCGTTCCTGTGTACGCTGAAGGCGCCGTCGATGACGACCTGCTCCAGGAAGGACGCCGCAACGTTCGCGACTATTTTCAGCGCCAGGGATATTTTCAAGCCGATGTCGAGGTCAGTTCCCACGACGACGCCGGCCTTCACGAACGCGTCATCAGTTACAACGTCACTCCCGGCGATCGCTACCGATTGATCGGTGTAAAATTCGAAGGGAACAAATACTTCGGTCGCGATCTTCTCGAAAGCCGCCTGGCCCTGCAGCCCGCTTCGTTTGCATCGCAGGGCCGTTTCAGCCAAAACCTGGTTCGCGCCGACGCGGACTCCATCCACAATCTCTACCTCTCGAACGGTTTTCTCGATGCCCAGGTCACATCCACCGTGGACGAAACTTACCAGGGCAAGAAGGGCAATCTCTTCGTTACGTTCAAAATCGCGGAAGGCGCGCAGACTCGCGTTCAGAGTCTTAGCGTCGCCGGTAATCACGCTCTTTCAACGGAAACGCTTCTCGGCGTCGTTGGTTCGTCGCCGGGGCAGCCCTACTCCGCCGCGGGCGTCGCCAGCGACCGCAACAACATCCTCGCCATGTATTACAACGAAGGTTTTCCCGAAGCTCATTTTCAGGAAACCGTCACGCCCGGTGCGGCGCCCAACGAAGTTCGTCTCGATTACAACATCTCCGAAGGACCCAGGATTGAAGTCGCCAAAGTTTTGCTCACGGGCTACAAATATACGCGCCAATCCGTCATTGCTCGTCAGGTCGTCATCGAGCCCGGTGGCCCGCTTCGCGAAGGCGATGTCGTCGAAACGCAGCGCCAACTTTACAATCTCGGGGTTTTCACGCGGGTTCAAATCGCCCCACAAAATCCCGCCGGTACCGATCCCGATAAGGTGATGGTCGTGGACGTTCAGGAAGGCAGCCGCTACACCATTGGCTACGGTTTCGGATTCGAAGTGCTTCGCACCGCCGGAGCCAGCAACAATCCCAATGCCACCTCAATCTCCGCCAGCCCGCGCGGCATTTTTGAGATCGCGCGTTCCAATATGTTTGGCAGAGCGCAGACTCTTTCCTTCAAGGCTCGCGCCAGTACGCTTCAATATCGCGCCCTCATCGCCTACACCGCCGACGATTTCCTCGGCTACAAATCCCTCAGCGCCTCCCTCACCGGCTTTGCCGATAAGACTCTCGATGTGGACACCTTCACGTCGGTCCGCTATGAAGGCGCGTTCCAGGTCACCCAAAAGCTTTCTCCGGCCAGTTCCATTCTCTATCGCTATTTTTTCCGCCGTGTGGTCGCGACCAACCTCAACGGCACCATCTCGCCTGACGAGATTCCGCTCTACAGCCAACCGACCCTGGTATCCGGTTTTGGCATCACCTACGCGCGCGACCGCCGCGACAATCCCACCGAAGCAAAGCGCGGCACCTTCAACACCGTCGATCTCAGCGTCGCCTCCAAGACTCTCGGCTCCAGCGCCAGTTTCATCCGCGGATTTTTCCAGAATTCGTCCTTCTACTCTTTCGGACGTGACTTCGTTTTCGCGCGCTCCACTCGCTTTGGCATCGAACAGGTTTTCGGTGACAGCAGCGAAATCGATGTCCCCCTCCCGGAACGTTTTTTCGCCGGCGGCGGCCAGTCGCTTCGAGGCTTCAGCTTGAACCAAGCCGGTCCGCGGGACCCAACCACCGGATTTCCCATCGGCGGTCTTGCGCTTCTTGTTTTCAATCAGGAACTTCGCTTTCCCATGAAGCTGCCCGTCATCGGCAATCGCCTTGGCGGAACGATCTTCTACGATGGCGGCAACGTTTTTTCCGACGTGAACCACATCAATCTCGACTGGAAATCGAAATCCGATACCGAGCTGAATTATTTCACCCACACGGTCGGATTCGGCGTGCGCTATCCCACGCCCATCGGCCCGGTTCGCGTGGACATTGGGTACTTGCTCAATCCCGCCCAGTATCCCGCGACCGCCTGCGAAGCGCCCACTTACCCGCAGCCGATCCCGTGTCCGCCGCAGTACGAAATCACTCGCACCTATACGCTTCCCCACATCGGATTTTCTTTTAACATCGGGGCGGTGTTCTAGTGCATCGTCCCGCCGTCCATTTCGCGTCGTTGTTCGGTCTCGTCGTTCTGCTCGTCGGTGCGGCGCAGGCGCGCGCATCGGTCCGTTCGCACTCGCTCGTCGCCTCCCGCGCAATCGTTGAGCCCCAACAGCAAAGTATCGACGGCGTCGCCGCGCGCATTGAAGACGACATCATCACCGAAAGCGAGCTCCGCGAGCTCGCCGCTTTCCAAATGCTCGTGGACGGCAAATCGAAACCTCGCCTCGATCTGATCCGCGAGCTTGCCGACCAGTGGATTATCGCCAGCGAAGCGAAAGCCGCTCGTTACGCCCCTCCTCCTCCGCAAGACGTTGACCTGGCCGTCGCCAACTTCGAAAAGCAGTTTCATTCGCCGGAAGAATATCGCGACCGCTGCGCGCAGGCCGGCATCAGCGCCGCCGCCGTTCGCCGCCTGATTGCCGAGGAACTCTATCTCAACCGCTTCATGGATTATCGCTTTCGCGCCGCCGCGCAGGTCAGCGACGAAGCCGTCGAAGCCTACTACCGCGATGAATTCGCGCCGCAACTGAAAGCGCAAAATCAGCCGGTTCCGCCGCTCGACGACGTGGACGACAACATCCGCGAGGTCCTGATCCAGCGCACCATCAGCGAGCGCGCCCAGAAATGGCTGGATGAAACGCGCGACCGCCTGAAACTCGACATCGTCTCTCAGAATCCTGCACCGCCGGCAGCCCAATCCGCCACACCCACGGGCGGACCACAATGATCAAACGCTGGCTTCGCCGATGTTCGATCGCCATGCTCGCGCTGGTGCTGCTCGCCGGGATCGTGCTGTTCGCCCTCACCACATCCTTTTTTCAGCATGTCGTACGGAACGCAATCGTCCGCCAACTCGAGGACCGCACCGGCGCGCGCGTCGAGATGGGCGGATTTCACCTGCACCCATTTTCTCTTCGCGCCGAAATCGACAATCTTACCCTTCACGGCCTCGAGCCCGCCTCCACCCCGCCGCTTTTTCACGCCGAACGGCTGGACGTCAGCCTGAAAATTCTTTCCTTCTTTGGGCGCGAGATCAGGCTCGACAAACTCACCGTCCAGCGTCCCCAATTCTCCTTGCAGGTCAGCAAATCCGGCGCCAACAACATCCCCACGCCGCGGGTTCCGCCCAGTTCCACTCCTTGGCAGCAAACGCTCTTCAACCTCCGCATCGCCCATCTCGACATTCGGGATGGCGGCGCTCTGATCAACAATCAGAAATATCCGCTCAGCGCCCGCGGTGAGAATTTTCAGTTTCACTTGATGTACGACCATCCGCTTTCCGGAGCCGATTCCTACGCCGGCAATTTCCAGTGGGCGCAAATTGCAGTCGATATTCCCCGCGATTCGCCCTTCCGCTTCGACACCTCCGCGAAATTCACTCTTCACCGGGATTCCTTCGAACTCGACGATTTTAGTCTCAAGCTCCCGCACTCGGAGCTGAACCTTCGCGCCGAACTCTCGAGCTTCGCCCAGCCCGCTTGGGATTTTCACTACCGCGGCACTTTATCTCTGGCAGACGTCCGCACCATCGTTCGCCAGCCGCTTGTGCCGGACGGTATCACCGACTTTTCCGGTACCGCCCGTTACGCCTCCCATGAATGGACCGGCAGCGGCCACTACTCCGGTCACGACATCAAGTTGCCTTACGAATGGTTTCACGCGACCGGCCTCAGCTCCTGGGGCGACTACGAAATCGCCGGGCAACAACTGGTCGTCCCCAATTTCAACGTTCGCGCGCTGGAAGGCGCTCTCGACGGTCGTGTCGAGATGGATATGAAAACGCTCGCCTTTCGAACCCAGACTCACTTTCATCAGGCCAGCCTCTCCGATGCATTCACGGCCGTGAACAACGAAAGTTTCCCGATCAGCGCTCTCCGCTGGGAAGGCGACATCGACGTCGTCTCCGTCAACACCTGGGTTTCCGACTTTCAGCATTTCCGCACCAAGGGAGATTCTCGCTGGACGCCCCCGGCCGTTCTCGATCCCGGCATGATTCCCGTCAGCGCGCTGGTTCATTTCGATTACATCGACGACGCTCGCGTCATCACTCTCACCGATAGTGAAATCACCACGCCGAGCACTCACTTGGCATTTTCCGGATTTCTCGGAGCCAAGGACTCCACTCTCGATCTGAAACTCAATTCTTCCGAAGTAAAAGACTGGGATCATTTCATCAACGCTCTCATCGATCCAGACGCCGTTCCCGTTCCCATCACCGGCCAGCTCGAATTCGCCGGCCGCGTTCTCGGCCCGCTCGCCGGCCCCAGCTTTGCCGGCCGCGTTCATGCCACGCACGCGCTTTACGACACCTACTTCCTGGACGACATTCAAGGCGACCTCGATTATTCCGTGGACTCGTTTCGACTCGCCAAGACCACGATTCGGCGCGGTGAGACCACGGCCACGCTCGATGTAGCTCTATATTTCGACGGCGAGTGGAGCTTCACTCCGCAAAGCCTGTGGAGCGTAGAAGGGGCCACCCAACATGCCGCAAGTGCCGACATCCAGGCGTTGCTCGGCACGAATTATCCGGTCACCGCGTCGGTCTCCGGCACGTTTCGCGCTGGCGGTTCGCGCGCAGAGCCTGTCTTCGACGCGAGCGTTGAGCTCGCTGACATTCAGACCAAAGGTTACCGCTTCGATTCGTTCACGGGTCAGCTCCACTTCGCGAACGACGAAATGCGGGTCACTCGAGCCCAGCTTCGCCGCAAAGATGGCCGCATTTCCGGGGACGCCCTGTATCGCCCGACCGAGCAAACCACCGAGTTCAACCTCGCCGGCACCGGAATCGCACTCGACGAAATCCAGATGATTCAGACCGCCTCCGTCCCTCTCGGTGGCACCGTGGACTTCAATCTTCGCGGCAATGGCCCCATCACCGCGCCCGTCGGCCAGGGAGATATCCACGTGATCTCCCTCAAAGTCGGCGCCGACCAGCAGGGCGATTTCATCGGCCAGGTGATTTCAGACGGTCAGCATGTTCGCCTGACCGTCAGCTCGGAAAAATCGAATGGCGCCTTGCGCGGGGAAGTCGTCGTTGGGCTCAACTCCGACCGCGAAATTTCCGGCAAGCTCGTCGTCACCCAATTCGATCTCGATCCTCTTTTGAAAACCGGCCTTCACCTGAAAAACGTCACTCGCCAGAGTTCCGTGGACGGCGAATTTACGATCGCCGGCAGCCTCCATGCGCCCGACTCCATTGTCATGAATGCCGACATTGCTCACATTTCCTTCGACTACCTCTTCATTTCTCTGCGCAACGACGGGCCCATCAAATTTTCTTATCGCCGAAACGAAGTAAAAATCGATCAGGCGCACATCACCGGCCCGAACAGCAATTTCGACATCACCGGGTCTGCTCGTTTCGATCGCGACCGCCCCATCCATGTGAACGTCACGGGCGACGTCAATCTCGGCCTTTTGAAAGGCGTGCTCCCCGACTTGCAAGCTGCCGGAAAAGCCGACGTAAACGTAGCCATTCAAGGCACTCTTTCGAAGCCGCGAATCACCGGCCGGGCCAAAGTGCAGGACGCTTCTGCCATCTACGCCGAATCTCCGGTCGGTCTCAGCCACGTGAATGGCGAACTCGTCTTTGACAGCAGCCGCTTGCTTTTCGACAATCTCGTCGCCGAATCCGGCGGCGGCCAGCTTTCGCTCAGCGGCAGCGTCACCTACGGGGAAGACGGTCCGGTCCGCTACGAAATTTCCGCCAAGACCAATCAAGTCCGCGTCCGTTATCCCGCGGGAATGAGCTGGCTCGTCGGCGGCACCTTGCAATTATCGGGAACCACGGATGCGGCAATTCTAAGCGGCAACGTCGAACTCAAGCGCTTGCTGTTCGCGGAAGGCGTGGACATCAGCTCCTTCTTCAGCGCCTCGCCCGATTCCAGCGCAGCTTCGACCTCCGCTTTCATGCGGAACCTTACCTTTGACGTCGCCAGCCACACCGCTCCCGGTGCCCGCATCGAATGGGCCGGCGCGCAGGTGGAAATCGACAGTGATCTCCACCTGCGCGGCACGCCCGATCGCCCGATTTTGTTGGGCCACATTCACTTGCTCGGCGGGGAAATGTCGTTTCGTGGAAACACGTTTGCGCTCACGCGCGGAGACATCAATTTCGCAAATCCGTTTCAGCTCGATCCGGAGCTCAACATCGAAGCAACCTCAACCATCAGCCAATACCAGGTGACCATCAACTTTTCCGGCCGCGCCAGCAAACTCTCGCTCAGCTATCGTTCCGATCCTCCGCTGCCCGACACTGACATCGTCGCTCTTCTCGCGCTGGGCACCACCGGAGAAGAAAGCGCCCTGCGCTCCACCGGCGCGGCCGGGGGCCAAAACTACGGCGCCACCGCGCTGCTCTCCGAAGCCATCTCCAGCGGCCTCGGCGGACGCATCGAGCATCTTTTCGGGATCAGCCACTTCCGCGTCGATCCGTTTCTCGCCGGCACCACCACAGAATCCAACGCATCCGCTCGCGTCACCATCGAGCAGCAGGTCACGCGCGACCTGACCATCACGTATTCTTCCAACGCTGCATCCGATCAGCAGCAGCTCATTCAAGTCGAGTACCACGTGAAACGCGATCTCTCGATCGTCTTCCTTCGCGACATCAACGGCACATATGGCCTCGACATCAAATTCATTCGCCACTTCCATTAACCAACAGTCATTTCCAATTCGGGCAGCGAACGGCCCATTTTCATCGGAATCCAACTCCTTGGTGGCCGCAACGGCTCAGACTTTTCTGTTGCCCTCACGAATCCATCAGGAAAACATCTTCCGCGGCTATCGCTAGCATCCAGGGTTGCTCCTCGCCGCGTACCCGCGTCCATTCCTCCTTCGTCCACTCCGCCTGCAACTCAATCTCATCGCGCGCTCTTTCTGTCTCGCGCGTCCGCAAAAACACGGTCATCCCAAACGGCGTCTCTGCGATGTTCGCCAGCCAGCAGGGAACTACGTTCTCGCGCGACGCCCTGTCTTCTTTGATAGGCATCCGCACAACGTGGTGCGCCCGTATTCCCGCAAATCGCGTCGCCGCGTTCGCCGCTCGCGCTCCCCGTAACTGGATTCCCCAGTCCGTCGCGAAAAAACTTCCGTCCCCATTCGCTTGCACGCGCGAAATATTCTTGCATCCCGTCAGTCTCGCCACTTCCGCGCTCGCCGGTCGCCGGAATATTTCTTCCTTTCTTCCCAGCGACGCCACTTGACCCCGCTGCAACACCAGCAACTCTTCGCTCATCCGGTAAGCTTCCTCGATGTTGTGCGTCACCATCAGCGCCGGACGCCGGTACGCGGCGAACGTCTCTTGTAGCAGCAATGAAATCCGGCTTCTCAAATGAGTATCCAGCGCCGAAAGCGGTTCATCGAGCAGCAATCCTTGCGGTCGCGTCGCCAGTGCCCTCGCCAGCGCCACTCGCTGCTGCTCTCCGCCCGATAGCTCTTTCGGGTAGCGGTTCCCGATCGTTTCGATCTGCATTTGAGCGCTCAGCGCTCGCGTCTGCTCTTCTCGCTCCGTCGCCGTCACATCCGCCATCCCAAACGCGACGTTCTCCGCAACGCTCCGATGTGGAAACAGCGCGTAATTCTGAAACAGCATCCCAACAGCGCGCTCTCGCGCCGGCAAATCCACTCCGCTGTCGGAATCAAACAGAACGCGATCGTTCAACACAATCCGCCCTCGCTCCGGCTTCTCCAGTCCCGCGATGCATCGCAGCAGCATCGTCTTTCCCGCACCGGACGCCCCCAAAATGCTCAGCGGCCGGTCCACTGCCGCAAACTCCACGCCGAGCGTGAACTCGGCCAGCCTCTTTTCGATCGCAACCGACAGCGGCATCAGCGCAGCCCCCGCGCCGCTCGTTGCGCGTGCGTCCAGTAGTACACACCGCCCAGTAACGCGAGCGAAATTCCCACATCCGCGCCGCACCACAGCAGCGCTCGCCGCATCTCGCCCGATTCCACCGCAAAATAAATCGCGATCGGAATCGTCTCCGTCCGTCCCGGAATGTCTCCCGCGATCATCAGCGTCGCGCCAAATTCCCCCAGCGCTCGCGCGAACGCCAAAATCGTTCCGGCCATCACGCCCGGCCACGCGAGCGGCAACGCCACTTCACGGAACACGCGCCACTCCGAAGCTCCCAGCGTCCGCGCTGCTTCCAACAAATTCGGGTCCACCAGTTCAAACGCAGCCCGCGCCGCCACATACATCAGTGGCAAAGACACCACCACCGCCGCAATCACCGTCGCTGGCCACGAAAACACGACCGTCGCCTCAAATCGCAGCAACAACTGGCCAATCGGTCCGCGTCGCCCGAAAATGAGTAGCAGGAAAAATCCAACCACGGTAGGAGGCAGCACCAGCGGCAGCAGAAACAGGCAGTCCACCAGAACGGCGAGAAAGCCTCGGCGATTGCCGCGCCACGCCGCCGCGCCCACACCCACAAACAATGTAATGGCCGTCGCCACCACACTGGTGGCCAGCGAGATCCAAAGCGGAGATAAGTCCATCAAGCGGGGATTGTATATGGATCAGTTCTTATCGGCTTGCTTTTCCGCGGCCGAAAATCCGTACTTCACAAACACGCCGCGCGCGTCGTCGCTCGCCAGGAAATCCAGAAACGCCTTTGCCAGCTCCGGGCTCTTCGTCGCTTGCAGCACCGCCGCCGGATACACGATCGGATCGTGCGAATCCGCCGGCGCCGTCGCCACCACGCGCACCGCCGACGAAGTCCGGGCGTCCGTCCCGTACACGAATCCCGCATCGGCATTGCCGGTCTCCACGAACGTCAGCACCGCACGCACATCCTTCGCGTACACGATTTTTTTCCAAACGGCCTCGAACAGTCCAAGGTGCTCGAGCGTCTGCTGCGCATACTGGCCTGCCGGCACCGTGTTGGGCTCGCCCAGCGCGATGGCCTTCACTTCGGGCCGCATCAGATCCTCGATTTTTTGCACCACTTTCGAATCCCGCGGCGCGACGAGCACCAGCGTGTTCAGCACAATGTCGCGGCGCGTCCCTTTCCGCAGCAATCCCTCTTCCTCCATTGCGTTCATCTGTTTCTCGGCCGCCGAAAAAAATAGGTCCGCCGGGGCGCCCTGCTCGATCTGATGTTGCAGCGTTCCCGACCCGCCGAAATTCAGCGCGATCTTCGCCCCCGGCACGCGCTTCTCGTACATCGGCGCGATTTCATCCAGCGCATCTTTCAAGCTGATCGCCGCCGAAACAGTAATTGACCCGCCCTGCTGCGCCAGTCCCGTTGCTGGAAACGCCGCCGCGACTGCCGCAAAAAAAACAAGGAGGCCGGCAATCACCGGCCTCCTCATCTTGAAACCGCTCACTTCGTAGGTCATCGCACAATTCTCCGGCGCATCGCTTGCAGAGACTCCGCCTTCGGCCGCTCAACTAGCGTTGCGGGGCAGGAGTCGCGGGCGTAGCGGGCGTTGCCCTCGGTGCGGGAGCAGGCGCTGGAGCAGGGGCGGCTCCCGGTTCGCCCGACGCGGCAGGAGCTGCCTCCGGCTTTGCATTCGGGTCCGGCGGCAGCATTTGCTTCAGCACCGGATAGTCGTCTTGCATCCCGCGCAACACGGTCATCGCTGCTTTGCCATCGATCTGCATTCCCGCTTCTTGAGACTCTCGCACCACCAAGGGGCTTTCCTTCACCAGCTTTTGCCCCAGCGGCGATTCGTAAAACTTCGTCAGCCCCGCAATGTCCTCGCTGGTGAAATGCTTGGCGTACACATGCACCGTCGCGTCGGTCACCGGTGCCGACGGCGCGGCCGCCGCGAAACGTTCCTTAAACGTCGCCATGAACTTCGGTACCTGATCCTGCTGCAACGCGCGGCTCACACCCTGTTGCACCTGTTGCGTAAGTGCCGCTTGCATGTTGTCGCCCATCTTCGAAATTTCCGTCAAGTCCAGCAAATGCCGGATCGCCGCATCCTTGGCCGGATCGAGTTTCTCCGCTTTCGCCGAATCCGACGTCTGGCCCGGTTGCGCGGGCGTTCCCGGCGCGTGTTGTGCCGGCTGGTTCAGCGACGGAGGCGCGGATTGCGCCATGGCCGGTCCCGCCGACGCCAGCGCCGCGATGATCAGGGCAGTTCTCAACTTCATTGGATCTCCTGTTTTTCGGTCCGGGCTTTCGTCCTGCCCTGACAATCGAGTTTTAGAATCGTATCGAACGAGTTCTGTATAAGCAATTCTACCGCTTCACGCCCTTCCTTCTTCACTTCGACTAGCTGCCTTGCCGCGCGGTGTGATAATTTCACCGGCATGAACCTATCGAGCGCCTGTCTAAATCAATTCCGCGGTGGCTTTCGCGGTCTCCCTTTGGGTGCTCGCGGGACCGCAACCGAATGACTTGGTTCACTCATTCCCGCAGCCCCGCCGCTACGACTTCGGCACGACAATTCGACTCCGCCCGGGCCGAAATGGTTGCGCGACAGATTCGCGACCGCGGCGTTCGCTCGCCCGCTGTACTCGACGCCATGCTCGCCGTCCCGCGCCATGAATTCGTCTCCGCGTCGCATTGGATCGAAGCGTACGACGATAAGCCCGTCCAAATCGGCAACGCCCAGACGATTTCGCAACCCTACATCGTCGCCGCGATGGCCGAAGCGCTTGCGCTCAAATCCGCCGATCGCGTTCTTGAAATCGGTTGCGGCTCCGGCTATCAAGCCGCTGTGCTGTCCCATCTCGCGAGGGAAGTGATTGCCATCGAATTCATCCCGGCTCTCGCCGAATCCGCGCGCGCCCGCCTCGCGCGTCTGGGTTATCGCAACATTACGGTTGCGTTGGCCGATGGCTCGGTCGGCTGGCCCTCGTCCGCGCCGTTCGACGCCATCATCGTCAGCGCCGCCGCTCCCGCCGTCCCCGCGCCGCTCATCGAACAGCTCGCCGAAGGCGGGCGCCTCCTCCTGCCCGTCGGAAACGCGGGCGAACAAGATCTCGTCCTCTTCGTGAAAAGGGAAGGCCGCGCGACCCAACAAACTCTGTTTCCTTGCCGCTTCGTTCCGCTTCTCGGCCAAAACGGTTGGCGAGTCTCTCCGAATGGCTCGCTGGAACGATGACCCCGCCGCCCGAACTCTCCATCATCATTCCCGCCTACAATGAAGAGCGCCGCCTGCCTCGCACCCTTACTCGCATCCGCGAGTATTTTGCCGACCGCACTCACTCGATGTCGCTTCACCAGATCGAAGTTCTCGTTGTGGACGATGGTTCCACCGACTCGACCGCTCGCATCGCCGACGAATGGTCCCGCGAATGGTCGTCGGTGCGTTTGGTCTCGAATGGCGATAACCGCGGAAAAGGTTACAGCGTTCGCCACGGCATGCTCGCCGCGTACGGCCGGATTGCGCTGTTCACCGACGCCGATCTTTCCTCGCCCATCGAAGAAGCCGAAAAACTTTTCGCCGCCATCGACGCCGGAAACCAGGTTGCCATCGGCTCCCGCGCCATCGATCGCTCGCTCATTGCCGTACGCCAATCCGTGATGCGCGAAAGTGCCGGCAAAATTTTTAACTTATTCGTGCGCCTCTTCACCGGGCTGCCCTTTCACGACACCCAGTGCGGCTTCAAAATGTTCGTTCGCGAACCGTCCCGTATCGTTTTCGAGCAGCAGCGCATCGAAGGCTTCGGCTTCGATCCCGAAATTCTCTTTCTCGCCAAGCGCCACGGCCTGCGCGCCGCCGAAATCCCCGTCCGCTGGGCGCACGACGACGCCACAAAAGTTCACGTCATACGCGACAGCATCCTGATGTTCGGCGACTTGATCTACATCCGCTGGAACTGGTTGTGGGGACGCTACCCGAAGCGCCCGAAAAAACTGCGCTGACGTTCTACTTCTTGTCTTTCTGCGCCGTCGGAGGCAGCAATCCGTTCAGCCGCAGATACATCGCCTGCATGCTGTAGTGGTCGGTGAATTCATTCGTCAGGATGATCAGCGCCGCCGCCCGTGAAAACGGGTGATCGCCAAACACCTTGATCGGCTCGCCCAGATTCGAATCGTCCGCCTTCGCAAGCGCCTGCGTGCATACATCGAACGATGCTTTCAGCGCCGGCACCAGCTTGTCCTTCGGATCGGTGTCGCTCGGTTTATCCGCCGTTGGCAAGGTGATGCCGCCGTATTTGGAGCACAGCCCGTTGTTCGCATTGATGATGTGCACGATCAAATGCCCAAACGTAATCTGTGCCGGAGTCGGCTTGTAATCGTACTTATCGGCCGGCATTTCCTCCGCCGCGGCAATCGTACTTTTCGATTTCTGCTCCAGCATCAAACGCACGAAATTCGTCACCGGGTTGGTTTCCACGGCGGGTGCCGCCGCCGGAGCGCTCGCCGCCTGCTGCGCGCTTGCGCTCGAAACCGCCATCGCCATACATCCAATCGCCACCGCCGCCAGCATCCGCTTCATCGTAATTCCTCCTGAATTTCGCCCCGCCAAAGCATAGTCGCGGCAACATGGCCAGACAACCTGTTTCGCCGCGCGCGCCGTCCCCGCAACGTCGCATTTCCGCAGCCAAACGTTCACGAAACTTTATCATTCAAAGTACTTGACAGAACGTCCCCATTTGCTACTCTGCTCCTATGGCTGCTCCCAAGCTCACGTTTTCTCGCTCGGGCCCCATTCGCCCCGCCGCTCCGCTCGCCATCGACGACCACGCCCGCGACAATCTTCGCTTCATCCGCGAAACCATGGAGCGGGCCACCTCCTTCACCGCCGTCCCCGGATGGGGAGGCGTCGCCATGGGCATCACCGCCCTGGGCGCCGCGGCCATCGCCCAGCTTCAAAAAACATCCAACGCCTGGATTACCGTCTGGCTCGCCGAAGCTTTCATCGCCATCGCCATCGCCAGTTGGACCACGTACTCGAAAGCCCGCCGCGCCGGTTCGCCCGTCTTCACCGGACCCGCTCGTCGCTTCGCTTACAGTTTTGCGCCTCCCTTGTTCGTCGGCGCGCTTCTGATCGTCTTAAACGTTCGCGCCGGAATCGTCGGCCCCATTCCCGGGGAATGGCTGCTGCTGTACGGCACCGGAGTCGTCACCGGCGGCGCCTTCTCCATCCGCATCGTTCCGTTGATGGGTCTATGCTTCATGGTCCTCGGCGCGGTGGCTCTTTTCTGCCCATGGAGCTGGGGCGACGCATTTCTCGCTGCTGGTTTCGGCGGTCTTCACATTATTTTCGGCGCTTTAATTGCGAGGAACTATGGCGGCTAAATCTTCCGCGGTGCGCGCCCAGCGCGCCGATCGAAACGACGCATCTCTCCAGAAAGACCGCGACGAACGCGTCAAGCGCTCCGTCGCAGGTTCTCGCGCGTCCGAACCCGACGCCACCAGCCTCGATCGGCTGATTCACGAGCGCACGCGCCTGGCCATCATCAGTGCCCTCGCCGTCAACGAATCGCTCACCTTCAACGAGCTGAAAACTCTGCTGCGCGTCACCGACGGCAACCTGAGCGTCCACGCCCGCAAGCTCGAAGACGCCGGTTACGTCGCCTGCGCGAAATCATTCTCCGGCCGTGTTCCGAAAACCGAATACCGCTTGTCCGCCTCGGGCCGCCGCGCTCTGGAAAAATATCTCGATCATATGGAAGCTTTAATTCGCGTTACCCGTGAAGGCTAATTCATAAAAATCATTCACCCGGAACTCATCATGAGCATATCGATCAGCCAACCTCTGCCGTCGAACGCGCCGCAACCGGGCCTGCACGTCGCCATTCTTCTCGATGGCAATGGGCGATGGGCCTCCACGCGCGGGCTTGCCCGTTCTGAGGGCCATCGCGCCGGAGTCGAATCCGTCCGCCGCGTTGTTCGCGCCGCGCCGTCTCTCGGCATCGGCACTCTTACTCTCTACGCGTTCTCCTCCGATAACTGGGGCCGCCCGATGAGCGAAGTCTCCTCGCTCCTGGTCCTGCTCGAGGATTATTTCCGCGCCGAAGCAGGGAAGTGCGCTGCCGAGGGAATTCGCCTGCGTGTGATCGGCCGTCGCGATCGCTTGCCGCCTTCGCTCAAGCACGCCATCGAATCCGCCGAACGCCTTACCGCCAACGGGCGCGCTCTCGAGCTTCGAATCGCCGTGGACTATTCCTCCCGCGACGCCATTCTCCGCGCCGCCTGCTGGATGATGTCCAGCCTCGAAGTGTCGCAGCGCGAATTTTCCAAGCGCCTCGGCGAAGTCACCCACTCGACCGGCCCCGCGCTCGATGTCGATCTCTTGATCCGCACCGGTGGCGATCGCCGCCTGAGCGATTTCATGCTCTGGGAATGCGCATACGCCGAGCTGTTTTTCACTCCCGTCATGTGGCCGGACTTCCAATCCTCCGACCTCGCCGCCGCCGTGGAAGATTTTCTCGGTCGGGAACGCCGCTTTGGCCGCCTTCCCGAAGCCGCCGCCAGCTAGCCGCTGCGCGAGCCGCCGGCCATTTCAAACGCACGCAACAAAACTCGCGTCGCCACCGGCGTCAGCGAATACGCGCCGAGCTCCTCGCTCTTCACCCACGCTACGTCGGTCACATCGCTGGCCGCGCGCGCCTCGCCGCTCACCCTCTCGCACAAGTAATCGTGAATCACGAAGTGGTACCGCACTTTCCCGTCCGCATCTCGAAAAATCCGCTCGAAGACTTCGATCATTGCGCCCACGCGCACCGTCAGCCCGGTTTCTTCGTGTAGCTCGCGCTTCACTCCCTCGACGAGCGTCTCGCCCAGCTCCAGCATGCCGCCCGGAATCGACCATTCGCCCTGTAGCGGAGGTCCGCCGCGCTTGATCAAGAGCGCGCGCCCCTCCGCAATCACCACTCCGCCCACTCCCACCAGCGGTCTTTCCGGATATTCTCGTCCGCCCGTCACTCTTTCACATCCATCCCCATTCCACATTCTGTTTCGCGGTATATAATAACCCGCGAGCTGGCGTTCACCCGAGAAAGGAGAGAAAGCCCGTGACACGATGTCCGGAATGCGATACCGAAATTGATTTGGACGAAGACGAAGTCGAAGAGGGCGAAATTGTCGGCTGTCCCGAGTGCGACGCAGAACTCGAAGTGACCCAGACGCATCCCGTCCATCTGATCCTCATCTCCGACGAAGAAGATGACGACGAGGACGACGAAGAGACTGCCGAAAAAGTCGTCACCGGCGACGATGACGAGGCCGAAGAAGAGGAAATCGACGACGAAAAAGACGCCGACGAACTGGAAGAGGAAGAGTAGCGCGCTGCCGCTCCGGTTGCCGGAAACCCGCGCTGTGCCGCTGCCGTCGGAACTATCAAAAGCTTTTGTTTCCGCGAACCAGGCAACTGCTTCACAAGGATGATGTGACCGCTCGCCGCCTGCATCGTTTTTTACTGTGCTTTTCGCTCGCCGCGCTTTTGCCCGCGGCCGCTTCGTTCGCCCGCAGTCCCTGGCAGCAAGACCAGCCGCCCGAATCCAAGCTGCAGAAACGCGCCGAGGCGCAACTTCGCGTTTTTCACGGCACGGTCATCGACAAGCAGGAAAACCCGGTCCCCTCGAGCGTGGTCTATCTAAAAAATGTGAAGACTCTCGCCGTCAAAACCTACATCGCCGACGATACGGCCACCTACCGCTTCAGTGGCCTCGATCCCAACGTGGACTACGAAATCCATGCCGAGCACGACAATCTCACGTCCGCCACGCGCACCATCTCCAGCTTCGACAGCCGCCGCGACATTGAAGTCACCCTGAAACTCACGAAACCCAAATCCGAAAAGTAATTCTTGGCTTTTCGCCGTCGCCTTGAGCGGTCCAATGATTCATCGCGGCGCCCACCATGCTTGCTACTGCGCCGGCACAACCACCCTCATGGCACCGGGCAGCACCTCAAATTCCGCAGGAGACACTCCCAAGTCTTCGCCATCGCCATGCACGCGCGCCGATCGCGCCGACAAAATCTTCACCCGCTTGCACCGAAACCGTTGCACCTCCGGAAACCGTCGCAAATCTCCCGAGGTAAACAGCCGCGGCAGCGCCTCCAGCAATCGCAGAAATTTCACATCACCAACGACCGCCACATCGAGTAACCCATCGTCCATCTTCGCATCCGGAGCAATCCGCGCCCCCGCGCCATAACTCGTCCCGTTCGCCACGGCCGCAAACAGTGCCGGACCGTCCCACACGTCGCCGTCCATCTCCATTCGCAGTTGCAGCGGGCCTGTTCGAAAAAACGCGCTGAACGTTCCCGCCACATAGCGCATCCACCCCGGCAGCTTTGCGTAACGCGTATTCGCCAGATACGCCGCCTCTGCATCCAGCCCCATCCCGCCCACGCCAATGAAATGGGAGACGCGCCCGCCGCTGCACGTCACCCGCACCAGATCCACTGCCCTCACCGCGCCATTGCAAAACTGTTCCGCAGCGCGCACCGGATCGTTCGCAATTCCCAGCGCGACGGCGATGTCGTTCCCGTTGCCCGACGGAAAAAATCCCGCAATCGCACCAACTCCCGCAATCCCGCCGTACATCCCCTCCACTACGTGATGAAATGTCCCGTCGCCGCCGAGCGCCACCACGTGCGTGTAACCGTCTGCTGCCGCGCGGCGCGATTTCTCCTGGATATCCGCCACGCTCGCCGACCGCACAAAATCCGCCCCCACCTCGCGCAACTTCAGGTAACTCGCCACGTGGGGCTCGGCCCGCAGCGCGCTTCCGCCGCCGGAAGCCGGATTCACAATCACCAGTGCTTTGGTTTTCATCGGGCAGGACGAAACTCTAATTCGACGTAACTCGCCGACCTCTCACTTCGCTTGTCCTTCGAGCGTCGCCGACTTCACCGATCCGGGCGCATCCAAAAACTGCGCCACCGTCGGTCCCGCCGAAACGCAATCCAGACTCAAGTGCCCGCACGGCGTATCCAGCCGGAGTATCGGCGCACCCATCGCATTCGCAAACGCAATGGCCGGTTCCGGATTCACCATATGGTCCTCCGGCGAGACGATCACCAGCACTTTGGCATGCACCCTTTTCGCCGCCTCCGTGAGCGTCATCGAATACTCCGCCGGAATATCCAGCCCGATGATCGCCTCGCGCTGACGAATCGCATCGCAGGCGCTCAGCGCGTTGCCCTTTTCTTCCTCTTTCGTTTTCGTCAGGAACGCGGCGAAATCCCCGGTCGGAGTGATCGCCACGCGATACGCCGGTGAAGTAATGTTCATCGATTCGATCTCGCCGAACACCGCAAACCCGCCGGTCATCGGCTTTATCCCTTTGCCGTTTTTCCATTCCGGATCAAGCTCCAGCGCGTCCATCTGGCTCGTCCACAACAGTTTGTCGTACGAAGTGGACTGCGGCGAGCCGGCCATCGGTACCGCCGCATCCATAAAATCCCGATACGCCGTCATCCATTCGAACGTCTGCATCCCTCCCATCGAAATTCCCATCACCGCGTGCACGTGCGAAAGATGCAGCACGTTCGTGGCGAGCAGGTGTTCGGATTCCACCATGTCGCGAACCGTGAATTTGGGAAACGCCAGCCGCGCCTGCGATTTGCTGTTCGAGGGCGAACTCGAAATTCCATTGCCGATCGCATCGATCGTCACCACGAAATATTTATTGGTGTCCGCCACATTTCCCGGGCCAACCAGTCCCGCCAGGTCTTCACTCTTACCGCCCAGCCACGTGGGCCACAGGATGGCGTTCGACTTGTCCGCATTCAGCGTTCCCGCCGTCCGGTAGCCCAACCGGAATTCGCGAATTGTTTCGCCGCTTTGCAGTTTGAAATCGCCCATGTCCGCATACTGCTGCGTTGGAATGGCCGGTTTTGCCGGCGCGGTTTGCGCGCTCGCGCTCACGACCGCCGACGCCAGAATTCCCGCGGCTAATCCGATTCTCAGCGTTAAATTCATGTCGGTTCCTCCCCGCCAATTCGAGCACAACTTGTATCAGGCTTTGCCGTCCGCGCGAAACCAAAAGCGCCAACCGCCCGTTCGTGCCGCATCTGTCAACGTTGAAGATTGGTTTCCAAAGTGAGATGCTACCGCTCGCCCGTCCGCCAAGGAGAATTCGCCATGCCGCTGCACCGTTTCGCCGTTCGACCTCAGCGCTGGAAGCAAATCGTGCGCTGCCTCGGGCCGCTGGCATTCTCGCTTGCGCTCGGGCTTCCGGCCCATGCGCAGAACTCTTCGCCGCAGCCGATTCCCTGGAGCTATCAGGGCGCAAACGGGCCGGAACACTGGGGCGATATTGAGTCCAGCTACGCCACCTGCAAAACCGGAATGCATCAGTCTCCGATCGATATCACCAACGCACAGCAGGCAGAACTCGCGCCGATTCACTTCGACTACAAACTCTCCCCGCTCAAAATCGTCAACAACGGCTACACCGTTCAGATCAACTACGAACCCGGCAGCAGCATCACGGTCAACGGCGCCGTCTATCAACTCATCCAATTTCACTTTCATCATCCCAGCGAAACCGAAATCGACGGCCAGAAATTCGATCTCGAACTTCACCTCGTGCATAAGAACGCCGAAGGCCGCGTCGCCGTCGTTTCCATTCTGATGAAGTCCGGCTCGGAAAACGCCGCGCTTCGCGATCTGTGGACTTATCTTCCCCGCGAAATCGGCAAAGAAATCGAAAAAAAGAAAGTGCAGATCAACGCGGAAGACTTCCTGCCCGCAAACCGCAATTACTATAACTTTTCCGGATCCATCACCATTCCGCCCTGCACCGAAAATGCCGACTGGTATGTCATGAAGACTCCGGTGGACGTCTCGCCGCTGGAGATCAATGCCTTCGCGAAACTGTATCCTGACAACGCCCGGCCCACGCAATCCGCGAACGGCCGGCCAATCGTAGAAACGAGTTTCACAAAAGACGCCGCGCATTGACCGGCGATGGCCAATCCCAAGGAATCTCGATGACCTCCGGTTATAGACTCAGCCGTGTTGTTCGATTCACGCGCGTCTTTGCGCTAATGGCGCTGGTTTCGTCATTCTTCGCCACACCGCCTGCGAACGCTCAGATCTCCGCCGACTCCGACAGACTTCTGCACCGTTTTTACGATTCGCCCGACTTCGAGGCGAAATATTTCGGCCCGTCAAAATGGCTGGATGGCGGCTTGTCTTACACCACTCTCGAACCGTCCGCCGCCGTCCAAAACGCGCAGGACATCGTTCGTTACGAAACCGCGTCCGGAAATCGCGAGGTCGTCGTTTCCGCGTCGAAGCTGATTCCGCCCAGCGCCAAAGCGCCGCTTTCGATCGAAGGGTACGCCTGGTCAAAGGACAAGTCGCGCCTGTTGCTGTACACAAACTCCGTCCAGGTGTGGCGCCAAAACACGCGCGGCGATTACTGGCTTTTGGATATCGCGTCGGGACAGCTTCGCAAACTCGGCGGCGCCGCGGCGCCATCCACTCTGATGTTCGCGAAGTTGTCACCCGACGGAACCAAAGTCGCCTACGTGCGCGCCAACAATCTTTACGTCGAAGATGTTGCTTCGGGCAAGATTACGCCTCTCACGACGGACGGCTCGGCTACGATCGTCAACGGCACTTCCGATTGGGTGTATGAAGAAGAACTCGACGTTCGTGACGGCTTCCGCTGGAGCCCCGACGGCGCCCGCATTGCCTACTGGCAGTTCGACACCAGCAACGTGGGCATCTTCAAGCTGATTTACAATCTCGGCAAGCCGCGCGAGATTGTCAGCGGATTTCCGTATCCCGGTCTCGGTGTTTATCCCACCGTTCTCGATGTCCCCATTCCGATCCCCGGCTCCACGAACTCCGCGGTTCGCATCGGTGTGGTGGATGCGACGGGCGGCGCGACCCGTTGGATGCAAATTCCCGGCGATCCTCGCGAAAATTACATCGCGCGAATGGACTGGGCTTCGAACTCCGGCGAGCTCGCCATCGAGCACCTAAACCGTCTGCAAAACACGAATGACGTCCTGCTCGCGAACGCGTCCACCGGCGCGGTCAGCCAGATTTTTCGCGACCAGGACAAAGCTTGGGTGGACGTAAACGACGAAATCAGATGGATTCGCGATGGCCAGTCGTTCCTCTGGCTGAGCGAACGTGACGGCTGGCGCCACGCGTACCTTATCTCGCGCGACGGCCTTCGCGTCCAACTGCTCACCCCCGGTCCGTACGATGTGATCGCCATCGCGGGTGTGGACGAAAAGAGCGGCCGCTTGTATTTCGAGGCGTCTCCCGAAAATCCTACGCAACGATATTTATTTCGCACCAATCTCGACGGTTCGGGAAAGGCGGAGCGCGTCAGTGATGCCGACGCACCCGGCACGCATTTCTACGACATTTCGCCGGATGGCCTTTCCGCGTTTCACATGTACTCGCGCGCCGACCTGCCCCCGGTAATTGACCTCGTGTCGCTGCCGGCGAAGAACCGAGTTCGCGTCCTGGAGGATAACGCTGCGTTGCGCGCGAATGCCGCGCCCCTTCTCGCTCTTCCTACGGAATTCTTTAAGGTGAATTTAAGTGACGGCGTCACTCTGGACGCCTGGATGCTGAAGCCAGTTCATTTTGACCCTGCCAAAAAATATCCTGTTCTCGTGTTCGTGTACGGCGAGCCCGCTGCGCAAACCGTCCTCGACGTGTGGGACGCCTGGAATTTTTCCTTCCATCGCATCGCGGCGGATGCCGGTTATGTGGTCGTCAGCTTCGACAATCGGGGCACACCCGCGCCCAAGGGCCGCGCGTGGCGCAAATCGATTTATGGCGCGATTCATCCCGTCGTCGTAAAAGATCAAAGTGAAGCGCTCGAAGCATTTCTCGCTTCCCATCCGTACGCGGACCCCGCGCGCGTCGCCGTCTGGGGATGGAGCGGCGGCGGCTCCAGCACCCTCAATTTAATGTTTCGCTCCCCTCAGCTTTACAAAGTTGGAATGGCAGTTGCCCCGGTTTCGGATCTGCGCCTCTACGACACAATTTATCAGGAACGCTACATGGGCTTGCCGCTTGAGAATGTGGAAGGTTATAAATCCAGCTCAGCCATCAATTACGCCGAAGGCCTGCGCGGCAACTTGCTCATCGTTCATGGTTCCGGAGACGATAACGTTCATTACGGCGGCACCGAGCTGTTATTAAATCGCCTGATCGAACTGGATAAACCTGTGGATTTCATGGAATATCCCAACCGGACGCACGGAATATTTGAGGGATCGGGCACGACGCTTCATCTCTACAGTCTGCTCTTGCGCTACTTGGAAGAGCACAATCCACCAAATGTCCAACACTCGCAAGACGTGCCGGCGGGCGCGCAAACGGCCGTGAAAGAGGAAACCATTCGATGAACACCCAATTGCTCAGCAGGATTGTCTGCGCTTCGATTCTCTCCGTGTGTTTTGCAGGGTGCGTTCCGATGATCGCGGCGCAGGATGCCGGCAAACATCCAATCACGTTTGACGACATGATACGAATGCACCGTCTGTCCGAAGCGCAGATCGCGCCGGATGGAAGCGCCATTGCCTACACGGTGACGACGCCGGACATCGACGCGAACCACGGCGTCAGCAACATCTGGATGGTTTCCACCTCGCAGGGCGCTCCCGTGCAACTTACACAGAGCGGTCACGACAGCTCGCCGGTCTGGTCGCCCGACGGTAAGTCGCTGGCGTTTCTCTCCTCGCGCGATGGCGGCTCGCAAATTTACATTTTGTCGTTCTCCGGCGGCGATGCCCGCGCCATCACGCACATTTCCACCGGAGTCGATATCGTCAAGTGGTCGCCCGATGGAAAGACGATCGCGTTCACATCCTCGGTCTATCCCGATTGCAAAGACGATGCCTGCAACAAAGCGCGCGACGATGCGAAAGATAAAAGCAAAGTGAAAGCGCATGTTACGGAAAGTCTTCTCTACCGGCATTGGACGCATTGGTCGGAGGGCAAGCGCAGCCATCTCTTCGTCGTCGCCGCGCCCGCCCCATCGGACGAAGTGCCCTCCGCGCCGCGCGACCTGACTGCCGGCGCTGATTATGACGTCCCGCCCGACCAGCGCGGCGGCCCCGAAGACATCAACTTCTCGCCGGACGGCGCGGAGATTTGCTTCACAGCCGTGACGGACAAAATCGAAGCCATCAGCACCAACGGAGACTTGTTCACGGTTCCTGTTTCCGGGGCCTCCGAACCGAAGCGCATCACGACCAATCCCGGCTTCGACGGAAATCCCGTCTATTCGCCCGACGGAAAATACATCGCCTACCACGCCCAACTCGCTCCTGAATACGAGTCGGATCGCTGGCGGGTCATGCTGTATTCGCGCGCGACGGGCAAAAGTGAAAACCTGTCCGAATCGTTTGACCGCAGCGCGAACAATCTTGCCTGGTCGCCGGATAGCCGGAAGATCTACTTTGTCGCGGAAGACGAAACGCTCCAGCCAATCTACGAAATGGAAGCGGGCGCCGGGGCACAACCGCGGAAAATCTTGAGGGACGGATTTAATTCGGCGGTTTCCCTTAGCGCGGACGGAAAGGTGTTTGCGTTCGAACGTTCCAGCCTCACCGCTCCCGCGGAAATATTCGTGATGCGCGGTGGCGCCGCTCCACAGCAACGGACGCATCACAACGACGCTATCCTCTCGCAGCTCGATATGAACGCACCGGAAACGTTTTGGTTTCCAAGCACGGATGGCACGCGCATTCAGGCAATGCTCATCCGCCCGCCGCACTTCAGCGCATCCGCGAAATACCCGCTGCTCGTGCTTTTGCACGGCGGCCCGCAGACGATGTGGACGAATTCATGGGGATATCGCTGGAATGCGCAGGTTTTTTCCGCGCCCGGCTACGTGACCCTCATGATCAATCGCCGCGGCTCGACGGGTTATGGTCAAAAATTTACAGACGACATCACCAACGATTGGGGCGGCAAACCGTACGAAGATATCCTGAAGGGAATCGATGCAGCCGTTGCGAATTACAATTTTATCGACGGTACGCGCGTCGCCGCCGCCGGAGGCTCCTACGGAGGCTACATGGCAGACTGGCTCGCTACCCACACAGGCCGATTCAAGGCGATCATTAGCCACGCCGGGATTTACGACAAAACCTCCATGTACGCTACCGAGGAGTTGTGGTTCGAAGAGCACGACATGCAGGGAACTCCGTGGACCAATCCCGATAGCTATAAGAAATGGTCGCCGTCCACGTACGCGGCGGACCTGGGAAAATATAAGACACCCACGCTGGTCATTGCCGGCGAACTCGACTACCGCGTCCCGTACACACAATCGCTCGAGTTTTTCAGCGCGCTGCAGCGCCAGGGCGTTCCGTCGAAGTTAGTTGTATTCCCTGATGAAGGACACTGGATCTTAAAACCGCAAAACGCCCAGTTCTGGTACAGCACGTTTTTGGATTGGCTCGCGGTCTACTTGAAATAACTCGACTGAAAAAGGAGGCGGTGTCCCCCATGCCGATTTCGTTTGAAGAGGCCATCTCGCGCCGCGGGTTTTTATCCAAGATGGGTAGGAGTGTTGCTGTCGTAGGTACTGCCGGCGCACTCATCAAAAGCGCTCGCGCGCAACAGCAGGCCGCCGTTCCCAATCCGCCGGGTAAGAAACTCGGTTGGGCCGTCGTCGGACTCGGCAGCCTGGCGATCAACCAGATCCTTCCCGCGTTCGATGGCTGCGAAAAATCGAAAGTTGTCGCGCTCGTCAGCGGACATCCGGACAAGGCCAACAAACTCGCGCTTCGTTACGGCGTGAATCCTAAGAACATCTACAATTACGAAAATTACGATTCGATCCGCGACAATTCGGAAGTCGATGTGATCTACGTCGTACTGCCCAACAGCATGCACGCCGAATACACCATTCGCGGTGTGCGCGCCGGCAAACACGTGCTCAGCGAAAAGCCCATGGCCAATACTCCGGCGGATTGCCAGGCCATGATCGACGCGGCGAAAGCCGCGAACCGCAAACTTATGGTCGCCTATCGCTGCCGCTACGAGCCCTACAATCAGGAAATGATTCGGCTGGCGCGCGAGCAGGTTCTCGGCCCGGTCAAAATTCTGCAGACCGAAGCGGGTTTCAATATCGGCGATCCCACCCAATGGCGCCTTCAAAAAGCGATGGCCGGCGGCGGTTCCCTCATGGACATCGGCATCTACGCTCTCCAGGCGGCTCGTTACATTTCCGGCGAAGAGCCCGTCGAAGTGAACGCCATGATGTATTCGACGCCCGGCGATCCAAGATTCAAGGAAGTGGAAGAAACAATCCTGTTTCAGCTTCGCTTCCCCAGCGGAATTCTCGCGAATTGCAGTTCCAGCTACGGCAGTATTACGCGCTCGCACTTCCGTGCACTGGCCACCGAAGGATATTTCGAATTGGATCCGGCCATGGGCTACACCGGCGAGCGGATGCGCGTGTGCAAAAAGAACTCGCTCGACGAGATCTCGTTTCCGGCGCGCGATCATTTCGCCGCCGAAATGGACCATATGTCCGGCTGTGTGATGGAGGATAAAACCCCGCTAACGCCGGGCGAAGAGGGGCTCCGCGACTTGACGATTATGACCGCCATCTATCAGGCGGCGAATTCGGGAAAGACCGTCAAACTGTAGGGGAGTCGCTGGCCCGTTCCTTCGTGCGCGTACAGGCGCGATGCGATTGGATTTCTGTGGGTCGGGTTTTGTTCCCGAAGTGTGCCTGTAATGCGACTCGCCGAACAGGCAATTGGTGCCGGTTGTGGGACTCGAACCCACGACCTAGGGATTATGAGACCCTCGCTCTACCTCTGAGCTAAACCGGCCCTAAGACAATCTTCGATGCTAAGGTTCGCTGCCAAAAGTGTCAAGAACCGCGAACGTGCAAACCCTCTGAACGGAGCTCGGAACCAACAAAGTAAGCACGAAATCAAAGTTTCCGAAGCGCTCGAAATCGTAGTACCGATGGCCTATTTACCGCCTCAAAGCCAAACCGTACTCTCAAAGACGGAAAGACAGGCAAAAAACTCGCTAGTGCTGGCTCGGCCAGGATCTCGGGCGCGTGTACCGATTGGGCACGCTTTTCCCAAAATCTGTCCTTGACGGCATTAAAAGCAACTTATAGACTCCGCCCCGTAGTTTCCCGGGGAGGGTCTATGAGTAAGAAGTCCGTTTGCCTGTTGGCAATGCTTGTGCTTTCTGGTGCGGTCAGCGTTAAGGCCGTATTGGCGAACACGGCTGCCCCCGTTCCGCCAACACCGTGGATGAACACAGCAGCACCGGTTCCTCCGACGCCGTGGGCGAACACTGCAGCGCCTGTCCCACCGACGCCCTGGAAGTAAGCGTCGTAACGATCCCCTGATAGGGGGTGGGCCAGGCAACTAGGTGCAACCGAGTGCTTGGCCCGGTCGATTATACGGTTTGGAGCGTAGGTTTCGTTCTGGAAGCCGTCGTGGTGGTGTGCGCGTTTGCCAAAACGCAGTTTCGCCGCTACCTTTCGCTGGTCCTCTATATGGTTTGCTGCGGCGCGGTGGATTGCGCCCAGTTTATCTGCCTCCGTCACTATGGATTTTCTTCTAAGGAATATCTTTACTGCTACTACTACACCGAGAGTCTGCTAACCATCTCCCTTTTCTGCGTCATCATTCAGCTTTACCAGCACGTGTTCGTCGAAATGAAGGTCAGCCGCCAGATCCGCAGCGCGGCGGGCCTGTTGCTCGCTGGCACGGCTTTCTTCTCCTACGCCGTCATTCGGCAAAATCAGGACCACCTGACCAGCCGTTTCGTCGTTGAGCTGGGTCAGAACCTTTACTTCGTGGGCGTGGTTCTCACCTACTTGCTGTGGGGCGCGATCATGAAGCTCCGCGAGACGCGAACCCACCTGATTCAATTGGTGCTCGCCTTGGGAATTTATTTCAGCGCCACTGCCGGCACGTACGCGTTGCGCAACCTGTTTCCAGGTCTTGAGGCCAGCGTGCTGAAGGCCGTGTTTCCGCTGCTCGGCGTCTGGTTGCCCGCCGCCTGGGCTTACACATTCTTGATGGTGCCTGAGGAGTCGCGATTGATTCCCGCGCGCTTGGCGGTGAAGGGATGATGCCCGTCGCCATTTGCGTCTTCTCCGTGGCCGCGTTGCTGCCATTCGTCGTTTCGTATTTTCGATCCATCGTCGCGTCCAGCCGAAACGTCGAATTGTCGGCGCGTTTGCGCGAAGTAACCGGGCTTTCCAGCGAAAAAGTGCAGGCCGACGATTTCGTACGCTTGTTGCAGTTGGTAAGGCTTTGTCCTGACCAGAAGGAAGATCGAGGCGACATTCGCGCCGTGGGAGCCTACTATCGCGTCCTCGCAATTGTATCGCGCGTGGCTCACTCGCTTGCCCCGGCTCTTGCTCAATGGGCCGAAAGCGAACGCGAAGGCTGTTCTTACTTTGCCGCCGTGGCGCTTGATCGTCGCATCTCCTACAGCCGCGACCTTTTTACGCAGCAAATCGCCGATCGCTTGTAATTCGGTTGCCGCTCCCTCCGGCGCGCATGCCTCTCTTTCGGCGGCGTTTCACGCATAGGTCGTCCCTCGACCACCGTTCCCGCCGCTGATACCATTCTCGTAGTCGTCGATTTTCACGCAAACGCCGGCGCAGAGTTGATCATGCGAACGCCCTTTGAACAAGCGGTCTTCAAGCAACTTCAAGCGGAGCGGATCCTCGCGCCCGGCTCGCGCGTCGCCGCGGCTGTTTCCGGTGGTGCGGACTCGGTCGCCATGTGCCGCTTGCTTCATCGCATGCGCGATGAGCTCGGCATCCGCTTGCTCGTTGTTCATTTCAATCATTCGCTCCGCGGCGCGGAATCCGATGCCGACGAACAATTCGTATCGCGCCTGGCACGGGACCTCGATATCGAGTGTATTGCCGTGAAAAAAGATGTCGCGGCGGAATGCCGTCGCAACAAATGGAATTTGGAACAGGGCGCGCGCAACCTGCGCTACGCTTTTTTTGAAGCGATCGTCAGCGGCGGTAAGGCCGATCAAGTCGCCGTCGCGCACACCTCCGAAGATCAAGCCGAAACGGTGTTGGCGCATTTGATTCGGGGAACGGGAATTACCGGTTTGGGCGGCATTCATCCCGTTGCCGGACCAATTGTCCGGCCCCTGCTCGAAATCTGTCGTCAGGATTTGCGTGCATACCTGCGGGAGATCGGCCAGTCGTGGCGCGAGGATTCCAGTAACGCCGATACTCGACGCCTTCGCGCCAGGATCCGCGAAAAACTCTTGCCGGTCCTCACCACAGATTTTTCTCCCGCCGTCGTGTCGCACTTGAACACTCTCGCGCGACTTTCGCGCGAGGAAGAGGTTTTCTGGAATGAGCTCACCGATCGCCAGTTCGCAGATCAAGTCCGCGCGAACAACGGTCGTTTGGAAATCTCAACGGAAGCGCTTTTGAACCCTTTTCCTCGCCCCTCGCGCGGCACCCAATCCGGCGGTGCCAGTAAGCACCATGCCCTCAGTTCTTTCCGCGCGCTTACCGAACGAATGGTTCGCCGTCTGTATAGAGATACCCGAAGTCATCTTCGTGAACTGACTTCCCAGCACGTCGAACGAGTGATTCACCTGGCGGTCCAAGGAGAGAGCGGAAGTCAGGTCGAACTGCCGGGTGGCGTGATCGTCCATCGAACGCGGGATAGCCTCATTTTTCATTCGCCGGTCCCGGAGGCAATCGCGGTCTCCCGCGATGAAACCTCCGGTGCCGCGAGCGCGTATCACTATCAGGTGAGCGTTCCCGAACGAGGAATGACCACTGTTTCGGTTGCTGAACTGGGAACCTGCTTTCGGCTGAAAAAGATTGACTGGTCAGGAATGGCGAGCGACACTGAAAGAGAGTCAGAAGTCTTCGACGCCGAACTGCTTCATTTTCCGCTGATTTTGCGAAGCTGGCGCCCGGGGGACGCGTATCGGCCGAAGGGGCGCCGCAACCGGCATAAATTGAAAGAGCTCTTTCTGGCAAGTCGCGTCCCGGCAGAGCAGCGTGCCATCTGGCCCGTGATCGAAAGTGGGGGACAGATCGTCTGGGCGCGCAGCATGCCACCATCTGCGGACTTCCTGGTTTCGTCGAGCACGCGCATTGGATTAGTCATTGAAGACACGCTGTTTCCGGTCGATTCACCGAAATGAATACTTGGCCGGAGCTGTAGCATCAAAACAGGCATTGGTAGATTGAGGGCGAGGTAATTCAGGTGAATTCAACGATCCGCACAATTTTATTCTGGCTTTTGATGGTCGTGCTGGCCGTGTTCCTCTGGGAGATGGCTTCCAAGGGCGGGCCCTCCGCGAAAGACGATGAGCCTCCGTTCACTCAGTTCCTCACGCGCGTGCAAAACGGAAACGTGAAGGACGTCTCGATCATTCTGTCGCCGAACAGCGCCGAATTGCAGGGCGAATACCGCGAAGGCGGACGTTTCCGCAATGTCACGGTAGCGAACACTGCGATCCCGGACATCACCAAAGCTCTTCAGGACCACAACGTCCTTTACAACTACAAGGAAGCAAAAAATCCGGATTGGCTGAGCTGGTTGGGAACGATGGCGCCGCTCATTCTGCTCGTGCTGTTTTGGGTCTTCATGATGCGGCAGATGCAAGCCGGAGGAAACAAGGCGCTCAGCTTCGGAAAATCGCGCGCCCGTTTGCTCACCGCTCAGCAGAAGAAAGCCACGTTCAAAGATGTGGCTGGCATCGACGAGCCCAAAGAAGAGCTGTACGAGATTATCGATTTCCTGAAAGATCCGCAGAAATTCCAGAAGCTCGGCGGGCGCATTCCGAAAGGCGTCCTGCTTGTCGGCCCTCCGGGTACGGGAAAGACTTTGCTGGCGCGTGCCATCGCCGGTGAGGCCAATGTCCCGTTCTTTTCGATCTCCGGTTCGGACTTCGTCGAAATGTTCGTCGGCGTCGGTGCAAGCCGCGTTCGCGATTTGTTCGAACAGGGCAAGAAAAACGCCCCTTGCATCATCTTCATCGACGAAATTGACGCCGTCGGCCGCCACCGGGGAGCCGGTTTGGGCGGCGGACACGATGAACGCGAGCAGACGCTCAACGCGTTGCTGGTCGAAATGGACGGATTCGAATCGAACGAAGGCGTGATCTTGATCGCCGCCACCAACCGCCCCGACGTTCTCGACCCGGCCTTGCTTCGTCCGGGACGATTTGACCGCCGCGTGGTTGTGCCTCGGCCGGACGTGAAGGGACGCGAAGACATTTTGCGCGTTCACACCCGTAAGGTTCCTCTTTCCGACGATGTGGATCTTTCGGTAATCGCCCGCGGCACTCCCGGATTTTCCGGCGCCGACCTCGCGAACCTGGTGAACGAATCCGCGTTGTGGGCGGCGCGACAGAACCGCAAGTTCGTTGCCATGGTCGATTTCGAAATGTCGAAAGACAAAGTCTTGATGGGCGTCGAACGCCGGTCGATGATTTTGTCTGACGAAGAGAAGCGCAACACTGCCTACCATGAGGCCGGCCACGCGCTGGTGGCGGCAATGACGCCGGGCGCCGATCCGCTTCATAAGGTCACGATTATTCCGCGCGGCATGGCGCTGGGCGTAACGATGCAGTTGCCCATCGACGACAAGCACACCTACACCAAGGAATTTTTGGAAGCGCAACTCGCCGTTTTGATGGGTGGCCGCGCCGCCGAGGAAATTTTCCTGAATCACATTACCACCGGCGCTGGAAACGATATCGAACGCGCCACGGAAATCGCCCGCCAGATGGTGTGCGAGTGGGGCATGAGCGTCCTGGGTCCGCTGACCTTCGGCAAAAAGGAAGAAGCGATTTTCCTGGGCCGCGAAATCAACCAGCACCGCGATTACTCCGAAGATACGGCGATCAAAATCGATGGCGAAGTCCGCAGTATCGTAACCACCGGATACAGCAAGGCCCGCAACATTCTCGAAACCAAGCGCGACACGCTCGAGCACATCGCTCAGGCGTTGCTCGAACGGGAAGTGCTGGACGCGACCGAATTGAAGTTGCTGATGGAGGGCAAGCCGTTGCCGGAGAAGATTCTGCCTCCGCCGGCAGCTCCCCCGGTTGCCACCCGCGAGCCCCAGATTTCACTGCGTCCTGAGCCGCGCCCGATTCCCGGCATGGCCAAGGGCGAAAAACCGGCCACCGCGTAAGCTACAACGGGTGCATCCAATAGCAAAAAGCCCTGCTTCCGAGGAAGCAGGGCTTTTTCTTTTGTAGTGATGATTTTCGGTTTCAGGCGGTGCGGACAAACGTGCCCATATTGAAGCGGGCGCTATACACGGTGCGTTCCGAGGGCGGCGGCGCCACCAGATGAACGGCGCGTCGAACATGCTCCGGTTTGCACGGCTTGGTCATGCAAAGGATCGCACCCAGCCGATGGCCTGCTGCATAATCCGACGGCATGGCGGAGGATGTGAGCAGCACGACCGGTATGTGCCGCAGCCGTTCATTCGTTTTTACAATCGCGCACAAATCGGTGCCGCACATCTCGTTGCCTTCCGCTTCAATCACTAGCGCGTCGGGCGTTTCGGTGCTCAGGATTGCCAGCGCATCGCAGGGACTGCTGACAACCACGACGTTGTATCCATCATGCTCCAGCATGGTGCGAAGCGCGCGCGCCGCACGTTCATTCGACTCAACGGCGAGAATCCGGACCTGCGAGGGATACGGCGACGGCGAATGCGCGACGCTCAGCCACTCCGCCGAGGATTTTTCGCGAGGAAGATACTGCAGCGCCACGCCGTAGCGAAGGTCGGGCATGATCGCGCTGCGAACCACTTTCGCTTTGCGCGGCGTGTTGATCGCCGTCGGATTTGTCCAGTACGGGCACGTAACCTCGAGTAACTCCCCGACCACATAATTTTTTCGGTGTGTTGCCACCAGCAGTCCGTCGCGCGTCACATTGACGCTCGTCACGATTTCTTCAAACAGATCCCGAGTGCCGTGTCCGCCGCAAATTCGCACCTGAACTGTCATGCGGGCGCGCAGCCGTCTTCGTCGGTCCGAGGGAGCGGGTGGGATGGCTTCCTGTTCGACTTCGAGGGGCTCGTCCGTCAGTTGCGAATACGCACTCATTAGAGGTGACTCCTGGACTGCACACGGGATTCTAAGAATTCCTTCATGAAAGCCGGCGGCCGCTTCCGCCTAACCGCTCTCTACGGCGCCTCGCTTCCCTTCGCGCAGGCATACGAGTGTAAAGCGTCTATCGGCTTGCACGTCGCTGGCCTTTAGTCCCGCATCCGCGATCGATTTGCGGGGTTTTCCGGACGCCTCAAAATGGCGTACCATCAATCCATGTCTAAGCACTCCATGGACACTTTTAAGGTCGAATGCCCGTGCTGCCAGGCGAAGCTGGTAATCGATCGCGAGATCGGCGTTGTGCTGTCCCATGTGCCTCCGCCAAAGCCGCCGCCTTCGATCGATCTTGACGACACCGCGCGCCTTCTCCGCCAGCACGACGACGCCGTGGAGGCCAAGTTCCGTGCCTCGGTAGAAGCCGAAAAATCGAAGGAAGACGTTCTCGCGCGTAAATTCGCCGAAGGGCTTAAAAAAGCGAAAGACGGACCAATCGAAAAGCCTTTGCGCGATTTCGATCTCGACTAGCGCGGGCCATGGAACAGGGACTCGGTTTTCCCGCGGCAAGGAATTCGGTCTTACCGCGATTTGCCGCTTCCGTGGTCCTCCGAATTTCTGTTGCCCTGCTGCTTTCGTGTGCGTTTGCCGTTGGCGTTTCCGCGCAAGGCCATCCAAATGGCAAGCTGCCGAAACCGCGCCGTCTCGATCCTCAGAATGGCTGGACGCGCGACCCCTCAACCGGCGAATTAAAAGTGGGCGCCGCAACGCCGGGAAACGCACCGAGCGATGTCGTCGGCGGTCGCCCCATTTCGGTCACGACGGACGTAGTGCCCGTTACTTGCAGCGTTACGGACGCAATGGGCGCGGCCCTGCGCAATCTCGCGCAGTCGGATTTCCGCGTCTATGACGACGGAGTTTTGCAGCAAATTTCCTATTTCAATGCCTCGGCCGACCCGGCCGGCGTGGCGCTGGTAATCGACGCCAGCCCGAGCGTCCTGCGCGAATCGGCCGAAATGAAAAACGCCTCGCGTGCGCTCGTTGATTCGTTGGCTTCGTCCGATCAGATCGCCGTGGTGGATTTTTCCGCGCACACATACCTTCAGTTGCCGTTTTCAAACGATTGGGGCTTGATTCGAACGGCTGTCGCCCGCGTGGATGCGCGGAGTTTGCTGTCCGACACAGGGGGCTCGAACATTTACGAGTCCTTGTTCATCGTCGCCCGTGAATTATTCGCCGGCCGCCAGGGGCGCAAAGCGATCGTGCTTCTCACCGACGGGCAAGACAGCGGACTCGGCTTAACACTCGATCCTGCTACGGCTTCACCGCGTCCGGGGTGGCCGAGCGACAAACTCACATTTGAAGATGTGGCTCGCGCGCTTGCTTCCGCCGATATTCAGGTTTTCGCCGTGTCAACCGAGAGCCGCCCGAAAATCATGACGCCTGATTGGCTCGCGGCACACGCGAATACCACGTTCCTTGATTCCACAGCCCGGAAAGGCCAAATCCCGGCGTACACGCTGTACCTGGCAGAGATGACCCGCCGCACGGGCGGTCATCTCTATTTTCTGCGCGAGGCCAACACTCTGGCGGACACCTTCCAGCAGATCGCCCTGAAAATTCGCGCCGAATACACCTTAGGATTTTCACCGGCTTCACCGGAAGCGGGCGCACCGCGCGCGGGTTGGCACCAGTTGCGCGTCGAAGTATCCGGTCACGGCGATCCAAAGATTGTGCATCGGGCCGCTTACTATGTGCCGCCCGTTCATTAGACCTGACGGCCACGATGCCGCGATGCGCACGCCGCTCCGGCCGGTATGCTTAGGGTTTCCGGGAAATCGTGATTCAATAACGTCCTTGCCGAAACGAGCCACATTCCGGATTCGCACCGCGTCCCGCACCCTTGCGCTTGGGAAACGCACACTCGTGATGGGCGTTTTGAACGTCACGCCGGACAGTTTTTCCGACGGCGGCCGGCATTTCACTTTGGATTCGGCCGTTGCCCGGGCCATCGAAATCGAGAAAGCCGGCGCGGACATTCTCGACATCGGAGGGGAATCCACGCGTCCCGGTTCAAACGGAATAAACGCCGCTCTTGAATTGCAGCGAATCATCCCTGTCATCATGGCGCTGCGCGGCAAAATCAAAATTCCCATTTCGGTGGATACCAGCAAAGCCGAGGTCGCCGAAGCCGCTCTGCGAGCGGGAGCCGAAATTCTGAATGACGTGACCGGATTGCGCGACGATCCGCGCTTGGCAGCGGTCGCCAAACGCGCCAAAGCTCCCCTCATCCTGATGCACATGCGCGGAGAGCCCGCAACCATGCAGACGATGCCCTTCGCGCGCGATGTGATTGCCGACGTGAAGACCGGCCTGCGCCGCTCGGTTGCGCTGGCACGCCGGGCGGGCCTGGCGCCGTCGCAAATGATCCTCGATCCGGGAATCGGATTCGGCAAGAGCGCCGCGCAGAATTGCGAATTGATCGCTCGCCTGGATGAAATTGCAAAGCTTGGCTTTCCGCTGCTGCTCGGCACGTCGCGAAAAGGATTCATCGGCAAGTTGCTAAACGGCGCTCCGTCGCTTGAACGAACCTGGGGCACGGCAGCTACGGTAGCGGCCAGCATTCTGCATGGCGCGCACATCGTCCGCGTTCATGACGTGGCGGAAATGGTGCAAGTGGCGCGCGTAGCCGACGCCATCGTGAATCCAAGACTCGCCGCCGAGAAGCCGTCGCGGCGTTAACAATGAACTTGAGTGTTTCAGGCCCATGCATGGCTGATGCATAGCCGATGCATATCCGATGACACTTGCGTAAACTCTCTGTACCCAGCCACGCCAAATTAGGCATTCGCGCGATCTTGCCGAACAGGGTAAAATCATGGCGAACAATTCAAAGGAGCCATCATGAGTGCTACTTCGTCCTCCGGCGCGTCGGCCGCCACCATCGCAAACATTACTGAGAAAGCCAAGCTGCTGAGCATCTATTCGATGATGTCCACCACGGCTGCCGGATCAGGGCATCCAACGTCCTGCATGTCCGCCGCTCAACTGGCCGCCGGCGTGTTCTTCTACGCCATGAAGTTCGATCCGAAAAATGCGAATTCGAATAACGACGATCGCTTCGTTCTTTCCAAGGGACATGCCGCGCCGCTGCTCTATTCCGCGCTGGCCGAAGCCGGCGTGTTCCCCGTTTCGCGGGTGATGACTCTCCGCCAACTGACCAGCGAGCTCGAAGGCCACCCGACGCCCATCATCCACGGCGTGGACGCGGCGACAGGCTCCCTGGGGCAGGGACTGTCCGTTGCCGCCGGGCTTGCCATCGGCGCGCGCATGGACAAGAGCGATACGCGTGTGTACGTAATGACTGGTGACGGCGAACTTGCCGAGGGCCAGATCTGGGAGGCAGCGGCGTTCGCCGCGTTCTACAAGCTCGATAACCTCACCGTTATTTGCGACATCAACCGGCTCGGCCAAAGCGATCCTACGATGTACCAGCACGACATGGAGCGTTACCGCCTGAAGTTCGAGTCCGAAGGTTTTGCCACGCAAGTCATCAACGGTCACGACGTAGCCGCCGTGCTCGCAGCGCTCGATAAAGCCAAAGCCACAAAAGGCAAGCCGCAGGCCATCCTGGCCGAGACCATCAAGGGCCACGGGTTCAGCGAAGTCGCGGACAAGATGGGCTGGCATGGCAAGCCGTTCTCGAAGGAACAGCTCGCTGCGGCAATCAAGGAGTTGGGCGGCGGCCCCACCGTCCCGCCGGATCCGGGAATTTCCTACGCTCGCACATCGTTGCCCAAGCCGCCCGATTTTCCGCCCGCTCCCGCGCCGGAATACAAAGCCGACGCCAAAGTCGCCACGCGCGAAGCGTATGGCGACGCGCTAAAGCGCCTGGGCACCGTAAACAAGCAAGTCGTCGCGATTTCCGGCGACGTGAAAAACTCCACGTTCTCTGAGGTCTTCCAGGACGCCTATCCCGACCACTTCATTCAGGGCTACATCGCCGAACAAAACCTGGTAAGCGTTGCGGTGGGTCTGCAAGCGCGCGGCAAAGTGCCCTTTGCCGATACGTTTGCTTGTTTCCTTTCACGCGCGTACGACAACGTTCGCATGGCCGCCATCAGCCGCGCGAACATCAATTTGTGCGGCTCGCACTGCGGCGTTTCGATCGGTGAAGATGGACCTTCGCAGATGGCGCTCGAAGACATCGCCATGTTCCGCGCGATTAACGACTCGGTCGTCTTTTATCCCGCCGATGCCGTTTCCACGGAACGCCTGGTTGAATCGATGGCTCGCCGCCCGGGAATCAATTACCTGCGTACCTCGCGGCCAAAGTTCCCGATCCTGTATTCGACGGCCGAAAAGTTCCCGTATCCCGGCTTCAAGGTTCTCGTGAAAAGTGCGCAGGATAAAGTCACCGTGATCGGTGCCGGCGTCACCTTGCACGAAGCTTTGAAAGCGGCGGAACAACTCAAAGCAGCCGGTACCGCCATTCGCGTGATCGATCTTTACTGCGTGAAGCCGATCGACGGAAAAGCTCTGGCCGCCGAAGTGGGCGCCACCGGCGGAAAGCTCATCACCGTGGAAGATCACTGGCCCGAAGGCGGATTGGGCGAAGCGGTCGTAACGGCCATGAACCAGGTCGGTGCGCCTCCTTCGAAGTTCACGCTGCTCGCCGTCACCGGCATGCCGCATTCCGGCAAGCCGGAAGAGCTCGTTGATAAATTCGGAATTTCGGCGCGCCACATCGTGGACGCGGTGAAAGCGATCGTTTAGTTCGAGGTATCGGCCGAGTCGGCCGCGCATTCAAATCGGCGAAACGAAATTCGAGAGGACCCTACAGAGTGGCGGAAAAGCGGGTATTGGTAGGCGTGATTCCCGAAGCGGTCGTGATCGACGCGGGCGATCAGGTGGAATGGGTCTCGAACGCCGGGAACTTGAAAATCGAGTTCGATTCGGCGCGTACTCCATTTTCCTCAAATATCTTTCAAGCTCCGCCGGGGGTTCGTCTGGTGACAGGACCAACGCGTCCCGGCCTGAATCCCGGGTCTTACAAGTACCGGCTCTCGTTGAATGACGTGATTCTTGCGCAGGGCGAAGTAATCATCCGCGAAAAGTAAGCTAGTTCGTACGTCCCGCCTCAGTGAGCGGTTGCGTGGTTGCTGGTGACGAGGTCAGTCCCCAGCCGCGGCTGAGAAAGCCTTCTCGCGTTCTTGGGACACCGAATCCGCCAGCACGCGTCGCACCGGCGCAAGCATCGACGCAGGGACCGTTCTGTCGCTGGCGATCGCCAGGTCGGCCACCTTTCGCGGGTATTCTTTCCGGCGGTCGAGCCAAAGCCCAAATTCCTGCAGGATGTCTCCCGCCATATTCGGATCGTCGGTCCGCTCGACTCCCCAGAAGCGCAGCCGTTCCTCGTTTTTCTGCAACAGTTGCAGCGATTCCTCGAGTTTTTTCATTGCGGCGTTGAACGACGACGCCAGAAAGTACGTGCTCAGCGACCATTCGCCTCGACCAAACGTGGCGCGGATGCGGATGTTGTACTTCCCGTTCTGATTCTTTTCCATCGCACAACGGTACGTGTTTCCCTGCGAATTGCTCTTAACGGACATCTTGCTCCTCAGTCTTGGTTCCAAGTCAAATTTGGCGGAATGGTCCCAGCGATGGGCGGTCTTGGCGGCGCTGGGAACCACAGAGAGCTTGGTCTTTGATTTCTTCGTGCGCATAGGACGCTCCTCAGAGTGGTGCAACGGGATCTTCCAGAAGCTTGAGGCCGGGGGAAACCCCTGCCTGTGGACTGGGTGCCCCGCTGGCTACGGGACAGGCTCTGCGGATAGGAAAAGTCTAGCGGACGGCAATGCGTAGAGCAAGAGGAGACTTATTTTTCGTTAAGTCTCCTATTTTCTTATTTTTACGGCCTAAGACGTGGAGGAGAGACGCTTCACCGCATCGGCGTTGATCGTCAGCTTGCCTTCCTTCTTCAGACGGTCTTCGAGCGCCGTTCGGAAGGCATCGTACGCCGCCGCCTGCTTGGTTTGCATCAGTTGCTGCTTGATTTGGTCCGATTGCAGGATTAATTCGGCCGGATTTGCCGCGTCATGCGCCACAACCCGGTACACGATCCAATTTCCGCCCTCGAGCTTCGGCGCGCTTACTTGCCCCACGTTCATGGTGAACGCCGAATCGATCGACTGAGCCGAGCCGACGTCGGGAATTGTGCCGGTGCGCGAGAAAGCATCCGGCGTTTTCGTCGCCAGTCCCAGCGACTTCGCAGCCTTGTTAAAATCTTCTCCGCCCTGCGCCAGCTTGGCGAGTTCGTCCGCCTTGTTCTTGGCAAGTTCCGCGGCCTTTTCCATCTGGTAGTCGGCCAACACCCGGTCCCTTACTTCGGCGAGTGTGCCGGCATGCGCGGCCTGAATCTCTTTTGGCGTGATAATGATGTAGCCGCGATCGATCTGAATTGGCTGGCTGAGCTCGCCCTTGCTCAGCTGAAACAGGCTGGTGTGCAGTTCCGGTGTGTTGCCCAGCGTTCCGATCGGGTCGGTCACCGACGCCGGCGGCGTATCGCCCAGCTCCAGATTAAATTTCTTCGCCAGATCGTCCAGCGACTGGTGATTCGACTGGCGGATCGCAGCCGCCAGTTGGTTCGCTTCGTCGGAAGCCTTCGCGCTAACCTTCGCGTAAAGCACAGCGGGCCCGATCGTGCTCCGAACTTCATCCAGAGTCTTCGTGCGCGCCGTTTCGTGGTCCAGAACCTTGATAATGTGAAATCCGTACTGCGTCTTCACCAGGTCCGAAATGGAACCTTTGGGTAGCGTGAACGCGGCTTGCTGGAACTCCGGAACCGTCTGCCCCTCGACAATCCAGCCCAGGTCGCCGCCCTTTGGCTTGGTGGCGTCGTCTTCGGAGAATTTCTTGGCAAGATCCTCGAAATTCGCGCCGCTCTTCGCCTTCTTCAGCACATCCTCGGCTTTCTGCCGGATTTCCGCGATTTCAGCGTCCGTTTTGCCGATCGTTTTGAACAGGATGTGCTCGGCGTGCACGCGGTTCTCGACCTTGTATTCATCAATGTGGTCGTTGTAATAAGCCTTCAAATCCTCGTCCGTCACGGGAATCGTGGGAGCCAGCTTCGTCGGATCGAGCAGCGCGTAGCGCGCCGAACGTTTTTCCGGTACCTGGTACTTCGAAGCATTCTTATTGAAGTACGCGGTTAGCTCGGCCTCGGTCGGCTGAATCGTCGAGGAGAGTTCCGCCGGCTTCACCATCGCGTATTCGATTTGCACCTTTTCATTGCGGCGATGGAATTCGCGATCGATCTCCTCCGAACTCACGTTCACCGAATCGGTTACGAGCTGATGGAATTTTTCCTGCAGCATCTGGTCGCGCAGGAATTTCTCAAAATCCTCCACGGACATTCCCGTGCGTGTCTGCACCTCGCTGGCGTAGCGGTCTTTCAACCAGGTATCGCCGTTCCACGCGGTTGGCAGGATCTGCTTAATGCGATTCGTCATTTCCTCGGGTGTGACGGACAGGCCCAAACGCTTGCCTTCCAGCTCCAGCGCATGCTGGAAAACCATCTGATCGAGAACCTGCTTGGCGTACAACCCCTTCAGCATGGGAGGCACATCTTGTCCGCGCAACGCCATCGAGAGCTGCCGTTGAACGTCCGCGACGCTGATGTCTTCGCCGCCGACGGTCGCCGCCGCTTGCGGATTATTGCTCAGCGCCGAACTGCCGAGTCCGGGGATGAGGTACGTGAGCATGCTCAGGCAAATGATGCCGAGCAGAATGCTCATGGTGATTTTGATCCACCGGTTCCGGTCTAGATCGCGTTGCTGAATGCTTTTCAACATGACTGTAGGCGGCTCTCCCAGAGCGCTGGCAAAGCCTTAAGTATATCGAGTAGGGGCTTGCGGCTCAATGGGATTCCAAGGATCCCGCCGCGGCAAAGCGCTCGCGCTAGCCGCCGTATTCCCACGGAGAGTCCGTAACGGTCAGCGGCTCGATCGGGCCTCGAAACGCCGCTTCGGTCGCTTCGAGCAACACCAGGGCGTGATCTCCATGCTTATCGGAAATCTCCACAACGGAACATTCAAGGTACGCGCGCAGGTTTGTCAGCACGGGTGCTGAATTTCGCCCATCGGAAAACGGCTCGCCGTTCAGTTGCCCGCCGGAATAGCTCGTTTTGGCGAAAAACTTTTGGGCCAGCTCCTGCTGGTCGGCCGCCAAAATGTGCAGCACGGCGATTTTGCTCGCCGATAGGCACTGAAATACGTTTCCGTCTTTCCGCAGCGCAGCCATCAGCAGCGGCGGCTTGAAAGAGGCCTGCGAAACCCAGGTAATCGTCGCGGCGCCGTACTTCTCACCGCTTCGGGACGTGAGAACGTACATACCGTTTGTCACCAGGCGCATCACTTTCTGTTTTGCTTTTTGATCCATGGATTAGATCGTCGAGGATTCTGAGCGCGGCAACCAATCTACCACCGGACGGCGTAGGCGGATCGCCGCCCGGCGAATCGATTCGCGAAGAGCTTCAGCTTCCCTGTGTGAGCTGGCTCAAGGCCTTCTTCACTTCTTCAGATTCGGGGCCGTTGGGCGCAACCTTCAGCGCGTAGTCCAGTTCCGTTTTCGCCAGATCAAACTTGTTGGTCTTTTGATAGGCGAGCCCGAGATGGTAGTGATAGGTGGCGCTGTCGGGATTGGCCTTGATCGCCTCCTGGAACAGATCGACCGATGCGTCGTACACGCCTTGTTTGTAGTATGCCCATCCGAGTGTGTCCGCCGAATTCGGAGAGTCCGGCATGCCCTTTCGGCCCGTTTGTGCCAGCGAAAACGCGACGCTCAAATCTCCCCCGTGCTCGAGCATCAGGTAAGAAAGATTATTCGCGGCCAGGCCGTAATCCGGCTGAATCCCCAGCGCTTTCTTGTAAAGATCCTCGGCTTCCTGCCATTGATTGCGCGTTTCCAGCAGGCTTCCGAGCGCTACGTACACGCGAACGTCACGGGGATTCGTCTGCAAAGCTTTGCGATAGCCGTCAATCGCCTGATCGACCTCGCCCCGGGATATCTGAACGCTTGAGAGCATCAGGAACGCGTTCATGTTGTTCTGGTCGAGTTGAACCGCTTTCTGAAATGCCTCCTCCGCCTTCGTCGAATCCTGGTTGCGGAGTTCGACCTGGCCCAGCAGCACGTACAGCGCGCTGTTGTTCGGCAGACGGGCAATCTGCGCTTGCACCAGTTGCAATGCCTTCGCCGGTTGTTTCTTTGCCAGGGCTACGTTGATCGTGCCGGTGATGGCGTCATAAGCGTTTGGATTTTTCTGCAGCGCGTCGGAATATGCCTTCTCCGCTTCGTCATATTTCTTCTCGGCGAACAGCAGATCGCCCATTCGCGCGTATCCCGTCGGATTGTCCGGAGCCACGCTGATCGCTCGCTTCACATCCGCCATCGCCCCGGCTGGATCCTTCTTCATCAGCAACGCTTGCGCGTGCAGGATGTATCCTTCCGGCGAACGGGGCTCGAGCATCATCAGCTTTCCGCTGTTGTCTTCCAGTGTCGATACGTCTCCCTTGCGAATCGCCATGGACGCCAGCGCGCGAATCGGATCGGTCATCGTCGGTTGAAGCTCGGACGCCCGCTTCCATTCCGTCTGCGCCTGGCCCATGTTCTGCATGGCGTAATACGCGACGCCCAAATGATAGTGCGCCGTTGCGCTGTCCGGCGCGTTCTTCACCGCTTGTTCCAGCACATGGACGGCATCCGGCGTCTTCCCCTGGCGCAGTAGAATTTGGCCCTGGATTGTCATCACGCCCGGATCAGAAGGATTGTTCTTCAGCAGTGCGTCTGCGACTTTCGACGCCTGGTCCATTTGGTTTTGCTGAAATAAAAGCTGTGCGTACATTTTTCCGACGATCGGGTCTTTCGGATGTGCCGCATAAACCGACGCCAGCTCGGCGAGGGCTTTGTCCCACTGCTGTTGGCTCAGGTAATATTCGGCCAGCATGCGATAGCCGGCGGGATTGTCTTTCAGCGCGGACGTCGCGTCGCGCAGAGTTTGCTCCGCGGCATCTTTTTTCCCTTCGGTTAAATACAGCCCGGCGAGGGACGCGCGAGGGAGCGGGTTTTGCGGGTCGAGGGTAATCGCCGATTGGTATTGCTTCTCGGCCTCCGGCCACCGTTTCTGCCGCTGGAAGAAATTTCCCAACGCCAGCGCGGCCTGAATGGATTTCGGGTCCAACGACACGGCTTTCCGGTAGCTTTGCTCCGCGGCCGCTAAGTCCTTCGATTTTTCCTGAACGACGGCCAGATTCAGATAGGGCTGCGCCGCATTCGGATCGAGCTGGACGGCCTTCGTGCCCTCGGCCAGTGCTTTCGGAAAATTGCCCTCCGAAGCATCGGCGCTTGAAAGAATCATTTGTGCTTGGGGATTTTCGGGCGCGATTTTCAGCACTGCTTCGGCGCGTTCGCGTGCCTCGGAAACTTTTCCGACTGCTAAAAACAGATTTCCCAGATCCACTTGTGCTTGCAAGTTCGAAGGATCGAGCGATGTCGTGGCCAGTAGTTCCGGGTACACGCGCGCCCAATCGCCTTCTTTCGTGTACGTTTTCGCCAGGCCGTAATGTGCGTCCGCGAATTTCGAGTCGATCTGAAGAGCGTTCTGATACTCGATGGAAGCTTCGCGGTATTTTGCCTGTTGGAAATAGGCCTCGCCCTTTTCGTAATGGTTCTTCTTCAAGACCTGCGGATCTCGTGTGCATCCAAAAAGAAGCGCGCACGCCAGCGCCATCTGCAAACCAATCGCGCGTTGCCGGGGCAATTTCATAATGTCCTCGCGAGCTTGTGAGTTCGTGGCCGAATTATCGCACGATTCCGTACCAAGGGCGGAGCCGTCCATTCATCGAGCTGTATTTCCCCATGAACGATCCCGATGACCCATCGCCCGGTGCCCAAGCCTCTCGTTTTCTTCTGGTTACACGGGTCGCTGCCGTTGCCTATCCGCAATGCCAGACTCTCAAACCGAACCCGCACTTTGAACCGAATGGAAGTGCAGCCCATGTTTGGATGATCACATTAAACCTATTATTTTCATAGTTTTAAAGATTCGTCTTTCGTTCCGATTCACCTCGCGAACCTCACTCGCCTTGTCATGGCGAAAGGGAAGAAAAGGAAAGAAATTTTCTCTTTCATGGAAGGTTCTTGGGAGAAACCCTCAATGTACTAGTACTACAAATCGGTACAGCTTGACTCTCTGGACGGGAAACAATAGGGTTATTCTGACTTTAGCCGACTCCCCACGCTTCTGGCGCTGGCATCCACCGTGCAAACAACCCGATTGCAATCAATCGTACTATCGCGCTTGCACAGGCGAGTATCGAAAATCAAAGACGACAGGGCGCATGTAAGTATGACAACCACTGGGGTGTCGGTGAGCGTAATGGCACGAGAACAGGCCAGCTTCGTCAGCGGACTTTGTCCGGCGATGCAGAGCCTTGAGTCGGTGTTGGCGGAGATCGCTCTCACAAACATTCCTGTTCTCCTCGTGGGAGAGAGCGGGACGGGAAAAGCGGTTTATGCGCAGCATCTTCATAAAATGTCGGCTCGCAGCGAAGACCCGATCGTAACCATCACCTGCGCGGCGATGAATTCGGCGCTGCTTTCGGCCGAATTGGGCATCAGTTTCAACGGCACGGCGCCCATCGCAGGCAGCCGAAACGCCGGAACGATTTTTTTCGATGAAATCAGCGAACTGGACGCCGCCTGCCAAAGAAATTTGCTCTACGCGCTGCCGGACGGCGACACGCTCTCGCGGCGCGGCGCTTTGACCGGCCGTGTGGTCTCGACCACCAGCCGCAATTTGGAAGACGAGATGCGCGCCGGGAGATTTCGCGGTGAGTTGTATTACCGGATCAACGGCGTGTGCTTGCGCCTTCCGCCCTTGCGCGAACGCAAGGAAGATGTGCCGCTGCTGGTGGAGTTTTTTCTCACCAAGTATGCCGCGCAGTTCGCAAGGCCGCGACCGACTTTGAGTCCGCGCACCCTGCGCACCATGATTGAACATTCCTGGCCCGGCAATATCCGCGAGCTCGAGAATGTCGTGAAGAAAATCGTCGCGCTGGGTGACGAGCGGCTTGCCGTGAGCGAGCTCGAAACACCGCCGGAAATCGAAAAGGTCGAAGAAGTTGCCCATGGCGGTTATTCCCTGAAGGCCGCCGCGCGTGCCGCCTCCCGCGAAGCCGAACGTGAATTAATTTTGAAGGCGCTTGCCCACACGCGTTGGAACCGAAAGCGTGCGGCCCAGGCCTTGCAAATTAGCTACAAGTCTTTGTTGTACAAGCTGAAGCAAATTGGCGTGGCCGATTCCGTAGGCGAATAAGAAGGCAGGAGAGGCGATGTTTAAACGACTGCAAATTTTGATTCTTCTCACGATCGTCGCGGCGCTACCCGCCGTTGCGCAGGATTCTGGCGCACAAAAGCAGCCGGCCCAGGCGGCCGTACCTGCCATGGTTAGCGATACGGCAGCGAAGCCAGCGGCGTCCGATGCGAACTACGTGATTGGCGCCCAGGACGTGCTCGATATCAGCGTGTGGAAAGAGCCCGAAGTTTCTCGCGTGGTTCCCGTGCGCCCGGACGGAAAGATTTCACTGCCGCTTTTGAACGACGTACAGGCCGCCGGCGCCACCCCGGCGCAGTTGGCGGCGCAGATCACCGACAGTTTGAAGAAATTCGTTACCAACCCGCAAGTGACCGTCATCGTAACGACGATCAATAGCCAGCGAGTTTACATTCTCGGCGAAGTCAGCCGCCCCGGAGCGTTCCCTCTGCTGCCCAACATGACCGTTCTGCAGGCCCTTTCGAGTGCCGGTGGGTTCACTCAGTTCGCTAAAGAAAAAGGAATCTACGTCCTGCGCAACGAGGACGGCAAGCAAGTGAAGCATCTGTTCAATTACAAGGAAGTGATTGCCGGAAAAAAGACCGAACAGGACATTGTCCTGAAGGCCGGCGATACCATTGTGGTGCCGTAACGAATTCATGAACCTGCGAGCTTACATTTTCGGAACTGTCTTCTGCGCGTTCGCTTTGAGCGCTTCGCCGGTCCGCGCTCAGCAGCAAACGCCGGATCAAACCCAGGGTCCTGCTCCGGAAAATCCCACCGAGCCCATTCCCGCGATTCGCTCACCGCTTGCGTCCGCAGCCGACAACGGTGACGAAAACGTGAATCCACAGCAGATGCTGCCGGACACCAACTCGATCACCGGAGCGGAGAGCCTGACGCTTGGCTCGGTGCCTCTCGCCCACAATTACATCGTTCCGCGCCTCAATATCTTTTCGACCGCGAATTCCGACGGATTGAGCGGCGCCGGCAACACCGGTTGGGAAGCCTCCACCTCCCTGGTCGGGGGCATCGATGTATATAAGGCGTCGGAGCGTTCGACGCTGATGCTGAACTACCTGGGCGGCGGGAGCTTTTCGAATAACAGCGAGGTGGGTAACTCGGTCATTCAGCAGTTCGGCGTAAATGAAAAACTGGCGTGGCGCCGCGTCACGCTCACATTCATCGATCAACTGGCTTATATCCCCCAATCGAGCTTTGGATACAACGGCTTCAGCGGCATTCCTCTTCCCGGCGGCGGTTCGACGGGATTACAGGGTGGATTCACGCCGGGCGACACCATTTTGACCACCTCCGGCCAGCGCCTGACGAATTCCTTCGCCACACAGCTCGATGTGCAACTTTCGCGGCGGACTTCGCTGACGTTTGTTGGCGGCTACACGTTCATGCGCTACTTCGATAACGACCTTCTCGATCTGGGCGATGCCATTTTTCAGGCTGGTTACAACTACCAGCTTTCGCGCACCGACACCATCGCCTTGCTCTATCGCTTTAGCGGCTATCGCTACACCGATTATGGTCAGTCGATCAACGACAACGTCTTCCAGCTCACCTATGCAAAACGCATCACGGGCAGGATCTCGTTTCAAATTGCCGCGGGACCGGAATACGCCACGTTTGCTGAACGCATAAATCCTCCGGCGCATCTCGGCGGCAGCTCCCCGTCGGGTCCCAATTCGCAGATTTTATGGTCGTTGAACACTTCCGTGCAGTACGCGCTGGCGCGCACCAATTTCATGGCGGCGTATTCCCATGGCGTTTCCGGCGGCTCCGGGGTGTTAGGTGGATCGATCGCCGATACCTTTACGGGCAGCGCCAATCATCAATTCTCGCGAACGCTTCATGGCGGATTGACGTTCGGCTACTCGAGGAACAAGGGCCTGGCTACCGACACAGCGACGCCCACTTCGCAGACCTACAGCTCCGTATTCGGCGGCGTGAATTTCACTCGCCCGTTCGGACGCACCCTCGATTTGAGCCTCGCCTACCTTGCGCAGCGCCAGGATTCGAATGCTGGATCCTGTGTGGGCCCGGGTTGCGCGCCAAACGTTTTCGTCAACCAGATTACCGTGGGACTGAATTGGCATCATCAACCGATACCTTTTTAGGTGGGAAAGAGTTTGAGGAGAAGAGGACTCAATGGCACAGCGTGAATTAGCTCCGTCAGATTACATGGCGATGTTGCGGCGGCGATGGATTCTGATCGTCGTGCTCACCGTCATCGGGCCCCCGCTCGCATATACCGTCTCGCGCTTTCTTCCGAATAAATATCACTCGCAGACGCTTGTCCTCGTCCAACCACCGACCGTGACCGTGAAGATCGGCGATCAACCGCAGCAGGACACCGCGGATCTGGGGCAGCGCCTGGCGAGCATGCAGCAACAGATTTTAAGCCGTTCACGACTGGAACCGATTATCCGTCAGTACGGTTTGTACGCGAAAGATGTTGACCACGTCTCCATGGAGGATTTGGTTGGCCGGCTTCAAAAAAGCATCGACGTGACGCCCGTGCTGCCGATGGCCGAAACAAAGTCCACCGCGCTTCCCGGATTCAATGTCGGCGTCACCATGGACGACGCGCGGACCGCTCAGGAAGTGTGCGCTGCCGTCACCTCGTTATTCATCGAGGAAAACCTTCGCCAGCGCCAGAATACCCTCGAGAACACCACCGATTTTTACAAGCAACAACTGGCGGACGCGAAAGCGAACCTCGATGCACAGGACGCCAAACTCGCCGAATTCAAGAGCCGGTATCTCGGTTCGCTGCCGGACGATGAACACACCAACCTGGACTTGCTGAACGGTCTCTCGACGCAGCTCGATGCGGCCAGCCAGGCGCTCGGTCGTGCGCAGCAAGACAAGACTTTTGCCGAGTCCATGCTTAACCAGCAACTCGCCGCCTGGCAGGCGACGCAAACCGGAACCAATCCGGAAACGACGGACCATCAACTTGCCGCTCTGCAGGCTCAGCTTGCCACCCTGCGTGCCCGCTACACGGACGATTATCCGGACGTGATCAAGACCAAAGCGGACATTGCCGCGCTTCAGGCCAAACTCGCGGAGGTCGGAACGACCCCGAAGCCTGCGAACGACAAAGGACCCAAATCGTCGATCGAGCCGCCGCAGATCCAGCAACTCCGCGCTCAAGTTCGCGCCGATGATTTGGCCATTGCCGAAAAAACCAAAGAGCAAACGCGCATTCAGGATCAGATCCGCACCTACCAGGCGCGCATCCAGACCAGTCCCGTCGTCGAGCAGCAGTACAAAGAATTGACGCGTGGCTATCAGACCGCCCAGGATTCCTACAACGAGCTTCAAAAATCGCTCGATTCTTCCAAGATGTCCAAGGATTTGGGCCACCGCCAGCAAGACGAACAATTCGTCGTCCTGGATGCCGCGAACCTTCCCGACAAGCCGTCTTTCCCGAATCGTCCGATGTTCGCCCTGGGCGGTTTCGCGGGAGGCTTGGGCCTCGGTCTGGGCATCGCGTTTTTCCTGGAATTGAAAGACACGTCGTTCAAAACGGAGCGCGACGTCGAGTTTGCCCTTCAGCTGCCTGTTCTGGCCATGGTTCCGGCGATTGAGCCATTGTCGGTAAGCGGCGACAAGAAGAGATTGAATCAGGATCCCGTAAACAAGGGCCTGGAATTGGGCGCGAGAGCCTGAGGAGATTATGTACCAGAAATTTTTTGGCCTTCGGGAAAGTCCGTTCAACGTCAATCCGGATCCTCGCTATCTGTTTCTGACGAAACAGATTCAAGAGGCGCTGGCCGGGTTGACCTACGGAATTCAAAATCGAAAAGGGTTCATTCTCCTTACCGGCGAGGTCGGGACCGGCAAAACGACCCTCCTGAATCGGCTCCTCGATTGGCTCCACGGCCAGCGCGTGAAGACGGCTTTCGTATTCAATTCGCAACTCAACACCAGCCAGCTTTTCGACTTCATGATGGCGGACTTTGAAATCCCGGTCGAAACCCGGCAAAAGAGCCAGGTATTGCTCAAGCTGAACCAATGGCTGCTGGAGCGCTACCGCGCGGCCGAAACGGCCGTTTTGATCATCGACGAAGCGCAGAACCTTTCGCTGCAGGTGCTCGAAGAGATCCGCCTGCTGACGAATCTGGAGACTTCGACCGAGAAACTTTTGCAGATCGTCCTGACCGGGCAGCCGGAACTCGAAGAAAAATTGAAACTCCCCCAACTGCGCCAGTTGCGCCAACGGATTACGCTGCGCTGCCGCACCTCGGCGCTCACCTTGGAAGAAACCTTCGGTTACATCGCCGAACGCTTGCGGATTGCCGGTGCCAACGGCGAGCCCATTTTCTCGAAAGAGGCCATTCAGACCGTCCATGTATATTCACGCGGCATTCCCAGAGTCGTGAACCTGCTGTGCGAGCATGCGCTCATTAATGCCTACGTCGATCACTTGCGCCCTGTCCCCGCCCATCTGGTCGAAGAAGTAGCGCGTGAATTTCAGCTCGACGAAATCGAGCCGATTGCACCGTCCAACATTCCGAACGGCGCGAATCATTCCACCGACGCGCAAGCGCTGCTTCAAAATTTGGATGAGCTCTTGGGACGTTTACGGGAAGCCAATATCGTTCCATCTACCAGCCGTGAAAGGAAGCCATGAGTCGCATTCACGAAGCGCTGAAGAAAGCCGAGCAGGAAAGAGCCACGGTGCAGCCGGCCGAATTGGAAGGCGTGACGTCGGCCTCCGCTCTGCCTGACTCCGTTCGTCCCAGCGAGGCCGAGGCCTTTTTCGCCGAAACCGTCGCTCGCCATCCATCGAGCCTCTCTGGCGCGGATTTTCTTCGATTCGACGACCTCCGCGCCCGTTGCGCTCATCCCGAGTGGCATCTGGATCCCAACGTCAACGTGTTCACGAACTCGGCTTTGATGGCCCATGGCGCCGAGCAGTTTCGGACGCTGCGCTCGCGTCTTTACCAGATGAAAGGCGCGCAGACTTTGAAGACCCTTTTGGTCACCAGTTCCATTCCGGCCGAAGGAAAGACGTTCGTTACCAATAATCTCGCGCAGTCGATTGTTCGCCAGCCGGACCGCCGCGTTTTAATCATCGACGCCGACTTGCGCTGCTCGCGACTGCACGTTCCTCTGGGCGCTCCTCCTTCACCCGGTTTGACCGATTATTTGAACGGCCAGGCGAACGAAATGACCGTGATTCAGCACGGGGCCGAAGGGAACTTGTGCTTCATTCCGGGCGGAACTTTGGTTTCGAATCCGAGTGAATTGCTGGCAAACGGGAAATTTCAAACGCTGCTATCCCGTGTATCGCCTGTGTTTGACTGGGTGATCATCGATTCGCCGCCCCTTCTGCCGGTGGCTGACGCCAGCTCCCTCGCGGATTTGGTTGACGGCGTTTTGTTGGTCGTCCGTGCGGGCTCAACGCCCTCGGCCACAGCGCAGCGCGCTTGTCAGGAACTCGCCGGTCGCAACATCGTTGGTGTCGTTCTGAACGCCGTCGAGCAAGCCCACACCTACGGGTCGTATTATGCCCCGGGATATGGCTACGGCTATGGATACGGAAATCAACCGCCGACCGCCGAGTCCAAATAGGGCTTGATCGGCGTACTGTGTCATCCGCGCTTCGCCGTCTCAAATCGAGAATTGCGGCGCGAATCGCAAAATTGGTTTGTATAGTCTTTATTATGAGTAGTTTATAACGAGGAAAAAGATTGCAACTCTGGGATAGCAATCTTCACAGAAGTGAGACAGCAGCGTCAAAAGAGACGCTCCCAGGGCTTTCTAAATTAGCCGTAAAGACCTTTTTTTGTTTGCTTTGCAACGAAGTCGATTAGGTTTCGCCGGTGGCACCCGGCTTGCACACGCCCAGTACCTAGGGTAAGGGTCCCAGTGGGACTCTAATGGCGGAGCTTGGAAGCGCGTCAAAAATGAGCACGATCAACCTACTGGAATCGCCAATTCACGAACCGCTCGAAGCGGAGGTCGGCACTCCCCAGCTGCCTTGGTTCGCTTTGCAAGTTCGCTCCAGACAGGAGTTGACGGTCGCCGAGTACCTTCGCGGCCAGGGATTCGAAGGTTTTCTGCCGCTCTACAAGTGCCGGAAGGTATGGTCGGATCGAATCAAGGAAGTCGATTCGCCGCTCTTCCCGGGATACCTGTTTTGCCGATTCAACGCGGAAGACCGGTTGCCGATCTTGAAAGCGCCGGGAATCGTCCAGATTGTAGGATTCAATCGGATGCCGGTGCCGGTGGACGAATCTGAAATCACCGCTATTCAAACGCTCATGGCCTCCGGGATCCCGAATCAGCCCTGGCCCTTTCTGGGAATTGGAGACCGGGTGCGCATTCAGTCCGGCCCTCTCGCTGGATTGGAAGGCCTGTTGACCGATTTCAAGGGAAGTTTTCGTCTGGTACTGTCCGTGACGCTGCTACAAAGATCTGTCGCGGTCGAAATTGATTCGGCCCTGGTAACGTCGCTCAACCGGTCCAGAAAGAATTTGCAGGCCGCCGGAAACGTTCGAAAGCAGTTTCGGCCCGGTTCCGAGGCCAACTAAAAAACGAATTCGCACGCGATTGGCGTACGAGTGGGAAAATCAAGCGAGCGAAGTGACGATAATGAAAATGAACCCGATGAATCAGACCACAGCCGCGTCCGCGAACGGTAACGAAGAATCACACGACGCCGCGCGTTTCTTGCCCGAAGGCCACTTCCGCCGGATGCTCAGCCGCGAACGCAAGCGCTCGGAGCGCTCGCGCAAGCATCTCGTGCTGATGCTCATCGACGCCAAAGGCATTAAGACCAAGAAGACCGATGCTTTGCTCGGGCAGATTGCCGCCGTTCTTTCATCCACCGTGCGCGAGACCGATCTGGTCGGTTGGTTTGAGCAAAATACAGTTTGCGGCGTGATTTTCACCGAGTTCGGCGATTGCCAGATCGGCGAAGCCGTGAAAATTATCGAAGCGAAAGTGACCTCGGGCTTGCAGAAATCTTTCAAGGCCAGCCAACTGAGCAGTTTTCAGGTTTCCTTCTATGCCTTCCCCGATGGATGGGACGGCAACGGACATTCGCGTCCGGTGAACCCCGTGCTGTATCCCGATCTCTTCGATGTCGAGAAGAAGAAGAAACTTTCGCTGCTCGCCAAGCGCGTTATGGACGTCACCGGCGCATCGATTGCCCTTCTCCTTCTTTCGCCCGCGTTTCTGATCCTGGCCGCGCTGATTAAGGCGACCTCCAAGGGTCCGATATTTTTCCGGCAGGATCGCGTCGGCCGGTACGGCACCCACTTTACGTTTTTGAAGTTCCGCTCGATGTTTGTTACCACCGACGCCGGCATTCACAAGGAATACATCAAGAATTTCATTGCCGGGAAGATCGCTGCCAAAACGGGCGAGGGCGAAAACGAAACGAAAACCGTGTACAAGATCACCAACGATCCGCGCGTCACCTGGATTGGCCGCTTTATGCGCCGCACCAGTCTGGATGAAATCCCTCAATTCTGGAACGTGCTCTGCGGCGACATGTCCCTGGTCGGACCGCGCCCTCCGATCCCTTACGAAATTGAGGCATATGACATTTGGCACCGCCGCCGTCTGCTCGAATCGCGTCCGGGCATCACCGGACTCTGGCAAGTCCACGGACGCAGCAAGACGACCTTCGACGAGATGGTTCGGCTCGACTTGCAATACTCTCGCACCTGGTCGCCCATGTTGGACGTGAAAATCCTGCTGCAGACGCCTCGCGCCGTCTTTTCGGGTGATGGCGCCTACTAAGGCGGCCATGCCGGCGGCTCGAAAAATTGCAGTCGCTTGAATTCCTGGCAACAAAACTGAAGTCCCTCTGTTCGTTCCACCGATGTCCTGGCTCCGTCGGCTCGTAGTGCGTTCGAATCGTTCCGCTGTTTCGTTCTGTAACTTCTAAGGTGGACAAAAATGGCTATTAGTCTCGGCGAAAATCCAGCTTCGAAAAGTACCGCCAAGCAGTCATCGGAGAAGAGTTTGCTGAAAATCGGCGTCATCGGTTACGGGTATTGGGGGCCGAACATTGTCCGCAATTTTCACGGACAGGATCGCTCGCGGGTCGTCGCTGTATGCGACAAGAACCCGAAATCGCTCGATCGCGTGCGGAACTCCTTCCCGGACATTCGCACCACCGGCGATTGCAACGACGTACTGACCGCGCCCGATATCGACGTTGTCGCCGTGGTCACGCCGGTATGGACTCACTACCAGCTCGCCAAGACGGCTCTTGAGAATGGCAAACATGTGTTCGTCGAGAAGCCGTTCACTTACACCGCGGCACAAGCCGAAGAGCTCATCAACCTGGCCGAGCGCAAAAACCTGAAGATCATGGTCGATCACACCTTCTTGTTCACCGGCGCGGTGAAACGGATGAAAGAACTGATCGACGACGGCACTCTGGGAACTCTGTATTACTACGATTCGACGCGCGTCAATCTCGGGCTGTTCCAACACGACGTCAACGTGCTCTGGGATCTCGCGCCTCACGATCTTTCGATCATGGACTATCTGATCAAAGCGCAACCGGAAGCGGTGGTCGCGACCGGCGAAAAGCATCTGAATGACGTCGCGGACATCGCCTTCATGACTCTGTATTACCCGAACAATATGATCGGCCACATCAACGTGAATTGGCTGTCTCCGGTGAAAGTGCGCACCACGCTGATTGGCGGCGAAAAGAAAATGCTGGTTTGGAACGATTTGGAAGTGGACGAAAAGCTCAAGATTTACGACAAGGGCGTGCAGATGAGCGGCGTCGGCGTTTACGATCTGCTCGTCAGCTACCGTTCCGGAGATATGTGGGCTCCCCGCGTTGAGCAAGTGGAAGCCTTGAAAGTGGAAGCCGCTTATTTCGTCGATTGCATCCTGAACGACAAGAAACCGTTCAACGACGGAATTGCGGGACTGCATGTGGTTCGCATGTTGGAAGCAGCCGACGAATCGCTCAAGCAGAAAGGCAAAATCATCCGCATATGAGCGAATTTGTTTGCATCGGTTCCAACGTTACGCTGGGCAAAAACGTAAAGTTTTCGCGGTTCATCAACATCTACGGATGCAGCATCGGCGACGAAACGAAAATCGGCGCCTTCGTGGAGATTCAGAAGAACTCGAGCGTGGGGAAGAACTGCAAGGTCTCCAGCCACACGTTCATTTGCGAGGGCGTCACGATTGAGGACGATGTCTTCCTCGGCCATAGCGTCACCTTCATCAACGACAGCTACCCGCGCGCGACCGTCGAAGGCGGCGGCTTGCAGACCGAAGCGGACTGGAGCGTCGAAAAGACCGTGGTCAAAAAGGGTGCCTCGATCGGCTCCGGCTCAACGATCCTCGCGAATTTGACGATTGGGGAACGAGCCATCGTGGGAGCAGGAAGCGTTGTGACCAAAGATGTGCCGGCGGATTCCATCGTCGCCGGAAATCCGGCCAGGATCTTGCGCCGTACGACCGACAAAAAAAGGAAATCATAATGTCCAACTCCGAAAAAATTCCGTTTCTCGATTTGGTTACCCCGCATCGCGAGCTGGAAGCTGAGCTTCTCGCCGTCGTGCAAAAAGTATTGCAGACCGCCGGGTTTGTGGGCGGGCCGATGGTCGAGGGCTTCGAACGGGAATTCGCCGAGTTCTGCGACGCGAAGTACTGCGTCGGCGTGGCCAGCGGCACAGACGCGGTTCGCTTTGCGTTGACGGCGGCCGGAGTGAAGGCTGGCGACATCGTTGTAACCGTTCCGCACACATTTATCGCCACCACCGAAGCCATCACCCAGGCCGGCGCCCGCCTGGACTTCGTGGACATTGAAGAGAAGACCTACTCCATGGATCCTGCGAAGCTGCGCAAATATCTCGAACAGGAATGCTACGTCGATCGCGCCACGGGCAAGACGATTCATCGCAAGTTCCGCGCGCCCGTCACCGCCGTTGTGCCCGTGCACATTTACGGGCAGTGCGCCGACATGGACCCGATCCTCGAATTGGCTGCCCAATACAATCTCGCCGTTGTGGAAGACGCCTGCCAGGCTCACGGTGCCGAGTATTTTTCAAAGAAGCAGAACCGTTGGTTCAAGGCCGGGTCAATGGGGCAGGCAGGAGCCTTCAGCTTTTATCCCGGCAAGAATCTGGGCGCTTGCGGAGAAGCCGGCGCTATCACCACGAACAGCGAAGAAATGGCGCGCAAGATGAAAATGCTGCGCGATCATGGCCAGGCCAAAAAGTACTACCACGATATCGAGGGATACAACGGCCGTCTCGATTCGCTGCAAGCCGGAATGCTGAGCGTGAAGTTGCGTCACCTCGCTGACTGGAATAAGAAGCGGCTCGCCGCCGCGTCGGAGTACAACAAGCTCCTCGATGGTGCCGACGGCGTCGTTGTGCCGCATCAGCCCGACTGGTCGCGTCCGGTGTACCACCTCTACGTGATTCGCGTCGCCGATCGCGAGGGACTGCAAAAGCATCTCGCTGAGTCCAAAGTGGACACCGGCATTCACTATCCGATTCCGCTGCATTTACAAAAGGCCTACGAAGGTTTCGGCTACAAAAAGGGCGATTTCCCGGTCACCGAAAAAATTGCCGTCGAAATCGTCTCCTTGCCCATGTATCCCGGCCTCACGCCCGATCAGCAGCGCCGCGTGACGGAACTGGTCGCCGAATATGCTTCGGATCGCGTGGCGAACTAGCCCGCGATTCGGGGCCGCAAGAAAAGTTCCATCCCGAATTCCACCCTATGACTGATTCCGTTCAAACGATCGATGCGCCCCCAGCCGACGCAAAAAGGAATGCTTCGGTGAATCCTCCGCTGCACGTCAACTCGAAGAAGATCTGGATCGATCTGGATAACTCTCCGCATGTCCCTTTCTTCTTGCCAATCATCGATGAACTGCAGAAGAAAGGACACCGCATCGTCCTCACCGCGCGCGATTCCTATCAGGTGTGTGAGCTGCTGAAGTTGCATCACATCACCTGCCGCGTCGTGGGAAAGCACTGGGGAAAGAATCGGGCGGCGAAAATCGTTGGAACGTTTTTGCGGGCGCTGCAGCTTTCGCGATTCATGAGGAAAGAGAAAGTCGATCTCGCCATTTCTCACGTTTCGCGGTCCCAGTTTCTGAGCAGCGTGTTCCTGGGAATTCCGACGCTCACGATCTCGGACTACGAATTTATCGCCAAGGTCGGCTCCCTCAAATCCGATTGGGTCTTTGTGCCGGAGTTTATTCCGCCCGCTGCTGCGCTGCAGCCCAGCCGCGGTTTGATGCAGTATCCCGGCCTGAAAGAAGACGTGTACGTCCCCCGATTCCGCCCGGGCGCGTCGCTGCGAACCGAGCTCGGCCTCAACCCCACCGAGCTGGTCGTCACGGTTCGTCCTCCGGCCACCGAAGCCCACTATCACAATCACGAAGGCGAAATCCTGCTGGACGGCACATTGAAAATGCTGACCGAGCGGCCTGCAACGCGCGTGATTCTTTTGCCGCGCAACGAACGCCAGGAGGCGATCCTTCGCAAGCAGTGGGCATCCGCGATTGAAAGCCGCAAAATTATCATTCCCGCGCACGTCGTGGATGGACTGAACCTGATCTGGTCTTCCGATTTAGTGATCAGCGGCGGCGGGACGATGAACCGCGAAGCCGCCGCACTTGGTGTCCCGGTGTACAGTATTTTCCGCGGACGCATCGGTGGAGTCGATCGCTACCTCGCTGCAACCGGTCGCCTGGTGATGATCGAAAAGCCGGAAGACCTTCGGACCAAAATTAAGCTCGAGCGTAGAACGCCGGAAGCGTTAGGTTCATCCGAGAACTCACCTGCGCTCGACGCGATCATTGAAGGCATTTCATCGATTGTGGAACGCCAGCGCCTCCCTGAATCGCGACCGGACGCTCGCGTTAGCGCTTAGGCATTCCGTGATCCCCAATCGCCGGATGAAATCGAGCAGAAAGTAGATCGCACTCGGCGTTTCGTTTCTTGTTTTTGACCTCCCGCTGTACGGCTGATTGTGAAAGTGTCGGGAGTCGCCTCAAAAAGTCGCATCCCATTTCGCTGAGTTGCTCCAGAAATCCTCGCGAAAACTTCCGGCCAAAAGCGAAGAAATGACCTCCCATAGCAAACCCAGCGAGATCAAAATCTTAACCGTCGTGGGCGCGCGCCCGAATTTCATGAAGGTCGCGCCGATCATTCGTGCGATTTCCGAATCGAACCAAAAAGCGGACGGGCCGCGCATCCAGCACGTCCTGGTTCACACCGGGCAGCATTATGACGCAATCATGTCCGACCGTTTTTTCGTCGATCTGGGGTTGCCCAAGCCGGAGGTCCATCTCGGCGTTGGTTCCGGTTCGCACGCGCACCTCACCGCCGATGTAATGCAGAAATTCGAGCCTGTGCTTCTGGCGGAACGGCCCGATTTCGTATTGGTCGTTGGCGACGTGAATTCCACCGTGGCTTGCGCGCTGGTTACCGCCAAAATTGCGTTTGATGCCGCAGGCACGCGTCCGTTGATTTGCCACGTCGAGTCGGGATTGCGGTCCTTTGACCGGCTGATGCCCGAAGAGGTCAATCGAGTTGTCACCGATCACGTGTCCGATCTTCTGTTCGTCACCGAAGAAAGCGGCCTTCAGAATCTCCGCCGTGAGGGAATTCCCGCCGAAAAGATCCACTTTGTCGGCAATACGATGATCGATTCCTTGCTCGAGTTCAGCGAAAAGGCCGAAGAATCAAAAGTTCTGGAGGAACTCGGCTTTCGCGTCGCTGCGAAAAACGGCGCCGCGCCGCCGGTCTCCAAATATGCTTTGCTGACCTTGCACCGGCCGTCGAACGTCGATACCCGCGAGGCATTTCTGAAGATTCTCGCGGGACTGGACGAGTTGGCATCCGATCGCCCGATCGTATTTCCGGTTCATCCACGCACCCAGCAGCGAATTAAGGAATTGGGTTCGGCGCTGCCGCTTCCGATGAGTTCGCGCGGCTTTGCAAAAGAGGAAGTCAGGGCCGGCGATTCCAAGGCCGGACTGTTATTGATTGATCCTCTCGGTTACCTCGATTTTCTGTGCTTGATGAAACACGCTTCGATTGTCGTCACGGACTCGGGCGGTATTCAGGAAGAAACCACATGCCTGGGAATTCCATGCGTAACCGTTCGGGAAAATACCGAACGTCCCGTCACCGTTGATAAGGGCACAAACATTATCGCCGGCACCACCACGGAGGGTATCCGGCAGGCAATTCGCCGGCAGGCCGGAGTACGAGGAACCGGAGCGCCAAAAAATTGGGATGGTCGCGCCGCCAAGCGCATCGTCGAGACGCTGGTACAAGTAAGTTCCCCCAGGGACTCCTCCGAAGCCCATCGAGCGCTTCAGCCGCACTCCTCGAAGTGAATCTGAAAATCCAGGACGAACCTGTGCATGCTCGGGTGTGCGCGTTCCCGTTTTCGGGCCCGCTGGGGCTCGCCGGGCGCCTCGGTTCGTCCGCGTCCTTCGCAATTGTCACGTTAATGGGCCTGGCTTGAGATGAGAATCGTCCTGCTCGCGGTGGATGACGAATTCGCCGGAGAGATTCAAAAACCCCTGTACGACGCTCATCCGGACTGGGTGGTTGGTTCGGTGATTTCCTCGTGCATGATTTACAAGCGCTCGAAAATCGGCGGAGCGCTGTTTACGCTGCGCAAATCGGGCCTGCGATTCCTGATCGAAATGGTCCACATGAAGATCGTGCGTTTGTTTGTGGACAAAAAGAAAAAATACCGTCCCACGCAGCTTGCCAGGCAGCACGGCGTCGAACAATTCCTCAGCGCCGACATTAACGATCAAGCGAGCATTGCGAAGCTGAAATCCTGGAATCCAGACATCCTTATCTCGACGAATTTCAGCCACTACGTTGGCAAAACCGTTCGCGAATCGATCGCCCGCCACGGCTGCTGGAATCTGCACAAATCGCTTCTGCCGCAATATCGGGGAATGGCCCCCAGTTTTCACGCGCTTCTCGAGGGCGCGCCGGTCGTCGGCGCCACATTGCACGTGCTGGCCAAGGGCTTCGACACCGGAGATCTGCTGGCCCAGGTGACCGTTCCCGTCACGGCATCGGACACCGTCTATAGCCTGAATCGCCGCACCTCGGTCGCGGGCGGAAAGCTGATGGCGGAATTCCTCGAACACTTCGATCCGCAAACCACGAAAGCCGTCGCTCAGCCGGCGGGCGATTGGAAGAATTACACCTACCCAACCCGAAGCGAAGTGAAAGCGTTTCTGAAAAAGGGGTTGCGATTCTACCGGCCGGAAAATGATTGAGTCGCGCGCAAAAGGCGTGGTTGCGGACGTTTCCGCCGACGAACGTTACCGGGCGTTCCTCGATCACACAAAGTGTCCGTTTGCCAGCCTCGAACGCCTGGCCATCGCGCCGCCCGTGGGTGACGAAGGATTTTTCAAGATCGGAGGTTTGCGGCTGTACGGCAAAAATAGCGGCGGCACAACGGTGCCCGGTCCCGACGGTGATCTTCCCTCGATTGACGCTTTGATTTCCCGTACCGGCGAGACCACCACTCTGCCGTTTAATCCCAGCGAGGTGATCGACAACCTTCGTTTCGAGAAATACGTCAGCGCTGCAAACGCGCAAATCTCTTACATTGCCGATAGCCAATCGCTGTCTCGCCGCATCTACTACGCGCTTCGGCCGTTGTTTCCCGTCTATGTGCGCCGCATTTTGCAGCGGATTGCCCTGCAGGATTGGTCGAAAATTTCCTTCCCGGCATGGCCGATCGATACCACGGTCGAAGATTTGGTGAACTGGCTCTGGACGATTGCTCTCGAAACCACGGGCGCAAGCGAGCTGCCGTTCATCTGGTATTGGCCGCACGGTGCCCGCGCCGCCGCGATCATGACGCACGACGTCGAGACCGGCGCGGGGCAGGACTTTTGCTACCGAATGCTCGAGCTGGAAAAAGAATACAACATTAAATCGGCGTTCGAGCTGGTTCCCGAGGTTCGATATGAAGTTTCCGATACCGTGCTGGACGCGATTCGCAAAGCAGGCAGCGAAGTCTGCGTTCACGGGCTCAATCACGACGGGCGGCTTTTCAGCACCAGGGAAATTTTTGATAGCCGCGTCGGGCCCATTAATTCGTACGCGAAAAAGTGGGGTGCGAAAGGCTTCCGCTCTCCGGTGATGTACCGCAATTTAAATTGGTACGCGGCGTGGGAGTTCTCCTACGACATGTCCGTGCCCAACGTCGCGCATCTGGATCCGCAGCGCGGCGGATGCTGCACGATCTTTCCTTATTTTGTCGGCGACGTCCTCGAACTGCCGCTGACCACCATCCAGGACTATCCGCTCTTCAACGTAATTCGCAGCGACGCCATGGAAATGTGGACGAAACAGACGCAAGCCATTGTGGCGCGCCACGGCCTCGCCAGCTTCATCATTCATCCGGACTACATCGTCGAACCGCACCGGCAAGCTCTTTACAGTGAGCTCCTGAAAATGCTCCGCAGTTACGGAGACTCGAAAGACGTCTGGCTCGCGTTGCCGGGCGAGGTGGATACGTGGTGGCGCGAGCGCCACCAGATGCGTTTGACGCAAACAAGCGGAGGCTGGTCCGTCGAAGGGCCCGGTTCGGATCGAGCGTCCGTCGCCTACGTAAAGCGGGTGAACGGTAAACTCAACTACGTGCTTCCTGACGGAACCGTCGAGGCAGTCGAGAATTGACGGCGGAATTTCCCGAACGTGCCGCACCCGCAGCGAACGAGGACACCGACCGTGCGCAGAGCCTTGCCGCGGATGCGGTGCCTAAGCTTCTCGAATACTGCCGTTCGCGCGATTGGGCCGGAATCGATCCGTACGACTCGCTGAACAGCAAGCTCTTTCGCGCGCTGCCGTTTCTCGATCGGCGGATTCCGCGTCTGATCCTGACGCAAGCCATCAAGCGCAGCCCCATCAATGTCCGGCCGCTGCTTCTCGTCGAGCCGAAGCAGAATTCGAAGGCACTGGGCCTCTTCCTTCAATCGGCCCTCAAGCTTTTCCGTTTAGGGCTGGCGGACCGGGGTCTCGCGGAATCGCTCGCCGCAAAACTTCAGGATCTCCGGTCGCCAAACTCCCGGTATTGGTGTTGGGGCTACTGCTTTCCATGGCAAACGCGAACGCTCCTGGTTCCCGCGAACTCGCCGAACCTGGTATGCACCACGTTCGTCGCCAATGCGTTTCTTGACGCTTACGAGCAGCTCGGCGACGCCTCTTATTTGGAAGCGGCGGCCAGCGGCGCGCAGTATATTTTGAACGAGCTGTACTGGACCGACGGCGGTTCCGTCGCTGGTTTCGCTTACCCTCTTCCGTCGATGCGGAATAATGTCCACAACGGAAATCTTTTGGGCGCCGCGCTTTTCTGCCGTGTCGCAAAACATACCGGGGACGCGTCGCTCGTCGAAGCGGCCTTGAAAGTGGCGCGCTACTCGGCATCGCGCCAGCGCGCAGATGGTTCCTGGGCCTATGGCGAATCCGCGAACCAGGAATGGATCGACAATTTTCACACCGGCTACAATCTGGAAGCGTTGCGCTCCATGCAGCTCAGTCTCAACTCCGATGAGTTCGACGGCCACATTCGCAAAGGATTCAGCTTTTACCGCGCCCACTTTTTCAGGGAAGACGGTGCCCCGCGGTATTTTCACGACCGCACCTATCCGATCGACATTCATGCGGCGGCGGAGAGCTTGATCGCGCTCGTGAAATTCAGTTACTTGGATCCGTCGAATCTTGCGCTCGCTCGCAAGGTCCTTCTGTGGACCATGAAGAATATGTGGGATGACCGCGGTTTCTTCTATTATCGCGTCCTGCGATCGATGAAGATCCGCACCTCTTACATGCGCTGGTCGCAGGCTTGGATGCTTCTCGCTTTGTCCACATTTCTATCGGAGTCGACCGCAGCGGCGCCGCCCTCGTCGCCGATGAAACCCGCGGTCCTGGCGGGAGCATGATGGCGTTACCCTCGTACGTCCTCGTAACCCCGGCGCGCAACGAAGCGCAGTTCATCGAACTGACCATCCAGTCGATGATCGCGCAAACGGCAAAGCCCCTGAAATGGGTGATCGTCAGCGATGGATCTACCGACGGCACCGACGAGATCGTCAACCGCTACGCCGCCGACCATTCCTGGATCGAGCTGCTCCGCATGCCGGAGCGCCGCGAACGCCATTTTGCTGGAAAGGTGTACGCCTTCCGCGCCGGCTACGAACGCGTCCAGGCCCTGGACTACGCTGCGATCGGCAGCATGGACGCCGACATTTCTTTTGAGGCGGATTATTTTTCATTCTTGCTCGGCAAGCTTGCCGAAAATCCCGCGCTCGGGCTGGTCGGTACGCCGTTTAAAGACACCTCGATGTATGACTACAAGTACGTCAGCATCGAACACGTATCCGGCGCATGCCAATTATTTCGCCGTACCTGCTTCGAGGATATCGGCGGATACGTTCCCATGAAGTCGGGCGGTATTGATCACGTCGCCGTGCTGACGGCCCGAATGAAGGGCTGGAAAACCAGAACGTTTACCGAGAAAATTTGCATCCACCATCGCAAGATGGGCTCTGCCGAACGCGGCGTGCTCAGCGCCAAGTACCGCGTCGGCGCTCTCGATTACGCTCTGGGCGGCCACCCTGCCTGGGAGCTTTTTCGCACCGCATATCAGATGACCAAAAAGCCGTACGTCGTCGGCGGACTCACGCTCCTGGCGGGTTACGGAATCGCCGGCCTGAAGCGCGAAAGGCGCCCCATCTCCGACGAGCTGGTCGCCTTCCGCAGGCGCGAACAGATGGCCCGCCTGCGTAATTTTCTTTCGCGCAAACCATCGCAAGCCGGCTCCGATTCCAGCGACGCTCCTTCCGCTCCTCAATCGCAAAGCACCAGCGGACGTCCCGCACGTTTCCCCGCAGACCAGGACGTCCATTCGAATCGCGCCGGACGATTGATCATCAATGCCGATGATTGGGGACGCGATGTCGATACCACCGACCGCATGTTTGAGTGCCTGCAGCACGGCACCGTGTCGTCCGTCAGCGCCATGGTCTTCATGGAGGATTCTCCGCGCGCCGCCGCGTTCGCCCTCGAGCACGGCATCGACGCTGGCCTGCACTTGAATTTCACGACCACACTTTCGGGAACGAGCGTACCGGCCGAGTTGCTCGAGCGTCACCGCCAGATCGCCGCATTCCTGACGAAACGCCGGTTCAATCAAGTCGTCTTGAATTCGGCTTTACAGCGTTCGTTTGAGTACGTCGTCGCGGCGCAGATCGATGAATACCGCCGCCTCTACGGCGAATCTCCGCTGCGGATCGACGGTCATCACCACATGCACCTGGCCGCCAATGTTCTAGCTGGCAAGCTGCTGCCGACGGGGACGGTCGTTCGCCGTAACTTTTCCTTTCAATCGGGCGAAAAGAGCATTCTGAACCGGTTGTATCGCAAAAACATCGACCGTAAACTCGCCAAACGCCATCGCCTGGTCGATTATCTATTTTCATTGGCGCCGCTGGAACCGCGTGCCCGCCTCGACCGCGTCTTGTCGCTTGCCCGTCACTCAGTTGTGGAATTGGAGACGCACCCCATCAACCGCAACGAGTACGAATTTCTGATGGGCGAAGGCGTCGAGCGCTGGACGGCGGGCTATCCGATCGCGCGCGGTTTCGATTTGCCCGAAGGCAGCCCCGTGGGCGTTCCTGTTCACGCCTAGCAGCGCTCGAATATAATTCTTATCCGAACCTTCCAAACCAAAAGTAGGCAAAATGAAAGTGTTTGACACCAATATTTCCAAGGATCAAAGCCGCGACACCGGTATGGGCGTCGTGCTTCTTCTGCTGCTCGTATTCGTGCGCACCAAAAAAGAGGGCGTCCTGGTCGCCGCCATGCTCGTGCACGTCGTCAACATGATTTGGCCGATCGTGTATAAGCCCGTCGCGGTCGTTTGGCTCGGCGTGTCTCACTTGATGGGCACCGTGATGTCGAAAGTGCTGCTCTCCATATTGTTCTTTCTGGTGATCACCCCCATCGGAATCATGCGCCGCCTGTTCGGCAAGGATTCCTTGAAGCTGCGCGCATTCAAGGCCAGTGAAGGCTCGGCCACCGTCGAGCGCAACCACATCTTCACCGCCCAGGACATTGAAAAGCCTTACTAAACAAGAGGAGAACGAGAATGGATTTCTTGAAAGATCTTTGGGGTTTTCTGAACAAGCGGAAAAAATTCTGGCTCTTGCCGGTTATCTTTATCCTGCTCGGATTCGGCGTCATCATGGTGCTGGCGAGCGGCTCGGCAATCGCACCGTTCATTTACACGCTTTTCTAGTGGGCGGCTTCACACCCGCTTCTCGTCCCGGGAGATAAGGAATTCTTGATGCGAAACGCAATTTTAGGCATATCCGCTTACTACCATGACAGCGCGGCGGCTCTCCTCATCGATGGAGAGATCGTCGCCGCTGCCCAGGAGGAGCGGTTCACCCGAATCAAGCACGATTCCTCATTCCCCATCCATGCGTGCAAGTACGTCCTGGAGGAGGCCGGCATTGATTTCAACGACCTCACCGCCGTCGCGTTCTATGACAAACCGTTTCTGAAATTCGAACGGCTGCTCGAGACCTATCACGCGTTTGCGCCGAGCGGCTTCGTCAGTTTTCTTTCGGCTATGCCGGTATGGATCAAGGAAAAGCTCTTCATGCGCCGCATGCTCAACGATGAACTCAAAAAGTTGGGCGACGCAAAAGTTCCTATCTACTATCCTGAGCACCACCTTTCGCACGCCGCGAGCGCTTTCTATCCTTCGCCGTTTCAAGAAGCCGCGATTTTGACCGTGGACGGCGTGGGCGAGTGGGCCACCACCACGATCGGTCGCGGTCGCGGCAAAGACATCGAGATTCTGAAAGAGCTTCAGTTTCCGCACTCGGTCGGTCTTCTCTATTCCGCTTTCACCTACTACACGGGCTTCGCCGTAAACAGCGGCGAGTATAAGTTGATGGGCCTCGCCCCGTACGGGAATCCGAAATCGAAGGCCACCGCCGACTTTAAACAAAAAATCAAAGACACTCTTGTCGATATCCGCAAAGATGGCTCGGTCGTCCTCAACATGGATTACTTTGAATACGCCACCGGCCTGAAAATGGTGAAAGAAGACAAGTGGGAGCAGCTTTTCGGTGTTCCCCGGCGCAAATCCGAAACCGAAATTTCACAGGTGTACATGGATATGGCGCTGGCCATTCAGGAGGTCACCGAAGAAGTCGTCATGCAGCTCGCTCGAACCGCGCGTGAGCTTTCCGGTTGCAAATATCTGGTAATGGCCGGCGGCGTTGCCCTCAACTGCGTAGCCAACGGAAAAATTCTTCGCGCTGGGATTTTCGACGACATCTGGATTCAGCCGGCTGCGGGCGACGCCGGCGGTGCGCTCGGTGCGGCGTACGCCGTGTGGCACATTCACGATGGCAACGAGCGCCACGTGAACGGAAACGGAGATTCCACGCGCGGCTCCTACCTCGGTCCGCAGTTTTCCGATCACCAGGTGTATCGCGCCTTGCAGAAATACGGTGCGCCCGCCACCCACTATGACGATTTTCAGAAACTGGCCGCGGACGTCGCCGCTCGCCTGTCCGAAGGAAACGTGGTCGGTTGGTTTCAGGGCCGCATGGAATTTGGCCCGCGCGCTCTCGGCGGACGCAGCATTCTCGGCGATGCCCGCAATCCCGAGATGCAGAAAAAACTGAATCTCAAGATCAAGTACCGCGAAGGGTTTCGGCCGTTTGCGCCTTCCGTGCTCGAAGAAGACATCGGTAAATATTTTGAACTCGATCGCCAGTCGCCCTACATGTTGTTGGTCGCGCCGATTCGCGCCGACCGCCAGATTCCCCTGCCGGACGGGTACAGCGAACGCCCGCTCTACGACCGTTTGTATTTTCTGCGCTCGGACCTGCCCTCGATCACCCACGTGGACTACAGCGCGCGCATTCAGAGCGTCAGCAAGAAAACCAACCCGCGCTATTGGGAATTGATCGACGAATTCAAAAAGCTTACCGGTTACGGCGTGATCGTGAACACCAGCTTCAACGTTCGCGGCGAGCCCATCGTGTGCACGCCGGAGGACGCCTACCGCTGCTTCATGCGCACGGAAATGGATTTTCTGGTGGTCGGCAATTACGTGATGGATAAGAAGAACCAGCCCCCGCTCCCCGAAAAGGGCGACTGGCGCAAAGAATTCAAGCTCGACTAATTTCGCGAAAGCCGAATTCCCTCCATAAAATGAAAAAGTTTCTCGCCAATTTTGTTGTGCTGCTTGTCACGGTCGCCGTCTCGCTCGTGCTCTGCGAGTTTGCTGCCCGTTTGTTCCTGAACCCGTCGGACTTCCTCCGCCTGGAAGTTGTCAACGACCCTATTTTGGGCGCTGTGCCCTCGCCCAGCGCTCTCGCTGGTTTTGACAAATGGGGTTTTCGCAATCGCAATGTTCCCGATCGCGTTGACATCGTTGCCGTCGGCGACTCGCACACCTACGGCAACACCGCCCGAATGGTGGACGCTTGGCCGTTCGTTCTCGGCCAGTTGAGCGGCCAGAAGGTTTACAACATGGGTTTGGGCGGTTACGGCCCGAACCAGTACTTCTATCTCTCGAACAACAAAGCGTTCCAGCTCAAGCCCAAAACCATCATCTGGGGCTTATACATGGGTGACGATTTTGAAAACGCCTTCACGCTGACCTACGGCCTCGACTACTGGAAGTCGCTGCGAGTCCTCTCCGACCAGAAAGTCGAAGCCAACATCTGGGAGACCGGCCCGGGCCCCGAAACGTGGCACAAGAAAATCCGCACCTGGCTTTCGCGCCACAGCATTTTGTACCAGCTGATTTTTCACACCGGATTTGGCGGGCGTGTAAAGGGCGATGTGCAAATCGAGAACGCCGCGCAGTTGTATCCCGGCGTCGCCACCTCCCTGATCGTTCCGGACAAGCACATCAAAGAAGCTTTCCGGCCTCGCGCGGTGCTGTTCGGTTTGGATCAGGACGATCCTCATGTGCGTGAAGGAATGCGCATCACCTTCGAACTGCTCAAACAGATGAACGAGAACTGCCGCAAGAACAACGTTCAATTCGGTGTCGTCGTCATTCCCACCAAAGAAATGGTCTTCGCCGGATATCTCGAAAATAATCCGCAAATTCCGATGGACGATTGGATTAACAAACTTCTGGCTAACGAACGAATCGCCCGTGAGCAGCTATTCAAATTTATGTCCGATCAGGGAATTCCATACGTCGATCCGCTTCCGGATCTTCGCAACTCCATCGGCCAGGGCTTGTACGCCGCCAGCGCGGGCGATATGCACCCCAACAAGAATGGCTATCACGTGATCGGCGAAGCGGTTGCCGCTCACTTGAAAGAAATTCAAAATCCACCGTCGCCCGCGTCAGCTCCGGACAAGAAGTAAGCATTCGCGAGTTCTGCGTTGGCTAAAACTGTTGTGCCGCCGTCAAAAAACATGGCGCAAATCATCGTTCTCGTCGGATTTGCAGAGGCCATGTCGGCGCCCGAATCGGTTTGGAGCCTGGTCGATGCGGGCTTTCGCGTCGTCGCCTTTGCTCGAAAAGGGAAGGCGTCGGCCCTTCGCCACAGCAAGTTCGTCGAGTGCCACGACGTTTGTCCGCCGGAAGTGAACCTTCAGCAGTGCCTTGCGGACGTGCAGGCGGTCATGCGCGCGACGGCGTCCAGCGCAAAAGGCGCCCGGCTTGTTCTGTTTCCGCTCGACGATAAAGCTGTTTGGATTTCCAGCAAAGCGAACCTGGAAGGTTCCTGGATTCTCGCGGGAGCCTCCGGCGCGCAAGCCGATCTGGCTCTGAACAAATTCTTGCAGGTGCAAGCGGCCGAACAAGCAGGGCTCAACGTCCCGAAATCGACGCTGGCGCGAACCGCGAGAGATCTCGAGATTTATCGGAACGCACCCGAATTATTCCCCATCATCTTAAAAGCGGCGGACGCGGTTCCCGTTCGCGACGGGCACGTTTACAGTTGCCGAAAATGGATCTGCGCGGATCCCGCGGAACTCGACCGCGCCATCGCTGAGTGGGCCGAGCGCGTCCCTCTTTTGGTTCAGCCATTCATCACCGGAAATGGAGAAGGCGTCTTCGGCATCGCCGCCCGCGACGGAGTTCGCGCCTGGAGCGGTCATCGCCGGCTCCGCATGATGAATCCACAGGGCTCCGGCTCGAGCGCCTGCATTTCCGAAAGTGTTCCGGACGAGCTAAAACACAAAATTGCACGCCTGATCGCCCAAACCGGCTGGCGCGGATTGTTCATGGTCGAGCTGCTGCGGGCTGGCGACGGCAAATTGTGGTTCGTTGAATTGAACGGCCGGCCCTGGGGCAGTATGGCGCTCTGCCGCGCGCAAGGGCTCGAATATCCGGCTTGGCACGTGCAACTCGCTTTGGACGAAACGGCAAATGCCGGTGCGAATGCCGTCACCACTCCGGGCGTTGTTTCTCGCCACGCCGGCCGCGAATTCATGCACATTCTCTTCGTGATCAAGGGAGCCAAGTCGAAGGCTCTGCGCAATTGGCCGCCGTTTTGGAAAACACTGCGCGACGTGCTCGGAGTCCGCAAACGCGATTCGTTTTACAACTGGCGCCGCGACGATTCGAAAGTCTTTCTTTCCGATTTCTACTACACCATTCACTCCAACGTGTTTAAGGGATCGGCGTAAAAAGTATGGAAGTGCTCGCCACGTGCCACGTCCACTCCCACTGGTCGTACGACGGCAGTTGGACGCTGAAGGATTTAGCCGAAAAGTTCAGCCGTCGCGGCTGCCAGGTCTTGATGATGACCGAGCACGACCGCGGCTTTTCCCCGGCGCGCCTTGCCGAGTATCGCGAAGCGTGCGTGGCTGCTAGCTCGCAGCAACTGTTGGTTGTCCCGGGCATCGAGTACAGCGACCCCGCAAACCAGGTTCATGTGCTCGTCTGGGGTCCGGTTCCATTTTTGGGCGAGAACCTTCCGACCAGCGAAATGCTCGAGGGCGTACGCCGGCACGGCGGAGTCGCAGTGTTTGCCCATCCGTCGCGCAAGGAAGCCTGGAAATTATTCGATCCCTACTGGGCCGAACGCCTCCTGGGAATCGAACTTTGGAATCGCAAATACGACGGTTGGGCGCCCAGTGAAACTTCGCCGGCCTTGCTCGAAAGCTCCGGCGCCGTTCCGTTCGCGGGCCTGGACTTTCACACCGATCGCCAATCGTTTCCGCTGACCATGGCTCTCGAATTGAATGCCGGCTTGAACGAAGAGTCGATCATCGAATGCCTGCGATCCCGGCGTTGTTCGGCGCGCGCGATGGGCATTCCGCTCGATCAAACGGCCGCTCGCGCCGCGGTTCCGTTTTTGGGCGTCGCCGAGCAGAGCAGAAAGGCGCTCGCCTCGCTCGTCAAGCGCAAGAAGCCGGCTGCGGCCGAAAAGAAAGCCAATTGATCGCGATTGCGATCCTGGGCCAACGTTTTGACCACTCCACACATTTCCGTTTGCATTTGTACTTTCAAGCGTCCCGAACTGTTGCGCAAATTGCTCAGTCGCCTGGTTTCTCAGAAAACAGGCTCGGCATTCACATACAGCGCCGTCGTCGTCGATAACGATGCCGCCCGTTCCGCGGAACAGACAGCCTCGGAGTTCGCGACAGCCGGTTCCTTGGCCCTCGCGTACTGCGTCGAGCCGGAGCCAAACATTGCGCGCGCTCGAAACCTCGCGATCCGGTCCTCGACCGGTGATTACGTTGCCTTCATTGACGATGACGAGTTCCCGGAATCCGACTGGCTGCAACGTTTGTTCGACGCGCGTGCTCGTTTCAACGCCAGCGGCGTCCTCGCGCCCGTCCGCCCGTATTTTGAAACCGAACCCCCGAAATGGCTGCGGGATGGAAAGTTTTTCGATCGGCCGGAACACGAAACGGGTTTCGTTCTCGACTGGAATGAGTGCCGCACCGGCAACGTCCTTTTTGCGAAATCGATTCTGGAAGGGGACGACGCTCCCTTCGACGTCAAGTTCAACACCGCCGGCGAGGATATCGATTTCTTTCGCCGCATGGTTCGGAAAGGCTGCGTTTTCGTTTGGTGCCAGGAAGCCGCCGTTCACGAGGTCGTTCCGGCATCGCGCTGCAACCGGCGATACCTGCTGAAACGCGCGCTGCTTCGCGGCAGTAATTTCTCGAAGCATCCGACCGGCCGCGTCGCCAACGCCGCCCGCTCACTAGTTGCGGTTCCTTGCTATGCCGTAGCGCTTCCCGTGTTTGCTCTCTTCGGCCAGCATGTCTTTCTGAAATATCTGATCAAGCTTCTCGACCACGCCAGCCGCTTGCTGTCGTACATCGGCCTACCCGTGGTATCCGAGCGGCACACGTAGGTTTCGAAAGATGGAAAGTGGGAGACTGATGGATGTCCGGTAAGACCGTAAACATCACCGTGAAAGGGAAGCGCGTGCCCCTGCCCGCTTTCGATTTTCAGGACAAAGTCATCGCCGTCCGCGGATCGGTCCCGAAAATCGCCTTCGTTCACGATGAGTGGTGGATCGAAAGTGAATTGCAAGATCCCGAAGCCTGCCTCGCTGCCCTGAAACAGCGGCGGAGTGCCGGTTTTCGCGCCGATCTTCTGACGTTTGCGCCAAAGATGCCGGGCTCGCAGCCGAAATATTCCTACCACACGGAAATGGATAGTATCGCCGCCGCTCGCACCTCCAACTTTAAGCAATGGTGGGAGAGCCTGCCTCAGGAAAGCCGCAAAAACGTCCGCCGCTCGCAAAAGCGCGGCGTCGTCGTCGAGGTCAGGAAATTTGACGACGAGCTGATCAATGGAATCATGGGCGTCAACAACGATTCGTCCGTCCGCCAAGGCGGTCGCAACGCTCACTACGGCAAGCCGTTCGAAGAAGTAAAAGCCGACCACGAATCGTTCCTCGACCGCAGCGATTTCATCTGTGCCGTCGCGGACAACACCATCATCGGATACCTCAAACTTGTCTATAAGGGCGACGTCGCCGCCTTGCTCAACCTTGCCGTAAAACCCAGTGAGACCGACAAACGCCCGGCCAACGCCTTAATGGCCAAGGCCGTCGAGCTGTGCGAACAAAAAGGCGTGCAATATCTCACCTACGGCATGTTCAACTACGGAAACAAACGCGATAGCCCGCTTCGCGAATTCAAAATCCGCAACGGTTTCGAGGAAGTCTTAACTCCGCGATACTTCGTTCCGCTTACCCCGCTCGGCTCTCTCTCATTGAAACTGGGTTTGCATCGCGGACTTCTGGGAATTCTTCCGCACCAGGCCATCACCTGGGGTTTGAAGACGCGGGCGAGATGGTACAATTTTAAGTCGTCCTTAGCCGGTGTAGCTCAACGTTAGAGCGGCCGAATCGTACTCGGCAGATGGAGCGTTCAATTCCTCCCGCCGGCTCCAACTTTTTGCAGTATTCGCTGTCGCCGGTGGATCCCGCCGGTCGCCCCCACCGAACATGCCTGGAATCGTAGGAATCATTACAAAAATGCCGCGCGCCTGGGCCGAACCCCAGTTGCAGCGCATGGTCGAAACTCTCCGCCACGGTTCCAACTACGAAACGGGCACCTGGATGGATGATTCGATGGGCGTGTACCTCGGATGGGCGGCCCTCAAGAATTCTTTCGCCTCGGGATTGCCCCTTCGCAGCGCGCATGGCGACACCACCCTGGTATTTTCCGGAGAAGACTATGCCGCTCCTGGCATGCTCCCGCGCGCCTCGCAAAACGGCCATGCGCCTCTCAACGCCGCGCCCGTCTATCTACTTGATCAATACGCGCAGGACGCCGCGTTCCCAACGAATCTCAATGGCCGCTTCCAGGGACTCGTCGCCGATAAATCCCGCGGCATCGCAACGCTCTTCAACGACCGCTACGGCCTGCATCGCATCTACTTCCACGAATCCACCGAAGCGTTTTACTTCGCCGCGGAAGCCAAAGCGATTTTGTCCGTGCGGCCCGAGCTGCGCTCCATTGACGCCAGGAGCTTCGGCGAATTCGTCGCCTGTGGTTGCGTGCTCGAAAATCGCTCGCTGTTCTCCGGCATCCAGTTAGTTCCGCCAGCCTCCGCCTGGACGTTCCGCCATGGCGCCATCGAAAAGAAATCCGCCTACTTCGATCCGCGCGAATGGGAAACCCAGCCCACCCTCGAGCCCGAAGCCTACTACCAGTCGCTTCGCGAAACTTTTTCGCGCATCGTCCCGCGCTACTTCGGCGGCCATGAACCTATCGGCATGTCCCTCACCGGCGGCCTCGATACGCGCATCATCATGGCCTGGACGAAAGCTGCGCCCGGCTCGCTGCCGTGCTATTCCTTCGGCGGCATGTTTCGCGATTGTGAAGACGTCACCCTGGCGCGCCGCGTTGCCCGCGTGTGCGAGCAGCCCTTCGAACTCATTCCCGTCGGCGATGAGTTCCTCTCGCAGTTCGCGCGCTACGCCGAGCAAACCGTCTATCGCACCGATGGTTGCGCCAGTGTGAAAAATTCCGCCGACCTCTACGTCAACGAACGTGCCTTCCAGATCGCGCCCGTCCGCATGACCGGCAACTACGGCGGCGAAATCCTTCGCCAGGTCCGCGCCTTCAAACCCGTCATGCCCGCTCGGTCGCTTTTTCGTCCGGACTTTTACGCGAACGTCGAAGCCGCCCGTGACACCTACGATCGTCTGCTCGCGGGCAACGCTGTTTCCTTCATCGCTTTTCGCCAGGTGCCTTGGCACCACTACGGCCTTCTCGCGCTCGAGCAGACGCAAATCTCCATGCGCTCGCCCTATCTCGATAACGACATCGTCCGTCTCGCTTACCGCGCGCAGGGCGCCGCCACGGCCGAAAGCGACGTCTTCAAAGACAGCGACGAAAGCGTTCGCCTGATCGCCGACGGCAATCCCCAGCTTGCGCGCATCCGCACCGACCGCGGACTCGCCGGTTCCGCCGGCAGCCTCTCGAACTCCGTCACCCGCGCCTATCTCGAGTTCACTTTCAAATCCGAATACGCCTATGACTACGGCATGCCGCAGTGGCTCGCCGGCATCGACCATCGCCTGAGCGCCCTGCGCCTCGAGCGCCTGTTTCTCGGCCGCCACAAATTCAATCACTACCGCGTCTGGTATCGCGACGCGCTTTCCTCCTACGTGCGCGAAATGCTGCTCGATTCCCGCACGCTCGCCCGGCCCTACGTCAACCGCGCCGGCGTCGAATCCATCGTCAACGGCCACCTGAAAGGCGACCACAACTACACCACCGAGATTCACCAGCTCCTGACTCTCGAGCTCATCCACCGCCTTTTCATCGACTCGAACTAGACCGGCGCTCCACGCCCGGCGATATACACATCGCCCACTCATGACCGCTGCGAACAAGGTACCGCGAAACTCCGCACTCGATTTCACAAAGGGCGCACTTGTGCTTTTCATGGTTCTCTATCACTGGAACAATTACTTTTTCGGCGCGCACGACAATCGCTATTTGAGGTTTTTGACGCCCTCCTTCATTTTTATTTCCGGCTTCATCGTTTCGAATATTTATCTTTCAAAATACGGAGCAGCCGACCCGCAGCTTCCCAAGCGGCTGCTGGAAAGAGGCCTCAAGATTCTCGGCGTGTTTTTCGTGCTAAATTTCACGAGGGACGCCCTGGTTCGACTCGCGGGCCAGGATCAAGCCGTCGCAGCGCACTGGACTCCCCAGAGTTTGATCGACATCTATCTGGTAGGGAATGGCGTAGGCGGGGGCCAGGCGAAGGCGGTCGCCTTTTTCGTCCTGGTTCCCATCGGCTACCTGCTGATTCTTTCTGCGCTGCTCGTGATGTTATCCCGCCATTTTCGATACGTATTTCACGCTTGCGCCGTTCTGTTTTTGGTTGCCATCGGCGCTTTATATTTCGCCGGTGCGCAGAGCCCCAATTTGGAGCTTCTCGCGATTGGACTTCTCGGCGTGATCGCGGGATACCTGCCTCTTGAACGCGTAAACTCAATCGTCAGGCATCCCTACGCGCTGGGCTTGGCATATCTCGCGTATCTGGCCGCGATTACGCATTGGAATGTGCGCTACCCGCTTCAAATTATCGGTGTCTATCTCACCTTGATGATCATTTACCTCGTTGGTCTGAAGAGTGGGGAACCCGGCACGATAAGGGGATGGGTGATCTTGCTTGGTAAATATTCTCTGTATGGATATATCGCCCAGATCGCGATCTTGCAGTTGCTTCATGTGGCGCTCAAGACGCTTACCCCGCCACTCTTACTGCTTGCCGTTTCGTTTATCTTGGCATTTGTTCTAACGGTTGTGAGCGTTGAAATTCTTGACCGGCTGCGGCGCCATTCCGCGTTGCTCGATTCCGCGTATAAGGCCGTCTTCGCGTAGTTTGCGCGTAGGATCTGCTTTGGGCCCGGATTGGCTTTAGAGTTCAAAGAATGGAACTAACATCTACAGCAACGGCTAGCAGCGCGAGGCAACCATGGTTCGCCTGATCGCAGCGGCCCTCTGCGCCATTTTCATCCTCATTCTCTTTCGGCTGAACCGCCAAAAAGATGTCCGCACCTCGGCGGCCTTGTGGCTCCCGACGTTTTGGCTTTTTATCGGCACCTCGCGCAACATCGCGGAATGGTTTCACTACTCGTCCGAAGCAGGCGCGGATCGATACCTCGAAGGCAATCCCCTTGACCGTGCGATTCTTTCCGGAGTGATTGCCATCGGAATCGCCGTTCTGATCGCCCGCGGCAGTCGTGTACTCGTGCTGTTGCGCTCGAACTTTCCGATCCTTATCTATTTTATTTTCTGCGCCACCAGTGCGCTGTGGTCGGATTTTCCTGACGTCTCGTTTAAGCGCTGGTTCCGAGCCATCGGCGACGTGGTCATGATTTTGATCGTTTTATCCGATCCAGACTGGATTGCGGCGATCAAGCGCGTCTTCGCTCGGGTCGGCCTGGTTGTGATCCCTCTCTCCGTGCTATTCATCCGTTACTTTCCGGAGTTGGGTCGTTCCTACTCCCGGGGTGGCGCGCCGTCATGGACCGGAGTTGCGACCGACAAGAACGCGCTCGGCATGCTCAGTCTGATTTTAGGTCTCGCCGCACTCTACCGCTTTCTGGAAATGTATACAGGCAAGGAAGGTCCGCGTAAGCGCGGCCCGCTGTTCGCGCAGGCGACTCTTTTCCTTTTGTCCATTTATCTCCTGTTTGAATCGAATTCCGCCACAGCTGCCGCTTGTTTCGGATTGGCCGGCGGACCGATGGTTTTAACCTATCTCTATCCCTGGGCTCGGCGAGCCGCCACTTTGCGGCTCCTGGTCGCGGCCGTGATTCTGGTTCCGTTTTCCTCCATGTTTCTCGGGCTGGGCACCGGGCTCGTGCAGGACTTAGGGAGAGACACATCGTTTACAGGCCGTACCGCGATTTGGCATTACGCCATTCCGATGGTGCCCAACGTCGCGGTCGGCGCCGGATTCGAAAGTTTTTGGCTCGGGCACCGAATTAAAGACATGGAGCGCCTCATCAATCAAGATGTCAACCAGGCGCACAATGGCTATATCGAGATCTATTTGAATTTGGGATTTGCTGGTCTTGTTTTGCTCGCCGCACTTTTGATCAGTGGTTATCGCCGCGTCATGCCGGACGCCCGAAACCAAGTCCAGGCAGGAAGCTTGAGACTCGCTTTCTTCATCGTTGCAGTCGCCTACAATTTTTCAGAAGGCGGTTTCAAGATGATGTCGCCCGTATGGTTCGTCTTTCTGCTGTCGATTGCCATACGTCCAAAGGCCGTCGTCGCCGAAAGCCCGGCACGAAAATTCCCGATCCGGACGACCAAACCCGTTGCCCGCGTTGCCACGAAAGTCCCGGCTTTCCAGAGATTTGCGCGGCAGTCATGACCCAATTCCCGTTCCCGGCCATCCGCGTGTACCAACGCGATAACTCGGCTGAGGCCGCCGCATCCAAAATGCGCCTAACTCCAGGCAGCTCAACACCTAAAACGCTCAAATCGGGACAGGTCGTTACCTGTACCCCGAACTGAACTCCGGGTCAGTAGATTTCCACCCAAGTGACGAATAACATCGCCCACATGAGTAAATTTCAATCAAAATTCATGCCTGTTGGGCATTTGGCCGAAAAAGACAGCTCGGACTTTCAATCAACTCCGTTCACGGCCGTCACTCGTGCAGCGTTTTTCCGCGCCGGGGTCTCAGGAGATGTGATGCGAATGAAGCGCTTGCTGATTTTTGCCGTCTTGTTCCTCTGCGCCCCCACACTGGTGCGCGCCCAGGCTTGGTCTGGAATTATCAGCCCGAGCCGCGCGACCGACTGGACCCAGGCCGGAATTCCTGGCGGACTTCCGGACGGAAGCTGGACGCAATGCGGCTCGACCATCGCCGCCTACACCGGCAGCGCCAGCGCCATCCAATCGGTCATCAACGGCTGCAGCGCGAATCAGTACGTTTTGCTCGGCCCCGGGAAATTCAACATCAACGCGGGCCAGATTCGATTTCCGGCGAGCGGTCACGTCGTTTTGCGCGGCTCGGGATCGAACAGCACGTTCTTGGTATTCAGTGGCTCGGCAGGTTCCGGATGCGGGCAATCATCCGCTTTCATCTGCGGCGTCTCGAATGATGGAACGTACACCAACGAACCCCCGCCGAACGTCTTTAACTGGACCGGCGGATACTCCAAAGGGTCGACGCAAATCACTTTGTCCGGCGTGTCCAACATCAATCTGAACACCACGATGATCTTCCTCGACCAGTGCGATTCGGGCTGGACCGGAAACGGACAATGCTCGGGGAGTTCGAAAGACAACGGCCAGCTATTCGTCTGTCAGGACAGCTATACCACGTCTCCGACGGGATGTTCCGCTGACGGCCCCGATTCCGGCGGAAGCCGAGGAAACGGCAACACGCTTTTTCATCGTGGCCAAATGCAAATCGTCACGGCTACCGCCATCAATCAGGGCGGCTGCGGCGCAACCTGTGTCACGATTTCTTCTCCCATCGTCGCACCCAACTGGAGCGCGAGCCAAAATCCGCAAGCCTGGATTGTTCAGCCCATCGTTCAGGTCGGCGTCGAAAATATGTCTCTCGACGGGACTTCTTCCGGCACCGCCGAGGGCGTCGAGTACGATAGCTGCCTCGATTGCTGGGTCAGCGGTGTGCGCTTCGTAACCATTAACACCTGGGGCATCAACTGCCTGCAGTGCGCGTACGGCGTCTATAAAGACAATTATTTCTGGTACGAACAAAGCAGCGATTCGTACGGTATCCGCCAGAGCGCAACTTCCTTCATGCTGACCCAGAACAACATCTTCCAGCGAAAATTTGGTCCAATCGTTGTCGATGGTTCCAGCACCGGAAATGTTTACGCCTACAACTTCATGGTCAACGGTGGCGTCGCCGGCGGAGCCTCGGACTTTATGCGTTCCTGGGGCATCAACCACGCCAATAACGAATTCACCTTGTGGGAAGGCAATATCGCCCCGGAGCAATATGACGACGGCGACCACGGCACCACCGGCATGAACACCAATTTCCGCAACTTCTATCTCGGTTGGGAGAGTTGCGCCAACGGCCAGTGTGGCGGGGATGCATTCAAAGACTCGAGCACCAATGCGCTCAATGAACAGTCGTACGATCGTTACGCCAACATCATCGGCAACGTTTTGGGTACGCCGGGTTATCACACCCAATATAAGACCGGCAACGGCAGCAACGTCGCCGTTCTTTCTCTCGGTTCCGGTAACGGTGGCGTTAGCATCCCCGTTCCGTCCGATCCCTTGGTCAACTCCACCGCGCTTTTCTGGGGAAACTACGACGTTGCCACCGCCGCCGTTCGCTTCTGCGGCAATTCCTCTGACTCCGTGTGGGCCTCCGTCTGCAACGGCACTTCGGAAGTTCCCACCGGTGCCAGTCTTTATCCGAACTCGGTTCCGACGGCGGGCGACACCGCTGCAGGACAAAGCCCCATGCCGGCCAGCTTCTATCTTTCGTCCAAGCCCTCTTGGTTTGGCTCGGCTCCATTTCCGGTCATCGGACCGGACGTGACCGGCGGCAACATCGGCCAGTGCACCGGCACTCTCAACACTCCCGGACATTACTCCGGTTTGCCCGCAACCAGCTCCGGCCAGTGCACGGGCACATCGCTTTCGAATTCCGCGTGGGGTGGCCATGTGAACGCTAATCCCGCCATGAATTGCTACTTGAATGTGATGGGCGGCGTTCCTGACGGCACCGTCGGCGTGCTCGCCTTTGACGCCGGACTTTGCTACGGCGGTTCCTCGGGCACCGGCGGCTCGAATCCGCCCGCTGCTCCGACCAACGTGAAGGCCACTGTCAATACGTCCAGCGACTAACGACACGTTCGCGCTGCATGACGAGACCGCCAGGCGATCGAGCTTCTGATCGCGCTTGTGATCGCCCCAGGGTCACCTCACCGCTGCGCATGGCTCTATAAACGGACCCCGACACGACGAACGATTTCGCAATCACAAGCTCTATCGATCTGCACTCAAGTCCTGAACATATCAACGTTCACCGCAATCCACGTTCGCATCACCAATCGTATTAACATTGCGCGCCCAATTTCCGTCAATCCGCACCGGACACCGCACCTTGCGCCGCATCGAAAACGGACGCGACCGTAAATCCAAGTGAAGCCCTTTAACGAAAACGGAACCTTCAGTCCCGTAGGAAACGGCGGAGAACTCCGCCGCCAGGCCGTCCGCAGCGCCGGCGTCACGGTATTTTCTCAAGGCGTGGTCTTCGTCGCCCAAATGGCCGCCACGATCGTGCTTGCCCGGCTTCTCGTGCCGGCCGATTTCGGCGTCGTTACCATGGTCACCACCTTCAGCCTTCTGGTGATGAGCTTCGGCCAAAACGGGTACGCCGAAGCCATCATGCAGCGCGAACAAATCGACCGCGCTCTCGCCACCAATTTATTTTGGATCAATGCGGGCGTCGGAACTCTGCTGACCGCTATCTTCGCCGGCGCGGGCTCGTTGATGGCGAAATTCTACGGCGACCCTCGCGTCGCCGCCGTCGCCGCCGGCATGTCGCTCACGATATTTTTCAATAGTCTCTCCGTCGTCCATCTGGCTTTGCTCAAACGCGCGTTGCGTTTTTCCGTAACGTCCGCAAACGACATCATCGCCGGCGTAATTTCCGTGGTCCTCTCGATTGTTCTTGCCGCGCGGGGATGGGGGTATTGGGCGTTGGTCGCCGGAGCCGTCGTCCGACTGATCTCGCAATCGGCGGGTGCCTGGATTTTGTGTCGCTGGATGCCGGGTTTGCCGGGAAAGGCGGAAGGCACCTCATCCGTTGTCCGCTTCGCTCTCAACGTCTACGGACGCTACAGCTTCAATTACTTCACGCGCAACACCGACAACCTTCTCGTCGGCTGGCGCTTCGGTTCCACCTCTCTCGGCTTCTACAAGAAGGCCTACGATCTGTTTCTGCTTCCGGCGAATCAGTTGCTCGCGCCGGTCTCGGACGTGGTGCTCTCCACCTTGAGCCGTCTTGAAAAAGGCTCCGCCGAATACCGGCGCTATTTCATGAAAGGCCTGTCGATTTTGGCCTTCGTCGGAATGGCCGCGGGCGCCCTTTTGACCCTCGAAGGTAAAGACCTGATTCGAATCATCTTAGGCGCCAAGTGGGAACCCGCCGGCCAGATCTTCACATTCTTCGGCCCGGGAATCGGAATCATGATGATCTACATCACCAGCGGATTGGTGCACCTTTCGATAGGAAGACCTGATAGATGGTTCCGCTGGGTCGTTATAGAATTTGCCGTCACCGTCGCTTTGTTCGGAGTGGGCCTTCATTGGGGCCCGGTTGGCGTTGCTGCCGCGTGGACGGTTTCTTTCTGGCTTTTGACTCTTCCGGCATTCTGGTACGCCGGACAGCCCATTCACATGGGCGTCGGGCCTGTCATTCGCGCCGTATGGAAGTACGTGGCAGCTTCGATCGTCGCGGGATTTGCTACGTCTGCGGTTTTGCGAACGGCAACGACCCTTGCTTCCGGTTCAGGCGCGGTCGGCGCTCTGCTCCGGCTGCTGGTCGCGTCGGTCGCTTTTTCGATTCTGTACGCCGGAGTGATTATTGCTCTCCACGGCGGTCCGGAGCCGCTGTACGGTTTTGCCAGGCTCGTGCCCGATATGTTGCCGTGGCGAAGGGCGGCGAAGCGAGCCTTGATGAACGAAAGCGCGCAGTTCGGCTCGAACGAAGTGGAACCGGAGGCGGTGGAGTATGCCGCATCTTCCGCCGCGCAAGCCGGCCGTTCCGACGCGGCGATGACCGAAAGAATCAAGGCACGCTAGATCTGTTTTCCCATCGAGCTTCTTAAACGGAGTACGAACACTTGAAAGCAGTGCGCGACCCATTTTCCAAGCTGCACGGATATTATCAGCGAAAGGCGGCGAGTCTCGTTTTCCGCCGCCCGTTCATCGTAGAGCCGCGCCAGGCGATCGTTTCGTTCACCTTTGACGATTTTCCGCGCTCCGCTCTTTTCAATGGCGGAGCGATTTTGAAAAAGTTCGGAATTGCCGGCACCTATTACGCGGCCTTTGGCCTGGTCAATCAGGAAACGCCCACCGGCAGAATATTCTCGCCCGAGGATTTGCCGGTTCTCTTCGAGCAGGGCCACGAGCTTGGCTGCCACACGTTTTCGCATTGCGATTCCTGGGAAACCGATCCCCTGGTTTTTGAACAATCGGTCGTGAAAAACCGCGCCGCGCTGCACGAATATTATCCCGACGCCGAGTTTCAAAGTTTCGCCTACCCGATCAGCATGCCGCGGCCTTTTTCCAAGGCCAGAATCGCCCGCTACTTTCAATCCTGTCGCGGCGGTGGCCAGTCGCTGAATGTGGGCAACATCGACCTCAATCAGTTATCCGCTTTCTTTCTGGAAAAATCCCGCGACGATATCCAGGCCGTTAAAAACCTGATCGATCGCAACAAGCAGGAGGGTGGTTGGCTCGTGCTGGCGACGCACGACGTCACCGCCGATCCCACCGCCTTCGGGTGTACGCCCGAATTCTTCGAGGAAGTCGTTCAGTACTCCGTACAATCCGGATCGCTAGTGTTGAGCGTCGCGCAGGCCTTGGACGTGCTCGGCGCGCCCGCCCCCGCCCGCGCATTTCGAACGCCGAAGCCCGCCCCGCGAATTGCCTCCGTCGCTCCGGTAACCCACAGCAGCGCGCCGCTGGTTTCCATCCTGATTCCCGCCTACAACGCGCAGGAATGGATTTCCGATACGTTGCGTTCCGCGATCGCTCAAACATGGACTCGGAAGGAAATTATCGTCGTCGATGACGGTTCGACCGATCAGACCATTCGCGTCGCCCAACGCTTTGAAGCCGATGGCGTGCGCGTCGTCACCCAGAAAAATCAAGGCGCCGCCGCCGCCCGTAACCACGCCCTGAAATTAGCGCAAGGGGACTACATTCAGTGGCTCGATGCGGATGACCTCCTGGCTCCCGACAAAATCGCCCTGCAACTCGCCGTTTTGAATCCCAGTGTCGGCTCGAAGGTTTTGCTCTCTTCCGAATTCGGAAGATTTCTCTACCAGTGGAAGCACGCTCGCTTTGTTCAAAGTGAATTGTGGGAAGACGTCAGCCCCACCGAATGGCTCCTGCGCAAAATGGGCCAGAACCTTTATATGCAGACCGCCACATGGCTCGTCAGCCGCGAACTCAGCGAAGCTTCCGGTCTGTGGGACACCCGCATGCTTTCCGACGACGACGGAGAATACTTCTGTCGCGTCTTGCTCAATAGCGAAGGCGTTCGTTTCGTTCCGGGTTCCAAAGTCTATTACCGCGGATACGCGTTCGACAGTTTGGCCTACGTTGGCAAATCGAACCGCAAACGAGAAGCGCTCTGGCTTTCGATGAAGCTGCATATCGGTTATCTCCGCTCGCTCGAAGATTCGCCCAGAACGCGCGAAGCGTGCCTCAATTATCTGCAGCGGAACTTGATTCACTTTTATCCCGATATGCCCGGAATTGTTCAGGAAGCCGAGCTCGTCGCCCGCGATCTCGGTGGGGAAGTGGGCCCGCCTCACCTGTCGTGGAAATACTCCTGGATCAAGACTGCTTTCGGTTGGAAGGCCGCCAAAAACACCGCTCTTCGCCTTCGCAAAGTGCGCTGGTCGTCGCAAAAATCTCTCGATAAGGCGATTTTCAAGGTCAAAAATTGGAATGGCCAACTGACGATTCCCGACATCGATTTCACGCCGACGCGGGAGAGCGCTCCCAAGTAACGCGGCTCGACACTATCCGTTCGAAAAATCGGCGGAGTTCCGTGAAACCCAAACACAGAACTGATTCCCAAGCCTGGCTTCACAATGGCATCCGCGATGGCCAAATCATCGCTCGCGCCGCATCGTGATCACCTCGTGACGCAACCCTTTCCATCTCGAAAACAATCTGCTCGGCTGGGAGCTCTCTGTCTGCTCGTGCTTGCCATCATTCTTGTCGCCGGACTTTGGCCGTTTCGTGCGCCGCGCAATGATGTTGTATGGCTCTCCAGTGCCGATGGTCTGTTTTTTGGCAGGCATGGCAGCGTACTCAGCGCCGGCGCTTTCCCCTTCGAAGGCCCGGAAACCCAGGCGTCCGGAAGTCTCGAAATCGCGTTTGAACCGGCCCGCTCGAAAGGCCGCAAGACAATCCTCGCGTTCGATGGCGCAAAAGATCGCCGTGGTTCATTTTCCTTGCAGCAAGATGGACATGCCCTGGTCGTCCATCGTCTGAACGTCGATGGTGCCGGCGTATCTCATCTCGCGGAAACCTTCATCGACGGCGTGCTCATCGCCAACAAACCGGTCTTCGCGACAATCGTTCTCGCACCGGCCGAAACCTCGGTCTATCTCGACGGTGTGCCCGTAAAAAAGTCTCGGATTGGCGGAGCCGTAACCGGCGGATTCCAAGGTCGTCTAATCCTCGCGAATGCGCTCACGGCCAGTGACAGTTGGTCCGGTAAAATCACCCAGCTCGCGATTTACCGGAATCAGCTCTCGCCCGAGCAAATCTCTCTTCACTTCTCGGATTGGACCGAGGGCCGCCCGCCCTCCGGCGCAACCGACCCGTCCCAGTTGGCTCTCTACCGCTTTCAGGAACGCGCTGGCTCGGTGGTTCACAATGAACGAAACCCGGCAACCGACCTCGTCATCCCGGCGAGATATTTTGTCCTGCGCCCCGAATTTCTGTCGCTCCCTTGGCTTCACTATCACCCCACATGGGCCTACTGGCAGGATGTCGCAGTGAACATCGCCGGCTTTGTTCCGTTTGGGTTCGTATTCTCGGCGTATTTTTCAGATGCGCGTATGATCCGGTACCCCGCGGCCCTTGTGATTTTGTTGGGCTTCTCCACAAGCCTGTTGATCGAAGTTCTTCAGGCGTATTTGCCCACGCGGGATTCCGGAGTGAACGACCTGATCACCAATACCCTGGGGACAGCCTGTGGCGTGGCTTTGTACCGCAGTTCCGCGATTCGAACGATTCTGTCTCGCGTGCCTTTCCTGGAACGGAATTTCTCGTTCGTGCTCCAACGGCGAACCGCATAGTTTTCCTTTGCGTTCGTCGTCTTTTAAGTTGTCTCTCTCAAACGCTCAATCATCTTTCAATCCGGTCGTCTCTGACGAAAAGGTGGAACCCACAATGAACACATGCGACGTTGCAATAGTTGGCGCAGGACCCTACGGGCTGTCGATTGCCGCTCATCTCAGGGCGCGGAACGTCAACTTCCGCATTTTTGGCAACCCGATGCACACCTGGCTCCAGCATATGCCAAAGGGCATGCGCCTGAAGTCCGAGGGATTTGCATCCTCTCTCTACGATCCTGATTCCACGTTCACTCTGGAAGCGTATTGCAAGGAAAAGGGCCATCCGTATTCGCATCTCGGCCGCCCTGTTCCGCTCAGTGTATTCGCCGCCTACGGCTTGGAATTTCAAAAGCGGTTTGTTCCGAACCTCGAGGACAAGCTGGTCGAGTCCCTCAAGCAAACGGCCGATGGATTCGAAATTCGTTTGGAAGATGGCGAGACTGTCACGGCGCGAAAGGTCGTCATGGCCATCGGTCTCACCCACTACAAGCACATTCCGCCGGAATTCGCTTCGCTCCCGTCCGAATTCGTCTCCCATAGCTCGCAGCACAGCGATCCGGCGGAATTCAAAGGCCGCGAAGTCGTCATCTTAGGCGCCGGCGCATCGGCCCTGGATTGGGCCGCTCTGCTTCATCAGGCCGGCGCGAAGGTTCACGTCGTCGCGCGCCGGGCAAAAATCAAATTCCACGATCCCCCGAAGGATGTCGAGCCTTCGTTGCTCAGCCGCCTCCGCAATCCCGTCACCGGGATCGGACCGGGCTGGAAACTTTTCTGGTGCGCGAATGCTCCGCTCGTGTTTCGGAAAATGCCCCTCAATTTCAGGCTCGAAAAAGTGAAAACCGTCCTCGGCCCGGCGCCTTGCTGGTTCACCAAGCAGGAAGTCGTCGGGAATGTTTCGCTGATCGAGGGTGCCAAGGTTACGCGCGTCGATGTTCAAAATGGAAAGGTAAACGTCGGCCTCGTGGACTCGACCGGCGCAGCCCAATCCCTCACCGCCGATCACGTCCTCTTGGCCACCGGTTACAAGGTCAACATGCAAAGCTTGCGTTTCCTTGACTCCCAACTGGCCCAGAAACTAAAAACCGTCGAAAACACTCCCGTCCTGTCGTCGAACTTTGAGTCTTCCGTTCCCGGCATGTATTTCGTCGGAGCTTCCGCCGCCAATACGTTTGGGCCTCTGCTTCGGTTCGCGTTTGGCGCCGGATTTGCCGCGCGTCGTCTCTCACGCCACCTCGCTTCGGCGGTCGCGCGCAAACCCGTCGCCCGCCCATCCGGTACGGCGTACGAAAGCGTTCGCGGCGGCGAACAAGCGGGCGTTCGTTAATCCGAAAATGGCGCAGATCTCCACACCGGCCGGCGTCCTGCCGGCCGGCGAAGCGGTGCCGCGACGGCGTGGGGGATTCTACCGCCCGGAGCTGGACGCTCTGCGTTTTTTCGCTTTCCTCGGCGTCTTCCTGTTCCATTTTTCACATCCCGTGGATTTTTATGTCCAGCACGGCATCCCGCGTTGGTTCGCTTCCACGGTCAATGGACTCACGCAAGGGGGTGTTTTCGGCGTCGATCTGTTCTTTGTCCTAAGCGCCTATCTGATCACCGAACTGCTGTTCCGCGAAAAAGACGAATACGGTTCGCTCGACGTAAAATCCTTTTACCTTCGCCGCATCTTGCGCATCTGGCCTCTCTATTTTTTCTACATTGGCCTTGCCCTGATTCCGGCGTTCAACCCAAATCACGTCTTCACTTGGAAGTTCGCTCTTGCTTACATTTTTCTCGCCGGCAATTGGAGCGTTGTCGCCTGGGGCTGGCCGCTTCATTCCATCATCGGCCCCCTCTGGACCGTCTCGATCGAGGAGCAGTTTTATTTGTTCTGGCCGCCCGTGGTCCGCAGGATTTCCCGCCACGGCCTCGTTCTCACCGCCGTCTTGATGCTGGTCGTTTCCAACCTCACGCGGGTGGCGATGATTTTGATTCACGGCGGGCAAAACTCCGTTTGGTGTAACACCTTTGCAAGGCTCGACCCGATCGTCGCCGGAATCCTGGTCGCTGCCGCGCTGCACGGGAAAATGCCGGTGATTCGCCGCCCGGTTCGCGTCGCCCTGCTCGCGGCCGGAGTCTGCGCGCTGGCCCTCGTCGCAAATTACTGGCAAATCCACGAGCCCGAAACGCTCAAGTGGATTCCCACGCTGGTCGGATTTCCGGTCGTGGCGATCAGTTGCACGCTCATTCTGTTTTCCGTTCTCGGAATATCCTCCCGGCCGCCGCGATTTCTCGTGTATCTTGGGAAAATTTCCTACGGCCTGTATGTGTACCACGCGCTTGGCAATGTGCTGTCCAACATGCTGATTCCGGTCCACAACGCGTTTCTTCAATTGGCGCTGCGTCCGATCGCCGCCTTGGCCATCACCATCGCGCTGGCCGCGGTTTCCTACGCCGTCTTGGAAACGCCGTTCTTGAAATTGAAAAACCGTATGGCTCGCGTCCAGTCGCGCCCCGTATAGGCGGAAAGCCGGCTCGACCTTCATGTCTGCAACCACGTGATTCAACAGAACTCCAACTCGCCGGCCTCCCCTTCGACTCGTCCGAGAATTTTGCTCACCGATACGAACCGCTGGCCGAGTCCGTCTCGCCTCGCCATCGGTTTCTCGGAAGCCGGTTGCGAGCCTTTTGCGGTGTGTCCGGCCCACCATCCGCTCCTGTTTACGCGGGCCGTTCGCAAAACCTATCCTTACAACGCCATTCATCCTTTGGAAGCCTTGGCCGCCGCCATCGAGAGCGTCGATCCCGAGGTCATCATTCCTTGCGACGATCGCGGAGTCGTGCATTTGCACGAACTCCACCATCACGTCCGCAGTATGGGCGGAAACGGATCGCGCATCGCATCCCTCATTGAACGTTCTCTGGGGCCTTCGGAAAGCTTCGCGACCGTTGCCTCCCGGTTCGATCTTCTTCAACTCGCCCTCGAAGAGGGCATCCGCATTCCCGAGACGCGCCTGATCAAAACCGTCGAAGATCTGCAATTTCTTCGCTCCGGTCGGGAGCTTCCGTGCGTCTTAAAAGCGGACGGAACCTTCGGAGGTCGCGGCGTCCGGATTGCCAACACCTACGACGAAGCAGTTCAGTTCTTCCGCGAGATGGACCGTCCGCATCCCACCACGCGCGTCATTAAACGCCTCCTCGTGAACCGCGACCCGTTCTGGCTCCGCGCATGGTGGTATCGCACGAAGCCCGCGGTGATTTCCCAGGCTCACGTAATGGGACGTCCGGCCAACTGCGCGGTTGTGTGTTGGGAAGGGAAGGTCCTGGCGGGCATTGGAGTCGAAGTCGTCAACTGCGACGGCTTGACCGGCCCTGCCAGCGTCGTGCGCGTTGTGGACAATCCCGAAATGATGCGCGCTGCCGAGCGCATCGCCGCTCGCCTGCGCTTGTCCGGTTTTTTTGGACTGGATTTTATGATCGAAGAGCAATCGAATCTTTTGTATCTGATCGAGATGAACCCGCGCTGCACTCCTCTTTGCCATCTCCAACTGGGCAAAGGACGCGACCTGATCAACGCTTTCACCGCCCAACTCTCCGGCCGGCCATTTCAAGAAACTCCCGCCGTCACGGACAACGACTTGATCGCTTATTTCCCGCAGGCCTGGACTTCGAAAAGCGAATTGCTGCAGGCCAGCTTTCAAGACGTCCCCCAGCACGAGCCGGAACTGGTCCAGGAACTTCTCAGCCCATGGCCTGAACGGAACTTGCTCTTCCGCTTGGCCTCGTTCAGCGCCGGGCTTAGCGGTCCGCGCGACACGCGAAAGTCAGCCGCATCGCCGACGCACACCCGGTGACCCTCGGTCGAAAATGAAACAAGCCAGGGAGTCGCGCCGTGGCTTATACTCTGCTAAATTATTAATCTCATAGTTAGGGTCACGTTTTAGCTAAACCACTTTTTCTCCATAAATCGAACCCGGCGAATCCGAGGCCGCCGGGTCCGCTCATTCATCTAACTGACGGATGGTTTTGGCACCCAATTCCGTATTGCAACTTGAACCTGGGCTCGTTTCTTTGCTCGCAAGGCCGCACCAGCAAACAACGATGCACGTTTATCAAGTCGATCCGACGACGGACGCCCGGTGGAGTGAGCTAATCAACCGGCATCCCTGCGCGTCTGTTTTTCAAACCCCCGCATGGCTCGAAGCTCTCCGCCGCACCTATGACTATCAGTCGCTGGTCTTCACCACTTCACCGCCCACCGGGCCTCTCGAAAACGGCTTGGTGTTCGCCCGAATTCATAGTTGGGTCACCGGACGCAGGCTCGTCTCGCTCCCGTTCTCCGATCATTGTGAGCCCCTCTGCACCGACCGCCAGGAGCTGATATTCCTTCTGCGCTATCTTCAATCGGAATTGTCTGCCGAAAAATGGAAATACATTGAGGCCCGCCCGGCCGCTTGGGATCTCGGCGGCTTGGGCGATGGCGTTCAATTTCTTCCCGGCGCGAATTACTCGCTGCACGTTCTCGATCTCCGTCCGAGCCTCGCGAGTATTCTGAGCGGTCTGCACAAGGATTCGGTTCAACGGCGGATTCGACACGCGGATCGCGCGGGTCTCGTCGAAAAGTGTGGCCGCTCCGAAGAGCTTGTCGATCAGTTTTACCGGCTCTTTGTCGTCACCCGGAAACGCCACCAGATTCCGCCGATTCCGCATTCCTGGTTTCGGAATCTGATTCAATGCCTGGGCTCCGCCATCGAAATCAGAATGGCGTACAAAGCCGGTATCCCGGTCGCTGGCATCGTCACCCTGCGCTTCAAAGATATTCTGTATTTTAAATACGGCTGCTCCGACGCGCGTTACAACAACCTCGGCGCCACGCCGTGGCTCTTGTGGCGCGCGATTGTTGACGCCAAATCTGCCGGCGCTACCTCGTTCGACATGGGACGCACGCTCAACAGCAATGACGGCCTGCTCGCCTTCAAGAATCATTGGGTCCCAAATCCAACTCAGCTCGTTTACTGGCAGTATCCCTACACGTCCGCGTTCGAATTAGTCGAGGATTGGAAGCTGCAAACGGCGAACCGCGTCTTCTCCCATATGCCCAATTGGATGTTGAAAGTCGCCGGCAATCTGGCCTATCGCCATATCGGATAGCAACGTCCGCCGGTCCATCCCCGGTTTGTTACTCTATTCTTCGATCCCATGGATTCCTCCCACAAAATAATCGAGCTCTCCGGTGCGGCAGCCGCCCGCTCGGACCGCGTGGCGCTTCGCTGGCTGGTGTTCGCGGCCCTGGCGATTTTGCCATTTCTTGTTGCGGCGGATCTTGCCCGCGCGCTCGCCGCGATGGTCCTTGGCAACGACACGTTCTCGCAAATTCCTCTCATACCCGCCGTAAGCCTCTATCTCATTCACTCGAATCGTAAAAAAATATTCTCGAGCGTTTCGTTTAGCTGCATGGCGGGCGCAGCGTTGATCGCTTTGGGCCTTTTGGCCGTGATGTTAGCGAAGCTCGACGTCTCCCAGCTCTCGTCCGCGAACCAGGGCAGTCTTTTCGTTTTCGGCATTGTGCTCTTCTGGATGGGCTGCTTCGCGCTGCTGTTCGGGGCGGCGGCCTTCCGCTGTGCTCTTTTTCCGCTTTTGTTTTTGTTCTTCGCAATCCCCATTCCGGAGCCGCTGCTTTCGAGCATCGTTTCCTTCCTCCAGCATCAAAGCGCCAACGCCGCCGAAGGTTTTTTCCACGTTGCCGGTGTTCCGTACTTGCGGAAAGACTTAACTTTCGATTTGCCCGGCGTCACGATTCTCGTCGCCGAGGAATGCAGCGGCATTCGCTCCACGCTGGCGCTTCTCATCACCACGGTTCTCGCCGGCTATTTGTTCCTTCACACCAACTGGCGCCGGTGGCTCCTCGTCCTTGTCGTCGTTCCCGTCGCCATTGTAAAGAACGGACTGCGCATCGCCGGCCTCTCCACTCTCGCCGTTTACGTGAATCCCGGTTTCCTCACCGGGCCGCTTCACCATCGCGGCGGCATCGTTTTCTTCATGATCGCCCTGGTCCCCATGGCCTTGCTGCTCATCTACTTCGAAAGAAGCGAACGGCGGCAGCGCGAGCTCGCAAAAGCTTCGTTGAGTGCGTCCTCATGAACTTTCATAAGACGAAACTTCCGGGGGTTTTCAAAATCCAACTCGAGCGCAAATCCGACGAGCGCGGATTTTTTGCCCGCACGTGGTGCAGAGATGAGTTCGCGGGCCACGGTTTGAACTCGACCCTCATCCAGTCCAGCATTTCCTTCAACGCCAGGAAGGGAACTCTTCGCGGCATGCACTATCAGGCCGCGCCCTTCGCCGAAACGAAAGTGGTTCGCTGCACCCAGGGCGCCCTGTACGACGTCGTTCTCGATTTGCGTCCGGATTCGCCGACTTTCAAGCAATGGATCTCCGCTGAATTGACTGCCGCAAATCGCGACATGCTCTATATTCCCGAGGGTTGCGCGCACGGTTTTCTTACGCTGGCCGATGAAACCGAAATCCTCTACCAAATGTCTCAGGTCTATCACGCCCCATCGGCGCGCGGCGTCCGCTGGAACGATCCGGCTTTCGCCATCGATTGGCCCGCCGCTGTGGAAGTCATTGCCGACCGCGACCGAACCTATCCCGACTTTCGCGCCAACCCATGAGCCTCCTCGTCGATTTCGATAATCAATCTTCGGCGCAGATGGGCGCCTCTCTCCACCAGTTCGCCGCCGAACTCTACCCGATTTGCCGCAGCATCACCGGCGACGGAATTCGTCGCACTCTCGAATTGATTTCGGCGCAGATTCCGCTAAAACTCACGAACGTCCCGACCGGTACACCGGTCTTCGATTGGACTGTTCCGAAAGAGTGGAATATCCGCGGCGCTTACATCAACGGCCCGGACGGCAAGCGCATCGTCGATTTTCACGATCACAGCCTCCACGTTTTGAATTACAGCACTCCCATCGATGCCAGGCTCTCGCTTGAGCAGCTAAAGCCTCACCTGTTTTCGCTGCCCGATCATCCGGATTGGATTCCGTACCGCACCTCGTACTACCAGGAAAACTGGGGCTTCTGCCTGCCGCACAACCTGCTTCTTTCGCTGAAAGAAGGGAACTACGAAGTAAAAATCGATTCCACTCTCGCCGACGGCAGCCTCACCTACGGAGAGTTCTTCCTGCCGGGCGAATCGACCGAAGAAGTTTTATTCTCCTGCCATGCCTGCCATCCGTCGCTCGCGAACGATAATCTTTCCGGCATTACCGTTGCCACCCATCTCGCCCGGTTTTTGTCGGGTCGCAAGCTGCGCTACTCCTATCGATTCCTTTTTCTCCCCGGTACGATCGGTGCCATCGCCTGGCTCGCTCAAAATCAAAAAATGGCGCATCGCGTTCGCGCCGGCATGGTTCTCACCTGCATCGGCGACGCCGCCGGATTTCATTACAAAAAGAGCCGCCACGGGAACGCCGAAATCGATCGCGCCGCCGCATGCGTTCTCAGCCACTGCGGCGAACCGTTCGAGCTTTTGAATTTCTCTCCGGACGGCTACGACGAACGCCAGTACGGCTCGCCCGGCTTTAATCTTCCCGTCGGATGCTTGATGCGCAGCGTGTGGGGCAAATTCCCCGAGTACCACACTTCGGCCGACAATCTTTCGTTCATCAAACCGGCGCAACTCGCGAAGTCTCTGCGCGTCTTAACCGCCGTCGTGGACGTACTGGAAGGGAACCGGCGTTACAGGAATCTCAATCCGTTTTGTGAACCGCAGCTCGGAAAGCGAAATCTCTACCGCGCCGGCGAAGGGAACGCAACCGCCGCCCAAATGTCCGCTCGTCTCTGGACTTTAAATCTTTCCGACGGCGACCACTCCTTGCTCGATATCGCCGAGCGATCGGGCCTTCCTTTTGCCGCCGTCCGCGAAGCGGCCGACGTCCTGCAGTCCGCCGGACTTTTGGCGAAAGTGGAGTGAATGCCGCCCGCGCGGCCCCACGACTCCTCGCCGCCGACCAATTAGTGGAAATACTTTTCCACGGAATCCCTATTCGCGCCCGGTTTGGCAGCCAAAGCACTCATTTCCACCCTCTCGCGACGAGCAGCTAAACCTAATTATTTCATATCTTTATAGCGATTTTGCCAGGCCGTTTTCAGGATGGAACACCCCTCACTTTGGAACGTTGATTGCGAAGCTCAGGTAATGGAAACTAGCCCCATATGTGAGTCTAAGGGCGGTAGCCCATCTACTCACTTCGCCGGAACCGCGAATTTTCACGTCCGGCCGAAACAAATTCGGTTTTTTTCGCGGCGTAACCGCCTTGTTTCTAGCGGCATTTCCGGGCCGCGCTTCATGGCAGCCTCGAACTCGAATCCCTGAAAGGGCGCCCGATCGACCTTATGTCCACTTCCACCATGGCCTCTGAAACAGCCGAGCAGATTGTCACGGCCGCTTGCCGTTTTTGCGGCGCTCCCCTTCGCAAGACCTTCGTCGATCTGGCCATGTCGCCGCTCTGCGAGAGCTTCCCATCGGCCGCCGAACTCAATCGCGGCGAGGTGTATTACCCGCTCCACGCCTACGTCTGTGAGCAATGCTTTCTCGTCCAGCTCGAGCAGTACGAATCCCCCGAAAATATTTTTAGCGACTACGCGTATTTCTCATCCTTCTCCGATTCCTGGCTGAAGCACGCCGAAACCTACTGCAACAAAATGAAATCGCGGCTCCATCTCAACGAAAAAAGCCTCGTCGTTGAAGTCGCCAGCAACGACGGCTACCTCCTCCAATATTTCGTCAAGCAAAACGTTCCGGTGCTCGGCATCGAACCTGCCGCCAACGTTGCCAAAGTTGCCGTCGAAAAGGGCGTCAACACCCTCGTAAAATTTTTCGGCACGCAGTTGGCTAAAGAACTCGTCGTCGCGGGCCGCGCCGCCGACCTCGTCCTCGGCAACAACGTTCTCGCGCAGGTTCCCGATCTGAATGACTTTGTCGAAGGCTTGAAGATTTTGCTCAAGCCCGAAGGCGTCCTCACCCTCGAATTTCCGCACTTGCTGAAGCTGATGGAGCTCAACGAATTCGACACCATCTACCACGAACACTTCTCCTACTTTTCGATGCTTACCACGGTTCGCATCCTCGAAGCGCACGGCCTGAAAGTTTTCGACGTCGAGGAGCTTGCCTCTCATGGCGGCTCGCTGCGTGTTTTCGCCGCCCGCGCCGAATCAAAATCGCATTCGCTCTCGCCCAAAGTTCAGGAAGTGATCGCCCAGGAAAAGAAAGCCGCGCTCGATTCCATCGCGGGTTACGACCACTTTGCCTCGCAGGTCAAACAAACCAAGTGGACCCTTGTGGAATTTCTGCTCGCCGCCGCCCGCGACGGCAAAACCGTCGCCGGATATGGCGCCCCCGGCAAAAGCGCCACCCTCCTCAATTACTGCGGCATCGGCAAAGACATGATCCAGTACACCGTCGATCGCAGCCCCTATAAACAGGGCCGTTTTCTCCCCGGCACGCATATTCCGATTTTTCATCCGGACAAAATAAAAGAGACCAAGCCGGATTACGTCGTCATTCTTCCCTGGAATCTCAAAGACGAAATCGTCAGCCAGTTGCAATACATCCGCGAATGGGGCGGCCGGTTTGTCGTCCCCATCCCGAAGGTTGCCATCCTGTGACCGCTGGACGCAGAGGTGAACTGTGAAAGTCGTTCTATTTTGCGGTGGCGCCGGCATGCGCTTGCGCGGCTTCAATGACGACATTCCCAAACCGATGGTCACCATCGGCACGCGCCCCATCCTCTGGCATTTGATGAAGTATTATGCGCACTTCGGCCACAAAGACTTCATCCTCTGCCTCGGCTACAAAGGCAACTCGATCAAAGATTATTTTCTGCATTACGACGAATCCGTTTCCAACGACTTTGTCTGGTCGCAGGGCGGCAAGCAGATCGAATTCATCAGCCGCGATATCGACGATTGGCGCATCACCTTCGTCGAAACCGGTGCGAGTTCCAATCTCGGCGAACGCCTGAAAGCCGTCGAGCCCTATCTGCAGGGCGAAGAATTCTTCCTCGCCAACTACAGTGACGGCCTCACCGATCTCCCGTTGCCCGATATGCTCGAAAAATTTCAAAACAGCAACGCCATCGCCTCGCTCTTGCTCGTGCAACCTACCGCCAGCTTCGACATCGTTCGCACCGGTCCCGACGGCCGCGTCTCCAACGTCGTCGCTCTCGACGCCAGCGACATCTGGATCAACGGCGGCTTCTTCGCCATGCGCCGCGAAATATTTCAATACATTCGCCAGGGCGAGGAACTCGTCCGCGAACCGTTCCAGCGGCTCATCGAACGCAACGCCCTGCTCGCCTACAAATGCCCGGGCTTCTGGCAGTGCATGGACACCTTCAAAGACAAAGAGCGCCTGGAAGTCTTGAACAACACCACCGCTCCCTGGAAAGTTTGGAGCCCTTCCGCGCAAACCGCTTCGAATGGTGACAAAACGGTCCCGGTTCAGAAATGATCCATTTCGGATTCGGCGCTCCGCAATCCCATCCGCTGCAAATTCTCTGTCTCGGCGCTCACTCCGACGACATTGAAATCGGCTGCGGTGCCAGTATTCTTCGCCTCGCGGCGGAATATCCGTCGGCGCAATTTCATTGGGTCGTTTTTAGCGCCACCGGCGTTCGGGAAGCGGAAGCCCGCCGCGGCTGCGCGCTCTTCGTCAAGTCCGCCGCACCCGGCAGCCCGCTGCTGAAATCGTTTCAAGACGGATTCTTGCCTTTTGCGGGCGCCGAAGTGAAAAAAGCGTTCGAAGATCTAAAGCGCGCGGTTTCCCCGGACCTCGTGTTCACGCACAACCGCAAAGACGCGCACCAGGATCATCGTTTGCTCGCCGAACTCACCTGGAATACTTTCCGCGATCACTCGATCCTGGAATACGAAATTCCAAAGTACGACGGCGACATGGGCCAGCCCAACGTTTTCATTCCGGTAACCGCTGAAACGGCCCAGGCCAAAGTCCGCCACATCATGGACGCCTTCGAATCGCAGCGCGCCAAACGCTGGTTCCAGCCCGAAACCTTCATGTCGCTGATGCGCCTCCGCGGCATGGAATCGAATTCGCCCAGCGGATACGCCGAGGCCTTCTACGGCCGCAAGATCGTTTTGTAGCAAACGGGAACACGCACCAACGGACCTGCCAGGAAGGAGTTTTCAGCAATGGACCTATTCATCGATTCGAAAATGACCGACGACCAGCGCCGCGAAGAGCTCTACCGCGGCTCCATCTTCGTCTATTCACCCTCGCCCAACGCCCTGAAGCTTTGCGATTTTGCGCGCGAACTGGTCGAAGGATTTTTCAAGCCCAACGATCCGCGCAGGATTCACGAAAAAATGGCCGTCGAGCGCTGCGTCGAAATTCTCGCCGAGCTGAAACCGAAATTCATTCATCACGCCCGCTCGAAGGAATTAATCCAGGGCCTCCTCGCCGAGCGCGGCTGCGATCTCTCGAAGACCTACTTCGACGTCCCGCGCCTGCGCACCGCCTTTCCGTCCGACTATCTTTCCTCCGGCATCGCCTATGCCTTTCATCCCCATCGCGATACTTGGTATTCCGCGCCTTTCTCCCAGATCAACTGGTGGATGCCGGTGTACGACGTCTGCCCGGACAACATCATGGCCTTCCATCCGCGCTACTGGTACGAACCGCTGCCGAACACCTCGAACACCTACAATTATTACGAGTGGAATCGCCAGAATCGCCAGAGCGCCGCGCAGCACGTGAAGGCAGACACGCGCGTTCAACCCCGCGCCATCGTCGCTCCCGATCCCGATCCGCAGCTCCGCGTTGTCGCCAATGTCGGCGGCGCCATGCTCTTTTCCGCCGCCCAGCTCCATTCCACCGTGCCCAACACCAGCGGCCTCGCGCGTTACAGCATCGACTTCCGCACCGTCCATCTCGACGACGTCTGGAAAAAATCCGGCGCCCCCAATATCGATTCCGCCTGCACCGGCACCACCATGCACGATTACATTCGCGCCACCGACTTCACCCACTTGCCAGACGAAGCCATGGCGCTCTACTTCGACGGCAGCGAACGCGAATTCGTCGCCTCGCCCGGCGCCGAGTCCGCGTCGAAGCGATAAGCTAGGTCGAATTTGCAATCCTAACGGGAGACTCACAGCATGAAAGTTCTGGTTACCGGACACAAAGGCTATATCGGCTCCGTCGCCGCCCCCATGGTCGCCGCCGCCGGCCATGAAGTCGTCGGCCTCGACAACAATCTCTTCGCCGGCTGCGATTTCGGAAAAGAAGCGCGCCCCATCCCCGAACTTCTCAAAGACCTTCGCGACGTCACCAAAGCCGACCTCGAAGGTTTCGACGCCGTCATCCATTTCGCCGCGCTGTCCAACGATCCGGTCGGCGATTTAAATCCGGACGTCACCTACGACATCAATCACCACGCCTCCATGCGCCTCGCAAAGGCGGCAAAAGACGCAGGTGTCCGCCGTTTCGTATTCTCCTCCTCGTGCAGCACCTACGGTGCCGCCGGAGACATGTTTCATGACGAAACCTCCGCGCTCAATCCCGTCACCCCGTACGCCGAATCAAAAGTCTTCGTCGAACGCGATCTCGCTTTGCTCGCCGACGATCATTTCAGCCCCACCTTCATGCGCAACGCGACCGCCTACGGCGTCTCACCGCGACTCCGCTTGGACATTGTTCTAAACGATCTGGTCGCCAAAGCCCTCACCACCGGAAAAATTTATGTCAAGAGCGACGGCACTCCGTGGCGCCCCATCGTTCACATTGAAGACATCATCCACGCCGCCATCGTCGCCATGGAAGCTCCCAGGGACGCGATCCACAATCAAACCTTCAACGTCGGCATCACCGAAGAAAACTACCGCATCCGCGAGATTGCCGACATCGTGAAGCAGGTTGTCCCGAACTGTGAAGTCGAATACGCGCCCAACGGCGGCCCGGACACGCGCTGCTACCGCGTCGACTGCAGCAAGATCAAGCGCATGCTCCCAAAGTTCCAGCCGAAGTGGAACGTGAAAAAGGGCGCCGAACAACTTTACGAAGCCTATCGCTCCGTCGGCCTCACGCTCGACGACATCGAAAAAGATCGCTACACCCGAATCGCGCACATCCGCCGCCTGATGGCCGCTGGTCGCCTCGACAGTTCACTCCGCTGGCGCGCTCGCGACAAATCCCAGGAAGAGGCGCACGCCGGCATTGCGTAGTTCGCGCGTCGCGGTTTCGCGAAAACCATACCGAAACGTGAAGTCCGGCGAAATCTCCGGAGAGAAAAAATGACCAAGCCCGCCAAACAAGCTCTCTACAACTTGGGATTGCAGCAGCCCAAATGGGTCTATTTCCAGGGTGAAGTTCGCCCCTGGGAAGACGCCACTCTTCACGTCTCCACCGAAGCCGTCAATCGCGGCCTCAATGTCTATGAAGGCCTGAAAGGCTACTGGAAAGCCGACGGCAGCGCCTTCGGCATCGTCGAAATGCGCAAGCATTACGACCGCCTCACGCATTCCGGTCGCCTCCTCCACGTTCCCGTTCCCGTTTCGTTCGAGGAATTCGTCGCCGCCTGCGGCAAATTGATCCGCGCTCTCTACGAGCCGGACAAAGACATGTGGATTCGCGCCACTCTCTACGTTGTCGAAGGCCACTGGGGCGAAGGCACTGTCGCCGATCTTGTCCTCACCGCCTACCACCAGTCGAAAGAGCCGCCCAGCCCCGTCGCCGTGGGCGTCAGCACATGGCAGCGCGCCACCGATCTTTCTTTGTCGCCGCGCATCAAAACCAGCGCCAACTACAACGTCGCTCGCCTTGCTCGCATCGAAGGCCGCGGCCGCGGTTTTTCCGAAATGATCTTGCTCAATCAGTTTGGCCGCGTTGCTGAATGCAGCGGCGCGTGCCTCATCATGGTTCGCGACGGAGCCGTCATCACGCCGCCCGCCTCTGAAGGCCGCCTGGAAAGCATCACCCTCGAAATCGTCCGCGGCATCTGCCATTCCCGCGCGATACCTTTTATCGAACGGCCCATCGATCGCACCGAGCTTCACATCGCCGACGAACTGCGCCTGGTCGGCACTCTCGCCGAGCTCACGCCCATCACTCGCGTCGACGATTATCACTTCTCCGGCAGTTGGCCGCTCACGGACATGATCGCTGAAGCTTTTTGGGACGCAGTTCGCGGTGTCGCTCCGCATCCCGCCGTCGAATTGACGTACGTCTAAGCGAAACTGCGCCGGCTCCGCCGCCGCACCGGGCGCGCCCATGAATTCGTTGCTCGACCAAGATTCTAGGAAGAACCGATCCTGACCTCCATCGAAGACCCATCCGGAAATTCTGCGGACGCCATCGTCCCGCAGACCGACGACGAACTCCACGCCGCCGTCGTCGCCGTTCCTGCTGCTTCCGAGTTCAAGCGCAAATCCGTTCGTGGCGGAGCTGCGAGCGTTCTCGGCCAGGGTGTGTCGATGGTGTTGCAGATTGGCACCACGATCGTTCTCGCTCGGTTGCTTTCGCCCACCGATTACGGCCTGCAGGCCATGGTCCTCACGCTCACCGCCTTCTTCGCCCTGTTCAAAGACGCTGGCCTCAGCCTCGCCACCGTGCAGCAGGAAAACGTCACCCGCGAACAAATCTCCACGCTCTTCTGGATCAACCTCGCGCTCGGCTCGTTTCTCACCATCGTCGTCGCCCTGGCCGGCCCGTTCCTGGCAAAATTTTATAAAGAGCCTCGCCTGTTCTGGATCACCATCGCCTCGTCCAGCATTTTTCTTTTCAACAGTCTCGGCGTGCAGCACAAAGCGCTGCTCGATCGCGCCATGCGTTTCACCACCAGCGTGAAGATCGACGTGCTGAGCGCTGTCGTCGGCACGGTCATCGCCGTGGGTATGGCGATCCTCGGCTTCGGCTACTGGGCGCTCATCTGCCAGAACATCAGCCTCGCCGTCGTCGGCACCCTCGCCACCTGGATCGCCATTCCCTGGGTTCCCGGCAAACCGCGTTGGACGAACGAGCTTCGTGCCATGCTTCGCTTCGGCGGCACCGTCACTCTCAACGGCCTCGTCGTGTACATCGCTTACAACACCGAAAAAGTTTTGCTTGGCCGCTTCTGGGGCGCCGCGCCGCTCGGAATTTACGGGCGCGCCTACCAGCTCGCCACGCTTCCCGTCACGCAGCTCATCGGCGCCGTCTACGTGGTCGCATTTTCCGTTTTGTCTCGCATGCAGGGCGAGTCCGATCGCCTGCAGCGCGCCTTTCTGAAATCGCAATCCGTCATTCTCGCCGTCACCATGCCCGTCGTGGTCAGCTCCGCCGTCTTCGGCAACGAACTCGTCGCCATTCTGCTCGGGCCCAAATGGAGCGCCGCGGGTCCTGTTCTTCGTTTGCTCGCGCCCACCGTCCTCGTCCTCGCTCTCGTCAATCCCTTTTCGTGGCTCTTGCAGTCCACCGGTTTTGCCGGGCGCAGCCTGAAAATCGCGTTGCTGATTGCGCCCGTTGTCGTACTCGGAGTTGTCGCCGGACTCCACTACGGCCCCACTGGCGTCGCCTTCGGATATTCCGCCGCCATGCTTCTCCTGTTCGTTCCGATCGTTGTCTGGGCGCGCCACGGCACCGGCATCACCGTCGCCGCGTATTTCGACTGCATCAAAAAGCCCATCGTCGCCGGATTGTTCGGCGGCATCGCCGGTTGGGTTGTGCGGCATTTCCTCAATGACGCGATCACCGCGATCCCTCTGCTCGCCCTCGAGGGAACGGCCTTCACGCTGGTGTACGCCTTCGTTCTCTTGATCGTCATGGGCGAAAAAGATTTTTACCTGGATCTGTTCCAGCACGTTTTGCACCGGCGTGATGCCGTACCGGCGGAATCCTGAATCGCGCGTTTCGCTTTCACTTGAAATCGAAATTTCGGAGACGGACACAGAAATGAAGGCCAGCAAATTCAGTGCGGGAGATTGGGTCGAAGTTCTCAGCAAAGAGGAGATTCTTCGTACCCTCGACAAAAAAGGCCAGCTCGATGGCATGCCCTTCATGCCTGAGATGCTCGCTTTCTGCGGCAAGCAATTCAAGGTCTTCAAGCGCGCGCACAAAACCTGCGACACCGTATTTCCCATTCGCGGCCGCCGCGTCTCTCACGCCGTCCATCTCGATACTCGTTGCGATGGTTCCGGCCATGACGGCTGCCAGCAAGCTTGCTTATTATTCTGGAAAGACGAATGGCTGAAGCCCATTAAGCGCAGTGCTTCCGGTGAATTCGTCCAGATTTCCGCCGCGCCGCCGCCCGCCGCAAACTCCGCACCATCGAACTCCGGCTGCACCGAAGCTGATCTTGCCGCCGCCACCGTCGCTTCCGTGGCGCCCGACGGCCAAATCACCTATTCCTGCCAGGCCACGCTTCTGCCGCAATACACTACCGAGTTGAATTGGTGGAATTTCAGCCAGTACGTCGAAGACTTCACCTCCGGCAACGTTTCGCTCTGGCGAATTTTCTGCGGTGCCGTCTATTCAATCTACTACTCGATCAGCCACGCCGGCATCGGCCTTGGCAAGCCCATGGAATGGTTTTACGACACGTTTCATCCGCTCTGGGGCGGCACGAAATTTCCGCGCAAGACCGGACGTATTCCCGAAGGCCAGCCGACTCCGACGGGAATTCTCAATTTACAGCCCGGTGAACTGGTTCGCGTGAAATCCCACGACGAAATTCTCGACACCCTCAGCCCGCTGAACATGAATCGCGGCCTCTACTTCGACGCCGAAGAAGTCCCTTACTGCGGCAAAACGTATCGCGTTCTCTCGCGCGTCACCAACATCATCGACGAAAAAACCGGCAAAATGATGAAGATGGGCTCGCCCTGCATTATCCTCGACAACGTCGTTTGCGAATCTCGCTACAGCGAATGCCGCATGTTCTGTCCGCGCGCGATCTATACCTGGTGGCGCGAGAACTGGCTCGAGCGAGTCGAACCGGCAGTCCCGGCAGCTCCCAAAACGGATGTAGGTTGACCGCTCGCTCTTTGGCTCGCCGCGTAAAATGAACTCCGTCCAGTCGCCACTGCGAATCGAAGGAAACAACGCAATGTCGCGCTTTACAAGCCACGAAAGCTCGTTCGAACATCTGATTGGCATCCTGCGCTGCCCTTCCTGCCGCGCCGCGCTGAATTTCGACCGCATTGACCAGGGCCTGCCTCACGCCCGCGAATACGGCGTGCTCCGCTGCGGCTGCAGCGAATATCCCGTGATTGACGGCGTTTGCATCATCATGAAGGGCGGTATCGGGGCGTTCGAGCACACCGAAGGTCACGTCGATTACAAAGGCGATTCGATCGAAGAGTTAACGCGCCTGATCGTCGCCAAACGCGGCTTGGAAGCGTTGCTCCGCTGCATCACATTCCCGCTTACCTTCAAAAAACTCAAACGCGTCGTTCCCAATCGCGTCTGGCAAAGCGGCCTGGTCCGCGGTCTTACCCTCGGCCTGCGCAAATCGCAACTTCGTCGTTTGGCGAAAGAAGATCCGAAAAAGCACACCGCGAAGGAATGGTTCAGGATTTTCTTTGGAGACTTTTCGCCCGTCTCCGGCGACATGTACAACTATTTTCTCTACCGTCTCGCGCAGCCTCACCATCTTGCGTCGCTTATGCTCACCGAGTATCTCCCCGCGAGCGACAAGCCCGTCCTCGACCTGGCTTGCGGCTCCGGCCACCTCGAACACAATCTCGCCGAATCCCCGGCCGCTCACGGCGTCGTCGGCGTCGACCGCAATTTCTTCCAGCTCTGGGCCGCGCAATACTGGGTCGCTCCGAAGAATTGTTTCCTGTGCGCGGACGTCGATCAACCGTTGCCCTTCGCGGACGATTCCTTCTCCGCCACGATTTGCGCTGACGCCTTTCACTATTTCCATCACAAAGACTTCGTCCTTCGCGAAATCTCTCGCTGTGCTCCCGGTCGTCCCGTCCTCCTCACCGGAGTGGGAAACAAACTCATCGAACCCAATGAAGGCCTGGAACTCACGCCCCAGGAATATCTCGAGCTCTGCGGTGATGCAAGCTGGCGCCTCTTCGGCGAAACCGAGCTGCTCAAACTCTACTTGAAACAGCGCCCGCTCGACTTCACCCGCCCGCGCTCTCTCGATTCCGTCGAAGACGACAAGTGGTTGTCGCTCGTCTATCCCGGCTCGCCATCCGTCATGGCGCCGCCCGCGGATCCGTCCCGCTGGGCGCACGCCGATGGGCGCCTCGGCATCAATCCGGTTTACAAAATTTCCCGCACCGCCGACCGCAAGCGCTGGCGCCTCCAGTTCGAATTTCCTTCGCATCACTATGCATTCGAAAACGTCCAAATGGTAAGCTTTTGCCCGCAACACGTGACCCTGACGGACGAAACGTACCGCGAAGTGCAAGCCAACGTTCGTTCGCCCGAAGTCGAAAGCCTCATCAAACGAATGGTGGTGATTGGTTTGCCCAAAAATTATATGGATGTCGATCCTTCGTAGCCGCGATTTTGCGGCCGCTCGCGCGATGACCGCGCCGGGCTAAAACATTTTCAGCTGGGGAAATTTCACTCTCATGCCAGATCCGAAATCGCGCTCGCTCTTCAAATGGTTCCTGCTCGCCGTCCTGCTTCTCGCGCTTTTGGCCGTTGCCTTTTTGATGAAGAAAGTGCCCAAGGCCGCCGACGGCGCCAAAATCGCCTACCTGAAAGCCACCGGCACCCTCCCGGACATCACCTGGAAAGACCTCTATATAATGTCCGGCAAGCAACATCACTACAGCGTGCCCGGTCTGGCCAGGACGCCCAACCCCTATGCCGTCATCACCAATCCTTTCTCCGAGCCGGAAGATCTCGCCGCCGGCAGCCAGCTCTTTCGTTCGCATTGCACCGTCTGTCACGGCCCCAACGGTTCCGGCGGACCTGGCGGACCGCCCCTCCAGCATCGCCATATGGTCCAGGGCGATAGCGACTGGGCTTTGTTCCGCACCATCTCGTTCGGCATTCGCGGCACAGCCATGCCCGCCAGCACCCTCTCCTGGGACGATCGCTGGCGCCTCGTCGCTTTTGTTCGCTCGCTCCTGCTGCGCGCCGAAGTTGCCGGCGAAATGGACGACAATTCCGGCGTCAAACCCGTCGCGCCCGTAACGTTCGAACAAATCAGTGCCGCGCAGCGCGGCGACAGTTGGCTCACCTATTCCGGCTCCTACGACGGCCACCGCTTCAGCCCCAACACCCAAATCACTGCCGCGAACGCATCCGGCCTGCGCCTTCTCTGGATGCATCAGTACGACACGCCCGAGCTTTCCGTCGAAACCAGTCCCATCGTTGTGGACGGCCGCATGTTCGTCACGCTTCCTCCCAACTGGATCGAAGCGCTCGATGCCAACACCGGCCATCTGATCTGGTCGTACGAACGCAAACTTCCCGACCATTTGTCCGTCTGCTGCGGCTACGTCAATCGCGGCCTCGCCGTTCTGGGCAACACCCTCTACCTCGGCACTCTCGATGCGCATCTGGTCGCCCTCGACAGCAACACCGGAAAAGTTCTCTGGGACGTCGAAATCGCCAATTCCAAAGACGGCTACAGCATCACCTCCGCTCCTCTGATCGTAAAAAACATGGTCATCACCGGAGTTGCCGGCGGGGAATTCGGAATTCGCGGATTCGTTCAGGCTCTCGACGCCACAACCGGAAAATCTCTCTGGAAGTTTGACACCATCCCGCAACCCGGCCAGCCCGGTGCAGACACATGGAAAGGCGACGGCTGGAAAACCGGCGGCGGCCCCACGTGGCTCACCGGCTCTTACGACGTGAAATCCAACGTCCTCTATTGGCCGGTTGGAAATCCCAGCCCCAACTTTGAAGGCGACACCCGCGCCGGCGCCAACCTTTACACCAACAGTATGCTGGCGCTCGATGCCGATACCGGCGCGCTCAAGTGGCATTTTCAATTTACGCCGCACGATCTCTTCGACTGGGATGCCACGGAAATTCCAATTTTGTTCGACGCCACAATTTCCGGAAAACCGCAGCACTTGCTCGCGCAGGCCAATCGCAACGGTTTCTTCTACCTTCTCGATCGCGATTCCGGCAAATTCCTTCTCGCCAAGCCCTTCGCCCAGCAAACCTGGGCGCAGAGCATCGATGGCAACGGCGTGCCCACCGTCAATCCCGCCGCCGCGCCCACTGAACACGGCACGCTCGTCTATCCCGGTGTCGGTGGCGCCGTCAATTGGGAATCGCCGTCGTACAGTCCGGCAACCGGCTACTTTTACGTTCCTGCGCTTGAATGGGGCGGCGTATTTTATAAAGGCGCGCCCGACTACCGTCCCGGCGAAATGTTTCTCGGCGGCTCGTTTCAGTTTTCCTCCGCCGTTCAGCCTCAGGGAGCCGTTCGCGCGATCAACCCGCTAACCGGCGAACGCGTCTGGGAATATCGCAACCCCGCGAATCATGTGGGTGGCCTGCTCAGCACCGCCGGAGGAGTCGTCTTCGGCAGCCAGCAGGAATTTTTCTTCGCTCTCGACGCAAAAACCGGCAGGGAACTCTGGCGCGTCTCTACCGGCGGTCGCATCGTCGCCGCTCCGGTCAGCTACATGTCGGGCACTAGCCAGCGCATCACCATCGCCGCCGGACATGACATTCTTACGTTCGCGCTTCCCGTGCCCGCTTCGCCCGCCCCCGCGAAGCCCTCCACAAACTAGCGCCAACATCGCTGCCCATTCGCCATATGGAAAACGCTCCGCTCGTCAGCATCGTCACGCCTTTCTACAACACCCAGGCGTACCTTGCCGAGTCCATCGAAAGCGTTCTCCGCCAGTCCTACTCGAACTGGGAATACATCCTCGTCGATAATTTCAGTACTGACGGCTCCGGAGACATCGCCGCCCGGTACGCCGCCGAATTTCCCGCGAAGATTCGCGTCGTCCGTCCGCCCTCCTTCCTCCCGCAAGTCCAGAACTACAACTTCGCGCTCTCCTCGATTTCCTCCGGCAGTAAATATTGCAAGATGGTTCAGGCCGACGACTGGATCTTTCCCGAGTGCATCCGCGAAATGGTCGATGTCGCCGAATCGCATCCCTCCGTCGGCATTGTCTCGGCCTACGAACTGGAAGGCCGCCACGTGTCTCTCGACGGCTTGCCCTATCCCAGCGCCGAAGTCTCCGGTCGGGACGCCTGCCGCCTGTTTTTTCTCCGCCGCCTCTATCTCTTCGGCTCTCCGAACTCGCTCCTCTACCGCTCCGACTTGGTCCGCTCCCGCAAGCCTTTTTACGATGAGCGTCTCGCCCCCTTTGAAGACGGCCAGGTCTGTTTCGATCTGCTCAAATCCAGTAATCTCGGATTCGTACACCAGGTCCTCACCTTTTCGCGCCGCGACAACGAATCCATCTCCAATCGCATTCGCCCCTACAATTACCTCGCCCTGTTTCGCCTCCAGGCCGTTGTCTTGTACGCTCGCGAATTTCTCACCCCCTTCGAATACAAACTCTGCCTGCAAGACGCCGAACGCCAATATTTCCTTTTCCTCGGCAAGTCCGCGCTCAAGCGCAAACCTGCCGCGTTTTGGGAATTTCACCGCAAGGGTCTCGCCGTCATCGGCTACAAACTCGATAGCTCGCTCTACGCGAAATGGGCTCCGCTCGCCCTGCTCGATTTCCTCGGTAATCCCAAGCGCGCCATCGACTCCTTCCTCGATCGCCGCAGCAAAACCAAAGACATCGTATTTTCGGCCCCCGAAGATGAACGCCCCCGCTAGCCCGCAACAAAGCCCGTCGCCCGCCGCGCCGCGTATTTCCCCGATCGTTTTGCGATCCCGTTCGGCCGCTGCCGTGCTGCTTCCGCTGGCACTTTGTCTCACCTTCTTTTCCGGATGCCAGGCGCCGGCCGGAGTTCCCCTCGCGCCCGTCCGGGAAAAAATTGCCACCGGTCCGTTGCGCGTCAGCGCGAAAAATCCCCGCTACTTCTCGAACGAATCCGGAAAAGCCGTCTACCTCGCCGGCTCCCACACCTGGTCCAATTTTCCCCAGCGCGGCACTCTCAATCCGCCCACCGTTGCATTTCCCTACGACGCCTACGTCCAGTGGATGGTCGCCCACAATTTTAATTTCATGCGCATGTGGACCGCCGAGCTCCCCAACACCGGCGCCGAAGACGATTTCGAAAATACCGTCGCTCCGCCCTTCAAATGGCTGCGCACCGGCCCGGGCCTCGCCAACGATGGCCGCCCCAAATTCGACTTGAACAGCTTCGACCAGAATTACTTCGACCGGTTGCGCTCCCGGATCATCACGGCCCGCGACAACGGCATCTACGTTTCCGTCATGCTCTTCGAAGGCGAGGAATGGGAACACGAAACGAATTCCCAGGACGGAAATCCGTTTGAAGCCTCGAACAACATCAATGGCGTCGATTGCCCCGAAAAATGCCCCACCGACAATCTGCAAATCACGCCGGCCGTCTGGGAGTACGAACGCGCCTACATCCGCAAAGTCGTCAACACCGTCAACGATCTCGACAATGTCCTCTTCGAAGTTTCGAACGAAGCCGGCGCTCCGTATTCCGACGCATGGCAAGCCAGCGTCATTCAATTCGTCCACGAATACGAATCTTCAAGACCGAAGCAGCATCCCGTCGGCTTCACCTTTCAATACATGGGCGGCCGCGACGAAACTCTCTACGCCAGCGCCGCCGAATGGATTTCGCCGCGCGACCGTTTCACCTTCGGCGACGGCCGAAAAGTCGTCATCAACGACACCGACCATTCCTATCCCTTTCCCGATCTGAAGCGCGACGGAAAATCCGGCCAGCGCGCCTGGGTCTGGAAAAATTTCACTTCCGGCAACAACGTCGCCTTCATGGATCCGTATCTTGTGAAATGGCCGAACCGCAACTCTCCCGGCGGCTCAACCGCGGACCCGCACATTGGCCTCACACCGGACGATTACTGGGACGACCTTCGTTCCGCCATGGGCGCCACCGTCACCTACGCCAATCGCATCGACCTCTCCTCCATCACTCCCCAGCCCTCGCTATCGAGCACCGGATACTGCCTGGCCAATCCCGGCCATGAATATCTGGTGTATCAGCCCTCCAGCGGTTCCTTCACTCTGTCGGTTGCGGCGGGCTCTTACGAATTCGAGTGGCTTCGCCCCTCCGACACAAAAGTTGTCGGCTCTGGTATAGTTTCTCTCTCGGATGGCTCTCATTCCTTCGCGCCCCCCGTCCGAGGCGACGCGGTTTTGTATTTGAAACGTGCGATCGCAACCGGCGCGGCTCGTTGATTGGGTCACGAGAGTTCACTTCTCCCGCTCCTCCGTTGTCGAAGCGTTCAGGTTCACCGCCGTCGCGCATTGAAATCTGCAATTCCTGAAGAACGAACGAGCGCCCAAGCCCGAGGAGTCTTCGAAACTTCCAGCGCCGACCCACAATTCACACTCCACCCGTTCCGTTGCCTCCCCAGCCAGCGGTTAGCGGTGTCGTTCACGGTGGACTATGATCTCGTTGTTAGAGCAGCTAGCCCGAACCCTCTGGCGCGCGCGCGTCACTTGGTTCATTCCCATCTGGATTTTCATTACCGCCGTCGCGGCGCTTCGAATTGTTTGGGTCCTGGGTCTCCCCGGTGCCTCCGATCCGCGAAAGGAACCCCCGCTCGGCGTCTCAACCGTTCGCTACGGAATCCCATCCTGGACGCGCAAAGACATTTTGGTCGCTGCGTTCCTCGCCGGCTTTCTTCTGTTTTACGTCGCCGTCATGCTGGCTTGGGAAGACTTCACCTACTACGACAACTCGATGTTCACTCTCTACACCCTCCGGGGCTTGAACATCCTGCCGCCGATCTGGCGCGGCAACGGCCGCTTCTTTCCCCTCGGCCATCAGGAATTTAACCTGATCCGTCATTTCACTGCCACGGCACTTGGGTACCACCTGTTTCCTGTTGTCGAGTTACTCGTTCTCGCTTTTCTTCTTCTCGTTCTCGACGAGGATCTGGCTCCCGCAGCTCGCGCGTGTCTCGCCGCGTTCGCCTTGATTCTCCCCAGCGTGGTCATCAGCTTTGGTGGCTTGATTTTTACCGAGCGAAATATCCTGTTATGGATTGCCGTTTTCGCGTATTGCATGCGGCGCTTTGATCGCGCTGTCTCCGCTTCGTGGGCTGCCGGCGCCGTTGTGGCCGCTCAGTTCCTCCTGTATTACAAGGAAACCTGCTTCATTTTTCTTTTCACCTTCGCCGTCGCCCGCTTGATTGTGCGCGCCAGGGAACCGGGCCCGATTTACGCGTACTCCGCTCACTCCTCCGACAAGCGCGGCTATCTCGACCTTTGGCTCGCCTGTCTTTCCGTCATATATCTGCTGTATTACTTTGCGGCCATGGTTCCTCATCCCAACATGGGATACGCCGACCAGTCGCGCCTGAGCTACGTCGATACCCTGGCGGCCTACCTGCGCCTCGACCCCTTGGCCTTTCTGCTCGTCGCCTTTGTCGCCTGGCGCTTTTTCCGGATTTTCGCTCGCCGTCAGCAGCCGTGGCTTCTGTGGGATAGCCTCGCGCTCGGCGGTGTCGCCTACTTCTTCGCCTATCTTCGTCTCTCGATGTACGCCTCCTACTATCTCGCGCCAGTCGATCTCATCGCCTGCCTGTATATCGGACGCATCCTCATCCTTTCGTACGCAAACATCCGCCGCCCGCTCCAACTCGCTGTCGCGCTCGCCGTCTCCCTGCTCTTGATTCAGCAACTCGCTTTCTCCGCGTTTTGTGTCTTTGAAAGAAAAAACACCGTCCGCGCAAAAGCCGAAATGGCTCGTGCGATTCTGTCGCACTACCGTCGCGACCCCTCCGCCCCTGCGGTCGTCTATTTTCCATTTGCTAACACGACTCTCGTGATGCAATTCGGCGCCTACCTCCAGCACATCGGCGTCCCGGTCGATGCTCCGCCGGCTCCCGGTGCGCGCAATCCTTCCGTCGTCCTCGCCAGCGCCGCCGTATCCACCTCCGGTCCATGCGTCGCCTACGAAGAAATTCAATGCCAACCCGGCGTCGGACCGAAAGCTGGCGACCTCGTCGTCATCCTGCCAGATGACGAAGCATCGACAGCGGAAGTCGCTCCTTTCCGCGACGATCGCCTCGTGCTCGTTTCGTACTCTCCGCGTCCTGCTCTCCCCGCATGGATTCATCCGTACCTCGGATTCCTTCGCAGCGCTTCCCCGCACGCCGTTACCCAGACGTTTCCGGACCGTTGGCTCGATGCCTCCGTCACCCAATGGAAATAGCCGGCTATATTTTTCAGGCGCGTTAACATAAGCTCGCAACCCGTTCATCCGATCGAACATCGCGCCTTCGCATCGATACAGTTTCGATATGAACATCACCGTCATCCTCTGCACCTACAATCGCTGCCAGAGCCTCGAAAAGGCGCTCGCGAGTGCCGCACGACTCGAGCTTCCGCCTTCCGTTTCCTGGGAAATCCTGGTCGTTGATAACAACTCGAAAGACCAGACGGCCTCGGTCGTCGAAAGCTTCTGCAGGAAATACCCCGGACACTTTCGCTATTTATTTGAAGCGCGCCCGGGGAAATCCCATGCCCTCAACGCGGGCCTCGGCCAAACCCGCGCCGACGTCATCGCGTTCATGGACGACGACGTGACCGTCGAACCGAACTGGCTCGCCGAACTGACGGCGTGTTTACACGACGGGCGTTACGCCGGCTCCGGCGGCCGCATCCTTCCCGATTGGACGGGCCCGCGCCCGAACTGGCTCCCGCTCGCCGACCGCTACGGCCTCGCCCCGCTCGCCATGTTCGATCTCGGACCCGATCCCGCCCCGCTCAACGAATCGCCCTTCGGCACCAACATGGCGTTCAAACGGGAAGTTTTTGAAAAATACGGAGCCTTTCGCACCGACCTCGGGCCGCGTCCCGATAGCGAAATCCGCAACGAAGACACCGAGTTTGGTCAACGCGTTTTGGCTGCCGGAGAAACGCTCTGGTACGTCCCCTCGGCTGTCGTTCATCATGCCGTTCCCGAAAATCGGCTTCGCCAGGAGTATTTTCTGAAGTGGTGGTTCGATAAATCGCGTGCCGACGTCCGCGAGTTCGGAATTCCGCCGGGTACCCGCGCGTTCATTGCCGGCGTTCCGCTGGTTCTCTTCCGGCGCCTCGCTGTCTGGACCGTTCGCTGGTTAACCGCCTTCAACCCGTCGCGGCGCTTCTCAAACAAACTCAGGGTTTGGGGCCGCATGGGCGAGATTTCCGAGTGTTACCGCCGCTTCCATGGCTCTGCGGCAGCAGGCGAAGCTCGCAATCCCTAGCCTCGCGGGCTTGCGGTGGGGATTTGTGTCCTGCCGCCGTGCCGCCATTCCGCCCCCGGAAAAGCCTCTCTTCCGTGTGCCCAACCGCTAAACGGTAACGCTCTCGGACACAGCGTTGACTTCTCCCATCGGGTGCGTCCACACGCGTTGTAAAATGGAACGTATCCCTAAACTTTGCGATCGCTCTCGGATCAACAGGGAGACGTTTGTGGCCATTTCATTGCTCAACCTCTCATTCGGGTACCAACCATGAACATCCTCGGGCTATCCGCACTAGGGCGCGATCCCGCCGCGGCGCTCCTCCGTGATGGCAATGTCGTTACCGCCATCGAAGAGGCAAAGCTCGTCCGCACGCACTCCATCGAAGGCTTGCCGGACGCCGCCATTCGCTCCTGTCTGGATGGTTCACAAATCGGTTGGAAAGATCTCGAATGCGTCGCCGTTGCCACGCGCCCCGGCCGCAAATGGCGCCGCCAGCTTTCTTTTCGCGCGCCTCTCGCTGTTGTCTCTCCCGTATCGAGCGCCTACTACCTGAATAAATCCTTCAGCGAACTCGGTCGCGACCTCAACAACCTGCGCGTCCTCCGCCGGAAAGCCGCCGGCTCCCCGCGTGGCGTCATCGCTCTCGATCATCAACTCTGCCACGCCGCCAGCGCCTTTTACGCTTCTCCTCTCGATCGCGCGCTGATTCTCGTGCTCGACGAACAGGGTGACGGTCGCGCCGGATTCGTCGGCTTGGGCGAAGGCACCAAAATCCGCGAACTCGATTCCGTTTCGCTGCCGAATTCGCTTGCCTGGGTTTACACCCAGATCACGCTGCTCCTCGGCTTCACCCCTCACGCCGATGAACACAAACTGCAGTGGCTCAGCCTCGCCGGCGAACCTGTTTTCTCCGGGCTATTTCTCGAAATGCTGCGCCAGCACGCCGCCGGTGCTCCGCGCATGAATTCCCAGTTCTTCAATCGCGGTTTTTCCGGCAAGCTCACCTTTAGCGATTCCTTTTATCGCAAGCTCGGCATCGCCGGCCGCTACGGCCTGCAAATCGAGGAATCCACTCGCGCCAATATTGCCGCCAGTCTTCAGAAAGCGATCGCCGTGCTCCTCTGCGAGTGGCTCGAATCCCTTCGCCTGAAAACCGAGTCTCGTTCCGCCTGTCTGGCCGGTGGTCTGTTCTTGAATCCTCTCCTGGTCGCCGAGATCGAAGCCAACACCGCCTTTGACCGCCTGTTCGTTCAGCCCGCCTCCGGCAACGAAGGCACCGCCCTCGGTTCGGCGTGGCTGGCCTGGCACCAGATTCTCAAGCAGCCCCGCATCCAACCGATGTGTAGCCTGTATTGGGGACCGTCGTACTCAAACGACGACGTGAAACGCGTCCTCGACAATTGCAAGTTGCCCTATCGCTATTGCGACACCAACGCCCATCAAATCGACGAAGCACTCCGCCTTCTCGACGCCGGAAAGATTCTCGCCTGGTTTCAGGGCGCCTCTGAATTTGGCCGCCGCGCTCTCGGGCATCGCAGTCTGCTCGCCTCGCCCTGGGCTCCCTACGTTCGCGAAAATCTCAACGACTACGTCAAGCATCGCGAGTCCTTCCGCCCCTTCGCTCTTTCCATTCCCGAGGACTCCTGCGCCGAATATTTCAATTGCTCGTTCAACGGCAGATTCATGGCCACCATGGCCACCGCCACTGCCAAAGGCCGCCAGTTGCTCCAGGCGTTGCCCGAAGGATTTCTGCTCAAGGGCGATTTGGTCCGCTTGCACGTTGTCACCGCGGCCGCGAACCCGCTCCTGTACCGTCTGCTCAAAAAGTCCGGCGAGAAAAATCCCGCCCCCATACTCGTCAACACGTCCTTCAATCTTTTCGGTGAGCCCCTCGTAGTAACCCCGCGCGACGCCGTCCGCAGCTATTTCTGCTCCGGCGCCGATGCTCTCCTCATCGGCAACTTCCTCCTCACGAAGTCCTGACGCCGTCTCGATTCCGAGTTACCTCCGGAAATTTCAACGCGCAAGTTGTGGCCCGTGCGCAGGGGTGTGCCTGAAATTGAAATGGGAAGGGAATCGGAAGGCCGAGCTCTGCGGAAAACTTCGCGTCACGTACAGCGCTTGTTCTAGTTGCTCGGAATCGTCACGCTGACTTGATTCGAATACGTGCTCTCGATGTCGCCGGAGTTTACCGACGTCACCACATAGTAGTACACCAGTCCATCGGTCACCGACGTGTCTGAAAACGACGTCAACGTTTCCGGCGATCCATTCAATTTCGAATACGGCCCGCTCGGCTTCGAGCTTCGATACACGAAATAACCCGTCACGTTCGAAGTGCTCGCGTCCCAGCTCAGTCCCACCGAGTGTGAGCTTTTCGACGTGCTCGGCGCGCTGCCCGTCAACCCGATCTTTAACGGAGAGTTCGTCGCGTTGCTCGTAATCGTCAGCGTCCCGCTCGCGCTTCCCGAAGCCTTCGGATCGAAGTTCACCGTGAACGTATTCGACTCATCCGGTGTTAACGTCTGCGCGCCGCCCGATCCGCTCAGGCTGAAGCCCGTTCCCGAAACCGTCACGCTCGAGATGCTCGCGTTGGCATTTCCGGAGTTCGTCACCTTCACGCTCGCCGATCCCGCGCTGCCCACGTTCACGCTTCCGAAACTCAGCGTCGTTGCGCTCGCGCTCAGCGTCACCGATGCCGTCGCGCCTTTCCCGCTCAGCGGAATGCTCGCCGGTGACCCGGACGCGTTGCTGGCCACCGCTACCGCGCCGGTGACCGTGGTCGCGCTCGTCGGTTTGAACTCCGCCGTAAACGTCGTGCTTTGTCCCGCCGCCAGCGTGTAGGGAAATGTGATTCCCGATACGCTCATTCCCGATCCAGACACGCTCAAACCCGAAATCGTGATCGACGAACTTCCGCCGTCCGCCAGCCGGATTGTTTGCGTCACGTTGCTTCCCACCGTTACGGTTCCAAAATTCACCGATGACGGCGTCACGCTGAGCGCCGATGCCGTCCCCGCTCCGGTCCAGTCCACTTTTATCGGAGAGTCCGCTGCGTTGCTCGCGATCGTCATCGCTCCCGATTCCGCCGCCGCGCTCGTCGGCTTGAACGTCACCGTCACGTTCGCATTTTGTCCCGGCTGCAGCGTCGAGGGAATCGCCAGGCCCGTCAGCGTCACGCCCGTGCCGCTGATCGCCGCGCTCGAAATCGTCACCGCCGCCGTGCCGGTGTTCGATAGTTTCACCGTTTCGCTGGAGCTGCTGCCGATCGAAATGTTTCCGAAACTCACCGCCGCGGGCGTCGCCGTCAGCGAAGCCGTCGCGCCGCTGCCGCTCAGCGCGATTTTCGTCGGCGAATTGTCCGCATTGCTGTTGATCGTCAGCGTTCCGCTCGCCGTTCCGCTCGATGCCTTGTACGTCACCTCCAGCGAATCCGTCGCGCCGGGTTTCAGCGTCGCCGGCACGATCATGCCGCCGATCGTGAATCCGCTTCCCGAAACCGTCACCGACGTTACCGTCAGGTTCGCCGTCCCATCGTTCGTGATCACAATCTTCTGCGTCGAGCTCGTCCCCACTCCCATCGTCCCGAAGCTCATCGCCGCCGGTGACACGCTCAGCGCCACCGAACCCGTTCCGCCGACCGCCCCTTTGCCCGTCACTCCCACGCAGCCGCTCGTCATCAGCAGCGCAATCACAAGTGCTGTCGTTAGAAATGTCTGCAGGCAGAAAGATGCGGGATGCTGCTTCACGCGAAGCACTCGCGGGGGTACTGCGTCTTTGCGAATGGAGACACGCCTCATCACCAGTGCCATTGTGAGGCGTGCCGTTTAGGAAGGACTACTGGCCCTCGGTACACAGTTGGGACAGGTGTTGTCCCTGTACGCACGAGCAGTCCTCCCCTAACCGCTTTCTTTGCGGTGGTTTCTGGGGAGGACCGCTCTTCCTTCTACCCTCTTTTCGCTTTCCTATCGCCCGGGTCGGCCATCTGCCTTCCCGGGCGGTTTTTCCTTTCCTCCGACTACTGAATCGCGGCCACCGCTTCGTTCGAATACGTGCTTTCGTCGTTGTTCGAATCGAGCGCGGTCACCACGTAGTAATAGGTCGTTCCGGAGCTGACCGAAGAATCCGTGAACGTCGTGGACGACACCGCCGAAGAGTTCAGCTTCGTCGAATACGGTCCGCCTTCCGTCGTTCCCCGGTACACGTTGTAACCCACCACCGAAGACGTGCTCGCGTTCCACGTCAGTCCCACCGTGTGTTGTTGCGCCGCCACTCCCGTGCCGCTAAGCGAGATCGTCGCCGGCGAGTTCGTTGCGTTGCTCACGATCGAGACGCTGCCGGTCACCGCTCCCCCCGCCGTCGGTGCGAATTCCACCGTCAACGTGGCCGACTGGTTCGGGCTCAAAATTTCGCCCGCCGTCACGCCGCTCGACGTGAATCCCGCTCCCGTCACGTTCACCGCCGAAATCGCTACGCTCGCGTTTCCGGTGTTCGTCACAGCCACGCTCAGCGAATTGCTGCTGCCCGTGTTCACGCTGCCGAAGTTCAGGTTCGTGGTGCTCAGCGTCAGCAGGTGCGTCGCTGCCACGCCCGTGCCGCTCAGCGCAATCGCCAGCGGCGAGCTCGGCGAATTGCTCGTAATCACCACCGAGCCGCTCACCGCTCCTGCCGTCGTCGGCGCGAAGCTCACGTTAAACGTCGTGTTGCTGCCCGCGTTGATCGTCAGCGGCGCGCTGATTCCCGAAACGCTGAACCCCGCTCCCGTGAAAGTGACTTGCGAAATCGTTGCCGCTGCCGTCCCTGAATTCGTCAGCGTGATCGTTTGCGAATTGCTCTGTCCCGTCGTCACGTTTCCAAACGCTGCGCTGCTCGGGTTGGCCGACAACTGCGAAGCCGTTCCCGTGCCGCTCAGCGCAATCGTCATCGGCGAGTTCGGCGCGTTGCTCACGATCGAGATGCTTCCCGTCGCGTTGCCCGCTCCCGTCGGCGCGTACACGGCGTTAAACGTCGTGGACTGGCCCGCCGTCAGCGTGACCGGCGCCGCAATTCCCGAGATGCTGAATCCTGTGCCCGACGCGCTGATTTGCGAAATCGTCAGCGTCGCCGTTCCGCCGTTCTTCAGCGTAATCGGTTGCGAGCTGCTGCTGCCCGCCGCCACGCTGCCGAAATTCTCCGAAGCCGGCGAAGCCGACAGTTGCGCCTGCGCTCCCGTTCCCGTCAAGGCAATCGTGATCGGCGAGTTCGGCGAATCGTTGGTAATCGTAATGCTTCCGCTCGCCGCGCCTGCCGTCGTCGGCGCGAACTGTACCGTCACCGCCGCGCTCTGTCCCGCCGCCAGCGTCGCCGGCGTCGCCAATCCCGTCACGCTGAATCCCGTTCCGCTCGCCGCAATCTGCGAGATATTCACGTTCGCGGATCCCGAGTTCGTCAGCGTCACCGTCTGGGTTGCGTTGCTTCCCAGCGTCACCGAACCAAACGCCACGCTGTTCGGATTCGCCGTCAGTTGCCCCTGCACGCCCGTTCCCGCCAAAGCGACCGTCGCCGGCGAACCCGCTGCGTTGCTCGTAATCGAAATCGATCCGGACGTGCTGCCGGCAGTCGTCGGCTTGAACACCGCCGTCAACGTTGCCGAGTTGCCCGCCGTGATCGTCATCGGCATCGACGCGCCCGTGATGCTGAAGCCCGCGCCCGACGCCACCGCTTGCGTCACCGTCAGCGTCGCGTTGCCCGAGTTCGTCAACGACACCGTCTGCGTTCCCGTGCCGCCCACCGCGACGTTTCCGAAGCCCACGTTCGCCGGATTCAGCGTCAGTTGCGCCTGTCCCGCAGTGCCCGTTCCGCTCAACGCAATCGTCAGCGGCGATCCCGGCACGTTGCTCGCGATCGATACGCTTCCGCTCGTCGCGCCCGCCGTCGTCGGTGCGAACTTCACGCCAAACGTCGCGTTTTGTCCCGCCGTCAACGTCAGCGGCGTCGAAAGCCCCGTAACGCTGAACGCCGCGCCCGTCACCGTCGCCGACGAAACCGTCACGCTCGCCGTGCCCGTGTTCGTCAAAGTCACATTCGTGGTGCCCGTGCTGCCCACCAGCAAGCTACCGAAGCTCACCGAGGACGGATTCGCCGCCAGGTTACCCTGCGTCCCGTTGCCCGTCAGCGCCACCGTCACCGTCGAATCGTTCGCGCTGCTGTTGATCGTGATGCTGCCCGTTGCCGCGCCAGCCGTCGTCGGCGCAAACGTCGCCACGAAGCTCGTGCTCTGTCCCGCTGCAATCGTCTGCGGCGTCGAAAAGCCGCTGATGCTGAATCCCGCGCCCGACGCAACCACTTGCGAAACCGTCGCGCTCGCCGTACCGGAGTTCGTCAGCGTAATCGTCTGCGGATTGTTGCTGCCCACCTGCACGTTTCCGAAATTCACGCTGCCCGGATTCGCCGTCAGCGTCGATGTCGTCGAAACGCCGTTGCCCAGCATCGTCACTACCTGCGGCGATCCCGGCGCATTATCCGTAAACGTGATGCTTCCCGTGGCCGCGCCCGCCGTCGTCGGCGCGAATTGCACGCCAAACGAGAGCGACTGTCCGCCCGAAATCGTCTTCGGCAGCGAGAGCCCCGAAATTCCGAATCCGTTGCCCGCCACCGTGGCCAGATTGATCACCACGTTCGTGTTGCCCGTGTTCGTCAGCGTCACGTTCTGCGTGCTCGTCTGCCCCACCGTCACGTTCGAAAAGTTCAGCGTCGAAGGCGAAATCGACAGCCCCGACTGCGTTCCGGTTCCGCTCAGCGAAACCATCAGCGGCGAATTCGATGCGTCGCTGATCACTGTCAGCGCTCCGCTTACAGCGCCCGCGGCCGTCGGCGCGAACTGAATCTGTACCGTGCTGCTTTGTCCTACCGCCAGCGCACCCGAAGGATTGCCGCCCGTCACCGAGAACCCCGTCCCGGTTAGCGATGCCTGCGAGATGTTCACGGTGGCCGTACCCGTGTTGGTGATGGTCACGTTCTGGCTGCCGTTGCTTCCCACCGCGACGCTCCCAAACGTCAACGTGGATGCGCTTGCAGACAGCACCCCGGCGCCCGTGCCCGAGGGACCCGTCTTCGCCGCGCTCGTATAGGCGGCGCAGCTCGATAGCCCGATAATGGCGAGAATAATGGCCAACAGCACGACTGCGACGAGCGGTTGGGCCTTGCGGTTGACTGGGATCTCGAAGCGCGAGACGTTGGCTGCGAAGTGCTTTGATTGGACTGGGTTGTGGGTTCTCATGTCACGGCCAGTGTAGGGACCGCCACCGGACGCAACTACTGGTCAGAGGAACCAAGATAGTTCAACCGCTTTCGCCTGTTCACGCGGCCCACCAGCGACCTGAACTCCTACCCCGGACAGGTACCCTTACCCCTTATTCCTCATCGACTTACAGGGTGTTTCGCCCGGGCGCACCTGTTCGACCGCAAACAACCCCTATCGCCTGTCCTGCGCAATCCGTCCTTCGCCTGCCCGACCTGTCCTGAAAATCCGGAATTTTCTCGTTTGCCGCGCACATTTGTGGTCTTCGATATTGGCGGTCAGGGAACAAATTACGAACCTCGCGCACGGTTCCGCGAGGCCGCGCCGCATGCCAGCTCGTCTGAATGCCCGGTTTTAGGTGGAAATCAGGCGGGGGAAGGCGGGAACCACTCTCGAATGCGGCGATTCACCGGTTTTACGAAACTCTCGGTGGCGCAAATCGCCCTTAAGTCTCACAATATCAGCGGGAGGATCGCACTGGGGTGGCCTCAAAATCCATCTTCGTCACCGGGGGTGCCGGATTTATCGGCTCCCATTTCATCCGCCACGTCCTCCGCGACCCCAGTTCCGGCCCCGTCGTCAACTTCGATAAGCTTACCTACGCCGGGAATCTGGCCAACCTTGCCTCGGTCGCGGACGACCCGCGCTATCGCTTCGTGAAGGGCGACGTCTGCGATCCCCAGGCCGTAGCCTCCGCCATTTCTGGCTGCGATACCGTCGTCCACTTCGCTGCCGAATCCCATGTGGACCGCAGCATCTACGACCCGTCTCCCTCGGCGCAAACCAACATCGCCGGAACGCTGGTTCTCTTGCAAGCCGCCCGTGCGGCGGGAATTCGCCGCTTCCTCCATATCTCCACCGACGAAGTCTATGGCGAGATGCTTCCCGGCGCTTCTGCCGCCGAATCCGCCCCTCTTCACCCGAGTAATCCCTACTCCGTTTCGAAAGCAGGCGCGGACCTCATGGTGCGCTCCTTCATGCGGACTTTTGATTTTCCGGCCATCATCGTCCGCCCTACCAACAACTACGGCCCGTGCCAGTTTCCCGAAAAATTTCTGCCCTTGATGATCGTCAGCGCCTTCGAAGGCAAACCGTTGCCCATTTACGGTGACGGGAAACAAGAGCGATGTTGGCTGCACGTCAACGATCATTGCCGCGCTGTCGTTTCCATCCTCGAGCGCGGTCAGGTCGGGGAAACCTACAATGTCGGTACGGCAAACGGCGAGACCAACCTGTCGATGGCCCGGCGCGTTTTGCGTCTCACCAACAGGCCGGAGTCGCTCCTGGCCTTTGTCCAGGACCGTCCTGGGCACGACCGCCGCTACGCACTCGATTGTTCCAAAATTGAACGTGAGCTGGGCTGGAAACCAACCGTGGATATAGAAGACGGCGTTCGCGAAACAATCTCTTGGTATCGTGAAAACGCTGGCTGGCTTGGCGATCTACGCAGTGGGGAATACGCTTCTTACTTCCAGAAGTACTACAACAATCGCGATGCGACTCTGCGGGCCCTCATCCATCCGCTTCATAAGCCGGATGGATGACGAGTGGAAGGGGAACAAACCTCTAAATCTTATGCGGTCAAAACCCGGCCCGGGAATCGAATGCCGCGCGATTTCCCCGTGATTTGCAGCGGCACTCTCGACTGTACCGCCCGCAACCGCGGTTCCGGCGCCGGCGAATAACCAAAGCTGGTCGCTGCGTTTTCCGATTCCGGTGGCGCGGTCCGCATGAATCCAGACGCCCGCTGTGCCAAATCCGCCCGCGACTCCACTCCAAATTTGCTCAGCAGGTTGGAAATGTGAAACTTCACCGTGCGCACCGTGATGTTCAGCTTCGTTGCAATTTCCTTGTTCGCCCGGTTGCACAGCACCGCGTGCAGCACTTCGCGTTGCCGCGCGCTCAGCGAAGTCGGGCACGCAATCGATCGTCCTTCTTCCAGCAGCTCTTCCGCGCGCGCCACCAGTCGGTCGATCAGCGAACTCTCCGCCGGCACCAGAACCTGAAAATTTCTCGGGTCGCTCCCGCGGACCATGCACTGCATCGCCAGTTGTCCGGCGATTCGTTCCACCGTGCAATCCAGATCCCCCGCGGCCTCGCTGCGGAATTGCGGCGCTCCGGAATTCGCGTCGCAGAACACAAAAACGCTCGGTTGTTCCTGTCTGAATTTCTTGTCGCTCTCCACCAACTTCGGAAACGCGCGTACCTTTTTCACTAGGACCCTTCCGTCTGCTCGCCCAGGATGGCATTCGGCGATGCTTTGGATTCTGATGTACGGTTGCTCGTGTGCTTCGCTACGGTTGGTTCTTTGCCGCTGATTGCGTTCGATGTTTTAGAAAGGCCGTGGCTCTCGGGGAATCGTAAGGGTCGATTTTCCAAAGCGCCGATGTGCCTTTCTACAGGAAATACCTTAGGTACGGCACGCACGCCGTGGCAGGATGCGTTCCAAATCCCATATTTTTTAAGTGACTCAAAATGAGACAGATACGCCACCCGCTTCGCTTTCGTTTCGATATCGGCTAGGTAGTTTCTGCGCGACCACTGAAATTTCTGCCCGAATCATCCACCTCCTGCGGATTCTCACCGCTCGGTCCCCTCGCAAACATCGTCAGCAACTCCCCGGAAGTGAATCAGATCGGAGCATTTCAGGTTACACTGGCACCGCAAAATTGCTCCTCGCCTTCCTCAAGGAGATCGTCCGTTGAACTACAGCCTCCGTGCGGCTCTGATCGTCGCGTCCCTGTTCTCCGTCGCCCTCCCCGCCTTCGCGCAAATCCCGAAAGTCGCTCCCGCGCCGCTCTCCAGCCAGATGCCGCAAACCGGTGGTTCCTGCTCCGTCCAGTCCTCCTGTTCCGAGCTTGCCCCCATCATGATCAAGAAAGCGCTGGGCGTCTCCCCGCTCGAGGAAAACCTCCGCTACCTCACCGATACCATCGGTGGCCGCGTCACCGGATCGCCCTCGGCCGACCGCGCCGTCGGCTGGGCCGTCGAAGCCTTCCGCCATGCCGGAGTTGACGAAGTCCACACGGAGAAATACACCATCCCCGCCAGTTGGTCCGAAGGACGCACTCGCCTCGAAATCCTCTCGCCCGAACCTTTCCCCGTACGCCTGGTCTCGATCGGCTGGTCGCCCGCAACTCCCGACGGCGGCATCACTGCGGACATCGTGGACGTCGGCTTCGGCGATGACGCGGCGTTCGCCAAAGCCGGCTCGGCCGCAAACGGTGCCATCGTCCTCGTCCACTCGAATTTCCTCACCACCTTCGATGAACTCGAGAACGAATACAATGTTGCTCCGCCCATCATCGCCCGCGCCGTCAAAGCCGGAGCCGCCGCCATTTTCTGGATGTCTTCCCGCCCAAGCCTTCTGCTCTATCGCCACACCAGCACCGTGGACGGCCAGCTCGAAAAAATTCCCCAAGCCGTCGTCGCCCGCGAAGATGCGGAACGCATCGCTCGCTTCCTGGCCGCCGGCACAAAAGTCCGCGTCCATTTCGACATGCCCAATCGCATCACCGGTCCGGTGCAGGCCGAGAATGTGGTCGCCGAAATCCGAGGGCGCGAAAAGCCCGCCGAATTCGTCCTTCTCGGCGCTCATCTGGATTCCTGGGATCTGGGCACCGGCGCCCTCGATAACGGGTGCAATTCCGCCATGGTCATTGACGCCGCTCGCGTCATCCACTCGACCGGCACGATTCCTCGCCGCTCGATTCGCTTCGTCCTCTTCACCGGCGAAGAGGAAGGCATGCTCGGCTCCGCCGCTTACGCGCATTCGCATCGCGGCGAACTCGACAACATGATCGCCGCCGTGGTCTTCGATTCCGGCATTGGCAAAGTCACCGGCTTTTCCCTCGGCGGACGCAAAGACACCGTCGCTCCTCTTCGCGAAATTCTCGAGCCTGCTGCCTCGCTCGGCGCAAAAGACTTCACCCTCGACGCCAGCATGGACACCGACAATTTCGATTTCCTTCTCGAAGGCGTTCCCACCCTGGTCGCCAACCAGGAACCCGCCAACTACATGCTCAACTATCACGCCGCTTCCGACACCTTCGACAAAGTGGACATCCCTGCGCTGAAAGACGAAGTCGCCATTGCCTCCGTCACTACGTTTGCCCTCGCCGACACCACCGACCGCATCGGCCCTCGTCAGTCCCGCACCGAAATCGAGCAACTCCTGAAACAGACCGGCCTCGACGCCGGTATGAAGGACGCCGGATTCTGGCCCATCTGGGAACGCGCCGAACGCGGCCGCCAGCCCTAACCTCCTTCTCACGCGTCCGAGACTCCGCATCCCTCGTCGCGTATAATCAGTTGGTCAAGAATGACTTCCGGCCTGCCATTGAGCATTCATAAAATGTCCGTCCCCGCTGCGCCCGCCGCCAAACCCTCCCGAATTCTCGCTCTCGACTACGGCCGCAAGCGCATCGGCGTCGCCATTTCCGACGAACTGCTCCTCACCGCCCGGCCTTTGCTCACTCTCGTCCGGAAAAACCGCCGCGACGATCTCGTTCGCCTCCGCCAGATTTGCAGAACTTACAATGTTGCGCGTATTCTCGTGGGTCACCCGCTGCACATCACCGGCGAAGCCGGCGAAATGGCCGCCGAGGCCGCCCGCTTTGCCGCGCGCGTGCGCAAAGAGCTCGGTATCGTGGTAGAACTAGCCGACGAACGGCTCACCAGTTGGGAGGCAGCGCAAACGGTGTCGGATCGATCGACCTCTTCCCGGCGTCACCACAGCGGCGAGCCTCTCGACGACGTCGCTGCCGCCATCCTCCTTCGCGAATATCTCGATCGGCTTCCGCACCATCCAAAGACCGCCCCGGGCCAGAGGGACTCTTAGAAAATGCGTCGCCTCGGACTCGTCGCTCTCTTACTGATTGCCTTCATCGGTGCCGGAGCCGGATGGCTCGATTCCCAAATTACCCGCCCCTACCGTGGCCATCGCCCCGAAAAAATATTCGTCGAGATTCCGCGCGGCACTTCCCGCTGGGGCGTCGCCGGAATTTTGCGCCAGAATGACGTCATCCGGAATCGGATCGCCTTCCATCTGTTCAGCATCTGGCACATCCGCGTCCCTCTTCAGGCCGGCGAATACTATTTTGACCATCCCGTCAATTCCCGCGAGGTCTTCTGGCAGATCGCCCAGGGCCGCGTGTACGTCCGCACCTTCACCATTCCGGAAGGTTGGACCATGTTTGACATCGCCCGCGAAATCGATCGGCAGGGGATTTGCAGCCGCGCCGACTTTCTCGCCGCTGCCGCCAAACCATCCCAGGTTTCCGATCTCGCTCCCGCTGCCGTCAACCTCGAAGGCTTTCTGTTCCCATCCACTTACGAATACACGCGCCACACCAGTTGCGAACAAATCGTCCATCGCATGGTCCAGAATTTCCGTGCCGTCTGGGAGTCCTTGAACTCCGCCGGCGGCCAGCCCGCGACCACCACTCTCACTCCCTTCCAGACCGTCACTCTCGCCTCGCTCGTCGAACGCGAAACTCCCCAGCCCAGGGAACGCCCGCTCGTTGCCGGAGTCTTCTACAATCGGCTCCGCCATGACGATCCCATGCAGTGCGATCCCACCGTCCAATACGCGCTCGAGCTCGCCGGACATCCCGTGAAATACGTTCGCGCCAAGGATTTGAAATTCGATTCGCCCTACAACACCTACGAGCATCGCGGCCTGCCTCCCGGCCCCATCGCCAATCCCGGCGAAGCCTCTCTCCGCGCCGCGCTCGCCCCCGCGCCCACCGATTTCATGTTCTTCGTCGCCAACGATCAGGGCGGCCACTTTTTCAGCAGGACTCTCGCCGAGCACAATCGCAACATCAATCGCTACCACAAGCTCCTCTCCGGCGAAGCGGCCGCCACTCCCGCCGCAACCGCGTCCACGGCGAAAACTCCCGCGCATCGAGGTCCCTCGTGAAATCCGGTCACCCTCACGACGAACACCACGACTCCGGCTCGCCCACCAAGAAAGCGCTGATTCTCGAGGCCGCCGAAGCTCTCGGCAAACCGCGATTCACTCCCGCCGAAATTGAGCAGATTCGCCGCAAGCTCATCTCTCAACTCGGCGCCGCCGGAAAAACTTCTTCCGATTACGTCGTCAGCGTCCTCGAAGAAGCCGGCATGCGCGTCGTCTGGTCCACCAAGTCCGATACCGAAGGTCTCTACGAAGAGGAATTTGCCGACCTCCTCCACTTTTCCACGCTCGAAGAAGCCGAGATGTGCATCGTCCGTCTCGACGAGCTTCACCGCAAATTTCAACGCGAGCACGAACCCACCGCCATCGAGCGCATTCGCGAGGTCGCTCGCCTCGGCCGCCGCCGCGCCGAAATGATTTCGCGCAATCACAAAGTGGACGCCCGCAAGCGCGCCGAAAAAGAGGAAATCGCTCACTGGTTCGGGATTTGGCTGGAAACTCCCGACGCCTTCTTCGACTGGCTCGAAGTCCGCAAACAATCCGCCGACTTCCAGAAAAAATTTCCGCCGCTGCCCGACGACGAGTAGGACTTCGAGCGAGCGAGCGGACGAATGACAGAACGAAGAACAGGACGCATAACAGGAAAAATGTTCCGATGATCCTTCTCGAAATCGAGCCGCTCGACCTCGGCGGCGATGTCCGCTCCATCAGCCTCGAGCTCACCGAAGCCGACGAAAATCGCGAACCGATCCGCGGCGACCATGCTGCGCGCGTCTGGTCCCGCGTTCTGCGCGCTGTCCCTGCCGCCGAACCCTGGGTCCTCGATTTCTTCAGCCACATCGATCGCGTCCGCGATTACTGCCATCTCCACAACATTCCGTTTCGCGAATCCGGCAAACACGTCATCGTCGTCGCCGCTCCGGAACTCGAAATTCTCCAGTCCCTCCTCGATCGTTTCCAATCCGAAACCTTCGGCCTTCGCGCCGGCTCGCTCGCCTCGGCTCCCGATCCCGCCCTCGAAGGGGAACTCGCCCGCCGCGGCATCGACGGCTACCACGCCGCCTACAAAAATTATTTCTTCTGCGCTGCCTGCGGATTCGAAGACGGCTCCCTCGTCCTCTTCAGTGAAAAACTTTCGGTCAGCGAAGTCATCCGCCGCGTCCGCCCCGCCCTAGCAGACCAGGACGTCGAAGTCTGCCTCCCCGCCTAGCCGCCCACTCTTCGCCTGCCTCCGCCACCCGCTGAGTCGCTTTCGCACTCTCGTGATTTTGAATCTCGATCCCCATTCACCGCCCATTCCTTCATCCGCGCAAGCATCCCCTCGCCTTTGTAGCGGCGGGCTTCACGCCCGCCAGCCCTTGACGTTGCCTTTGCCTTCGCCTCCGCCGTGGCACAGACGCTCGCGTCTGTGTGCACCCCATTTCCAATGGGGTGCAGGTTCAGCCACGCAATTACCCGCCACCGACCAACCCACGCCGCAACCTCCGTTCCGCAAATTGGTACTATCGGCCTATTTCCTCAATCTTTCGTCCTAGTACACTTCAATCGAGATTCAGGAGTAGCTCTCCCTCCCTGGTGAATGATGGTTCAGAGTTCGTCCACAAGCGCTAACGGGCGCGCCTTTGTCCGCAGTCTCAACGTCCTGCTAAAGTACTGCAATCTCTATGGGTTAGACCACCCTCGCTCCGCCGCCCAGCTCGACTCCGCCTGGTACGAACTTCGCGGCGTCACTCGCGGCACCGGCGACCTCGGCTTTCTCGTCGGCATTTCCGGCTCCCAGCTCCTCCTCGACGGAGTACCACTCGACCTCAGCCCCGCCGAATACGACTTCGCCGAACTTCTCGCCTCGTCCCGCATCGGCAGCATCCGTTTCTCCGCCCACGTCACCCGAACCGAATTCCAGTTGCTCGTTCGCGTCTTCACCGACGAAGATGTCTCCCTCGTCAGCCGCTCCGCGCGCCTCGAAGAACTCTTCGGCTACCAGACCAAATCCAGCATCCGCATCAGCGACAGCCCCTTCCTGCAACAGGGCGCCGGATTTTATGAGGGCGGCTCCGCCACCGTCATTCGCGCGCAGGGCGCCGCAACCAGCACCGCAACTTCCCGAAAGCGCGGCGCCTCCGCTCCCAAAGAGTCTCCCCGCTCCACGAAGTCGCATCGTGCTTCGCGCGCTCGCCACGGCTCAGACGACGCTCCCGATGCCAACTCCTCCTCGATCGCCGTCGCCAGCCTGCCCGAAGCAGAACCGAACTTCACCGAGCCCTCCGGCTCGCTCGCGTCGCGTCATCTGCCTCACCATCACCATTCCGGTCACAGCCCGCGGGAGCAAAATTTGAACGATCACTCCGCCCACTACGACAGCAAACTCGCCAGCCTCCAGCTTCAAAACGCGCTTCGCAAAGTCGGCGAACAAATGGCTGCCGAAGCCGACACCAGGCGCCAGGCCGCTCTCAGCGCCGCCTTCATGCGCTTCGGTCAGGAAGCGCTCGCCTCCCGCGATTATCTTTCGCTCGAGCAGGCTCTCGACGTTCTCTCCACCCTCGAAGAGTCCCGCCCCGGCTGGGCGCAAAGCCTCCGCCCGCGCATCGGCGTGAAAAGTTGCGTTCCCGGCTTCATCGAATCCGCGCTCTCAAACGATCATCTGCCCGATGGTTTGCTGGGAGTTTTGGCCCGCGTCCCGGAAGACGCCAGCGTTCATCTCGCCTCGCGTCTCGCGCGTGCCGTCCGCTGCACCGAACGCGAACGCGCCGTCGATCTCGCCAAATCTCTCGGCGAGCCGTGCGCTCTTCATTTGAAGGAATTGCTGCGGAATGCCGGCGCCGAAAAAGCGGCTCTAGCTCTCGGACTGCTCAGCCGCCTCGATCCTCGCGCCGTCAACGAACTGCTGCCGCGCCGCCTTCGTGAAAACGGTCGCGACTTCCATGACGTCGTCGTTCGCCAGCTTTCGATTGCCGGAGCGCCCCAGCGCGGCGCGATTCTCGCCAACTGCCTCGAACTTTTCGACGCAATGATCCTGCCGCTCGCCATCGACGAGATCGGCATGAGCGGCGACGTCGAGACCGCGCCCAAGCTTCTCCGTATCGCCGATGGCGGCGTCATCAAAAATTGCCCGGACTATATTCGTGTGAAAGCGATTGAAGCGTTAGGCCGCCTCCGCGCTCCCGGCGCCGCGTCGCAGCTCCGCGAAATCGTCGAATCGCGCAAGACTCTTGGCTGGACCAACCCCGAGGAAATTCGTACCGCCGCCGCGCAGGCTCTCAGCAAATTCGATCTCGCCTGGGCCCGCAAATTCCTGCCGAAATCCGGACTCGACGCCAACATTCTCGCCTTCGCGCCGCTCGATCCCAAACCCGGCCGCGACTTCGTCCGTCATCGTCGCTATCGCCGCATCCGCTTGCCCCGCAATGTTCCCGCCACCATCGTGTCTTCCCGCGGCAACAGCTCCTCGGCGATCAGCGTTCTCAGCCTCGACGGCGGATTGCTCACCGGAGCTCTTCACCTTCCCATCGGCGCCGAAGCCACTCTGAAAATTCCCGCCGGCCTCCGCTCCATCAGCCTGCAAGCCGTCGTCCGCTTCATCCGTGACGAAAAAGCCGGCTTCGAAACCGTCGGCATGGCCCTTGACGATCGCGTCAAGCTCCGCCGCCTCTTAGTTTCCTTGAACAACGAAACCCAGTCCCTCGGCGTTCGCACCTAACCAAAATTCTACGGTCGATCGGCAACCGCCTCCATGTGCGCGCCTCCGACTTCGCACCCTCTCGTACCGTCGCCGCCACCACGTTCGCGCATCCGATTTCACACCCTCTCGTACCGTACCCGCCGCATCCCGAACCCGATTCACCGCCCATTCCTTCATCCGCGCGAACGTCCCCTCGCCTTTGTAGCGGCGGGCTTCACGCCCGCCAGCCTTTGCCGCGGCCGTCGCGTGCCCAAGACGTCGTCGCCCATTTCGCGTCGGCGCACGGAGTACAACTTCGCACGAATCCTGACGACCTCGAACGCCGAAACGGTTCTCGCGGAGTGCGGTGGCATCCCGCCAACGGCGGGAGACCACCGCCGGCCACCCAAGTCCGCCTCATGCAACTCGTAGCCTCGCACGCCCCCACTTCGCCTCGCACTCCCCCAACGAACGATGCCCTCGACCGATCGTCCGATCCTTGCGGGTCGTGGCTTCAGCCACGACACTCCAAATCGTCGCGGACCGACTTCCTATCGGCCGCCTTCTGGCCGAGCCTTCGCCTTTGTAGCGGCGGGCTTCACGCCCGCCAGCCGTTACCGTTTCCGAAACTCTCGGCTCCCGCCGTCGCCTGGCTCAGCCGTGCCTTTGCCGTGGCACAGACGCTCACGTCTGTGTGCACCCCATTTCCAATGGGGTGCAGGTTGAGCCATGTAAAGAGCCTCCGCGAACCGCCCGTCACCTCACCGTCATTCTTGGCCCTTCCGTATCCGCCGCCCCATCCAACTCATCCCGCGTCGCCCTCCCACCTATAACGTCGGCGAATCATCCCCCATCAACGCCTTCCTCACGATCTTCACCGGCGGAAATCCCTGTCTCATAAAATCGTCATGAAACTGCTCGAGCGAAAATCCCGCGCCTTCCTTCCTCTGCAAATCCGCCCGCAACTTCAAAATCTGTATCTTTCCCAGCGTGTAGTACAAATACGTCGGATCGGCCGTCCCTCGTTTCGTCTCAATCTCTCCGCTCTCGTGCGACTGGTATCCCTCTTTCTCGAAAAACGCCACGCCCTCATCAAACGTCATTTTCCCGGTATGCATCTGGATCCCAACGATAAACCGCGCATTGCGCAGCAACGCATCCTGCAATTGTCCCAGCCGCAGCATTTTCGAATCGCGTTCATCTTTCGCGCCTGCGCCCGGTTGGCCGTACCCCTCGTCCAGCATCATCTGCTCGCAGTAATGCGCCCAGCCCTCCGCATTAGACGCCGCTCCCAGCAACTTCCGGATTTTTGTCGGCGCGTTCGCCATCCACAAAAACTGCACGTAGTGCCCCGGATACGCCTCGTGAATCGCCGTGCTCACAATCGTCCCGCGGTTGAAACTTTCCATCCGGCCTTCGATTTCTTCCGCAGTATCGTGCGGACCCGGCAGCGTCACGTTGAAATACGCTTCCGTCGCCACTTTTTCGAATGGTCCCGGCGTATCCATCGAAGCCGTCGTAATCGCCCGCATAAACGGCGGAGACTCCTCCAGAATCGGCCGCACCGTCGAAGGAATCGTGATGATTTTCTTCTCCTGAATAAACGCAATCAGCCCGCTGAACGTGTCGCGGAACGATTGCAGCAACTGATCCGGCGCCGGATGCTCGCTCTCGAGCTCCGCCAGCACTTGCATCGGCGTTTTCGTCGCATCCACCTGTTTTGCGATCCGAACGAACTCCGCCTGATTGGCCCGCATGTTTTCCATGCCGATCGCAATCAGCTTATCGAGCGGCGTATCCACCATCTCGTCGTACAGCAGCTTTTTCGAAAACGTCTCCGCGCCGATCCGGAAATCGCCATTCGATCGCGGCAGCAGGTCCGTCTTCATCCACTTCTCATAACTCAGCAGGGAAGCGATCACCGCCGCGTTCGATTCCGCAAACTCCGCCTTCAGATTGGCATCGGTCGCGTTTGCAAACGCTGCTGGCACATTGTTCTCGAAGAAACTCACGATGCCCGGCAGTTGTTCGAGCGCGATCTCCGTATAAATCCGCGGCGGATTTTTCAAATTCTTCCGCGCTTCCTCGAACACCGCCGGCATCTGCTTTTCCCGCGCCACCACGGACGCGAGCCGCGCGTCCGCCGGCGCGAACTTCCGGCTCATAATTCCAAACACGCTCTCGGAAATTCCGCTGGAATACGAATCCGGATTCTTCTCCCACGCTCGAATCGTTTCCAGCGCCAGTAGCTGGCTTCGAATCGTCGAAAGCAAAAGTTCGCGATCGCCCCTCTGTATTTCGCTCAATCCCGCCGGATCGAACGCCGCCACGCGCTTTTCCATCCGGCGCAGCTCCGCCGCCTGCGCCTCCACCGCCTTCCGCGAATAATCCTCCAGCCGCGCATCGTACTGATGAAATCCCGCCGTCGTTCCCGCGCTGGGATTGAATCGGAAATAAACCCCATCGAAATAGTCATCCACCAACGCGTCCCACGCAACGTCGCTACGCGTCGCCCCTTCGGCCGAGCGCCCGCCCGCCTCGCCGAACCCGCCGTTGGCCGCACCCGCACCCATCACTCCCGCGCCGCCGTCTGGCGCAACCGGCCCCGTCACGCCCGAGCCGCCGTTCGGCGCAACCGGCCCCGTCGCCGCCGAGCCGCCGTTGACCGCACCCGCACCCGTCGCGCCGGATCCGCCGTTAGACGCAAGCGGACCTGTCACGCCCGAGTCGCCGTTCGGCGCAACCGGACCCGTCGCCGCCGATCCGCCGTTAGACGCAACCGGACCCGTGGCGCCGGAGCTGCTGTTTGGCGCAAGCGGACCCGTCACGCCCGATCCGCCGCCTGCCGCAAGCGGATCGCGCCGCACCCGTGCTTCGCCGTACGCGGACCCCGCCCCTCGCGGCATTGCATAAATCGCCATCAGTCCTACGATTGCCACCGCAGCCATCAACCTCGCACCGTTCTTCACGATTCCCCCATTCGCCGCGCGCGCCCGCGGGCACTCCGCTTCCCGTGGAGTGCCCGTCGAGCCATTTACTGTCTCCATCTCAACGTAGCCGTAGCCGCTCGGCACTTGTTTTTGTAGCGGCGGGCTTCACGCCCGCCAGCCTTTGCCTTCGCTTCTGTAGCGGCCGAACCGTCTCTCAGGTTCGGGAGCCTTTGCCTTCCGCCGTTGCCTTCGCCCATTTCCCGTTAGCGCACGCCGCACAACCTAGTCCGAATCCCTACGACCTCGAACGCCGCAACGGTTTTCGCGGAGTGCGGTGGCATCCCGCCAACGGCGGGAGACCACCGCCGGCCACCCAAGTCCGCCTCAAGCACCCCGCAGCCTCGCCCGCCCCCACTTCGCCTCGCACTCCCCCACTTCGCCTAGCCCGCCCCCGCCTTGCGGCAGTCGCCCGCACATCGGTGAATGCTTCCGCACCTCACCACACAACATAGCAGCGACCCCCGCAGCACCACACGTTTACGGTGTTCGAGCCTACATCCTCGCCACACCATAGCCGGCGGCCGGCGGTGGTTCGTCCTGAAAGACGGACGCGCCACCGCACTCCGCGAGACCCGCGCGTTCGCCGCCCCAACGAACGATGCCCTCGACCCATCGCCCCTCGCTTGCCGCTTTGAGCAACCCGCAACCCGCTCCCGCACGCGGAGCAGTTGCTTTTGTCGCGGCTCGACTTCCGCCTTCGCCCGATCCTTGCGGGTCGTGGCTTCAGCCCCTGAAGCTCCCCGGCAAGCCAGCGCGATGGGGTTGGTGCTTTGCGGGTCGTGGCTTCAGCCACGACACTCCAACTCGTCGCGGAGCGACTTCCTTTCGGCCGCCTTCTGGCCGAGCCTTCGCCTTCGCTTTTGTAGCGGCGGGCTTCACGCCCGCCAGCCCTTGCCGTTTCTCTCGCTTCCGCATCCCTTCGCGTCGTCACCTGGCTCCGCCGTAGCTCCGCCGTGGCACAGACGCTCGCGTCTGTGTGCACCCCATTTCCAATGGGGTGCAGGTTCAGCCATGTAAAGAGCCTCCGCGAACCGCGCGCCACCTCACAGTCATTCCGAACCCGCGACGCCGACTTTGTAGCGGCGGGCTTCACGTCCGCCAGCCCTCGCCGTTTCTTCCCCGTTCTCGTAGCTGAGCAACTCTTCGCCGACCAAACGCCCGCACCGCAAGCGTCTCTTGCCTTCCGCCATCGCCCGATCCTTGCGGGTCGTGGCTTCAGCCACGACACTCCAAATCGTCGCGGAGCGACTTCCTTTCGGCCGCCTTCTGGCCGAGCCTTTGCTTTCGCGCGCGCCGCACTCTTCGTCCCCCGCCGCGCCTATTCTTCTTTACATACCTGTACTATTCTGTTATCATCAGTCGTGCGTCAAAACGACGCCGACGGAAGCCGCCGCATGCGCATTGCCCGGCAACCTGGCCGCAACTCAATTCCCAAAACGGGATTCGCCCCCTCGCGCCCCCTCTCCCCAATTTCGAATCGTCACACTGTCCAGCCCCACCCTTCCGTCTCCGTGAACTCTGTGCGCCTTCCCTCTGCGCCCTCTGTGTTCCAATCTTTTGACTCTCGCCTCGAACCAACTCCGCAAAATTACGTCCGTACTCCCCGCACTCCCGCATCCGTACTCCCCGCAGAAATCCCTACTCCAATATTAGAATTCAACGTAAACCACTCAAAACAAACGCCAATTCCATTTCTAATCGCAACACTATTTTGCGATTAGAATTCCCCTCCTCATGCTCCCCGCCTCGTTGACACCCCTCCTAGCGACTGTTAGATTGCATACTTTGTCAGACAAAGGCGACCCAACTCTGACTTCCTATCCCCGTATCCGGTGGGCGATTCTCGCTTCCGCGGCCATCCTGTCCTGCGGTTGCTCCGTCAGCCACAAGACAGCCGTAAAACCTTCCGCCGTCCCCGCCCAACTTCAGTCCGCCACGAAAGAACAGCTCATCGCCCAGTACAATCATCAAGTCCAGGCCATCCGCTCGCTTCACGCCACCGTTTCCCTGAAAGTCACCGCCGGCTCGGCCTATTCCGGCGTGATCGAGCAGTATCACGAGATCAACGCCATCATCGTCGCCGCGCGACCCGCCAGCATCCGCATGATTGGCCAGGTTCCCGTCGTCGGCAAAAATATTTTTGACATGGTCAGCGACGGCGCCACCTTCGCCGTCTCCATCCCCTCAAAAAATAAATTCATCACCGGGCCGTCGAATTTCGAGCGCCAGACCGGAAAGCCCGTCGAGAATCTCCGCCCCCAGCATCTGATCGATGCCTTTCTCTGGGCGCCGATTCCCGACGGTGCGCCCGTGCTTTTCGAAGAAGCCGCGCAAGATTCTCAACGCTTCTACGTTCTCACCGTCATACGCGGCGCGTCTCCCGCGGATTTCGAAATCGATCGGCGCATTTATTTTGACCGCAGCGACCTCCACCTCGCGCGCATCGAGTCCTTCGCGGCCGGCGGGCGCCTCATCTCGGACGCCGCCTACAGCGGCTCGCTCGCTGCCGCCGAAAATGCCTACCCGGCGCGAATTGTTCTGTCTCGCCCCGTCGAGGACTATAAAATCGACATCGAAGTGCGGAAAATCAGCTTCAACGAACCGATCACACCCGAGCAATTTGTTTTGCATCAGCCGCCCGGCTCCGATCTGGTCCGCGTCGGCGACGAATCCAAGGAGCAGCGCCCTTAAAAATTATGATCCGCCACATGATCGTGCAAAACGTGCTCCATCGCCCTTTGCGGACGCTCATCACCGTTATCGCCGTCGCCGTCGAAGTCACTCTCGTCATTATCGTCGTCGGCCTCACCAGCGGCCTGCTTCTCGAATCCGCCAAGCGCACCGAAGGCGTCGGCGCCGACATCATGGTGCAACCTCCCTCGGCTTCGTTGTTTCTCGCGTTCGGCGGCGCGCCCATGCCTATCGCCATCGGTGAAAAGCTTTCGCAGCTCGAATATGTGCAGGCCGTGGCTCCGGTTCTCACCCAGTTCAATTCCGTCAACGGTCTCGACCTGGTTTTCGGCATCGAACCGCAGAGTTTTGACGCGGTCACCGGCGGCTTCGTGTTTCACTCGGGTCACGGATTGCAGGACGCCAACGACATTCTCATCGACGACGTGTACGCCCGCGCAAAGAAGCTTCAAGTCGGCCGAAACCTTCACATCCTCGAACACGATTTTAAAGTCGCCGGAATCGTCGAGCACGGCAAAGGCGCGCGTCTTTTCGTGCTGATGTCCACGCTGCAGGAAATGTCCGGAGCGCACGACAAAGCGAACGTCTTCTTCGTCAAGAATGACCGCTCCGACCACACGCCCGCCGTGATGGACGAAATTCGCGACCTGCTGCCGAAGTACGAACTTCGCCCGTTGAAGGATTTCATCTCCTTGATGACGTCCTCCAACCTGCCCGGCCTCGGCGCCTTCATCAACGTGATGATCGGCATCGCCGTAGCCATCGGCTTCCTGGTGATTTTCCTTTCGATGTACACAACCGTCATCGAGCGCACCCGCGAAATCGGCGTCTTGAAATCGCTCGGCGCATCGAAAGCTTACATCGTCCAGATTATTCTCAGCGAAACCGCGCTTCTCTGCATCGGCGGCGCCGTCGTCGGTGTCGCGCTCAGCTTCGTCATGCGCAGCATCTTTCTGAAATTGTTTCCCGCGCTCAGCATTCTCATCACGCCGAAATGGATTTTGTGGGCGGCCTTGATCGCCCTCGTGGGCGGCATCTTCGGCGCGGCTTACCCGGCCTGGATCGCCAGCCGCAAGGACCCGGTCGAAGCCTTGGCGTACGAATAGCGCCTTCCGCCGTCCGCGCTAGGCAGAATCGCCAAACGCGACTAGAATTCTTGGGGTTCTGCGCGATTTTGTAAGTCTTACGGGAGTGGTTGTTGGAGCCGATACTCAAGACCGAAAATCTTTGGAAGGTCTATCGCCAGGGCAAAGTCGATGTCCCTGCCTTGCGCGGCGTCAGCATTGAGATCATGCCGGGCGAATTCGTCTCCATCATGGGTCCTTCCGGATGCGGCAAATCCACGATGCTTCACGTTATCGGCGGACTCGCCCAGGCCACGCGCGGGCGTGTTTTGCTCGACGGCAACGACCTCACCACCATGTCCGACTCCGAACGCACGCTCTTGCGTCGCCACAAAGTCGGTTTCGTATTCCAGAAATTTAACCTGCTTCCCACGCTCGACGCGTACCACAACATCACTCTCGCCCAGCACATTCATGGCAACGGCTTCGATCCTCATCGCTTTGAAGTCGTCGCTCATTTGCTCGGCCTGAGCGGACGCCTAAAGCACAAGCCCTCCGAACTTTCCGGCGGCGAGCAGCAGCGTGTCGCTCTGGCTCGCGCCATCGTCGGCGAACCCAAGATCGTTCTCGCCGATGAACCGACCGGCAACCTGGATACGAAAAGTTCCGAAGCCGTCTTGAACCTGCTTCGCTCGCTCAACAAAGATCTCGGCCAAACCATCGTCATGATCACCCACAATCCCGAAGCCGCCGAATACGGCAATCGCGTCCTTCACATGCGCGACGGCGAAGTTGTGGACGGCGAATCCATCCACTGACATGCGCGCGCTTTGGCGAGGCATCGTTCGCACAGTCTTCTGGTCGTACGAACGCGGCAGTTGGCCCTACGACGTCGCCGTAATTCTCATCGTCATCTTCGTTCTCTTCACCCCGGCGCGCTGGTTCCACGACCAGGCGCAAACCGTTTCCTCAGCGAGTGCCGACGTCCAACTCGTCGACCACGACGATTTGGCCCGCACCGAAACGTATCGCATCGACGCGGCTGCGCTCCCCCTTGAAAAGCGCGCCAATCACGCCACGCCCGAGCTCGAGCGCGAAACTCACACGATTCTCAGCCGTACCGTACAAGAATTGAAAAACCAGACGTTCGAAGTCGTGCGCATCGATCCTCAGCTCAATCCCGACGGCTCGGTCCGCGCCTACGACGTCGTCACGCACCGGTAGGGCAACGATCCCGAATGGCCCGGCGTTGTCACCTTTTCTCCCCATTTCCGCGCATCGTTGTAACCTCCGCCAGATTCATCGCATCCAAACCCCATAGAGTCGCTATACTTTTGGAAGGTCCAGCTTCAGTTCCTTGGGAGACAGCTTTTGACTTTTAGGCGCTTGCGTGCGGTTTTGGCGGTGGCAACCGCGATCTCGATATCGACGCTTACCGGCTTCGCCATTGCAGGGCAGGGCCGCGCACCAGCCACTCTCGACGGCGTCATCCGCCAACTCGACTCGGCGTCCAAAAATTTTCACGGTTTGTCTGCCGATGTCGAACGCACCAAAGTGACCGTGGTGGTCAACGACAAGTCCACCGAGTCCGGCACGATCCTGGTGCACGACGACAAGATGCTGCTGGAAATGAAGCCTCCCGATGCGCGCACCATCCTCCGAGCCGGAGACAAGCTCTACGTGTACAACCCCGGTCTGAAGCGCGTCGAGGAATATAACCTCGCCCAACATCGCGCCCTCGTCGATCAATATTTGCTTTTGGGTTTTGGGACTTCCGGAAAAGAACTCGAAAAATCCTATCTGATTACGCTGCTGGGCGAACCCACCGTGGACGACAAGAAAACAGTCGAACTCGAGCTCACTCCGAAATCGCAGGAAGCGCGCGAGCAGATCTCAAAGATTCAGATCTGGCTCGATGAATCGTCGTGGCTGCCCATCCAGCAGCAATTCAATGAGACGGGCTCCGGAGATTACTTCGTCATTCGCTACACGAAACTGGTGCGCAATCCCGATCTCTCCGACGCGCATTTCAAGCCGCACTGGCCGAAAGGCACCGAAATCATCAAGCCGCAGGGCTGATGGCGGGCGCGAGCTGTCGAATCAATTAGTTCCCGCTCGCGCCGCTTGCCTCATCTGTTTCGATTTTGTCTGATTCGCTTCTTGCCTCAACAACTCCGTCTTTCGCTCCAGCCCCCAGCGATACCCAGCCGGATTTCCGTCCGACCGCACCACACGGTGGCAGGGAACGACGACCGACACCGGATTAGTGGCACACGCCCGTGCCACCGCTCGAATCGCCTTCGGTTTTCCGATCGCCTTGGCCACGTCGCTATAGCTTCTCGTTTCGCCGTACGGAATCCGCCGCAGTTCCTGCCACACGCGCCTTTGAAACGCGGTCGCCCGCACGTCCGTCGGCAAATCCAGATTCGGTTCGTGGCCGCGTAAATGTTCGAGAATCGAGCCGACCCACTGCTTCATTCCATTTTTGTTCTCGGCGATTTCCGCACGCGGGTATTCCTTTCGCAGCGCCGATTCCAGCGATGCATCCCTTTCTCCCAGATACACCGCGCTCACGCCGCGCTCGGTCGCGCCCACCAGCAACCGTCCAAGCGGCGAATCCACCACCGTATATTGAATATTCATTCCCTGGCCTCCTCGCCTGTACGTCGCCGGAGTCATCCCCAAATGCGAGGGCGCTCGCTCGTACAAGCGGCTGCTCGATCCAAATCCTGCGTCGTAGAGTGCGGTCGTCACGTCGTCTCCCTTTTTCAATCTGGATTTCAAACGTTGCATCCTTAGCGAATCGGCATACTCACGCGGCGAAATGTTCATCACGCTCTTGAAGGCGCGTTCCAGTTGGTGCGGACCCATGCCGACGGTCTCGCCCAGAGCCTGCAGCGTCAGTCCCTCCGGCAATCCATCGGTTGGAAGCGCGGATTCTGAACCAATCCGTCTTTCGATTTCCCGGCACACCCGCGCGACGGCCTGGCTTCGTTCGTCCGATCGATGGGCGATCCGCGGACGGCACCGTCGGCACGGCCGGAATCCATTCGTCTCCGCAACGCCGGGAGTCGCGAAAAACGACACGTGTTCGCGCTTCGGCTTTCGCGACCCGCACGAGGGCTTGCAATAAATTCCGGTTGACCGAACCGCGTACACAAACGCGCCGTCCGCGCTGCGATCTCGGTTCTCCACGGCTCGCCACTTCGAGCCCGCTGAATCCACGAATCGCTTTCCATGTATCGCCGCGCGCTTCGCCTTCGACCCCGGTTTTTTATTGCCCATCATCTCGAACCCCAAAATAGCGAATCCCCGTTCGTCCAGCTATCCGTTTCTCGCGGTTGAACACGAACGGCGGGCGAACAGTTTTCCTCAAAAGGCGAAAGACCCGTCGCGCCGGAAACTGCCCGCAAATCCCGAAAAACAAGGCCATTTCGCCCTGTACCCTTCTGTTACACAATACGGCACTTTCGCCCCCCACCCCGTTGACCGATTCTTAGAGTACGCTCATATTCGTTCCACTTCTCTTTTGGGGTAGTCCGGGGCAGTTCTTGGGGGTTTTGAAATGGGGGCGTTACCTGAGGCGAAAGGTCCGTACGGCGTTCTGTCTCCGCGCCGCGATCTGGAATCCCGCACCATCGGAACGGTTTCTCCCGCAGGTAAACCAGGACCGCGCCGCTTTGCTCGTGTTCCCACCCACGCCGTCGGCGTCGCCCAGGAGCGCCGGGGAAATCCGCGCGCCGCTCTGCCTTTGCCGCTGCGATTGACCTGTGTGGACAGTGTTCCCGAAAAGTATCCGGTAACTCTCGTGACCCGCAACATCAGCTCGAGCGGAATCTATTTCCTTGCGCCGCGCGAATTCGCAGCCGGTCAGTCCATCGAATTGGAAGTCGCTCTGATCGATCGTCCGGAAGGGCAGGGGCGCGTCCAGATGCTTACCGCCGCGCACATCATACGCATGGACAAGATCGATATGCCCGGATGGCACGGATACGCCGCCACCTTCGACGATTTCGCCATTCGCCGCGACGACGTGCTCCCGATGCGTTATCGCGCTCACTGATTCTTCGATTCGCGCAAAAATTCTCGCCTCAGGTTTCGCCCGCTTCCCCCGCCGCTTTGGTACGATGATGTCCCGTGGCGCTCAAAAAATTCTCCGCGACTCACATTCTATTCGACTGGGATGGCACGCTTCTGAACTCCTATGCCGCCGACGTTCGCGCCTACCTTGCGATGTTTCGCGCCCTCGGAATCGAATGGACGGAAGCGGAAATCGCGCGTCATTACTCCCCGAATTGGTATCGCGTTTACAAAGCGGCTCGTTTGCCGCGAGCAAAATGGGATGCAGCGGACCGGTTGTGGACGCGTGCCTACGCTTCCGAAACTCCGCCGCTGCTGCCCGGCGCGCGTCGCGTGATCCGTTTGCTTGAGGGAAAATTCAAACTCGGAATTGTGACCAGTGGAAACCGCGCCAGGGTTCGCGGCCAGCTTCGCGCTTTCGGCCTCGCGCGATATTTTTCAGTGTGCATTTGCAGCGAAGACGCAAGCCACAAGAAGCCGCATCCCGAACCGCTCCTGCTTGCTTTGCAACGCCTTCGCGCCAGGCCGGAAAATTGCGTCTACGTGGGTGATACCGCGGAAGACATGGAAATGGCGCGCAGAGCGCACGTCCGGGAGATCGGCGTGCTTGGCCCGTTTCCTACCGCAGACCGAATCCGAGCCGCCGGCCCGCAACTCCTGCTCAATTCCGTTCAGGAATTGCCCGCGCATTTAGAACGCATCGGCGAGAAATTTCGAAACTCCGGCTAGTGCGGCTTGACGGGCACGATGGTCGAAGCGTCGCCCGCGTTCGCACCCGGTTCGGCCGGCACCCCGCTCTGGACGCTGAAGTCGGTGCTGCGGATCACCAGCCGCAGAGGCAGTTCCTCCACCGGATCGCTCGATGCCTGCTGCGGCGGTTCTTCATGCCCGTCCGAAATGTCGTTGGGAGATCGATTCGGTTGCGGGGCTTCCTTCTTCTCCTCAAGCTTATAGTAGTCGTCGGATCGCGTGTACGTGGGCAGCCAATACTTCCCTTGAATGTTTTCGCGATAGGTCTCAAACATCGTGAACGGCAGCGCAAAACCGTTTCCGGATAACTCGCTGACGAACTTGCCGTAACTCTTCACAATCACAAAGTCCTGCGTATCCACCCAGATCACGCCTTCGAAATACCGCTTCTTGCGGCTCAGCATCTTCGGTTTCACCTGGAAGATAAACGTGTTGAGCTGGTCGAGCTTTTCCTCTCCGGCGTACTTGAAAATATAGTTGGGCGATTCGTCCGAAGTGAGCGGAAACAAGGGGATCGAAGAAAACTCGCGGACGTCTTCCAGCGAAAAATGCGTCAGTTTGAGCGTGGACACCGGCTGCTGCGCCATCCGCATGTATCGCTGCCCGTCCGGTTTGCTATAGACCTGTCCCGTCACGCTGAACGCGCCGCCTGGATCGCTGAGTTCCTGCATGCGTATGGTCTGGCTAAACGTAAATGTGTCGAACGCCTTCTTCATCACATCTTCGTTCGCGGTGAATTTCTGAATGATTTCCTGCGCGGGAATGGGCGGCGGTCCGGCCGCCGGCTCGGGCGAAATTCGCTTTACCTCATATTTCGGCGGCGGAGCCTGCGGACCCGGGTCCTGGGCGCGCGCGTTCGATGCCATCAGTAGCGTTACGATCGCGGCCGCGCACGCGGAATAGTTCCTGAGCTTCATTCGCCAGTGTCCCGAATGTATGATGCGCTGAATCCCATTTTCGTTGATCTGCGGGCGCGCTTGCAAATCCCGCGTCACCGAAAACTATCATAGCGCTCGCGCGGTTTCGTGCAATTCGAATCGCGCCAGAGTAAAATCTTTCGACCTCAGGGAGCCTTGGATGCATGCAGCAGGGAACGGCGCGAGTCATGGCGGCCGGGCGGATTTTCACTCTCACGCGCTGGGGACGCTGCGTGGCTGATGCCGACAGAAGCGTGGTCGTGCGCCGGTTTTTCGTGCACGGCACCGTACAGGGAGTCGGCTATCGATATTTCGCGCAACGCGCGGCGCAGAGACTGGGCCTTTCAGGATTCGTTCGAAATCTTCGCGACGGGCGAGTGGAAGTGCTGGCCATGGGAAACGCGGAATCACTCGCCGTTTTGCGAGCCGAGCTGGCACGGGGCCCGCGCGGCTCGCTTGTCGCAAAGATCGTGGAAGAAGAAGCCACCCGGGACAGCATCGCCACCGGCGAATTTAGAATCGATTACGACCGCTAACCGCCACCGAAAAGGGAGACCCATGAACGACCTGAAACAACTGATTCGCGAGATTCCCGACTATCCGAAACCGGGAATTCTCTTTTACGATCTCACCACGTTGCTGAAAGACCCGAAAGGCTTTCACTCGCTGGTGGACCAGCTCTGCGATCAGTACGACGGCACGAAAGTCGATCTGGTGGCCGGCATCGAAGCGCGCGGCTTTATTTTCGCGCCGGCTCTCGCCTACCGCCTGAATGCCGGATTCGTTCCCGTAAGGAAGCCGAAAAAACTTCCGGGAAAAACCGCTTCGGTTACCTATCAACTCGAATACGGCACCGACCAACTCGACATTCACGAGGACGCGGTGAAGCCGGGCCAGCGTGTTCTGATTTGTGACGATCTGCTTGCCACCGGCGGCACGGCGGCGGCTGCGGTGAAGTTGATTCAACAACTGGGCGGAGAAGTTGTTGGCGGAGCGTTTGCCGTGGAGTTGAGTTTCCTAAAAGGCCGCGAAAAACTTCCCGGTCTCCACGTTTTCTCGCTGCTCAGCTACGACAAATAAACGCCGGCATCGCGAGGCGCGTTGACCGCCTCGCCTACTTCTTCGCGTCCGATTTCCGCCGGCGCTGCCGCAAGACTTCGAACAACACCACTCCGGCGGCCACGGAAACGTTCAGGGAGCGCACCGGTCCCGTCGTCGGCAGCGAAACCAGAAAATCGCATCGCTTGCGGGTCAGCTCGTGCAGGCCTTCCCCTTCGCTGCCGAGCACGATTCCCATCGAACCGTTGTAATTCACTTCGGTGTAATTCTGCTCCGCGCGCTCGTCCAGCCCAACCAGCCAATATCCCGCCTCTTTCATTTCCTCCATCGCTCGGACCAGATTTGTGACCCGCGCGACCGGAAGATGAGCAAGAGCGCCCGCGGAGGCCCGCTCAACGGTATCGGTCAAGCCCGCCGCACGTCGCTCCGGAAGGATCACGCCGTTGGCGCCGGCCGCAAGCGACGTCCGGATGATCGCGCCGACGTTGTGCGGATCTTCGATTCCATCGAGCAGCACCAGTAGCCCATTTTCCGTCTTCGCGGCCAGCAAGTCTTCCAGGCCCATCGATGGTTTCGCTGCGCCCATCGCGGCGATTCCCTGATGCTCGCGCGTTCCCGTCAATCGGTCCAGCTGTTGGCGGTCTTCAAAGCGGATCGGCACGCCCCTGGATTTCGCGAGCTGTACCACGGCTTCCACGCGGTCGCCGTGACGCCCGCGCGCAATTACGATTCGATCGAGCGCGCGCCCCGCGGCAAGCGCTTCCTCCACCGCGTGGAATCCCGTCAGCCAATGCATCGCCATTCGGTTGTTCCTTTGCAGACGATTGTTCGCGCCCCACGCCTCAATCGAGCGCGGCGCAGAATTCCAGCATGCGCTCGCGAGTATCTTTCACCTTCACGCGGAAGGGAAGCCGGGACGCAGGGTCCACCAGCAGAATCACGCGGTCGAGTTCGCCTTCGCCCACGCGACCGGCCAGCGCCAGTCGCAGCGGATGAAAGATCGCCCGGCTCCGAAACGGCCCGGCAGACTTGATGCCGTCCACAATTTCCTTGAAACGATCCGAGTCGGAAATACCGCCGCCATCGAGGATGCGATTCGCCAGCTCGCGAATCACTTCTCGCGCGCCGGTTCGCACCAAGACCTCTCGATTATCCGGCAAAGCGAGATTGGCCGCCGCATCGTACTCAAATACCAATGCAAGCAGCGATTCGAGATGCTCCCGCGTGGACGACATCGGGCCAAGCAAGGTAAGGGCGCGCGCGAACCACACATGAATCCCAAACGTCTCGTCCGTAACGGACGTGTGGTCCACCAACCATCCGCGCCGCTCGACGATTTCCGCGATATCCATCACGGTAAACCGGTGTTCCGTTGCCGGCTCTGCGGGTGGAGTTTCGTTTGCAGATTCTCGAAACGTTTCTTCCGGACGGACTGCCGGAATTTCTTCGGATTGCAAATCGTCGGGTTGCAAGTCTTCGGTTTGCAAGTCTTTGGGATCGCGATGCATGAGGGACGATTGTATCGGAGTCGGACGGCTACCGGACGCTTAGCCTTCGACCGTAGCGATCGTGTGCGAGGCAATCGCTTCGCCGCGGCCGATCTCGCCCGTACCTTCGTTCGTTTTCGCCTTCAGGTTTATTTGATTTTCCGAGATGCTCAGAGCTTTTGCCAGGGCCTCGCGCATGGCCGGGAAGTGCGGCCCCAGTTTCGGACGTTCGAGAATCACCACGGCGTCCAGATGGTTGATGCGCAGCCCGCGTTCCTCCAGCAGTCGCTTCGTGTGCGTCAGAAAGATCAGGCTCGCCGCGCCCTTCCATTTCGGATCGGTGTCTGGAAAGTGCGTTCCAATGTCGCCCAGCCCTCCGGCACCCAGCAGCGCGTCGCATAGCGCGTGGGCCAGCACGTCTCCATCGGAATGGCCGACGGGACCTTTGTCAAAAGGCACGTGGATGCCGCCAATCATCAGCTTCCGGCCCTCAGCCAGCCGGTGCAGATCGTAACCAATGCCGGTGCGAATCATTTTTCGTTGCGCTCCTGTTCCAGATAAAAGCGAGCGAGATCCATGTCGCCCGGCCGGGTGATTTTCAGGTTTCGCTGAGAACCCAGCACAACATACACGGGATGGCCAAACCGCTCCACGATCGCCGATTCGTCCGATCCCACGATCCCATCTTGCTGCGCTTTCTTGAACGCGTCGCGCAACAGCGCGTAGGAGAACACTTGCGGCGTCTGCGCTAAGACCACTCTTTCGCGGGGAATGGTGGATGTAATCAGCGCCACGTCTTCCGGCAAGCTTGCGCGCTTCACTTCCTTCACCGTATCGATCGCCGGAATTCCCAGAATTGCAGCGCCGCGCGCCTTCGTTTCGGCGATCACTCGATCGACTTGCGCACCCGTAACGAAAGGCCGCACCGCGTCGTGCACCAGGACGATTTCCGTGGCCGGATCCACCTGCGCCAGCGCATTGGCGACGGATTGTTGCCGTGTGTCGCCTCCGTGTACCACGCGCGCCGGCCGCCCGATGCCGGACTTCCCCACAATGTTTTGAAGCGAAACGATGTCGTCCGCGCGTGTCGAAAGAAAAAAATCGGTTATCGCACTGCAGGCCGCCAGGCGTCGAAGCGTGAACATCACCAGCGGCATTCCGTCGAGTTCGAGGAACTGCTTCGGCACGTCGGCGCCCATGCGCGTGCCCAGCCCTGCGGCGGGAATGATGGCAGCAATACGAGTCATCGAAGAGCGGTTAGTTTACCGCAGAGTGGAATGGGGCGCACAAGGTGAAAGGCCCAACGGGGCGATTCGTTGCCGTGCTCATGAAATCGCGAGCGACACCCGATCGTCGCTTCGCTGATTAACAGCGGCCTGATTCAGGGTACAGCGGCCGGGGCGGGCGCTCGCCGCCGCCCGCGCCTGCGTTTTCGAGGGTTCGCACGGAGGCTTGCGGTTCGCTCGACGCTACCGCATGCGATCCGGACGGCTGCGCGGAAGCCGTCGCGCTTCGCTGCTGTTGCTGCTCGCCGCGATCGTCAAACCTTCCGAAAATCATCTTGCCGGCGGTGGTTTGATGCACCGACGTCACCGTAATATCGATCGTCTTATTGATCATTTTCCGCGCGCCGTCCACCACCACCATCGTGCCGTCGTCAAGGTAGGCCACGCCCTGATTGTATTCCTTGCCTTCGCGCAGAATGAAGACTCGCATCGTTTCGCCCGGCAGCACCACCGGTTTCAGGGCGTTCGCCAGTTGGTTTACGTTGAGAATTTCAATTCCCTGTAGCGTGGCGACTTTGTTCAGATTGAAATCGTTGGTCACAATTTTTGCATCGTATCGCTTGGCGAGTTCGATCAGCTTCAGATCGACTTCCGGAACCTGCGGGAAATCGTCCTCCGAGATTTGAACTTCCAGATGCGGCATTTTCTGGATGCGCTGCAGCACTTCCAGGCCGCGCCGTCCGCGTTGGCGCTTCAGCGGATCGGCCGAATCCGCCACGAGCTGCAACTCATGCAGCACAAACTGCGGAATGATCACCGTGCCGTCCAGAAATTGGGCTTCGGCGATGTCCGCCACGCGGCCGTCGATAATCACGCTGGTGTCCAGCACCTTGAACGAATGCTTCAGGCTTCGCTCGCTGCCGAAAACTCCGCCGAACGCTTGCAGGTTCAGCATGTCGCCCTTGTTCGCGCCGAGCACCAGCCCGATATAGGCCATCACCAGAAACGCCGCCAGGCTGAAAAACGATCGGGTACTTTCCGGCATCGACGTGTGCGTCAAAATCAGCGAGGTAAGATACGCGCCCAAAATTCCCAAAATCGACCCGGTCGCCGCGCCGATCAGCCGCCGCAGGCTCGCGCGCCGCAGCCTTAGCTCGAACAAAATCACGCTCAGCCCAAACGCAAAGCCGACCGCAGCGCCAACTTCTTTCGAAACGCCAAACGGGCGGAAGTGGAAGCCGGCCCCGACGGAGATCGCCACGAAAAGCGCGCGAATACCCAGCATGTCCCAGAAAGAACCGGCCGGATCGGCATTCACTTTAATCGGCGCGCTGCTCTTCGCAGTAAACGTTTCCGCGGTATGCGAAGGCCGCGCCGGAGAGCTGGGTATCTTTTGCATGAGACCGCCTTTATAAATCCTCGTGGGACGTGAAAGCCATGCCGAAGACGCTCCAATGCCGCCAAATTCTGTCCGAGCTCGTCTCCGCGCAAATCAATGATTCAATATCTTTATGAAACGTTTATTCGGGCAGAGTATAGCACTGGCCGCGAACCGAGCGCCAACGCCAACTGTTTACGAATGTTGTACACCTGGTTTCCAGCCGAAAAGCTACGCCACTGAGGAGTTATGCGTAAAAGCGAGGAACGCGCCGGCCCAGCGCGCAAAGCAAATCCGATGTGACCGTTCCGATTTGATGGGCCACATCCGATACTTCGTTCGTTTCCTGGCCGTCTCTGCCAAATACGGTGACCACATCGCCGAGCGAAACCCCGGCCACATCCGTCACATCCAGGGTCGTCAGGTCCATCGAGATCGTTCCGACGAGCGGTACGCGTTGCCCTCGGACGAGCCCGAACCCACGATTTGTCAACGCTCGGACGACCCCGTCGGCGTAGCCCGCGTTAATCACGGCGATTTTCGAAGGCCGCTTGGTGATGAATCTTGCCGCGTAGCCGACGCCCTGGCCCGGCGGCAGATCGCGCAGCGCGATAATTCGGGCGCGGAGCGACAGGCACGGCTCGAGCGCCATTTTGCTCATCACTTCCTGCTTTTTTTGTGGCGGATCGAAGGATTGGTAGTAGCCGTACAGAATCGCTCCGGGACGAACCATGTCTGCCCAGGTGTTCGGGCGCGCGCTGATCGCACCGCTGTTGGCCATGTGCACGATGCCGGGCGAGACGCCCAACGCGCGCAGCCGGTTGAGGCATGACAGGAACAGCGCCTCCTGGTCATCGGTTTGTTTTGCGGTGAAGTCTTCGGCCGACGCGAAATGCGTGTACGTGCCTTCGAGCGCGATGTGTTTGCACTCTGAAAGCAATTGAGCGAACCGGTCGATTTCGTCGGGTGAAATCCCCAGCCGGTTCATGCCGGTATTAATTTTCAAATGGAAGGGAACTTTGCCTTTCAGCCGCGAAGACTTCGCCGCGCGCTCCAGGTATTTCAGGTCGTCCACGCGCGAGACCGTCATCGTCAGGTTGTGCCGGATCAGCCGCTTTTCCTCCCCAGGCCAGAATCCCGTGAGCACCAGAATCCGTTTGCGGATTCCCGCGTCGCGCAGCTCGATGCCTTCGTTCGCGCAGGTGACGCCAAACCATTCCGTGCCGGCTTTTTGCAGAGCCACCGAGATGGGAACGGCGCCTAGACCGTAAGCGTTCGATTTCACCACCGCCAGAATTTTCGGTTTCGGCCCCAGATGTTTTCGGATGACTCGAAGATTATTCAGGATCGCCTTCAGCGAAATCTCCGCCCACACGGGCCGGCCTTCGAAATGAATCGCTTTTTTCATGGACGTTTAGAATGCCACGCTCCCCGAAATGCGCGCGAAGATTTTCCTTTTGGTGATTCGCCGCGCACCGTTTCCGTCAACATCGGCAGGCAAGATTGCAAGCTTGTGGCCCATGGCGGCAGCGTTGGGCCATAAAGGCGGGAATGCTCCTAACTGATTGATAGGAAGGTAGATGTCCAACGCTTCGTTTCGGGCTTAGGAATTCAGTCCGCGGGGGAATTGCGAAATTTCGAGGCGCTGCCGACACATGTGTGGCTGCTTCGCAACGCCCTTCGCGCTATTCGTCTCCGCCGCCGGAACTCCAGGCGTCCGGAGCAGCTTCCTCGAATCGCGTGTGCCGCGCGAGGAACACAAAGTTCAAATTTCCCGTTGGGCCGTTGCGCTGCTTGGCGATGATCAACTCGGCTTTGGCTCGATCCTCTTCGGGCAAATCCGTCTTGTAGAAATTCGGGCGGTTGATGAACAGCACCATATCGGCGTCCTGTTCGATCGCGCCGGACTCGCGCAAATCCGAAAGCTGCGGCTTGCGCTCTTCGCGTTCCGGAGCGCGCGTCAACTGGCTGAGCACCACCACGGGAACCTGCAGTTCCTTGGCGAGCGCTTTCAGCGCGCGCGACATGCCGGAAACCTCTTCCTGACGATTGCTTTGCCGCCCGGTGCTTGTGGGAACGACGAGTTGCAGGTAATCGACGAGCACCAGCGAAAGCCCGCGGTCGCGTTTCAAACGACGAGCTTTGGCGCCCATTTCCATTACCGTGGACGAGGCCGAATCGTCCACCCACAACGGCGCGTCGGAGAGCACATTCAGCGTGGTGACGATCTTGTTCCAATCGTCGCGTCCCATGTGTCCGGTGCGGAATTTATGGGCATCGATGCGCGCTTCAGACGCAAGCATGCGGACCAGAAGCGATTCCTTCGACATTTCCAGGCTGAAGATCGCCACGGGCTGCCGGTTTCGAACCGCCACGTTTTCGGCGATGTTCAGCGCCAGCGCCGTCTTTCCCATCGACGGCCGTGCCGCGAGAATGATTAGCTCAGATGGCTGTAGGCCCGACGTTTCGTTGTCCAGGTTCGCGTAGCCGGTGGCCAGTCCCGTCACGCGCTTGCCGTCGGTCAAAATTTTGTTCAGCCGGTCGAAATTGTCGCGCACCAGCTCTCTGACGCCGATCAGCCCGGATTTCAGCCGGTCTTCGGCGAGGCTAAGAATCACGGACTCGGCGCGATCGAGAATCACGTCGGCATCTTCACCGGCAGCGAGCGCCTGCTCCTGAATCGCCGCCGCCGAATGAATCAGGCTGCGCAGCACCGCTTTCTCTTTCACGATGCGCGCGTAGTGATCCACGTTCGTCACGCGGGGCAGCCCGTCGGCAAGCTGCGAGAGATACGCAACGCCGCCCGCGGACTCCAGTTCGCCGCGCCGCGATAGATCTTCCATCAGCGTGACGATATCGATGGCTTGCTGCTTTTCTCCGAGTTGCACCATGCGCTCGAAGATCTGGCGATGCTGGGGGAGGAAGAAGTCCGCGGACTTGACCTTCTCCACGGCTGCGTTCAGCGCGAAATTATCCAGCAGGATCGCGCCCAGAATGCTGCGCTCCGCTTCCAGGTTGTGAGGCAGGGGACGCTCGAGAGTGGTGTCGCTGGCCATCTTTATTTTGCTCGGACGATTCTGCGCCATCGCACGCGCGGACGTCAACGTCACCGGCGCTGTGGATAAAAAGAATTGGTGGAAAATAAAAAAGCGGCACAGCCCGTTGAGGCTGTGCCGCCGAATTTCGGGGAGATTATTCTTCTTTCTTGACCGCGACCTTCAGCGTGGCCGTGATTTCGCGGTGCAGCTTCACGGGAACTTCGAAATCGCCCAGCGCCTTGATCGGTTCGGCGAGCACGATTTTCTTCTTGTCGATGTGGTATCCCTTGGCTTCGAGCGATTCGGCGATATCACCGGACGTGACCGACCCGAACAGGTGATCGTTTTCGCCGGTGCGGCGGACGAATTCCAGCGAAATACCGGCGAGCAACTCCGCCAGCTTCTGCGCCGCTTCCTTCTCGGTCGCTTCTTTCTTGGCGAACGCCGCGCGCATCTTATCGAGCCGCTTCATGTTGTTCGGCGTCGCTTCGATGGCGAACTTGCGCGGCAACAGGAAATTGCGCGCGTAGCCTTCGGCCACATCCACCAGCTGGCCGCGTGTTCCGAGCTTCTCTACGTCTTCCTGCAAAATGATCTGCATGGTCTTTCCTCGAGTCCTCGTAATTGAATTCGATTTCGTCGATGCGAGCCGGGCCGTGAGCTACAGCTCGGCGGCAAACGGCAACAGCGCGATATTTTGAGCGCGCTTGATAGCCACCGTCAGCCAACGCTGGTGGCGCGCGCAGGTGCCTGTCATGCGGCGCGGCAGGATCTTTCCGCGCTCCTGGATAAACGGCGCCAGAATTTCCGCCTTCTTGTAGTCGATGAAGTCGGCCTTATCGACGCAGAAACGGCACACTTTCTTTTTGCGCACGAAGCTGCGCTTGCCGCGCTTGGCCGGTCCGGCCGGTCCGCTGCTCGGTCGTCCGCCGGGACCTCCCGGGCCGCCGGGGCCGGAGTGGCGCGGACCGCCGCCCGAGGGGGCGTGTCCGTGAGATTGCTGCGGTGCTACGTTTTCGTCTGCCATTCGATGTCTCCTAAATTTTTCGCCGCCATTTCAGGCCGGCCGTGCCGGAGGGCCCTTCGCGGCGCTCCGTACTTCGCAATTCGTAAAAAACGGACGGCGAAACTACGCCGTGGGTGTGCCGGGATCTACCGGCGCCGGCGCCGCGAGGGCCGATGCCGACTGGCCAATCGTCGCCGGTGCGGCGGCCGCAGGCGCGACCTTCCGCGGGCGCCGCGCCGCGCGGCGATCCCGATGGCGCTTCAGCTTGTCTTGCCGCTTCAATTCTTCGTCCAGACGCACGGTCAAATACTTCATCACCGGGTCGGCGACTTTCAGGCGGCGCTCGATTTCCTTCACCACTTCGCCGTTGCTCGAGCGCACCACGAGATACACGAAGTAACCTTCGCGCAGCTTCTGGACGCGATACGCCATGCGCTTGCGTCCCCACTTCGCCACCGACTCGACCTTCGCGCCCTTTTCCGTGGCGGTCGATTCGAGCGTGGCGATCACTTTGTCAATGTCCGCTTCCAGAGTGTCTGGGCGGCAGATAAAAATTACGTCGTACAAGCGCTCTTCCATAGGTCCTCGATCCTTCCTCTTTTCGAACTCTGCTGCAAAAATCTATTCCGGACTTTCGTCCGCGGCATCCGCTTTGCGGTTGAACCGCGCCATCGCTTTGCCTGCTCCGTCCGCGACGATCAACTCCACGGCTTCGGCGGCATCCGCAACCATCTGCGTTGCCACTTCGCGTTCCGCCTTGCGCATCGGCGCGAGCACGTAATCCGCCATGTCGCCCAGCGGATGCTCCGGCTGAACTCCCAATCGGACGCGTATAAATTCATTCGACCCGATCGAGCCGATAATCGACTTCAGCCCGTTGTGCCCGCCGGCGCTGCCGCGTTCTCGAATGCGAAGCATGCCCCAGGGCAGCATCGCTTCGTCGCTGAGCACAATCATCTCGCTCGGCTTCGCTTCGTACCGCTCCAGCAACTGCGCCACCGCGCCGCCGCTCAGATTCATAAACGTCAGCGGCTTCGCCAGCACTACGTCGTGGCCGGCGATCGTTCCCAAACCCACGTGCGATTTCGATTCCGGCCGCGTCACTCGAATTCCGGCGCGTTCCGCAATCGCGTCAATCGCCAGAAAACCCAGATTGTGCGGCGTCCACTTGTATTGCGGGCCGGGATTGCCGAGGCCGACGATGAGTCTTTTGCCAGCGCTCATGGTGTCCTCTTGCGTCCCAGACGTTCACGCGCAGCGGAGATATTTCGCTGCGACGAGGGCGCTTACTTCTTCTTTTCGGTCTTCTCCGCCTTCGGTGCCGCGCCTTCGGCTGCTTCGCCTTCCTCTTCCTTCTTGCCCTTCTTCATCACTTCGGGCTCGGCGGGCGCTGCGTCGGTTGCCACGGCCGCATCGGCGGCGGGTTCCTCTTCCTTCTTCAGCACGACGACGTGCGCGATCACGCGAACAGGGTCGGTGAGCAACTTGATCTTCTTGGGGTCGAGCGGCAGATCGCCGGCGCGCAGCTGCTTGCCGATCAGCAATTCGCTCACATCCACGCGGAACTCTTCGGGGATGTCGCCCGGCAAGCACTCGATTTCCACTTCGCGCGAGACGATTTCGAATACGCCGCCCTGCATCTTCACGCCTTGCGGCTCGCCGAAGGTGTGCACCGGAACTTTCACGCGCATGCGGACGTCCATCGCGATGCGAAACAGATCGACGTGCAGCAGCTTTCCGCTCACCGGATCGACCTGCCAATCCTTCACCATCGCCTTTTCTTCATCGTTGTTCGCCACTTGCACGCTGAAAATCGTGTTGTGGCCGGTTTCCGAACGCAGAATGCGCGCCACCTGCTTGGCGTTGACCGTCAGCGAAATCGATTCCTTCTTGCCGCCGTACAAAACGGCCGGGACCATGCCCGTCAAGCGCGTCTGGCGCGCCGGACCTTTTCCGCGTCCCTCTCGAATGGTTCCTTCTACCTTGAACGTTTCCATGTGTTTCTTCCCTTTGCGTTTCTGAAATTACGCGAGTTCAAATAAAAAGTTCGCTGATCGATGTTTCTTCGTGAATCGACTGAATTCCGCGAGCCAGCAACGGCGCAACGCTCAACGCCTTGATCTTTCCCAGCTTCCGCGCCGCTTCGCTCAACGGTACGGAATCCGCTACCACCACTTCTTCAATCTGCGAGTTCGCAATGCGCTCGACCGCCGGGCCGGAGAGCACCGGATGCGTGCAGGCCGCGTACACTTTCGTCGCGCCTTGATCCAGCAGGGCCTCCGCCGTTTTCACTAGCGTGCCCGCCGTATCGATAATGTCGTCGATCACCAGCGCCGGGCGCCCCTTCACGTCTCCGATCAGGTGCATCACTTCGCTTACGTTCACGTCGATGCGGCGCTTATCCACGATCGCCAGCGGCGCGCCAATCTTCTTCGCGAAATGCCGCGAACGCTCCACGCCGCCCGCATCGGGCGACACAATGGTCATCGGCCCCAGATTCATTTTCTGGAAATATTCCACCAGCACCGGAGACGCGAACAAATGGTCCACCGGAATGTTGAAATACCCTTGAATCTGCGGCGCGTGCAAATCCAGCGTCAACACGCGGCTCGCTCCCGCCGTCTCCAGCAGATCGGCCACCAGCTTTGCCGAAATCGCCACGCGCGGCCGGTCCTTGCGATCCTGCCTCGCGTACGGGTAATACGGAATGACCGCCGTAATGCGCCACGCCGACGCGCGTTTAAACGCGTCGATCATAATCAACAGCTGCATCAGGTTGAAATCCACCGGACTGCAGCAGGGCTGCACGACGAACACATCCGCGCCGCGCACATTTTCCAGTATCTGATACCGGATTTCGCCGTCGCTGAATTGACCGTGTTCGGCCAGTCCCAGCGGCACGCCCACGTACTTGCAAATAGCTTCCGCAAGCGACGGATTGGCAGTCCCGCAGAAAACCTTGAATTTATCGTCGGCCAAAAAAGTTCCCTCAGCCGGCTACTCGCCAGCCCATACGACGGCCATAGTCTTCCCTGGATATGGTTTTAACTACGAAAACCGAATCTTCCGGGAACGAATGAGCGGTTCGGCGCGCACGCGCTGGGTCTCGGAATAATCCGAACACCGCCGACCCGCTACCTGCCAGCGCGGCATCTGCAGCTCCTCGCTTGAGCAAATCCGCCCGGATTTCTCCAAGGCGCGGATGGCGACCGAAGACCGGCGCCTCAAAATCGTTCGAGACGCCTGCCCCCTGCCGGCTCCAGCACAGAGCGCAGAACCTCCAAATACTAGGGGTTTCCAGGCGTTTTGTCAATTCCTCAGACACCCACTGATAGGCGTCCCGAGTGCTCACTCCAATATTGCCGGGCGAAACCACGACCACCGTTTGCGACGGGCCGTTCGGCAGCGGGTAGATTTCGTCCCCGCGGTTCACGGCGACGGCTCGCCCGCCGAACAGGAAAAACGGCACGTCGGCGCCCAGCGTGGCGGCGATTTCCAGTAGCCGGCTCAGCGGGACGTGTTTTTTGGTCAGTCGCAGCATGCCGATCATCGCTGCCGCCGCGTCGCTCGAGCCGCCGCCCAGCCCTCTCGCCACGGGAATGTTTTTTTCCAGCTGCGCGTGCACGCCGCCCTTCCATCCAATCTCGCCGCCGATCGCTTCGATGGCCCGATACACCAGATTTTCAGGACCCGTCGGCAAATCGGAATTTGCGATTTCGAGCGAAATGCCCGGTTCGCGCGTCAGGGTGAGCTCGAGCGTGTCGTGCAGCGAGATCGCCTGAAAAATCGTGCGCAACTCGTGATACCCGTCCGGGCGTTTTCCCATCACGTGCAGGCACAGATTGATTTTCGCGAATGCCGGCAGGCGAACGGATCGTTTCATGGAAGTTTTACGCGGCATGCGGCGAGCTTACTGCGGATTCGGAGCGTCCGGAGTGGTTTTCTGCGCGGTGTGGCGTTTCACGGCTTTCACTTGCGCATCGAGCTCATTCACTTTGTCGGCTTCGTAATCCGCGGGAACGGCTTTTTGCCATTCCACGAGCGACTTTTCCCACAACTGAAGCGCGCGGTCTTTCTGCCCCATTTTCGAGTACACATCGCCGAGGTGCGCGAGGATCGTCGGGTCGTGGGTCTGCCGCTCAGACGCCTTGCGGAGATTTTCTTCCGCTTCGGTCAGTTTGTTCTGCTTGTAGAACGCCCATCCGAGGCTGTCCAGGTACGCGCCGTTGTTCGGATCCTGCGACACGGCCTTTTGAATCATCGACGTCGCTTCGTCGAGCCGAATGCCGCGATCCGCCAGCATATAACCATAGTAATTCAGCACCGCGGCGTTTGTGGGATTCACGGCCAGCGCCTTTTTGAATTCCACTTCGGCCGGATCGAATTTTTTCTCGCGCTCGTAAATCGCGCCGAGCATGAACCACGCGGACTCTTTCTCGCCGGTGTCCTTCGCCAGATCCAACGCCTTCTGGGCCGATTGCTCCGCGTCGGAATATTTCCTGCAGCGCTCCTGCACCTGGGCGAGATTCAGATAAATTTCGAAGTCGCTGTCGTCGCCTTTGAGCAAACCAGTCAATAAGGGGGTCGCCGACGCCGCATCGAGTTTTTCGCCGTAGAGCATCGCCAACTGGACGGTCAGCGTGGGGTCTTTCGGCGCTGCGTCGAGAGCTTTTTTCGTTTCGGCGATCGCGCGGTCGATGTCGTGGCTTTCCCGGTAGGTGTCGATCAACAGCATTTCAGCGCGCTTTTCAGAGTCAGGGCTGAGCTTGCCCATGTCTTCGTACGCGCGAATCGCCGGCGGATAATTTCCTTCCTCCCGGTACGCGTGTCCGAGCTGCTCGTATAGAATCGCCAGCGCGTTGGGATTTCCGTCGCTGCTCGATTGGCTCCTCACTCCGCCAATCGCGTCGCTCAATACCTTTACCGCGTCGTCGAAGCGGCCCTGATCTTCATAGAGCAAAGCTTCGTTGTAGAGAACTTCCAGGCTGCCGGGAGTCAGCTGCTTCGCGCGCAGCAGCGCGGCCTCGGCCTGATCGAACTTGCCGAGGCGGCGGTACAATTCCGCCATGCGCAGGAAATTGTCACCGGTCGTCGGCTCAATCTCCGAAAGTTTTTTGAATGCTTCCAGCGCCTCGGCGTATTTATCCTGCGCCATCAGCGCCTGCGCCAGGCCGTGCAGGTGCCCCGGATCGTCGGGATCTTCTTCCACCGCTTTGCGGTAGGCCTGCTCGGACTTCGAATAATCGTGCGCTTGCGAGTAGGCATCGCCGAGCAGGTCGTACACATCCGGAGAACTCGAATCGGTTGCCGCGTCCGAAAGCAGTTTCACCGCTTCGGGGGAACGGCCTTCGTCGATCAGAATCTGGCTCAACTGTTCGAGCGCCGGGCTGTTTCCGGGGTCGCGCTGCAGCAAACCGCGGAGCACTTTTTCCGCGTCGCCATGCTGATTTTCGAAGCGGTACAGCCGCGCCAGCCACAGGGCGGAATAGGTATCGTCGGGCTGAATTTTCAGGATCGCCTGAAACTGCTCGATCGCTCTCGCCAGGTTTTCTTTTTGCAGATCGCCCGCATTCACGTCGCCCAGCGTACGCACGTAAATCCGCGCCAGCAGCTTGTGGGCGTCCGCGTTGTCCGGATCGATCTTCAGCGCGGCCTGCGCTTCCGCCACGGCATCGCGGATGCGCTGCGACTTCGCGTAAATTTCCGCCAGGCGCTCCATAATCACCGGCGAATTCGGCGAGCTTTCCAGCGCTTTCTTGTAGGCCTCGATCGCTTGGTTGGCGAAGTCGGCGTTGCCGGTCAATTCAAACTGCTGCTCGTTCACATGCCCGATGGTGAAGTTGTAATACGCGTCGCTGTGGTTCGGTACACCGGACGGCACGGCAGGCGCCGTGGGCTGCGCGGGCGCGGAGGTTTGCGCGCGCGAAATGGGCGCGCTGGCCAGCGCAGCTACAAAAGCGATGCGTATGAGTGTTTTCATGGGTTGGTCACAAACTCCAATTATCGTATAGCGGCCGAGTACCGTCAAAGCATTCCCCGATTCGGGTTACATTCGTTCCAAATACTGCTCGGCGCGCCGCCATGCCGTCGTTTTGAAGCGCCGCCGGCTACGTTTGTTGGATGCGCTCGACCGTGCTGCCGTCACCGCCAGATATCTGGACGTTGGCAAAACGCCAGTGAGACACCACGCGACGATTGTTATAAGATTTCCGGCATCCACCGGACGAAGGTGTGGATTTCGTCTCGCCGTGGGGATCTATGACCCGACCGCGTAAATGGATTCGTGAACTCGCGTTGGTGTTTGCCGCGACCGTCTTTCTGTGCGCCCTCGCTCGGGTCAATCCTGCGCAGGTCCACGCCGGCCCAGCGCCCGCCGCCACCCTTTCGGCACAGTCCGCGCCCGCCGCTACTGCCAGGCTCAGCGATCTCAGTTGGCTGGAGGGCCGCTGGCGAGGCGAATGGGGCCCGCGCGTTGCCGAACAAGTGTGGATGGCGCCCAAGGGCGGCGTAATGACCGGAGTATTCAGCGTCGTCGAAACCGACAAGACGCTGGTAATCGAGCTGTTTTCGCTGGAGCAAAAGGCGGCAGGGATCGATTTTTATTTGCGGCATTTCACGCCGGAACTGGCGCCGTGGGAAAAAGATAAGCCCACTGTGCTGAAACTGGCGAACTCCGACGGAAAACAATTCGTCTTTGAAAATCCCGCCGACGGAAAGCCGAAGCGAACGGTGTTTACGCGTGTGGACGCCGACACGTACGCGTGGCGTTCGGAAATTGCTCCGGAAAACGAAGCCGTTCAGATCGTGGAAATTACCTATCGGTGCATGCAGCACGCGACGGACTCGGCTGTCCCCGGCGTGGCGGCGCATAAGAAGAAGTCCTGACGCGGAATCCAGAGCGACACCTTTCGAATCTGTCTGCCGTCGCGGCAGGCCGCGCAAATCCTTGCGGCCAGCGCGGAGCTGGTGGCGGGAAGTGGCGCTAGTGGTGCTAGTGGCCGAAGTGGCGCTAGTGCCGAAAGTCGCGCTAGTGCCGAAAGTGGCGTACTCCGGTCAGCACCATCGCCATCCCCAGCTTGTTCGCCGCTGCTACCACCTCGCCATCGCGCATTGAGCCGCCCGGCTGGATCACCGCCGTCGCGCCCGCTTTTCCGGCTTCTTCCACGCTGTCTGGAAAAGGGAAGAAAGCATCCGACGCGAACACGCTGCCTTCGAGCGACAATCCCGCCGTCGCTGCTTTGATCGCCGCAATCTTTACCGAATCCACGCGGCTCATCTGCCCGGCGCCGACGCCAACGGTTTGGCCCTCGCGCGCGAACACGATGGCGTTCGATTTCACGTGCTTGCAAACTTTCCAGGCAAACAACAGCGCGAGGAGTTCGGCCGCGGTGGGCGCGCGTTCGGTCGCAACCTTCAATTCCGCTTCGTGCAATTCGTGGTGATCGGCTTCCTGAACCAGCACGCCACCGGAGATTCTCTTTAGCTCGAGCTCGCCTGTTTCGCCGGATTCCACTCCGCGCTGCATTTCCAGCAGCCGTAAATTTTTCTTGGCCGCAAATTTCTCAAGCGCCGCAGGTTCAAATCCCGGCGCGACGATGCACTCGACGAACAGCTTGGCGACTTCCTCGGCGGTTGCGGCATCGATCCGGCGGTTGAACGCCAGCACGCCGCCAAACGCCGAAATCGGATCGCATGCCAGCGCCTTCACGTACGCATCCACCAGCGATTCCTGTTCCGCCGCGCCGCACGGGTTGTTGTGCTTGATGATGGCCACTCCCGCCTGGTGGAACTCTTTCGCCAGCGCCCACGCGGAATCCAGATCAACGAGGTTGTTGTACGAAAGCTCTTTGCCCTGCAGTTGCTTTGCACCGGCCAAGCCGGATGCCCCAGCGCCCGCGGGGATGTACAGTGCCGCGGCCTGATGCGGATTTTCGCCGTAGCGCATGGTTTGCTTTCGCTCGAGCGAAACATTGAGCCGCGCGGGAAGTTTTTCCAGGTTGCCGATTGCCACGCTGCTCGAATCTCCGTCAACGGAAAGCCGTTCGAGTTCGGTGGCGATCTCGCCGTCGTACCGCGCCGTGCGCGCATAGGCCTTGCGCGCCAAATTCAAACGCGTCGCCAAAGACAGTTCGTGATGTTGTTGCAGCTCCGCGACGATCGCGGCGTAGTCGGCGTGATCCGTCACCACTCCGACGCTCTGAAAGTTTTTCGCCGCGGAACGCACCATCGCAGGACCGCCGATATCGATGTTTTCGATCAGCTCCGCCGCCGTCACGCCGGGCGTCGCCGCCGTGGCCGAAAACGGGTACAGGTTCACAACCACCAGATCGATCGGAACGATTCCGTGCTCCGCGGTTTGTTTTCGATCGTCGGCCTTCGCGCGCTGGAACAAAATTCCGCCGTGCACCTTCGGATGCAGAGTTTTCACCCGCCCGCCGAGCATTTCCGGCCAGCCGGTCAAATCCGCCACGTCGCGCACCGCAACGCCCGCTTCGCGCAGCAGCTTCGCCGTGCCGCCGGTGGAGACGATTTCGACCCCGAGCGATGCGAGTTCGCGCGCGAACTCCACGATACCCGTCTTGTCATACACGCTGATGAGTGCGCGTTCGATCCCCGCCTTGCCGGTCACGATATCGATCCTCCGAATTTCTTCGCGAAAATTCCGCGCCGCTGCCGCCCGATAGTGTATGCGTTCAACGGAAAATTCGGAAGTACACCGCAGGATTTCGACGGACGGATGAAGGCGTGGCGGCGAGTGGGATGGCGCAGTGGAGGAGATAAAACGAATCGCGGCGTTTGCGCATCGAGAGACGCGAAACGAGGAAAGCTAGCTGGAGACGCGCGCTTTCAACTTCACGCGCCCCGCTTCCACGCTGACCGTGTACTCGATCTCGCGGCCGCCCTTGTCTTTCAGCTCTTTGGTTTTCTGCTGCACGAACTTTTCGAAGTCTTTCAGGCTGGGCACGCCGGCTCGCTCGCCGGTTTCCGAGCGCGCCGCGACGAGCTTGGAATAGAGCTGTTCCACTTTTTCCGTTTCTTGCGCGGGATCGGAAAACGCCATCGCGAACGTCGCAACTTTGCTGTTGCCGGCAGTGCGCGCCGCGGAATCGAGCTCGGGATGATGATGATGATGCGTCGCTGCCGCAACGGGCGGTTCCGGTTCGGGCGGTTTGGCCGCCGCTGCTTTCTTGGCCCGTTCGGCCTCAATCGCTTTTGCCGCCGAACCGTAATGGTGCTGTGTGGTCCCGCCCTCTTTCATGGCCAGCTTTTTTCGCCACATGTCCTGATACTTCACGTAGGTCTGCGACAGGTTGCTGTAGCGGAATCGCTGGCCGGACGTCATGTCGCCGGAGCGGTCTGAATAGCGCTTCAAAGAAGTTTCCAGGCGCCACTGCGTATCCACCGGTGGCCGAGAACGGCCTCCGCCAAAATATTGTTCGAACTCGATCTTGAGCGTGCGAATGTCGCGCTCGATCTGGCTTAATTCGTTATCGATGTCTGCCATTGCCATAGGACCCAAACTACTGCAAACGCATGTGATAACCCGGAAATTTCCGCGATAGGTTCAGCGTACGGAAACGGTTTTGCGGCGTCAATGAACCAGTCGTCCTGTATGTCGCAAGGGGAAACGGCCGGAAGGCCAGTTCGCCGCAAACCCTTTCATTGCAATCTACTAAGGACTTATGCTCAGATAGCGCCTGGCACCGATTCCATGGATCCATCCTCAAAATTCGCCGCGAAACCCGTTCGGCCCGATAATCCCGCCTTTCGAGACCTCCCGTCGGTGGACGAACTGCTGGGCCGTGAATCCATGATTTCTTTATCGGCAAAATTTGGCCGGCCCATCGTCCTGTCAACCGCGCGCAAAATGCTCGCCCGCGTCCGGTCGCAGCGGAGGGTGCAGGGCCGCACGGCGACCACAGGCGGCGACCTGGAAGCCGACATTTCCGCCGAGATCACTGCCCGATTATCGCCATCGCTGCGGCGGGTGATCAACGCGACCGGAGTGGTGCTGCACACCAATCTAGGCCGTGCGCCGCTATCTCGCGATGTTGCCGATGCCATCGCGTCCACGGCCACTCGATACTCGAACCTGGAATATGACGTAACGCAAGGCAAGCGCGGCCGGCGCGACGCGCACACCAGCGAAGCTCTCGCCGAGCTGGCGAGCGCCGAAGCCGCCATCGTCGTCAACAACAACGCCGCTGCCGTATTTTTAGTGCTTCACGCGCTCGCCAAGGGAGAAGAGGTAATCGTTTCGCGCGGAGAGTTGATCGAAATCGGCGACGGCTTTCGAATTCCGGACATCATGACCGAAAGCGGCGCGGTCATCCGCGAGGTGGGCACCACGAACCGCACTCACATTCGCGATTATGAAAGCGCCATCGGCGAACACACGCGCTTGCTGCTTCGCGTTCATCCGTCGAATTTTCACATCACGGGATTCGCAGGACGGCCATCGCTCGAGGAATTGGTAGCTACCGGCGAGCGGTTTCACGTTCCGGTGTATGAGGATCTTGGCTCGGGCTGCCTGGCGGATTTGTCGGAGCAGGGAATCGGCGAACCGCTGGTGGGCGCAAGTTGCGCTGCGGGAGTTTCGGTCGTCACCTTCAGTTGCGACAAACTGCTCGGGGGCCCGCAGGCCGGCATCATTGCCGGGAAAAAAGAAATCATCGAGCGAATCCGCCGCAATCCGTTGTTTCGGGCCTTGCGCGTGGATAAACTGACGATTGCGGGGCTGGAAGTGACGGCACGCGCCTATCTGCGCGGAGCGCTCGACGAAATTCCGGCGCTACGGATGATTCGCGCGACGGCGGATGAAATTCGCGCGCGCGCTGAAAAATTCGTCGCCTTGCTGTTGCCGCGCTTACCGGGGAATGCCCTTGCCGAGATGGTTGCGGGGTATTCCGTGATCGGCGGCGGTGCCACTCCCGATCAGCAACTGCCCTCTTACCTGATCGCGCTCAAAAGCGAAGTTCACTCCGCGGCAAAACTCGAAGCGCGATTGCGCATCAACTCCGGAGCCGTTCCCGTGATCGGGCGCATTGAGAAAGATCGCGTCGTCCTGGATCTTCGGACCGTGCAGCCCGACGAGGAAGGCGATTTGATCGAGGCGATCGGGCAAGCTCTCGCTTAGATTGAGAACGCGCCACACACCGCAACGCTATTTCCGGTTAATCACGCTCGCGACGCAACCTGCGCCAAATCCATTGTCGATATTCACCACGCTTACGTTGGACGCACAGCTATTGAGCATTCCCAGCAGCGCCGTCAAACCTCCGAAGCTCGAGCCGTATCCGGTGCTGGTGGGCACCGCGATCACCGGCGCGGCCACCAATCCGCCGACCACGCTCGGCAACGCGCCCTCCATCCCGGCCACGCACACGATGACGCGCGCTTCGTTGAGCTTTTCGCGATGCTCCAGCAGACGGTGCAACCCCGCCACGCCCACGTCGTAAATCGCTTCGGCGCGATTGCCCATCACGCGCGCCGTAACCAGCGCCTCTTCCGCGACGGGAATGTCACTTGTGCCCGCTGTGACCACCAGGATCAGGCCGGTCCCGCGCGTCTCCGAATTGCGCTCGATCGTAATCGCTCCGCAGGACTCGTGAAACGCGGCCGTGCGGGCAATCCGCTTCACGGCGCGAAACGTTTTTTCGCTCGACCGCGTGATCAAAATATTGTGCGAGGCTTTTCGTTGCAGCATTCCGCGCACGATTCCGATCACTTGCGCCGTCGTCTTGCCGCGGCCGAAAATCACTTCGGGAAAACCCTGCCGAAGCGCGCGATGGTGATCGATTTTCGCGAACCCCAGATCTTCGTAGGGCAAGTGGCGCAGGCGCTCCACGGCGTTATCGACGGAGACTTTCCCCGCCTTCACCGCCTGCAGAAAATTTCGCACATCCTTTTCGTTCATGGTTCGCAAGCCTGGAAGTTCGCCATCATTGTAGAACGAAACGCCATCGGCCCGGCCGGGTCTCGCCGGTGCGCGAGCGTGTCCCGCGGCTCGACCTCGCTTGTATCCGTCCCAAGGTGTGTTATTGTGCCGCGTGTTCGGCGGCCTTCGAATCCGCCTGCGGCACAGGCGGCAAATTCAACCAGTTTGTTTGGAGGAAAGCACATGTACTTACTTTGGGAAATCATCATCGGTATTCTGGCGGGATTTATCGCCAGCAAACTCGTTTCCGGTTCGGGCATGGGAATTCTGCTCGACCTCCTGGTCGGAATCGTCGGCTCGATCCTCGGCGGTTGGATTTTCGGGCTCTTGGGCCTGGCGGCGTACGGCTTGATTGGACAGCTGGTGATGGCGGTCGTCGGCGCCGTCGTGCTTCTGCTGATCGTCCGTGCCATCAAGAAAGCCTGACGAACCTGTTGGGGGCGAGTCGCCAGACATCTGTTCTTGCGAAGCTTGGTAGCGTGCAGAAAATAAAAACGCGCACGGCGATGACACATCGGTTCGTCATTCGCCGCGCGCGTTTTTTATTTGCCGCGTTTAGTTTTCCGCTTTACCGGTTACGTCCACCACGCTGACGTTCCCAAACTTCTTCAACGTAGTCTCGATCTGCTTCCGGTCGCCGACGCAAATCCACTGCAAGTGATCCAGGTCAACGAATTTCTTCGCCGACTTTTGAACTCCCGCAGCGTCGATTCCGCTGATGTGATCCGGGTACTTGTCCCAGTAATCGGCCGGCATCCCGTAATACTGCACGGTCAGCCAGTCGTTCAGGATTTGCGAGGGCTGTTCGAGTGACAACGCAAAGCCCGCCACAATGGCGCGATGCGCATCGTCCAGTTCGCTCTGCGGCACCGGTTCGTCGTTGATTTTCTTGAACTCGTAGAGGAACTGCGTCATCGAGCCTTCGGTCACCGGCGTTCGCACCGGCGCGGAAGCGTACCAGTCGCCGGGATAGAGATCGGAACTGGTGCGGCTGTACGCACCGTACGTATATCCGTGAACCTCGCGCAGGTCGAGAAACAGCCGCGACTGCGGGCCCCCGCCCAACACCTGGTTCATCACCGTGAGCCCGTAATATTCGGGATCGGTGCGTCGCACTCCGCGATCGCCGGCGACTACGAACGTCTGCACCGAGCCCGGACGATCGACGAGCAGAATTTTCGTGGGCGGCTGGGCGGTCACATCGGGGAAGGTCATCGGCGGCTCCGCCGCACCGGACCAGCTTCCGAAATACTTGGCGATCAGGGCCTGCATGTCGGCGGCTTTGAAGTCTCCCGTGACGCCCAGGATCGCGTTGCCCGGAACGTAGTGCGCGGCATGAAACTTCCGCAAGTCGTCCGAGCTGATTTTTGCGATCGAGTCTTTCGTCGGCGACCCGATCGCCATCGGCGTGTCGCCGTAAACGGCCTGCTTGAAGAATTGCTGCGCAAGAAAGCCGGGGTTCGACAGGCGTTGTTCCAGGTTGGCGCCTTCGGACTGTTTGTACTTCGCAAGTTCATCGTCCGCGAACTTCGGGTTCAGCACCACGTCGCTCATCAGATCCAGAATCTGCGGGGCGGTGTTGATCAATCCAGAGGCCGAGACGGTCGAATAGCTGGCGCCGAATCGCGAGCTTGCGTCCAGGCTGGCGCCCAGCGCGTCCACTTCGTTCGCAATCTGGGAGCTAGTTCGCCGGGTGGTGCCTTCCCGCAGCATTCCCGCGGTGAACGACGCCACGCCCGGCAGATCTTTCGGGTCCGCCAGCTGGCCCGGGCGCACCCACATGGTGAACGCAACGGTCGGCAGCTTGTGATCCTCCTGCAGCACGAGCGTCAATCCGTTCGGCAATTTCGCCACGGTCGGACGCGGGAGCTTCACACGGAGGATTTCCTTGCTCACGGGCGCGCGGTTCAGCCGTTCGACTTTGCTGATCGACGTGCCCTTGTCCTGCCCCTGCGCGAACGTCGGCGAGGCGGCGAACGCCACCGAGGCGATCACGCCGGCGGTTACGATCATGTACTTCGTGAACGGATTTGCGGAGATCATTGCGCCCCCTTCGAAGATGCGGTTGCATCGGCTGCCGGCAGCGTGACGACCACGGTGCGTTGGTCCTTCAGCAGAAATTTCTTCGCCACCGCGTTCACCTGCTCGAGCGTCACGGCGTTTTCCTTTTCCTGGATCGTGTTGATCAGGTTCGGATCGTTGAAATACACGGTGTAGTCGCCGATCAGGATGGCTGTGTACAAATCCGACCTGCGCCGTTCGATAAAGCGGCGCAGCAACTGGGTCTTGGCCTTCGCCAGTTCGTCCGCGGTAATGCCATCTTTCACCACGGTCGCCAGTTCGGCATCAATCGCCTTTTCGAGGTCTTCGACTTTTACGCCGGCTCGCGGATTGGCCGAGATGTAAAGCTGGCTCACGCCGATGCGGGCATCGGTCTGCACGCTCACTTCGGTCGCCAGCTCTTTGTCTTTCACCAGGCGCTGGTAGAAACGCGAGCTTTCTCCCTGCCCCAGAATCAGCGCCAACTGCTGAGCGGCGTAATTTTCCGGCGTATTGCCGGCGGGCACGTGGTACGCGATGTCGATTTGCGGCAGCCGCGCCAGCGGATCGTAAACCGTCTCCCGACGTTCGCCGTAGTGCGGCTCTTCATCCAGTACGACCGAAGGAGGCGCGGGCTGCGAGGGAATGGCCCCGAAGTATTTCTTCACCTTCGCCAATGCTTCTTCCGGCTCAAAATCGCCCACCAGAGTGAGCACCGCGTTGTTGGGCGCGTAGTAGATGCGGAAGAAATCCGATACGTCCTGCACGGTCGCGGCGTTCAAGTCGGACATCGAACCGATCGTCGAGTGCTTATACGCGAAATTGTCGTACGCCAGATTATCCACATCCAGATTGGCGCGGCCGTAGGGCTGGTTGTCGATCCCCTGGCGGCGCTCTTCCTGCACCGCGTTGCGCTGGTTGTCCAGATTCGCCTGGTTGATGTTCAGCGCGCGCATGCGGTCGGCCTCGAGATAGAGCCCGAGATCGAGTTGATTTTTGGGCAACGCCTCAAAGTAGGTTGTGCGGTCTTCGTTCGTGGTGCCGTTCATCCCGCCGCCGTTGTTGAGCACCTGCATGAAATGCTCGCCCTTGCCCACGTTTTCCGAGCCCTGAAACATCATGTGCTCGAAAAGATGCGCGAAACCGGTGCGCCCCGGGCGCTCGTTGCGGCTACCGACGTTATAGGCGACGTCGATCGCGTACACTGGAGCCGAATGCTCCGGCACCAGGATGACGCGCAGGCCGTTATCGAGCTTCGTCTCGGTAAATTGCAGTTTGGGCAGCGTCACTCCCGGCTTTGCATCGTCACTTCCCGCCGGCGACGCCGCCAGCAGGTTCGGAATAGCGAAAATTCCCAGCGCAACGGCTAGCCCTGCAGCCAGCGCGCCGGCCGTTCTCTTCTTCACCTTCATGTTCGATCCTCCGCATTGCGGCAAGTATTCTGCATCTTTCAGGGTTCCCGAGCAACCGCACGGCCCGTGCTCGCGGCTGCCTACCTTGACTTCATCGAAAGCGGCCACCTACACTCGAATAGCCAAGTATTCGCCATGCCAAGAGCCAACGGAAGCGTCATCACGGTCGGAATTACAGGCGCCAGCGGTGCGGTGTACGCGCAAACCCTGCTGCGGCTGCTGGACTCCGATTCCCGCGTCGATCATGTGTTTTTAGTTGCGAGCGATGCCGGTCTGCGGTTAGTCGCAAGCGAGCTCGATTTGGTAGCAGCCGAACCGAAAAAACTTCCCGCGCTTTTGACCGGTACTGCGGCGGCTAAAATCGAGTACCTGCCGAACAAGGACATTGGCGCGAGCATCGCTTCCGGCAGCGCTCTGGTGGACGGTATGGCCGTGATCCCATGCTCGGCGGGCACTCTGGGTTCGATCGCCGCTGGCACCGCAAGTGATTTGCTGACGCGCGCGGCGGATGTTTGCCTGAAGGAGCGCCGCCGGCTGGTTTTGTGCCTGCGCGAAACGCCGCTAAATCGCATTCATCTGGAAAACATGCTGCGGGCGAATGATGCCGGCGCGACCGTGATGCCCGCCATGCCGGCATTTTATTATTCACCGAAAACGATCGACGATTTGGTCGAGCAGTTTGCCTATCGTGTGATGGCGCAACTCGGACTGCCACAGGAAAAGCAGTACGTTTGGAAAGGCGGCGGAGCCGCCAAGGCCTCAAAATAGAATCGGCGTGCGGGTCTGCCACATCTGATTCTGTGTTGGAATTGATCGGACTTTTGAACTGCTCATGACTCGCAACCCCGTCCGCACCGTGCTCGAAATGATCAAGTTCGAGCATTCCGTATTCGCGCTTCCGTTTGCGTTGGTTGGCGCCTTACTCGCCGCGCGCGCTGTGGGGGCGTTTCCTTCGTGGCGTCAACTGCTTTGGATCGTCGTCGCCATGGTGGGAGCGCGTTCCGCGGCAATGACCATCAATCGAATCGCCGACCGCGAATATGACGCGCGCAACCCGCGCACCGCGAACCGCGCGTTGCCGAAAGGCGAGCTTTCTGTCGGTTTCGCATGGATGTTTACGCTGGCGGCGTCTGCGTTGCTCGTGCTGGCGGCGTGGCAGCTGAATCCACTGGCGCTGAAGCTTTCGCCGGTGGCGTTGGCGGTCCTGTTCTTCTATTCGTACACCAAGAGATTCACGTCGTGGGCTCACTTCGTTCTTGGATTTTGCCTGGGCATGTCTCCGGCGGCGGCCTGGATTGCGATTCGCGGTTCGCTCGATTGGCGGATGTTGATTCTGTGCGCGGCGGTGACGCTGTGGGTCGGCGGATTCGACGTGCTCTATGCCTGCCAGGATGTGGAGTTCGACAAGCACGCCGGTCTTTACTCGATTCCGAAAAAATTCGGCGTCGAACGCGCCTTGCGGATCGCTCGCGTGATGCACGTGGTGATGGTCGCGCTACTCGTATGGCTGGCTCTCAGTTTTCACCTGGGATGGCCGGCGTGGGCGGGAATTTTCGTAGTGTCGGCGCTGCTGGCCTACGAACATTCGCTGGTAAAGCCAAACGATCTGAGCAAAATGAATGCTGCGTTTTTCGCGGTGAATGGATATATTAGTTTATTGTTCCTGCTGTTTTGGGGCGCGGCGGCCTTCGCCATGCACCCCTGATCCGCGGGACGGGAACCAGGCAAATGCAAACAGGACTGCAAGTTACGGACATCCGGCTCGAACCCATCGCCAGCAAGGTGATGGCTGGCGAGCGCCTGAACGCCGAAGACGGCCTTACGCTGTATCAATCCAATGACCTTTTGGCCGTCGGCTGGCTGGCGAACTACGTCCGCGAGAAAAAGCACGGCAACATCACCTACTTCAACGTCAACCGCCACATCAACCCGACCAATGTCTGCGTCGCGCACTGCAAGCTCTGCGCGTTTGGCCGGTCGGTCGATTCGCCGGGAGCTTATACGTTCGCGCTGGAGGAAATGTACGAGCGCGCCGGCGAAGGCGTGGCCGAAGGCGCGACGGAATTCCACATCGTCGGCGGGCTGCATCCCGATCTGCCGTTTGAATATTATTTGGACTTGATCCGCGGTTTGAAACAACGCTACCCGCAAGTGCATTTAAAAGCGTTCACGATGGTCGAAGTCGGCTACTACTCGCGAATTTCCAAGCTATCGATTCGCGATACGTTGCTGGCGATGAAGAATGCCGGAGTGGACTCTCTGCCCGGCGGCGGCGCGGAAGTATTTCACCCGCGCGTGCGCAAAATCATTTGCGACCACAAGGTGAGCGGACAGCGCTGGCTGGAAATCGCCCGCACGGCGCATGAAATCGGCTTGAAATCGAATGCCACCATGCTTTACGGCCACATCGAAACCAACGAAGAGCGCGTCGATCATCTGATCCAATTGCGCGACACGCAGGATAAGACGCACGGATTTGTCACCTTCATTCCGCTGGCGTTTCACCCGGCGAACACCGGGCTTTCGCATATCGCCCCGCCGACCGGTTTCGACGATTTGAAGATGATCGCCGTTTCGCGATTGATGCTCGACAACTTCGACCACATCAAGGCGTACTGGATCATGCTGACCCCGCGAATCGCCCAGGTGGCGCTGCGTTTTGGGGCCAACGATCTTGACGGCACGGTTGTGGAAGAGAACATCTATCACGACGCGGGAGCGACAACGCCGGAGTTTATGTCGCGCGCGGAACTCGAGCGTTTGATTCGCGCCGCCGGCCGGGAGCCGGTGGAACGCGACACCGCGTACAATCGCGTCGATCGCGTGAAAAATCCGATGCCGCCGCCGCGTCCTCCGCGACCGGACGGCAGCTTCATTCCCGAGACGGCTCTCACCCTGAACGTCTAGTGCTTCGCGGAGTTTGGCGCCCTCCGCCCGAAAGGCGCCGGTGTGGTTTCCAAGCCGCCTGAAAATCTACTCGCCCGTCGCGCCGATCAACTGCACGTGGATGGAGCGCTCGCGCGGCCCGTCGAGTTCCGCAAGAATGATCGACTGCCAATATCCCAGCGCGATCACCCCATTGGCGATGGGCACCGACAGCGTGTGGCCGAGCAGCATGGCGCGCAAATGCGAATCGGCATTTTGGCGGTTGCACTCGGAAAGCTTCGGATCGTTATGGCGCCAGTAGTCGAATTTGCCCACCAGCTTTTCCAGCACGTTCTTGATGTCGTCCAGCAGCGCCTGCTGAAATTCGTTGATGAACACCGCGGTGGTGGTGTGCATCGACTGCACCAGCAGAAAACCGGCCTTCAGGGAATTCTTGCGCACGATTTGATTTAAATCCGCGGTGATATTGATCAATTCCATGCGTTCCCGCGTTTGATAGCAAAGTGTTTCCAAAAACATCTTCACGGCGGCCGTTTCGCGCGGTTCGGGCATTTCTATGAGTTGCGGTGATCTTGCGTACGTCGGGTTCATAGCTGTGTTTCCTCGTTCACAAATCGGTCGTCGTTATCTATGAGTAGTACGGTGGATTCAGCCTTATTGGATGCGGTCCGAAGGCGTGAGTTGCTCGGATTTTTCCGGGGGATTGCGGCGATAGAAACCTGGAAACGCCGGCCTTGGCGGGCGGGTGCGGCGCACTGCGCAAAATGCCAGCCGTTTCGAAACGTTTGTCGGGAAAAACTCAGGAATGGGGGTGCGCTTTGTCGTACACCGCCATCAACTGTTCGATGCTCGCTTGCGTGTATCGCTGCGTGGTCGAAAGCGAGACGTGGCCCAGCAACTCCTGAATCGCGCGGAGGTCCGCTCCGTCGCTCAGCAAATGCGTGGCGAATGCATGGCGAAGCGAATGCGGATGCAGGTCCCAGTCCGGATGCGCGAGGCGGCAATATTTCTTTACGATGTATCGAACGGAACGATCGCTCAGCCGGATTCCGTTCGACCCCACAAAAACCGCCTCCGGATCGGACTTCGAACCCGGCGCCGAAAGAATCGCCTGGCGGTACGGCCAATAGGCGTTGAGGGCGGCGAGAGCATGGCTGCCGAAGGGGACAATCCGCTGCTTGCGCCCCTTGCCGAGCACGCGAACCATTTGCGCGCGGCGGTCCAGATCGCCCACGTTGATTCCGACCAGCTCGCTGACGCGCAGGCCCGACGCGTACAGCAACTCAAAAATGGCTCGATCGCGCGAGGGGACTAGGCGGTCTCCCGCGGTCATTTTCTTCTTGCGCTGGCGTTCGGTGCGCGGCACGTGAATTGGATTCGAAGAAGAGCCGCCGGGAAGGCGATCTAGAAAGGCGGTCATTTCCTCGGCGGTCTGCACACGAGGCACGCGCTTGGGCAATTTCGGAGTGGCGACGAGCTTCGCGGGATTGGAGATGGTGTATTTTTCGCGCACGCAGAATTTGAAGAACGTGCGCATCGCCGCGAGGCTGCGAGCCACCGAGACTTTCTGCAGATTACGTTCGTACAGCGCGCTGACAAACTCCCGCAGCACGCCGTGCTCGATCTTGAAAAGCGGCATGGTGGCTTCGCCCGGCGGCGTCAGGAACTTGCGCAGATCTTCCAGTTCGCGGCGATAGCAACGCACGGTTTCGGGTGAAAAATTCCGTTCGTACTGCAAGTAGCCCACGAATTTTTCGATGGCGCCCTTCATGTCCATGGGTCAAAGCTCCGGTGAAAGTATAGTGCGGGCAGGCGCCGGAGGGCACAGGGAATTCGCGATGCCGTCCAGAGAGACACTCGGGCGTGGCTTCGATGCATGGCCCCTATTGCTTATTGTTCGGGCGCTTGGGGCGACCCGGAATCAAGCGCGGCCAGCGGTGCGCACCACGAGCACAGCGGCGATGTAAATGATCAGAAATCCGATGTCCCATTCGCCATGCAGCAGATGAAATACCGCTGCGACGATGAAAACAACCAGCAGCACCAGCGCGCCCGTGCGGGAGGTGGAGGGAATCAGTAACAGAACCGCTCCCGCGATTTCCGCTGCGGCCAGCGCCGGATGAAACCAGGCGTGCGAGGGAGAGCCGGCCAGCAGCAGCGCGTGAAATGAATGCACGAACAAGCGAATGGATTCGAGCAAGACCACGACACCGAGCGACCATTTCAGAAATTCACCCGGAAAGTTTGCCGGGCGCGGGCTCATCGGGCTCCCATCGTGATTTTGGAGTTTGCGCGGGCGCGCTTTTCGGTCAATCGGTGGCTCGCCGATGCGTCGAGGTCGAGGCCGTAAACGTCTTTTAGCTGAGCGATACGCTTCAGCGATTCAGGCGAAAACGGCGCTTTGCCATCGAACGCATGAAGGACGATTCCTTCGAGCAGGTCGCCGAGAGTCATGTCGTGATATTCGGCGAATCCCTTCAGGACTTTGAGCAGCCGCTTTTCCAGGCGCACGCCCGTCTGGACGCGTTCGACAACCAGGCCGTTGGGTCGCGCGGCAACCGCGATCGGCCGTGGTGGTTTTGATTTGGTCATTCAGCGAACTCCAGCGAGGCATGAGGGCGGTATTTGAAAATGGCCCGGCAGCGGGTTTTTGTCAGGTGGAACCCACACGGCGCGGGCGGACGGGGACGAAAGCAGTTCGGGGGACCAGAAGCGGTGAAGCAGTGCAGCGTTGAGGCGATGATCGTTGGCGTTTAGAAAGTCGGCGAACGTGGACTCATCGTGGGTCGAGAGAAGCGCGACCCAGCCGGTCGTGATGGTCTCGTGATACATCTGCGGCTTTCCGTGATGCGCAGCGAACGTGCGGATGCGGTTCCGGACGGCGTGGAGCGCCGCAAGGAACGGACGCGAATGAAGTTCAAGCCAAGCCAGCCGCAAATGATCCCCGTGGCGGAAATGTTCGGGCGGAAGTTCGCACGCGGCGAGCGCGGCGAGGAACGCGGAATCGGAGAGGGCGGCCGTGGCGACGGTTACGGGCATGGGTCGAATTGTGTACCAATGTACCTTGGTAAAGTCCTGGTCGCAAGAGGCTTTTTGCCGCTCGATGGGCGAAGCGTGTGCCGCTAGGATTTGCCGACGGGAACTTCGGCGGGCGGCGCTTGCGGATGCGCGAAGGGCTTTCCGTTGGTTGCGGGCGCGCCGGCGGATGTTGCCGAGGATGAAACTTCCGGCGTCGGTTCGACTTCGATTTCCCAATCGCAGCCGTCTTTGATGCAAGCGCGGAAGATGCCTTGCTTGGTGCGCTTTTCGACGATGAAGGGCGCGGCGCATTTCGGGCACGGTTCGTTGATGGGCTCGTGCGGCGAAGTGAAATCGCAATCGGGATAGCGGCTGCAGCCGTAGAAAATGCGTCCCGCGCCGCGGCCCTTGGAAGTGCCGCGACGAACGAATTCGCCCTCGTTGCACTTCGGGCATTTGATGCCCAGCGTGATGGGGCGCGTGTATTTGCACTTGGGATAATTCTGGCAGCCGATGAAATCCCCGAACCGGCCCTGGCGGCGCAACAGGAACGCGTCGTCCAGCGGACACTTTTCCTCGAGGATCACGTCCGGCTGGCGTGCGGTGCGCGTGCCCTGCACCAGGCGCTTGGTCTGCTTGCAGTCCGGATAACCGGAGCAGGCCAGGAAAGCGCCGAAGCGTCCGGCCTTGACGACCATCTCCTTGCCGCAGGTATCGCAGATTTCGACTTTCGTTTCGCCCTCGAGCGGAAGCTCGGGCGAAAGATCCTTGATGTAGTCGCACTCGGGATATCGATTGCATCCCAGGAAGAATCCCAGGCGCGAGATGCGCTCGAGCAATTCGCCTTGTCCGCACTTCTCGCATTTCTGGCCCGTGGGAATTCCGGCCTTGTAGGAAAGCATTTCGTCGCCCGCTTTGCCGAGATCGACGGTGAAGCGATCCCAAAATTCCTGCACGGACTGGCGCCAGGGCATTTTGCCCTCTTCGATTTCGTCGAGCTCTTCTTCCAGGCGCGCGGTGAAGCCGACGTCGAAGATATCTTCAAAACTTTTGACCAGCAGGATGCTGACGCGCTCGCCGAGCATGGTCGGAGCAAGCCGCCCCTGCTCTTTGGTGACGTACTCGCGCTCGACGATCGTTGAGATGATGGCGGAGTAGGTGGACGGGCGCCCGATGCCCTTTTCTTCCAGCTCTTTCACGATGGTGGCTTCCGTGTAGCGCGGAGGCGGCTCGGTGAAATGCTGCTCGGGGCGGATCGATTCGAGGCGCAGGATTTCGCCTTCCCGGACCTGCGGCAGCCGGTTTCCAGCCGAGTCTCCGGCGTCTTCTTTTTCCTCTTCTTCCTGCACGGATTGATACGCTGCCAGGTAGCCGTCGAATTTCTGCACCGAACCGGTCGCGCGGAAGGTGTAATCGTTCGCGGCAATGTCGATGGTGGTCTGATCGAAAATCGCGGGGACCATCTGCGAGGCGACGAAGCGCTGCCAGATCATCTGGTACAGCTTCCACATGGATTCGTCGAGGTAGGGCTTCACGCTTTCGGGCGTTCGCGTTACGTCCGTGGGACGAATCGCTTCGTGCGCCTCTTGCGCGTCTTTCTTCGACTTAAAGAAGTTCGGCTTTTCCGGCAGATACTTTTCGCCGTAGCTCGTGCCGATGTGATCGCGGACCTGCGCGACGGCGTCGGCCGAGACGTTCACCGAATCGGTACGCATGTAGGTGATGAGGGCGACCGAGCCTTCGTCACCCAGTTCCACGCCTTCGTACAATTTCTGCGCGAGCATCATCGTGCGCTTGGTGGTGAAGCGGAGGCGGTTGTAGCCTGCCTGTTGCAGCTTGGAAGTCGTAAACGGCGGCGGAGCAAAGCGGCGCTTTTCTTTCTGTGTGACGCTGGCGACTTTCCATTGCGCTTTGTCGATATCGGAAAGAACTTTCTTGGCGCCCGCTTCGTCCGAAATCTCGAGGTCTTCGCCTTTGTATTTGTGCAGCTTGGCTTCGAAGGGCGGCGGTTCGGCGGCGCCGAGGAGCGCGTGAATGGTCCAGTATTCTTTCGGGATGAACGCGCGGATTTCCAGCTCGCGCTCCACGATTAAGCGCAGAGCGACCGTTTGCACGCGCCCGGCGGAAAGGCCGCGGCGGACTTTGTCCCAGAGAATGGGGGAAACCTTGTAGCCCACGATGCGGTCGAGCACGCGGCGAGCCTGCTGCGCGTCCACCAGATTGGCATTTACCTCTGTGGGCTTTTCGAAGGCAGCTTTGATGGCCTTCTGCGTGATTTCGTTGAACATCACGCGATAAATTTTCGGCTTTGCGCCGTTCGTGGCTTTTGTTTCTTTCGCGGATTTCGCCGCCGGCTTGGCGGGCTCTTCGCCGTCTTCCGTCGGCTCCACCAGATTGGCGTACTGGCGCGGATTTCCCAGAATTTCTTCCAGGTGCGCGCAGATTGCCTCCCCTTCGCGATCCGGGTCACCCGCCAGATAGATGGCTTCGGCGCCGCTGGCGGCTTTGCGAAGGTCGTTGATGACTTTGATTTTGCCAGGGATGACTTCGTAGGTCGGCTCGAAGATGTTGGCGGCGGTTACCGTCACGGGCTTCGGCGCGGGTTTGGCGTCGGCTTTTGCTTTCTTTGACTTTTTCTTTTTGGGCTTGCCGTTGGCGTCCGGAGGCAGAAGGATGCCGATATTCTTTTTGGGCAAATCCATCACGTGGCCATACGAGGCCTTCACGAGATAGTTGCGCCCAAGGTATTTGTTGATGGTTTTCGCCTTGGCGGGCGATTCCACGATTACGAGTGATCTTGCCATGCGCTTTTCTAGTCCTTTATATGCCGCTAAAACTTGTGATGCCGATTCCTGTGGAATCGATGCTGCGGGCGGCAAGGCGTCGCCGTCGGCGTGCGGCGCGGTTGGCGCCTGCCAGCGTCCTACCATCCTAGCTGGAATTGCCCTTGGCGATTACAACAGGACTTTCAAGAATTGCTTACCAGGTAACTGACGTACCACGCCTTTGAGCTCCAGGTCAAATAAACCTGCCAGGACCTCAGAAGACGTGAGGCCGGACTTTTCGACCAAATCGTCGATCGGAAGCGATTCGTCGAGTGTCAGCAGATCATACAAACGGCGCTCGATTGGCTGCAAACTCTGTTCCACGAGCAGCGAGCGCTCCTCCGAAGTCGCCGTCTCCACAGGCAAAAGCTCCGCGCGCACCGGCGTGGGCAGCTCTTCGACCACGTCTTCCCAGCCCGTCACGAGCTTGGCACCCTGCTTGATCAGCTGGTTGGGGCCAAAGCTGGTTGTGCTCGTCGCATTTCCCGGCACGCCGAAGACTTCACGTCCGAACTCCATCGCCAGGCGTGCGGTGATCAGAGAGCCCGAAAACTCAGCGCCCTCGATGACCACCACCCCCAAAGACATGCCGGCGATGATCCGGTTCCGAATCGGGAAATTTTGGGGCGCTGGATACGTACCCATCGCGAATTCCGTGATGATTGCCCCACGCTGCAGCATTTCGGCGTAAATCTTTTTATTTTCTTTGGGATAGACCACGTCTATCCCGCATCCCAGGACGCCTATGGTCGCGCCCGACGCCGAACTGAGCGCGCCGCGATGTGCCGTGGAGTCGATTCCCCGTGCTAAACCGCTGACGATTACCAGGCCGCGATCGGCGAGGTCCCGTGCCAGTTTCAACGACATTTGATTCCCGTAGGGTGTTGGACGACGCGAGCCTACGAGCGAAATTTGGTGGCGGTTCAGAAGTGATTTATTTCCAGCAACATAGAGGAGCGGCGGCGGGTCGAAAATCTCGAGCAAGCGCTGAGGATAGTCAGGTTCGTCCCAGGTGACCAGCGAAACTCCGGCTGCTTGCGCTTGCGCGAGCTCCTTCGCTGCGGCGCTGATCGGTTGCCGGGAATGGATCGCTTGGGCCACAGCGGCAGGGAGCTGATACGACTCAAGTTGCGTGAGTGAGGCATTGAAGATGGCTTCGGGCGACCCAAGCAGGCGCAGAAGTTTCCCCGCCATCCGCGTGCCAAGACCGGGCGTGAGGGCGAGGGCGATCCAGTGGATGTACCGGTTGGGGTCGTTCAAGTTGGGGCGAGCGTACGTCCACGGGAGATACCTTGTCAAGGAAGTACCGAGCGCTGCATCGCTTTGCGAAGGCCGGTAGCGCCACAACTTACAGGGAGGGAACGGAGAGATGCTGCTAGAATGCGCTGCATGAAACTTTTGGCACTGATCGTTTTGCTCGCGGCAGTCCCGGCGCTGATTTCGGCGCAGGCGGGAGAAGGGAATCCGTGGCGCGTCGTAACGAGCGGGATCGACACGGATTTACGCGGGTTGAGCGTCGCGACGGGCAAAGGCGGCGAAGCGATTTGGGCGTCCGGTTCAAGCGGCGTGATTTTGCGTTCTGTCGATCAAGGCAAGACCTGGGCGCGGCTTCATGTGCCGGACGGCGAGGCGCTCGATTTTCGGGCCGTTCGGGCGTTCGACGAGAAAACGGCGTATGTGATGTCGAGCGGGGAAGCCGATAAGTCGCGCATTTACAAAACGACCGATGGCGGAGCGGGTTGGACGATGCAATTTACCGACAAGCGATCGGCATTTTTTCTGGATGCGCTGGTATGCAGTCGAATGGATCGATGTGTGGCGCTGAGCGATCCGGTGGATGGAAAGTTCGTGATTGTGACGACGACGGACGGCGAGCGTTGGACGGAGCTGCCAAGCGATGGAATGCCGGCGGCGCTGAAGGGCGAAGGGGCTTTTGCGGCCAGCGGAACGTGCCTGGCGCCCGGAGCCGCCGCCGACGAATTGTATTTCGTGACGGGCGGACCGGCTGCGCGAGTATTCCATTCGCTGGATTTTGGGAAAACGTGGACGGTCACGAGTACGCCGATCGCCAGCGGAATCGCGTCGGCGGGAATTTTCTCGATCGCGATTCAAGATGCCGCCGCGGTAATCGTGGGCGGCGATTACCAGGATATGAAACGGTCCGACGGTGTGGCGGCTTATTCGCTCGATCACGGAAAGACGTGGACGCTCGCCGCGCAGCAACCGCGAGGCTTTCGGTCGGCGGTGGCAGCGATCAACGCGAAAACCTTTGTGGCCGCCGGACCCACGGGCGAAGACATCAGTTTTGATTCCGGCGCGCACTGGAAGCCGATGGATTCGATTTACTTGAACGTGCTGAGCCGCGGAGGAAAATGGGCGGCGGGTAGCAACGGCACAATCGCAACGATGACCGATCTCTTTGCAACGGAGAAAAAATGATTCACACGGGGCGATTTTTTGCGGTGATCGCAGCCTTTGTTTTGGCGGCGGTGTTTCCGGTGATGACGAGCGCGCAATCGACCGCAGAGGCTCCGATCTCGCTGGAAGGGACCTGGGCGGGCGTACTGGGGGGACAGCTGCATTTGGTGATGACGATTGAAAAGTCGAGTACGGGCGAACTCGGCGGAACGCTGAATAGCGTGGACCAGCATACCGTGCTTGTGCTGGGAAAAGTGACGCTGCAGGGCTCTTCGGTTCATTTCGAAGTGCCGCGCGTGGGCGGCGAATACGACGGCAAACTGAAAAAGGACGGCACTAAGATTTCGGGAACGTGGGTGCAGAGCGGCGTTTCTCCGCAGCCGCTCGATTTTGCGCGCACCGCTGCGGCCTCCGCCGGTACTTCCACCGCCGCCGGCGCCAAACCCAATACGCCCGCCGAGCACACGCCAAAACCGATTGCGCCGATGCTGGATACGTTTGTGCCGGAGCCGCCGGTTGCATTCAAAGCCGATGGCCGTTGGAATTTGGTGTACGAGCTGCATATTGCAAACATGGATCACTGGGACTACGTGTTCACCGGAATCGACGCGATTACCGGCGACGCTGCGACGAAAACGCTGGTGAGCTTTTCCGGTGCGGCGCTTGATGGAGCGTTCTATCGTCCGGGCCGTCCGCAAACGGAGCACGGAGCGAAACTCGCCCCGGGCGAATTTGGCGTGGCATTTTTGTGGGTGTCGGCCGACAAGCTGGAGGACCTCCCGGCGGCGATTCAACACCGGGTGACGGCGAAGATTGGCGACTATCCCGAAGCGATGACGGTGATCACTCCTCTAATTTCCGTGGGCAAGGCGCCGGTCGTCGTGATTGCACCGCCCCTTGCGGCGGAAAATTTGGTGGCGGCAAACGGGCCGTCGAATACGTCTCCGCACCGTCGCGCGCTGATTCCCGTGAACGGACGCGCGTGGATTTCGCAGCGGTACGCCATCGATTGGGTGGAGGTTTATCCCGACGGCAAGACCTACCAGGGCGATCCGCTCGACAACAAGAATTACAAAATTTACGGCAGCGAGATTCATTCGGTGGCTGACGGCGTGGTGACGGAAACCAAGGACGGATTGCCGCAAAACGTGCCGAACGCCGAGAAAATGGCGGTACCGATCAATTTCGAAACGATCGGCGGCAACCACGTGATCGTCGATATCGGCGGAGGAAGGTTCGCGTTTTACGCGCACATGCAGCCGGGATCGCTCCGCGTGAAGGTGGGCGACAAAGTAAAAACAGGCGACGTGCTCGGCCTGGTAGGGAACACGGGAAATTCGTCCGAACCGCATCTGCACGTTGACTTGTGCGACGCCAGCTCGATGCTGGCCTGCGAAGGCTTACCGTATGCTTTCCCGTCGTTCACGATTACGGGAAAGGCGGGCACGGGAGCCGGAATTACTCCGCTCGCTCCGGCCATCACGCGGACGCTGGAAATTCCGACGGAAGACGAGATCGTGACGCTGAAGTTCTAGCCGCTCGAAATTTTTTCGAAACCGCATGGAACGGCGTTCGCCCGCCGCGAATCAGGCCGAACATTTCGGAATATCCGGAAAAACTGAAAGCTATGGCATCAAGGACGCGGGAAAGCAGTCCGCAGCGATGTGTTATATTGTTATTTCAGTCTTTACAGGAATAACAGTGAGCAAGCTGCGCATCTCGATCGTGGAATACCTGAACACGGCGCCGCTGGTGTGGGGCTTCACCGATGGTCCGCTGGCCGGGAAATACGACCTGTCGTTTACCGTGCCCTCGCAGTGCGCGGAATCGCTGCGCCGCGGGCAATCGGATATCGCGATCATCCCTTCGATTGAATATCAGCGAATCGACGACGTAATGGCGATGCCGGGCATGTCGATCGCCGCGAAGGGCGAAGTGCGCAGCTTGCTGGTCGTCTCCAAGTTGCCCATTCACAAAGTGAAGCGGTTTGCGCTCGATGCGAGTTCGCGCAGCACGCAGGCGCTGGTGAAAATTCTGGCTGACGAGCTGTGGGGAATTTCGCCCGAGTATGTGGAAGCTTCTCCCGACCCGCAAGAAATGCTCAAGAATGCGGACGCTGCATTGCTGATCGGTGATCCGGCCTTGAGAATTTCGATGAAGATGGAAGCGCTGGCGTCGAAAGCACAGCGTGACGTGAGTGGCTACGCGCCGGGCGAAGAACCCTGTTGCCAGGGCGATCCGGAAGAAATGCCGGTGCCGGGATACGAATCGATTTTCGTTTACGATGTGGCGTTTCAGTGGCGGGAGTTGACCGGCAAACCCTGCGTTCTTGCAATTTGGGCGGGCCGTCCAGACGCGCTTACGCCGGATGTGATTGCCGACTTCGAAGCGTCGAAGCAGTACGGTGTCGAGCGATTCCGGGAAATTTCCGAAGCGGCTTCGATCAAGTTGGATTTGCCGCCGCGCGCGCTCGAGCGCTATTTGACCGACAACATTCAGTTCGGTCTGGCGGACGAGTACCTCGACGGTCTGCGGCTGTACTACGAAAAAGCTGCGCGGTTGGGCGTGATTCCAGCGTACAAGCCGCTGGTGTTCGCCGATGCCGGCGCGGGTAAAATTTCTTCGTTGATGAACCGGGAAGACGCGCAGGCGTCAATCTAGTTTTTTCGCGCGACGAGTGCCGCACGGGCGGCGAGAGAGAAACCGAATGGGCATTTCCAAACAGGAAGCGCTGGAGCTGTTCGAATCCGACGATCTGATCGGCATCGGAATGGCGGCGAATGAAGTGCGCCGCAAGAAGACCGATCCGCGGGTCGCCACCTACCAGATCGACCGCAACATCAACTACACGAATTTTTGCACGGAGTATTGCTCGTTTTGCGCGTTTTACAGGCCGCTCGGCGCGAAAGACGGCTACATCCTGCCGCTCGAAGACATTTACGCGCGCATCGAAGAAATGATCGAGCTCGGCGGGAACGGCGTGCTGATGCAGGGCGGTTTGCATCCGGATTTGCGCATCGAGTTTTACGAGAACATGCTGCGGTCGATCAAGGCGAAATATCCGCAGGTGCACCTGCACTGTTTTTCGGCGCCGGAGATCAACTGCATTGCCGAAGTCTCGGGTTTGAGCGTGCGAGACACGATTGCGCGGCTGCGCGACGCGGGGCTCGATTCGATTCCCGGCGGCGGCGCGGAAATTCTGGACGACGAAATTCGCACCAAGATTTCGCGGCTAAAGTGCCGGTCGGACGAATGGGTGAACATGCACCGCGACGCGCATTCGCTGGGAATGCGCACGACGGCGACGATGATGTTCGGCTGCGGCGAGGAATATCGTCATCGCGTGAACCACTTCGAGACGGTGCGGCAGATTCAGGAAGACACTGGCGGATTCACAGCGTTCATTCCCTGGTTCTTTGCGCCGGATCATACGCCGCTGGGAAAGAAAATCCCCGAAGCCACGGCATTCGATTACTTGAAGACGCTGGCGATCAGCCGCCTCTATCTCGATAACATCGACCACATTCAATCCAGCTGGCTCACTCCCGGCATAAAAATTTGCCAGCTTGGCCTGCAGTTTGGCGCGGACGATGTGGGCAGCATCCTGATCGAGGAAAACGTCGTGTATGCGGCGGGCGTGCGGAACCGCACGAACGAATCGGAATTGCGCCGCATTATTTCGGATGCCGGATACATTCCCGCGCAGCGGGATACGCTCTACCGTTCGTACGCTTTGAAGTAACGAATCCATCCGGCGCGGAATTAAGCGGAGAGAACGAGAACCGGCGCGGCGACCGTGGATGGAAATTCGAGCGACACGTGCGCTCCAAACGGTTGGCGATTCGAGACGGCAATTTCGCCGCCACACTCTCGCACGATCCCGTAGCAAATGCTGAGCCCCAGCCCCGTCCCTTTTCCCACAGGTTTCGTGGTGTAAAACGGATCAAACGCGCGATTGGTATCCGCAAATCCCGGCCCGGAATCGTCGAAGGCAATCGATACGCGATCGCCGGAGCGCTTCGCATGAATTCGAATGGAGCGTTTCGCGCTGTCCTCCACCGCGTCGATCGCGTTGTTCAAAATATTCAGCAGAACCTGCTTTAGCTCGTCTTCGCCGATCGCGATGCGCGGCAGATCCGCTTCGATTTTTACATCGAGCTCGATATTGTATTTGCGCACGTGATATTCGCGAAGCTGGATCACGTCCTGGAGCGCGGGTTCGAATTCGGCCGCGCGGGCGGCGGGATTGTTTTGCCGCGCAAAGCGCAACAGACCGTCCACGATGCGCTTCATGCGGCGCGCTTCGTTGCCCAGTTTCTGCACGCGCTTGCCAAGTTTTTCGCCTTCGACTTCCTCGGCCAGCAAATCGGCGTAGCCCATGATTCCGGTGAGCGGATTGTTCAGCTCGTGCGCCACGCCGGCAACGAGTTGACCGAGCGCCGCCAACTTTTCCGAGCGGACCAACTGGTGATGCAGCCGTGAATTTTCGATCGTGACGGCGAGGTCGGACGCCAGCACTTCCAGCTTGGTGATCTCGCGGGTATCCAGTTCGGCGCCTTCGCTACGCGCTGTAAGCAGCAAGCATCCCAGGCGGGAGCCGCGCCAGGAAGTGAGCGGAATCAAAACCTCCAGGTCTTCTCCGTTGGAAATGGCCGGCAAGCGGAAGGCGTTATTTCCCACGCGCGAAGCCTGCTGGCACGCATCCTTTACAGTCTCGAGCGTCCAGTCGGCCGTTCGCTTTTCCAGGGCCAACTTATGCTCCCCGTTGTAACCGTTTGCGCCGGCGAGCCGCAGGGCGTGGTCTTCGTTATTCAAAAACAGAGCCGCGCCGTCAAAGCTGCTGGCTTTGGTGACGGCGGCCGTGATGTCTTCGCACAGCGCCGCCGGATCTTTGCCGGCCAGCAGGCGCGAGGTGATTTGAGAAAGCTCCTCCAATAGGTGATTCTCTTCGCGTTCAAGCTGGCCCGCTTGTTCGATAATGCGAGATTTATCTTCGAGCAGCGTGAGCACCATGCCGAAGGCCACAAAGTATTTCGGAACGTTCCAGATCTCGGGATTGATTTTGAGTGCCGGCAGAAATGCATCGCACAAGGCACCGGCGGGAAATACGGCTCCCCAAGCCATGAATCCGCCCGCGGAGGCGAGCACCCCAGGCGACCATCGCGGGTAGCGCTGCCAAAACAGCGGCCCGCAGATCCCGAAGAAAATCGTGAGGACCGCGGTGATGCCGAAGTCGGCGTTGCCGCGAAGCTGATCGAAAAACGCCCAAACTCCGGTACCGAAAAAAACCGCCGCCAGCGCGGATGTATAGACGCGAGGTGTGGGATAGGCATGCAGCGCGATATACGTTGCGCCGAAAAACAGAGCCGCCAAAGCGATGGCCATGGCCACATGCCAGTGCCAGTCGAACACCGCGGCAAAACCATGAAACGTAATCGGAACGATTCCCACCAACAAACGGATGATCCGCTTGCGTCGAATTTCGACCGCGCGCGTGAGCGAGACGGTAAAGACCACGGCCGAGAGTTCGAGCGAAACGATGTCGATCGATTCGAGGATGTTTTCGAGTGTTCCGGTATGCGTTTCGAAGGCTTGAATAAGGAAGTGAATGAAAATCAGGCCCCAGGCGTACGTCCAGAGCCGCGTGCGTGCCGACGGCGCATGCACGCGAATCGATAAGAAAATCCCGACCAGGCCAGCGAGAACGAGTATGGTCGGCAGTTTTTCGAGCAAGGAAGCCACCGAGTCCCTTCTTTCACGAAACGGAGAGCTAGAGTACGGTCCGCACGCAGGCGTGCCAATAGAGCATTGGTACCAGAATCCGATCCAGCTGCAGGGCGGCTGGACGGCTGCCGAATGCGCTAAACGCTATTTTTTGATGGGGATACGGATATCGAGCAGGACTTCGGCGCCATCCGGCAAATTGAGCGGCTGCGACGGGACCAGTGAGTTCCCGGTGACGCGAGCGCGGACGGAATGGATCGTTTGAGGCGGCGGCTGGACGCGGTCCGACGGCATCAGAATCGGCGCGCGAAGGGAATCGGCGGCAGCCGGCAGCGGTTTCGAGATGCCGCCTTCGAATTTTGTCGAGCCGGCGGAATCGAGCGCGACGTTGGCGAGGGCGTCCGCGTCGGTGTTTTGTTCACGGCGAATGTGCTCGATGGTGAAGTACGTAATCTGACGAGCCAGTTTCGAGGCGCGCTCGAAAAGCGGTTTCAAATCCGGACTCTTCACTTTGTAGCGGCCTTGCATCTGGCGGACGAGCAGTTCGGAATCGCTGCGAATGCGGAGTGCGGAAATGTTGTGGGTGGCGGCGTAGTCGAGTGCGGCAAGCAGCGCGAAATATTCGGCGACGTTGTTCGTCTCGCGGCCGATGTTCTTGGCAAGTTCGAGGATGATTTTTCCATCCGGGTCGCGCATCACCACCGCGTACGAGGCCGGTCCTGGATTTCCGCGCGAGGCCCCGTCGATGTTTGCCAGATGGACGCCAGCGGGCGGGTGGCCGGAGCCGGAATCGGGAAACAAGCGCGCGCTGGCCGGAGGAGGAACCTTCGAGCCGCGGTTCATTGCGGATTTCCTGCAAGGCTACAATCGGATGTATGGTGTGCGCAGAAACTAGGAATCATGGCCTGCGATATTCGTCTTCGGGGCGGCTGCGGCGACGGACGCGGCAGCGGTTGGTTCGCCGTAGTAAAGGATGCGCGTGCACGTCTCGCAGTGAAACATTTCTTCACTCGTTGAGCGCCGCATTTCCTGCATCACGTGCGGGCGAATTCGCATGCCGCAGGCGCCGCATTTCTCGTCGCGAACTTCCGCGAGCGCAATGTTGTCGTGCTTGTGCATGATCCGGTCGTAATGATCGAGCATATTTTCCGGAATTTCCGCGGCAACGCGGGCACGTTCTTCGATCAGCTGCGCCAGTTCTTTTTCGGCTTCGGATTTTTCGGCGTCAAGTTTGGAGCGAAGCCCGCGCGCTACTTCTTCCACTTCCTTCAGCAGCTTGTCGGACGCCTTGATCCGGCGGTCGTACTCCTCGCCATTGACCATTTGTTCGAGCAAGCGATCTTCCGCTTTGGCGATTTCGCTTTCGGCCATTTCCACTTCGTGTTGCAGCGCCTTGTACGCTTCGTTGGTTTTCACCTGCGACGTCTGGTCTTTGTACTTTCGGACGCGGTCCTTGTGCTGTTCGACGTCGAGTTCGTATTTCTTGCGGTCTTTCACGGTGGCGAGCTGGGCGGCTTTGGCGGAGTCAAGCTCGGCTTTTGCGGCGGCCACGCGGGCTTCGATTTCGGCGGACTTTTTGGGAAATTCAGCGATCCGGGCGCGGACGGCTTGCAGGCGGGTGTCCACGCTTTGAAGCTCCATCAGGTTCTCGAGCACCTGTATCACAGTGGCGCCATTCTAGCACAACGGCGCTGGCGGCATTTGCGCGCGCTCACGGCTAAAGATTGGCGCGAAGGAACGCGATGGCGCGCGGCCAATAGTCCGCCTGGGCAGCCGCGTCCGCTGCCGCCGAGCCGCCAAATGAGAAGCGCGCGTTGCGGAGGTGAGGATTGCGGGAGTGGCGCGACGTGGTAGGCAAGTATGGATAGCGGAGCATATGCCCAGCGTCTGGGTAGTTGAGGTGTTCGAGTTTGTGCGGGCGGTTCCGTTTTGCCGCACGAGCGATCAGCGACGCGGCCATTTCGGTCGCGGGCCACAGATGATCGTCGCCGCCAGAGACCAGCAAAACCGCGGCGGCGATGTTTTCGATGGGGATCGCGGCACGTTCGACGGCTTCGCGATTCTTAAGCGCGGCGCGGAATAAGTTTACGAACATGACTGGGCGTTTGAGAACGGCCACGGGAAACGCCGATCGCCACATGAAACTTTTCAATGGCAGAGGAGCGAAAGGGATCGGGCTCCCGGCATACGTCCATGACGGAATGATTTCGCCTGTGGATTTATCCGCGCCGCCCGCGGCCCATAGGACGCTGCTCGGAGCGCATGCCACGACCGCGCGAATTCTCTCGGGAAACGTCGCTGCGAGCAAAAGCGCGAGTTCCGCGCCGCGCGAGATTGCGAAAATTCCGCAGCGCTGTGCGTCGAGCTCCGGTTGCGAGCTCAGCCAGCCGAGTCCCGCTTCAAAATATTCAAGCGGGATGCGATGCAGCCAGGAGGGAAGCGGCGGCGTGCCGAAATACGAAAGTGCAAACGTGGCGAAGCCGTGCCGCGACAGCACGGCGGCTTTATCGATGTCGAACCCTCCGCCGGACCCACTCAGTACCATCACCACGGGATGCGGACCCTTTCCGGGCGGGATGTACAGGCGGCCGACCGTGGCGGGAGTCGATGGCGATGCGGATTCCGAACCGGGCGCCGGAATGGGAATTTTCAAATCGCGCGCGATCGTTCCGGGCGCAATAAAATGTCGCGTGAGCGTCGCCGTCGCGGCCGTTTCCCCATTCACGCGCGCGGTGAGCGTTACGACATTCGGCGTAACGTCGGTTTTCGCAAAGGTGGTGCGACTGTCGCCGTGTTCCTGCGCCCGTTTCATCGACCAGAAAATTCCCATCGGCGATGCCGCATGGTAGCCGCCGCTGACGGGCGAGTCCGTAGCCAGATCGATCGTGCCCGCCGCGCCTGTGCAAAATGCCGACTCGGATCGCCATTCGTGCCGCAAATCGTCGCCGGTGTGCGCGCAAATCGTAACTTCACGATTCGGTGCGAGGCCGGTGACGCGGATCTGTATTTCGTCGTCGATATACGGCGCTGCGGAACTCAGATCGAAACGAGCCAGGGATGGTGAGTCAGAGGGCAGCGGAATGGGTCCTTGAGGTCCAGAACTCATTTATAGCACAGGGGTTGCGAGTCAGCGGGTCGGTTGAGTCTTTTCGCGGTGCTCGCCCGTAGTATCGATATGATGGGTGCCGCAACAATGTCTTGGGACAACGGAGTGGTGGTGGACAACGACGTAGCCCAGCTTCGGCGAGGAGACCTGGACGCGCTTTCGGCGCTGGTAACGCGCTATCAGAATCGCCTGTACCGGTATTTGCTGCGCATCGTGCGCCAGCCGGCCGAAGCCGAGGACTTGTTCCAGGTTACGTGGATTCGCGTGGCGGAAAAAATTCAGCGCTACGATCCGAACCGGAATTTCGAAGCGTGGCTTTTTACGCTGGCGCGCAACGCGGCGATCGACCATTTGCGCCGGATCCATCCGGAGAGCCTGGACGAGCCGTCGGGCGATGACGCCTCCGGAGAGACGGGCGCGACGCGTTTACCATCGCACGAGCCGCAGGCGCTCGAAGCGATCATGGCGCGCGAACGCACCAGCCGGATCGGCGAGTCGATGGAAAATCTGCCGGTGGCGTACCGCGAAGTGTTGACGCTTCGATTTGAAGAAGAAATGAAGCTGGAGGAGATCGCCGAAGTCCTGAGCGTGCCGCTCTCCACCGTGAAGACGCGGCTGCGGCGCGCGCTCGACAAACTGCGCGTGACCATGGAAATTCAGTTTCCGGGGGAGACGTGGCAATGAGCGACCACCAGAAAATCCGCGAATTGCTTTCGCTTGCCGCAGCAGGAGCGCTCGATTCGCGCGAAGAAGATTTGGTGATGAACCACCTGCGCGGATGCGCGACTTGCTCGGCGGAAGCGGAAACCTGGAAACAGATTGGATCGGCGTTGCGAAGGCTGCCGACCCCGCAGCCCCGCGCCAGCGTGGTGGAGCGCGCCAGAGCGCAGGCGCAAGTTCGATTGAACGAAGAATTCGAGCACCGCTGGAATCGCGCGGTGTTGACCGGACTGATTTTCTTCGCCTGGGTCCTGACGGTGATGAGCTGGCCGGTGTTCAAGCTGGTGACCGGCGGGTTGATCGGCGTGCTCGATCCGAATTTTCATCACGTTTGGTTTTTGTTTGCAGCGTTTACGGCGACCGCATGGATCGCCGGCGGAGCCGCTGCGGCGATCTTGTCGCTGCAACAGCGCCGCGAAGGGAGACTGGCATGAGCCGCTTTTCCGAAGAATTGAGGGTCGTCCCCACGCCGGCGCGCGTGGTGGCCGCGATCGTCTATGTGGTGTGGGCAATCGGGTTCTGGGCGCTGTTCACATTTTCGGGCGATCCGGGAATGTCGAGGATGCCGATTCTGGGCGTCGCGGCGTTGATGTTCATCGCGTCGATTCCGGTGGTGATTTGGGTTTTGCTGATCGGCTACGTGAACGGAGACGCGAAGCGGCGCGGGATGCGTTACGTTTTGTGGACGCTGCTGTCGATCTTTATTCCCAACGCGATCGGCATCATTCTCTACTTCATTCTGCGCGACCCGGCGATGAAGCCGTGCCCCGGCTGTTCGCAGACGGTGAAGGGTGGCTACGCATTCTGCCCGCACTGCGGATCGAATCTTGCGCCCGCGTGCCCGAGCTGCAGGCGAGCCGTGGAACCGGGATGGCGGAATTGCCCCGCGTGCGGCACGTCGTTGATTGCAAGCTCGCCCGCGCCATATGCGGGCCCCCATACGGCTTAGGACGAAGTGCGCTGGGCGTTTCGCGAGTTTCCGTTCACCGAACCGGATTGCGCAACGCCTGCTGGATGCCTGCCTCCGCGAGCGGCGCCATGATGTCGTAGCCGGCTTTTACCGGATGCACGCCGTCGGACGCCAGCTCCGCTTTCATTCCGCCTTCCGGCGTGGCCATGCTGCTGTAATAATCCACATACACGAATTTGTTTTTCGCCGCGTAGTCCTTGATCCACGCGTTCAACGCGCGAACCTTCGGCGCCGGTTCGAGTCCCCGGTGCCAAGGAAAGTCAATCGCCGGCAACACCGAGCAAAGAACCACGCGAATCCCGTTCGCGCGCGCAAGTTCGGCCATCGAAGTGAGATACCCGGCGATTTGCTCCTGCGTTTCTGGGCCGGTATTTCCCGCGATATCGTTGATGCCCGCCAATATCACCACGACCTTCGGTTTTAGGTCGATCACGTCTTGCCGGAATCGCACCAGCATTTGCGGAGTGGTCTGGCCGGAAATCCCGCGATTGATGTAACCCTTCCCCGGGAAAAAATCCCCGCGATCCGGAGCGGGCGGCGCATCTTTCGCTCCCCATCCTTCGGTGATCGAGTCGCCCACGAAAATCACACGATTTTCGCCGGGGGATGGCGGCATCAATGCTTTGTTGGCGTCCTTGTACCGTTCGAGGAAAGCCCAATCGTTCGGGTCCTGCGGCACCTGAAAATTCGAGTCCGGCGTCATGACGGGCCGGGCATTTTCCGCGCCGCGCATACGATCGAAGCCCGGCCGGGATGCGGCGCGAGAGATCACAAACGGAATGAGCACAGCGGCCGCAGCCGCCGCCGCGAAAACAACGATTGACCAGCGGAGATCTCTATTGGATTGCATCGAGCCTCCTCGACTTCACATTTCGGGCGCAATCTTAACCTGAAAAATCCCGGGCCGGAGAACCGAACGATAGGTTTCGCCGGGCCTCGGGTTCGCGATTCCGGTAGAATCTCGACGCACTGTTTAAGGAGGGAAAATGCCGTACGTGCAAGTGACCTGGGTTGCCGGCAGATCGCCGGAACAGAAGCGTACCCTCGCGGAAAAAATCACCAGCGCGCTGATCGAAGATGGAAAGGCCAAGCGAGAAAACATTCACGTAACGTTTGTGGATTTGCCGCCGACGGATTATGCCGAAGCCGGCGTAACCGTGGAAGATCAGCGCAGAAAAACGTAACGCACGGTCTGTGGAACCAGGATGCAGCGCCAGGTTACGGCGCGGTCTGAATTTCCATCGTTTGATCGATGGAAAGGTTTGTGCAGCCAGGATACGTTGCCGCCGGGCAATGCGCCACGATGCGGAAATCCTGCTCGGACGCGGTAACTTCGTAGGTGTAACCGGCGCGTCCGGTCTTTTCCAAGCGCAGAGCGCCGCTGGAAACCAGCTCGCCCAGGGTGGTGTATTTGCCATTTTCCGCTTGATAGGTGCGCTCGGCCTGCGCGATGCCGATCAAATCGTTCTTCACGCCGACGATGTCGATTGTCTGGGTAGGCGTCGCTGCGCCGGCGGCTTTCAGACCTTCGAGATGGCTTTTGTAAAGGAAGCCGACGATGGCGGCTACGACGACCAGGCCGAGCAATCCGAAAACGCGCATAGATGCCTCCGGCTGCCGAAGAAATGGGCTCAAAAACCGAGCTTAGACCTCGCGTTTCGCACTCGCAACGGTTTGTAATCGTTTTGTGCCCGCGTGCGTCTAAATGGGAACCTGTACCGCTGGCGGAGCGGCCGGCATCCTCAGGGCGGCCTGTTTGACATCGTTCGATGCTGCCCCCGATACTGGACGTCCGTGATCCTGCGATGAACGCAGCGAAGGCCCGGGTGGGCTAAGCACCTCATCTCACCTCAGACAGACAGGCTTCGAGACCGGCAAATCCCTCGATGGGAGCAATAGAGAATGACGAACTTGCGTAGTTTTCGTGTGGCTGCGGTCGCAGCGTTGCTTTTGTGCGGCATGGCCTGGACGGCAAAGGCTCAGGACTCAACCGCCGACGTGCGCCCGCCCAAGCTGAACTACACCACGCACACCCTCGCAAACGGCCTGCGCGTAATTTTTCTGGAAGATCACGACACGCCGGTGGTCAATCTGCAGGTGTGGTATCACGTCGGGTCGAAAGACGAAAAGCCGGGCCGCACGGGGTTCGCGCACTTGTTCGAGCATCTGATGTTCAAGGGTTCCGCGCACGTGCCCGCGGAAGAGCACTCCCGCATCATCGAATCGGTCGGCGGTTTTGACAACGCCGAAACCCGCGACGACACCACGAACTTTTACGAAACGTTCCCCAGCAATTATTTGGAGCGCGTCCTGTGGCTGGAAGCCGATCGCATGGGCAGCCTGAATGTGGACGACGCGAACTTCAAGAGCGAGCGCGAAGTGGTGAAGGAAGAGCGCCGGCTGCGAATCGAAAATCAACCGTACGGGTACATCGAAGAGGATTTGCGTGCCGCGGCGTTCACCGTACACGCGTATCACCACACGGCAATCGGCAGCATGGAAGACTTGAACAAGGCCACGATTGAAGATGTTCGCGATTTCTTCAGCACATTTTATAAGCCGAACAACGCGACGCTGGTCGTCGTCGGTGATTTCAATTCCGAACAGGCCCTGGCGTGGACAAAAAAATACTTCGACGGCATACCAGCCTCGGCGAAACCGATACCGCGATTGAATGTTCCTGAACCGGCGCAGATCGCCGAACGTGACGTGACCAAGGCGTATTCGAACACCCCGCTTCCGGCCGTCGTGATTGGCTACAAAATTCCGGCGAAGTACGCACCGGATTCTTATCCCATCGATCTGGCTTCGAACATTCTGGCGGATGGTGAAAGCAGCCGCTTGTACCAGGCGCTCGTTTACAAGCAGCAGATCGCCGTGCAGGCGGCGGGATTCGGAAATTTCACGGAAGATCCCAACTTGTTCTGGGCGCTGGCCATCATGAACCAGGGCAAATCGCCGGAAGACGGCAAGAAAGCGATCGTCACTGTGCTCGACGAATTGAAAGCGAAGCCCGTCGAGGCCAAGGAAATCGAAAAGGCCAAGAACCAGGAAATTGCCGGCGCGATTCTAGGGCGGGACACCGATGAAGAAAAGGCCGTGGCGCTCGCGTCGGCGGCCGTGATCGGAAAAGATCCGGCACTCGTGAACACGGAACTCGACCGCTATTTGAAAGTCACTCCGGCGGATATTCAACGAGTGGCGCAAACGTATTTCGATCTGAAGCGCGCAACGGTGATGATCATCACGCCCGCGGTGCCGGCGCAATGATGGCGAACCGCACACCGAATGCCGAAACGTGGGGAACAGGAGCGACGATGAAGCGGGCTTGCAGCGGATGGTTTCTGGTGTTGATTTTGGTTCTCGGCGTCGCGCTGTTGCCAGGCGCGGCGCGAGCGCAATCGCAGCAGCGTCCAGAGGAGCAGCCTGCGGGTAGCCCTGCCGCTCCGGCGAAGGCGTCGGGTGTGGTCCCGCCGGGCGTGAAGCTTGTACCGGAGATGCCCGCCGCCGGAAAGCCCGGAGTTTTCGAATTTCCCAGAGCGGCCACAAAGACTCTGCCGAACGGCCTGCAGGTGTTCGTGGTGACGAATCATTCCGAGCCGGCCGTGGCGGTGCGGCTCGTGATTCTTTCTGGCGGGACGATCAAAGACCCGCCGGGGATGCCGGGCGTGGCGCAAATGACCGCCGCTCTTCTTACGCAGGGAACCGAAAAGCGGACGGCGCAACAAATTGCCGAAGAGATCGATTTCGTCGGCGGGTCGCTCAGCGCCTCGGCGACCAAAGACGTGACGGCTCTCACCCTCGATATCGTGAAGAAGGATCTGAACACCGGCCTCGATCTGATGTCCGACGTTTTGCTGCATCCGGTTTTCAAGGCAGATGAGATTGACCGCCAGCGGCAGCAACTGCTTTCGAATTTGCAGGTGCAATATTCCGATCCGGACTATCTGGCCTCGCTGGTGCTGGCGCGCGTGGTGTATTCCGGCTCGCCGTATGGATTGCCGAGCGAGGGCACTCCGGCGACGGTGCAAAAGTTCCAGCGCGATTTGTTCGTGAAGTTTCACGACGAAAATTACGCGCCGAATCAGTCTTTGCTGGCGTTTGCCGGCGATATCACGCCCGAACAGGCATTCGCCGTGGCGGAAAAATATTTCGGCAATTGGCAGCACCGGGACGTAACGAGCGCTCCTCCGCCTTCACCGGCTCCTGTTTCAGGTCAACATATCTGGCTGATCGACAAGCCCGACGCGGTGCAGACCCAGATTCGCGTCGGAAAGCTTTCCATCAATCGCGCCGATCCGGATTATTTGCCGCTCAGCGTGACGAACCATATTTTCGGCGGCAGCTACAACAGCCGCCTCAACACCGAAGTTCGCATCAAGTCCGGCCTCACCTACGGCGCAAACTCGTCGCTCGCGCCGCATCGCTACACCGGCTCGCTTTCGGTGGATACCTACACCCGCACCGAACAAACCCTCCCGGCGCTGAAGCTGGTGATGAATATGCTCAGCGGCATGTCGAGCGGCGACGTAACGCCCAAGGAAATGGATTTCGCGCGCGATTACCTGGCGGGCGTCTATCCGATCGCTTCGGAGACGGCCGAGCAAGTTGCCGACCGGGTGCTGATGGTCGCGATGTACGGTTTGCCCGCGGACTACAATCGGACGTATCCGGAAAAAATTCGCGGCACCTCGATCGACGTGGTTCGCGCCATGTCGCGCAAATATTTTGGCACGGCGAACCTGGACATCGTGCTCGCCGGAAACGTCAGCGCGTTTCGCGACGACGTAAAGAAAGAGTACCCATCCGCGCAGTTCACCGAAATCGCCGCCACCGACCTCGATGCGCTGTCCGACGATTTGCGCGTCGCCAGGCAGGTAACCCCGGCCGCGACGCCGGAATCGCTGGCGCAAGGGAAACAGATTTTGCGGGCGGCAGCGCAGGCTGCGGGCGGCGACGCCCTGAAGCCGGTCGCGACGCTCGCCATTTCGGAATCCGGCAAGATTCACGCGCCCAATGGCGACCGCGATCTCAACGTAAAGTGGCAAGTGGTCTATCCCGACCGCTCCTACGGCGAAGTGGACCTTGGCGGCACGAAGGTCTTTCAGGTTTGCGACGGGAAATCGTCGTGGCTGCAATTCCCGGATTCGGTGCGGGACACGACCGACGTGATCGCCGAATTCAAGCGCGGAATTCTGATGTTTGGCGGCGGATGGGGATTTTACCGCGAGGTTTTGGCGGGAAATATCACCGGGCAGGCGATCGGCGAAGAGACCATCGACGGCCAGAAAACGCAGGGCGTCGCGGTCGATGGCGCGTTCGGCTCCCTGAAGCTCTATTTCGATGAAACCACGCACCTGCTCGCCGCGGCACGGTATTCATCCGCGGCCGAGGAAGGCTTCAACAACAATGAGCAGCGCTGGAGCGGTTACAAGGCGCTCGACGGCAAACAATTCGCCTACGCCACCGTGACGTATCGAAACGGCGTGAAGTTTTTCGAATCCGCCATCTCGAGCGTCGAGCTGAATCCGAAAGTGGATGACTCTCTGTTCGTGAAACCATCGGGCGCCGCGACGAAGTAAAGCCGGCGAGATCAGCGAATCGTCAGAATCACTTTGCCGATGTTCTTGCGTTCATGGATGTACTTGTGCGCGGCGGCAGCTTCGAGAAAGGGAAACGATTTGGCGATCACCGGTTTGATGCTTCCCGCGGAATACAATTTCAGCAGTTCGGCCACCTCGCCGCGCAGCATCGCAGCGCCGTGATGCGACTCCCAGACTCCGCCGAGCGATACGCCGATGATCGCAATATTCTTGCTCATCAGTTTCAAGGGATGAAACCGCGGCGTCCTCGCGACGGCGAGGGCTCCGCTGATCCAATTGCGCTTGTGGCTATCGCCGGTGGCAGCCGAAAGGCCGTACACCACCAGGCGGCCCGTGGCGCCCAGGCATTCGGCGCTGCGGGCAAACGAATTGCCGCCGATGGCGTCCATTACCATCTCGATTCCGGCGGGCGCAAATTTCTTCACCACGTCCACGCAATCGGTTTTTTGGTAGTCGATCGCGTGATCGACTCCGATTTTGCGCAGAAATTCCTGTTTGGCAGGGCCGGCAGTGCCGAAAATTTCCAGGCCGCGCAGCCGCGCGAGTTGCACGGCCGCGATTCCCACTCCGCCGGCGGCGCCATGAATCAGAATGCGGTCGCCGGACTGCAGGTTTCCCATGGCAAACATCGAGTGATAGGCCGTCAGGTAGTTCACAAGGAGTGCGGCGGCGTCCTCAAACGGCATTCCCGCCGGCAGCCGGTACACCTGACCGGCGGGGAGGGCAACCCATTCCGCATAGGCGTTGAAATGGGTGTAGGCGACCACCGCATCGCCGACGCCGAGCGGTTCGCCGTCGCTGGATTTTCCGCCGTCGGCGATTTTTTCCACCACGCCCGCGAGTTCAAGACCGGGAACAAACGGAGGCTTGGGAGTTCCGGGATACAGCCCCATGCGCTGCAACAGGTCGGCGAAGTTCACGCCGATGGCTTTGGTGCGGATCAGAACTTCGCCGGGTTTCAGCTGCGGATCGGGAGCTTCACGCAGTTCGAGGTTTTCGGGCGGCCCGTACCTCTTTGCGACCATGGTGCGCATCTAAATCTCCTTCCGCCGGATGCCACGCTTCTTCGGATGCGGGACCGGATGCGGGCGATTCAGTCGAGCTTTCCGGTTCCGGACTGATTTCGGATTGGTTCCAAACGCATCGTATCTTAAACTGTTAGACTTCGTGCAACCATGAACAGCCAACATACAAACCGACGACGGATGACGGGAACGGGACTCGCCCTTTTAGTTTGCGCTGCTGGATCGCTGGCGGCTCCGAAGCCAGCGCAAGCGCCCATGCCCGCGGTGCTCACCGCGATGCAGGAAGAGCTCGACCGCTCGATCGAAGCGATGGGCAAGGCGGATCCTCCGGGCTATTACATCAGCTACACCGTGGCCGACCGCCAGTATTCGGAGGTTTCCGGTTCGAACGGCGCGCTGCTTTCGAGCACAGACACGCGAGCACGCTGGCTGGAAGTGCAAACGCGCGTGGGAACGTACCAGCTCGATGACACGCACAAACTCGGCGACCGCCCGCCGAGCTGGACCAGCCCCGGAACGTCTGCCTCGCTCGATAATGATATTCCCGTGCTGCGCCGCGAAATTTGGCGCGAAACCGACCGTCAATATCGCGCCGCCACCGAAGCCTTGATCAAGGTCAAAACGAATCAGCAGGTGCAGGTGCAGACCACCGAAGGCAGCGCACCGGATTTTTCGCGCGAAAAGCCTCATGTTTCGATCGGCCCGCGCGTGGAAATTCATGTGGACCGCACCCCGTGGGAACAGCGGGTGCGCAATTACACCGCGGCGTTCAGCAAATCGCCGGCAGTGCTCAATTCCATCGCCACGTTCACCGCGCTGGGAATGAATCAGTATCAGGTGAACACCGAGGGGACCAAGCTGGCGTTCGGACAGGTTCACTACCGGCTTGAACTCTACGTGCAAAGCAAAGCGCCCGACGGGATGGACATTAATCGCTACGCGAATTTCGACTGGCTCGATCCGAAAGACGCGCCGGACGATAAGACTGTGAACGCCAGCATCGCCCAACTGATCAAGGAGAGCACGGAGCTCGACAATGCTCCGCTCGTCGATCCCTACGCCGGCCCTGCCTTACTCACCGGGCGCGCTGCCGCTGTTTTTTTTCACGAAGTTTTTGGCCATCGCGCCGAAGGTTTCCGGCAGAAGGACATCAACGAGGGCCAGACGTTCTCCAGCAAAGTCGGCGAACAGATTTTTCCTTCCTTCATTTCGATTAAGGACGATCCCACCGAAGCGGCTTTCAAGGGCCAGATGCTGCTGGGCAATTACGCCTTTGACGACGAAGGCGTCCCTGCGGAAAACGTCAGCCTGGTGGACCACGGCGTGCTGAAGACCTTCCTGATGTCGCGCTCGCCGCTCACCACGATTCCGGAATCGAACGGTCACGGGCGCCGCCAGCTGGGATTTGTGCCCGTAGCGCGCCAGGGAAACTTGATCGTCTCGAGTTCTTCCGCCGTCACAAATGCCGAACTTCGCCAGAAATTGATCGAACTTGTGAAAGCGCAGGGTAAACCCTTCGGGCTTTTCATCGATGACATTGCCGGCGGATTTACGTTCACCGGACGCGGCCAACCGCAGGCGTTTCAAGTGACGCCGCTGGTGGTTTACAAAGTCTTTCCGGATGGCCGCCCCGACCAGCTCGTTCGCGGCGTGGACATTGTGGGCACGCCTCTCGTTTCGCTGACGAAAATCGTGGCCACCGGAGACACGCCGGAAATTTTTAACGGTTACTGCGGCGCGGAGTCCGGCTCGGTGCCGGTCTCGGCCGTGGCTCCGGCGATTTTGATTTCGGAAATGGAATTCACCAAGAAGGAGTCTTCCACGGACAAGCCGCCGATCCTGCCTCCCCCGGCGCACGATCCGGAAGCAAAGGGGCAACGCCAGTGAGGTCCGTTCCGAAGTTCGCAAGCATACTGCTGGTGCTGGCGGCGCTCGCGCTTCCGTCGGTCACATGCGCGGGCGACGCTCGCCGGCCGCTTCCCGCGCGCACCGAACTGAATTTGCAGGCGCCGGTTCCGGAAACCGAAAAAGATCTCACGCTTCGCGCCATGCATGACGAAATGGAGCGCGCGCGCACGCGGCTGCAACTTCCGGGAGTGGACAAGCCGTTTTACCTGGAATATCGCCTGCTCGATCTCGACGTTCGCAGCGTCACCTCCTCCTTTGGCGCGTTGATTTCCACATCCACTACGCGCAACCGCTTCATGAGCATTGACGTTCGCATCGGCGACTACCACCTCGATAGTTCCAACTTCATCAGCGAAGACGGCTTCCAGGGGTTTCTCGGAACCACGGGCCAGGTGGGAATCGACCGCGACTACAATTCGCTCCGCCAGGATTTGTGGCTCTCGACGGATCAGGCCTACAAGCAGGCCGCCACGCAGATGTCGTTGAAGCAGGCTTTTCTGCGCAGTTTGACGAAAGCTCCGGAGATCGATGATTTTTCCCAGACGGCGCCGGTGATTCAAATCGAGCCGCGCGTGGAACCGGATTGGACCGCGCGTAATTGGGAAGACGAGGCGCGCGCTGCGTCCGCCGTGCTGAAGAATTATCCCGAGCTCAACGGCGCGCGCGTGAACTACAACCTGATTTACGTCACCTACTATTTAATGAACAGCGAAGGAACGATTCTTCGCACCTCGCGCAGCCTTGCCGCGATTGAAGCGGCTGTCGATACTCAGGCCGACGACGGCATGCCGCTGCACAATTTTTACACGCTGTACGTCGCCACTCCCGCGCAATTGCCGAAACCGGACGAAGCAGGCAAGTCCATCGCCGCGGCGGGCGCTGAGCTGATTTCGCTGCGCAATTCCCCGATCACGCCGGACTACACCGGTCCGGTGCTTTTCGATTCGCAGGCGGCAGGATCGCTGCTCGCACAGGCGCTGTCGCCTTCCTTGTCGGGCGCTCGCCCTCCCTTATCGATGTTGCCTGCCTTCGACGAGATGATAGAGCGCATGGGCGGGCGGAGCGAATGGTCCGGGCGCGTGGGCACGCGCGTACTTCCCGCCAACGTAACGCTCATCGACGATCCCACGATGAAGGATTTTTCCGGGCAGTCGCTGCAGGGAACGTACGACATCGACGATGAAGGCGTGAAGAGCCAGCGCGTCACCATCGTGCAAAACGGAATTCTCAAGGACGAATTGATGTCGCGCCGTCCCGGCCCCGATTTCGAAGCTTCGAACGGCCACGCTCGCTCTGCGTTGCTTTCCGACACGCGTCCTCTGCCGAGCAATCTGATTTTTCAGGCCGCCGGCGGCCTGAATCAGCCCGACCTTCGCAAGAAATTTCTGGACGCCTGCAAGGATGACGGTCACGAATGGTGCCTGGAGGTAAAGCGCATGGATAATCCCGCGATTTCCTCCATTCGCCAGGAAGATTTCAGCGAATTTATCGGCGCTCTCGCCGGCGGCATCTCCAGCGGCGAACGCATGCCGCTCACGGTGTATCGCGTATATGTCTCCGATGGCCACGAAGAAATGGTTCGCGGTGGTCACATCGAGGGATTGCAACTTCGTTCGCTGCGAAATATTTTAGGCATCGGCGACGACGCCACGGTGTTCACATACATGCAAAATCCGGCAGGAGGATTTGCCGGCACAGCCCTCGGAGCATTCGGCGCGGCGCAGGGCGGTATTCCCAGCACCGTGATTGCGCCTTCGCTGCTGCTCGATGAAGTGGAAATTCGCGGCTTCCATGGCGAACCTCGGCGCTTGCCGCTGGTCCCGGCGCCCGCGTTGAAATAATTCTGCGCGCCGCGCGGCTCAGGATTGCGATGCCGGACGAATCGTGATGAACGCCAGTTCCGGCCGGCACAGAAATCGGATCGGCAAGATCGATGTGCCGATTCCGCGGCTCACGTACATCTGAGAGCCGTTTTCGCTGTACCACCCTTCCAGATAACGCCCGCATCCCTTCGGCAGCCAGAAAGGTTTCACAAACGGAATGCGCACCTGCCCGCCGTGCGTGTGGCCGGTGAGGCACAGGTTTACGTGGCCGGCGATTCGATCGAAGTAACCCGGCGAATGAAAGAGCGCGATCGTATAAACGTTGTTGGGGACGCCCTGCAAAGCGAGATCGAGCTTCGCGATTCCGGAGTAAGGATCGTCGAGGCCGATCATCCAGACGTCGGGCCGCGCCGGTTCACTCGAGTTCAACAGAAGCTTGATCCCCGCGTCGCGATAGTACGCGCGCTCGTTGCGCGGCAGGCGATCGTTCTCCCAGTTTCCGCGCACGAACCAGACGCCGAGTGGCGCGTGAAGCTGCTCGTACACTTCCTTGCATTCCGGATAATTGCCGCCCACTTTTCCCGGCGTGTCGCCGGTAACCACAATTAGATCCGGCTTCTCGTCGGCCAGAATCTTGAAAACCTCGCGTTCGCGCCGGCCGATGCCGTGCGTGTGCAGGTCGCTGATGTGCGCAATCTTGAGCGGCTTCGTCACCGCGCCGGTAATTTCCTGGTGCGTCACCTCGATCCGGTAGGGCTCGACGAACAATGCGTCCGCGAAAAGCGCCGCCGCGGCGATCACCAGAACGAGCGCGACGCGGCGGAGCAACAATCCGCGGCGTGCCGCTCGATCCGGCACGTTGCCGGGCAAGGCGTTGCTGCGTTTTTGATCGCTGGGAACGTGGGATGGCATCGTGCGTTGAATATTCGCGAACGCGAATCCTCCCACTATACAGGCATCGGTCTCCAGAGCAAAAATGAGCACGAATCCAGCCAAAAAAATCTGTTTCTCGGCGACGGCGCCCGCCGTGTCTTCGCTTGGTGCGTCGGCCCGCCGGCGTATAATCGCGATGTGTCCGCCACGCCCATCGAAATCGCGATTCACGAGAAGCGCGTGGCGGCGCTCGCCTCGATCGTCTCCGCCGTGGTTTTATTCGGCCTGAAAGTCTTTCTCGTCGTTCTCACCGGCAGCTTGGGTGTTTTGTCCGAAGCGATGCACTCGTTCCTGGATTTGCTGGCCGCGGCCATCACCTATTTTTCCGTGCGGGTGGCGGATAAGCCGGCGGACGCGCAACATCTTTACGGCCACGGCAAGATCGAGAGCTTTTCCGCTTTCGTCGAAACCGCTCTGCTGCTGCTGACGGCCGTGTACATTATTTTTGAAGCCGTTCAGCGGCTGATTTTTCACGGCGCGCACATCCGCCCCAGTCTTTCCGCGATTTTGATTTTGGCCGGATGCATGGGAATTGACTTCTTCCGTTCGCGCGCGCTCAAGCGAGTGGCCCGCAAATATCCCAGCGAAGCTCTCGAAGCCGACGCTCTGCACTTTTCCACCGATGTGTGGAGCACCTTCGTCGTCATCCTCGGAATCACCGGCGCGTGGCTGGGCCTGAAATTCGGCGTGCCCTGGTTGAGCCAGTTGGACGCAGTGGCGGCGCTGGTTGTGGCGGGAGTGATTATCTGGATCGGCTCGCGGCTGGGAAAACGAACGGCGGACGCCCTGCTGGACGTGGCCCCGCGCGGCTTGCGCGAACGAATCGAGCGCGCCGTGGACAAAACCGAAGGCGTGCTGCAATCCGAGCGCGTGCGGGTGCGGCGCGCCGGGCAACGCTACTTTGTGGACGTTACGATCAGCGTGCCGCGTACGGCGAGTCTGGAGCAGGCCCACGCCGCCAGCGAAGCCGTGGAAAAGGGGATCGCCCAAATTGTGCCGGCAGACGTCGTCGTGCACGTCGAACCACGAGCCAAGAGCGACGAAAATCTTTTTGAAACGATTCGCGCGCTCTCGCAGCGGCGCGGTCTGGCGGTACACGAGCTCTCGGCGCATCACTTCGATGGGCGGCTCTTCATCGAGCTGCACCTCGAAGTGGACGAGGGCTCGACGTTGAAGCAGGCGCATCGCCGCGCGACCGAACTCGAAGAGGACATCCTCAACGCAACCGACCCGCGCGCGTTTGTGAACATCCACATCGAGCCGCTGGGAACAAAGATTGCCGGCGCCGAGCAAATGAAGGACTTGACGCGGTCCGTGCAGGATTATCTGAATTCACTGCAAGCGGAATATTCCGAACTGCTCGATTGCCACGACGTCCACGTGCGCAGCGTCGATCACAAGATTTTGGTTTCCTGCCACTGCGCGATGGACGGGGCGCTGGAGATTACCGCCGTGCACGACATAACTGCGGCGCTCGAAGACCGCGTGAAAGAACGATTCCCGCAGATTTTCCGGCTGACGATACATCCCGAGCCGGTCGAGGAAAGCTGAAGCATTCGCGCCCGCTCATACGGCCCGCGTTCTCGAAAATACCTGCGCGGCCAGTGCAATCACCGCTGGAAAACATTCGAGCACGTACCGGGGTTCCGGGGTTTCTACGTACTTGGCAAAGAAAAGCGTGCGCACCAGGCAAAACGCCACCAGCAGTGAGACCCCAGGCCGCTGCCGGGCGATCCACACGCCGATCAAGGCCAGGACCACAAAGATGCCATTCACCACGGCCGCGCCGAGCGTCACCAGAAAGTCCGGACGATCGTCCTCCCATTCGCTTCGTAGCGGCCAGAGCTTCCCTGACGAAGGGAGCAGCTCCGTGCGCGGCGTAAACCACAGCGCGAGCGTCCGCTTCAATGGCACGGTTGCATACGTCCGCAAGGGATGGCGCGCGGTTCGCTCGCTCGCCACTTCGCGGAACTTTGCGTCAAGCGCGGGATCGATCGTCAGCACGTCGTTGTATTCGTCCAGAATGTCGGACATGCGCTGGCGCTCCTCCGGCGAATCGAAGGCATAGGCGGGAACGTCGTCGATCGAAATTTCCTCGGAGTTTACTTTCCATTGGGTGAGGTACACGTCGCGGTAGCGCCACAGCCACGTATTCGTCCACGCCGTGAAACCCAGGGGAGTGTATTCGCCGGGAAGCTCGCTATAGCGCGGCGCCAGAAATTGCACGTCATGCAAAGTGTGCCAATTTCGTGCCGCCCACGGAACGAGCGGCAGCAGCACGCCCACACCCATGAGCACTCCGGCACGAATCAATTTCAGCCAGTTCACCGGGCGCCACCATCGAACCGCGAGCAGCAGCCCTGCCGCGACGAGCAGAAGCGGCGTCTCCGGGCGAACGAGCGTCCCGAATCCAACCACGATTCCCGAGAGAAAATACGGATTGCTTAGAAATCCGCTGGGAGCGGTACCGGAAGCGGCTCCCGGTCCCAGGTCTGTCTGCATCAAAACCAAAACCGCCACGGCCGTCAGAAAAATCACCAACGTTTCGGTAAGCACCACCGCTGTGTAGTTGCCCGTGAACGGGCAAAGCGCCGCCAGCCACACCCCGGCGATAAAAACGCGCCGCTTTCGCGTCTCCGGCGCAAGCCGGGTTGCGATCAGCGCGATTACGATGCACGTCGCCAAATCCAGCGCGACTTGCGCAAACATCGCCGCGCGGGTCGATTGCCCGGCAAACGCAAATACCGACGCCAGAAACGCCGGATACCCGGGAACGCGCATGTCCACCGGCGTGAGCACGCCATTCACCGGAAATCCGTAAACGCCGTTCTTCAGCCAATTCCATGCCAGCTCGATGTAGAATGGAGCATCGCCTGAATCGGTGACCGGAAATTTCAGGACGAGGTAAACCCGCATCGCACACCCAGCCAGCAGCGCGAGCGCGACATTTCCACGCAGTTTATTTTGAGGGGTCATTGACAGCTATCTGGTCCGCGGCTAGCTTGGATTGCAAGTATGCCTGAACGCAAGCCCATATTTTACGATCAGGAACGCCGTCGCTGGCGACGCACGCGCCGTGTGCTGGAGGTTACAGGCGGACTGTTCACCCTGATCCTGATCGTTTTCTTGATCAACGTGTTTAACAAGCCGGATTTGCCGGACATTTTGCAGGCGGCCACGCATTGGGGGATCCACGCCGTCCCCACGAAGACAAAACCAAAACCCACCCGCCAGGGACGCAAACGCAAGATCGCCAACCTTGGTAAAGAACCGCAGAATTACGACCCTCTTCGCGCGGCGTTCTACGTGAGCGACGATCCCACCAGCCTCGCTTCCTTGCAATTGCACTATCGCGACATCGATTTGCTGATTCCCGAAGCGCTTCACGCGTTTCAATCCGATGGCAGCCTGCAGATCGAGCCCGATCCGAAACTCACCAACTGGCTGCAGACCAGCGGCGTGGAACTTCCCATGATGCCGATGGTCAACAACTACGACGGGAAAGATTGGAACGTCAAGGAACTGGCGCAAATGCTGGCGCATCCCGAGGCGCGCGCCAGGCTCTCCAAAGCTCTTGCGGATTTTGTGGTCAGCCAGCATCAAGCCGGCGTCGTTGTGGATTTCGAGCTGATCGAACAGGCCACGCAGCCGGACTTTGCAAAGTTCATTCACGACCTGGCGTCCGCCTTGCACGCAGCTAATCTGAAATTGATGGTTGCGCTGCCCGCGGCGGACTGGAGCTACGACTACAAATACATTTCGTCGCAAGCCGATGCCGTGATCCTGATGAATTACGATCTTCACTACCCCACTTCCGATCCCGGCCCGATCGCTTCGCAGGATTGGTTCGAGCGCAACATCGAAAATATCCTGAAGATCGTGCCCGCCGACAAAATCGTGATGGGCATCGCCAATTACGGCTACGACTGGCCGACGAAGACGAAAGCAAACCCGCATCCCGTCGCGACGGGTGTTACGTTCCAACAGGCCATCATCACCGCCGTCGAATCGGAATCGGATGTCACGTTCGATGCCGACACGCTCAATCCTCATTATTCCTACGCGGACGAGCAAAACAACATTCACACCGTCTGGATGCTCGACGGCGTGACCGGCTACAACCAGCTGCGTGCAGCGGAACGGCAGGGAGTTCGCGGCACAGCGCTGTGGCGGCTGGGCATGGAAGACCCATCGATCTGGTCGATTTGGGACGCCACGCATCCGGACGACGCGATCCGCGCCAAGATTGAAGAGGTCCCGCCCGGATACGATTTGATCATCGAGGGCGCCGGCGATATCTGGCGCATCACCGCCACGCCGCAAAGCGGCCGCCGCACGTTTGACTACGACGCCTCGTCCGACATTTTCGACGACGAGTCGTACCAGAGCTATCCGCTTTCCTGGCGCATCCAGGCCATGGGCCTGCAGCCTCACAAGCTCGCGCTCACGTTTGACGACGGCCCCGATCCGGAATGGACGCCGAAAATTCTGCAAATTCTGAAAGACAAGAACGTTCCTGCGGCATTTTTTGTTATCGGCGAATCCGCCAACCAGTACACCGGGCTCGTCCGCCAGGAATATCAGCAGGGAAATGAAGTCGGCAACCACACCTTCACGCATCCGGATTTCGAGACGATTTCCAAATCGCAGTTGCAGATCGAATTGAACTTAACCGAGCTGTTGCTCGAAAGTAATTTGGGCGTGAAGACGCTGCTGTTCCGCCCGCCGTACGGCATCGACCACCAGCCCGAAACCGCCAGCGAAATTCAGATGCTGCCGATTCCCCAGGCCATGGGGTACATCATCGTCGGAGCGCAAATCGACCCGCACGATTGGGGCGAGGGCGACGGACTTCCTCCGGCGAAAGCCGACGTGCTCGTTCAGCGCGTGCTTGCCGATACCGCCAAGGGCCGCGGCAACATTATTCTGAATCACGACGGCGGCGGCGACCGCAGCCAGACCGTAATTGCCTTGCCGCAAATCATCGATCAGCTTCGTGCCAAGGGCTACGAATTTGTTTCCGTCTCCGATTTGCTGAACCAAACGCGCGCGCAGGTGATGCCTCCGCTGTCGCACGAGGAATGGCTGCTGGTCCGCGCCGATGCCTTCATTTTTGAAGTGTTCCGCTGGTTCCGCGGCGGGATCGCATTTATTTTCATGGCTGGGATTTTGCTGGTGAGCGCTCGTGCGCTCATCGTCGGTCTGCTCGCGCTGATTGAAAAGCTGCGTCCCGCGCCGTCCGATCATCCGGAATACAAACCGCAGGTCACGGTGCTTGTGCCCGCGTACAACGAAGAAGCCGCCATTGTGCAGACCGTCAGCTCGGCGCTTGCCTGCGATTACCCGAATCTCGAGGTTCTCGTGGTCGATGACGGCTCCAAGGATCGCACCGCTGAGTTGGTGCGGACGAATTTCGGCTCGGATCCCCGCGTACGCCTGATTCAGCAGCCCAATCGGGGCAAGCCCTCCGCGTTGAACCACGGCCTTGCCGAAGCTACGGGCGAAATCATCGTTTCGATCGATGGCGATACGGTTGTTGATCCGGAAGCGATTCCGCGCCTGGTTCGGCATTTTGCCGATCCCAGGGTCGGCGCCGTGGCCGGCAACGTAAAGGTGATGAACCGCAATCGCTGGCTCACGCGCTGGCAGGCGCTGGAGTACATCACCAGCCAGAACCTGGAAAAGCGCGCATTCGATTTGCTGAATTGCATTCCCGTCGTTCCGGGCGCGGTGGGAGCGTGGCGTACGAGTTTGCTTCGCGAAAAGCACGGATTTTCCGGAGATACCGTAGCGGAAGACACCGACCTGACCCTGACGATTCGCCGCGACGGCTGGAAAATTTTGTATGACGAAGAGGCGATCGGCCGCACCGAAGTTCCAGAGACCGTGGAAACTTTGATTCGCCAGCGTTTCCGCTGGACCTTCGGAACCTTGCAGGCCGTTTGGAAACATCGCGACGCGACCGGCAAGCCGCGCTACGGCACGCTTGGCTGGATTGCGATTCCCAATATTTTTCTTTTTCAGATCATTCTGCCGATGGTTTCGCCGATCATCGACTTATTGTTCCTGCTGTCGCTCGCTCTGTGGGGGCTTGGTCAACTGCGAATCGCGCGGTTGCCGCAATTGTGGACACTGCAAGACGTGGAGCGCTCGCTGATCTTTTTCGCCATCTTCATGTTGATCGACTTGCTTACGTGCGTCGTCGCCTTCGCGCTCGAAAAGGGCGAAGACTGGACGTTGCTGGCGCCTCTGATTCTTCAGCGCTTTTATTACCGGCAAATGATGTACGTCGTGTTGTTCCGCGCCTTGAAAGAGGCCGTCAGCGGCCGGCCGGTCGGCTGGCGCGGCGTCGAGCCGCAACTGCCGACGCCCGCTACAAATCCCTGATTCGCGCGGTGTGCGGCGAAATAATCGCACCCGCCTACCAATCACCCAGCCTGCAACGCCGCCAGCACTTCCGCGCCGTGGCCTTTCGGCGTCACGTTGTTCCAGATCTTCCGGATCTTGCCGTCCGTGCCGATCCAAAACGTCATTCGCACGATTCCCAGGAAAGTTTTGCCCAGGAAGCTCTTCATCCGTCGCGCATCGTAAGCCGAAATCACTTTGTATTCCGTGTCCGCAAGCAGCGGAAAATTCAGGTGGTGCTTTTCCTTGAAATGGGTCTGGGCTTCAACGGTGTCCGCGCTGCATCCGATAATCGCCGTATTCAGCGCTTCAAATTTCTTGATGTCGTTGCGAAATGCGTTCGCTTCATGAACGCAGCCCGGCGTATTCGCCTTCGGATAAAAATACAGAATCACGTTCTTGCCATTGTAGTCCGCGAGCGAAACCGTCGATCCGTCGTCCGCCGTCGCGGTGAAACACGGTGCCTTGTCGCCTTCATTCAACATGAGAGCTTCTCCGCTTGTAGAAAGAGTGGGCCTACGCGCCTGCCAGCACGCGTTTTAGAATTTCATGCACGGTTTGCGGGTTCGCCTGACCCCGCGTTTCCTTCATCACCTGGCCGACGAAGAATTTGAATACGCCTTCGCTTCCGGATTTGTACTTCGCCAGATTGTCCGGACTTTTCGCCACCACGGCGCGGGCGATCGTTTCGATCGCGCTGGTGTCCGAAATCTGCGCCAGCCCTTCGGATGCGATAATGTCCGCGGGCTTTTTGCCCGTATCAAACATCGCCGCAAACACTTTCTTGCCGCTCGCCGCGGTGATTTCGCCGCGCTGCACGATCGCCAGCAATTCCGCGAGCGCCGCCGGTGCCACCGGGCAATCTTCAATTTCTTTCTGCGCGTCGTTCAATCGCCGCAGCAGCTCCACGGAAATCCAGCTCGCTGCCGCTTTGGGCGGGGCGCCTGCACGTACGGCTGCTTCGAAATAATCCGCCAGCGCGCGCGTGGCGGTCAGCACCCCCGCGTCGTACGCTGCCACGCCGTGCTCGCTGATAAACCGTTGCCGGCGCGCTTCGGGCAGCTCGGGCATCGCGCCGCGAACCTCCGCCACAAACGCCGCGGACGCTTTCACCGGCAATAGGTCGGGATCGGGAAAATACCGGTAATCGTGCGCGAATTCCTTCGAACGCATCGACTCGGTTCTTCCCGCCGCCACGTTCCACAGCCGCGTTTCCTGCACGATCGTTCCGCCGGCTTCGAGCACTCCGATTTGCCGCACGATTTCGTATTCCAGCGCATGCGCCAGATAGCGGAACGAATTCAGGTTCTTGGCTTCCACTTTCGTTCCGAATTTCGGCGCGCCGCGCAGCCGCACGCTCACGTTCGCGTCGCAACGCAGCGAACCCTCTTCCATGTTGCAGTCGCTCACCTCGGTGTACTGAAGCACTTGTTTCAGCGTCGTCAAATAGGAATACGCTTCGGCGGGCGTGCGAATATCAGGCTCGGAGACGATTTCCGCCAGCGGCATCCCGCACCGGTTGTAATCGATGTAGCTCCAGCGGTCCGAATCGGCGAAGCCTTCGTGTAGATTCTTGGCGGCATCTTCTTCCATGTGAAGGCGCGTGATACCAATGCGTTTCGTCGAGCCATCCACGTCGATATCCAGCCAGCCGTTCACCGCCAGCGGCAATTCGTACTGCGAAATTTGGTAGCCCTTCGGAAGGTCGGGATAAAAATAATTTTTGCGCGCAAAAACGGAGTGCTCTTGCACCGTGCAGTTCAGAGCCAGCGAAGCGCGCGTGGCTAGCTCGCGAGCTTTGCCGTTGAAAACGGGCAGCGCCCCCGGCAGTCCCAGGCATACCGGACACGTGTTCGCGTTCGGCGCATTGCCGAAGCGTGTCGAACATCCGCAGAACGCTTTTGTGACCGTCTTGAGCTGGACGTGCACCTCCAGCCCGATGACGGGCTCATACTTCGCCATCAACTCCGGCGAGATGCTGAGTTCCTCTTTCGCGGTTGGGTTCATCGGAAAACGCAAGTATACCATCCGCGCAAAAATCGCGCTTCCGCCGGAAACAGGCTTGGTCTGGCCAAATGGGACGCGCGCAGTCGCCGAACTCCCAGCAAATTCTCAGCAAATTACCAGACGAGCGAATCGAGGCAGCCCTCCACGGCGCTGCCTCGTCCGCTCACCCGCCGGCTGTGGCTACCGGTCGCCGCCCCAAATGTAACGCAGGCCCAGCCGGTAGTTCCGCCCCAGCGCTGGATAACCGATCGCGTCGGAGTATTGCTTGTCGAACAGATTCTCCACCCGGGCGGTAACGGCAAAACCATAGTGAACCGGAACCACCGCCGCGAAATCCCACCGGACGTAACTCGGCGTACTCGTATAGCCGAGCCCCAGGAAGTCGCTGTCCGTTCTGCGTCCTACGTACGTGCCCGCCAGATTCCAGTTCGTCTTCCGAAATTTCGCGTTGAAGATCAGGTTCCCGGCGTTGAGCGGGCGCAAAAACAGGCGATTGCCCGGCGCCAGCGTCGGATCGTAGTAGTTCGGCGAAACGAGCACGCGCGAATTATCGTAGCTGTAGTTTCCGACGATGTTCAGCCACGAAGTGACCTTCGCTTCCACCGTCGAGTTGGCCCCGTAAGCGCGCGCCTTGTCGGTATTGAAATACGTCCCCCCGCCGTAAGGGCATTGGGTGGTGGGCGCCGAACCCGCGAAACTTACGATGTTGTAAAACTCGTTGTGAAAATAATCGAGCGTGAAACGCACCCGATTCGAAGCAAACAATTGCTCGATTCCGGTATTGAACGTCTTGCTCCGCTCCGGATCGAGCAGCGGGTTGCCCGGGTAGCAGGGATCTCCGCTGAAGGATTGATCGAAATTCGGCTCCTTGATTCCTTCCCCATACGAGGAGCGAATCCGCGTCGCGCCGAGAATCTCGTTTCCGTAGCGAAGCGTATAGCTGCCGCCCACGCGCGGCACAAAACGCGTGCCGAACTGCGCGTTGTCTTCCGCGCGCCCTCCCACCACCAAATTGAAACGCGGCGTGAAGTTGTAGTGAACCTCCGAATATCCGGCCATGTTGTTCCGGCGCTGGTGCGGGCCGTCGGGATTTCCGTTCTCCACCTCGTACTCGTAGCCCACCGTTGCGCCGCCGTTGCGAAATAGATAGCTCAGTTGGTCGCTGAATCCGGCGCGGTTGTATTGATTGAAATCCAGGAACGGCGGGTAGGGAGGATCCGGCGTCACGTACAGTTGGCGATTGTAATTTTCGGTGCCTGCCAGATGATTTTGCCAATGATCCGAAAGCGTCGCATCCCAGCTGACCGTCGCAAACACGTCGAGCAGTCGCGCGTTTTGGCCGATCGCCGGAGGCTCAAGCAGCGTCTGGCCCGGCTGGTCCGCATAACTATCCGCGGTGCGCACCGTTAGCCGCAGTTGGTTTTTGTCATTCAGCTTGTAGCCGAAATTCCCGGATAGCCCGGTATCCTTGAACGCGTCGTACACTCCCTGGCCTTCCGTCGAAAAGTAGGAGCCAGCCACCGAGTAATCAAACCTGCCGGCCAGTCCGCTGATCTGGATCTTGCCAAGTCCCGCGCCAAATGTGCCGCCATCGCCCTCGAATTCAATCACCGGAATGCGCGTTGTGCCGCGATGGCTGAATAGCGAAACCACTCCGCTGAGAGCGTCGGAACCGTACAAAGCGCTCGACGCTCCGTGTACGACTTCGATTTTGTCGATGTTGTTCATGTCGAGATTCGAAAGATCGATGGTGCCGCCCGGCTGGTTCATCGGCGCGCCGTCCACCAAAAATTTGGTGAAGTTGGAATTTCCGCCGTCCAGGAAAAACGATGTGATGCCGCCGTAGGCGCCAAGCCGCGCGAACGTGGTGCCCGGCGACGAATTCAGCATCGGCGCCAGCCACAGTTCCTGGCGTTCCTCGATATCCGCTGCCGTGATGACGCTCACCGGAGAGATCGTCACGGCGGCGCGCTCGGGATCGAGCGAATCGGACACGATTACGCTCGAAGAAAGCACCGCGAGTTGCAGCCGGACGTCCCACGCGCGCGACTCCTCCGCGGCAAGGCGGAAGGTTTGATCGACCGGCGTGAATCCGTCACTGAGGATGCTGACTTTGTAGATTCCGGCAGCGACCGTCAGTGAAAAGCGTCCGTCCGCGCCCGACCGGGTTTCAATCGCGGCGGATGCGGGAGCATTTTCGGATTGCGCGCGAACGATCGCTCCGGCGACGGCGCCGCCGCTCGCGTCTGTAACCGTTCCGGAGATTTTTGCAGTTTGTTGAGCGCGGGTGAGGATCGGCAAAAACAGAAGAAGCGCAAAAATACTTCGTGCAAATAGGCGTAGAGCGCTGCGTAGTCTCATGGTGTCCCTTTCTCCCTCTCGCGCGGGAGCAGAAGGTTGTCTGGAATGGCTCGCGCCCCATGCGCTTGCCAATCCGGATTGAGACTCCGCCGGTCTCCTGGCTTGGCGGTTGCCCGAAATCGTCCCGGGCGCTCCGCGGATTCATCTGGCCTGGGCCAAACGAATCAACGAAACCAGCGCGGCCTTCCCATCGTCGCTCGAATCGCGCCAACGAAACCGCTTTGCGATTCGGTCAACCAACAGTGGCGTGCGCTGAAACTTTTCCGCCTTACAGTCGCGCGGCGGCGACGGATTTTCACCGTCTTCCCATCCGCGGAGTCTCTGGTTAGTGTTTACAGCGCCGCAACGCGTGGCCGGCGCCGCCTTCGCAATGCCATGTGGATTTGCGGAATCTAACGGCTGCCGCGCAGGATCACGCGAGGCCGCCCGGTGTTCCGCATTTCCACTTCCAGCGGCGCGTCGAACACTTCTTCGAGCACGTCGCGTTGGTACACTTCTTCCGGCGTCCCGATGCGCAGGCATTTGCCTTTGTGCAGTAACGCGATTCGATCGGAAAATTCCGCCGCCAGATTCAATTCGTGCGTAACCACGATCACCGTGTAGCGGTTCTCATCGGCCAGCTTGCGCAGCCGCCGCAGCAGTTCCACTTTGCCGCCGATGTCCAGATGCTGTGTCGGCTCATCCAGCAGCAGCAGCGCGGGCTGCTGCGCCATTGCCCGCGCAAGAATCACGCGCTGCTTTTCGCCGCCCGATAGTTGATCCATCCAGCGGTCGCGCAATGCGTCCGCGCCCGCTTGCGCCAGCGCATTGCCGGCCATCAGGCAATCCTCGGCCGATTCGAAGCGCAGCCGCTTTCCATACGGATAGCGCCCCTGCAGCACGTATTCCCACACGCGCAGCGGGAATAGAAGCTCACTTTCCTGCGAGACCAGCGCGATGCGTTGCGCGCGCGTGCGCAGTTCCATTGCGCTCACTTCCGCGCCGTCCACTTCCACCCGTCCCGACAGCGGCTTCATCAATCCGGCCAGCAATTTCAGCAGCGTCGATTTGCCGCTCGCGTTGGGTCCCAGGATCGCCACCAGTTCCCGCTGGTTTGCTTCAAAGCTCACCGGCCCCAGCGCGAATTTCGGCGCGGTGCGATCGGTTGCCGAGTACGCGTAGCTGGCCTGCTCCACTTTCAAGCGAACGCGCGGATTCGACAGATGCGGCATCGAGTGCGCCATCACCGACGTTCCGCTTCCCGGCGTCGCGCTCATCGCATTCTCCGGCGCATCAGGTAAATGAAAACGGGCGCGCCTGCGAGCGCCGTCATCGCACCCACCGGCAATTCCGTGGGCGCGGCGATGGTGCGCGCGAGAGTGTCCGCCAGCACGATCGCAATCGCTCCGCCAATAATCGACGTCGGAATCAGCAGGCGGTAGTCCGTACCGAAAAGAAATCGCATCGCGTGAGGCACCAGCAAACCCACATACCCGATCGCTCCGCTCACCGAAACCGCTAGTCCCGTCAGCACCGACGCGGCGATGTACACAACCAGCTTCACGCGGTTCACGTTCACGCCCAGGTGGCTGGCTTCCTGCTCGCCCGTCAAAATCAGATTCAAGTCGGACGCCGTGGTGTAAATCGCTCCGGCCGCAATCGCGAAAATCGTAAATAGAAACGCGAACCACGCAGTCACATTCTGCGTGGGCGGCGGCGTTTGCAAATCCCCCATCAACCAGAACGCCATGCCGCGAAAATCGCGCCCGCTGAGCGTGGTCATCAGGAACATGATCACCGCCGATAGAAACGACGCCGCAACGATGCCGGCAAGCAGCAAAGTCGCGCTATCGAGGTGCCCTCCGCGGCGGCCCAGGAAATAAACCACTCCCACGGTCGCTGCTGCGCCGATGAAGGCCGCGAGCTGCACGGCTCCCACCGTGTGCGGCGCGATAATCAAGCTCACGATCGCGCCGAGCGCCGCGCCGCTCGAAACTCCCAGCACGTACGGATCGGCCAGCGGATTCCGCAACAACGCCTGAAAACCGGCGCCTGCCGTCGAAAGCGAAGAACCGACCAGAATGCCGAGCGCAATCCGCGGCAGCCGAATTCCGAAAATCACCGACTTGTATTCTTCGGGGACGTCGTTCCACCGCCCCAGCGCGCCGTTGAAAATCGTCTTCACGATATCCGCGATCGAAATCGGATACGCACCCAGCCGAAGCGACACAACCACTTCGATGAACAGCACGCCGGCGAGCGCGGCGCAGATCGCCAGAATCCGTTTCGGCGTCAGAGGCCGCATGCGGGGCACTCCTCGGCATTTCTCGCCTGTCCGTTCTCATGCGGCGCGATGGATCCGCTCGTCCTTGTTGACGGCGATGCGGCGATCGAGCCGAAAACTTCGGGATGCAGTTGGCGCGCCAGCGTCTCAATCGCAGCCACCAGTCCCGGCGACGGCCGGATGAATTCCTCCGTTGCCAGCGCAACGCGTCCGAACTTCACGGCGTTCAATTCGTGCCACACGCCGCGCGCTCTCAACTCCGCAATTTGATTGGTGTTGTCGGTCTCGGCGTGATCCGGCGTAAGAATGATGTAATCCGGCTGCACCCGCAGAATTTCTTCCATGCTCACTTGCGGCCAATCCTGGCTCGACACGATCACGGATTCCCCGCCGGCGTACCGCAGCGCGTCGGCAACGAAGGTATTTTGACCGATGGTGATCAGCGGATCTTCCCACACGACGAAGAGAACATGCTGCAGCGGCCGTTCGGCCAGCTTTGCTTGCAAGGCGTCCACGCGAGCTTGCAGGCTCGTCACCAGTTCCGAGCCTTTTTCGGGAGCTCCCATCACGTCCGCCATCTTTGCCGTCGATTCGAGCATCGCCCGAACCGTGTGCGGATCGCTGAAGTACACCGCGAGGCCCAGATGGCGCAGCGAATCGATCGTCTGGCGGCTGGTCATTGTTGTGGCCAGGATCAAATCCGGATGCATCGCCACAATCGCTTCGAGGCTCGGATTCGCCGGACCGCCCACATGAGGCTTGTCTTTCGCTGCCGGAGGAACGTCGCAATAGGAAGTATCCGCCGCGAGTTTGTCTTCCATTCCGAGCGCGTACACGGTTTCCGTCAAATTCGGCGCGAGTGTCACGATCCGCTGCACGGAAACGGGAATCGCCACGCGGCTTCCGGATTCATCGGTAACAATTCTCGTGGCTCGCGGAGGTCCACCCGCAGCAGAGGAGTTTTGCGATGGGCCCGGATGCGCCGAGTTCAAAGCCGCACTCGTGCCATGCGGCATCACCGAGAGTGTGAATACCCCGGCGGTCAGCAAGGCGGCGATTTTCGATTTCCGTTTCAATCCCCAAAACTCCCCAAAAATAAAAAAGCCCCGCGAATAGTGCGAGGCGTGGCGCCACACTCTCTCTCGCGGAAAGTGTCAGCTTCGACTTGTTCGGATCGGTATTCTGACTTTCGATCGGAAAGTTCGCTCTGTTCCAGAGGGAACTTTCAAATCGATCACAGTGGCGGGACCGTGGCCGATTCAAACGGCCTTCCCCAAATTTCCTTGCGCCCGTTGGCTTGCAAGAAAACTCGCCCAGAGAGAATCCATCCTCCTCTCGAAGGGCTACCCGAACCAGCTAAGTTGTCAGAGACGAGTCTATGCGTCGCGGGAGGGACTGTCAATCCATCGTCGAATAGCGGTTGGACAAACGTGCGACAGCGCTAGCGGTTCTTCCATTTCGGCGCGCGTTTTTCCACCAGCGCCCGCAACCCTTCCTGCGAGTCTTCGAGGTCCGCCAGTTCGTTCAGGAAAACTTTCATGGAATTGCGAACGCCCTCGCGCAGCGGCAAACCCAGGCTGCCGAGGATCGCTTTCTTCGCCATGGTCAGCACCGGGCCTGACTGCGCCGTAACGCGTCGGATGACATCGTCCACTTTCGCCACCAGCTCCGCTTCCGGCACCAGCCAGTTCACCAGGCCCACTTCGCGGGCCCGTTCGGCGGTCATCGCTTCGCCGGTAAGAACGAGTTCGAGCGCGCGCTTGGGCCCGAGAATATACGGCAGCACCGCCGCCGCGAGGGGAGGGAACGCTCCCAACTTGATTTCTGGTTGCGCGAATTTCGCATTCGGAGTGGCGATCACCAAATCTCCCAGCGCTGCCAGTTCCGCGCCGCCGCCGTACGCAGGGCCGTTCACCACCACCACGACCGGCTTCGACGTATCCATCATCGCGGAAAACGCGTTGTGAAACGCGTCCAGCAATTGGAAGACGCGCCGCTGCGTGTACTCGCCCAGCTCGATGCCGCCGCTGAATGTCTTGCCCGCCGAGTCGAGAAGGATCAGCTTCACCGATGCTTTTTCGCTCACGGAGTTAATCCCCGCCGCGATTTCCATCAGCATGCGCTCGTTCAGCAGGTTTTGCTCGGGGCGATCCAGGCGCAGATGCGCCACTTCGCCGTCCACGCGGAATTTCACGAATTGGAATTCCGTCACCAGTGGTGCGTGCGTTGCCAGAGTGCCCAGAAGCTCCGGACCTTTTACGTCCACGCCTCGCCCGTTTCCCGACGTTCTCGTCATTGACATCAGTAAACCTCTCGGCTTCGTTTACGCGAACTCCAGAGTGCGCCGCGCATTTTCATGCGCGGCAAAAACCCCCGGCCGCTATGGCTGATTCCAGTCGGCCACAACCGCATTTTTCATAAACGTCCGGGCCCGTTCGACGAGGATCTGCCGGAATCCGCCTTCGATCACGAATCGCACAAAATTCGCATAAAACAGAAAGCCCATCCGGCGCGTCTCCTTGGTCCATCCGCTGCTGTATCAGACTAGAGCATCGCTCCGTTGCATGCCACGCAAGACGCTCGACCGTGCGTGCAATCCGCCAAGACCCTCCGCCGAATCCGTCACCTGTACCTCGGGACAGTGAAATTTCATTTCTCCAGGGTTTGTGTGTGCGCCGTCACTTTTCACCACCGGCGCGTTTCGGGTATTCTGTTGAGCCTATGCTCGACCTTGGCTACGTACGAGAACACCTCGATGTAATCGAGAAAATGGCGCGCGACCGCGGCGTGACGCTGGATCTCGCGCCTTTTACCGAAGTCGACACCGAGCGCCGCCGGATGATCGCCGCCACGGAGAAGCTGAAGGCCGAACGCAACAAAGCGAACGAGGAAATCGTCGCCCTCAAGAAGTCCGGCCAGGACGCCGCGCCGCTGCTCGCGCGTATGAAAGAAGTTTCCGAGGAAATTAAACGCAGCGACGTTCAGATCCATCAACTGGACGAGCGCTTGCAGCAATTTCTGCTGACCGTACCGAACATCCCGCACGCAAGCGTGCCTGTCGGCCATTCCGCGGCGGACAACGTGGAAGTGCGCCGCTGGGGCGCGCCCCCTGAATTCGATTTCAAGCCCAAGCCGCACTGGGAATTGGGTGAGGCCGCCGGAATTCTCGATTTTGACGCGGCCATCAAAATTGCCGGCGCCCGCTTCGCCGTTTACAAGGGCTTGGGCGCGCGGCTCGAACGCGCGATCGCCAATTTCTTCCTCGACGTCCACACGCGCGAAAGCGGCTACACCGAAATCCTGCCGCCATTTTTGGTGAATACCGCTTCCCTCACCGGCGTCGGCCAGTTGCCCAAATTCGCAGCCGATATGTTTCATATCGAGAATAGCGACCTGTGGCTCACGCCTACTTCGGAAGTCGAGTTGACGAGCCTTCATCGCGACGAAACTCTCGACGCCGAATCTCTACCGATCAGGGTCTGCGCCTGGACGGCCTGCTTCCGCTCCGAAGCCGGCGCGGCGGGAAAGGACACTCGCGGCATCAAGCGCCAGCACCAGTTCCAAAAGGTCGAGCTCTTCAAGTTCACCCGCCCCGATCAGAGCTACGAAGAACACGAATCGCTGGTGCGAAACGTGGAAACGGTGCTGCAGAAACTGGGCCTGCACTACCGCGTGATGCTGCTCTGTACCGGCGATATGGGATTTGCTTCGGCGAAAACCTATGACATCGAAGTATGGCTGCCATCGACGGGCGAATTCATGGAGATTTCGTCCTGCTCCAACACCGAAGCGTTTCAAGCGCGGCGAAGCGGCATTCGTTGCAAACCGAAAACGGGGAAGAGCGAATTCCTGCACACCCTCAACGGTTCAGGCGTTGCGGTAGGGCGAAGCTGGATTGCGATAGCGGAGAATTTTCAGCAGGCCGATGGGTCGATCGTAATTCCCGAAGTGTTGCGTCCCTATATGGGCGTGGACAAAATCCCCGCCCGGCAGTAATCCTCGTACGAAAATCCACCCTTCGCCGCTTTTGAACCGGCCACGAGAATAGGAAAATGGGCCGGCGGCCTCGGAAAGTTCCTCCGACCCAATTTCCGCCCCTGCACTACTCGGAAGCCCCGCTGTTTCCAGCTGTCTTCCAAATCGTGTACGCGAGCCGCGGCCGATTCGGATTGGTCGGTTTAACAATATTTTTGAGGGCCCGAGCCGAGCTCTTTAAAGGGTGAGCTGCATCAAAGGTAGGACATGTGGATCCGATTTTTAAGAAACGGGACCCAGCAGCACGAAGGGCCCCGTCGGAGCAGGCTTGCCGCCGCGCGGCTCGAGCGTCACCGCGAAGGCCTTCGCCGCAGTTCCAACAGGCACTTGCGCCGTGATCCGGTCCGTGCCGCCTTCGCTCGATTCAAACACTCCGGCGCTGATCGGCGCGCCGTTCGCAGGCACCAGCCAAAGCTGGTAGCTCTTATCCGCGGGCGCCGGCGGCAGCGATCCGTTGTAAACCAGCAACCCGCGCTTCGCGTTATAGAGCACGCGCGCCGTTCCAAGCGGCTGCTGCTTCTGCTCGGCAAGCGACACCACCACGGTATCTTTCGCGCCGAGCATGTCGATAATCGATCGCTCTTTCGCGAGCTGCGTTTCCTGTTCCTGCGCCCGATGGCTCAACGCGTCAATCTGCGAATCAAGCTGCAGCGCGTGCAGCCACAGAAACACCAGCGCGCACGCAAATCCTCCCGAAAGCGGCACCAGCGCCCACAGCCATCCCGCGAAAACACCGGGTTGCTTCGACGGCATCACCGTAAACGTCCCGCCGCGGCCCGTTGACGATCCCACGATCTGCCGCATCAATTTTTCTTTCACGCCCGCGGGCGGTGCCGAATACGGCGCAGCCAGCGCGATCATCGCCATGCGGCCTTGCGCTTCCGCCAATTTCTCGGAGCAGGCCGCGCAGCCGGCCACGTGCGTTTCGATTGCCCGCTTCTCGTCGCCTTCCAGCGCGCCAAGCGCGTACAGGTCGAAATCTTCTTCCCGGGTTGGATGTCCGTTGGTCATGTATTCAAACTCTTCTTCAGCGTCTCCACGGCTGACCTCAATCTTGTTTTCACCGTTCCCAGCGGATCGCCCGTTCTTTCCGCGATCTCGCTGTGCGTCAGTCCTTCGAAGTAGGCCAGTTCGATCGCCGCGCGCTGCTCTTTCGGCAAATTTTCCAGCGCTCCTTTTACTTTTCCGATCATCTGCTGCTGCGCCACGCTGCTTTCCAAATTCGATGGCATCACGACGGTGTTCTCAACGAGTTCTTCGCCCAGCGCCGGATTGTGCCGCCGCAGCCGCGAAATGGCGCGGTTGCGCGCAATCACCATCAGCCATCCGGGCAACGAGCCGCGCGATGCGTCGAAATTTGCCGCCGTCCGCCATAGCTGGTAGAAGATATCCTGCAGGATTTCTTCACCCGCCTGCGTGTCGCGCAAAATCCGGTTCAAGACAGACGACAGCATCCCGGCGTAGCGGTCGTAGATCTCCGCCAGTGCCGATTCGTCCCGACCTACAATTCTCTGGATGAGCGCCGCGTCCGAGGCTCTCGAATCCGTTCCGGTGATTACACTCACGAAGCTCCTGCGGCTCCAGTATCAGAAGTACGCGTCCCAGGGAAATACGGATTGGCTGGACGCTGGCCCCCTGTTCCATGGAAGTTCACGCCAGTCACGTCGCGAAGCGTACCGTGCCGCTGGGCGCGAGGTCAACCGGCAACTGTCGGCGGAAATAGACGGCATACGCCGTAAAGCGGCCGCAGCGAGCGAAAAATAGGCTGGGATTGATAACCCATTTCACGTCAATCAGTTAGACGCGGTGGGGCGTGAGGCCTCCCTCCGCTCATAGTGCCCTGCGGAGAACACTATCGCGTCAAGAATCAGTGGTTTCCATTGACATCCTGTGCGGCTCGAATAAACTTCGACTCGCGCAAGACTTACAGGCCCCCTACACACCTGCCTCGGCAGGAAAGCAGATTTCAACTCGCGATTCCAGGAAGGACACACGATGGCCACCGTTGCCAAAACGGGCACCTTGCAGCCGGTTCCGCGGATTGCCCCGCGCGAAGACCTGAACCCCTACCGCATCGCGCAAATTCAGTTCGACATCGCCGCGGAGCACTTGAAGCTCGATCCCGGCATGCGGCAGATCCTGCGCACGCCGAAGCGGGTGCTGGAAGTTTCTGTTCCCACGAAAATGGATAACGGGCAGGTGAAAGTCTTTACCGGTTTTCGCGTGCAGCACAACGTGGCGCGCGGCCCCGCAAAGGGCGGCATCCGCTACCATCCCGGCGTGACGCTTGACGAAGTAAAGGCCCTCGCCACCTGGATGACCTGGAAAACCGCAACGGTGAACATTCCGTTTGGCGGCGGCAAGGGCGGCGTGATCTGCGATCCGAAGCGCATGAGCAAGGCGGAACTCGAGCGCATGACGCGCCGTTTCGCTTTTGAAATTTTGCCGATCATCGGTCCCGAGCAGGATATTCCCGCGCCGGACGTTTACACCGACGCGCAAACCATGGCGTGGATCATGGATACGTATTCCATGACCAAGGGCTATTCGTCCCTGGGTGTCGTTACCGGCAAACCCATTTCGATCGGTGGCTCGGAGGGACGCAACGAAGCCACCGCTCGCGGCTGCCTGGTGGCCGTCGAAGAAGCATGCAAAGTAAAAAAGATGTCGCTGCGCGGGGCCAGCGTCGCCATTCAGGGTTTCGGCAATGCCGGCTCGATTGCCGCCAAACTTTTCGCCGAGAAAAAGGCGCGTGTGGTGGCCATCAGCGATTCGCGCGGAGGTGTTTTCAATTCGCGCGGCATCGACCCGCTCAAAGCCATGCGCTACAAGGAACGTTCCGGTACGGTCGTCGGCATGCCCGGAACCTCGCGCATTTCCAACGACGATTTACTGGCGATGAAATGCGACATTCTGATTCCCGCGGCGCTCGAAAACGTAATTACATTGAATAACGCCGACCAGATCAAAGCCAAGATCGTCGCCGAAGCGGCCAACGGCCCCACCACTCCTCACGCCGATGAAATCCTCGCGCGCAAGGGAATCATGGTGCTGCCGGACATTCTCGCCAACGCCGGTGGCGTTACCGTCAGCTACTTCGAATGGGTGCAGGATTTGCAGAGCTTCTTCTGGTCCGAAGCGGAAGTGAACGCCAAACTCGAAATGGTCATGCGCCGCGCATTCCACGAAGTGCACGAAAGCGCGCGCAAGCATCGCACCCACATGCGCACCGGAGCGTATGCTCTCGCCGTTGGTCGAGTGGCGGATGCGACGCTCGTTCGCGGCCTGTTTCCGTAGAACGTTTCATCGCAAAATCGCCGCGCATGAAAGTTTCCGGCGAAAGATAACACTTCTTTAATAAATTCCCGCCGCCTGCGCGAATAATTTTCTTGCGCATCGCTCAATCATCCGCGTACATTTTGATTTGCCGGTGCGTCCGAACGCAAAGTAGGGCGCGCTGGCATTGCTGTTTGCATTGCTGTCGCGCGGAGGCAACCACGCATTGGGCACACAAACGTACAACGCTCCACCCATCCTGCTGACCATCGCGGGTTTTGATCCTTCCTGCGGCGCGGGCGTCGCAGCCGACTTGAAAACGTTTGTCGCGCACAACTGTTACGGTGTGGCCGCCGTCACCGCCCTCACCGTGCAATCCACGCAAGGTGTTTTCTCCGTCCACGCCACACCTTCCGCTACGCTGCGCGCGCAATTGGACGCGCTGGCCGATGACGTCGAAATCGCGGGCGTGAAAATCGGCATGCTCGCCAACCGCGCCAACGCCACCGTCGTGTATGAATTTCTCGATAAGCAAAAATTCAAGCACGTCGTGCTGGATCCTGTTTTTCGTCCCACCGCCGGCAACGCCGAACTGCTCGATACCTCCGGCTTGAAATTCGTTCGCGACGAATTGCTCAAGCGCGTCAGCCTGATCACGCCCAACATCCCGGAGGCCGAATTCCTGACCGGAATGGAAGTGAAAGACGTGCCAACGATGAAGGTGGCGGCGTTGAAATTAATCGAAATGGGCGCTCGCGCTGTGGTCGTAACGGGTGGACATTTGGAAAAGCCCATCGACGTCTTCTGCGTGGGCACCGAGGTCGAAACGTTCGGCGGCGAGCACGTGAAAAGCCCGAATACGCATGGCTCCGGCTGCACGCTCTCGTCCGCGATTCTCGCGCAACTGGGCAGTGGGCTGCCGCTGCGTGACGCGGTGATCCTGTCGAAGGCTTATGTGACCAAAGCGATCGAAAGGGCCTATTCGATCGGTAAGGGCGCGGGGCCGCTGAATCAGCTCTATCGCTTCAACCAGGAACAACCGTTGCGCGGTGTCCACGAAGTTCCTCAGCACGGAATGCACCCCGCCTCGGAACCTGCCTCGCACTGAAGCCCCTGCGATTTAATTTTTGTAAACGATGCGGCCGCCGACAATCGTCGCCACCGGCCCGCCCTTGAAATCGCGCCCGTCAAACGGCGTATTGCGGGATTTGCTCGGTGAATCCGCGGCCTTGTAAATCCACGGCCGGTCCGTCGAAAAAATCGTTACGTCCGCCACTTCACCTACGGCGAGTTTGCGTTCCATGTTCAGCACGCGTGCCGGGCCCGTCGTGAACAATTCAATCAGCCGCTTCAGCGAAAGTTTGCCTGCGTGCACCAGCTCGCTCAGTCCCAGGCCGATCGCGGTCTCAAATCCCAGAATTCCAAATGGCGCGCGGTCAAACTCTACGGCCTTGCTTGCCGGATGATGCGGCGCATGGTCCGTGGCGATCGCATCCACCGTTCCGTCCGACAGTCCCGCGATCAGCGCATCGCGGTCCGCCCGCGAAGCCAGCGGCGGATTCATTTTGTAGTTCGTGTCGTACCGCACGTCTTCATCGATCAGCGTGAAATGGTGCGGGGTCACTTCGCACGTCACTCGCAGCCCTTGCTTCTTCGCCTGGCGCACATATTCCAGCGCGCCCGTCGTGGACATGTGCGCGATATGCAGCCGCGCTCCGGTCAGTGCCGCCACTTCCACATCGCGTCCCGCGCAAATCGATTCGGACTGCGCCGGAATTCCTTTCAGCCCCAATCGCACGGACTGAATGCCCTCGCGCATTACGCCGCCGGCAAAAAGCGACGGGTCTTCGCAATGGTCGATCACCGGCAAGCCGAGCGTGCTGCAATACTCCATCACCTGGCGCATCAGCCGCGCCGTCGCCACCGGTTTGCCGTCGTCGCTCACTGCCACAATTCCAGCGTCTTTCATCGCCGCAATTTCCGCCAGCGATTCGCCTTTGCTTCCCACCGAAGCCGCGCCGATCGGCCACACTCGGACTCCGCAGGCCGACGCCGCGCGTTCCACCATCCCGCGTGTCACCGACGCATTGTCGTTCACCGGTTGCGTGTTCGGCATGCAGCACACCGCAGTGAATCCGCCCTTCGCCGCCGATCGCGTCCCCGTCTCAATCGTCTCGGAAAGTTCCTGCCCCGGTTCCCGCAAATGGCAGTGCAGATCGATAAATCCCGGCGCCACCACCAGTCCGGCCGCGTCGAACACTTCGGCGTCCGGCGCCGAGATGCCCGCGCCGATTTTCGCCACGCGTCCTTTGTCGAGCAGCACATCGTGCGTCGAATCAGTGCCGCTCGCGGGATCGATCACCCGGCCATTCTTGATCAGCAACATTCGTTCAGTCCTTGTGCGAATCGCTTTTCGTGCTACTTCGTCGCCGGCGACGTTTCCACCGCCGCCCCGCCCACCAGGTGATAGAGCAGCGCCATGCGAATTGCCAGGCCGTTCGTCACCTGCTCGAGCACGCAAGACTGCGGCCCGTCGGCTACCGCCGAGTCGATTTCCAGGCCGCGAATCATCGGGCCCGGATGCAACACAATGGCGTCGGGCCGCGCGAGCTGCAAGCGCTTCGGCGTCAGTTGGTATCCCAGGATGTATTCATCCGGCGCCATTCCGGGTTCGTGGATTCGCTCGGTTTGCACCCGCAGCACCATGATTACGTCGGCGCCCGTCACCGCTTCTTCGATCCGGTTTACGCGGCGCACATTCGGCGCCAGCGATTCAAATTCCCGCGGAACCCACATCGCCGGTCCGCACAGCGTGATCTGCGCTCCGAACCGGCTGAGCAGGTAAATATTCGATCGCGCCACCCGGCTGTGCAGAATGTCGCCGAGAATCGTCACGTGCAGGCCATCGAGCGTACCCTTGCGGTCGCGAATGGTCAGCGCGTCCAGCAGCGCCTGCGTGGGATGCTCGTGCGTACCGTCGCCCGCATTCACCACCGGGATCCCGAGACGATCCGAAATATACATCGGCGCTCCCGACGAGGAATGGCGGATGACGATCCCATCGGGCCGCATCGCTTCGAGCGTCATCACAGTATCGAGCAGCGACTCGCCCTTTTTCAGGCTGGACGACTCCGCCTGCAGATTCATCGTGTCGGCGCCCAGCCGGGCGGCCGCGGTGGCGAAGCTGATTCGCGTTCGCGTGGAGTTCTCGAAAAATGCCAGCGCGACCGTTTTGCCGCGCAGCGTCGCTAGTTTTTTGAGGGGATGCTTCTGAAATTCCTGAAAGGGGCTGGCCTGATCTAAAATAAATGAAATTTGTTCGCGGGTAAGGTCTTCCGTTCCAAGCAGGTGTTCCAGGCGCTGCAGCACTTTTTCCCTTCGCTACCTTTTATCGGGCCCGTTCCGGATTTACGTCGCTCAGTCCACGCGATCGACAAGCATCACGCGCTCTTCCTTATCGATTTCCTGCAGCCGCACTTCCACAATCTCCGTGTCGCTGGTTTGCACTTTCCGCCCCACGAACGACGCTTCGACCGGCAGTTCCCGGTGACCGCGATCGATCAGCACGCAAAGGCGGATCCGCTTCGGGCGCCCCAGGTCAAACAGCCCATTCATCGCCGCGCGAATCGTCCGCCCGGTGTACAGCACATCGTCCACAATCACCAGATCGCGGCCGTCCACCGGAAAGTGAATGTCGTTCGAGTGGACGATCGGTTGCGCGCCCACGGTCGAAAGGTCGTCGCGATACAGCGTGATATCGATCGTACCCACGGGAATCTGCACGTTGGCGAATCCCAGAATCGTTTTCGCCAGCCTCTCCGAGAGCGGCACCCCTCGGCGGCGCACGCCAATCAGCGCCAGGTCGTTCGTCCCGCCGCTTCTTTCTACGATCTCGTGGGCCAAACGCTGGAGGGTGCGGTCGATTTCTTCCGCGGACAGGAGTTGTCTTTTCTCTACGACGCGCATTTGGCGGCCTATCCTAACATAGACACTCACGGTGCGCAGCCGCCGATTGCCGCCCAAACCCGCGATCGTCCCTTACCCGGGGCAGACGCCCGTCAAAAGCGGCCTGTCCGCTTGACCAGGGTGTTAAACTAACCCTTGTGAATTCGCCGGCGCCGGCAAGAAGTCCCTCACGGCCCGCTGAAGTTGACCTTCGGGTTAGCGTTGGCAGCGTCTCCCTTAAAAACCCAATTATCGCCGCGAGCGGCACCTTCGCTTACGGGGTTGAATTCTCACACCTCGCCGATCTGAACCGTCTCGGCGGACTCGTCGTAAAGGGACTCTCCGCTCAGCCCATGACCGGAGCGGCCGCTCCGCGAATCTGCGAGACGGCCAGCGGAATGGTGAACGCAATCGGGCTTCAGAATATCGGCGTCCGGGCGTTCGTCGCCGAAAAGCTCCCGGAGCTTCGAAAGTTCGATACCGCTTTGATAGCAAACGTCTTCGGCCACACGATCGCCGATTACGTGGAAGTGATCAGCGTTCTCGAGGGTGCCGAAGGCCTCACCGCCTACGAACTCAACATCTCCTGTCCCAACGTGGAGCGGGGCGGCATTGAATATAGTACTGACCCGGTTCTGACAACGGCCGTCGTCGCTGCCGCTCGCAAGGCTTCGAAGCGCCCACTTTGGGTCAAGCTCTCACCAAACGTTAATATGATTGGACTTAGCGCGAAGGCCTCCGAAGACGCTGGAGCCGACGCTCTCGTCGTCGCCAACACCTACCCGGCCCTGTGTATAGACGTACACAATCGTCGGTCACGTCTCGGCAGTACCACCGGAGGGTTGTCGGGCGCGGCCATCAAACCTATAACAGTCAGGTTGGTTTACGAGGCCTGCAAAGCGGTGAAGATCCCGATTATTGGTTTAGGTGGGATCGAAAAGCCAGCGGACGTAGCGGAATACCTCCTCGCCGGGGCCTCGGCGGTGGAAGTCGGCACGGCGCATTTCGTCGATCCACGAGCTTCGACAGCACTTGTGGACGGTCTGGAAATGTGGTGTCGAGACGAAAATACATTTGAAATCAACAAGTTACGGGGCGCTCTACAGAGATAAATGGATTGCTTTCCCCAAGGGAGCCCCGGTAGAATTGTTGTTGATTCAAATAAGGTTAGGTGAAAATGAAGGCCAAGGCATTCGTGATTTTGCAATCGGTGTTTTTAGGTTTGGGTTTGCTGGTCCTTACTCCGTCGATGAACCCCACCGTTTCCCCATCGACAGGCCGGACGGGCAACCCTCTCCAAGCAGATGCCGGAATGGAAGTCACGCCCCGAGTCGTTTCTGATAAGAATGATGGCCAGCCGAAACCCCTGGCCGTCTGGACCTGTACCACCAGTTGGTATGGCGAGGATTTCGACGGCAAGCAGACGGCAAATGGCGAGACCTACGATATGAATGCGGACACCGCCGCTCACCCGACGCTCCCCCTCGGTTCGATCGTTCGCGTCGTGAACACCCGCAACCACCGCAGCCAGATTGTCCGCATCAACGATCGCGGTCCTTATGTCGAAGGGCGCGAATTGGATGTTTCCTACGAAGTGGCACGTAAGTTAGGATTCGATCAGCACGGGCTCGCCAAAGTCCGTCTGGAGCTCCTAAAGGTGCCGTCACGCCCGGAACCGCTTCATCGCGAAAATTAATCGTCGCCTTGGACATGGACCGCTTGGGTCCCGCGGCTGCACTTGCGCGCAAATTGCGCGGAGCCGCGGGACTCTTTAAGGTCGGAAACCAGCTCTTCACCTCCGAAGGGCCCAACGCCGTCAAAAAGCTGGCGGCGCTCGGTTTCGGTATCTTCCTCGACCTGAAATTCCACGATATTCCAAACACGGTCGCCCACGCGGTTTCCGCTGGTGCGCGCTTGCCCGGCGTCCGCCTGATGACGCTCCACACCACCGGCGGCCTTGAAATGATGAGCGCCGCACGCGATGCGGCCGCGGCGTACGGCAAGAAACGCCCGCAACTGTTGGGTGTGACCATCCTCACCAGCATGGACGACTCGACTCTGCGGGATGTGGGACTCGCCGGTCCGCCCGCCGTCCGCGCGGTGGAGCTCGCGAAACTGGCCCAGCAAGCCGGACTCGACGGAGTTGTCGCCTCTGCCCACGAGGTTCAGGGAATTCGGAGCGCCTGCGGCCCGAAGTTCCTAATCGTTGTACCCGGCATCCGTCCCGCAAGTGCTTCGGCGGACGACCAGGCCCGCGTCGCCACTCCGGGCCAGGCAATCGCCGCCGGCGCGGACTATCTCGTCGTCGGCCGTCCGATCACCGGCGCAGGCGACCCGCGAAAGTCGGCCCTCGCCATCGGCCGTGAAATTTCCGAAGCGCTCTAGCGCTCACCCTTCGCCAATCGATTTCTTCCTGGGCCAGGCGCGGCCGCGCTTGACAAAAACCCACTCCGAGTTCAACGTCTGTTTCGATAACTCATCTCCACAAATTGAGAGGATTCGTTTATGCGTGTCGCTAAGAACATTTTTGCTTTCGGCATAGCCGCTGCGGCATTACTCTGCGCTTCAGTCGTCCAGGCGCAAGCCATTGGCGCCCCGCCCATGCCGCCCAAAGCAAAGACGGTGGAGGTCTCGCCCGCCAAGGCCACCGCCCACGTTGGCGAGCGGCTAAAATTCGCCGCTGTCGCGAAAGACGACAAAGGCAACGTGATCAACGTGAAGCCGTCGATCTGGTTTGCCGCGCCGTTTGACGTTGCCGGCGCCGACGCCGATGGCACCGTCCTGTTTCGTGAGCCCGGCACTGTGACCGTCGGCGCTGTGATTGCCGGCAAGCCCGGCTTCGCCGAGGTAACGGTCGTTGCGCCGGAGGCAGCGAGCGTCGATGTCGCGCCGTTTTCAAAGGCTCTGCCTGTCGGCGCTACCGCCGTCCTCAATGCTACTGCACGCTCGGCGAACGGCGATCCTCGCACGGACGTTCCCATCAAGTGGACGTCAACGACTCCGGCCATCGCAAAAGTGGACGGCTCCGGCGTGATTACCGGGGTCGCTCCCGGCACCGCCACCATCGTCGCCACCGCCGACCACCAAACCGCCGAAGCGAAAGTGAAGGTCGTCGCCGACGTAATTCACACCCTGTCGATCGCTCCGCAGGCCAGCGCCGCCAAGACCGGCGACGTGGTGCGATTCACCGCGAAATCCGACGATGCCAAAGGCAACCAGGTCAAAGACGTCGCCACAACCTGGACGGTCAACGGCCCCCGCGCCACCATCTATCCCGACGGTGCATTCGTCGCCGAATTGCCGGGCACCTACCAGGTAACCGCCTCGATTGGGCGCCACGCCGCCGTCACCTCCATCGAAGTCACCCCTCGCGCCGCCCAGCGCGACCTGGAGTACGTTGCGCACATTCCCATAAAGAACGCGGATGGCAAAGTCTTGCAAACGTCCGAGGAATGGATCATCGGCAATCACCTGTATGTCGCCACGATTTCCGATCGCCTTTTTTCTTTCGACATTTCCGATCCCGCGAAACCCAAGCCGCTCGACTCGATGAAAGTCGATACGCGCCTGATCAACGACGTAAGCACGACGGCGGACGAAAAAACCGGCGTGCTCACTCGGGAAGGCGCGTCCAATCGCAAGAATGGAATCGTTCTGTTCGATGCCTCCGACCCCGCGCACTTGAAGCAAATTTCCGATTTCACCGAGACGGTCACCGGCGGCGTCCACAGCGCCTACATCAATACGCACTACGTGTACATCACGGACGACGCGAACGGCTCGCTGCACATCATCGACATTCAAGATCCGGCCCACCCGAAGGAAGTCGCGCAGTGGCAGACCGAAAAGACCCAGGAACAAACGATCGCCTCGCCGCTCGGCGAAGGAATGATCACTGTCGGCCGCTATTTGCACGATTTGCAGGTAAAAGACGGCCTGGCCTATCTCGCGTACTGGCGTGACGGGCTCGTGATTCTCGACGTTGGCGCCGGCATCAAGGGCGGCAGCCCCGAACACCCAAAGCTCGTCGCCCAATACAAATTCAACCACTATGAGCTGTATGGAAACGGATGGCTCGCCGGCACCCACACCACCTTCCGCTACAAAAATTACGTCTTCGTCGGCGACGAAGTGTTTCCCGCCAGCTTTGACATCGACTCAAAAGAACGCATCCCCGTTCGCGGCAGGCTGCATGTAATGGACGTAAGCGATATCGAGCACCCGCGCGAAGTCGCCATCTACGAAGTTCCCGAAGGCGGCGTTCACAACGTGTGGGCCGACGGCGACACGCTCTTTGCCGGCGATTATGCCGGCGGCGGTCGAGTCGTCGATATTTCGGGCGAGCTCCGCGGCGACCTCTACGCCCAGGGCCGCGAAATCGCTTCCTTCTGGACCGGCGACCCCGACGGCTACCGCACCAATCTTCCGTTCACCTGGGGGGCGCAGCCGGCCAACGGGCTGATCTATTTCAATGACATCAACAGCGGCATCTGGATTACCAAACTCGGCAAGCCGAAATTCCAGGGCTCGACCATCGCTCCGCCGCTTCAGGAAAAAGTGGAATAGGTAAGGTCGAAGCACATCGCTGCACGGAATCGAGGACGCGCGTGCCCATGCCGTCCTCGATTTTCTTTTTAACCGTTCGCGGTCGCCGCCTGGAATGGCTGTCCGTGGCACGCGCGGAAGCATGAGGAGCACAACATGGTCGCACTGAAATCCGTCTTGCTGTTCGTGTTCGCGGGGCTCTGCGAAATCGGCGGCGGCTACCTGATGTGGCAGTGGTGGCGCAACGGGCTCGCTTGGTATTACGGTCTTGTCGGCGGATTGATTCTTTGCCTCTACGGAATCGTCCCCACCTATCAACCGGCCACGTTCGGCCGCGTGTACGCCGCATACGGAGGCGTTTTCGTCGCGCTCTCGATTCTATGGGGATGGAAGATCGACCGCATCCGCCCCGACGTCTTCGACCTGATCGGCGGAGCGATTTGCCTGGTGGGCGTCGGTGTGATCATGTACTGGCCGCGTTAGGATTCGCCCGTGCTCGCCTCTGTGCCGAGCGACCTGCGGAATTTGACCCTGTGATGCCGCTTCGCTAGCATCATTTCTCAGTTGTCATCGCCGCAATGCAAACCTCCCAACACGTCATCGTCGGCACCGCCGGCCACATCGATCACGGCAAGTCTTCGCTCGTCCAGGCGCTCACCGGCACAAACCCCGACCGCCTCGCGGAAGAAAAGCGGCGCGGTATCACCATCGATCTGGGATTCGCCTTTCTCGATCTACCCGGCGTTCGCATTGGCTTTGTGGACGTGCCGGGCCACGAACGATTCGTGCGCAACATGCTCGCCGGCGTCGGCGGAATCGATCTCGTCGTCCTCGTGATTGCCGCCGACGAATCCATCCAGCCGCAGACCCGCGAGCACTTCGATATCTGCCGCATGCTCGGAATTTCGCGCGGCCTCATCGCCCTCACCAAATCCGATCTGGTCGACGCCGACGCGCTCACCGTCGTCCGTCTCGAAATCGAAGACTTCGTGCGCGGTTCGTTTCTCGACGGCGCGCCGATCATTCCCGTCAGCGCCAAAAGTGCCTCCGGACTCGACGAACTGAAAGCCGCGTTACAGAATATCGCCGCCGATGTGCCGCCACGCACCACCGGCGCCCATTTTCGCCTGCCCATCGACCGCGCCTTCGCCATGAAAGGTTTCGGAGCTGTCGTGACCGGCACTTTGATCTCCGGCACTGTAAAAGTCGAAGACGAACTCGAACTCTACCCCACCGGAAAAATCGTGCGCGTCCGCGGCCTCCACAGCGGCGGCGCTTCGATTGAATCCGCATCGGCGGGGCAGAGAACCGCGCTCAATCTCGCCGGCATCGAGCTCGAAAAAATCGAGCGCGGCATGGTTCTCGCTCCGGCTGGCGCTTTCGCGCCAACGCAAAGAATCGACGTGCGCCTAACGCTTCTGCAATCGGCCCGCGCGCTCAAGGATCACTCGAAGGTTCACTTCCATCAAGGCACCGCCGAACGCATCGCCGAAGTGAAACGTCTCGACGCCACGACGAAGTGGGAACCCGGCGAATCCTCCTTCGCTCAACTGCGCCTCGATGCGCCGCTCCTTCTTCTGCCGGGCGACCGCTTCATCGTTCGCCAATTTTCTCCCGTCATTACCATTGGCGGCGGTATCGTTCTTGACTCCGAGCCTTCCCGCCACAAACGCAACGATCCCGCCGTTCACGGATTTCTCGAAATCCTCGAACGCGCCGACAAACCGGAAATTCTCGCCGCGCTGCTAAATTCCTCGCCGCGCGAACTTCCGATCTCCGACCTGATCGCCCGAACCGGTTGGACGAAATCCCAAGTCCTCAAAGCCGCCATCGAATTGTCGGCTTCGAATCGCGCCCGCGTAATCTCTGAGCAGCCGTGGTCCATCGCTTCGGCAAAATCCGTCGCCGAATGCGCCGCCGCTCTGCTGAAATCCGTCGATCACTTCCACGCGTCCAATCCGCTTTCGCCCGGAATTCCAAAGCAGGAACTCCGCGGCCGCGTTGGCAACCCGACGATCGCTCTGATGGAAACCGCCCTCGCTGACCTGCAACAAGCGCAAGCCATCGCCATCGCCGGCGACCTCGTCAAGCGCGCCAACCGCCAAATCGCCCTTTCCGCCGAAGAAGCCCGCGCCAAAGCCATTGTCGAGAAGCATTTTCGCGAAGCGGGGCTCGCCGCGCCGGATCTCGAATCCATCCTCAAAACTCTTCCCGTCGATCCCGGGCGCGCTCAAAAACTCGTCCAGATTCTTTTGCGCGAAAAAGCGCTGATCCGCCTCTCGCCAGATCTGATCCTCCACGAATCCGCCGTAAAACATCTAAAGGCCCTCCTCGCAGCGTACAAGCAGAAGCACGGCCCGCGGTTGCCGATTGCTGCATTTAAGGAACTTACGGGCGTCTCTCGGAAGTACGCGATCCCGTTACTAGAACACCTCGACCGCGAACACCTCACCCGCAGAGCCGGCGACGAGCGTGTTATACTGTAATTGATTGGGCTTGCAGTGGCCTGCAGGCTGCGTTTTTCTCACAATCTCTCAAGGCAGGTGACTTATGGGTGAGTTTAGCGCGATCCATTGGTTGATCGTTCTGGCCGTCATCGTTCTTCTCTTCGGCGGCAAGAAAATCCCCGAAGTCATGCGCGGCCTCGGCGAAGGCATCCGCAATTTCAAAGACGGCATGAATTCTCCGGCCTCGAGCACCACGGCAACTCCGACGCAGCCGGCGACTCCCGCGGTTGCGCCACCGCCGACGGTTGCTCCCGAGGAAAAGAAGTAAGTTTCGTTCGGCTGATAAATTTTCAGGTGATTCGGACGGCGACACCCCAGGGCGGGTTCGCCGTTTTTTTATTTGGGGGAACTTTTTAGCGTTGGAATTGTTTTGCTACGGCGTCTCGTCGAGCGCTTTCAGCGTTTGCCACACGCGCGATAGCGGCAAGCCCATCACATTGAAGTAGCAGCCCTCGATCTTCGTCACAAATTTCCCGCCGATCCCCTGAATTCCGTAGCTTCCCGCTTTGTCCATCGGCTCGCCTGTGCGCACATACTCATCGATCTCCGCGTCGGATAGCGCGGCGAAATGCACGCGCGTAGTCTCTACACCCACCGTTGGCGCGGTATCCGAACTCCTCATGATTGCAAAGCCGGTGACCACATCGTGCGCGCCGCCGCTCAGAATCCGCAGCATGCGCCGCGCATCGTCGGCGCCCTTGGGCTTGCCCAGGATTTGGCCCTCGGCGAAAACCACCGTATCCGCTGCCAGCACAATCGTCGGCTCGTCGCCCATCGACGCTCGCGCGGCCGCGTGCGCCGCTTTCAGACCGGCGATTCGCGTCACATACGCAGTCACGTCTTCGCCGCCCAACCGCGATTCATCTGTATCGGTCGGGCTGACGGAGAATTCAAATCCCGCATGCCGTAAAATTTCGGCGCGTCGTGGCGACCGAGACGCAAGAATGAGTTTCATAGGGAAGGGAACTCGAACAACTTCAGGTCCGGCACGCGCTAGATAACCACCGACTCTTCGTACTCGCCAAACGTCCGCCGCAGCACGTCCGAAATTTCGCCCACGGTCACATACGCTTCCACGGCCGCGAGAATCGCCGGCATCAGATTTTCGCCAGACGCGGCACGCCTTTCAATTTCGGCAACGGCTGCTTTCGATTTCGCCGCATCGCGCCTCGCACGCAGCGCCGCCAGCCGCCCCACTTGGGAACGCTCAATTTCCGGATCAATCCGCAGCGTCGGAATCGGCTTCCCCTCGTCAGCTTGAAATCGATTCACGCCCACAACCACCTGTTCGCCGCTGTCCACGGCCGTTTGGTATTCGTACGCCGATTTCTGCACTTCCTGCTGCACGAACCCCGCTTCAATCGCTTTCAACATTCCGCCCATCGCATCGATCTTGGCAATGTAGTCCCGCGCGCCCGCTTCGATCTCGTCGGTCAACTTTTCGATCGCATACGAACCTGCCACGGGATCGATCGCATTGGCTACGCCCGTTTCCTGCGCGATGATTTGCTGCGTGCGCAAGGCCAGCAGCGCCGCTTGCTCGGTGGGCAGCGCCAGCGCTTCATCGAGACCATTGGCGTGCAGCGATTGGCATCCGCCCAGCACCGCCGCCAGGCACTGCAGCGCCACACGCACCAGATTGTTTTCGGGCTGCTGGGCCGTCAGCGACGACCCCGCCGTCTGCGCGTGAAAACGCAGCATCATCGACCGCGCGTCCTTCGCGCCAAACCGGTCCCGCATCGTCCGCGCCCACAATCGCCGCGCCGCCCGAAACTTGGCGATCTGCATCAGAAACTCGTTGTGCGAGTTGAAGAAAAACGAAAGCTGCGGCGCGAATTCATCCACCGGAAGCCCCGAAGCGATGGCCGCTTCCACATACGCGATCCCGTTTGCCAGCGTGAACGCCACTTCCTGCACGTCCGTCGATCCGGCCTCGCGGATGTGATACCCCGAGATCGAAATCGCGTTCCAGTTCGGCAGCTCGCTGCGGCACCACGAAAAAATATCCGTCACAATGCGCATCGCCGGCCGCAGCGGATAGATATACGTCCCGCGCGCGATATATTCCTTCAGCACGTCGTTCTGCACCGTGCCGGCCAGCCGCTGCAAATTCGCGCCTTGCTGCTTCGCCACCGCCACATACAGCGCCAGCAGAATCGCCGCCGTCGAATTGATGGTCATCGAGGTCGAGATTCGCTCGAGCGGAATCGCATCAAACAACGTCTGCATGTCTTCCAGCGAATCAATCGCCACGCCTACTTTTCCCACTTCGCCCAGCGCCAGCGGATGATCCGAATCCATTCCAATCTGCGTCGGCAAATCAAACGCCACCGACAATCCTTTTTGCCCCTGCCCCAGCAAATACCGGTAGCGTTGGTTCGATTCTGCCGCACTGCCAAATCCCGCGTACTGCCGCGTGGTCCACAGCCGCCCGCGATACATCGTGGGATACACGCCGCGCGTAAATGGGAACTCGCCCGGAAAGCCGAGTTCGTGCTCCGCGTTCCAATCGCCCAAATCTTCGGGAGTGATCACCGCGTCCATCGCAAGTCCCGACGGTGATCCCGCCCTGGGATCGGCCATCGCCGCGGATTTTTTTGAATTTTCCGCCATCTTCACCGCACCCGCTTCGCGCGCCGGAACGACGTAAACGAAAAGATCGCCATCAGCACCGCGTACACCGCCGCAAATCCCACCAGCCAGGCCGCCGGCTTTGAGTGCCATTGCCGCCACACCATCACCGCGCCGTACACCGCAAACATCGCAAAAATCGCGCCCGTCGCCTCATGAAACAATTGCCGCGCCGCCCGCCACACCACGCGTAACGTGATCTTCGCCGACTGCCACACGGTGCCGTAGAATCCCGCCGCCATCCTTTGAGTCTAATATAACTGCACCCTCTCCGCCGCACTCGGCGCAGCCCTTGCCCGGTAATCGCGCACCGGCGCCGCCCGTGGAACTGGCAAGCGGAACAGGTAACCACACAGGTTCACTTTGCGCGTCAGGGGCTTGTATCCGCAATACGCCAGCCCTAGAATGGCGTGAGAAGGGTTGTTCTCAGGAGGTAGCGCCCTTGCAACTCGACGACCGCATGAAGCAATTGCTTCGCGAACTAGGCCACGCGATCAACGACACCGTGTCGGACTCCGACCGCATCGCCGAATCCATTTCCGCGGTCCGTGCCGCGGGATTCGACATCGTGCTGAAGCTCGACGCCACCATCGGCCTTGCCCGTCGCAATGGCCAGGACGCCAAAATGACCAATCAGGACCGGCGCTTCCTGGAATCGCTCCACATTCAGGTGGACGAAGAAATTATGGAAGAAGAAGCGGTCGAGTCGCGCGTGGAAATCACGCCGCAGGACATCAAATTTCTGAAATCGCTGAAGGTTTCCTTCGATGAAGAAGCGTAGGCCGTTTTTGAAATCGTTCGGCGCCCTGTTCGTTCTTGGGGTCGCGGTGTTCGCCGTGCCGTCCGTCACCCGCGCTCAGGTTCACACCGGAGCGGAACCCCAAGGCGACACGCCCGTCAACATTTCAACCACCCAGCCCATCGTCGTCAAACAGCGCCCCGCAAAAGCCGTTTGGATGAAAGCCACAATTGTCCACGCCGACGCGAATAGCATGATTGTCCGCGAAGCAGGCAACGAAATGGCCATCCACACGTTCACCTATTCCGACAACGCCCGCGAGAAAATGGAAAGCGTTTTGGCCGATGGCGGCTACCAAAGCGGAGACGCGGTGAAAGTGCTGTGGCTGCCCGGATCGTCCCAGGCCCTGAAAATTAAGGGTCGCCCATCGAAAGCGATCTAGTTTCTCGCTCCTGTTTTCCGCCATTCTCAGCATTTACGCTCGTCGCGTCCTCATTCCCATCCACGCGACCGGGCGACGCAACGGAAGTTGTCGCCGGCGTAAGCGCCCGCTACTGAACTGTCACCGTTACCGTCGGCGTTCCCGTCACCGTCCCGCCCGTTGCCGTGATTCCGCTGATCGAAACCGTCGAAGTCCCGACCGGCGTACCCGGATTCGTGGGCCCGGTGCTGCCGCCTCCTCCGCCGCACGAGACCGTGGCGATCAGAAATGCAATCGCCACGACGCTCGCAAGCACATTCCAACGGCGCCGCCGCGTCTGCATGGCAAGGAAGAAAATTCCAACTCCGATCACCATCCATCGCGCCGCGATTCCCGGTAACACCGGGCGCCCGCCGCCATTCGGTCGAACCAGCGGCGCGGAAACGCTTTTCGCCGTCGTCGTGATCGTCAGCGTCGCTGTTCCCGTCGTGGTCGTCGTAGTCAGCGCAATCGACGAAGGCGTGACCGAGCACGCGCTTTCCGATGGCAGCCCGGTGCAGGTCACCGACGCAAAACTTACGGTTCCGCTGAATCCGTTGCTCCCCGTCACCGTAATCGTCGAACTTCCTGACGCTCCCGGCGATGTAATCGTGATGTTCGTCGGGCTCGCGGCAATCCCCACTTGCGGTCCCGGATTCACGGTGACCGTCGTCGTTCCCGAGGCTTGCGCAAAATTGGTGTCGCCCGAGTACGTCGCCTGAACGATCACGTTCGCGCCCGCCGGCAGCGACGTTGTGTTCAGCACGGCCTGATTGCCGGAAATTGCCACGGCCGCCCCCAGCGATTGGCCGTTTGCCGCGAACTGCACCGTGCCCGTCGGCGTCGGACTTACACTCACGAGGGGAGTGAGCTTGGCCGTCAGCGTGATGCTCGCGCCCTGCTGAATCGTGTTGCTCGAGGGAGTCACCGCCAGCGTCGATTGCACCACCACGTCGCTCGATACCGCCGTGGATGTCGCGCTCGCATAATTTGTATCGCCGCTGTATACGGCCGTAAAGCTGTCTTGTCCCAGCGGCGCGTTCGAACCTGTCAAAACGGCGGTCGCGGTGATGTAGCAGGTGTTCGCATTGGCCGTCCAGTTCGGCGTCACGGGGTTGCCGATCTGCGTCGTGCCGGACATGAACTTCACCGTTCCGGTCGGCACATTTCCGCAGCTGGTCACTTGCACTTGCGCCACACCCGTCAGGTTCTGGCCGTACGCGTTCGTTTGTCCCAGGCCGCCCAGCGAAATCGAAGGGATTGCCTGCGAGATTGTGAACGGCACCGCCGTGGAAGTGCTCGCGTTGAAGCTCGGATCCCCTGCGTACGCTGCCGAAAACGAATGCGACCCCGGCGAAAACGTCGGATATCCGTTCGGCGTGACCGTGTAACTCTCGGCGTTCAGCGTGTAAGGGTTCCCGCTGATCGCCGCGCCGTTGTCCTTGAACGTAACGTTGCCCGTCGCCACGCCGTTGCCTGACGCACCAGCGACACTCGCGCGCAGATACACAAAACTTCCGTACGGTCCCGACGTGAACGGAATCGCGTTTCCATTCGTGTCCGCCGTTAGCACCTGCGCCGTCGTGGTGCTCGCTTCCGGATTCACCGTCACGGGAACCGCCGTCGAATCGCTCGGAGCATTGGTTCCATCGCCCGCATAGTGCGCCTTCACGCTGTAGCTCCCGCCCGGCAGCAAATCCGTGGTGCTGTTCACTGCGCCGCTCGCGAGCGTAAATTGATCGATCCCGTTGGCCGTCGAGTTCGTCGCCACCAGCGAAACGTCGCCCGTCGGCGTTCCCGTCCCCGTCACGCCGATCTTCACCGTTACCGCGCTACCGTGCGCGATGTTCGTCGTGGGCGTCAGCATCAAAGTAGTCGTCGTCGGCTTGAACGTCGTCGTAACCGTGGACCACTGGTTCACCAGATTCGCCGCGTTCACCGAGCCGAGTCCCGTCGCCAGGTCGTATCCCGTTGTCGTCGCGTAACCGCTCAACACGCCGTACTCGTCGCCGTTTTTCGAAACCGTGCAATTCGGCGAATTCGGCGTGCAGGCCATCGCGTTCGTTCCATTCGTCGTGTCGTAGAAAATGCACGTCGAAGTAATCGTCCCGCTTGAGTTGCAGCTTGCTCCCGCTTGCGCCGCGAGCTTATACAGCACGAAGTTTGCGTTGCCCTGCCGCGAGCCGGTCTTCTGCTCCACCAGCGCCATAATCCCCGCCATGGCCGGCGTCGCCACTGACGTGCCTCCGTATCCCTGAAAATCCTCGTAGTCGCCGCCCAGGCTGCACGAAGGCGCTCCGTCGCCGTTCGCGTCCGCTTCGCAGATGATGTAAAAGCTGCCGTTGAAATTGTTGCCCGCAAATAGCGACACGTCCGGAATGTCGCGCTTCGAATCGCTCGGCGTAAGCGCCGTCTGCCACGCTGGTTTCGCGTACCCTCCGGTGCACTGCAGCACATTCGACCCATCAAACGTGGTGCACGAGCTTTTCCCGCCGCTGCCGCCTACCGTCCCTACGATCGACGAAAAAATCGAATTGTTGCAGTTCGTCTCCGCGTTGGTGCTGTAACCGAAAAACGGCGTGCCAAACTCCGGGTTCGTGCAGGTATCGTTCCACACCATTTCGGGGATATACGATTTCGCCGACGCCTGGTTCGGCGATGTGTTCGTCGAATTCCAATACGTCGTCGGATTCGCAACGTCGTTGAAATCCGTTCCGCCCACCGCAATGTTGTACGGAGTCGATGCCAGCCCGCTCACCTGCAATCCATATTGGGCAGGCGCCGGTTCCTCCGCGTCGCTGTCGTCGCATCCCGCCGCTCCGTCATCGCCCGTCGAGATCAGCACCGAAATCCCCTGTGCCGACGCCTGCTCCCACAGCGCGTTGTAAAACTGATTCGACGCCGAGCCCAGTCCGGCTTCGCACTCGCCGTAACTCTCGCTCATCACTCCGGCCAGATTGTTATCGACAATGTACTCAGCGGAAAGGTCCACGCCCGCGCTCGTGTTCGTCGAAGCCGAAACCACAAAATCGATGGTCGCGCCGATGGCCACGCCGCCCGACCACTGCGTATCGATATCCGCCTCCGGTTCATCGCCAATGATTCCCGGCGCGGGGCCATCATGAATGATGTTCAGCGTCGGCTTCGGCGACAATCCAAAAATCGTGGCGAAGTCCGCGAAATCCTGCGGATTGATATCCGTCTGGCTCACGATCGCAATCGTTTGTCCCGTTCCGTTGATCCCCGCCGTCCAAAGCGGCAGCACGTTGTAGATCGTCCCGAAATCGTAGGGGCCCAGGCCAAACTCACAGCTCGACAGCGGATCGCATCCGCCCGGATAGGTATATTGCGGCGACACCGCTGTTATTTTGCCGGTGTCCTTCGCGCGGCGGAATTCGCCCACGCGGCGGTTCGCCGCTTTGCGCGGAAAATTGTGCAGCGTATTCACTCCGGCCACCACGCCCGCCAGCGCCGACGGAATCGAAGGATCGCTCGCGTTCGCCCAGTGCGCCTCGCCATTCACCACATATTTGTGAATCGACGTGTGGAACGCGCTCTCCACGGTTCCCGCCGTCCCCGAAAACTCGATCACCGTCCGGCCAGCCGAAACCCGCGTCACCTGAAATCCCTGCGACTGCAACCACGTAGTGACCGCCTGCACATCCTGATCCGACGGCCCGAACTGCTGCCCGAACTGCTGGGGAGTGAGCCACGCGTGATAGTTCGCCGAACTCTTGTCCATCTGCGCCAGCAACAATTGTTGCAGCGCGGCTTCCTGCTGCGGACTTCGCGTCAGCACCAGCAGCATCCGGTTCATCGCCAGGCCCGCGGGCGCCGGGCCTTGATCGTATTGCGGTTTGGCCAGCCGGTACGTGTTGCCCTTCAGCAAGGTCCGTTGCGAATCGTCCACCGCTCCGGTGATGCGCGAAGGAACCGCGCTCGAACTCTGCGCGGACGCGCGCGATGCAAGAACGACGAGCGAACAGAAAGCAAAAAGGCACGCAAGTCCGCCGCGAATACGGGAATGGATCGCCATGGTCGATGTCACCTGAGATGCGGATAAGTTCGAAAAAGGTTCGATGGAGAGTATTCGTAACGTCGGGAACGTGTCAAGTTGTACAAAGGGACATGCGTGGGGTTTTTTACCGCGTCGCGCAGCGAAAATTGGAACTTTCGCTCGAGCGAATCCGAATTCAGTGCCCGTTGCGAATCCGGCTCGCCAGGGTCCGCGCCCGCTGCCGCGCGATATCCACCAGCTTGTCGTCGCCGGCCACTTCATCGAGCGCCGGCAGCAATCGCTCCGGTTCCGGCAACTGCTTCGTGTCGTAGTCTTTTTCGATCTGCAGCAGCACGTCGTTCACGCCCAGATGGTCGTAGCGCATCGTGCGCATCAGGTCCGAAACATCGACCGCCTGCTTCGCGAGCCCCTCGAACAAATTCACCAGCTGCGTGGCCGATTCATCGAGCGTGTAATTGAAAGTCGTCGAGTGCGTCTCGGATCCCCTCTGGTACGTAAACGTCTTTTCGCCCAGATTCGCGAGCCGCCGGTGAACCTCCAAATCCACTCCCTGAAAATCGTGCAACTGCGCCGCAAGCTCAAACACGCGCTGCGCCAGCGCCGCGCTCACTTGCATCGGCTGCGGCGTCGATTCCTCTTCCAGTTGCCGGATGTCGTACGTCCCCACGCCCGCCGCGTTCAGTTTTATCTCCACGAACTCCGGAAAACTTGTTTTGAAGACTTTGCGGTAGGTGATCGTCGCGCCGTCGCCTGCGATCGCGCGAGCGCTCACCGGCGAAGCGCTCCGTGCCTGCATCGGCGCAACAACCGCCGCACAAAGACAAACGGTGCCCACAGCACAAAGAACTGCGAAAAGAACGCGAGGGCGATTCGGTTGGGCCAGGCGCAACATCACAATTCAGAGACGCGCGCGGCTCGAACTCGGTTGCTCGAGGATGGTTTGCTCGGAATGGTCGAAAGCACTTCGCTGCGCCGCGCGCCTGCGATCGCCGGCGCAGTCACAATCGTTCGCGGGCGCATCGCGGCCGCCGTTCGCTCCGCGGCCCGCGCCGCGTGTCCGTGGCACATCGCCACCGCCAGCGCGTCGGCCGCATCCGCCGGTTCCGGATACTCGGTCAGCCCCAGCGCGGACGTGACCATCTGCTGCATCTGCTGCTTCGATGCCGCGCCGTAGCCCGCCACGCTGCATTTCACTTCGCGCGGCGAATAGCTGTGCGCCGGAATCGAAGCCTGCTCCGCGGCCAGCAGCACCACCCCGCGCACTTCCGCCAGCTTCAGCGCCGTGCCCATATTCAAAGCCGTAAACACCGCCTCAATTGCCACGGCGTCCGGCGCAAACTCCGCCACCAGCCCCGAAATCAGTTCGTGAATGGACCGCAGCCGCGCCCCCAAACTCGCCCGCGCCGGCAATTTCAGCGCGCCAAACCGCAGCAGCTTCGGCGATGCACCCACAAACTCCACCACGCCGTAGCCCGTGGCTCCCGCCAGCGCCGGATCCACGCCCAGCACTCGGTACCGCTTCGCGTCCCCATTCGAATTGGATTTAGCCAACATGCCGACGCGCACAAGTGTACTTTCGCGCCAGAACCACAGGGTAGTGTTTTTTCGGTGGGGAGTTCGTCAGGCGCAGCCTTTGTGTCCTCCGGCTGCGCCGTTCGAAACTAATTCGCTACCGCCGCCTGCATTTCCGTCTCATCGATATCGAAGTTCGCATAAACGTGCTGCACGTCGTCGTGATCTTCCAGCACTTCCATCATCCGCACCATCTGCTGCGCCTGCGCTCCCGTCAACTTCACGTAATTCTGCGGCACAAACGCCACTTCCGCGGTCGCCGGCTTGATCCCCGCCGCCGTCAACGCCTCGCGCACCTTTTCAAACGCTTCCGGCGGAGTCGTCACTTCCCACACCGAACCATCGTCCTTCAAATCATCAGCACCGGCATCCAGCACGATCCCCATCAGCTTGTCTTCGTCCGCCGCTTCCTTCGGAATCACGATGTCGCCCTTGCGATGAAACATCCAGCCCACCGCGCCCGTTTCCGCCATGTTGCCGCCGTTCTTCGAAAACATGTGGCGCACTTCGCTGACGATCCGGTTCCGGTTGTTCGTCACCACCTGCACCAGCACGCCCACGCCGCCCGGGCCGTATCCTTCAAACGTCACTTCGTCCAGCGTTTCGCCTTCCAGCGTTCCCGTGCCGCGCTGAATCGCCCGCTCGATGTTGTCGTTGGGCATGTTCTCGCCCTTGGCCGTCAGGATCGCCGTCCGCAGCCGCGGATTGGTGATCGGGTCGGCGCCGCCGGTCCGCGCCGCAATCGTCAATTCCCGGATAATTTTCGTGAAAATTTTGCCGCGCTTCGCGTCCGTCGCGGCCTTCTTATGCTTGATGGTTGCCCACTTTGAGTGTCCAGACATGGATAAACCTTTTACAGGTGGTATGGCAGGAGCAGCAGGTTCGCCCTTGCCACAGCAGTCTAGCAGCAGCCCACGATATCAGGCAAGCGAAGGGCGGCCCGCGAAGCTCGAACGAACTCCCGGTCTCACCATTACAAAACTCTCGAATTCATTAAGGATAAGAGCCCGGTTTCGATCTCGTTTCTCGAAGACGTGCATTACGCGCTTCGTACGCTACGCAAGGAACCCGGCTTCCCGGTCGTCGCGACCCTCACGCGCGCGCCCCACTCGAAGATCGATTGAACTCTCACCCGCTTCGCTGTACTTTCTCTGCAATCGCCATTTCGCATTCCAGAGGTGCCAGTGTCCAACTCCGCCGTTGACGCCATCGATCCCGCCATCAAGCACGCCAAACAGCAAATCTTCGATCCCTTCCGCTTTGGACAGTGGGCGCGCCTCGCCTTCGTCGGCTTGCTCGCGGGCGAAATGGGCAGCAGCGGCTGCAACGGCAACTTTAATCTCCCGTCTGGCTTGCGCAATCACTCGCACACCGATTCGTCCCAGGCGTTCCTCGCCAATCCCTTGACCGACCGATTCCTCAATCATCCGGTCCTTTCCGTCGGGCTCATCGTTCTGCTCGTCGTCGTGTTTTTCATCATCGGCACGATCTTTATGTACATCAGCAGCCGCATGCGCTTCGTCCTCTTCGATAGCGTTCTGATGCGCGAATGCCACATCCGCCGCGGCTGGGCTCGCCGTGGCCGCGAAGGTTGGCGTCTTTTCGTGTGGCAAGTAATCCTCTCGACGATCAGTTTCGCCGCGCTGCTCATCCTCATCGGCATCCCCGCGCTCTGCGCGTGGCGCCTCGGCTGGTTCACCGATGCCCGCGAACACGAGCTTCCGCTTATCCTCGGCGGCGTGGCGATACTCCTCATCATCCTGCTGTTTTTGCTGGTGATGGGCGTGATTCACGTGATGACCAAAGATTTCGTCGTCCCGCAAATGGCGCTCGAAGATATCGACGCCATCGAAGGCTGGCGCCGCCTCTGGTCGCAACTGGGCGACGAAATGGGAGGATATGCCGGCTACATCGGTATGAAAATCGTCCTGTCGATCGCTGCCGCATTCATTTTCGGCATCATCGGCATAATCGCAATTATCGTGATGATGATCCCCATCGGCGGATTGGGATTGGCCGCGGTCTTCGGCGGCAAAGCCATGGGACTCACCTGGACGGTTGGCACGATTACGGTTGCCGTGATTGCCGGTGCGATCGCCCTTGCCTTGCTGGTGTTCGTGGCTGCGCTCATCAACGTTCCGGCCACCGTGTTTTTCCCGGCATACTCCATGTACTTCTTCGGTCCGCGCTATCCGCCGCTCGGCCGCTTGCTCTGGCCCGAATCGCCGGCCTCTCCTCCGATGGCCATGTGAACGACCAGGACTCCGTCGCTATTCAGTCGCGCGTAAAAATGCTATTTTCAATCTCTCGCGGTTGCTCCTGATTTCCTCCGCGTAAAATTTCCATGCCCGTTTCTCTCATCGCGGTTCTGGAGTTCGCGCTCCTCGCCGCCACATCCATTTTCTTCCTGGTGGATCCGTTCGCCGTGATTCCGCTGTTCCTCGCCATCACCGCGGACTCGCCCCACGAAGAGCGTCGCCAGATGGCCCGCCGCGCTGCCTGGACCTGCGCCATCGTCCTGTGCGCCTTCGCCGTCGCGGGCAGCTTGATCTTCAAAATGTTCGGCATCACCCTTCCTGCATTCAAAATTGCCGGCGGAATTATCTTGATGAAGATCGGCCTCGACATGCTCGAAGGCCACCAGTCGAAAGCCACGCCCGAAGAAACCCAGGAGGGAACCGAAAAATCCGACGCCAGCATCATCCCTCTCGGTATGCCGATGCTCGCGGGCCCGGGCGCAATTTCCACCGTGATGGTCTTGGTCGGCGAAGCGCACACCGTGTGGCAGCACGGCGTGATCTACGCCACGATTCTCGCCACTGCATTCGTCTCGTACCTGATTTTGGCGGGAGCCGATCGCGTGGGGAAATACCTGGGGGAAACCGGCATCCGCATTCTGATGCGCTTGATGGGTTTGCTGCTGGTCGCCTTAGCCGTTCAATTCGTCGCCAACGGCCTAACCGACTTCGGCCTGCTGAAAGCAATCACCCAGCCCTTCTAGTCGCCTTCTGCTTCCGCTGTGCCCTCTGGGAATCTCCGTGAACTCTGTGTCTCGCGTTTGTCTTTCGCAACTTCGTCCACGCCGCTCTACGATCTGTCGCGCAATCTTACGGCGTCCCCGCAAACGTATCGCAAGCGTCGATCCGTCCCGAGTCCAGCCCCGTCTTAAACCACTGCACCCGCTGTGCCGACGTCCCGTGCGTAAACTTCTCCGGCATCACCGTTCCCGCCGTCATCTTCTGTATATGATCGTCGCCCACCGCCGCCGCTGCATTCAGTCCCGCCTGGATATCGCTCTGATCGATGATGTCCCGCTGCTCGGTCGAATGTCCCCACACGCCCGCATAGCAATCCGCCTGCAGTTCGAGTTTCACCGACAGCGCATTCACTTGCGATGGGTCCGCCTGCTGCGCCGCGCGCACTTTCTGCTCCGTGCCCAGCAGCTTCTGCACGTGATGCCCCAGCTCGTGCGCGATCACGTACGCCTGCGCGAATTCGCCAGACGCTTGAAACCGCGTCCTCAACTCGTCGAAAAATCCGAGATCGAGATACACCTTCTCGTCGCCGGGGCAATAAAACGGCCCGCTTGCCGTTTGCGCCGCGCCGCATGCCGACTGCACATAATCGCGAAACAGCACCAGCTTCGCGTGCCGGTAGCCCGTAATCAAGTTCGTCCACGAATTCTGCGCGTCGTCCAGCACGAACGATACGAACTGCACTTCCTTCTGCTCTGACGCATCGCGCGCCGGATCGGCCGGCTGCGTCACCGCCGGACCTCCGCCCGTCGCGCCCGAATTCAGCAACGGCGTGATCAAGTCGCGCTTGAAAATAAAACTCAGCACCAGTAGAACCAGCAGCCCGCCAATCCCGATATGAATCCCGCCGAACCCGCCGCCACCTCCGCCCGTCGAGTTCCGCTGATCCTCAATATCCCCGCTCACTCCGCCCGGTGTCCATTTCATTTGAATTCCTCGTTCAATGATTTTGATCCACTTTGCCGCGCCCGCCGGCACAGTATCTCCGGCAGCCCCAATCCGGACCGGCGCGTCGCCGCGGCAAGACTAAAGCTCTTCGTCCTCGACGGGCTTCAGTTGCGAAATTTTCAGCGTAATTCGAAAATCCCGCGACCGCGCATCCGCCAGAATTGCCCGCCGCGTTTCCGCCGCCAGCGTGCTCGGATTCAGTACGCCCGCTGAACTCCGCGGAAAATGCTTCACAAATATCGCCGCCAGATGCGCCGTCGCAAACGAAATCGGCGTCGCAATCAATCCGCGCTGCCGGATCTGGTAGAGCGTCGGGAAGCTCACATCCCATCGCACCAGCAGCGGATCGTCTTTCTTCGTTCCTTTCACCAGCACCGCCGCCGCGAATCGCGCATTCTCCAGTACGCCGCTGCGAATCAGCTTCGCCACGCCCTTCGGCGTCAGCGTCTTCGGGAACCGCTTCCGCACGATCCCTTGCGACCGGTTCAACCGCCCTTGCCGGAACCACCGGTATAGATGATCGAAGTCGTTGCCGCCGATCTTCGCGTCCATATCCTTCATCGGGATCGCGTACGGCAGCATGCAAACTTCGTCCTGGGCCGCCAGATAGACCGTCGTCTCGCCAATCGGTTTTGGAAACCGAAATTTCTCGCGCTCCGAAAACCGCTTGGCCATCGCGAATCGCTTGTTGCGGTACACCCGCGGCTTCGAGATGGCCTCGTCGTACGCCACGTCCGCCGACCAGGTGGAAATCGGATCTTTGCTCTCCGTGCTTTCATACAGCCGGATCTGCACCGATTCCACCGCGTCCAGCAGTTCCGATCCCCGCTTCGCCAGCAGATTCGTCAACCCCGGCGCCGCTCCGGTGCAAATCAACGCCACCCGGTTTTTCGCCACGAACCGCTTATCGTATGCGAACTGCTCCGGCTTGAACGGATTTCGCGTCAGGTGGGAATTCAAATCCAGATAATGCGAACGCAGCCGCAGCGCCGCCCGCAGCACAATCTCGTTGAAAACCGCCGGCGAGGCGTTGATCAGCAACTGGCATCCGCGCGCCGCGCGCACAATCGACCAGAGATTGCGTGCGTTCGCTTCCACAATTTCGATTCCCGATTTCTTGCCCAGAAAGAGCCGCGCCCGGTCCGGCTCTCGGTCGCCGCACCAGACCGTATGCCCCTGCCGCGCCAGCAATTGCGCCAGCAGCGAACCGGTGCCCCCCACGCCTAGTACGAAGATCTTCATCGGGGCGTAACTTTACCACTGATTTGCCGTTTTCTCTGCCGCCGCCATCGCCGTGCGTTACACTGGTTGAGCGTCTGTTTCCCCGCGGATCGCCTCGCAATCGCGGGCGCTTCTGCGGCAAAAGGCGCATCTAACAATCGCGTGCCACTCACCGACAAATTCGGCCGCCACATCACCGACTTGCGCGTTTCTGTCACCAACCGCTGCAATTTCCGCTGCGTGTACTGCCGCTCCGCGAAACCCGAAGGCCACATCGAAGACGCCACCCTTCTCGAATTTGAGGAATACGAGCGCCTGGTAAAGATTCTCGTCGGAATGGGCATCCGCAAAGTTCGCATCACCGGCGGCGAACCGCTGGTCCGCGGGGGCGTCGAGGATTTCATCGCCCGTCTGAAAGCTCTCGGCGTCCAGGATCTTTCGATGACCACCAACGGTCATCTGCTCTCCGAACGTTGCGATCGTCTGGTCGCTGCGGGCCTGAACCGCATCAACATCAGCCTCGATTCGCTCGACCCCGAAAAATTCGCGCGCATCACCCGCACGCAATCCTTCAGCCAGGTCATGGCCGGTATCGACGCCGCGCAAGCCTCTTCGCTTCGTCCCGTGAAGGTCAACGCCGTCCTGGTCCGCGGCGTCAACGACGACGAAGTCGAAGCCTTCGCCGAATTCGCCCGCGAAAAAGATATCGTCATGCGCTTCATCGAATATATGCCGCTCGACGCCGACCGCACTTGGACGCGCGATCAGGTCGTCACCGCGGCCGAAATTCATCGCCGCATTTCCGCTCGCTGGCCGCTCATGCCCATCGTCCACGAACGCAGCGAAACCGCGCGCAAATTCCGCTTCGTTGACGGCGGCGGCGAAATCGGTTTGATCGCGCCCGTTTCCCAGCCTTTCTGCGGCCATTGCTCGCGCATCCGCCTCACCGCCGACGGAAAATTGCGCACCTGCCTGTTCAGCAAGGAAGATCACGACCTGAAACCCGTCCTGCGCAGCGGCGCCAACGATCGGGAAGTGGCGGACGCGATCGTGGCCATCGTCGCCCAAAAAGAAAAAGGCCACCGCATCAACGAACCGGATTTTATTCCGCCTTCGCGCACCATGGTGTATATCGGTGGTTAGATTTCGGGCAAATCGGCAATCGCGTCTGGCGGAAACTGGAAATTAGCGGAGTGCAGCTATATGGCTGACGAAGAACAAAAATATTTCTCGCTCACCGAAGCCGAGCGCTTGCGCGCCCAGCTCGAGCCTTTGCTCATCGAAGCGATGGATTCGCGACGCAAGATGAACGACGTGGACCGCCAGCTCAACGCCCTCGCCGAAAAAATTCGCCATTCCGGCGGCCTCGCGGTCTCCTACGACAAAGCTTCGAAAAACCGCGTCGAACGCAATCGCCTCGAGGAATCCGTCCAGTCCGCTCTCGACCAGATTCAAGACACCGGATGCGTCGTAAAAGACCTCGACGTCGGCCTGCTCGATTTTCCCGCCCGCATTGACGACGAAGAAGTCTATCTCTGCTGGAAACTCGGCGAAGACCGCATTCGCTTCTATCATCGCCAGGACGAAGGCTTTGCAGGCCGCAAACCCATCGACCCCCGCGACGCCGGCTACCGCAACCCCATTCAGTAGCTATCGCGTTGCGGCCTCGATCGGGTGGACCTCGCGTTCAATTCGTGCCAGGACTTCGTCCTCCGCAACTTCCAGGTCGTGCTTGGTCTGCAAATTTAGCCAAAACTGTGCCGTGGTCTTGAAATAGCGTGCAAGGCGTAGCGCCGTGTCGGGCGTGACCCCGCGCCTTTCGGCGACGATGTCCGCGATCCGAGTGACAGGAACACGCAGTTCGAGCGCGAGTCGATTCATGCTCAGCCCGTACGGCTTCATGAAATCGTTGCTCAATACCTCTCCAGGATGTACCGCCTTCAACTTCCTATTTTTTGCCATGCTTGCTTCCGCTCTCACAAGGTTTCGTGTGATACGTTAGAACTGCGAGCACTCGAGTGACCAACCCAACGCCCAAAGAAAATCGCCTGAAGGACTCCGCCAGCCCCTACCTGCGCTCCGCCTCGCACCAACCCATCGACTGGCACGAATGGGGCGAATCCGCCTTCGCCGCTGCCCGCGCCGCCGACAAACCGATCCTGCTCGATATCGGCGCCGTCTGGTGCCACTGGTGCCACGTCATCGACCGCGAGAGCTACGAAAATCCTGAAATTGCCGCGATGATCAATCAGCTCTTCATTCCCGTCAAAGTCGATCGCGACGAGCGACCCGACGTGGACGCCCGCTACCAATCCGCCGTCAGCGCCATTTCCGGCCAGGGCGGCTGGCCCCTCACCGCCTTCCTCACTCCCGACGGCAAACCCTTTTTCGGCGGCACCTATTTCCCGCCCGAAGACGCCATGGGCCGTCCCGGTTTCAAGCGCATCCTCGTTGGCGTCGCCGATGCCTTCAAATCGCGCCGCGCCGAAGTGGACACTTCCGCCAAAGCCCTCGAAGAAGCCGTCGCCAAAGCGGAAGTCTTTCAAGGCGCGCGCGGCACCTTCGACGTTGGCATCGTGGACTCTGTCGAAGAGTCCATCGTCAGCATGTTCGACGAGCGCAACGGCGGCTTCGGCAGCGCTCCGAAATTTCCGCACGCCAGCGCTGTCGATCTGCTGCTCGAAAGCTACCAGGCCAAGCACACCCCGCAAATCCTGCACATCGCCGAACGCACCCTCGAAAAAATGGCCACCGGCGGCGTGTACGACCAGCTCGCCGGCGGTTTTCACCGCTACTCCGTTGACGAACGCTGGTGCGTCCCGCACTTCGAAAAAATGTCCTACGACAATTCCGAGCTGCTGAAAAACTTCCTTCACGGCTACCAGGTCGCGCAATCCCCCGAACTCCGCGCGCTCTGCCGCGAAACCGCCGAAGGAATCATCGAGTGGGTGGGCGACGTGCTCAGCGATCCCGCAAACGGCGGCTTCTACGGCAGTCAGGATGCCGACCAGACTCTCGACGACGACGGCGATTATTTCACCTGGACTCTCGCCGAAGTCCGCGCCGTCCTCACCAAGGAAGAATCGCGCGCCATCGAGATCTACTACGACGTCGAAGCCCACGGCGAGATGCACCACAATCCCGCGAAGAATGTTTTGTGGGTCACCACCACGTTCGCCGAACTCGCCAAACGTCTTAGCATCGAAGAGCCCGCCGCACGCGCCCTGATCACCGCCGCAAAAAAGAAAATGCTCGCCACGCGCCTCGGCCGCCGCCCCACTCCCGCCATCGACCAAACCATCTACGTCGCCTGGAATTCGATGTTCATCTCCGCATATCTCGAGGCCGCCCGCGTCCTCGGCCGCACCGGCTGCCGCGACTTCGCGCTCAAAACTCTCGACCTCATCCTCGCCAAAGCCTGGGACGAATCAAAAGGCTTCCTGCACCGCGTCGGCGGCCCGCGCCTCGATGGCTCGCTCGAAGATCAGATCTTTACCGCCGCGGCGCTGCTCGACGCCTACGAGTCCACGCTCGACCGTCGCTATTTCGATATCGCCGAGCGCGCCGTCCGCCTCGCCGTCGAGCGTTACGGCGATCCTGAAGCCGGCGGCTTTATCGACCGCGCCAAAGACGCCGCGCCGATGGGCGGCCTGGAAGTTCGCCGCAAGCCGCTGCAGGATTCGCCCACTCCCGGCGCCAACTCCGTCGCCATCATGGTTCTCGATCGCCTCCATGCGCTCACCGGCGAACGCCTCTACCGCGACTGGGCCGAAAAAACTCTCGAGTGCTTCGTCAATCGCGTGCCCCAATACGGGCTTTTTGCCGCCACCTACGCCCTCGCCGCGCTTCTCCACGCGCGTCACCCATTGCAGGTCGTCATTCTCGGCGCCGCCAACGACCCGCAAGCCGCCGCGCTCGAATCCGCCGCCAACGAAATCTACCGCTTCGCCAAATCCGTCCTCCGCGTCACGCCCGAACGTCTCGCCTCCGCCTCGCTTCCTCCCGCGCTCCGCGAAACGCTGCCCCATCTCGACGCCGCCAAACCGCAAGCCCTCGTCTGCGTCGAGACCACCTGCCACCCGCCCACCTCCGACCCCGCTAAGCTCAGAGCTCTGCTCCTTGAAGTCGCCACCAACCCCGCCTCCGCGTAGCGCCTCGGGCATCGCCGCTCGCCCACCTTTGCGTCTTGGTGAAAAACTCTCCGTCACCTCAGCCTTTCTCGGTGCCCTCTGCGTTCAATCTTTTTGCCTTAGCCGTGCCGACGCCTCGCACAAGTTGCCGCCCGCATACCCAAATGACATAATGAGTGTTCACAAAAAGTTTCTGCACTCGTTCCAGTTTTCCCGGAGGCTCCCATGGCAATGCGCGACGCGTGGATCGAAAAGCGAACGGCCGCGATGAACGGCGGCGTGCGCAACTTCTCGCAGATGCACTACGCGCGCAAAGGCGTGATCACCGAGGAAATGGAATACGTCGCTCGCCGCGAAAAACTCGCCCCCGAACTCGTTCGCGACGAAATCGCCCGCGGCCGCGCCATCATCCCCGCCAACATCAATCACCGCAATCTCGAACCCATGGGCATCGGCGTCGCGTTCTTCTGCAAAATCAATGCCAACATTGGAAACTCCGCCACCACTTCCGATGTCGATCAGGAACTCGAAAAGCTCCATCGCTCCGTACACTACGGCGCAGACACCGTCATGGACCTCTCCACCGGCGGCGACATTCCTCTCATCCGCAAGGCCATCATCAACGCCTCGCCCGTTCCCATCGGCACCGTTCCCGTGTACGAAGCTCTTTCCCGCGTCCGCCGCCCCGAAGATCTCACCTTTGACATCATGCTCGAAGTGATCGAAGAGCAAGCCGAGCAGGGCGTCGATTACATGACCATCCACGCCGGCGTCCTCCGCGAATTTCTGCCGCTCACGCGCAACCGCATCACCGGCATCGTCAGCCGCGGCGGCGCGCTCATGGCCAGTTGGATGAGCTTCCACAAAAAGGAAAACTACCTCTACGAAAATTTCGAAAAGCTCTGCAAAGTCTTCCAGAAATACGACGTCAGCTTTTCCCTCGGCGACGGTCTCCGCCCCGGCTGCCTCGCCGATGCCAGCGACGAAGCCCAATTCGCCGAATTGAAAGTCCTCGGCGAACTCACCAGGATTGCCTGGCAGCACGACGTGCAGGTGATGATCGAAGGTCCCGGCCACATCCCCATGGACCAGATCGAATTGCAGGTGAAAAAAGAAAACGAGATGTGCCACGAAGCGCCCTTTTACACGCTCGGCCCGCTCGTCACCGACATCGCCCCGGGCTACGACCACATCACCAGCGCCATTGGCGCGGCCATGATCGGCTGGCACGGCGCGTCGATGCTCTGCTACGTCACGCCGAAAGAGCACCTCGGCCTGCCGAATGCTGACGACGTGCGACAGGGCGTGATCGCCTACAAAATTGCCGCCCACGCCGCTGATATCGCCCGCCATCGCCCCGGCGCGCGCGACCGCGACGACGCTCTCAGCTACGCGCGTTTCCTGTTTGACTGGAATAAGCAGTTCGAACTTTCCCTCGACCCGGACACCGCCCGCAAAATGCACGACGAGACGCTGCCCGACGGTTTCTACAAAGACGCGAAATTCTGCTCCATGTGCGGCCCCAAGTTCTGCTCCATGAACACCACCCAGGTCGCCGAGGGCTACCAGGGCCTCGACCAGAAAGAGCGCGAACAGAAGTTCGTGCAGCTTCTCGCGAAAGTCGAAAAGGACATGGAACCCCAGGAGCCGCTCACTCGTATCTCTTAGTGAGTCCGCGCGCGGGGCGCATCGCTCCCGCCGCGGCCTGAAATCACAGCATCGCCAGAGGTTCGAACATGACGTTCCTGTTTTTGCTCGTTGTTTTGTACTTCCTGCCCACGATCATCGGGCACAATAAGCGCGACTCCGCCGGCATCTTCATCGTCAACTTGCTCTTCGGCTGGACCATCATCGGCTGGTTCATCGCCCTGCTCTGGGCCGCCGCTTCGGACCACCGCGTCACCACCGTCCTCGTGCCGGCGGGCGTTCCCATGTCCCCGCGATGCCGTTGCGGCGCCCCCGAACCCGTCGGCGCCCAATACTGCTGGTCCTGCGGCAGGCATCTGTAATCAGCAAGTAGCGAAAGGCGGGGCGATGAAATCCACCGGTGACAAAGAGCATCCAGCAGGCTCGGGAAGCGGAACTGTCACGCTCGAAAAGCGCTTCGAGCTGGCGGAAGGTTTCGTTAAGGCTGTGCTCAGCTTGTCAACCGGTGCTTTGGTTTTTTCGGTCACCTTTCTACACGAAATTATCGGAATCGGCGCGGAAGGGCCGCCGCGCGAAATTCACAATCGCTACCTGATTGCCGCGTCGTGGTTGGCCTTCTTGGTTAGCGTTGGTTCGGCGCTTTATTATTTGTACTTCTTGGCGGTCGCGGCGAAATTCGAGCGCGGATATGGGAACAACCTCAAGTGGGGCTCGCTAGCAGCGATTTATTCGTTTGCGGCTGGACTGTTTCTGTTGGGCCTTTTCGCCTGGTTCAATTTGCCGTCTGCGATCTAGCGAGTCGCGCTCGCCAATTCGCGGCCCCTTGAACTCGGCACCGCAGCTTTCCTGAAGAGGGTGTACGTTAGGATGTCCGGCAGGTCGAGCGCCTTCAGAATTTTCTCGATCAGTTCCAGCGAAGGCCGTTTGGTCTCGCCGCTCTCCAGTTTACTGATGGCCGGCTGCGACACATCGGCCTTTCGCGCCAGATCGGTTTGGTCCATTCCCCGGAATTCGCGCACCAGCGCCAGCCGCTTGCCAAGAGTGGGAGCCTGCAGAATCTTGCGAATTTGCGCGGGACCCAGTTTTTCTTCGACCAGCACATCTACAAATTTGAACGAAGCATTGGAGCGGGACCGCTGGATTTCGCTCGACGCCGCCAGGCCGTCGATGCGCCGCAGCAGCCGGTCGTAAGTTTCCTCGGCGACCAGGACATAGGTCTTGTCTCCGAACGTAATGCGCTGAACTTCCTTCTTGGAATCGATGTTCATTCAAATCCTCGCTTCAACGCGGGTCCAGATCCGCCGAAGGCCTCCGCTCCACCGAGTGGACGTACACGACCGAGCCCTCTTCGTCGATCTCATAAACGATCATCCATTTTCTGTTCTCGCCCACGTAGATGAACCGGCTACCGGGGTCGCCGTCCGGCGTCCACGCTTCCGGCGGGTCGGGATCGTCCGCCAGGGATCCCACGACGTCTTCGACTTCCTCCCCGTCCAGTGTGTGGGCCAGTCCTTCGATGACCCGCTGGGCCTTTCGCAGCACGATGACGCTAAACAAGGCATGCTCCATTCATATTCTAAATCGAATACGATGTCAATACATTTATTCTCATAGGAATACACCGGTTGCGTTCAGGTAAGTACCGCATTAACCTATCACAACACTCGCGATTGGATGGCGAAGGATGCCGCCCTGCACGAAGCCCTTAGGTTTCGCTAAGATATCGTTGCTGAATCTCAATGGAAGGAAACCAGTCGAGTGGAAACAAAGAAAGAGGGCCTACTTCGCCAAGAATTCAACCGCTGGGCAGACGCCGGGAAAGGCGAGTCCATGGAGCACGACCACTGGCCCATCACCCGGCCCGCGCTTGAGCTTATGAACATCGCGCCCACCGATAATATTCTCGACGTCGGCTGCGGCGCCGGTTGGCTCTCGCGCATCCTCGCCCGCCAGGTCCCCCAGGGCCGCGTCGTCGGCATGGACATCTCCGACGAAATGATTCACCGCGCCCGCGAATCGAGCGTCGCGCTCGAAAATCTTGCCTTCATCGTGGGCGGCGTGGACGAAATTCCCTGGGAATCGAATTTCTTCTCTCGCGCGATTTCCGTCGAGTCATCCTACTACTGGCCCGATCCCGCGCGCGGCATCCGCGAAATTTTCCGCGTCCTCGCCGACGGCGGCTCCGCCTGGATCGTCATCAATTTCTACCGCGATAATCCGCACTGCCACCAGTGGGCCGCGGAGCTGAAAATTCCCACCCACCTGCTCTCCGCCGCCGAATGGTCTCAGCTTTTTCGTGACGCCGGTTTCACATCCGTCGCCCATCAATTCATCCCCGATCCCACTCCCAATCCCGATGTGTACACCGGCCGCTGGTTCCGCGACGCCAAACATCTCGCCGACTTCCGCGCCATCGGCGCACTCCTCGTTCACGGCCAAAAATAGCCGCGCGCCGCGTCCTCACGGCAATACCGGAGCGCGATGCACAGTCGCTTCACCCGGCGGCGCCTTCGCGTTCGATTTTCGTGTGGCGCCATTTTCTTCTGGATTCTTTCGCGTCCCGCATCCATCCTCTTTCATCCAGGTTTTGTTGCTGGCGTACCGAACTTTGGGGAACCCTTCGGGTAAACTGGAAAGAAGTTCACCGGAGAAATCTTCCATGGCTCAACTGCAAGCGGTCGGCAAAACCGAGCGGGTTTTGTGGCTCGCGGGAATTCTTTTGTTCGCGGGAATCGTGGTGATGTTTCTGCTCGCCCCCGCCTGGACCCAGCATCCCCCCGTCAAACCCGCTCCCGCGATGGACATGTCGCAGATGGACATGTCGAAGATGGATTCGATGCCCGACATGCCCGGCATGTCTCACGATGCCGCGCCGGTCACTCCCGAACTGCAGCGCAAATACGCCCACGACAAGCGCGAAAGCGAATTCAACCACCACCTCGCCGGAGTTCTCGTCATCCTTGCCGGCCTGTTTTTTCTGGTGCAGGGCAGTTTCATCCACCGCTGGCCCGCCTTCCGCTACGCGTGGCCGTTGTGTTTCCTCGTCGGCGGATTTTTCCTGCTGCTTTTCAGTGACACCGAAATCTGGCCATTCGGCTACATGAGTTTCACCTACGCCGTCACCCACAATCCCGAAGACGCCCAGCACAAAACCTTTGCCCTCATTCTTCTCGTGATCGGCGCGATCGAAATGCTCCGCGCCAGCTCGCGCCTGAAAGCCGCATGGAGCGCCTGGGTTTTTCCCGTTGTCGGCATCGTCGGCTCCATCCTGCTCTTGTTCCACCACCACGGCGGCATGCACGGCCCCAATGCCATGGCCACCATGGAAACCGTCCAGCACCAGCACCTCGGTTTCGCCGCCGTAGGCCTCGGCGCCGCCCTCTCGAAAGGCCTCTCCGAAACCAAATTCCCCTGGAGTTCCTACCTCAACAAAGTTTGGCCCAGCTTCCTCGTTGTTCTCGGCGCCCTCCTCCTCCTCTATCACGAGTAGCCCCGCTGCTCGTTTGACGGGATAGGGGATAGGAGAGAGCGAAACTGCCCTTTTTGGAGAGATGAGGCTGAGAACAATGCGAGTGCAAACTGGCTTTGACACTCGGCCTGATTCCGAATAATGTCGCGATACAGATATGAAAAATGCGGTTATACCTATTGTCATAATTAACATTCTTTTTTCGACAAATCCCGGCATTCGCATCACTTCCAAAGCCCAATCTCGGAAAAGCCCCCAAGTAATAGCCATTGAGGGTACAGGTCTTGTGGAATTCGCCCCCGACCTCGTCCATGCGGACGTAACTTCGCCCGAGGATCGTGTGAAAAGTGAAAAACTGGTAGCAATTCTGAGCGAATTCGGCGACGGGAAAGACGTGGCAAAGAATAGTCACATTTCAGCGGAACTTAGAAATTTCATATTGCAATATCCCAACGAAACCGAAGCATACGTAATGAGAGCCGTGATCGAATTTTCAGCAGCTGAACCGGACTTTTCGCAAATTTTTAAAAATCTTGATAAAGCTGAGGACTTGGTTTCAAAGGGTTTCACATTCGCCGGAACGATTTCAAAAGCCGATTTGTATGTCTTGCGAGCTAAAGCGCATTTGCTAACGCATCGGGATCACGATTGCTTATCGAATTTGGAAACCGCGATTCAAAGCAATCCCAGCAAGAGCATATTCAATACGGGTGGTGTGAAACCGAATGAAAAGACGTCCAATCTCGCTGCTTTCTACGAATCTGATTTTCAATATCTGGCGAGCAAATACCCCGGCGATTTCAGGGTTTTCATGGCCCGTGGTCTGTTCTACGACAGTTTCACATCATATTCCGAAGACTATTTCGCACCTGCCTTTGCGGACTTGAAGCATGCCGCGACGCTAAATCATAATTCAGCCCTCGTGCAGTACATTCTCGGTGCGTTATATCAGGAAACGACTTTCTTAACTAAGGCCGCATGGCGGGACATTTCGGATTCTGGTGGGTACAAGGATCAGCAAAATAACGCGGCGCTGCCACATCTCGAACGGGCCACCGCAATCGATCCGAACTTTGTGGAGGCATGGGCGCAACAAGCGGAAGCCCTCTACAGCCTTAAACGATATAGAGATGCAATTCGACGCTACGACCAGGTAACGCGGCTCGACCCTACCCGTGGGGGTGCATTTAATGATCGCGGTCTCGCTAAATTTTATGCCGGGCAACACTACGATGCCGTCGAAGATTTCACGCAGGCTCTTACGGTTAAAGAGAACGGCGTGAATCACAGTTCGCTCGATCTCACGTATCAGAGTCGGGCTGACGCATACGTCAAGCTGAACGATTATCCGCACGCCATTTCGGACTACGGCAGCGCCATTGGCGTGCACCTGTCATCCTTCGTAATCTTGATGAACCTGGATCAACTTAGGAATTTATATCCAGAGCTTGGTGTGCTGTCGAACGCAGACTTGCTTGAAGGATTGAGACAGAAATATTACCCGAACATGAGTTCGGCAGATTTTGCCGGTGATTTGCAGAAATCAACAAAGTCGTGGAGTAGCTTCACTCTCGCAGGTCTATACGAGAATCGCGGAGATGCATACCTGGCGTCGAATGACATCGTACGGGCTTTAGCTGATTATCGTCGAGCTCACCTCGCAGATTCGCATTACACAGTCGACCGTTGGAAGCCACTTTCGCAGAGTCTATCTCACCCTATGTTTCTTGACACTCAAACGCTGATTTCGTCGCCGAGCGGTTTCGTGACGCTGTGGGTCAAAACTATTGTCAATACGTCCGGGGCATACAGACAGCAAAGATTTCAACTGGATTGTTCATCTCAAAGGATTAAATCTTTGGGTTTTGTGGAATACGGATCATCCGGTGACGCAAAATCGTCGAGCGATTTCGAAGGAAATTGGGAATTGATCGTGCCCGACAGTGTTGGTGAATACCTCGCTCACGGAGCCTGTCCACACTAGCAAGCAATCTGCGAAAACATCCGTACTCGTATTGGTTCCAAAGTCGTGACGGGAGCGACTATGCTGCTGAACCGCAAGCTAATTCTCGGCGTCAGCCAATTCGCATTGTGCTTAACGATGCTTGGTATCTTCCTCGCGAGGGAGATGGACGCGACCTGCACGGGGGGCGATCCGTGTAAGGCATGCAAGAACTGCAAATACTGCATGCACTGTGCCAAGCAAGGGGGCACATGCGGCGTTTGCAACCGAGTGTAGATGAATACGCTGGCCCCAGGTCGTTGTCGAAGCGCCGGATGGTGTCTGATGACGCGAACACTCAATCACAATCCATTTGTCCGATTACCGCGTTAATCAGGATTTGAGAAGACTGTTAAGGTCGGCGCATGGCGGTCCCTGGCATTAAAAGCTAGGCGGGACGGCGTTCGAGAACGCGCGGTAGCGCCCGCAGAAACGATTCACAACTGTGCAAAACGCCGCGCTAGAATCCCGCGCAACGGAGGGACCATGAACGAGCTCAGCCCGTTTTCTGTCGCATCTATTTGGACCTTTGCTATTGGAATTGTTACATTCGGAGTCTTGCTTCTGTATCACCGGGCAAATAGCGCGGGCACCGGACCGCGCTTCGTGTACTTCAATCCGCAGGACTACTTCAATTCCTCCCCAGAAATCCCACTTCCCGCCGAAGCCGAAAAAGCAACGTTCAAACCGTTCATCGCTCAATACACTGGACTCGCAAAAATTACGATCGGTCTCGCCGCCGCGTCGATCAGCTTTGGCGGAATTAGTACGAAAACTGTTTACATTGACACAGCAAAAATGTTGCTCGCGTTTAGCATCGCGTTCGGCGTTCTTTTCTGCGTGCTCATGATTAGCTTCTACGAGAACTACCTGCATGGATTGCAGTCTTACAAACCGTATAAGTGCGCACTTACAGAGGCATCCGGCCTTACCTCGCTTGCCTGTTTCGCACTTGGTTACGGATATTGGGCACTACATGTGGGGACCTAGCGGAGCGAATCGCATTCCACGATCAGCGCCACCCACTACATACGGCGCGTCAGCCAGCGCAGCACGATGCGCGCCGCCGAAACAAGAAGCCGAACGCGAATCGTCAAACCGCCGCGATCCGCGAGCGCCTCACGATGAGTCACTTGTCCGGTTACTGCGATTATCAGGACTCAGCCCCTTAGCCCCGGATATAATCTGACTTCATGGCGGATTTCCCAACGGCTGAAGGCACTCACGGCTCGTATCGATGGCTAGTCACAGCGCGACTTGAACTCGACATTCTGATTCGGAAATGTCCTCAGGCCGTCCTCGGCAAATATGTTGCTGTCACCTCCCTTGACAGCGGCGCGATGGCTCTCACCGACGAAGAGAAACTCAATGGCTGGGAGAGTCGGAATGAAATTGCTTACAGCCCCCGAATCAAATCTGCGGAAGCTGTCCGCACCGAAAGATCGCCGGGTGGGTGCGCAAGCTACAATGAGTGGTACGTATTTACGTCCCGCTTCGATCTAGGGCAGCTTTGGCACGGCGATGCCTTTGAAGCGCCGCAAACGCCTCAGCACGTCCGCACTTTCGTGAACTTTGGTCCCAGTTTCGCGTTGCATGAGCCCGAGCCGGCAAGCCTCGCGGGGTTTTTCTGGAAGCAGTTTGATCGGATTCAACCCGAGTCTTACATCGCGGACTCCGATTCCCATTTGACATTCGTAAGCAGTAACAAAGACATATTTGTTGCCGTCCGTAATGCCGTTCGTGGCATCGCGCCCAACTCCTGATAAGTCGCGTTACCGGACATGTGGATTCGGTGGTACGGAGACCCCCGCTAAGTCGGCCAGATTTTGCCAATGGCGAGGGTGAGGCAGCCGGTCTCCACGGCGAATTGATGTCGCGTAGGGGTGTGACACGTCAATCGATTTGGCTATTTGGGGCACTTCGATCCGCGCTAGTAGTGGTTGAATCTGCCTTCGGAAGACGGATTCCCTGAGCCATTTCGGCTGAGAGCCGGAAGTCCAATCGCGCTCGGCGATGCCTGTTCTGAACCAGGTTTGACTCATCGCAAACCCCTGTCTATACTCGCCTCATTCGCGCAGGCGAATCGCACGATGGGCATCATCGACAACCGCTTCGAACGCAGTTACGTCCTCTCCACCGTTGATTACGTTTTCAACTGGGCGCGCAAAAGCGCCATCTGGCCGCTCACTTTCGGCCTCGCCTGCTGCGCCATCGAAATGATCGCCTCCAGCACTTCGCGGTTTGACATCGCCCGCTTCGGAGCCGAAGTCTTTCGCCCCTCGCCCCGCCAGGCCGACCTGATGATCGTCGCCGGCACCGTCACCCTGAAAATGTCGCCCGTGCTCAAACGCGTGTGGGACCAGATGCCCGAACCCAAGTGGTGTATCTCCATGGGCGCATGCTCCAGCGTCGGCGGCCCGTTCAACGTGTACTCCGTCCTGCAAGGTGTGGACCGCATTGTTCCGGTGGACGTGTACGTCATCGGCTGCCCGCCCCGCCCCGAAGCCCTGTTTTACGCGCTGCTCAAGCTGCAAGACAAAATCGATCAGATGACGCTCGCCAAGCGCCCCACTGCCATCCGCCTCAATCCCGGCATGGTGGACAATTTCAAACAAGGCGTGATGGTCGCCCAATCGCCGCAGCCGCTCTAGCCCCAGCACCCAACGCCAAACAACGGAGGATCAACCCACATGCCCTTTATGCGCGCCGCACGAGTCGCCGAACTTCCCCCCGGCACCATCCGCGAATTCCAGCTCGACGGCACCACCATTGCCCTCGCCAACGTCGAAGGTAAGTTCCATGCAATCAACAACACCTGCCTGCACCGGGGCGGTCCGCTCGGCGAAGGCGAGCTCGAAGGCTCCGCCGTCGTATGCCCATGGCACGGCTGGAAATACGACGTCACCACCGGCAAGCTCCTCACCAACCCCGCCGTCGCCGTGGCCTGCTACCCGGTCGAAGTCCGCGGCGAAGACGTCTTCGTAGATGTAGGGAATTAAACCACTTAGCCTACAGTCAATTCCCCATTCGCTCCGTCCAGCCCTGTGTTAACATTTCTTTTCACAAATTTCGCCATTTTTTGGCTCTTCCGTGTATAGTTCGCCCGTCTCTTTTTGAGCGAATGACGCAACCACCCACAAAACCAAAGCGTTGGCTCCTCGCCGTGGACCCCCGCGTGTACCACTGGGATACCCTGTTCGTGAAGGGTAAAGAGATGTGGCGCCACGCCGGCCACCGCCCGGACGCCCTCCGCCAGATCAAGCTCGTTCAAAAGGGCGATCGCGCCATCGCCTATCACGGCAAGCCCGAACACGCCCTCTACGCGCTCGCCGAAGTCAGCCGCGACCCGTATCCCGATCCGCACGAAAACGACACCAAGAAAATGGTCATGGACCTTCGCGCCATCGAGCGCCTGCCGCGCCAGGTGACTCTCGCCGAGCTGCGCGAAAACAAGGCGCTGCGCAAAATCAAATTCCTGAAAAATACGCGCATGACCATCTGCCCTCTCACCGAAGAGGAATATTCCGAAATTCTGCGCATGGCCGGAATCGTCGCCTCGCCCGGCATTCCTCTGCCGTAACAATCCCGAACCGAACAGTCGAGAGATCCTGAAAACAGTCAACGCGGCGAGCAGCGAGTCAGTAGCCTTCTCTCCGCCTCCGTGAACTCATACGCAACGATGTTCTCGGTGTTCTCCGTGTTCTTCGTGTTTCAATCTTTTTGCTTTGGTTTTCTCCACGTCCGCGCGACCCCTGCAGTAAACTTCCACCGTATGCCCGAGCTTCCCGAAGTCGAAACCGTCGCGCGCGGATTGCGTCTCGCTCTTCCGGGCCGCCGCATCGTCAGCGTTCGTCTCAGCACCAAAACCAATTTCATCGAAGATCCCTCGGCGCTCGAACTTCATCTTCCCGGCAGCCGCGTCTCCGCCGTTCGCCGCCACGGAAAAGTTTTGCTCGTCGATCTCGACGCCCGCGACGCAACCTCCGAAAGCCTCTCGCTCCAAATTCATCTCGGCATGACCGGCCAAATCGTCGTCGGCTCGCCCGACCGTCCCGTCGCCGCGCACACCCATGTGTTTCTCGCTCTCGACGACGGCAGGGAACTGCGCTACACAGACGTCCGCCGATTCGGCAAAATGCGCATCCTGGCCGCTGGCGAGCGCGTCGGCATGGCCAGCAAACTCGGCACCGATTCGCTCTCGATCACCGCGGACGAATTCGGCGAACGCATTCACGCCCGCCGCAGCCGCATCAAAGCGCTGCTCCTGAATCAAAGTGTTTTGAGCGGAATGGGAAACATCTACACCGATGAAAGCTTGTGGCGCGCGAAAATCAACCCCAAACGTCTCGGCGCCAATCTGAAACCCGCCGAACTCTCGCGCCTTTACAAAGAAGTCCGCGCCGTCCTCTACGAAGCGATCAAACGGAAGGGCTCCTCCATTTCCGACTACGTGGACGCCGATGGCAATCGCGGCGACTTCCAATCCCGCCATCGCGTCTATCAGCGCAAAGGCAAACCCTGCTTCCGCTGCCGCACAAAAATCAAGCACGCCACCGTCGCTGGCCGCAGCACCTTCTATTGCCCGCGCTGCCAGCCCGATCCCCGCATTCGCGCACGGCGTCGCTAAACGCTCGCCACCTTCGCCGTCCCCGCAAGAAAATAAATCACCACCGCCCCCGCCAGCGTAAACGCTCCCGCATACGCAAATCCTGCGTTCGCGCTCACGCCACTCCACAGCGCCCCCACCACCACGCTCGAAATCAAATCCCCGATCCCATTCACCGTCGCCAGCACTCCAAACCCCGCCCCGCGCGACGTTGCCGGCAGCAACTCCGCCGCCAGCGATTTTTCCACCGACGCCTGCACTGCCCCGTGCACTCCCGCGAGCCCAAACAAAATCGCCAGCATCGTCATCGTCGCCGGCTCGAAAATGAATCCCGCAAACGTGATCGTTGCCAGCAAATATCCTGCCGCCAGCAAACCGCGCTTGCCCACTCGATCCGCCAGCCTTCCCGCCGGATACGAAGCCGCCGCATTCACCAGATTGTAAAACGTGTAAAGCCCCACCGCGACCGCCGACGCCCGCGCAAATCCATACCGCGGCGTCAAAATCTGCGTCGCCCGCAAAATCAATAGCGTCGGCGCAAAATCTCCCACCCCGTGCGCGAAAACTCCCGCCAGATACCGCCAATAATTTCCCGGCAGTTGCGCAAAGCTCGAAATAAAATCGGGAGCCTGGTGGCTATCGTCACGCCGTCCCTTCGGCACCAGAAACGCAAACGCCACCGCCGCGGCCACGCCGGGAACAAACGTCCACTTCAGCACGCCGCGCAATCCCAGCACACCCAGGAGCGCCGTCGCGCACAGCGGACCCAGCACCGCTCCCGTCGTGTCCATCGCGCGCTCAAATCCAAAAGCGCGTCCTTCTTGTCCCGGCGCCACCGAATCCGTCAACAGCGTGTCGCGCGAAGGGCCGCGGCTCCCTCGCCCCATCCATCCCAGCGCCCGAATCACCAGCACGGCCGGCCACGCATTCGCAAGCGCATACGCTGCCGTCGAAATTCCCGTCGCCAGGTATCCGAGAATTCCCGTCGGCTTGCGCAATCTCGGACGGTCCGCGATCCATCCTCCCGCCAGCTTCGCAAAACTCGAAAGCCCGTCCGATACTCCCTCGATCACTCCCAGCGCAAATGCCGGAGCGCCCAGGCTCGCCAGAAACGCCGGCAAAATCGACGTCGCCGCCTCGTGTCCCCAATCCGAAAACAAACTCGCCAGGCCGATCCCCAGCACTCCCGGCGTCAGCCACCGCGCGCCGCGATTCTTCCCTCCCGCCGTGCCGTCAGTCACTGCCGCACACATCTACGTCGCCTTTGCCGCTTCCACAACTTGTTCCGCCCACATCGCCCGCTCCCTCGCATCCAGCCATTTCACGGGACGCGCCAGCCGGTCAAACGGAGGCGCGCTCAGCAACTCAATCAGCAACTCGTGAATCCGCATCTGAAACGCGCGATCCTCTGAGCGAAACCCATCCCGCGGAATCTCCTCGTCACCCGGCGGCACGCCCACCAGCAGCGTGTACGAATTCATCCACCACGCCAGCCACGGCTCCAGCGCCGCCTGCCGCCCAAACTTGTTCACCAAATAACAATAGTTATCGAGCACCGAACGGTCGGCCACCACCATCGGCGCTCGTCCGCCGGCATCGAGCTCCGCCGCAATCTGCGCATGCAGAATCCACAGTTGCCCTTCGAGTGTCGTCGCCGCGTTCACCGGAAACGGAGACCGCCTGGCCACCTCCGTTACCAGTTCGACGTTGTGGTGCGCCTTCTTCAGCAGCGAACAAATCTCAAACGCCAGCGTCGTCTTTCCCACGCCGTGCGTCCCAATCAGCGCCAGTTTCAATTTCACTCTCCGCGTATCGCCCTACGGTTCTAACACAATTTTCAACCGTCGCGCCCCGCGCGGGCCGCGACGCCATCTCCTTTCACCAATCCTCAGCAATCAAAACCCATCCGCCGTCACATTCAGAATCGCCGCCAGGATTTATTTCGGAGTGCGGTGGCTTGCCACCGCTTTTGCCATCTCCACACATCCGCGGCTCCACCCAGCAGCGGCTTGCCGCTGCCACCTCGATCTCCCCGTGCACGCCTGGTTCTCGCCAACACATCCTGCATCTCGCGTCCTCGGCGGCCGGCCTTTGGACTTCGCGGCCGCCACAAAAAACTCATCTCACGCAGCGAAGTTGTATTCCCCTCGCCACCACGCCTAAAATGCCATTCCGCCTCCGCGGCACACAAAAATGCGCGCCGTCCTCCAACGCGTCACAAAAGCCCGCGTCCTCGTCGAAGGCAACGTCGTCGGCGAAATCGCCGCAGGCCTCGTCGTCCTCGTCGCCGTCGGACGCGACGACACTCCCGAAACTCCCGCCGCCATGGCCGAAAAAGTCATCCACCTCCGCATCTTCAACGACGACCAGGGCAAAATGAATCGCTCGCTTCTCGATACCGGCGGCGCGGTTCTCGCCATTTCTCAATTCACTCTCTACGGAGACGCGCGCGGCCAGCGACGCCCCAGCTTCCTCGGCGCTGCCCCGCCCGACGCTGGCAAAGCAGGCTACGAACAATTCGTCCGCGAACTGCAAAATCAAGGCGTCCACGTCGCCACCGGAGTCTTTCAGACGCACATGTCCGTCGAACTCACCAACGACGGGCCAACGACGATCCTTCTCGATTCGGAAAAGAAATTCTGAGCGGAAACAACACACCAGCGAAGCGAACGAAATCGGAACATGACCAAAACTCAAAACCATCCCGAAATGCAAATCCGCAAGCCCCGCCTCGCAGACTACGCCCGCCTCGCCGAACTCGCCGGACAACTCGGTTATCCATCCACACGGGACGACATCGCCCGCCGCATCGCCGACCTCGACGCAACCTCGACGTACTCGATTTTCGTCGCTGAATCGCAATCGCAGACGCAGCCCGCCGAAATCGCCGGGTGGATCTGCATCGTCACGCACCGCACCCTCGAATCCGATCCCTTCGCGGAAATCACCGGCTTCATCGTGGACGAGCGCTATCGCTCGCAAAAGGTAGGAGAAAAACTGTTAGCCCGCGCGGAAGATTGGGCGAAACAGCAGGGAATCGCTACCATCCGTCTGCGGTCCAATGTTATCCGCGACCGCGCGCATGCCTTCTATCTTCGCCACGGCTACGAACATCACAAAACCCAAAAAGCCTTCCGCAAATTTCTGAAATAGCGCTTCACCGCGCCGCGCTACGCTAAAATCCGCCGCCACCGCCGCCGCCGAATCCGCCGCCCGAAAATCCTCCGCCGCCGAATCCCGATCCGCCCGAGCTCCGCGGCGACGACGCCATCATCGTCCCGGCTTGCGACGACATGAAATTCAAATCGTTCACCAGAAAGATAGGCTGAAATCCCCCGCCGTACGGCGCCGAATACCATTGCGGAGGTTGCAGCGCCATTCCCGCAAACGCCGCCACCCACTTCTTCTCCACGCGCAGCGCCATCGCATACGGCAGGTACTTTTCAAACAGCTCCGGCGTCTTCTCGATCCGCTCGATCCGATCTTTCTCCACGCGCCCCAGAAACTCCTCGAATCCCAGCACCTTTTCGCGCGTTTGCGATCCCGTCAGCGTCCGGCCGGACATGAAATACCCGACGCCCGATATCGCCGCCGTTGTCCCGATTCCCGCCAGGATCCACGGCAGCCGCGCGATGCCCGTCATGCTCGCGATCACGCTCGATCCAAACACCAGGAAGATTCCCACGCAAATTCCGCCCACCAGATACGCCGCCCGCACCGTGTCCGGCCGGTGCAAATAGTAGCCGTCGTTCATCAACGCATCGAAAATCCGGTCGCGAATCACCGGCAGGTGCGTGTAGAAATGATTCTGCAGGTCCGCCAGATTCACGTCCGTCTTCGCGCCGCCGTCGAACAGCGCCGCCAGCATTTCGTTTTCATGCGGACGCGTCCCGCCCCACTCCGTCGCCGGCTTCTTCAAATGAAAAATGTACGTCTTCGAATGCGTCAGCCCCAGCAAATGGCTTTCGTCTTTCTGCTCGATCGTCAGATAGCCCTTCACCGCCAGATCCACCAGCGTCGCCGTGATGTCCCGCATGTCCGCCGAATTATCCACCAGCGTTCCGCATTCGCCCGGACTGAGCTGGTCCGGCGGCTCATACTGCACCGTGATGGCCCCATGCTCGGCGTCGCGCCCGCGCGTCCACCAGACCCACAGCATCCCGAAAAGCGCGATCACCGGAATGAACAGCGGCGAATTGCTCCGCGCAGTGCGCGCGAACAGCGTCGCCGCGCTCGGCGGATGCACCGCGCCCTTGTCGAACCCAACCGCCACCGTCAGCCCTTGCCGGTACGATAGCGGACGCGTCGTGTGTACATCCACGCCGGAGTCGCTGATCGTCACTTGCGCGTCGTCGCCTCGCGATCCCACCGCGCCCGTGTACGCCGCCGCTCGCACTCCCGTAACGCCCGCCGGCAGCGTGATGCTCGCGCTCGCCAGTTCAATCGGCAGGTCCCACTCGTCTCCCGTCACGTTCCAGTAGAGTTCGTCGTGATCGTCCAAAAACCGGATCGCATTCAGCACGCGGTAGTGAAATAGGATCGTTCGCGTCGCATCTTCCGCACCCGGCACGTAAATCTTGAATTTGGTGTACCGGCCGTCGCTGTTTTGTTCGAACTTCAGCGTGTGCCCGTCGCTGTCCGTGGCTTGAATCTGGTCGAGCAGCAGCGTGTAGTTGAGTCCCTCCGGAGAGGTGTATTCCACCGGAATCGTCCGGTAAATCCCGTGCCACGCTCCGGTAAATTGCGCGTCAATCGTTTCGGTTACGTCCACCGTGCCGTCCGCCGACACGATGATGTGCGCATCGAAATGCTGCACCACGATTTGACGAGCAAGGGCCGGCTGCGGAAGTACGAACAGAAGCAAAAAGGGAAGCGCGATGAACAGTGCGAACGCAAGCGCGAGCGGCCGCA